>JAGDZS010000006.1:0-631007 GCA_049115595.1 Flavobacteriaceae bacterium
TCAGTTTTTTTTGCTTGTGTACAACTAGTTATATGTCAATAAATATATGTGATATCCCCTAGTATTTACGGGATAACAAAATGTTTTTCTCCTGTTTTTCAGTATCCTGAACTCGTTTCAAGATATTAAATTTCATTTAGAGATATAACTTTCTCCTTTGCTATTTAGCTACGGAGAATATCAATTGGTTTCTCTCAAATATAGAGAAGTTTCAAAAACCTCACAATGAGGGAAACCGTAAACACCTAATCTTCCTCTTCCTTTTTTCCTTTCAAAAAGTCAAATACTTTTTTGTTGCTATACACATTCCAAGCACTGAGCTGATACGCGAGATTCACTTGCTCTTTTGTTAATGAAATTCCATTCTTTACTAAACCATTTTCTCCAATCAACTTATACAATGGGAAGTCTGGAAACTTACCAGTAGGTCCTTTGCAAATTTCAGCTTTAACGGAGTCTCGTAGTTGATCTTGCCACTCTAGAACAGTTTCATTATAGACCCATAAAACCGTCACTTTTTGCCCTTTTTTGATTCCCCACCATTTGTTTTTTACGGTGTGTAATGTTGTCTTTGCCATCACTGTTTTTTTATTCAATTTTGCATTACGAAGACTGTCATAGACTATCTTAAAATCTGACTGTTTAAACACTTGGTTCTTCGTTTGGTTTCCGAGTTTATATCCAAATAAAGGGAACAAATCAGAAGATACTTGGCTCTTTTGTGGAGGGCAATCTTTACTTGGATTTATATTAACATCCAATGGCGTATCTGTATTGATAAATACGACCACTTTTTTAACACCACGTTGTAGTAATGAAATCAGTCCAAAGTTTTCTAAGTTACCACCATCTGTAAAACGATATTCATCCGAATTTTCTACCACTCCGTTTTCTGAAATGGGCCAATATTCTTCTTCTGGAATTAATTGATCAGCAGAAAAACGTGTTAGTATCTCTGAACCCAATTGCGCTAATAGACTAGAACTAAACATAGCTCCATAAGCGGCACTGCTTGTACCCGTAGCGTCAACAGCTTGAAAACGTCTTCTTGCGAGTTTTACACGAAGATTGGTTCCTTTATTTCCTGACAATTGCCTGTTTTGAGAACGTAATAAATCACTTCCAAACCCGAAAGGTTCTACAAATCCACCACCCGCATTAAAACTAATGGTACTGCCAGAAAGGAGTTCTGTATCTGTTACCGCAATAGGGTGATTTGAACCAATGTATAAGGGCGTGTAATTAAACACTGATAAGTTTTCTGGATTTTTGATAGGCAAATATCTACTAGGAGCTAATAGACTAGAGTTCACGATTAAAAAAGGTCTTTTAATATCTCCTTTTTGTTTGTGAACAGTAATGAAATCGCTTTTCTTTAATTTGGAATTTCTACGGAGAATATCTTGCCTCGTGCTGTCATTCAAAGTAAAATACTTCGGATGTTTTGGGTCATACAATCCATAAGGCTTTAAGTAGGTGCTTCCCACAGCATCAATCCATACATAATCCATTTTCTGTAAGATCCCCAAGCTAAGAGAACCTACTGCCAACCTTGCCAATGCATCGTCTATTAAATGTTTAGAAATCACTTCGCCCATAAAACCTTTTGGCATGTACTTTAAAGTGTCCATGGTAATTTCATGAGGGGCTATAATGTTTCCTAATAGGTGTTTGTCATTTTTAGCACCGTCGTTGTAGTAAGTAAAGATGGTTGATGCCCAAGATCCTCCAGAGACTGCAGAGATATATCCAATATCATCCCAAAGGTTTAAACTGTCTAGTCCTTTCATTTGCCCTAACGCTAAATTCATTGCTCTGGTTCCTCCTCCAGAAAAGCAAACTCCAGTTGAAGGTAGCTTTAAACTAGCCTCGGGAAACTCTGTCGGTTTTGTTGCTGTCTCCCATGCTAAAACATTTCCTTTAGTTCTACATCCGATAAAAATTAATAATGAGAATATACATAGAATAGCGAAATGAAAACGAGTAGGTGGGTTGGTTTTGGTTGATTTCATAATTAGTTGATTTTAAGTCTTTAACATACAAAATCTTGATATCTTATCTATAGGTAATTTTACGGGATTTTGAATAGCTAATAACTCTTCAATTGTAATTCAAAAAAGAAGACCTCTCTTATATAAGAGAGGTCTTCGAATAAAAAGATTGATAAAGCTTACTTGTTCGATTTAATATAATCGACTAATGTCGAATCGTTCAAACTAACACGACCTTGATTAAATGGCTGTGGATAGGTTCTTAATTTTAATCCCCAACTATAGTCGGTATCTGAAGCTCCGTAATGACAACCCATACAACTCGTGTTTTCCATAGCCTGTCGGATTCCTTTATTGGGACCTTTCGTTGGTGGGTTAGGGTTTTGAAAATACGTTTCCATGGTTGTGTTTAAAGCTCCTATTTGAGGTAAAGGCAATCCAGACCATCTAGGATATGCGTTTTTAGCATTTAGTACTGCTCTTGCGTAAGCTTCTTTTACTGCTGGTAATGCCAAAGAATCTTTTTTAGGATCTCCTGAAGGATAGGTACTTCTTGGAAATAAATCTGGCTTAGGATAAAATGTTGTTGGATCTGTTGGCCATTGCGTAATCACCAATTGATAGTTTTCCCAAACTGTTCCTTTTAGCAATCTCTGAAAAGCTGTATTAAGAGCTACAGTCGATAATCCATCTGGTAAATGTATTCCTGTCCCTACTGGAGTTTCCGGAATTTTATAAGTACGACTTACTTCTACAGGTACTCTGTCTTCCTCTTTTTGAATTGTTCTCCCTGGATTGTAAGAAAAGCCTTCTTCATAAACTGTATCTGTTTCATCATGAAATGAAGGCCTGATACCTTTGGGTGCTTTTACATTATCTACATGCTCAAAACTAGACCATAGACCTTGCACGAATTGTGGTGTTTTTACAACAACATGCAGTCCTACAAGTCCTACTAATACCTCTTTTACTTCACCTGTAACTGCATCTGTAACGTTTGCCTTCGAAACAAAGTATCGAGATAAATCATCTGCTTTTTTCCATGTCTGATTAGGTTCAATGTCTTCCTTAAGAATCATAATCCGCCAAGCCGATTTTATTTCAATAGAGTTTCCGTTTACAGTCTGTTTGATTACTGTATTGGTTTGAGGTTGTGATATGGTGGTGACTTGTTGTGTGGCTGGATCTACCAACGGTGGTAAGGTTGCTGGTGTTGGTGATTTAGGTAAATTCTCTTTTAAATACCATTTGTTTTGTCGAATGAATTCGTACATCACCTTGTTCAATCCTAAACTGTATCGAACATATTGGCGATTTTGATCTATTAAAACAGAAGAGAAAGCTTCGTTTAAGTTGTCATGACTATTGCCTTTGGAAGTTAAATCTAATACAAAAGGACGTTTGTATGGTGTCGTATCCCATTCTTCTGGAGGTCCAGAGTTTGGGTTTTTTTTAGTGACAGGAAAAGCTTCATCGAATGTTCTAAAGGTTTCCCAAACCACAGGAACTCTATTAGGATTGCTAGCATCATTGCTATTGTATTTTGAAAACTCTTCTGGAGTAATTGTTCTGTTAGGAGTTCCCCTAAGTTGCGGATCTGCTGGCCAAACTAATCCAACAAACGTTTGCCAAGCAAAAAAGTCAAAGAATGTTCTGTCTTCTACATCGGTCATTACCAACCTTGAATGTGGTTTTAAATGATTAGGAACATTAGGCGTCAGGTGAGGCTTTAACTTCTCATAAGGGTTTTTTAGCTTCGTATTGTGAACAGGTTCGTAGCCGTCATCAGATTTTTTGGTAACACTATATCCTACATTGGGTTTAGCAGTTTCTCCTGCAGATAAAGGTTTCGAATCGTGGTGACACCCGAGGAAAGCAAGAAATAAGACGCTGATAGATAGAATAAATAAAGTTCTCTTGGTCATTTGGTTAGTTTTTAAGTTGAAAGCAAGTACTATACTTGTATAGAGAATCCAAGGTAAGTAAATATGAATGATAACTTCGAAGGTGGAAAAGTAAAGTGATTAAAATCAGGTGTTTCTACCTAGTTGATTCTGTGTAAAAAACAACTCATCCTCTAAAAATCACGATTCGGTAAAATCATTTCAACGAAAGCGAATTCTTTTACGACATTTGTGCTTCGACTAGCTCAGCAGAACAACCATCAATGAACAACCAACTATGATTCAAGTACAAAACCTTTCTAAGTCATTTTCAAATATAAAAGCAGTAGACGATGTGAGTTTTCACATTTCTAAAGGTGAAATCTTTGGGCTCTTAGGCCCTAATGGAGCAGGGAAGTCAACCACATTGAATATGATGAGTTCCATTCTTGCAAGCGATGAAGGAAGTATTGTGATTGATGGCGTGGAAGTGAAAACAAATTCAAAACAATGCAAGCATTTAATAGGAGTCGTACCGCAAGAGATTTCTTTGTATGAAGAACTTTCTGCATATGAGAACCTATTGTTTTGGGGGAATCTTTATGGAGTTCCTTCCAAAGAATTGAAAGAGCGAATAGAAGAAACATTGGAATTGATTGGATTGTTGGATCGTAAAAAGGACATGATCAAAACGTATTCAGGAGGAATGAAGCGTAGAATAAATATTGCAGCTGCTTTACTACATCAGCCAAAGGTGTTGTTGATGGATGAGCCTACCGTAGGAATCGATCCACAAAGTAGAAACCACATTTTTGAAGTGATTGAAGCGTTAAACAAACAAGGGATGACGATTATCTACACCACGCATTATATGGAGGAAGTAGAACGTTTGTGTAACCGTATTGCCATTATCGATTCTGGAAAAATTATAGCACAAGGAACACAAGAAGAATTGCAAGAATTGGTGGAAACGAAAGAGAGTATACAATTGGAGTTTGAATTGCTGTCTGAAAATCAAGTAGCAAACCTGCAAGAGTCTTTGGGATTAAAAACGATTCAAAAAGAAAATACATTGTTGATCGAAAGTACTGTAAAGAACTTGTCGAGTATTGTAGCAGCCTGTAATGATATGAATTTGTCAATTAAAGACATTGAACTAAAGAAAGTGAATTTAGAGACCATATTCTTATCGCTTACGGGAAAACAATTAAGGGATTGATTTCTCAAAATGAGAAATCACACTGAGCTTTTACCCTGAGTTTATCGAAGGGTGTCGAAGTGCTATCGAAGTGTTGTCAAATAATATTAAGAAGTAGAAACTAAACAAATGTTACTTCGAGCATTAACAAATTCAAAATATATTTTGAATGAAGTTAGCTTACAAAGTAAGTCGAGAAGTAAATAAAATAACAAAGAAACAACCAACCATGATACTAAACATTATAAAGAAGGACTTAAAAATTTACCTTTCTGATAAGAAAGGAATCTTACTAACTTTTTTGCTTCCTATTATTTTAATCACATTATTCGCATTTGCTTTTGGAGGTGTTGGAAGAAAAAAAAGCGCACCAAGACCCAGTATTTTGTTAGTGGTGGATAAGGATTCTAGTAAAATATCTCAGGACTTTATAACTGAACTCAATGGGTTGAGCAGTTTACGTATGGTGGCAAAAGAAGAAGCAGAAGCGGTCGATCTTGTTCAGAAAGGAAAGAACACGGCGGTTTTAATTTTCTATAAAGGATTTTCAGAAGCAGTTGCTGCAAACAACCCTTTGCCTTTGGAACTAAAATACGATGCAGCCAGTGAGATTCAAACTCAAATGCTATTGGCGGTAGTAAGAGGTCGATTGGCTCGTAATTTTGGAAATGTAAAGCTATTGAACAACGTGAATGTAAAAATGACTTCTGTCATTAAGCCTACGGACACAAGAGCTCACCCAGGATTAGTGCAAGCAGTAGGAGGTACAGCGATTATGATGTTGTTGTTTAGTATTGCTGCCATAGGAGGAAGTCTATTAGATGAAAAAGAAGCAGGAACTTTAAAGCGTTTGTTGTTTTCTCCAGTAAAACCAATAGACATATTGCTAGGAAAAATGGGGGTAGCGATGGTTATTTCAGTACTACAATTAACAGCGATGTTTCTCTTTGCTTGGGTAGCATTTGGATTGCCAATTTTTATGGACGTACTTTCTTTGCTATTGTTGATTGTTGCCATCTCTTTTGCCGTGTCTAGTTTTGGAGTTTTGTTAGTCTCTACGGTAAAAACACGTCAGCAATTGAATGGAATGAGCACTATTATTATCATACTCATGTCGGCTATTGGTGGATCTATGATTCCTATTAATATGATGCCAGGCTTTCTGCAAGACATCGCAGTGGTAAGTGTAAACTACTGGGGAATTCAAGGGTTCTTTGATATCTTCTGGAGACAGTTACCATTGCTAGAAATTCTACCAAAAATGGGTATTCTATTAGGGATTGGACTAGGAATGGTCTTGGTATCTATACGATTGTTTAAAAAGAATATTGTGGCGTTGGAGTAGGTTGGTATTATTTGTTTTATTTCCTAAACCAAACGATACATTAGTAGTAATCTTGTCGAAATAATCGTTCGGGAGCATAGTAGAAGAAGTTGTTTTAGATATTAGTTTTACTACGTTTTTAATAGCGAAAATTTTATTAACTAATCTAAATCTAATAATTATTCTATTTTTATATTTTCTGTATGTATAGATTCTAATATGTAACCATCTATATCTGGATATACAATACTATAAGAAATGCCCATGTCATTTAAATCTTCTAATATATAATCTATATCATCTAGATTATATTGAATATCAATTTTCCATAGTAAATCATCAATATCATATTTTTTGAACACAGCAGTTTCATATTCATTTATAGAATCTTCAGTATGCTTTGAAAGAGTAAAAAAACCTAATTGATTTTTTATTCTGTAGTTATACTTGTTTGTAGATAATTCTATAAAATCTAGACCTTTTGCTTTTTTCACTAACTCTGATTCTGGATTGATACACCAAATAGTACATTTTTTAGTTTTTACTTCTAAGGATTTTATACCTGAAAAAGCAAAAAAAGCTCCAAAGTAATAACTCTTAGTCCAATCTAGCAATCTAGTTGGTAGACCGTAATGTTGGCCATATGCAGCTAGCACATTTATATCCTTTTTCGAAGTTTCTAATAATTCTTCTTGAAAATTATATTTTTCACAAATATTTTTGAATCTATATAAAAGACTATCATATTTTGATTTATCAGTTTCAACCCTATCAAAAGCAGAAACTAATTTCCAATCCGAATCAGATTGACCTCTAAAAAGAAGGGCGTTAAAATCTACTGTTGGCGATCTTGAAATTATATCTTTTTTAAAATTTGATTTAAAATGGAAATAAGATTTATAATTAATATGTTGCATAGACTGGTTTTTTTATAGGTTTGATATTAAGGTAATCTATTAAACAAGAGTGAAAAACATATTTCTTTTTTAGTAAAGGGATTTCGTATTGAGATGTTCTACTTTCTGAAAAGAAGACTTCAAATTCATTTTCACTCTCATCTTCCTCTACATAACCTAAAAGTCCAGAAAGAAATAAAGAATTAAATGGTCTTTCTGATTTTTCAAAACCATAATTCTTTTTATCCTTAACTCTATTCATTAAAGTTTTATGTGTAAACCTATCTTTTCCTATGCTCTTTATTAATTTTTCAAGATTGAATCTAAAGCTATTAACCACATAGTCTTCATTATATATATTAACATTGTCATCTTCAAAAACTCCGTTATACATCCACTTAGTGCTTAAGAAAAGAGATGCTATTTTTAATTGCTCAAAAGCTATCTGTTTAGCAGTATTTCTAACTGCAATTTTCAAACATTTATCATAAGGTTTTTCAATTACTTGATTAAACTCCTCATAAAAAGTATTTCCAATATTTATTATATCTCTAGGCATTAGTTGAGTATGTCTAACGATGTACTCTTCTATTTTTTCATCGTATAATTTTTTATCTCTTTTACATTTAACATTGTCAAATCCAAAGAAATTTTGATTGGAGTTCTCTCCAGAAGGGTCTATTAAAAAATCTTTATTTAAATTCTCCACTTTTTTATTTAAAAAGTATTTGCTTGTTTCTTGATTCCATTTAAGGACTACTATTTTTGAATCATTCAAATATTTTGTTCCATGTTGTCCATTTAAAATATACGCATATACAAACTCCCTTAAACATACAATAATGTGTAACCTACGACCAAATGTATTATTCCTAAGGAACCTAAAAATAGTATTAAATAAACCATATTGACAACTTAACCAAGAGTGAGGGGAATTAATAAAATCATCATCTAGTTGATCTAAAAAAAAGTATATAGGTGGATTGTTTTTTATTAAAACATTAAAATCATAAAGTAATGAACCCCAGAGTTCACTTCTTAAATAATGATTTAAATCTTGAGCTGAATTAAATTTTTCAATAACACTAGTAAGTTGATTAAAAAGGTTGTTTGGAGCTTTGTTTTTTGGTAATATTTTCTTGTATTTTTTCAAGAAAAAATCTTTATCTATACTTGGTGTATTGTTTGAAAGTTCTTTTGAATATAGAATATGAGTTATAGTCGTTTGCACTATTGTAACTTCCCATATTTTTCTCCATAATTCATCTGACAAACTTGGTTTATCTGAATACCAAGAAGATATTTTTGTTATTAACTCTGTATCTGGAGGTTGATTGTCAATATCAGTAACATAAATTGAATCAGGATTTTCAATGTTCTTTAAATAATTTCTAATACCTCTTAAGTATAGTGTTTTTCCTGCTCCTTTTTTTCCGAAAATCACACGTGTTGAAGGGTTGAAAACTTCATTAAATTGCTTTTTTTTGGAATTCATTGGGATAAATGACCTAATAATTTCATCTAAATTTACATTATTAGCATCAGCATCTCCAAATGGAAGTTGTCTTGTCATGTTTTGGTTGATTATTGGTTATTAGTGTAATATTACTCTCATTTAATAAGCTGAAGTAAATTGATTGAGTGTAAAATGTTACGTTGGGGATGTAACTTATTATTGCTTTGGAAGCAATATAGTAAAAAGAATAAACTGTACAGTGAGGAAAACAGTATTGAGAAGTAAATAGGTATTTATACTTACTTAAAAGTAGTTAACTGAAAATAGGGAGAAGAAAAACACTCCCTATTAATGTTTGAGTAAGCAATAGCGTTTACTTATAACTCTTAATAAAATCTTTCATCCTCGTAATATCTCCATTAAAGACATCAGAGTCATTTGTGAAGTTATCTAGTTTATAAGTAGCATTTCGTTGCCATAGTTTCCAGCCTTTATTTGCCCATGTGTTTGGTAAATCAGGCGTGCTTTTTCCATTGTATACTGCAATCCATAAAGCATAATCAGCAAAAACAGGATCATTTAAATATTTATCTGCGGTAGGAATGTCTGTGTAAATCATAGGCTTTCTATTTGTCTTTTCCTGTAATGCATGTATAAATGTAATTAAACCAGTACTCACTGAGTCAATAGATTGCGATTTGTCAATTCCTCCACTTTCAAAGTCTACGATAGGAGGAAGGTCTGTAGCCTCTATACTTGAAATTACATTGGCAAAGTAATTGGCTTGCACAGTAGGGTCGTTATTAGACTCATAGAAATGATAAGTTCCTCTTATAAAACCATCTTCTTTAATCTTTGGCCAGTTCGAGGCAAATTTAGGGTCTGTTAAAAAATCACCTTGTGTAGCTTTACAGATTACAAAACCGATACTGTCCTTGTGTGTATTGATAAAGTTGACTTCATCACCTTGATAGCTAGAAATATCAACACCATATACAAAAGGTTGTTCTTTAACTTTCTTCTTCTTGGGAGCAGCTTCTTTTTCCGTAGACGCTTCTTTAACGACTTCTTTTTTTGCTTCTTTCTTGCATGAGTGAAGAGCGAAAGTAGCTAGAAGAACGATGGTTAGATGTTTGATTTTCATGAGTGTTATTGTTTATAGTTGAATCCCCATAAAGTACAAAGAATTCATCCAACGGTGAGGCGTAAAAAATTGGGTTTTCAGAAACAGGTATAAATACGTGTTTTTGAGTGATGGTAAATTCTGTCAACTCGAGTAAATTTTAACGAGTTCTCGATACGCTTTTTTTTATCAAAAAATCACTCGAACTGATATTTCAGAAATGATTTCACTTAAAAAGAAAATCTATGAGCTATTTAACCTTTTCGAATTTCAAATTGCGAACACGCCCAGAAGAAACTCTACAACCAATAATTTTACCGTTTTCACCTCTTGTAAATTTAATTCGTCCGAAGAACCAAGCAGGACTGGTAAATTGATCTTTCTTTGAAGGTGTTAATTCAAAGTCGCTATGTCTACTGTGTTGTGCTATTAGTTTTCCATCAACAACAGCAAAGTGATAAGTAGTTGATAGTTCTTCGCTATAAAAACTTCCTTCAAAATCGGGTAGATTTACAGCAGATTTGTCAAATTGTTCAACTCTTGGAGCCCTCATAACTTGTCCATTCTGATGAAGTTTAAGCGCTTTAACACTTTTACCATCGTTGGGTGTGAATTCAATTTTAGCTTCGACTCCTGATACTTTAAATTCAGTTTTAGATAAAGGAGTTAAAGAAACAACGGCTTGTCCAGTTGCCTTGGCGAATAATTGTCCGTCTTTGTTCCTAACTTGAATAATAAAACCTGGCTGTAGCTCAAAGTGACCTACATAGCTATTCAATGTACTTTCAGAAATTGAAATGTTTTCTTTTGGGGTTTCTTTTGTAACTACTTCCTTTTTAGGTGCGGATGTGATTTTATCTTTCAAATAGATATCAACAACCTGATGAGCCATTCCGCCTGAATTAAATTCTGCAGAATTACTAAACACTGCAACAGCAAAATTTTCGTCAGGAAAACGAGTTAGGTAAGATCGGTATCCAGCATCAGCGCCTCCGTGCTGTATTTCATTCAAACCTTTGTATTTGCCAATAAATTGACCCAATGCGCCACCAAATTTTTTGCCATTGTTAAGAACAGCTGGAGTATTCATTGCATTAATTATTGCAGCATCACCAACAATAGGGTTGTTAAAATTCTCTGACCAAAGGCCTAAATCCTCCACAGTTGTAAAAAGACTTGTGGCTCCAACATTGGCGTAATTCAACACGCTTTTCTTGAATCCTCCTTTACCAGAATAATATGAATATGCTCTGTTCTTTACAATCTTTTCATGATCGTCATAAAAAAGCGTATTGTTCATTTGTAAAGGGTCAAAAATGTTTGCTTTTGTAAATTCAGCAAAAGACATTTCACTAACTCTAGAAACTACTTCCGCTAAAAGGGTAAAGCCAGTATTGCAATATGTATATTCGCTTCCAGGAGTAAAGTTTAAATCTTTCTGTTTGCTTACTAATTTTAGCACATGTTCTTTGGTGATTACATCATCTAAACGCCAACCAGCCATGGCTAATAGATTCCATTGATCTCTTAATCCGCTTGTGTGAGTTGCTAAATGCCGTAAGGTGATTTTCTTTCCAAAATCTGGCACTTCAGGAATGTACTTTCTGATATCATCGTCTAAGCTTAATTTCCCTTGTTTTTCTAAAAGCAATATTGAAAAAGCGGTAAACTGTTTAGAAACTGAAGCGATATGAAATATGGTAGAAGGAGTTATGGGAACATTGTATTCCAAATTCGCAATTCCATAACCTTTCTTATAAATGATTTTTCCGTCTTTAACAACTGCCAGCGCTAAACCAGGAGTTTTATTGGTATCCCATCGAGCAAAAAGTTTGTCAACTTGTTCACTTTGTGAAGTAGCTTGTCCTTGTATTGTATAAAATGGAATTACAAAAAAAAGGAGAAAGAAAAGTCTGATCATTGATTGTTTCATATAAATATTTTTTAGCACCAGTTACAAAAGTATAGTGGTCATATTGAAGCTATCAAATATACTAAAAATAAGAGTTGATTTTTTTCTCAGGAGGGAGAAATAACTATAAATAAATTGTAAAAAATAAAAGTTACTAAGCCCAAAGCAGAAGGGGGTTGGCAATGAGCTTTCGTAACTTTAAAACCTTTAGGGAGTGGTTTTATTATCTTTAAAGAGTTCTTTGTATTGATCTATCCATGTATGTGCTGGTTTCAACATTTTGGGTTTCACTTTGCACAAGCGCTCTCTTCCTTTTTTATTGATATTAATAATACCGCATTCATTCAGTATTTTTAAATGTTTTGAAACCGCTGGTCGGCTGATTTCATAATTTTTTGCCACTTCATTTATGTTCATCGTATCCTTCATTAAGAGCTTAATAATATCTCTTCTAATAGGATCTGCAATAGCTTGATAAACATCTCTTCTCATACATTTTCTAATTATTTGATTGTAAATATATATGTAACCATTCGGTTACGCAAATTTTTTTAACAAAAAAAATGCAAAAAAGTAGAGAAGGCCTTTATGCATGTGTGTTTGTGGAACTAATAAAAAAACGTTAGTTCATTAGAAAAGTTACTTTTTTGTTATAAACTGTTGTTTTTTAGAAGATTCTAATCTTAAAATATTGATCAGATAGGATGAGTATAGTAATTAAAAATGTTGCAATTAAATAAGTGATTAGATGAAATTTCTTAGGAAGCTGATACTGTTTAGAAATTTTAAATACTAAAATGAACAAGGATAGGCTAACTACGATTGGTAGCGTATAAAGACCAAGCCCGTAGTATTCACTTATTCTTCCTTCGTCATTCGGATTAAAAACATTAAATAAACCAGCTAGTAACCTCATGTAAAAAGGAATAAATAAAAATAGATACAAAAACTTATTCCAACTTTTTTTGAGAAAAAAGAAAAGAATAATTGCTTGTAGAATTGTAATTAGAGGACCGGCTGCAGAGGTTATAATATGATGTGCTTTAGAAACATTTTGACCTTTTACAGGGGTCGCTGAGTTTAATCTCATAATAGTTTCATAACCCAAAGCTTCGCTTGTTGCCCAATGAGCAAATTCATGGATGAACCATGTTACTAATACTGCTGCAATTGCACTGAAAAAGTATTTGATTGTGATGCTTGTGTCTTTCATTTGAATAGCTGGTTATGCTATATAGACGACAAGTGTAAGAAATTGGTTACTTTCTTGTGTAAAATTGTCAATAACTTTCCTTGTTACAATGCGAGAGGAATGGTACTTTTGGACTTCACTATTTTTTTACATTGGCAAACTATTTAGACTCCTTAAATCCAGCTCAAAAAGAAGCAGTTTTACAGAAAGACGGACCTATGATCATCATTGCAGGTGCTGGTTCTGGTAAAACACGTGTATTAACCTATAGAATTGCGCATTTGATGCAAAAAGGAGTTGATGCGTTTAATATTTTATCACTAACGTTTACCAACAAAGCGGCACGTGAAATGAAAGAGCGTATTGCTGGCGTAGTAGGAGCTAGTGAAGCAAAGAATTTATGGATGGGAACCTTTCACTCGGTGTTTGCAAGGATTTTACGTTCTGAAGCCGACAGATTAGGATATCCGTCTAACTTTACTATTTATGACACCCAAGATTCCGTTCGATCTATTACAGCCATCATCAAAGAAATGGGGCTGGATAAAGACAGATACAAAGCAAAACAGATTTTAAATCGTATCTCATCCTTTAAGAATAGTTTGATTACAGTAAGAGCTTATTTCAATAATTCTGATTTGCAGGAAGCCGATTTAATGGCAAGTCGACCGAAAGTAGGAGATATCTATAAAGAGTATGTTGACCGTTGTTTTAAATCGGGAGCAATGGATTTCGATGATCTGTTGTTAAGAACGAATGAGCTGTTGGCGCGTTTTCCAGATGTACTAGCTAAATATCAAGATCGTTTCCGTTACATTATGGTAGATGAGTATCAAGATACCAATCACTCGCAATATATCATTGTAAAAGCATTGGCAGATCGTTTTCAAAACATTTGTGTGGTAGGAGACGATTCTCAAAGTATTTATAGTTTTCGGGGAGCAAACATTCAAAATATCTTAAGTTTCCAAAAAGATTATCCAGATACGAAGATGTTTAAGTTAGAACAGAACTATCGTTCTACAAAAAACATTGTGAATGCTGCCAATTCAGTCATAGAAAAGAACAAGACCAAATTAGATAAGGAAGTTTGGACGTCTAATGATCAAGGAGATTCTATTAAAGTAATGTGTACTATTTCTGATGGAGAGGAAGGGCGTTTTGTAGCACAATCTATCTTTGATAACAGCATGAATATGCAGTTGAAGAGCGATGAGTTTGCTGTTTTATACCGAACAAACTCACAATCGAGAGCCATTGAAGATGCTTTGAGAAAGAAAAACATTCTCTATAAAATCTATGGAGGAATCTCTTTCTATGGACGTAAAGAGATAAAAGATTTGCTTTCGTATTTACGAATGTTGATCAATCCAAATGATGAAGAAGCTCTAAAGCGAATCATCAATTATCCAGCTAGAGGAATTGGTGCCACAACGATTGATAAGCTAACGATTGCTGCGAACCACTATAAGAAATCGATTTTTGAAGTGTTAAAACATATGGATAAAATTGATTTGAAGCTAAATTCTGGTACAAAAACCAAATTACAGAACTTTTTAAATATGGTACTGCGTTTTCAGATCGATGCGCAGAAGATGAATGCTTTTGAAATTACAGAGTTAATTGTAAAGCAAACACAGTTCATTAAAGACTTAGAGAAGGAAGGAACACCTGAAGCAATTAGTAAGGTTGAGAATGTTCAAGAGCTGTTAAATGGAGTGAAAGATTTTATTACAGACAGAATTGAAACAGGTGGAGATGCTTCTTTAACTGCTTTCTTGGAAGATGTGGCATTAGCAACAGACTTTGATTCTGATAAGAAAGATGAAGAACCAAGAGTATCTTTAATGAGCATTCATCAATCTAAAGGACTGGAATACCCATATGTTTATATCGTTGGACTGGAAGAAAATTTATTCCCATCAGCAATGAGTATGAACACACGCTCTGAATTAGAAGAAGAGCGGCGTTTGTTTTATGTAGCCTTAACAAGAGCTGAAAAAGGTGCTTATTTAACATATACAAAAACAAGATATCGTTGGGGAAAACTAATCGATTGTGAGCCGAGTCGCTTTTTAGAAGAGATCGATGAGCAGTTTTTAGAATACATCACTCCCAAAAAACCTGAACCTTCCATCAATCGTTTTGTAGATAAGGATATCTTTGGTGACGCTCCTAAAAAGGTTCGTTTCCAAAAGCCTATTCAACGTCAAAGAGCAGATAGAGAAAAAGCGAAGAAAGAAATTTTTATTCCGCCA
This sequence comes from Flavobacteriaceae bacterium, assembly GCA_049115595.1. Lineage (GTDB taxonomy): Bacteria > Bacteroidota > Bacteroidia > Flavobacteriales > Flavobacteriaceae > Polaribacter. The sequence continues at coordinate 15,234 of JAGDZS010000006.1, forward strand.
AAGAATTTAAAGAAGGTTTCACATACCAAACCGCAATCTAATTTATTCGACGATAAGATTGTTGTTGGGAACATTGTAGAACACAATCGTTTTGGTAGAGGAGAGGTATTAAATTTAGAAGGTACTGGAGCCAATAAAAAAGCTGAAATTAAGTTTGGAACAGTAGGAAAGAAAAAACTATTACTACAATTTGCAAAATTGAAGGTTATTGGTTAGCTATTTGTTGAGTAAAACCAAAAATAAATACTTAATTTGCAATACAACACTGATTAAAAGATCACATTATACATGATAGACTACGATTTAGAATATAACGGAGAAAGACCGCACTTGATTATCCCAGAATATGGAAGACATATTCAAAAGTTGGTTGATCACTGTATCGCTTTAGAAACGAAAGAAGAACGAAACAAAATGGCTTTGGCAATTATTGATGTGATGGGGAATTTACAACCGCATTTACGTGATGTGCCAGATTTCAAACACAAGTTGTGGGATCAATTGTATATCATGTCTGATTTTAAATTGGATGCTGATTCTCCTTATGAAAAGCCTTCAAAAGAAGAATTGCAAGGGAAACCAGAATCATTGCCTTATCCAAAATCTGCAAATAAATATCGTTTTTACGGGAATAATATTCAGATCATGATTGATACTGCATTGACTTGGGAAGAGGGAGACATGAAAGAAGCATTGGTATATACGATTGCAAATCACATGAAAAAATGTTTCTTAAACTGGAACAAAGACACTGTAGAGGATGCTGTTATTTTTATGCATTTGTTTGAATTATCTGATGGTAAGATAGATATCAGAAATACTGAAGAAACCCTTTCTGAAAGTAAGAACTTACTAAGAAAGAGAAACACACAAGGTCAAGGGGGTAAGAATAACCACAAGAAAGGTCATCATAACAATAAAAATAGAAAAAGATAAATGGCTTCGTTTAAGATAGAAGGAGGACACAAGTTAAATGGTTCAATTACTCCACAAGGAGCAAAGAATGAAGCATTACAAATATTATGTGCTGTATTGTTAACTCCAGAAAAAGTAACAATTCATAATATTCCAGACATTATAGATGTCAATAAACTGATCTTTATCTTAGGGGAACTCGGAGTAAAGGTTGAAAAATTAGACAAGAATAGTTATAGTTTTCAATCGGATGAAATTAACCTTGAATATTTAGAATCTGCAAATTTTAAAAGAGACGGAAGTTCTTTAAGAGGTTCTATTATGATTGTTGGACCATTATTAGCTCGTTTTGGAAAAGGATACATTCCTAGACCAGGAGGAGATAAAATTGGTAGAAGAAGATTAGATACGCACTTTGAAGGATTTATTCGTTTAGGAGCTACCTTTAGATACAATAGAGAAGAATACTTTTATGGAGTTGAAGCGCCAGATGGACTAACAGGAGTAGAGATGTTGCTCGATGAAGCCTCTGTAACTGGTACTGCCAATATTATTATGGCAGCTGTGTTAGCGAAAGGAACAACGACTATATACAATGCAGCATGTGAGCCATACATTCAACAACTGTCTAAAATGTTAAACAGTATGGGAGCCAACATTAGTGGGGTAGGTTCTAACTTGTTAACGATTGAAGGAGTTGATACTTTAGGAGGTTGTACGCATAGAGTATTGCCAGACATGATTGAAATTGGAAGTTGGATTGGAGTAGCAGCAATGACTCAGTCAGAAATGACCATTAAAGATGTTAGTTGGAAAGACCTTGGTCAGATTCCAAATGTCTTTCGAAAATTGGGAATTCAACTAGAGAAGAGAGGCGATGATATTTTTATCCCTTCTCAAGAAAGTTATGAAATACAAAATTACATTGATGGTTCTGTATTAACAGTAGCTGATGCTCCTTGGCCAGGATTTACCCCTGATTTATTGAGTATTGTTTTGGTGATTGCTACACAAGCAAAAGGTACGGTATTGATTCATCAAAAAATGTTTGAAAGCCGTTTGTTCTTTGTTGATAAACTAATCGATATGGGAGCAAAGGTGATTTTATCAGATCCACATAGAGCAGTTGTTATTGGTCACAATCGACAGTCGCAATTAAAAGCAACAAAAATGACATCTCCAGATATTAGAGCGGGAATCTCGTTATTAATTGCTGCGCTTTCTGCCAAAGGAACTAGTATCATTAATAATATTGAACAAATCGATAGAGGATATGAAGATATCGAAAATCGCTTACGTTCTTTAGGAGCAAAAATTGAAAGAATAGAAAGTTGATTATTGCACAATTTGAAGATATAAAGATTGTCAAATTTCATTCTGAAAGAGGCAATGATTTGTATGATTTAATTGAAAGAAATAGAAACGATCTCAACGACTACTTTGCAGGAACTACTTCAAAAACAAAAACACTTGAAGATACGTTGGCTTATGCAGTAGTGATTGAAGAGCGAATACAGCGAAAAGAATACTTTCCATTTTTATTGATTGACAAGCAAACGGATGAACTTATAGGATTTATAGATGTTAAGAATATAAGTTGGTCAATTCCCAAAGCAGAATTAGGATATTTTATTGATATACATTCAGGAGGGAAAGGTATTACCTCGAAGGCAGTCGGATTGGTGATCGATTATTTAATTGAGAAATATCAATTTAAGAAGCTTCTTTGTAGAGTTGGGAGTAAAAATATTGGAAGCATTAAAGTGGCAACCAAAAATGGTTTCGAGTTAGAAGGAACAATCAGAAGAGATTATAAAACGACATCAGGAAAGCTGGTTGACCTAAATTATTACGGCAGAATTTTTTAATTTACCGCTTTAAAAGAAATTTAAATAGTGTCAATCTGGCACTATTTTTTTATTGGCAAAATTATTGTCTATAAAATGTAAACATTTTAACGAGTACATAAAATGAGTAAAGAAGAAAAGATCCAAGAGGAAGAAATTAAAAACAACGAGCAAGAAGCGCAAGTTGAAGGAAGTCAGGAAGTTGCTAAAGAAGAGCCAACGGCTGAAGAATTGATTCAAATAGAAAAAGATAAATATTTACGATTGTTTGCTGAGTTCGAAAACTATAAAAAAAGAACGACAAGAGAGCGAATTGAATTATTTAAAACAGCAAGTCAGGATTTGATGACATCTTTACTGCCAATTATGGATGACTTTGAAAGAGGTCTGACAGAAATTAAAAAAGTAAAGGATAAAGAAGTTCTAAAAGGAATGCAGTTGATTAGTGATAAATTCAAAAGTACCTTAACACAAAAAGGACTTTCTGAGATTGTTGTAAAACAAGGAGATGCTTTTGATTCTGAGATTCATGAAGCAATTACGCAAATCCCAGCGCCTTCTAAGAAGTTGAAAGGAAAGATTATAGATGCTGTTGAAAAAGGCTACAAATTAGGAGACAAAATTATTCGCTATCCAAAAGTAGTGATAGGACAATAACAATTAACAATGTGCAATTACCAATGATCATTGATTACTGTTAATTGATAATTGAAAAACTATGGCAAAACAAGATTACTACGAAGTATTAGGAATTAACAAATCAGCGAGTACAGGTGAAATTAAAAAAGCCTACAGAAAGATGGCTATTAAATACCATCCTGATAAGAATCCTGATAATAAGGAAGCTGAAGAAAAGTTTAAAGAAGCAGCTGAAGCTTATGAGGTTTTGAGTGACGATAATAAGAAAGCGAGATATGATCAGTATGGTCATGCTGCTTTTGATGGTCCTCAAGGTGGTGGTGGATTCGGCGGAGGCGGAATGAACATGGACGACATCTTTAGTCAATTCGGTGATATTTTTGGTGGTGGATTTGGTGGCTTCGGAGGCGGAGGCGGAAGAGGTCCAGCTAGAGTAAAAGGTAGTGACTTAAGAATTCGTGTTAAACTAACGTTAGAAGAAATTGCCAAAGGAGTAGAAAAGAAAGTAAAAGTCCGCAGAAAAGTAAAAGCAAACGGAGTTTCTTATAAAACGTGTACAACTTGTAATGGTTCTGGGCAACAAATGAGAGTGACCAACACCATTTTAGGTAGAATGCAAACAGCAACTACCTGTGGTACTTGTCGTGGAGCAGGAGAAATCATTTCTAGTAAGCCAAACGGAGCAGATGCACAAGGATTGGTTGTAGAAGAAGAAACAGTATCAATTCAAATTCCAGGAGGAGTTACGGAAGGGGTACAGTTGAAAGTGGGAAGTAAAGGAAATGAAGCTCCTGGAAAAAACTCTATCTCTGGAGATTTATTGGTGTTAATTGAAGAAATTCCACACGATACTTTAAAAAGAGAAGGAACCAATGTTCATTTTGATTTGTACATCAATCTTTCTGAAGCAGTGCTAGGAACTAGTAAAGAAATTGAAACAGTCAATGGAAAAGTAAAGGTTAAAATTGAAGCTGGAACTCAATCTGGAAAAATTTTACGCTTAAAAGGAAAGGGATTGCCAAGTATAGAGCGATACGGATCAGGAGATTTCTTAATTCATGTGAATGTTTGGACACCTCAAGAACTTACAAAAGAACAACGTCGATTCTTTGAGGAAATGAAAGAGAATGAGAACTTTATGCCATCACCTCAGAAATCAGATAAATCTTTTTTTGAAAAGGTAAAAGACATGTTTTCTTAAATAATTAAAAATACTTTAAAAAACATTTTGGTATTATAAATAAAACATTAAATTTGTGTTGTTGTTGTGTAAGCAGCAACACTTTTTCTTTTTCATAGCAATTTTTCCCACTCAATTTTTGAGTGGGTTTTTTTATGAATAAAGATTGTATTTTTGACAAAAAATAAAGCAGACCTATCTTATCGCTTTGTACTGAACTTGTTTCAGTACCTTTTTAATGATAGAAGTATTTTTATAAAGGTTTCGAACCAAGTTCGAAATGAAGAGGAAAGTCCGGACACCACAGAGTAGCATAGCGGATAACATCCGTCCGATGTAAATCGAGGACAAGTGCAACAGAAAGCAAGTACAGTTCGGCTGTAGTGAAACCAGGTAAACTCTATGCGGTGCAATGTCATGTACATTAGAGCTTGAGGGCTACTCGCCCGATTCTAAGGGGTAGGCAGATTGATCCCGATAGTAATATCGGGGCTAGATAAATGATAAGACTCATTTATGAGAACAGGATCCGGCTTATTGGTCTGCTTTTTATTTTGCTAAATTCGTAAAATTTACTTCAATTTTGATTGCTAAATTATTGAATTGATAATTTTTTAGTTAAAAATAAACTTTTATTCATTAATCAAAGCAATTCATTGTTTATCTTTCAAATGTCGTTCGAAAATAGTAATTTTGTACGACCAAAAAAATACTTAAAAAATACTTCATATGGCTTTTGATATTAACATGATTAAAGAGGTTTACAGTAGAGTAGCAGAACGAGTAAATGCTGCACGAGAAATAACTGGAAAACCTTTAACCTTAGCTGAAAAAATATTGTACTCTCATTTATGGGATGGAAATCCAGATAAAGCATTTGTAAGAGGGAAAGATTATGTAGATTTTGCTCCAGATAGAATCGCGTTACAAGATGCAACTGCTCAAATGGCTTTATTGCAATTTATGCAAGCAGGAAAAAGCAAAGTAGCAGTTCCTACAACTACTCACTGTGATCATTTAATTCAAGCAAAAAACGGTGCTTCTATTGATTTGCAAAACGCAAATAATACGAGTAGTGAAGTCTTTAACTTTTTAGAATCTGTTTCTAATAAGTATGGTCTAGGTTTTTGGAAACCAGGAGCAGGAATTATTCATCAAGTAGTTTTGGAAAATTATGCATTCCCTGGAGGAATGATGATTGGTACTGATTCTCATACTGTAAATGCAGGAGGATTGGGAATGGTAGCAATTGGTGTTGGAGGAGCAGATGCAGTTGATGTAATGGCAGGAATGGCATGGGAATTAAAATTTCCAAAATTGATAGGAGTTAGATTAACAGGGAAACTTTCTGGTTGGACAGCTCCAAAAGATGTGATTTTAAAAGTAGCTGAGATTTTAACTGTAAAAGGAGGTACTGGTGCAATTGTAGAATATTTTGGACCTGGTGCTACTTCGATGTCTTGTACAGGGAAAGGAACTATTTGTAATATGGGAGCAGAAATAGGAGCAACGACTTCTACTTTTGGTTATGATGAATCTATGGAGCGTTATTTACGTGCTACCGATAGATCTGATGTAGCTGATGCTGCGAATGCTGTAAAAGAACATTTAACAGCAGATGCTGAAGTATATGACAATCCTGAACAATACTTCGATCAGGTTATTGAAATTAACTTATCAGAATTAGGGCCTTTATTAAATGGACCTTTTACGCCGGATTTATCTACCAGCGTAGGGAAAGACATGTCTGAAAAAGCAACAAAAAACGAATGGCCTTTGCAAGTTGAGTGGGGATTGATTGGTTCTTGTACGAACTCTTCTTATGAAGACCTATCGAGAGCATCATCTATTGCGCAGCAGGCTATCGAAAAAGGACTTACAATGAAGGCCGAATTAGGAATTAATCCTGGTTCAGAAAAAGTAAGATATACAGCAGACAGAGATGGTATTTTAGGAATTTTCGAAAAGTTAGATGCCAAGATATTTACAAATGCTTGTGGTCCATGTATTGGGCAGTGGGCAAGATATAGTGATCCTAAAAATGCACCTAAAAATAGTATTGTGCATTCTTTCAATAGAAACTTTGCAAAAAGAGCTGATGGAAATCCAAATACACACGCCTTTGTTGCTTCACCAGAATTAACAGCAGCAATTGCAATTTCTGGGCGTTTAGACTTTAATCCTTTAACTGACTCTTTAATCAACAACAATGGAGAAGAAGTTATGTTTGACGAACCAACAGGATGGGAATTACCTCCTAAAGGTTTTGAAGTAAAAGATAATGGTTATTTAGCGCCTGAAGAAGATGGAAGTCACGTTCAAATTGCTGTTAAAGGAGATTCTGAAAGATTACAGTTATTATCGCCTTTTACTCCAATCGGAAATGAAATCAAAGGAGCTAAATTATTAATCAAAGCACATGGAAAATGTACTACGGATCATATTTCTATGGCTGGACCATGGTTGCGTTACCGTGGACATTTAGATAATATTTCAAACAACTGTTTGATTGGAGCTGTAAATGCTTACAATATGCAAACAAACTTTGTTAAAAACCAATTAGATGGTGAGTATGATGCAGTTCCTAAAACGCAAAGAGCTTATAAAGCTGCAAGAGTACCATCAATTGTTGTTGGAGATCATAACTACGGAGAAGGTTCTTCTCGTGAGCATGCTGCAATGGAGCCACGTCATTTAGGAGTGGTAGCTGTTTTGGTAAAATCATTTGCTAGAATTCATGAAACAAACTTGAAGAAGCAAGGGATGTTAGGATTAACTTTTGTAAATGAAAGCGATTACGATTTAATTCAAGAAGATGATACATTCAACTTTACAGATTTACATGAGTTTTCTCCAGGAAAACCATTAACTATTGAAGCAGTGCATGCAGATGGTTCTAAAGATATTATTCTTACTAACCATACTTACAACCAAGGACAAATAGAATGGTTTAACGAAGGTTCTGCATTGAACTTGATTAAAAAGCAAAATGCATAATAGATCTTGTAAATAATAATATAACTCCTGAATTCTTTCAGGAGTTTTTTTATTACCTAAATCCAAAATTCTTGTTAAAACATACAATGAGTTGAGTGAAGATATGTAAGGATGATGGCTAAAAACTGACGAATGTTAAAACCAACTCCTTATGAACTCAATCTGGTATTTCGATGACGTAAATTTATTTAAAATTCTATGTCCACATTTATATCCTGCATACAAGGAAGATCACTCTCTAGATCTATACAAAAAAAGTGATTACATCTATTTTGAACAGGATAACGCTAATAAAATCTATTTAATAGATGAAGGGAAAGTAAAGATTGGATACTACACAGAACAAGGAGATGAAGTGGTAAAAGCAATTCTCACCAAAGGAGAAATTTTTGGCGAAAAAGCAATTCTTGGGGTCGATAAACGTAATGAGTTCGCTCAATCTATTGATAATAAGACTTCTATTTGCCCAGTTTCAAAAGATACCATGTATGGATTAATGAGAGACAATGACACTGTAAGTTTTAAAATTTACAAGTTTATTGGAATCAGAATGAAGAAGCTAGAAAGAAGACTTCAGTTATTACTTTTTAAAGATGTAAAAACACGGTTTTTAGAATTCTTAAATGAATTGTGTGAAGAATACGGGCATGATTGTGATAAGACAGGCGATAAAGTTATCGTACACCCATATACTCAAAAAGACATTGCAAGCCTTATAGGTACTTCAAGACCTACATTAAATTCAGTAATGAATGAGCTAAAAGAGGCGCAAGAAATTAGCTTTAACAGAAAAGAAATCAGATTTTTAAATAAAAGTTTCCTAAGTGTAAGCTAGCTTACATTTTAAGATAATTGCAGGTTCTAAATTTGTCTCAGATTAATATTAAAACAATTAGAAATGAGAAAAATTTTAGGATTATTATTTGTAGCATCGTTATTTGCTGCTTGTAATAACAATGACGATGTTGCAACAACATCAGATTTAACGTTAAACTTATCAGGTTTAGAAACTTTAGGTGCAAATTATGTATACGAAGGTTGGGTTATTGTAAATGGAGCGCCAGTTTCTACAGGAACTTTTACAAGTGTTACTTTTCCGCAAACCTTCACAGTAGATTCTGATGACTTAACAAACGCAACAGCTTTTGTGCTTTCAATAGAGCCAGCTGTAGACCCAGATCCAGCACCAGCGCCAACGAAAATTCTTAGAGGAACATTTACTGGAAATTCAGCAGCTGTTACTACAGAAATTGTAGGAGACTTTAGTTCGGCGGCGGGTTCTTTCTTTTTAAGAACTCCTACAGATGAGACTGGTACAAATAATGGAAACGATCAATACGGAGTATGGTTTGGTGTACCAGGAATGCCTCCAACACCAGATTTTGTATTGCCTACATTGCCAGCAGGTTGGGCTTATGAAGGATGGGTTATTGGTGATGCAGGACCAATTTCAACAGGAACATTTACAGCATTTAATACAATGGATAGCGGTAATCCATTAAGTGGGACACTTAGCAATGCAGGGCCTCCAGTACCAGGTGAAGATTTTTTCAACAATGCACCAGCAGGAGAAACATTCCCGTTAGATGTTAGAGGAAGAAGAGTTGTAATTTCTGTTGAACCAGTTCCAGATGATGCAGCAACACCATTTGCTATGAAGCCTTTATGGGCTCTTGCAGGAAATGCTACAGCTCCAAGTTCACATGCATTTACACAGAATTTAGGAACGCTACCATTAGGTACCGTTACCAGATAAAAAGAGTTTATTTTTCTTTTTGTTAGTAATATAGCGTGATTTCGACTTAGAAATTGCGCTATATTCATTTTATAAAGTTTGTGTAATCTGTAAATAGCATCTATATTTAAACGATGAAAATAAAAAAATCAAAAATATTCAACATTGCAATTGTTGTTGTAATTGCACTGTTAATAATACCGCAAACTGCAAAACCAATTAAAATAGGGATTCACAAAATTTTCGGGATGTTTGGTCCATCTGTAGTAGCTGAAAAGAATAGAACTGTTCTTAAAGATTACAATTGGAGACTTTCCAATAATAAAAATCAAGCATACAATCTTAATGAAGCGAAAGGAAAAGTTGTTTTTGTTAATCTATGGGCTACTTGGTGTCCACCTTGTATTGCAGAGATGCCAAGCATGCAAGATCTATATAATGATTATAAAGACAAGGTAGCTTTCTTGTTTGTCTCTAATGAAAGTCCTACTAAAGTACAGTCTTTCTTAGAGCGCAAAAAATATAGTTTGCCATCATTTCTACCATTGAGTGAAATGCCTGAAGAACTTTATAGTAGAACGATTCCTGCTACCTACATCATCGATAAGAATGGAACGATTGTTATTGATAAAAAAGGCGCTGCGAATTGGAATGCAAGTTCTGTGAGAAGTTTATTAGATAGGTTGATTTTGGAATAAAAAAAATGCCTGAAGCAACATAAAAATGTTACAGTCAGGCACCCAACTAACCAACCGTTGTAATTATAATTACGATTGTCTTATCGTTAAAGGAACTTTGTAAATCTCACCTCTTTTAAGTCCTTTAACATCAATCTTTTTATAGTTTAACTTACTTTTTACATAAGTATCTAGCGAACCATTCTTTGATTCTACTGAAACAACCACTAATTGGTTTTTGTTATTCAGCATTAAAGACACACTCGCTTTCACATCTTTTCCATCTGTAAGATTTGACGGAGCTTCTGATCCTAATAAGGATACAATCTGACTACGAAGTTCAGTGTTTGTAGTGTTTTTACTATTTGGTTCTGTTTCTGTTGCTGTAGCAGACAATGATGCAAAGCATACTGCCAAGGCTACAAGTGTTAATTTTAATTTTTTCATTATTAAGTTATTTAGATTAAACGTACACCCATAAGACTAACGAGAAACAAAAATGTTTCACTTCTTAACTCAGTTTAATAAAAACTTAACGTGTTTTAACAATTCTTTGACGTTATGAGCGAATTATGATTCTTCTTTTAATACATCAAGAAGAATCTCACAACCCTTTATGATTTCGTCATTTGTAATGGTAAGTGGTGGGGTAACTCTTATAGCTCTCCCTTCAAATAATAAGAAAAATAAGATCAATCCTTTTTCTAGACAGCGATGAATAACCTTTGCGGCTAATTCCGAAGATTCTACAAGAACTGCTAGCATTAATCCTTTTCCTCTTATTTCTTTAATTAGAGGATGCTGTAAATGTTGCCTAATTAATTGTTCTTTTTCTAAAGTATCTTTAATTAGTGTAGTGCTTTGAATTACATTTATTGTTGCTACGCCTGCAGCAGCGATAACAGGATGTCCTCCAAAAGTAGTAATGTGACCTAGAGTAGGGTTTTCTTTTAATAGTGACATCATTCTTTCGGGAGCGATAAAAGCCCCAACTGGCATTCCGCCACCTAGTCCTTTTCCTGTTATGACAATGTCAGGAATAACATTGTAGTTTTCAAATCCCCAAAAACTACCCGTTCTACCGATTCCAGTTTGTATTTCATCTAAAATTAATAAAGCACCCACTTCTTGACAACGCTTTTTAACTTTTGCTAAGTATTCGTTTTTAGGCACAATAAACCCTGCACCTCCTTGAATAGTTTCTAAAACTACAGCAGCTGTATTTTTTGAGATTTTTTCTAAATCTTTTTCATTGTTGTATTCAATAAACTTAGCTCCAGGAATTAGAGGTCTAAACGGACGGTTCTGTTGTTCAGCTCCAGAGATACTCATAGAACCTTGTGTATTTCCATGATATGAATTCTTAGCTGCAATGATTTCGAATCGTTTGGTAAATCGTTTTGCTAGTTTTAAAGCTCCTTCGCAAGCTTCAGTTCCTGAGTTGGTTAAGTATATACTGTAAGAGGAGGGAAGTGTGTTAGATAATAGTTTACACAAATTTACTTGAGGCTTTTGGATAAATTCTCCGTAAACCATTACATGTGTGTAGTTTTTTAGTTGATCTTTAATAGCATTTGTTATTTCTGGATGTTGATGCCCTAAACTGTTTGCAGAGACACCAGCAACAAAGTCAAGATATTTTTTTCCTGAAGTATCATAGATATAACTTCCTTTTGCTTTTGCAATTTCAATAGCAAGAGGAGTAGGGCTTGTTTGAGCTTGGTATTTAAAAAAATCTGACTTCATCAACGCCAAATTTAAGGATTTGGATTCGTACCTTTCTTTTTAACGCTTTTTTTGTTGACAGCTTTCTTGTCAACACCTTTCTTAGCAGGAGTCGATTTTTTTGGGGTAATTTTTTTTGCAAGCGGAATGCGAACAGTTTTTTTGTCTTTAAGAAAGATATCTTCTTTTGTTTTTGGTTGTTCATCTTCTCTCCATAAGAACCCTTTCAATTTAGCTTCTTCTTTAGGGAATATTGATGGAGGGTATGTTATACCATCAGATTGCTTAAAACATTTTATTCGATCAATCTCATTATCAGACAATTCAAACTCAATATTGCTACACAGTTGTTTTGTAATCGTTTCTAGTACACCTTCATCGTTCCAGTTATACTTAACCGCCTCACCGTTTCCTTTAACAAGTAATGTTTTTAACTTGTTTTCAAAGAACTTCCCATACATGTTTTTCCCTTTGATCTGATTAAAGTTCTTAGGATCTAAGGAGTCCTTTTGAATAATAAATGACTTTCCTAAGATCTTTAGAGAGTCTAATTTTTCGGTTTCTTTATTAGAAAGTAATTTGATACTATCTCCAGTAATCTGACTCTTGCCAGACCACAAAACAGGGCTGTAATACATTTTTGTAATCCCAGATTCTTGATCTGTATGTAGTGAGTCTGCCTTCCCTTGTAGATCTTGCTTAAAGATTTTTACATTTCTATATGATCGAATGATTCGCTTCTTTTTTGGACCAGTAACCACTAATGTATCTCCATGGATAAAAGTGGAATCTTTTTCAACCACAGAAATAGCAACCGCTCTATCTATCATAAAGATAGAATCTCTCTTCTGAAAGAACTCTGCATAATTCCCTTTAGCAACAAAATTTTCTGCTGTATCGATCACGACAATGTTATTTGTAGCTGATGCGAATCCTCTAGGCTTATCATAAAATAGGCTATCTCCTTCAATAGTTCTATTGTCTAAATAAAGCTTTGAGTTCTTTACAAAATGAGAAATATCTGTTTTGGTATTATAAAACCCTTTTTCCGAATAGATCTTATTGCCATCTTTCTTATTGGTAATGGTAGATGCTCCATAAAGATATGCATGTCCAGAATTGGTATAGTAATCCAAATGGTTGGATTCAATTAAGTTATCTGGATTGGTGATGGTTACTTTGGTTGTTGCTGTAAACTTTTTCTTTTCAAGGAAATAACGTCCGTTTTTACTTTTTAAAACATTTGTTTCGTCTTTAATGGTCGCAAAGTCTTTATAAGAAAGCACCTGTTTTTCTCGATCAAAATACAAGGTGTCTGTAGTCATTATCATTGTTGGGTCTTTCAAAACAACATCACCCCAAGATACAGTTTGCTTCAAGTTACCATCGTAATCGACATACTGACTAGTTTGTCGAATGGTGTCTCCTTGATTAATTAATACATCTCCAATAGCTTTGAAAAAATTCTCTTTTTGATAGTAAAAAGCCTTTTTACAATCTAAAATAGCACCTTCATGTGAAATTTTAACGTTCCCAATTAAAATAGTAGCCCCTGGATGTTTTTCCTCATCGGTATAGCTTAAGTCAGCTTTAAGAATTTTAATTTCCTTCTGTTGTGTTAATCCAACAAATGAGTTAAAGATAAGCACAGCAAGGAACACCCTTTTCATCATTGTAGTCTTTTTTTCGCTAAAATACTGAAAGGTAAATACCAAAATTCTTAATTTTATGATAAAACTATCGAACGATAGTTTGCTTCCTGTCTGGTCCTACAGATACTATTTTAATAGGCACACCAGTCTCTTGCTCAATAAAACGAACATATTCCATTAAATTTTCAGGTAGTTGACTTTCTTCGGTAAGTTTTGTTAAATCTTTCTCCCATCCTTTGAATTCAGTATATAATGTAGATACATTTTCAGGTTCTATGTTATAAGGTAGGTGAGAAATCTCTTCTCCTTTGTATTTGTATGATGTACAAACTTTTAATGTATCAAAACCAGAGAGAACATCCCCTTTCATCATCATTAATTGCGTAACACCATTTACTTGGATCGCATATTTTAATGCAACTAGATCTAACCAACCACAACGTCTTGGTCTTCCAGTGGTTGCTCCAAATTCATGACCAACTTTTGCCATTGTCGCTCCATCTTCATCAAACAATTCAGTAGGAAAGGGACCAGAACCAACACGAGTTGTGTACGCTTTAAAAATTCCGAAGACATCTCCAATTCTGTTTGGTGCAACACCCAAACCAGTACATGCACCTGCAGCTGTAGTATTTGAAGACGTAACAAATGGATACGTTCCAAAATCAATATCTAGTAAAGAACCTTGAGCACCTTCAGCTAGAATAGTCTTCTTTTCTTTAATTGCATTGTTTAAGAACTCTTCGCTATCAATAAATTGTAAGGTTCTTAATTTATCAACTCCTTTACAGAATTCAGCTTCAAGTTCTTCGATGTCATATTGAATATCCACATCAAAGAAATCTAACATTTTAATATGCTTGTCTGTAAGTGCTTTGTATTTGTCTTTCCAGTTTTCTAATTCTAAATCACCAACACGCATTCCGTTTCTACCAGTCTTGTCCATATACGTTGGACCAATACCTTTTAAAGTTGAACCAATCTTCGCTTTTCCTTTCGAAGTTTCAGAAGCAGCATCTAATAGTCTGTGCGTAGGAAGAATTAAATGAGCTTTTCTAGAGATTAATAATTTCTCTGTATAATTGATCTCATGTTTGTCTAGATTTTCAAGTTCTTTTTTGAAAATCACTGGATCGATTACCACACCATTTCCAACAACGTTTAATGCTGTTTTATGAAAAATCCCAGAAGGAATCGTATGTAATACGTGTTTGTGTCCATCAAAAATTAAAGTATGTCCAGCATTTGGTCCTCCTTGAAAACGTGCTATGATGTCATAATTCGTAGTAAGAACGTCTACAATTTTCCCTTTTCCTTCATCTCCCCATTGTAGTCCTAGTAATAAATCTACCGCCATGTAAGTGTGTTAGTTTGTGTTGTTGTTAGTTGTTGTTGTCTGTTTGTTTTTTTGTGCCGTAAAAATAAAGCGAGTGGTTGTGTATATCGATGTTAAATACTTCTTCAATGGTCTTTTTAATGACTTGAATTCTTGGATCGCAAAATTCTTTTACTTCTCCAGTATCTGTAAGTATTACATGATCATGTTGTTTATCGAAATAACTTTTCTCATAACGAGCCATTGATTGACCATCAAATTGATGCTTTCTCACCAATCCACAGTCTAATAGTAAGTCAATGGTATTATATAAAGTAGCTCTACTTACTCGGTAGTTCTTGTTTTTCATTTTGATATACAAAGATTCGATATCAAAATGCTCATCTACATCGTAAATTTCTTGTAAGATGGCAAACCTCTCAGGAGTTTTTCGGTGTTTGTTTTCTTCTAAAAAACTGGTAAAAACCTTTTTTACTACTTCTTGGTTTTCATTAGAGCCCATAATTCACTTTATTCAAGCTACAAATTTAATGTTATTATTTATAAAAGCACCTCTTTTTCGAGAAGGTTATCTACATTGTATTAACACGTTCTACTTTTTGAACACCGTCTACCTTTTTTATGCTTTCAATTAACTTGTTTAATTGTGTCTTGTTCTTTACGCTTAACGATAATTTCCCATCAAAAACACCTTCATTTCCAGCAATGTTGATGCTGTGAATAAAAACATGCATGTTGTTAGAGATAATTCTTGTGAGGTTGTTAACAATCCCTCGATTATCGACACCACTTACATTTAAAATCGCCTTGAACTCTTGCTGAGAAGAGTCAATCCATTTTGCCTTTATGATTCGGTATGCATAATTTGATTGCAAAGAAATCGCATTAGGGCAATCTTTTTTATGAATTTTCATTCCATCATTGATGGTAATAAAACCAAAAACTTTATCACCTGGAATGGGATTACAGCATTGAGAAATTTTATAATCTAACTTTTCCTCATCATGGCCAAAAACTAATGAATCGTATTTATTTGTAATCTCTTCTTTGTCAATAACTTCCTTAGAAGGAGGTCTTTTTAATCGGTTTTTAAAGAAATTGACAAATGTATTGTTACGTTGACTGACAAAGGCTTTTAACTGAGTGTTGTCTATAGCACCACTACCAATTCTATAAAATAAGTCGAAACTGGTTCTTAACTTAAAATAGTTAACGAGTTCGTTGACAACTTTTTCGTTAAATGTAATTTTTAAATGGCGTAGCTTTCGAGTCAAGACTGCTTTTCCTTCTTCAGCAATTTTCTTCTCCTCGTCTTTAAGTGCAGCTTTTATTTTTGTTCTAGCTCGAGCAGTTAATACAAAATCTAACCATCGAACATTGGGTTTGTTGTTTGAGGCTGTAAGTACTTCTATTTGATCACCGCTATTTAACTTATGACTCAAAGGAACAAGCTTTCCATTTACTTTTGCTCCTCTACATTTTAGACCTACATCAGTATGGATAGAAAAAGCAAAATCTAGAGCAGACGCTCCTTTTGGAAGTGATTTTAAATCTCCTTTAGGTGTAAATAGGTAAATTTCTTTTGCGTACAGATTCAATTTGAAGTCCTCAACAAAATCCACTGCATTGATATTATCGTTTTCTAAAGTTTCTTTTAATCGATTCAGCCAACCTTCTAAACCATTTTCGCTTTCTGCTCCTTGCTTGTATTTGAAATGAGCAGCATACCCTTTCTCTGCAATTTCATCCATTCTTTCAGAACGAACTTGCACTTCAACCCATCTAGCTTCAGGTCCTATAACAGTGATGTGTAAGGCTTCATATCCAGTAGATTTTGGTTGTGAAATCCAATCGCGTAAACGAGATGGATTGGGTTTGAAGTAATCGGTAACAATAGAATAGATTTTCCATGCATCAAACTTTTCATCGTCAGAGGTGGGTTCAAAAATAATCCTGATTGCAAACTTGTCATAAACTTCATCAAAAGAAACGTTCTGCTTGCGCATCTTTCTTCGGATAGAGAAAATTGATTTATAACGTCCTCTAATTTTATAGTTGAAATTTTCTTTGCTCAAGCCCTTCTTCAAGGTTTCAGCAAATGATTTGATGTACAAATCTTGTTCTTCTTTACTACCAATAATCTTATTTAAAATATCGTTGTAAACCTCAGGTTCAGTGTATTTTAAGCCTAAATCTTCTAATTCGGTTTTAATGTTATATAGCCCTAGACGATGTGCCATAGGAGCGTAGATGTATAAGGTTTCAGAAGCAATTTTTACTTGCTTGTGAGCTGGCATTGCATCCATGGTTTGCATATTGTGCAAACGATCTGCTACCTTAATTAGAATAACACGAACATCATCATTTAAGGTGAGTAGCATTTTTCTGAAGTTCTCTGCCTGTATGGAATAATCCTTATCTTTTTTAAGGCTTGATATCTTGGTAAGTCCGCTAACAATACGAGCAATAGTTTCACCAAAAAGACGTTCGATATCAGAAACAGTATAATCGGTGTCTTCTACAACGTCATGTAACAATGCAGAAGCAATGGAAGTAGCACCTAATCCAATTTCGTTCGCTACAATTTTAGCCACAGCAATTGGATGGTAGATGTAAGGTTCTCCTGTCTTTCTACGTTGCTCAGAATGCGCTTCAACAGATAAGTTAAAGGCTTTACGAATCATTAACTTATCGGAACGAGATAAGGTTTGATACGTACCTTTTAAAAGATCCTTATATCTTTTAGCGATTTCTTTATTTTCCTCTTCTATGGTAGCTGTATACTCCATTAATCAATTATCATTTGTCAGTGATCAATTATCAGTGTTCATTGTAGAATGAAAGTAGTACAAAAAATGTGTTTGAACAAGTTTTTTAAAAGGATTACTGCTTTAAATTTTGAACCCTTTGCAACAAGGTTGGATGTGAGTAATGAACGAATACGTATGCGGGATGCGGTGTTAAATTGCTCAAACTATTTTTAGATAATTTCTTTAGAGAGGTAACTAAAGGCTCTCCTGAAAAAGTTTCTTTGGCATAATTATCTGCTTGGTATTCAAATTTTCTTGAAAAAACATTCATGCATAAACCCGTTATTTCGGAAATAGGTGAATACAAAATTCCAAAAGCAATCAAACCAATATGGAAACTTGGGATAGATACTCCTAACGCTTCTGATAGAATGGGTGTATTAATAAACAGTGATAGAATAAACAACGTAAATCCAGTGAGTAGGATGGAAGCAACCAAATTAAAAATGATGTGATTTTTTTTATAATGTCCAATTTCATGTGCTAACACAGCAACAATTTCATCGGTTTCGAGATCGTTGATGAGTGTATCGAATAAGGTAACTCGTTTCTGACTTCCGAATCCAGAGAAATAGGCGTTAGCTTTGGTGGAACGCTTAGAACCATCAATCACAAAAATGTTATTTAGTGTGAAACCTACCGAGGTAGCGTACTTGGTAATGGCATCTTTAAGTTCTCCATCTTCTAAAGGAGTTTGTTTGTTGAATAAAGGAACAATTAACTTCGAATAAAACATATTCATAAAGACTGAAAATACAGCAACCAATCCCCATACATAGAGCCAGAAGTCTTTACCCGTAATTTGGTAAAACCAGACAATTAATGCTAAGATTCCGCCACCAACAATAGCTGTCATGATCCATCCTTTTATTTTATCGAATACAAAGGTCTTCTTCGTTGTTTTGTTGAATCCAAACCTTTCTTCAATCACAAAAGTTTTGTAGTAGGAGAAAGGCGAGGTGAGGATATCGCTACCAATCATAATAACTCCAAAGAAGATTAACGCAATGACAATGGAATTCTCTGAATAATTTCTTGCAAACTCATCTACCCATGCAAATCCATCTAAAAAGAAGAACCCTATTGTTAAGGCAATGGAAAATAAAGAAGTTAGATTTCCAAAGCGATGATTCGTTTTCTTATAGGATTGCGATTTCTGATATTCTTCTGCTTCATAGACATCATTTAGTTCTTCTGGAATGGCATCATCATAGTGTTTTGCATTCGCAGTATCTAAGATTTTGTCAATTAAAAAACTAACAACTAAAATGGCGATGAATATGTAGAAAAGTGTTTGTGGTGTCATAATTAATTAGTAATGAATGATGTTTAATTAGTAATTATTCTTTTGAAGATTCAATAATCCGATATAGAATTTTCAATATACTGGTTAACTCTACTTCTAATGAATTGAATTGAAAAATATTTATATAGTTAGTATCTTTTAGTATTCTCAACCAATAATGTGTTTCTCTAGCTTCTTTATAAGAAATTGACATTTTAGCACGAAAGTCCCTTTTTGAAATACCTCCAATTGCTTCTTCTACATTTGCACCAATGGAAGTACCAGATTTTATAATTTGCCTAGAAATTACGTATTCTTTTTTCTTAACTAATTCTCTACTTAAGTTTACGATTGATACCGCAAAACCATATGATTTATCAGCAATAATATTCTTTTTCATCTTTTTATTGCAAATTAATAATTATTGAACACTTAATTATTAATTGCTCATCATTAATCATTAATTGATAATGTGTGATTTGTAATTGGTGGTTTATTCTTTTGTAGACTGTCTTTTGAATAAAGATACCAGCCCCTTCGTTTTCTCAATGTAAAAATACGGATTTTGATCTCCATAGTCTTCATAACTATAGTCTCCAAAAGATTTTGGAATGGCAGGTTCTATTTGAGTTCCTTCATGCCACTCATTGAAAGAAGTTATGCTAATAAATTCTGATTGGATATCTAACGCTGATTGAAACATGTCTTCGTAATATTTTCCAGACTTTCGATCTTTGATATTCTGTGCATTCCAAGGGCGTATTCTAGTATCAATATAGCCAGGGCCAACACTAGGAATGAATAGCAATTGCTTCTCTTTTGCGTAGTTCATCATGGTTTGCCAGTTGGTCGTTGTACTTCCGTACACAAAACCATTGCTTGCAAAATAGGAGTAGAATCCATCAAAGCCAGCATTGGTAAAGAAAGGACCTTCACCCTTATGTACCCACAATCCAATAAATGTTCCGTCTAATTCGGTATTTCGAACGGTTAACTCTCCATCATCAGTCAATAATTTTTGCCATTCAGACACGTCAAGTTTATAGGAATCGTAGATATAGTAAAAAGGGTTGTCATTGTATCTATAGAGTGCAGGGTGCTTTCCGTATGTTTCTGATAGGTAAGTAAGTTGCGTTCTAAACTCTTGAGCATTTTTATAAAAAGGTTCAATGTGAAAAGCGAGCTTTAAACCGTATTCTTGAGCAACGTTTAAGTAATGGATAATTGATTTGTCTTCGTATCCACCTTTTCCCCACCATGTAATGACAAAGACACCGATTCCTGCATCTTTCATCATCTGCATGTGCTTTCGGATGGTGTTGAGGTCGTTAGAGCTATAGTTTCCTAGTTGCGGATAATAATTAGCTCCAATGTCATCTTTCCCAGGAAAAGTTCCTGCATTGTCCCATGTCTTGTCTGACCAATGTGGTAAAATATCGTGACTCCAATGGTGAAATTTTTTATCAGTTTCTTCATTTCCATACCAATTATAGTAGAAGGTATGAACGTTGTGGTTTACATTGTCTTTTTCATTTTGTTTCTGGCAACTAAATAAATTAAAGAGTGTATATACAAGAAGTAAATGGATTGATTTATTCATTGAGGATTATTTAACCTGTTTACTTGCATACATCGCAGCTCCAATAATACCAGCGTTATTCCTAAACTTGGCAACTTTTACTTTAACATCTGTAGTTAAGTGTTCTTTAAAAGTATCGTATTTTTTGCTGATTCCTCCTCCTAAAATAATTAAGCTTGGAGAAAAAACAACTCTAGTGTAATTTAACAAGTTGTCAAATCGTACTGCCCATTCTTTAATTGATAAATTTTCTTTTTTCCTTACAGAATCAGCTGTGAAATATTCAATGATTTCACCATTAGAATGTAGCATTTTACCGATTTCCAAATTAGGGATTAGTTTCCCTTTATAAAACAAACCTGATCCAATTCCTGTGCCAATTGTAATAACAATGATTACGCCTTTTTCGTTTTTTCCTGCTCCTAAGTTTACTTCAGCAACACCAGCTAAATCAGCATCATTACTGATATAAAAAGGAATTTCACATTCCTTTTCAAATAGTTGATCAGCTTTTACATTTAACCATTCCTTACTTAAATTCCCAGTATGAATGCATTTGCCATTTACTATAGTTGTGGGAAAGCTACAACCCACGGCTTTGTTCCATTCAAAATAATCAACCATTTGTTTTACAACCTTGGTTATAGCTTCAGGTGTTGAGGGCTTTGGAGTTGCAATTCTATGTCTTTCCGAGATTAATTCTCCAGTTTTTGTATTTACTATTGCAGCTTTTATTCCTGAGCCTCCTATGTCAATTCCTAATAAGTTCATATTAAATTTTTCTTTGTCTTTTCGCTTCAAAAATCAAAATGGCAGCTGCCACGGAAACATTCATGGAATCAATGGCTCCTTGCATTGGAATGTTAATGTTTTGTGTGACATTATCCCTCCAAATTTCAGTCAACCCCGTTGCTTCTGTACCAACTACCAAAGCAGACGATTTATTGTAATTTTCTTGCGTGTATTCGTTAGAGTTCTGCAATGTAGCACTATAAATCGCAATATTTCTCTCTTGTAAATATGCAATCACTTCTTCGGAAGTACCTATTGCGATTTGAGTAGTAAATATGCAACCTACACTAGAGCGAATGACATTGGGATTGTACAAATCTGTTTTTGGATTGGCTAGAATGACAGCGTCTATATTTGCAGCATCTGCTGTTCGTAACATCGCACCAATATTTCCAGGTTTTTCTATTCCTTCTGCAACTAAGATTAGCGGATTTTCATTTTTGAATTTGAGCGCCTCTAAACTTGTGTTTTTCGTTTTTGCCAAAGCAATCACACCTTCAGTAGATACTCGGTAAGCAATCTTCTGATATACTTCAGGACTTACTTCAATGAGTTCTGTTTTTTCAAACTGTTGTAGGTAATCGGAATCAATTTTGTCAGCAACAAATAGGAGAGAGGTGATTTCATAATTGCCTCTTAATGCCAGTTCAATTTCACGTTTTCCTTCAACTAGAAACAATCCTTGTTTTTTCCGTTCTCTAGATTTCTCTTGAAGTTTTAAGATGTCTTTGACTAGTGAATTTTGTGTGCTTGTGATTTGTTTCATGTGATGACAAAAGTATCGAAATTATTGAGAGATTCTGAAACAAGTTCAGAACTAAAAGAAAAAACGCCGAGATGCTGAAACTAGTTCAGTACAAACTCGACGTCAAATTATTATTAAAACGATTTATTTATCATTAATCTTCTTATCGTAACGTTTCCAAAGTTTGGTGTGATGCGATTCTAAAATGATCTTACGCCCTTGGATAAAAGCATTTGAAACAATGTTCGTTCTCATATCCAAAGCATCTCCTTCAGATAAAAACAACGTTGCATCTTTTCCAACTTCTAAAGTTCCAGTAAAGGAATCAATTCCTAACACTTTTGCAGCATCTCCTGTAATCATTTGTATGGCTTTCTCTTTATCAACTCCATACGCAGCAAACGTTCCGGCATAGAAAGGTAAATTACGAGTATGTTGACGCTCAAACTGACCTTCCATACCAATAGCAACAGTAATTCCTTTGTCCATTAGAATACTCGCTTGTCTAAATGGTAAATCGTAATCATCATCTACATTGTTAGGAAGCCTGTGAGGTCTATCAACTACTACAGGGATATTATTTTTCACTAATAAGTCAGCTACATTTTCTGCATCTCTACCCCTAACAATTACAAGATTATTAATGCCCAACGATTTTGCTATGTTTACTGCATCCGATATCTCTTTATGTCCGTTTACGTGTAAGAATAGTTTTTGAGATCCATCAAACAATCCTTTTGTCGCTTCGAAAGGAATGTTCTGAATTTTTCTGTCTCCCGCTAAGTAGCGTTTTGCTTCAGTAAAGTAATCACGGATTCCATCAATGTTCTTTTTGTAACTAGGAGAAGGTTTTAAATTAGGATCTTCTCCTAGCCACCATCTTCCAGATGAAAGACTAGTAGGCCAGTTTAAATGAATTCCATTGTCTACTTTTATAGCAGCATCTTCCCAGTTCCATGCATCCATTTGCATTACTGAGGAAGTCCCAGAAATCGTTCCTCCTCTAGGAGTTACTTCAGCAGTTAATACGCCACTTAATCGTACCGATTCTACTACTTTGCTTTCTGCATTGTAGGCAATGATACTTCGGATGTGAGGAAGCATTGTTCCCGTTTCGTCAAAATCTCTAGACGCTTTTACAGCATCTACTTCAGCGAGTCCTAATGAAGAACTTACAGCAATAAATCCAGGATACAAATGTTTCCCTTTTCCATTAATAGTAGTTCCTAGACGGGCTATTTTAGCATTAGCACTTCCAACAAATGTAATCTTACCATTGTTGAATATTACTAACGAATTTTCAATCACTTTTCCGTTTCCTAAATGTGCCGTTGCTCCTTCAATAGAGAATCCTTGGGTTTGTTTAGGAGCTGGTGTTTGCTGCGCGATGATAGTTCCTGCAAAAAGGAAAGCTATCAAACTAAATATAATATGTTTTTTCATGATTTGTTGCATTAATGAGTTCCTTCTGTTTCACAAGTAAAATTCTTCAAGACTTTCTTCTTTGGTGCTTGCGTAGCACCACCGCCCATCTTTTCACTTAACATCATTTTTATCAGCTTGCTTTTTTGTTCTTTAATTAACGCTCGCTTTTTCTTGTCTTCTTCAATATCGAAATACACCGTACCTTCAATAATTGTTTTTTCTGCTTTTGCATAAATAGAAAGCGGGTGATCGCTCCATAAGACAACATCGGCATCTTTTCCAACCTTAATACTTCCAACACGATTGTCGATGTGTAATAGCTTCGCAGGGTTGATGGTCACCATTTTCCATGCTTCTAATTCGCTGACACCTCCATATTTCACTGTTTTAGCAGCCTCTTGATTTAATCGTCTAGACATTTCTCTATCGTCAGAATTGATAGCTACAGTAACTCCAGCATCATGCATGATAGCGGCATTGTATGGAATTGCATCGTTTACTTCATACTTGTAACCCCACCAGTCTGAGAAGGTAGAGCCACCAACTCCATGTTCTTTCATTTTGTCGGCTACTTTATATCCTTCTAAAATATGGGTGAATGTATTGATGCGGATGTTGAACCTTTCAGCAAGTTTCATTAGCATGTTAATTTCACTTTGAACATAGGAGTGACAGGAGATAAAACGCTCTTTGTTTAAGATCTCTGCCATGACGTCCATTTCGATGTCCTTTCTATATGGCTTTCCGCTCTTTTTAATGGCGTCATATTCTTTCGCTCTTTGGAAATAATCTACAAATACTTGCTCAACACCCATTCTCGTTTGTGGAAAACGGAAACTTGTGGTAGAACGTGATTGTTTTACATTTTCACCCAAAGCAAATTTGATAAACTTAGGTGTGTTCGAGTAAATCATGGCGTTAGCATTCTCACCCCATTTTAATTTGATGATTGCAGAGCGTCCTCCAATTGGATTTGCAGAACCGTGTAAGATTTGAGCAGAAGTAACACCACCACTTAAATTTCTGTAGAGGTTTAAATCGTTCGGATTAACAACATCTTCAATCGTAACTTCCGCAGTAGAGTTGTGACCTCCTTCATTAACTGCCGATGTTCCAATATGTGTATGCTCATCAACAATACCAGCTGTTAAGTGTTTTCCAGTACCGTCAATAACTCGTGCTCTACGGTCTTTCAAGTTTTTACCAATCTTGGTAATTTTTCCTCCTTTTAAGAGTACATCGGTATTTTTCAAAATACCAGCATCTTCACTTGTCCAAACTGTTACATTTTTAATTAAAAGAGTTTCTTGTTTTGGTTGAACTGCATTTCCGAGTCCTTCGTTAGGAAAGCTTACAGGAAATACATAAGGAGTTTTACCTTTTGCTTTTTTCTTTCCTTTTTTCTTCTTTGCATCTTTTGAAGCTTTCTTAGTAGCAGACCAAGTAGATTCTGTTCCGTCAATAGCAAATAAAGTTCCAGTCAACCCATTACCGGTTGATTGCCCTAAAACTCTTGTAAAGTTTCCTCCATCATTAATAGTCATTTGAATCCAGCCGTTCTTAAAAGAGAACTTAGATTTCACTTTTTTATCTCCAGACTTTAAGCTTCCACTTTGTTTCGCTCCTTTTCCTTTTACAGTTAAGTCAAATGATTTCCCTGCAACAGAAAAAGAGTAGTCTCCTGTGATGTCTTGAATGTTCATATCGTTTACAACATGACGATCTCCTTGTACCCAGTTCTCATAAATAGTTGTGCCTTTATCGAACACATCTCCATTGGTGATGATAAAATTTGCATGACTTCCAATATTTAAGTTTCCAATGTCTGTCCTTCCTAAGATGTTCGCAGGAATAGAAGTAAGTGACTCTAAGGCTTTCTTTTTATCGAAACCATATTTGATTGCTTTCTGCAAATTCTTATGAAAAGAACTTGGAGATTTTAATTTGTGAGTCGTTAACGCGAATGTAATTCCGTTTTTTGACAATACAGATAGATTAGATGGTTCTTGATTCCAACGCTTCATATCACCCACAGAAACTAATTCTGCTAGAATTGGATTGCTTACATCGTATGCCTTTCTAAAATTGATAGGAATAATCATGCTAGCACCAGAAGCTTTGATATCGGCAATTCTTTCAAATTCATCTCCACCACCTACGATGGTATACTGAATTCCAAATTCATCACCCACTTTATCAGCACGTAATGCATCTAAATGATTACGAACTTCAAAGATCTGCGTCAATCCTTTGTTCTTATTTAAAGCTTCTAATGAAGCATCTTTGTTTTTAGCATTTCCCCCAGCATACCAATCGGCATCCAAATATACTTGACGAAGCAATGCCATGGCACCCATTCTTGAAGTTGGATATCCTTGTCTTGATTGTACGCTTTTTTGAAATGATAGGTACTGCGCTGATTTCTTATCTAGAATACGGTAGGCATCAGAAGAAGAGGAATTTAAAGCAACAAGCATTCCGTTACCTCTTATAATTCCATCTTGTAGATGTGTGTTTACAACACCAAATCCAGCTTTGAGGAACTGCTTGGCTTTTCTAGCATCAAAAGTAAAGCTATTGGAAGCATCTGTTTCTGGTCTAATGTGATCGTTCCAATAGTATCCTGTTCTACCAGCATCGTATTGTGGTGATCTACTATTGCTTCTTGGTCTATTTGGTTTTTTAACTCCGAAATCAGAGTACAAATCAATAAAAGAAGGATAGATTGTTTTTCCTTTAAGGTCAACCGTTTTTGTTCCTTTAGGAATAGCGACTGATTTTCCTACGCCAACAACTTTTCCATCGCGAACTAATAAAGTTCCTTTTTTAATGGTTTTGGTTGATGTAACGTAAATGTTTGCATTGGTAAATGCCACAGTCGTGTTTTTGGTCGTTTTAACGCCTGTGTTAGTTGGGAAGTATTCTTGTGCTTGTCCTAGGGAGACAGACAATAGCAAGAGTACTAGTAGTGATTTTCTCATATGTGAATTATTTGTATAGTCTATAAATTTATTGAGAAGGAAACTCTTTAAGGGTTTTTTAAGAGTTTTTAACATAATTTTAAGAGAAACATGTTGATCATTGCGAACCTTTCGGCTGTCTTCGCGAGAGTAACGAAGCGATCTCATCAATAAGACTTAGTATTAAACAGATTGCTTCGCTTACCTTCGACAAGCTCAGGGTGACAGCTCGCAAAGACAAAGTCCTTATACTTTTTCCTTATCTTTAAAATAGTGAATCAATAAATCTACCACATAGTTATAAGAATCAACCCCTTCCGCTTGCTTGTTGGACTTCAGGTAGGCATTATATCCTTTCTTTATTAGTGGTTCAAACGGATTCTCGTATGCTTTCCAAAAATCTGAAGACGCTCTAAAATCTTTAGTAATTCCTTTGTTTAATGATCGGTAAACTTCTTTGAATTTATCTGGATCTCTTTTGTACAATTCAAAAATAGCATAGCGTGCCGCCATTCTATAAGCAGCATATTTAAAATAGAGATCGTCATTATATAATGCAGCTAAGAATCCAACAAAATTGGCTTCATTCTCAGCAGCAAATCCAATTTGATGCGCCATTTCATGACAAGTAGTTGTTGGGTAACTTGTTTTAGGAATCCTACTGTTCACTTGAGCTTCACCTGTTAGAGGGTTTAAATAGCCAGAAGTTCCATTGTAGGTTTGAATCAAGCTCATTAAAGAACTCTTAGCAGTTCCAAAGCTGTATGAAAACTGAGGGAATTTTTTTGAAAGATTATCATATCCACTTCGAGCCATATCATACATTTCTCCTTGAGAATACGGATTGTTAACTTTAATTGTATCTGAAGAAACAAGCTGTAAATGTGCTTCGTTTAATTGAAGAACTAAGCGTGTGGATAGATCGATTAATTCTTCATTGCTATACTTTGTTTGTTGATAGCCTAAATTTTTAGAAAGAGGCTCTCTGTAATAGTTTAATCCCCAAAATAAATAAAAACAAAAATAGATAACAGAACAAAAAGCAGTGACACTTAAAATCTTATTGATGATACTTTTGAATCGTGTTTTAAAGAGTAAATAGACAAATCTAAGTGCATAAAAAATGAAGATGAATATGAGAATATCTCCAATAGAAAAAGGAATCCATCCTAATAAAATTCTAAGTAACGAGCTGATATACGGATATATACCGTTGGAGTAATAATTTTCAATGAAAGAAGGATGATGTTCTGCCCATCTCATCAACAGGATTTGAATTCCTAAAAAAAGTGTGAGATATAGATTTCTTTTCTTAACTTTCATAGGTGTAAAAATATTAAAGAATTTTAGAAGTTAAGTACTTATTAACAATGAAATAACAATGTTATTAAAACTTGTGTATAAAGAAATGGATTGATAGGTGATAGAAAAACCAACCTAAAAATTTACATTTGTCGTCATGGAAAAAATGCAACCAGTTACTGGACAAAAGATAGATAAGGCTCGTATTATTAGCCTCGAGAAAGGGAAAATTCCACCTCAAGCAGTTGATTTAGAGGAGGCTGTCTTAGGGGCGATGATGATTGATAAGAAGGGAATTGATGATGTGATTGATATCTTACATCCAGATGCATTTTATGATTTAAAACATCAGGAAATCTATCGAGTGATTTATGAGTTATTTCAAGAGTCGCAACCGATCGATTTATTAACGGTTTCTAACGCACTGAGAAAGAGCGCAAAACTAGATCTTGTTGGTGGTGATTTCCATTTAATTCGCTTAACACAAAAAGTAGCGTCTTCTGCTCATATTGAATTTCACGCACGTATCATTCTTCAAAAATACATTCAACGTCGATTGATAAGTATTTCAAGTGAGATTATTGAAAAATCATACGATGAAACTGCCGATGTATTCGATTTACTAGATCATGCAGAAACAAAATTATTTGAAGTTACCCAAGGGAACTTAAAAAAGAGTTCTGAAGGAGCAAGCGATCTTGTAAAGCAAGCCTTGAGTAAGATTCAGGAGATATCTAACCAAGAAGGAATGAGTGGTTTGGCAACTGGATTTACGAAATTAGATGCATTAACTTCTGGTTGGCAGCCTTCCGATTTAATTATTATTGCTGCACGTCCAGGTATGGGGAAAACGGCGTTTGTAATTTCTATGGCGAAGAATATGGCCATCGATTTTAATCATGCTGTAGCCGTATTCTCTTTGGAAATGTCGTCTGTACAGTTAATTACACGTATGATTTCTTCAGAAACGGGGTTGACTTCAGAAAAGTTACGTAAAGGAAATTTAGAACCTCACGAGTGGGAACAGTTAAATGTGAAAGTAAAGCGTTTGTCTGATGCACCTATTTTTATTGATGATACACCTTCGTTATCTATTTTCGATTTACGAGCAAAAGCACGTCGTTTGGTATCGCAACACAATGTAAGAATCATTGTGATTGACTATTTACAGTTAATGACAGCAGGAAATACTAATAAAGGAGGAGGAAATAGAGAGCAAGAAATTTCTACTATCTCTAGAAACTTAAAAGCATTAGCAAAAGAATTAAGCGTTCCTGTAATTGCCTTGTCTCAGTTATCACGTGCCGTGGAAACAAGAGGAGGAAGCAAACGTCCATTATTATCGGATTTACGTGAATCTGGAGCGATTGAACAAGATGCAGATATTGTATCGTTTATTTTTCGTCCAGAATATTACGGAATGACAGAATGGGATGATGATGAGCATACACCATGTGAAGGACAAGGAGAGTTTATTGTGGCAAAACACAGAAACGGTGGATTGGATAATATTCGTTTGAAGTTTACAGGTCACTTGGCAAAATTCTCGGATTTGGAGGAAGGTTTTAGTAGCGAGTTCCAATCGAGCATGAATGCAGGCTTTGGAGACGATGTTTTCCCAGACCAACGTATAGAACCTAAAGATGCTTTTGGAGTAGAAGGTGATGATGACGTACCGTTTTAGAATATAACAATTATGAAGAACAACCAACAATATACTATAGATATCTCTGAACTAGAAGTGTCTTACACATTGATACAGAGTAATGTTATCATTGAAATAGGTTAAATAATTCCTATAAAACTAACCAACAATTATGCGAATTTATTGATTGAATTAAAATATGCATTTGAAATGAAAGATAATGACGTGTCGTTTTAGAATCTTTCATTAAATTGTCATTCAATTCTGTAAATGAAATTAATTTTAAATGCTCTTTAACTCATTAGATTTTGCTATTTTTTTACCAATAGTCTTCTTGTTGTATTGGTGGGTATTTAAAAACAACTTAAAAAGGCAAAACTTCTTTTTATTAGTCGTTAGTTACATCTTTTATGGTTGGTGGGACTATCGTTTTTTAGGGCTGATTTTCTTTAGCACACTCGTAGATTACTTTCTAGGTATTTATCTTCAAAAAGAAAAAAAACAATCAAAGAGAAAAATTCTATTGTGGACAAGCATTCTTGTCAATCTTGGGTTCTTAGGATTTTTTAAATATTTCAATTTCTTTATAGATAACTTCGTGACTGCCTTTTCTTTTTTTGGTAAAGAAATAGGCTTTTCATCTCTTAACATTATTTTACCCATTGGAATTAGTTTCTACACATTTCAAACCTTAAGTTATACAATAGATGTGTATAGAAATAAGTTAACACCAACAAAAGACTTTATTGCTTTTGGTGCTTTTGTAAGCTTTTTCCCTCAATTGGTTGCTGGTCCAATTGAAAGAGCAAGTAATTTATTACCTCAGTTTTATGAGAAAAGAATAAAAACTAATTCAAAAATTGCTGATGGTTTAAGGCAGATTTTATGGGGGTTGTTTAAAAAAGTTGTTATTGCTGATAACTGTGCAGAAATAGCAAATCAGATTTTTAATAATTCACAGGATTATTCTGGAAGTACATTATTTCTAGGTGCTTTCTTTTTTACTTTTCAGATTTATGGAGATTTTTCAGGATATTCTGATATAGCAATTGGAACAGCTAAACTATTTGGGTTCAAATTAAAGAAGAATTTTGCGTTGCCTTACTTTTCAAGAGATATTGCAGAGTTTTGGAGACGTTGGCATATCTCTTTGTCAACTTGGTTTAGAGACTATCTATACATCCCTTTAGGAGGGAGTAAAGGAACTACCTTTAAAAAGTTGAGAAACATTTTTATTATCTTTCTGGTAAGCGGATTTTGGCATGGAGCTAATTGGACTTTTGTTTTTTGGGGATTTTTAAATGCCTTATACTTCTTGCCTTTAATGTTGCTTAAACTCAATAGGAAGAATATGGATGTTGTTGCAGAGAAAAGTATATTTCCATCGATAAGAAATTTGTTTAGTATTCTCATCACTTTTTGCTTAACAATATTCGCATGGATATTTTTTAGAGCAGAAAACTTAACTCATGGATTTCAAATTGTTTCTGAAATCTTTTCATCTTCCTTTTTTAGTTCCCCAGAATTTACATCTAAGTTCTTGTATTTAATACTTTTTCTTGTGGTTATTGAATGGTTTAATAAAGACAAAGAATACCCTTTAGAATATACGGTTACGAAGAGCAACGTGAAAAGGGTATTGGATTATGTGTTGATTTCCATCCTCATTTGGGCAATTATTATATGGAACTCAAACAAAGAAGTTGAATTTATATACTTTCAATTTTAAGATATGAAGAAGAGAAGAATTTTTGTTTTTTTGATTGTCTTTTTCCTTCTAGGAGAAGTGTTGGTGAGAATTGACAAGTCTTTTGATATTCTTAATGAAAAGGCGGAAGTAGAAATTAAAATAAAAGAATCTGCACTTAAACAAAAGGTAGACAGTGGAGGTTTTGTACTAGAAGAGAATCAATATCGAGTTTTAGTATTGGGCGACTCTTACTTTTTTGGCGCAGGAATAGACCCTCAATTTAAGATGTCTAATCACCTTCAAAAGGAACTTCAAAAAAAATTAAATACAACTAAAAAAGTATTGGTACTGGATGTTTCTAGGGCGAGTAACAACACATTAGATAATTATAATTTATTCAAATTTTATAATAAAAAATTTCAACCAAACACTGTTGTCTTGGGATATAATTTTAATGACATTATAGGTGATTTAAGTATAAAGAAAGAAGTCCCTGCAAATAATGAGGTAGTGAATAGTAGTGACTTAATTACAGTGAAAAAAGACAACAACTTAAAATCACTCTCAAAGAGAATATATAATACAAGCGAACTTTTAAGATTCATTTCAGCAAAAACGCAAAAAGAATTGAAGTTAAAAGGGATTGTCATTCCTTTTGGTGAGTTTTATTACTTGATAGAGGAGGCCTATAAGTCATCGAATAAAAATTGGATTCAGTCACAGGAAATCATTTCAAAAATGGATGAAGAATGTACAAAGGATGGTATTCGTTTTATTTTTTACAAACTCCCTGAATTCAACTTATTAAAGAAAAATTCTCTTTTTGAGAAAGTTGATAGTTCCTTGGAGGGTTACCTAAGACAGAAACCTACTATACACTACATAGATGGTCATGCAGATTTCGAAAAAGATGGAGATTTTATGCTTTCTAAGTATGATGGACATCCTAATAAATTAGCACATCAAGTGATATCAGAAAGAATTGTTAAAGAAATTATTGATAGGAAGCTTTTTCTTACATTTGATAGATGAAGAAGTATCTATTTTTAATCTTGTTTGTATTCCTTTCTAATTCTATTTGGGCGTCGTTTATTTATATCCCTATGAGTCACGACAATCAGAAGAACCATTTAAAAGCTTACGGAATTGTTTATTTCTCTTTGCAATCTGGTTTGAAAGCCAAGTGGTTGTTAAATTATGATGGTGGTGCGTTTTTAATAGAGAACAATCCGTTGATAGAAAACGAATGTAAGATTCGTGGAGTTTCTTATCAAGTAATTTCCGATGCTCAATCGCAATTAATATTACAAGAGATTTCTTCGCCTTCAAAAAATCAAGAAGCAGTAACCTTAGAGAAGCCGCCAAAAATAGCGGTGTATTCGCCCAAAGATAAAATGCCTTGGGATGATGCTGTAACTATGGTGTTAACCTATGCAGAGATTCCTTTTGATGTTATTTATGATGAAGAGGTACTCAACGATAAGCTACTCTTGTACGAATGGTTGCATTTGCATCACGAAGATTTTACGGGTCAGTTTGGACGATTTTACGGGGCGTTTCGATCAGCTCCTTGGTACATCGATGGAAAGCAGCGAGCACAAAAGTCTGCAGAAAGTTTAGGCTATAAAAAAGTATCTCAAGTCAAGTTAGCTGTGAGTAAAAAGATTCGCGATTATGTTATTGGAGGCGGATTTATGTTTGCCATGTGTTCTGCAACCGATAGTTTTGATATTGCTTTAGCCGCAGAAGGAGTTGATATTGCAGAGTCTATGTTTGATGGAGATCCTTCAGAATCGAATTATCAATCGAAAATTGATTTCAGTAAAACATTTGCATTTAAAGATTTTCAACTGATTCGGAATCCAACGACGTACGAGTTTTCTACGATAGATATGACACGTAAACGTAGAATTCCAAAAACTTCGGATTACTTTTCGTTGATAGAATTCTCAGCAAAGTGGGATCCAGTGCCAACCATGCTAACACAGAGTCATACTCAGTTAGTAAAAGGTTTTATGGGGCAAACAACATCTTTTGACCGAAGTAATATTAAATCGAATGTATTGGTGATGGGAGAGAACAAAACTAATAGAGAAGCGAGGTACATTCATGGAACCAAAGGAAAAGGCTTGTTTACCTTTTATGGAGGACACGATCCTGAAGACTATACGCATCGAGTTGGTGATCCGAAAACTGAATTGGATTTGCATCCTACCTCCGCAGGATATCGTTTAATATTAAACAATGTATTATTCCCTGCTGCTAAGAAGAAGAAACAGAAAACGTGATTTAGTTGTTAGTTTCTTCTAGTGCTTAGTTATTGTGAAATAACACCCTATAATTCCTTCAAGTGGATAATTATATGACTCCCTCTTTGAAGAGGGATTAAGGGACATGTCAAAGTGTAAATATATTTACGAACTTCAAGCTAGTTCCCAATACTAAGAACGAACGACTAAGGACTAAATGAAAATCGTTAATAACCTGTTGATTTAACTTCTAAAAATATGTTGTTGGTTGTAACCTAAAAAAGTACATTTGCTCAACAAATAACATTACATGTCAACAACACAAGAATTACAAGATTTTACGCAACAAGTTAGAAGAGATATTTTGCGAATGGTACATGCCGTAAACTCTGGTCACCCAGGAGGATCTTTAGGATGTGCAGAGTTCTTTACTGCCTTATATCAAGAAGTAATGGATTATTCGACTGACTTCTCTATGGATGGAGCGAACGAAGATTTATTCTTCTTATCAAACGGACATATTTCTCCTGTATACTATAGTGTATTGGCAAGAAGTGGTTTCTTTCCAGTGGAAGAATTAGCAACGTTTAGAAAGATGAATACCCGTTTGCAAGGACATCCAACAACTCATGATGACTTACCAGGAATTAGAATCGCTTCAGGTTCTTTAGGACAAGGTATGAGTGTAGCAATAGGAGCTGCGTTGACGAAGAAATTAAACGGAGACGATAAAATAGTCTATACACTGCATGGTGATGGAGAGTTGCAAGAGGGTCAGATTTGGGAAGCAGCAATGTATGCTTCAGCAAAGAAAGTTGACAATATTATTTCTACTGTTGATTTAAATGGAAAGCAAATTGATGGTGCTACAGACGATGTATTGCCAATGGGAAGTATCAAAGCAAAATTTGAAGCTTTTGGTTGGGATGTGTTGGATGTAGAAAAAGGAAACGATATTGATGCAATCTTAGCAGGTTTGGCTGATGCAAAATCGAGAACAGGAAAAGGAAAACCAGTATGTATTTTATTGCATACTGAAATGGGGAATGGAATCGATTTTATGATGCATACACATGCTTGGCATGGAAAAGCTCCTAATGATGAGCAATTAGAAAATGCATTAGGACAGAATCCTGTAACCTTAGGAGACTACTAAACAATTTTCAATAATCAATTAACAATGATTTTGATTGACAAATTATAATAAGAACCCTGTGAAATTCACAGGGTTTTTTGTTGAATTCAATTGTTGCTTTAGACTTTTGTCAACCTAAGAAATAATGAGCGAAAGTATGGAAGTGCGATGTGAAACATTACGCATGGAATACGGAAAGAGAATGATGCAAAGGAATTTCATAAGGTTGCCTTGATTTTTTCGTCTGTTTTTTATCAAGAAAAAATAGACAAGAACTTTTAAAAGAGGTTTAAATAGATATCGAATCTTTCATTAGTTTAAGAATCTTGTTATAATAGGTTATCTAATATTAAAAGCACAATCAATCCTACTGATGACTCAGTAGGATTTTTTTATGGTTTTATTCACATTCCCATGTAAGTAAAAAGGTATCTTTACGTCTGTTAAACAAAATGAAAAATATGAAGATTGGTATTGTGTGTTACCCAACTTTTGGAGGTAGTGGCGTAGTTGCTACAGAACTAGGAATGGCCTTGGCTGACAAAGGACATGAAGTTCATTTTGTAACATATAATCAACCTGTTCGATTGGATTTTATTTCACACAAGCTACATTTTCATGAAGTATTGATAGAAGAATATCCTTTATTTCAATACCAACCTTATGAATTAGCATTATCGAGTAAATTGGTAGAGGTGGTTCGTAAACACCAGCTTGAAATTTTACATGTGCATTATGCAATTCCGCATGCCTATGCAGCTTATATGGCAAAGATGATGTTGAAGGAGAAAGGAATTGATATAAAAGTAGTAACAACGTTACACGGAACTGATATCACACTGGTTGGAAGTCATCCTACTTATAAGACTGCAGTAGAGTTTAGTATTAATAACTCTGATGTGGTAACAGCAGTATCCAATAGTTTAAAGCAAGATACACTTCGTTTGTTTAACATTGCGAATGATATTCAAGTTGTATATAACTTTATTGATGTTGAAAAATACGATAAGGAACATCAAAACCCTTGTAATAGAATTGCAGTGGCGAAACCTCATGAAAGAATTCTAACTCACGTAAGTAATTTTAGACCAGTTAAAAGGGTTGAAGATGTGATTCGTGTATTTAATATCGTTCAGAAAGAAATTCCGTCTAAACTATTAATGGTAGGCGATGGTCCAGATAAAAGAACTGCTGAGCTTTTGGTAAAGGAATTAGGGTTAAATGAGAAAGTAATTTTCTTAGGAAACAGCAATGAAGTTGCTAAGATTTTATGTTATACAGATGTCTTTGTGCTTCCTTCTATTAGCGAAAGTTTTGGATTGGCTGCTTTAGAAGCAATGGCAGCTGACACGCCAGTAATATCAACAAATACAGGAGGTTTACCTGAGGTAAATATTAATGGGGAAACAGGGTTTCTAAGTGATTTGGGTGATGTAGATGATATGGCATCGAATGCACTAAGAATTTTACAAAGTGATGCTTCTTTACTAGAATTTAAAAAGAAGGCAAAAGCGCACACAGAACAGTTTTCACTAGACACGATCTTACCTGTGTATGAAGATATTTATAGTTCGGTACTAGAAAAGGCGCACTAAGCGTTATTATAGTATTGAAGACTTTCTATAATAAGATCGTTGCTTACTTTACAGTCCAGCTGATACTTTTCAAAATCGTTTAATAGTACAAAGTTTACTTGTCCACCTACATTTTTCTTGTCGTGTTTTAACAAGTCTATAATGTGGGGGAAGTCAGCAGTTTCTATAGTAACTTTATCATAGATAGCTTTCACAATTTCTTTAATTTCTGTAAGCTTCTCACTAGAGAAATTTAATAACTTTGAAGATAAGTATGATTCACAAATCATTCCGATGGCAATAGCTTCACCATGAGTTAAACTTTCTTTGGTTTCAGAAGCTAAAAAATAAGACTCTATTGCATGGCCAAGAGTATGTCCGAAGTTTAATATTTTTCGAATGTTTTGTTCCTTAGGATCTTGAAGAACAACTTCATTTTTTATTTCAATAGACCTATGTATCAACTTGTTGTTTTTTAAATGATTGTAATATTTAACCTCATTTAAAACTTTAATATCATAAGTAGCTCCATATTTAATTATTTCAGCAATTCCAGAACGTGTTTCTCGATCATTAAGAGTTGTTAAATAGTCTTCATCAATCAGCACCATTTCTGGATTAGAGAACAAGCCAATTTGATTTTTTAAAACACCTAAATCAACACCTGTTTTACCTCCTACAGAAGCGTCTACCATACTTAATAAAGTAGTCGGAATATTTACAAAATCGATTCCTCTTTTATAGGTAGAAGCAACAAAACCTCCAAGGTCGGTAATCACTCCACCACCTAAAGTAATTAATAGGCTATTTCTGTCGGCATCTAATTCAGTCATTGCAGACCAAACACCACTACAGGTTTCTAGGTTTTTATGAATTTCGCCCGGTTCAATTTCAATGACTTCAATGCGAGTTTCCGTCTTTAATTGTGGAATGAATTTAGGGTAACATAAATCCATTGTATTCTCATCAGCTAAAATAAAAATAGATGAATAATTATTCTGACGAAGTAATTCATTTAACTCTTTATATCCTTTCTCCTTAAAATGAACGAAATAACTAACCGCTCTAATAGATTCCATAAATTAAAAATTTCAATTACAAATTAAGAACAAAATATTGAATAATTTGTGACAGCTGACTATCTTTGTTTTACAAAAATCAACTAATGAAACTCTTCGAGAATACACAAATTGCATTTTCATTAAAATCGGACTCTCAATTAGAGAGAGCTTATTTTCTATTCAAATTAATTCAAAGCCAACCGATGGTTAGAATTGGTACTGCTGTAACCAATTTTGCTTTGAAAGCTCACTTACCAGTAGAAGGATTAATTAGATCTACGGTTTTTGATCATTTTTGTGGTGGAATTACAGAAGAAGACTGTATCCCTAACATCGATAGAATGTACAGTGAAGGAGGCGTATACTCAGTGTTAGACTATTCTGTAGAAGGAAAAGAAACTGAAGAACAGTTTGAGTATGCAAAAAACAAAACGCTTAAGAACATTGAATTTGCCAAAGAAAAAGAAGCAATTCCTTTTGTAGTGTTTAAACCAACGGGAGTTGGGCGCTTCGAGTTGTATCGAAAAATTACAGAAAAAGAAGAACTAACAGCAGAAGAGAAAGGTGAGTGGTTACGTATTGTAGAACGTTATTATGCGATATGCGACAAAGCTTTAGAATATGACGTTCCTATTTTAATTGATGCAGAAGAAAGCTGGATGCAAGATGCTGCAGATAATTTAGTGGAAGAGTTGATGGAGAAGTACAATAAAGAAAAAGCAATTATCTTTAATACGCTTCAAATGTATCGTCATGATCGTATGGAGTATTTAAGAGGATTGCATCAAAGAGCGTATCAAAAAGGGTATCATATCGCATTAAAAATAGTGCGAGGTGCTTATATGGAAAAAGAGCGTGCTAGAGCAGAAGAGAAAGGATATGTATCACCTATTTGTGTTACTAAGCAAGCAACAGATGAGAACTACGATGAGGCTATTAATTACATGATGGAACATAAGAATATGGCTTTATTTGCAGGAACACATAATGAAGAAAGTTCGTATCAACTTGTGAAATTAGCTCAGCACCATAAAATAGAACCTGGAGACAAACGTTTATGGTTTGGACAGTTGTATGGGATGAGTGACCACATCAGTTTTAATTTAGCAAAAGAAGGATATAATACGGCCAAGTATTTGCCTTTTGGACCTGTAAGAGATGTGATGCCTTATTTAATTCGTAGAGCTGAAGAGAATACTTCTGTAGCGGGTCAAACCAGTAGAGAACTTAATTTGATTAAAACAGAACGAAAACGAAGAAAAGTATAATGACTTCAGTAGACGACATAAAAGAACTGCTTCAAAAAAACAAGAAGATACTGGGCAAGGAATTGCAGCAGAGTAAAGAAGCAATGTCTTTAATAAAAAAGTCTACCTATTCAACATTAACAGAAGAAGAGAAAGAAAAGGTGAAAGTTCAAATGCTCGATATCTGTAAAGCGATTCCTGCTTTTGCCATCTTTATGTTACCTGGAGGCGCGTTATTACTTCCTTTGTTGATTAAATTAATTCCAGATATCCTACCAACTTCTTTTCGTGATGATGAAGAAGCTCCAGTGAATAATGAGTAATTATTAAGGATCAATATTTACATTGATAATTGTAGACTGATAATTGTTCATTAATCCATTAGAAAAGACTACTTTTGCAACTTCAAAAAAAGCAAGTATGCAATCTATAAGAAACATCGCTATTATTGCCCACGTAGATCATGGTAAGACTACATTGGTAGATAAAATTATTGATCAAGCTAAAATCTTGGACGATCGTAAAGAACGTAAAGATTTATTGTTAGATAATAACGATTTGGAAAGAGAAAGAGGGATTACCATTCTTTCTAAAAACGTATCGGTTAATTATAAAGATGTAAAAATCAATGTAATTGATACTCCTGGTCACGCCGACTTTGGTGGAGAAGTAGAGCGAGTATTAAAAATGGCTGATGGTGTTTTGCTATTAGTAGATGCATTTGAAGGCCCTATGCCACAAACTCGTTTTGTATTAGGGAAGGCTTTAGAACTGGGGTTAACTCCAATTGTAGTTGTAAATAAAGTAGATAAAGAAAACTGTACTCCAGATTTAGTACACGAAAAAGTGTTCGATTTAATGTTCGCTTTAGAAGCTACTGAAGAACAATTAGATTTTACTACGATTTATGGTTCTGCAAAAAATGGTTGGATGAGCACTGACTGGCAAGACCCTAAAGACAATATTATTGATTTATTAGATGCTGTAATAGAATCAATTCCTGAAGCTCCTTATAGAGAAGGATCTCCACAGATGCAAATTACG
Source organism: Flavobacteriaceae bacterium (assembly GCA_049115595.1). Classification (GTDB taxonomy): domain Bacteria; phylum Bacteroidota; class Bacteroidia; order Flavobacteriales; family Flavobacteriaceae; genus Polaribacter. The sequence goes on from JAGDZS010000006.1 coordinate 54,480, forward strand.
TCCTTAGATTTTTCTTCTTTTACAGGAAGGATTGCTATCGGACGTGTCTACAGAGGTGATTTACAGGAGAATAAAGATTACATGTTGTGTAAGAGAGATGGTTCTACAAAGAAGGTTAGAATCAAAGAATTACACGTTTTTGAAGGAATGGGGAAAGCAAAAGTTTCTACCGTAAGAAGTGGAGACATTTGTGCAATCACTGGTATTGAAGGTTTTGAGATTGGAGATACTATCGCAGATATGGAAAACCCTGAAGCATTGCCAAGAATTGAAGTTGATCAACCTACGATGAGTATGTTATTTACCATTAACAATTCACCATTCTTCGGGAAAGAAGGGAAGTTTGTGACTTCTCGTCACTTACGTGATCGTTTGTTTAAAGAAATGGAGAAGAACCTTGCCTTACGAGTTGATGAAACAGACACAGAGGATAAATTCAACGTTTTTGGACGTGGAGTACTACATTTATCTGTATTGATTGAAACCATGCGTAGAGAAGGGTATGAGCTACAAGTAGGAAGACCACAGGTAATTATCAAAGACATTGATGGAGTAAAATCTGAACCTTATGAAACATTATCTATTGATGTTCCAGAAGACGTAGCATCAAAAGCAATCAACTTAGTATCTCTTCGTAAAGGAGATTTATTGGTGATGGAGCCAAAAGGAGATTTACAACATTTAGAGTTTACAATTCCTTCTAGAGGTTTAATCGGTTTGCGTAACAAGATTTTAACTGCTACTGCAGGAACTGCAATCATTAACCATAGATTCAGTGAGTACGGTCCTTTTAAAGGAGAATTCACTGAAGATATTAAAGGAGCGATTGTTTCTTCTGCAGCTGGTAAAGCAACTGCGTATGCAATTGATAGATTGCAAGATAGAGGTCGTTTCTTTATCGATCCTAATCAAGATATTTATATCGGACAAGTTGTTGGAGAAAACAGCAAGGATACCGATATGGGTGTGAACTTAATCAAAGGAAAGAAATTAACCAACGTTCGTTCCTCTGGAACAGATGATAGTGTTAAGATTGCTCCAAAGATTGATTTCTCATTAGAAGAGTGTATGGAGTACATCAAAGTAGATGAATACTTAGAAGTAACTCCAGAAAGCTTACGTATGCGTAAGATTTCATTTAGACCATAGTTATTGTCATTCCGAACGTTTACACTGAGCTTGTCAAAGTGAAGTGCAGGAATCTATATAAAAAAAGCTCAAGTGTTAACTTGAGCTTTTTTCTTGATATTAAAGTAAGCTTATCAAACAAAAAAGATTGGCTCCTCCTAAAATAAGTTCAGAAACAATTCCTGAAATCAACTGTTTGTTTGGCTTTCCATCTATAGCTGTGCTAATGATTCTTCCAAGTGCAAACCCAAGGAAAAGAAGTGATGCAATAACAAATGAAGTAAATGTGAATTCTGAAACTAGAATCCCCATAGCTGTTAAGACACCACCACACAGCATTACACTGCTTACACCACGCATTTCATTTAATAAATTCACGTCATTCTCTAGTGTAATCCCAGAGTTTTTCAAATAAGTTTTGATAGGATTACTCAATCTCATAATTCCAACAAAGGTTAATAGTAAGCTTGATAACGATAATACTACGATTTTTACAATTTCCATTTTTAAGTTTTTATAATTATGATGCAAACATAAAATGGACTTGTGACAAAGGTGTGTCAAGGGTACTTTTGATCCCTTACATAATCTTCAAAATATTGTTGAATTGTCATGTTATGTGGAGTAAACGTTTCGTTTTCTAAACTGAGTTTTTCAATAAAATCGATTCGAAAAGCTCTAAAATCATTTCTTAAACGACAAAAGGCAATCAATAGAAAATTCCCATGTATGCTATAGATAGCAAAGGGTTCTATTTTTCTATTTGTGCTTTGCTGCTTAGAGGAATGATACACAATATTGAGAACCTGATAGTTTGTAATAGCAGACTGAATTTGCATCAGGTTATTACTTGTTTTTTCTTGACCTTTATGACCTCCAAAATAAATTCTTTCAGCCAATAAATCAGCATTCCCTTTTTGAGAGTATCGTAGAATAGCTTTAATTTTTTCCAAAGCACTCGAAACATTTTCACTAAAAGATTGATCTTTATTATGGATTATTAATTGTTCTACTGTAATTAACGCATTGGCTTCGTTTTCAGTAAATAGGACAGGAGGAAGGTGGTAGCCTTCCATAATAGAATAACCCTTTCCTTCTTCAGTAATGATCGGAATCCCCGATTTTTCAAGTGTACGGATATCACGATAAATTGTTCTAACGCTCACATTGTGCTTTTCAGCTAAATGTTTAGCGGTCACAATTCTCTTTGATTGCAGTTGTGTAATGATTGCTGTTAGTCTAGAAAGCCTTGGCTTTTCGTCCATTATAAAATTTTATGATACTAAGGTAATTAAATACTTAAAAGTAATCTTGAAAGACTTATAGGTTGAAAACTTTTTGCAAAATGATTAATTTATTTAGACCTTGTAAACACATAATCCATGAAAATTTAACTTATGACAGATAATCAAGATATAGTAAAAGGAATTATTCAGCTAATCATTATTGTTGTGATGACGATTCTTTACTTTTCTTATTTCTCAAAAAAAACACAAGACCTTAAGAAGCTACTTCCATTAGTAGTAATTTCAGTTTGGTTGAGTGTTTCAATCATTTTAGGACTTGAGTATTTATTTTTAAGAGACTCTAATGCGTTTTCTTCTTTCGGAGGAATTATGTCCTTAATGAAAGAATCATTACCAATGTTTCTTATTTTTGGAGGGTTGGCATTTTTTATCAAATACAGAAGTTTTAAGAAAAAGAAATAATCTTCTTGCTACTTTAATTTTTGCACAATAGCTCTGAATAATTCCATGGTTTCATGATCTGTGTAATTGTCTTCACGATTACCTGTTCCATAACTACTGTAAGCAGAGGACTTAACAATAATCACATTTTCAGTAGGATTCACATAAATAAATTGGTTGTATACGCCAATGGCTAAAAATTCATTTTGTTTGGTTTTAGGAATCCACCATTGATATCCGTAACCAAAGTAATTTTCTCCAGGCATCAAATGAGGAGCATCAGGAGTTAAAGAGTTTTCAACCCATTTTTCAGGAACGATTTGTTGCCCATTATATTTCCCTTTGTTTAAATATAACTTTCCAAATCTTGCATAATCTCTCAAAGAAGCATTCAATCCAGCTGCAGCAAACTCATCTCCATGATCATCTACTACCCAGTAAGCTTTATTCTCCATACCAATAGGTTTCCAAATTTTAGCTTCTAAATAGTCGGATAAAGTTATTCCTGTAGCGCGAGAAATAATCATGCCTAAGACTTGTGTATCTGAGCTATTATACAAATTGTACGTTCCTTGTTCTCGATCTCGTTCTAGAGTCTTTACAAAAGATTCAAATGAATAGCCTAATGCCAATGTTCTTCCAAAACGATTGATATCGGAATCAAAATCGCTATAGTCTTCGTTCCATCTTATTCCAGAAGACATTTGTAGTAAATTCTTTATACTTACTTGCTCGTATGCAGTTCCTTTCAATTCAGAAACGTAATCTACAGCTACATCGTCAATACTTTTGATATGCCCTTCTTCTAGGGCTATTCCTACCAATGCGGAAACAAAAGATTTGGTTACCGACCAAGCAATGGTGTGTGAATCCTCTGTATTACCTCGGTGGTATTTCTCAAACTGTATGGTGTCATTTTTAATAACCAATAGCCCTGTAACATCCGTTATTGTGAGTAGCTGTTCTGTTTTTTTATGAGTTCCACGATAATTATAGGATTCGGGGAGTATCATTTCTTCAGAGGCTCTTGTAAAAGTTGAAGGAGTTTTACTTTGTTCAATAATACGTGTAGGAAAGTATTCTTCTACAGTACGAAATCGATCTACTTGTTCTAAGCCTGAAAACATTTTCAAAGCAAAGTCTAATCGATAAATTTTTTTCCTAAAAAGAAATGCGACAAACAATAAAATTACTAAAACGATACCAGTTATTTTTAAAAATTTCTTCATGAGAGTTGTATTTTAAGTTTGTCAAACTTAGATAGGAAGAAATTAAAAAACGAGAAATAACAAGGTGTTGGTGCGAATTACACCTAGTTTGTTGTGAAATTTAAAGTAGCTTTTACATTATCTAAATGAGTTTTAGAAACAGGAAGTTTTTCGGTAGGATATAATACAATAAAATGTTTTCCTTTTTCTATTTTCCATTCTTGATAGTGTATGGAATTAATTAAGTAAGAACGATGAATTTTTAACAAATTAGGATGTGCCTCTTCTACTTTTGAAAGATTGGTGCGAATGACAGTGGTTTTAATTTCATTTTTTTGCAAATGATATACTTCCACATAATTGTTAGACGACTGAATGTATACTAGATCTTTTAAAAAAAGATGCAAGTGTTCATAATTTCCACTTCCCTGTATTGTGATTTTTTCTCGATTTCGTTGATAATATTTGCCGAGAAAAAATCGAGCGATAAATACTAAAGGAAGAATGATATAGTAAGCTGGTAAGAAAATCTCGATTAGAAATTCTCCAAATTCATAAGGAATTGTATCATCTACTGTAACAGCATAACGAAAAAAGACCCAAATGAATAATACAGAAATGATTGATAAGGCTAATAGAATTATAATTTCATTGAATACAGACCAACGTTCTTTTTGGCTTCTATATAAAAATGATTGAGGTAAAATGATTGCTAAATATGACAATCCAGAAACTAACCCATAAATAGGAAGAAAGAAGAGTTGCTCTTGTAGATTAAGAGATTCAACTGTTAAAGGTTTAATGAAAAACAGGAATAAGAAAATCCATAAAGCTAACCCTATAGCTATCAATATATGATATTTGGATAAGGGATGATATGGGTGTTCTTTCCGGAATATATTCATTACATAACTAGGTTAGTTTGAAGTTGTTTTTTAAATATATAAATAATTAATTGATATTCATTTCTTCCAGTACTTTACTTTCTAGATTTTCAAAATCGTATATATTTTTATCTAAGAGGTGAGAAGGAAACACGTTTTTTAAAGCATTCATCATGATGGAGTTTCTATTAGGAAATTCGCTCTCCCATTCAGACATCATTTGTTTTACTTTTTTACGTTGTAAGTTTTCTTGTGAACCACATAAATTACAGGGAATGATAGGGAATTGCTGCTCTTCTGAATATTGTTCAATGTCACTTTCTTTACAAAAAGCTAATGGCCTTAAAACAACCAAGTCTCCAGCATCGTTCTTAAACTTTGGAGGCATGGTTTCTAGTTTTCCAGAAAAGAAAAAGTTTAATAAAAAAGTCTCTAGAATATCATTTCTATGATGACCCAAAGCTAACTTATTACATCCTAGATCTTTTGCAGCTTCATACAGAGTTCCTCTACGCAAACGAGAACACAAACTACAGGTTGTCTTTCCTTCTGGAGTTTTCTCCATGACAATTTTGTAAGTGTTCTTTTCGATGATTTTATAAGGAACGCCTAGATTGTCTAAGTAGTTAGGTAATACTTCTTCAGGAAAGCCAGGTTGTTTTTGATCCAAATTAACAGCAATGACTTCAAAAGAGATAGGAGCAACCTTTTTAAAGTGTAGTAGCATTTGAAGAAGCGTATAGCTATCTTTTCCGCCTGACAAGCACACCATAATTTTATCACCCTCTTCAATCATTGTATACTGACTGATAGCTTCTGCAACTCCTTTCTGCAACTTTTTTAACACCTGTTGTTTTTCCATGACGACAAAAATAATATTTCAATGAGAAGCAAAAAACCTATTTAGGAGAAACTTTAAAGAGTATTAGAATTGTAGATAAAAAAAGAGCTACTCATTGAGTAGCTCTTTTTAGTTATTGGAAAATCCAATTTATCTTTTTTGCTCAAATTGTTTTGTAATCATTTCTGCATCTGCATCTGTAAACGACGGAACAGCCATTTTTAATTTCTTAATGAACTCTTGAACTTCAGCAGGACTTGCTGGCCCACCTAGGTTCTGACCATTAGAATCGTAAGAGTCGGTAATTAATTCTAAATTACTATCTAGAATTAACCAAAAAGGCAAGCCAACTCGACTACTTCCTTTGTTAAACTTCTTGATTAGGTCTTCTCCGCCTGGATTCTCTAATTTTTTATTCTTCGTAGATTCTTTTACTACAACTGCTACAGTAACAAAATTGTCTGAAAAAAACTTCTTTGTTCCTTTAGCTTTCATGTCTTTGGTCATTTTATGGCACCATCCGCACCAAGAAGCTTCAAACTTTACTAGAATAGATTTTCCTTCTTTTTTCGCTTTCTTTTGTGCGTTTTCTAAAAGAACAGTGGTGCTCTCTTGCGCTGTTGCTTCAAAATTTACTGCAAACAAAGCAGCTATAAAAAACACTAATACTTTAATTTTCATCTGTTTATTCTTTAGAATGTTCTCAAATGTAAAAAGATTTGTGGCATATAAAATGTTAAATTTTGAATAAATGGAAGAAGCTTTAGATTTTATTATTGAGCTTCGTTTGCGCCTAATAGATGCGTAATTTTCTTATAACCATCCGTAATAGATGAAAACCAAAGCAACCGTATCAATAAATCCATGAACTGCGATATTAAACCATAAATCGTTCTTACGGAGATGAAAAATAAGAGCAAGAATCATTCCTGTAATCCCAGACACGACCTGTCCACTTATTCCTTGATATGCATGCGTATAACCAAAAAGAACCCCTAAGAGTAGAATGTTAAGAACAAGACTAATTTTGCTTGAGCCAAAAAACTGAGTAAACTGTCTCATTAAATATCCTCTAAACACAATTTCTTCAGCAAAGGCGGCTGATGCCCAAATAAGACCAAATAAACTAAGTGTTGCTGGTAAATCACCTTCATAAGGTTTGAATACAGAAAAGTCAATGGGTTCTCCTGTTAGAGAAGTGACACCAGGTACCAAGATATAGTAATAGAATAGAAAAATTACTGCACCAACTATTGGAGCTATGATGAAGAGACTTTGTATGTTGAGCTTTTCGCGTTGAAAGCCTAAAGATCTAAAGAGATCTTTTTTGTATGCTACTGCACTTGCTAGTATCATTAATAATGCTCCTATGATCATTTTATAATGTCCTGACACATACAATAAGCAACAAAGAATAATAGTGATTATAGTTGTGATTTTTGTTTTTAAAGAGGCTTTGTTCATGTTTTATCGTTTTATAATTTATAGCGAAGTAACAATGGTAAAGCCAATAAAAACGAGCAAAAGTCACCTGTTTTTACTGAATGGTATCAAAATAATAGCTGAATAATCAGACCAACTTAGATGTTATTCTCAAACCAATCCATAAATGCTTGTTTTTTATACCTACTGATATTTATTTGAAAAGCCTTCTTATCAGAAATTGTGGGTTTGAGTTGGACTAATAGTTTTCCGTTTTCTATGGGTTGTATTTGTTCAACAGAACGGGCGTGAAGAATTGTTTGTCTATTTGTTCTGAAAAAACTTTGTTGGTTGATTTTATTTTCAACTTCATTTAAAGTGAAATCCGTAGTAATACTACTTCCATCAGTTTTAACAATGTAGACTATTTTATTTTCGCTGTAAAAAAATGCTATTTCATTATACTCTAGTAAAGTAATTTTACCTGCGTGTTCTACTTTAAGCTTTCCTTTTATGGATGCAAACTTGTGAAGTTTGTATACATCAGATGCGAACAAAATAGCAATTCCTATAATACTTGACAGAAAAGTAATAAATAGCCCTGTTAGTAGATGATAAAGGCTATACGATGAGATTCCATTGATCCATCCATTTAAAGTATAGTAAAATATGGCATAGACAATCGAAATGTATCCCAGAGTAGTAAATAAAAAGCGCAAAAGTATGCGTAGATTAACTTTTTCAATGAAGTACTTTTTTTTAAAATAGTTAAAATTGAAATTAGCAATACTTATAATAATACTTCCAAGAAGAGTAGAAATTGCGACAGGGAACCAAGGGAATTTATAGGACTCATTAAATGGAAAGTTTTCTGGCTCTGTAAGATGATTGACTAAAATAGAGAGCAGTATAAGTATGAAACCAACTTTAACCCAAAAATTAATATTTTGTTTAAAGAAAATAATGATTGCTTTCATTGAAAATTTTAATCTATCGTCTTGATTTTTCAAGCTTATTTTTAACTTAAATGATGTTGCGAATTAACGAAGTTATGTTTTTAAATTGAAACTTCAATGAGCATACTAAGATGGTTTAATAACTTTTATCAAGTTAAAAAAGAAGTAAGATTATTTCGAAAATTTTCACCAATCGGAATTTCAATGGCTCCAATTTCAAGATCTTTTTTTGTGTATGCCGTAATTTTATCCTTATTAACAATATAAGAACGATGTACTCTAACAAATCGTTCATCTAACTTTTCCTCAAAAGCAGAGATACTAGACTTTGTAATATGATTTTCTTTCTCTAGATGTATATTGATATAATCCTTTAAACTCTCTATGTATAAAATTGAGTCTAAGTGCACCTTTACTTGTTTTCGGTCTTTCCTTATATAAATGAATGCGTTTTTGCTTTCTTTGGTAGAAGGTGTGGTTAAATTGGAAGTGTTTCCGCTATATAGCGTTCTAAATTTTTCGATAGCGCTAAAGAAGCGCTGAAAAGTGATAGGCTTTAAAATATAATCAACTGCATTTAACTCAAATCCCTCTACCGCATAATCTCTATAGGCTGTTGTAAAAATAACTTTTGGCTTGTGCATTAGGTTTTTAAAAAAATCAGTGCCTTTTAAAACAGGCATTTCAATATCTAAAAACAATACATCTATTGTTTCTTCTTGGAGAATCTTACTAGCCTCAATGGCACTACTGCAAGAAGCTATCAATTCAAAATCATCTAGCTGAGATAAATGAGTCTTAATAAGGCCTCTTGCCAACTTTTCATCATCAACGATTAAACATTTATATCTCATTTTATAGGCAATTTTAAATCTATCGTAAAGCGATTAGCTTCTTCTTTAATATCCAAAGAATAGTTGTCTAAATATAATAATTCTAGTTGTTTTTTTACATTAGATAGCCCTATAGCTTCCTTGGTAGCTGTGAGGCTTTTTTTTGCTATTGAGTTTGTAACATTAAATAAAATAAAGTCTCCTTCTATAGATATTTCTATATGTATGTATGCCTTTTTCAGTTCTTGAGAAACTCCATGCTTAAAAGCATTCTCTATAAAAGTTAGAAGAATTAATGGAGCAATATGCACATCAGTTTCCGTTGTTTTATCGAAACTAATATCGACACGTTCATCATATCTGACTTTTTCCAAAGCAAGGTAGTTTTCTATAAGGTCAATTTCTTTTTTCAATGACACATATTTCTCATTACAACCATACAGCATATAATCTAACATTTCTGAAAGTTTTGCAATGACCTCAGGAGCCTCATCAGACTTGTTTATAGACAAGGCATATAAATTATTTAAGGTATTAAATAAAAAATGCGGATTTAATTGATGCTTTAATACAGATAATTCTGTAGACGTTTTTTGTTCATTAAGGCGCAAATAAATTTGCTGTTCTTTATAGAACTTAGCAATCATCAATAATATGGTAGGTGTCAGTATGATGGTGAACTTCCCTAAAAATACCTGAAAGTCCAATAGTTTCTCCCAGAAGATTCTAGTGGAATCATAGGAAGCTCTTTTATTTGCACTCAAATATTTAGGGATATGATAGTATTCATGAGCCCCAACAAAAATGACAAATACAATTGCTAATAGAGCTAATAAACTTATAATAAATTGAAAATACTTTTGGGGGGTTAGAAAACGAGGAATTAAAACATATATTATGGTATAAGCCACAATGATTTGACAAAAAACATGAATGCCAAAATGCTCTATAACCTCTCTATAATCATTGTAAAACTGCATATTTACAGTACTCACAAAATAGGCATAGACCCCTAACCAAAACAAAATGTGTTTGACAGCAGGGATATTGAAGAATGTCGATACTTTTTTGAAGCTACTCATATGCGCACTAAAATACAATTTTAATGAAGCTGTGAATTTAAAAGTAGCTGAAAACTGATTTTTTATAGCTTAAAATAGCAATACAGTAGACAAAGTCCTATTTCTTTCAAACACAACTCTCCAAACGTAAAAATAATCGTTTCGTCTACTTTTTTAAAAAACCATGGATTTGGAGCCTAATTTGCGCTCTTAAATTTTTAAATGTAAGTAAATGAAGAAAGGTGTATTTCTTTTAATGTTCGTCTTTGTCAAGTTTCATATTCAAGCGCAGTCCGAGTTGGGAGTAGGGAAGATAATTTTTAGCGATAGCAGTATTCAATTGGATGGAGAGTTAAATGAGTCTATATGGAACAATCTAGTTCCAGAAGGAGGTTTTCTTAATTACATACCAAATAATGGAGATGTAGCTTCCAATAAAACCGAAGTGAAAATGTTTCATAACGGAAAAAACTTGTACATCAGTGCAGTGTATCATGATACAATTCCTAGGGTTCAAATTGGGTCATTAAAGAGAGATGATATTGGGGTTTCTGGAGCAGAGAGTGATTCGTTTGCTATTATTCTTGATACCTATAACCAACAACAATCAGGCTATTTCTTTATTGTTAACATGGGAGGAGCACTAATAGATGCATTGGTAGCTAGGAGAGGAGATGGTTTTGGAGTAAGCACAAGTTGGAATACAATATGGAATGCTAGAATTTCTGTAAAAGGGAATTTAAAAATATTTGAAATAGAAATTCCCTTAAAAGCGATTGGCTATAAAGCAGAGAACTCAAATTGGGGAGTGATGTTTCATACACGAAATATTAAATTAAATGAATGGACAGTAAGTACACCAATAGACCGTAATTATTCGCAATTCGATTTGCGATTTACCAAAACTTTTGAGGTAGAAAACCTATCAGAGAACAAATCATCTCGATTTGCTGTAACACCATCCGTGACTATGAACTATTCAGAAGATGTGGTCAATGATGTAAAAGATGTTATGATAAAGCCTAGTCTAGATTTACAATTTAATGTGAGCTCTTCTTTAAAGTTAGATGCTACTATAAACCCCGACTTCTCGCAGATTGATGTAGATAGGCAAGTAACCAATTTAAGTCGGTTTTCTGTGTTCTTTCCTGAGCGACGTAATTTCTTTTTAGAGAATAGTGACTTATTTACGAGTTTGGGTGTGAGAGGAGTTAACCCTTTTTATTCACGACGAATTGGCGCTGATAGCGAAATATCCTTCGGATTAAAACTATCTGGAAACATCGCAAAGAAAACACGATTGGGTGTGCTAAATGTTGCTACAAAAGCTAAAGACGATATTGCTGCTCAGAATTATGGAGCATTGGTGGTGCAACAACAATTGTCTAAATCTTTCACAGCTACAGGATTTTTAATCAATAGACAGGAGACAGACGGCTTTTCGTTTAGAGATAATTATAACAGAATTATTGGAGTTAACTTAAATTATCAGTCAAAAAATAACAAATGGACAGGGCTGGCTAATGTTGCAGGGAGTGCTACTAATAACGTGTCGGGAGATAACAATTTCTATAATGCAGAGGTATGGTATAATAACATCAATGTATCTGGTTATGCAGGCATAAGAAAAGTAGAGAAAAACTATATTACTGATGTTGGGTTTGTGCCTCGCTTATATAATTATGATGCTATTTCAGAAAGCATTATAAGAGAAGGATACACGCAAGCTAGTGGTCGTTTTACGTTGGCTAAATTTTATAAAGACTCTAAAATCATTGACAATCATCGCTATTTCAATTTATACAACGAAACTTATTGGGATGATTTAGGAGATATTTCACAGGTAACTGTGGGAGTAAACAATGATTTAGTATTTAAAAATCAATCATTTTTATATGGCGGATTTAGACATGAATATGTAAATCTAAAATATGCATTTGACCCATTGAATAATGGGAATGCAATTCAGGTGGGAGAGTATAAGTATTTTGATGCAGGCTTAGGGTATGCTTCGGCCGATAATAAAAAGTTTCAGTATGGAGGGAATATGAGTTACGGAACCTACTACGATGGACACAAAGGTCAAATGAGTGTAAATGTTCAATACCGATTAATGCCTTTGGCTCGTTTGCAGGTTCGATACGAACGAAATAGAATTGATTTAAATGAACTAGGGAATGAAACCTTTCATTTAGCCCGCTTCACGGGAGAGGTGTTCTTTTCAAATCGATTAAACTGGACCACCTATGTGCAATACAACACACAGTTTGATAATTTTAATATCAACAGCCGTTTGCAATGGGAGTACAAACCACTATCTTATTTCTATTTGGTGGTTTCTGATAACTATACTCAAGACATTGCACGTCAAAATTGGGGAATAGCCTTTAAAATGAATTATCGATTTGACTTTTAAAAACTTGTACTTTTTTATAGAAGTCTAATTTTAAACAAATCCTTTAAAAATGATAAAAATTAATATTTAAAATATTTTTTACTTTGATTGTTTGCATAACTAAAAATAAATTCGCAACCTTTGTTCAGTTAAAAACAAGACATGACATTTATTCAATTGCATCATCATCATTTTCATATTTCGACTCAGGCGAAGTGAGAATGTATTGAATAAAATCAAAATATTTAAAACCCGTTTGAGTACATCGAACGGGTTTTTTCTTACAAAAGATATTCCTTCGATTTACTCAGGCATTAATATAAGATACCCGCTTTCTCGGGCAACCAATGAGCAAATTAAGAATAGCCATTCAAAAATCAGGAAGACTTAACGAAGACTCCTTACGAATCATTAAAGATTGCGGAATTTCAATCGATAATGGAAAAGACCAACTAAAAGCAAACGCTAGAAACTTTCCGTTAGAGGTGTTTTACTTACGAAATGGAGATATCCCTCAATACTTAAGAGATGGTGTAGTAGACATCGCTATTATTGGTGAAAACGTATTAGTTGAAAAAGGAGAAGACATTGAATTTACAGAACGTTTAGGATTTTCTAAATGTAAGGTCTCGTTAGCAATTCCTAAGGATAAAGAATACACAACGATGGAGTTCTTTAAAAACAAAAGAATTGCAACTTCCTACCCGAATACAGTCAAAAAATTTTTAAATGATAAAGGAATTGATACAGATGTCCACATTATCAACGGTTCCGTAGAGATTGCTCCTAACATTGGATTAGCAGATGGTATTTGTGATATTGTTTCTAGTGGTAGTACGCTGTTTAAGAACAACTTGAAAGAAGTAGAGGTGTTGTTGAAATCGGAAGCAGTATTGGCAGTATCCCCAAAAATTTCTGAAGAGAATCAAACGATATTAAACAAACTTCAATTTAGAATTCAGTCTGTCTTAAAAGGAAGAGATTCAAAATATGTATTGATGAATGCTCCTAATAACAAACTAGATGAAATACTAAGTGTATTGCCAGGAATGAGAAGTCCAACAGTATTGCCATTAGCAGAAGAAGGGTGGAGTTCTGTTCACTCAGTGATCAGTAAGAACGAGTTCTGGGAAATCATTGACGAACTGAAAGAAAAAGGAGCAGAAGGAATTTTGGTATGTCCAATCGAAAAAATGGTTTTATAAATTCTTGATAGAATTTATAAAATGCTGAACTCGCTTCAGTATCTATTGAAAAATAATAAAAGACCCTGAAATAAGTTCAGGGTTGATTAACAAGTTAATCATGAGAACAATTAGTTACCCAAACAAACAAGATTGGTCAGAAATATTAAAAAGACCAACGCAAACAGTAAAGGATATTGAGATTACTGTGACTCAGATTTTTGATGACGTAGAACGCAATGGAGATTCAGCTGTAAAGAAATACACATCCATGTTTGATGGAGTTGAATTGCCTTCTTATCAAGTGATGGAAAAAGAAATCTCTGAAGCAGTTGAGTCTGTATCATCTGAATTAAAAGAAGCAATTCAGGTTGCAAAAGCAAACATTGAAAAGTTTCACTCAGCGCAAAAAACGGGAGTTGTATATCAAGAAACCATGTCTGGAGTAGAATGCTGGCAAGAGAAAAGAGCGATTGAGAAAATTGGATTGTACATCCCTGGAGGAACAGCACCTTTGTTCTCAACAGTATTAATGTTAGCGATTCCAGCAAACATCGCTGGTTGTAAAGAGATTGTCTTGTGTTCTCCGCCAAATTCAGAAGGTGTGATTGCCAATGAGATTTTATATGCAGCACAATTATGTGGAGTCACTAAGATCTTTAAAGTAGGAGGGATCCAGGCTATTGCTGGTTTGACTTTTGGAACAGAAACGATTCCACAAGTTTATAAAATATTCGGACCAGGAAATCAGTTTGTGACTGTGGCAAAACAACTGGCAACAAAGTATGGAGTGGCAATTGACATGCCAGCAGGACCTAGTGAGTTACTTGTCATGGCAGACGACTCAGCGAGTGCTTCCTTTGTTGCTTCTGATTTATTAAGTCAAGCAGAACACGGAACAGACAGTCAGGTGATTTTAGTATCTACCTCAGTTAGTTTGATACAATCTGTAACAGGTGAGATTCAAAAACAGCTCTTAGAATTACCAAGAAAAGAAATTGCAGCAAAAGCAATTGAGAACTCTAAGTCGATTTTAGTAAAGGATAACCAGGAAGCGTTAGCGTTAATTAATGAATATGGACCTGAGCACTTTATCGTTTGTACAGAAGACAATCGTTTTTTTGTAGATCAAATTAGAAATGCAGGCTCTGTTTTTATTGGAAACTATACTCCAGAAAGCGCTGGAGATTATGCATCAGGAACCAATCATACATTGCCAACTAATGGATTTTCAAAAGCGTATTCAGGAGTAAACTTAGATAGTTTTACGAAAAGCATTACGTTTCAGAAGATATCGAAAGAAGGGATACAGAATATAGGAAAATCAATTGAGTTAATGGCGGAAGCAGAGGGGTTGCAAGCGCACAAGAATGCAGTAACATTAAGATTGAAAAGTTTAAAAAAGTAATTAATGTCTTCGCGAATGAAGTGAGGCGATCTAAATAAAAAGATTGATTCAACTTTTTAAGCTTCGCAAAGACAAATAGATAACAATTGAATATGAACATTCAAAACTTAGTAAGAGAGAACATAAAATCATTGCAACCGTATTCATCAGCAAGAGATGAATTCAAGGATGCTACATCAGAGATGGTTTTTATTGATGCAAATGAAAATCCGTTCGATACAGGTTTGAATCGGTATCCAGATCCTCAGCAAAACCTAGTAAAAGACGAATTAGCAAAACTCAAAGGTGTTGCTAAAAAACAAATTTTATTAGGGAATGGAAGTGATGAGGTTTTGGATTTGATATTTCGAGTTTTTTGTGAACCGAAAGAAGACAAAGTAATTGCATTGCCACCAACCTATGGGATGTACAAAGTGTTGGCAAATACAAATGATATTGAGTTGGTCGCAATTTCATTATTGGAAAACTTTCAGCCAAACATTGAAGAGATTTTAAAAGCTCAGAACGCTCAAACAAAAATCTTGTTTTTATGTTCTCCTAATAACCCAACGGCCAACAGTTTTGAAAGTCAACGAGTAGAACAATTAATCAACGAGTTTAAGGGGATAGTTGTCATCGATGAGGCCTATATTGATTTTTCAACAGAAGAAAGTTGGGTGAGTCGATTGAGTGAGTTTCCAAATCTGATTGTGACACAAACCTTATCGAAAGCTTATGGATTGGCTGGAATCCGCCTAGGGATTTGCTACGCTTCTGAAGAGGTTATTTCAGTTCTAAATAAAATAAAAGCTCCTTACAATGTCAATCAGTTGACTCAGGAAGTAGCCTTAGATAGACTTAAGAATCAAGACAAAGTGAATCAAGAGATACAGGATGTCATTTCTCAAAGAGATCAATTAATTAGCGACTTGCAAGAGGTTGATTTGGTTGAGAGAATATACCCATCTGATGCTAATTTTCTACTCGTAAAAGTTGATGACGTAAATAAGCGATACAGTGAGTTAACCAAAGAAGGAATTGTTGTTCGTAATAGGAGTAATCAAATTTTGTGTGATAATTGCTTGCGATTTACGGTGGGAACAAGAAAAGAGAATGAGAAATTAATTGAAGTACTTCAATTAATTTCGAAATCCTGAACTTGTTTCAGGAGATAAAAATTACCAGAGTTTATTTTTAAAATGAAGAATGGTAACTAAACTTGTTTTTAGGAACAAGTGAATATGACTAATGAAATATATAAATATTATTGTTACATATTAACAAATAAAAATAGAACAGTAACCTATATTGGTTACACATATGATATAGAGAAAAGAATTCAACAGCACAAAAAAGGTCGGGGAGCTTTATTTACAAAGAGATATAATGTCCATGATTTAATCTATTTTGAAGAATTCGATTCCAAAAAGAAAGCTAAAAAAAGAGAAAGTCAATTGAAAAATTGGCACAAAGAATGGAAGTGGAATCTGATTAAAGAAGTCAATCCAAATTTAGAAACATTAAAAATATCCTGAAATAAATTCAGGATCCATACAAGATGAAAAAAGTATTATTTATAGACAGAGATGGAACCTTAGTGATAGAACCGCCTATCGATTATCAATTGGATAGCTTTGAAAAGCTAGAGTTTTATCCGAAAGTATTTCAATACCTGGGGAAAATAGCCAAAGAATTAGATTTCGAATTGGTGATGATTACCAATCAGGATGGATTAGGAACGGATAGTTTTCCAGAAAATACATTCTGGCCCGTACATAATTTTATGGTGAAAACTTTTGAGCAGGAGGGAATTGTTTTTAAAGAACAGATTATCGATAGAACTTTCGCAAAAGACAATGCACCAACACGTAAACCAAATACAGGTTTATTAACGCAATATTTCTCTGAAGAATATGATTTAGAAAACTCTTTTGTTTTGGGAGATCGATTAACAGACATCGAATTGGCAAAGAATTTAGGAGCTAAGGGGATTTTCATCAATAATGACAATACTGAGGGGGAAGATGAATTGACAGTTGAGAAAAAGGATCTGAAAGACTTTATTAGCTTGGAAAGCAATGATTGGGAAGAAATCTATCAGTTTTTAAAGGTTCAAGATAGAACAGGAACAATTGTAAGAAACACCAATGAAACTCAAATCGAAATCGAATTGAATTTGGACGGAATAGGTAAAAGTGATATTTCAACAGGAATTTCCTTTTTTGATCATATGCTAGATCAAATTGCACGTCACGGTCAGTTGGATTTAAATCTTAAAGTGAAAGGAGATTTAGAAGTAGATGAGCACCATACTATTGAAGATACGGCTATTGCTCTTGGAGAGGTGTTTGCTGAAACTTTGGGTAATAAGTTAGGAATAGAACGCTATGGATTTTGTTTGCCAATGGATGATTGTTTAGCGCAAGCTGCTATTGATTTCGGTGGGCGCAACTGGTTGGTGTGGGAAGCAGATTTTAAAAGGGAAATGATTGGTAAAATGCCAACGGAGATGTTTATGCACTTTTTCAAATCTTTTACAGATGGTGCAAAATGTAATCTAAATATCAAAGCAGAAGGAACAAACGAACACCACAAAATTGAATCGATTTTTAAAGTTTTTGCAAAAGCAATTAAAATGGCTGTTAAACGTGATGTTGAGAAGATGATTTTGCCATCAACTAAGGGAGTATTATAATGAAACTAATAATTATAGATTACGGAGCGGGGAATATTAAAAGTATTCAATTTGCGTTCAAACGATTAGGCGTCGATGCAATATTGTCTAGTGATGTAAAGGAGATTAAAAGGGCTGATAAAGTGATCTTTCCAGGAGTTGGTGAAGCGAGTTCGGCAATGAGTAAATTAAAAGAATCTGGTTTGGATGCGGTGATTCCACAGTTGAAACAACCTGTTTTAGGAATCTGTTTAGGAATGCAACTAATGTGCAATGCTACCGAAGAGGGCAATACAAAAGGTCTGGGGATTTTTGATGTGAATGTAAAGCGTTTTTCAAACGAAGTAAAAGTACCGCAAATGGGTTGGAATACCATTGTGAATTTGAATTCTGAATTGTTTGAAGGACTTTCGAACAATGAGTACATGTATTTGGTACATAGTTATTATGCAGAAGCTGATCAGAGTTCAATTGCAACAACTGCTTATGATATTTCATATGCGTCTGCTTTGCAGAGAGATAATTTTTATGGAGTGCAATTTCATCCTGAGAAAAGCGGGAAAGCTGGAGAGAGAATATTACAAAATTTTTTAGCGCTTTAGCGCCATTCTGAACTTGTTTCAGGATCAAATAAATTAAAGACAATAATAATGAGACCCTGAATCAGGTTCAGGGTTGATTAATAAATTAATCAATGAGAATTATACCTGCCATAGATATTATAGAAGGAAAATGTGTACGACTCACGAAAGGTGATTATAACACGAAGAAAATATACAATGAGAGTCCGTTAGAGGTAGCAAAAGAGTTTGAAGCAGCTGGAATTCAATATTTGCATGTTGTTGATTTAGATGGTGCGAAGGCGAGTCATATTGTGAATTATAAAGTGCTCGAGCAAATAGCATCAAAAACCAATTTAAAAATTGATTTCGGTGGAGGTTTAAAATCTGATGAAGATTTAAGAATAGCCTTTGAGTCTGGAGCAAACCAAGTGACAGTAGGGAGCATAGCAGTGAAGAAACCTGAAGTGTTTGAAAGTTGGATTTCTAAATTTGGCGCTGACAAAATCATTTTAGGTGCCGATTGCAACAATGAAAAAATTGCGACAAATGGTTGGCTGGAAGAAAGCGAATTGGAAGTGTTGCCATTTATTAATGAATACCAAAGAAAAGGAATTCAATATGTGATTTGCACCGACATTTCGAAAGACGGAATGCTACAAGGGCCTTCTTTTGATTTGTACAAAAGGATTATAGAATGTACTCCAGATATAAAGCTAATTGCTTCTGGAGGAATCTCAACATTTGATGAAATTCCAAAATTAGCTGAATTGGGTTGTGATGGTGTTATTATTGGGAAAGCGATTTATGAAAATAGAATCAGCTTAAAGGAGTTAGAGAGTTATATAATACAAAGTTAGATTTACAATATTAAAAATTAGATATACTATATTAGAATTTAAAATGAAATGCTATGAAAAAAGAAATCTTACAAAGAACAAGACGTTTTGCAATTGATTGTTGGAGTTTTTGTACCAATGTGCCTAAGTCAAGAGAGTATAATGCTTATGTAAATCAATTGATCAGAAGCTCAAGTTCTGTTGGAGCTAATTATAGAGCTGCACAAAGAGCAAAATCAACAGCAGACTTTATTAATAAATTAAAAATTGTAGAAGAGGAAGCTGATGAAAGTTTGTATTGGTTAGAAATATTTCAAGAAATAAGTAAAGGTTTTGAAAAAGAGTTGAAATCATTACAAAATGAAGGTGAACAGTTGCTAGCAATTACTGTTGCTTCTATTAATACTGCTAGACGTAATCAAAAGAAATAAATTAAAACATTTAATGTCATATATCTAATATTGAAACTATGTTAACAAAGAGAATTATTCCCTGTTTGGATATTAAAAATGGAAGAACAGTTAAAGGTATCAATTTTGTCAATTTAATTGATGCAGGAGATCCTGTGGTATTGGCAAAGAAATATGCAGAAGTTGGAGCCGATGAATTGGTGTTCTTAGATATTTCTGCAACATTAGAAGGTCGAAAAACCATGTTAGAAATGGTATTGAAAGTGGCTGAACAAGTAAATATTCCGTTTACTGTGGGAGGAGGGATTTCATCTGTAGAAGATGTAGATGCTTTATTAAAATGTGGAGCAGATAAAATTTCAATCAATTCTTCAGCGGTAAAAAGACCCGAGTTGATTAATGAATTGTCTCAGAAGTTCGGTAGTCAGTGTGTAGTTGTTGCTGTTGATGCAAAACAAATTGATGGAAAATGGTTTGTACACTTGGCAGGCGGAACCATTCCAACGGAATTGGATTTGTTTGATTGGGCGAAAGAAGTAGAAATGCGTGGAGCAGGGGAGATACTGTTTACGTCGATGGACAATGATGGAACCAAAGCTGGTTTCGCAAATGAAGCATTGGCAAAACTATCTGGATTGGTAAACATTCCTATCATAGCTTCTGGAGGAGCTGGCTCTGTAGCACATTTTGTAGATACATTTACAGAAGGTAAGTCAGATGCAGCTTTGGCAGCAAGTGTGTTTCACTTTGGAGAAATTCCAATTCCAGCATTAAAGAAAGAATTAAAAGAAAATAATATACCAATACGATTGTAAATAGATGTCATTTCGAGAACATTTCGACAAGCTCAATATAACACCTCAATGACCAAATTATAAAGGTGACTGAGGTTCTCGAAGTCACCATAATAGAGAACAAAATTATGAATATAGATTTCAATAAAAACTCAGATGGATTGGTTCCAGCAATTATCCAAGATGCTACAACAAAAAATGTACTAATGCTTGGGTATATGAACCAAGAAGCCTTTGAGAAAACACAGGCAACTCAAAAAGTAACATTCTTTAGTAGAACAAAGAATCGATTATGGACCAAAGGAGAGGAGAGTGGTAACTTCCTAGAAATGGTAGCTATTAGTTTAGATTGTGACAACGATACTTTATTGATTCAAGTGAATCCAGCAGGACCTACGTGTCACAAAGGTTCAGATACTTGTTGGGGTGAGCCCAATAATGAATCGTATGGTTTTATTTCAAAACTGGAGGCTACTATTGCTGATAGGATTGAAATTTCTAAAATAGATCCTGACTTCCGTCAGGATAATCAAAAGAGTTACGTTGTATCTCTATTTGATAAAGGAATTAATAAAGTAGCGCAGAAAGTAGGAGAGGAAGCTGTTGAGGTAGTGATAGAGGCTAAAGATAATAACGATGATTTATTTTTAAATGAGAGCGCAGATTTATTGTTTCACTATTTAATGTTATTGCAAGCAAAAGGGTTTCAATTAAATGATGTTGTTGATGTGTTAAAAGGAAGAGAGAAGTAATTTTGTTAGTTGTTAGTTGTTAGTTGTTAGTTGTTAGTTGTTAGTTGTTAGTTGTTAGTTGTTAGTTGTTAGTTGGGTGACTGAGGTGTTATATTGAGCTTGTCGAAATGTTCTCGAAGTCACATGAGTTACTTGGTGATAATATAGGTTTTGTTTACCAAGCCTAATGTAGTTTCATACAATGACTCAGATTCCATTTTACTTTTTAACCAAGCATAAAAACTCATTACGAAGATGTCTTCTTGATCTATTGCAATCCATTCAAAAGAGTTTTCGACTTTTTCTTTAAAAGCTTCTGATGTGATATGTTCAGGAGCTTTGTAGTATTCTTCAACTAATGATAAATATTGAATGGCTCTCTCTTGCCCAATCTCTTTAAGATATTGGTAGTATGTTCGTTTGAAGCTTAGTAGTCTTGATTCAAAAAGATCTAAGTTCCCTAGCTCTAGATGTAATAGTATCTCAATAAGGTTCTTTTTTAGAATCCATTCTTTTCCAGCTTTTTCAATATACCATTTATCAGTATGGTAGAATTTGGAGAAGATATTCATCGCCTTTTTAAAATCACCTTTTTGAAAATAACACATAATTAAGCTCAAGTAAATGTCTAGTTGACCACTCAAGTCTGGATGACTCTTTTGAATAAATTTCTCCAAAGTAGTAATTGCATCATTTTGCTTCCCTAAATAGTTTTTGTTTAGACCTAGGAGCAAATTGTATTTTAATTGAAAGTTTTTATAGTGTTTTTTACGTTTACTAAGCATTACTTCATGCATCAAGCCCAAATAATGTATAGAGTCTTTAAATTTTTTGTTTCTGAACAAAGCATTGGCAATAGCATAAAGAACATGAATATGGTAAAATGATTGTTTATCCTTTGATTTATGATTCTTTAAAGTATTGTATGTAGAAAGTAAAAAGGGTTCTATTTTATAATAATCTTTGGTTACAAAGGCAGAAATACTAACAATAGTAACTAGTTGATACAGAGATTTAAAAGAAAGAGTTTCATTCATATCGATATGGTGTTCTTCAAAAATAGCTTCAACTAACTCTTGAAAATCGATTACCTTCCCTTTGTGTACTACTTCTTTAATAGCACTACGGATTTTTGCATAAGAAATGTTTAACTCTTCATCTAATTTGTGCAGATGCTGATTTCTTTTAAACTCTTTAGTTAATATCGATAAATCTACCTCTGTGTTTTTATATGCGTACTGAATTTTTGTGTGATAGATTTCATTCAGTAAAGCAAACAATTGATGTTCATTTGCCATACTTTCTGCCTTGTCTAATATTTTATACGCCATCTTATAGTGACCTTTGCTAAGGAAGTTTCTAGCTGCAAGAATATATTTGATGATCTGCATTTCAATAGAGCTCTCATCCTCTAAGCTATTGTTAGCAGTGAAGTCAATAATAGATTGATGAAGTCGTTTGCGCAAGGCATAAAAAGCATCCCTTTTATTTGAGGGATAGAGTTTCTGACATATTTGCTCTGTGCTTAGTTCGTCTTTAGCTAGGAGTCTAAATAGTTGAATGTTTTTTGTGTCATTTCTCTTGTTTTTTTTCTCTAGAAAAGCAATAAAGTTCTTTTGTTCATCAGAGGAAAGAGCTTTAGTTATTGTATTTAAACTCGTCATTTAATCGTCAGTATTAATACTTATAATTCAGTAATAATAGTGATTATATATTTAAAATTATAAAATATATCGTCAGTTATTATTAAAATATGTATTTCCAAGCATTTAATTCTTTTGCAGTTTTGTTGTGTAATTATACATAAACAATTGCCAAAACAATGAAATCATATTTCACTCAAAACAAATTAATTTATAACATAACTCCATTTCTAGTGATAGGGATATGTCTAGTCATTTTATCAATTCATACTCTAATAACCGATGGAAGTGGTTGGGGAGGAGTTGCAGCTATAGCAATGTTAATTTTTGCATTAATTCTATTTATAATTGACTTCGGGTTTAAAAAAATTATTAAAAAATACGATCGAATTTTAATTATTGAGTTTGTCATTGGAATAATTGTATTGGCTGGTATTATTTAAGTTTTAATTGAAAACTACCTTATAAACACTATTAATTAAGATGAAATTAAAACAAGTCAATACAGCCTTTTTCATTACTACTGGAATTTCAGTTTTAATATTTGTCTACCTAGTTTTCTTAGGATACGATGAGATAAGAACAGTGAAAGATATCATTAAGATTATTGCTTCAGTACTCTTTCCGATCCCCTTATTATTTTTTGTGCGATTCATCCTTATTGAGCATTTTATGCCAACAAATTCAGATGAATACAAGCTTGAAAGTCAAAAACCAGCAACGATCTTACTAATCATGACAGTTGTCATCAGTATTGGGGTCATGCAATTATTAGAATTGACAATGAATCAAAAACTAGAAGACAATCTCATTTTCGCTCACCTTGTAAATTCAACCTCGGTAAGTGCTTATGTTCTAAACTTTTTAGTCTATAACAATTTAAAAGCGAATGGAATTTTAAGCGGCGTATTAATATCGCTTGGAATTCATGTATTCTTTTTATCATAAAAACAACATCATCAAAAACAAAAAAAATGAAAACATTATTTAACACATCACCAGTATCAGACGTTAAAAAAAGAGATATGCTCTTTGGTTATCAATCGATCATTGTTTCAGGAATTTTAGCTTTTACAGCAATTGCTTTTTTTATCTATAATGGTTTAGCCATAGAAAAAGGAATTAAAGTGGTCTTTGCACCCTTTTTATCAGTAGTTCCTTTACTATTCATTTTATCAATTCTAAGAGACATTAGGAAAGGGTTTAAGGAAGGAAATTACAACAAGCAAGAAATAGTAAAATTTGTAATTATCACTTTTGGTATTACTGCATTTTTTACTGGGATTACTTATTTACTATCGTTAATCAATGCTTTAGAAATACTATTAGCAGCTATTATCGCCATCTTAAGTATTGTGTTCTTCTTGAAAAGTAAGATTAAAGACATCCTAGGAATGTCTATCATCACTGGCATTGCAGAAGGAATTATCATCTATATGATCTTTATATTTTAAAAACGACGAACACAATGAAGAAAGGTTTTTCAGACAGAAATGTCACAGTTATTAATTTTGGAATCATGGGGTTTTTCGGATTGATTTACTTGATTAATTATTACCAAATAGATGCAGTATTGATCGGTGTCATTCGAGAAATGCTTACCATCCCATTTTTACTAGCGTTAGTAGGGTTCTCTATTCTAGGAGTTATTTATTTGATCCGTGCGTCAAAGAAAAAAATAGGAAGGTCAATTAGTAGCGTGCTGCTTATTATATGTGCATTCATCACATTAAGAACTTTTTTCCTTTAATGGGTAAATGCATTAAATTTTAAACTTAAAATTATGAATTATCAAACAACCGTTTCTGCAAAAGAAGAGCAGAAATTAAAAGAAAAGAAAAATAAAGTGTATGATCAGAAACCTACTCCAGCTTTTATTGGAGCATCGTGGACGGTTTTATGCATCGGAATGATTTCATTTTGTATTGGCCTCTGGAAGGCAGATATGTTATTAAATGAAAAAGGCTATTATTTTACAGTGTTACTATTCGGATTGTTTTCAGTGATTTCAGTTCAGAAAGCTGTAAGAGACAAATTAGAAAATATACAAGTGACGGAAATCTATTACGGAATTAGTTGGTTTACAACGGTCGTCTCTATTTTATTGCTAGTTATTGGACTCTGGAATGCGGAATTATTGCTAAGTGAAAAAGGATTTTATGGGATCTCATTTGTATTGAGTTTGTTCGGTGCTATTACCGTACAAAAGAACACAAGAGATATTGTCTATGTAAAGAACAATGAAAAAGAGAAGGAAGTTTAACAAGTTTGTTTTGTTGATTCCTAGTTAACTAGAGAAAACCCTGTGGAATAAATTTCACAGGGTTTTTAAGAATGATCATAGAAAGTTTAATCATTCATCAATCTAATTTTTAAGTTAGGATAGTTCTTTTTTAGAGCTCTTTCTAATCCTATAACATGCGATGCTCCTACAATTACAATATTTCTTTCGTTAGAAGAATTTAGAACCTGTGTAGCAATATTGTCAGCCATACGCTCATTACGTTCTCTCCAGTAGCGTCTTCCTTCTTTGCATCCAGGAGTGTCTTCAAGCACATAGCTAAAAGAACTCATCTTATGTAAACGCTCTAAACTTTTCCTTTTATTAGTATGTTTTCCCAAACCTCTAAAGATTGCAGGAAGAATGGCTGCGTTGTATTCTTTCTTGTTTAATTTTCGACTCACAGCATTGTTCCCATTACTTACTCCTTCTTTTGAACATTTGCTCCAAGCTGTATGATATTCTCCATTGGTTCTTTGATCGTCCATATTAGTCACCATTTTCATTCCCATTTGCAATGCTAATTTGTAGGTTAAATCACCATCTTCATGACGTGTTGGTTTTTGAGCTCCTTTGATTCCATGCCTTCTGATATATCCATAGTATTCAAAATTCCCATTGTCTCTTTTGTATCCAAAACTCTTTACAAGATAATTTAGATCTTCTCGACTCATTTCAGCATGAGGCTTAGCTAAAACCTGATTGAACTTAGTTTCATTAAAATCAAATGACTTGCGTAAAGAATCGGATAGTTTGTAAAAACGTTGGTATCCTTTAGACCACCCTTTCTTTAAATACTCCCAACTAATAGAGTCATTTGCCATTGGACTTTCTACATAAATAGCTTGTGGATTGTAGTTTTTTGCACGACGTAACATTGGTTTGTAACTGTTCTTTACAATCTTAGGAACGGTATGCATGGTTCCGACAATGAATACTTCTTTTTGTTTCTCTTGTGAAATTGAAACGGTAATAAATAATACTGAAATGATAAAAATGTTGATAATAGTTTTCATGATAAATAGATTTTTTGCTTAAACTTTCTGAAGCAAATCTACTTAAGATGAATGCTAGTTATTCAATAATAACAGTGCTTTGGGGCGAAATAGAGCTATGTTGTGGCGGAATTAATAACCGCTTTTACGTCTGATTTGTAAGTAGTGGATAGTGGGACGAAAATGGAAGAGGATAATTCAATAAGAAGCTTCCCTTTTTCTGTTTTCCACTGTTGAAAATGATATGGATTGATAATATAAGAACGATGTGTACGAATCAGTTCAGGAAATTCATCTGCAATTACAGAGAGCTTATTTCTGATCAATGACTTTTTAATTTCTTTTCCTGAATAATAGAGGACTTCGATATAATTATCTGAAGATTGAATACAAATCAAATCATTTAATAACAATCGCAATCCTTCATACGTTCCTTCTCCTTTGATTTCAATTTTGGATTGTTCTAATTTTTTCTCTTTGTATTTCCCAAAAGCAAAGCGCCCAAAAATAAGAATGGGAAGAATAATGGTAATCGCAGGAACTAGAATGTCTGTGATGTAATAATCTAATGTATACGGATTCGGTTGATCAGCAACAATAACATACAGATAATAGAGCCGTGCTAAAGCCGATGAACCAAAACTAAAAATAAATAGAAACAAGAGTTCAGAGCCTACTGCCCAGAACTGTTTTCTTTTTTTGAATAAAAGAACTTGAACGGGAATGAAAATGCTGTAACAAAATCCGCCAATCAATCCATAAATAGGTAAGTAGAGCAGTTTTTCTTTATCACTTAATTGATTTACATCTAAGGGCTCTGTGAAGTATAGAAACAAGAAAATCCAAATGGATAGTCCCAAAGCAATGATTGCATGATGTTTTATCGAAGGGTCAAAAGGATACTTAGTTTTCAGAAATTTCATTAGTAGCAAATATATGGCATCAGTCATTGCGAACAAAGTGAAGCGATCTTTATAATGAAACTGCCGCAGTTTTTTCAAAATTTCACTACATATCGATGATGTCATTCTCTTGTGTCAGGCTGAGCCTGTCAAAGTCAAAGTGGATCCTCATGTGCATGGGAATGACAAAAAAACACCTAAATCCCATCTGGGGACCACCAGGTTAAGAAGAATTTTTTCAGTTCGCCAGTATTGAGTTTCATCCAACATAAAGGCGAAAACTCTCGCAGGAGATATTCGTTGCTTTCAGTAGTGAAATCAGTATAACCTAACCAGTCCACATTCGTATGTGGAACGATCAACCAATCCTTCTTACTTGGAATGTAAAACTTAGCGTCTTTGAATTGAGAGAGTTCAGAAGTGTTGATGTAAAATCCAGCTACACAATCCGAGTTAATACTTCCATTAATTTCTGAATCCATAGAAAAGGGAACAAAGAGTTGCGCTTTAAAATAAACTTGTTGAGCAATATCTTTTGCATCGAGATGAATGCTTTGCAAATATGCTTGACATTCTTCAGAGTAGAGTAGTGGCAACTGCTTTTTTTGAAGCTTGTCCAGCTTTTCAACCAAGCTATCCTTTCTATTCGGACCAATCCAATGCTCTAGTGAATCACTGCCTACAGAATTATCAAAGAGATAGAACTTATAAATGACTTCTAAATGAATCGTTTTTTTATCTTTAAGAAGAATACAATCCAATTCCCCTAAAGTAATCTTGTCTTTGGAGATTTGTACATTCTCGGAAATCAATTCAATCGTATCATTATGTGAAAGCTGATAGGAAACAAAACGTTCTATATATTTACCTAGTCGTTGTTTTACATCAATTTCCATATTAAAGGAAAGAGGTTGTTGCTCAATTTCAAACTGAGTCATGTTGTGAACGGCATTCGATTTCCAAAGAACAGGAGTGTTTAAGAAGCCTTCGAAGCGTTGTTGGGTTATATTCATTGAAGTTCAAAAATACAAATCATTTGTTGCTTCAGCCATCATTAGATAACTTTAATGATTTTAGAAACGGTGACTGAGGCTCTCGAAGTCACCATTAGTTATATAATATCTTTTAGATCTCTATATGCCTTAGATAATTTTGGTAATTGATTAAAATCACCTTTAATTAGAGCTTCTTTCTTTTTCCTACTCCAGCCTTGAATTTGCTTTTCTCTATAAAAAGCTTCATCAATTCTGGTAAATTCTTCAAGATAGACCCAAGATATCGGCAAACGTTTTTTTGTATGATTTGCGCCATGACCATTTTTATGTTGCTCAATACGTTTTGTTATATCTTTTGTACTTCCTGTATAATAACTTCCATCAGAGCATTCTAAAATATAAACATATCCATTCACTTTTTTCATTTTAATTTTTGTGACTTCGAGAACCTCAGTCACCGGATCGTTTTGGCTATGGAGGTTTTCAAAATGTCGATTTAATAAATTTAAAAATACAATTAATCTTTCGTAAATTGAGCTTCTTAAAATTTCATTCATGCAATTCGAAAAATCAAGCTTACAATACTTAAAAGATTTAAAGAAGAATAACAACCGCGATTGGTTTGCAGAAACCAAACCCACATTCAAAAAAGCACAAGACAACGCAAAGGCTTTTTATGCTGCAATCCGCGAAGGTTTAGAAGCTCATGATGAAATTGATAAGTTTAAATTGTTTCGAATCTACAGAGATGTTCGTTTTTCAAAAGACAAAACCCCGTATCAACCTCATTTTGCAGGTTCTTTCTCTAGAAGTGGGAAACACTTACGTGGAGGATACTATTTAAGAATACGTCCAGGAGAGAGCTTCTTAGCAGGCGGATTCTGGCAACCAGAGAAAGATGATTTACTTCGCATCCGTAAAGAGATCGAGATGGATGCTTCTGAAATGCGCAACATCTTAAAAGACAAAGACTATATCAAGTACTTTGGTGGAAAATTTGAAGGCGAAGAATTAAAATCTGCACCTCGTGGATTCGACAAGGAACATCCAGATGTAGATTTACTCCGGAAGAAAGGATTTATTGCTGTGCGTAATTTTACCGATGCAGAAGTCTTGGATAAAAACTTTTTACAGGAATTAGATAAAACCTACAAAGCGCTTCGACCTTTCTTTGATTATATGAGCGATGTGTTGACGACCAATTTGAATGGGGAGTCTATTATTTAATAAACCCTTGATAAGCTAGCTATTTCTTCAATTTAACTTTATCAAGGTTATATCTCTTGGGTAGGTTTTTGAAATCTTTTTTTGAAACTTTATAAGAGCCTTTAAAAGTTTTATCAAATATTACTTTATATTTTTTCATAGAATATGAAAAGCCAAGCGTATTTATACCAGTAATTTCTCCAGTAACTGTTTTAGTTGCAGAACTATTTTCATATAATTCAATTCCATTTGTTAAGTCTTTATTTAATTCAGCAAACTCTTTGTCATTTGGTTTAACACCGCCTAGATTATAGCTATAGCTACCGTTAACATTTTTAGGTTTATTTGAGATGTTTTTAATGTGTTGTTCTATGATAATATATTGTTCACCATCAGATTCTATATGTCTTAGCCATAACCCTGCTTTTATAGGAAGCTCGGGAAGAACACTAACTGTAATAGTATTGGTGGTGTATTTGTATCCATTAAACTCAAAACTAAAAGGACCAATTACATATTCTTTAACTTCGTCAAATATAATTTTTCTGCTTAAGGTTTTACTGAAATAGCCGTTTGAAAAGGTTTTCAAGTGAAGTGAATCTTTATTGATGGCTTTCTTCAAAAAAGCACTAAAAAAATCAACATTAATATTAAGGGTGACTTCATCTCCAATCCTTGGTGATGGATTTGCAAGACTAATTTTTACTTTTTCTTGACCTATACTGGTTATTGAAAATAATAATATAGTTATAAGTATGACTGCCTTTTTCATTGTGTGAATTATTTTCACTAAAGTAAAAAAATAACAGTTATAAAAGTTTATAATTGAATTCGATTTTTTTAAAGTTGAAGTATTGGATAAAAACTTCTTACAAGGACTCTATAAAATTTATAAAGCTCTTTGCTCGTTTTTTGATTATATGAGTGATGTGTTAATAATCAATTTAAATAGGAGTCTATTATTTAATATTTTCACTTTTCTAATAACCTCTGATAACTTTCTTTTGTACGATTTACATAAGCAATAGCTCCTTGCTTTGTGGCAACCTCTATTGATTTTTCAAAGAGTTCTTTTGCTTCTTTATGAGTGTTTTTATCTAATGAAAGTACTTCTGCTTTGTATCGTAAGAATTCTGAATGACAGTGTTTTTCTTCAACACTCTCAACATGATCAATCCCAATTTGTGCGTATTTTAATAGATTTTCATGATCACCTGCTTGCGAATAAGCATTACAAACCATGGCATAACCTAAGCCAGTTGTTACTACCAATCCACTTGCATTCCATTCAGCGATTCCTTCTAAAAGCTCTTCAACACCTTCTTCTAAATTACCCAAAACTGCGGTAGCCCAACCTACATGGGTTTTTGCTAATGCCAACCATGGTGGATATTCTTCTTCAGTAGCCAGCTTTTTTAATTTTTCACCCCAAAAAAGTGTTTCTTCAGCCATGTGTTGATGCATGTAATGCCAAGCAACACCATTCATTAAAAAGCCTCGGCTAAATAAATGTGAATAATTTTCTAGGTTCTCTTTGACATATTCTACAATTCCTTGAGCCTTTTCCTCTTCTCCAAGTAACCAGCTAGAAACTCCTGAATAGCAAAGCATGATTCCTGAAGGATCTTCTCCATAGGAAACAGTATGTTTTACGTGATGTGTATCTAGGTCATACAATGCAAGACCCTTTTCAGCATGCTCTTGAGATAAACGAAGTTTACCTTGCCAGAAATAGCTATCACAAAATGTTGCATGTGTTTCTATTTGAATACCATCGGAGTTATTTTCTTTGGCGAGTTCCTCCAATTCACATGCAATTTTTACAGAGTCTTCTAATTGAGAAGAAACCATATAATAGGCCCATAGACCTCTTGTAATCTGTACTAGTTCTTCTAAGTTGTTTTCTGTTTTAGAAAGCTCCTTAGCTTTTGTATATGCATTGCCAATTTCTGGCGATGACCAGCCTTTTACAGCTAGCAACGCAGGCCCATGAAGCAAATGAATCTCTTTTTCAATAGTATCTCGTTCTTTGCTTGGAGGTAATTTTCGCAGATCATTTAATGTGCTTACAGCTAGATTTGATGTTTCTAAATGTGCAGAATTATGAGCAGATCTTTTACAGGCGATACTTCCGTATTTTACAGAGTTTTTATAATTATTGGCATTGCTATAATGAATAGCAACTAGCTCTGGTTGTTTGGTAGCGATATCAGGAAATTTACTTTCAATAATGTCCGCTATTTTTTTATGATATACTTTTCGTTTTCTTTTCAAAAGAGATTCGTACAAAGCATCTTGAATAAGTGCGTGTTTAAAAATATAAACCACACGAGACATCAATCCTCTTTTGTACATGATTCCTGCATTCACTAATCGATTTAAGACTTCTTTTAATTTATCTTCTTCCATTGGAGCAATGGAACTAATCAGGTTGAATGAAAACTCTCTTCCAATTACGGAACCAATTTGAGCAAGTAGACGTCCTCCTTCTAAATTGTTTAATCGAGCCATTAATGATTCTTGTAAAGTGCCAGGAATGCTCAGAGATTCGATAGGTTTTGTCAATAAAAACTGACCTTCTTTTTCCTCAAGCATGTCCGATTCTAACACCATGGTTGTTAAGTCTTCAACAAATAATGGATATCCTTCGGTTTTTTTACAAATTTCATCAAACAATTCAAGAGGTAATGATCTGCCATCTGTTAGTTTAGAAACCATTTCCGAAATTTGAGATCTTGATAAATTATCTAGCTTTAATGGATAGTAATATTGTTCATTAATCCATCTGACTGGCGGATTAAACTCAGGACGTGTTGTTGCTATTACAAGAATGTTAGTGTCTGGAATTTCATTGAAAACCATTTCCAACCATTCCATCGTAGAAGGATCCATCCAGTGTAAATCTTCCAAAACAAAAAGTAGAGGAGTAGAGAAGGAGCTCTCTGCTAAAAGAGAGAAGCATATTTCAAAAGTCTTCGCTTTTAACTGTTTTGGTGGTATCTCAGGAAGTCTGTATTTTGTGTTTTCTACTGAGAAAACGCTAGCTAAAATTGCAATGATATCATCGTTACCCCATGACATTGAGGTAACCAATGTCTCGATTACTTCTAGTTTTTGATCATCAGTGTCACTTTCAGAAATCCCTATCCAATCTTCAAAAGCTTTAATCAACCCAAAAAGAGGTGTGTTTTTATGAAAAGGAGAGAATTGACAACTAAAGAGTTGACTTTCTTTGAGAGAGATTTTGTGTTTTATTTCTTGAAGCAATCTAGACTTACCAATCCCAGCTTCAGCATTGATTAAAACAAACTCACCTTGGCCATTCCAGCGCTCCATGATTAGTTTGATTTCCTCGTCTCTACCAATAATAGGGGTTAGTCCATTGTTTAATTTTGCTTCAAAACGAGAAAGTGCACCTCTGTCTTCAAGCACTTCCCAACATTTAATTAATTCTCTGGTATCTTCATTCAGAACATCTTCAGAAGCTTTCATTTTGAAAAAACCTTTTACCAGTTTATAGGTGGATTCACTAATAAGAATAGAACCGCCAGGTGAAGCTCTCATCACCATTCCGGTAATAGAACTTGTTGGGCCGTGTTCCAGTTCTTGTTGCGTATCAGCTCCAGTTCTTCCGATCATTAGCCCACTATGAATTCCAGCTTTAATTGTTAAGCGAGCATCCCATTCTCTTTCTAACTGATCATTAATTGCTTCTACAGATTCTAAAATACCCAAAGCAGCACGTACTGCCTTAACACTATCCATTTCACTGGCATTTGGATATCCGAAACAAACGGATATTTGTCCCGTTCCTGACATGTAAATTACAAAGCCTTCAAGTAATTCGACTTCACTGATATAGCGTTCTTTAACTAAAGGAGCAGCTTCATGAAGAAATTCCATCTGATCTTCCTCATCCATATGGTACTTCTGCAAATCAACAGACAACTTCATTTGAAGTAACGTGACGTTTCTCCTTTCAGAATTTACTTCAGGAATGTCTGTTTTTTTATTGGCAATAGCTAACTTATCTGCTCTAACTTGTTCAATTAAAGCACGTAATTCTTTTCTTATTTTGAGATAAAGACGTTTGCGTTTCCCTGGTTCTACATAGTGCTCTTCAATAGTTTCATTAGAAGTAGGAAGCCCTTGGTATTTAGAAATCCATGGATGTAGTTCCCATTCGCAAGGAGAAAGAATTACTGGGAATATCTTCATACCGTCTGTTCTACAACGGTCTAAGAAAGTGCTTAGTTCTACATTGGTACAGTAGTGAGAATCTAAAAATGCTTGACTCACGAAAATTAAACCAATATCACAACTTTCTATTTCTCGTCTTAATACATCATCCCATTGATCGCCACCAGAGATTTTTTCATCAACCCATAGTTCTACGTCGCCACCAGACTCTAAGCCTTTTAAAAACCCTAAAAGCCCATCAGAACCTATATATTCAGTGTCCTTGTGACTATAACTTACAAAAATCTTTATGTTACTCAATCTTATAGGTTTTTGATAACCAATCTGGTTTCTCTAAACCAAAGTAGGTTTCTAACATTTGTTCTGCGGTTTCAAAAGCTCCTTCTACCCATCCTTGTTTTAAGGAATACGCTTCACCCACAATATAAACTTCAGTATTTTTTACTGGTTTGATAATATCTTTGGTGACTTCCCAAGATTTAAATCCAGGTTTCCAAAGGCTATATGCACCTCCAAATGGATCTGCTGTCCAGTCTGCATAGGCTAATGTGTATGGTTCTGGAATAAATCCGATTCCATGAGTTCTCATTAATAATGTAGAGATCGTTTCTAACAGAGTGTCCATTGCTGCTTTACTTCTTTCTACATGATGTAACTTTTTACCAATTACATCAGACTGTTTTAATAATTCTTTTAGAGCTCCTTCTTCAACACCATTGGTGCTGTTTTTTAATTCTTGCAGTTCAGTTGAAAGTTCTTGCTTAATATCAACCAAAAAGGTGCTTAAATCAGCAGAATGCACTTTCAATACATCAAAATCGTTTTCTGAATGTACGTTTAGCATTTTGCTATTGATTTCTAATAATTCAAATAAAGGTTGCCAGTAGGCTACATCTCTACCATCTAAATAAACCATGATTACTGAATTCTCTGGATCGTTTGCGATTCCGTCAGTTTCTTCAGGAGCTTTGTCGAAAAATTTCTGATAATTAGAACCCCAATAATACACCTGACGCAAAGGATTGTCTGTAATAGTTCTACCAGAACTCATCCCTAGTGTACGCCACCATGGATATTTGTACCCTACAAAGAATTTAAACATTGGTTGAGAATCTACAGCAGGAAGTAATTCATCATAGAATACTTCCATTTCCTCTGTCTTTGGCATCTCAATTAATTCTAACGATTTTTTTGGAGCCGCTATGACCAATTTTTTAGTCAGAACGGTAAAATCTTCAGCGCCTTCATCGGTAGACTCAAATAGCAATTCTATGATTCCATCTTCTCTTTCTGACCATTT
Source organism: Flavobacteriaceae bacterium (assembly GCA_049115595.1). Classification (GTDB taxonomy): domain Bacteria; phylum Bacteroidota; class Bacteroidia; order Flavobacteriales; family Flavobacteriaceae; genus Polaribacter. The sequence continues at coordinate 88,997 of JAGDZS010000006.1, forward strand.
TTTTAGTTTGCTTTTTTCTTGAAAACCAACACCCTTGTTAATTGCTTCATCTAGTAATTTTATTGGAAGCGATTGATATCCTTCTTTTAAATATCGATAGCTCACATCTGCGGCAAAATCTTCTAAGACCCATTCCATGGCATCCGCAGCATTCCAGTTACTTGGAATTGTATTGTATCCTTGACCGCTATATACGTATTGATATCCTTCTTCAGAGAGCACTAATTCTAATAGGTTCCAAAAACCTAATTCATACAAATAAGAGCCATTTACTTTAAAATTCTTTTTCACATTAGTCCACTCTTCTCCAGTTAAGTACGGAGCATTCGGGACAATTGTTTCGATTGCATATAGCAACAATCCACCTGGAGACATTCCTCGCTCTAACGGAGCTAAATTGAATGGCACCTTAGATGGATCTGTAATCTCATCCGTTCGTAATATGGTACTTCTTAAATTGAATAAGTTGTCTTTTGAGTCTACATCGAAAGGAACACTTGTAAATCCTAACTCTGGGATGATTTCTGTAACAATTGTTTGAGAAGTTAAAAACCTCATTCCTCCAATTTCTGCTTTACGGGTATGACCTAAACCGGGAAGATGTGTGGACCATAATCTTCCTCCAACATGTGCTTTCCCATCTATTTTAAGAAAATCGAATAGCTTTACTTTTTTAGGATCTTGTGTTTTATCATTTGCTAATCGCCAAGCTGTGTATGTTCCAGCGGCTCCAGCTCCAATAATTGCTACGTCTAATATTTCGTTACTCATGATTTTGTTCTTAATTTACAGGTGATTAAGGAGTTTTTCCTCCAATTTCTATTGCTTCGCTTAATAGTTCTTCGCTCATAAAAGGAATTGATTTTAAACTTCCAAAGCCTTGAGCATTAAACCAGCTTACATATTCTTGTACAATGCTAACATCTGGAACGTTATTTTCGTCAGAAGGTGTTTGCACCATTTGTACACAGTCATAAAAAGAACTTTGACAGAAGTACAAAGGAGAAAGGCTTTTAAGCCCTAACTCTTTTCGTTTTTCCATAGCTCGCGTATAATTATTTGTAAGATCTGAATACCAAGCACTAGAAAAGCTTCCAACAAAATACCAGCCTGTAGGAAAATACGTTTGTTTTGGATTAGCATATGGTTCGTCTAATATTTCATTTTCTATCCCTTGTAATTGAGTAATAGGAATGGGACTAAATCCAGACCATCCCTGATTAGACATCCAAACAGAATAAGCAACAATAGAGTAGGAGGCTAATCCGCCTAAAGGCTCTCCTGTTGTGTTTTGTGTTCCCTCAGGTGGGTTAACAGTTAGTAATTGTATGTAATCAAATTCTGCCATGGAAAAATAGAATCCAAGGTCAACATTAGGAAGAATTCCTTTTACTAAAGGAACAAGACCTAATTGATTAAATTTATTACTCATATCGCCAAAGTTGGCTTGATAGTTTGCACTCCAACCTGGATTTAAAGAACCTGGAATCCACCAGCCGACTTGTTTATATTGATTGTTCATTATTAACGTGTTATGGTGTTGTTTAAAATGTATGGTTATTCATCTTTGCTAGTATACTCACTCCAAGCAGTAACTTCTTTACTGATTAGTTTTTCGACTCTAAAAACGAATAGTTTAAATGGCTTTTCATGTGAGTTGTAAACTCCTGATGCAGTTTGAAATAAATATTTTTCATGTGTAAGTGCTTCTGCTGTAAGTCTGTAATCTCCCCATTTGTCTTGAAATTTAAAAAGAGTAGACAATCCAGTAAGAATAGCAATTAAAACACCAAGAGAGGCTATTCCGTAATCCAACCATACTCTTTCAGAAGAGATATATCCGGTAGCAAAAGGAATTAAAGCAGAAAATATAATGATTAAGGCTTTCGATTTTAAGTGGTATCCTTTGTTGATTCCACTTTTTTTATTGTACCAAGCTATTTGACCGTCAACGCGTTCACTTAGGTATTCTTGTTCCGTCATAATTACGATTTTTTTACCCTTTGCTGTTTAGTTCAAAAGGTTTTTATAGATGGACTTAGGCTGTAAAAAAGAATTTACAGGTTTGTTACTGTTCACTAAAACTAGTAAAAAGACCGCTATTATAAAATTTAAGAAGCAAAAACGGGTATAAATACCCGCTCAACTTTTCTATAGAAAATTTAAAACGAAATTTGTTGAATTCGAATAAAGAATTGAAAAATAAACCGTAATCTCTTTTATACAAGTTCCCATTCTCTATTGTTCGCCAATCGTTTTCTGTGTCTTGTTTCATCATCAAAATCAACTCCATTGATGGTCATAGCAATATCATCGTTTACTGTTGCCCATTGATAATAACTATGCTCTACTAAACCAGATACTATTTTAGAACAACTAATCTGATGAACTTTATTGTGAATCAATTGTGGTCTTGCTGCCCCTGTGTTTCCTAAACGTTGTGGATTTCCTTTTGTGAAATCTGAAATATACATCGCTACATCTCCTTTGTTATAGTAGACAGCAACATGATTGGCTAATTGATGTACTTTCCCCATTTTTTTACCATCTTCTAAGCAATCATCATCTACATCACTGGCACATAAAAAGATATTCTCAAAAATTCTTGGCATTCGATTCCCTCCAGAATAACCAGAAATTTTCTTTAATGAATTTTCTAGTACATAGTTGCCCATGGAATGTGCTAATAAATGAATGCTTTGCGAACAAGGTCTCATAGATTCATCTTCTGCATTCACTTTAATTTCACCTAAGAAGTCTTTCAATTTTAAAATAGCCCTTGCAATGGCTTGTGCTGAATCACGAGCATCACTACGATCTGATTTATAAGCAGCAAATGGCATCATGCTTCCGTTTGATGGCCAAGTAAATAAGACAACGATCACTTTTTTATCGTCCTCTTCCTTATTACGATTTAACATCATTTGCAAAGACATTGCAGATCCTACTGCGTCCTCCCATGACACATTGTATCCATGGATGAAAATAAGTACATCAGTATTATCTGACATATCTTCTTTTAGATCTTTAAAGAATCGAGTAGAGGAGTTGTTTTCAAAAGCTATTTTAGTATCAGTATCTGCTGTTGCGTCTTGGTATGCTGAGATATCAGCTCTTTTCGCTTTTTTTGTTAAATAGGTGGTTAAGCCCTCTCCATCACCAGAGCGATTATCTTCGAACTTTTTGTTGAGACATTTATCAACTGAAGCCTGACTAACGCCCACTTCCAATTTTCCGAAACGAAGGTTGTAATGTCCGTCGCTACTGAATTTCCCTCCATACCCTTTTGGATTCCATCGATCTCTACCTTTGTAATTTCTATTGGTTGCAAAATATAGTTTAGCTTTCATGGTGTGTTTTATTAGTGAATTGCAATGTATTACTTGTTTTGATTAAAATAGTACCCATGTCTATGTATAATCAACTAGAAAAAGAAGTGATTTGTATTCTGAAACACATTTTTACAAGCTATGTGTAAGTGCTCAGAATTTTTGACTTCGTTACATTGGGGACGTAACTTATTGATGTTAATTGTAAAGCTACTAAAAGTATCCTTAATTCAAATTATTCGCTACAATTTTATTTCAGTTTCAATATTAACTTATTGAATCTCCATCTAGAGTAAATACTTCTAAGTTGGCAAATTTGTGAGTCTCTTCATTAAAGTCTGTGAACACATAAATAGCTTTGCATTTTGAAGGCTCATGCTTTAGTTTTTCCCAAACCTCTTTGGTACTAGCATCAGCAATAAAGTCCATAAATGTTCCTTTGTCTGGATATGTATGATTGTTTTCAGGGTGCTTATGATCTTGTTCTTTATGTCCCCATATGACTTGACGAGTAGCACACAGTAATGTTGAATAATTTCCGTCGTCAAATATTTTCTTCTTTTCTAAATCCACCTGATTTCCGTAAAAATTAACATCTATAGGTTTGTTTTTTACTTCTGGGTGCTTTGCTGGATCAATAACAGGATAAATAGTATTGAAAGGATTTGGGGTACTATCCCAACTGCCATCCATTGGATCTTGAACAAAAACTTTACCAATTTCATAATAAATATCTGTCTTTACGTTTGGATTAGCCATCCATGAAGATAAGGATTTTCCTAAATTATTAGCTTGAATTTCACCCGCTGGTGGATTGCCATAATCGTTTCCCTTTTGTGTTAATCTCGTGTAAGAAACTTTTACAGTTTTAGAATTAGGTAATGTGTAATCTGGATTCGGGTTAGGGATTCGTTGAGAATCAGCTTCTTTTGGAAGGTCATGAGCATGCCTAATAATTAGTAAAGCTTTTTTGGTTGCCATGTAGATGATTTTATTTTAAATGAGTAATAGCTATTTATTTTAATTGTAAAACACTATTCCCTATAAACATAAAACAAAAGCAATGACAAAAAAATAATATGATTAAAAACAGGTAGTTATACCTGTATAAAAAAAAGAGCCTTTAAGGCTCTTTCTTATAAATGTGTTTTGCTGTTGTTATATTTGACTCAAACCACCATCAACTTCAATCTCGATTCCGTTGATAAATGAAGCGTCTTCAGAAGCTAAGAATAGAGCAGTGGTAGCAATTTCTTCTGATTGTCCAAAACGACCTAATGGAACTGCTTTTGCAAATTCACCTCCCATGCCTTCTACAACTTCAGCAGGCAATCCCATTTTTCCATAAATAGGAGTTTCAATAGGACCTGGAGCAATTGTGTTTACACGAATTCCTCTTGATTTCACTTCGTTGGTTAACACTCTTGCATACGAGCGCAAAGCTCCTTTACTTGCTGAGTATACCCCAAAACCTTCAAATCCTTTTTGGTTCACAATAGAACTGGTGAATAAAATACTTCCTCCGTCATTCATGTGAGGTAAAGCTTCTTTTACTGTAAGAATAGGAGCTTTTACATTGATGTCGAATATTTCATGATAATGTGCTGCAGTTACATCTGTTACTGGAACTGGAGGTGCAACACCAGCATTTATAAATAGGATGTCAATCTTACCATATTTAGCTGTTGCTTCTTGAATCAAACGCACGTTGTCTTCATCTTTAGATACATCACCAACGAACGTTGTGAAATCGCCCGATAATCCTTGTGTTGCCTCTGCTAACGCTTCAGCACGTCTTCCTGTTAATACTACTTTAGCGCCTTCTTGTAAAAATAGTTTTGCAGTTGCTAAACCGATTCCACTATTTGCGCCAGTAATCACTGCTACTTTATTGTTTAATTTACTCATTTTGTTGTTTTATTTGAAACGTTCGTTTCATATTTAGTTAAAAAAATTAATTTAAGATTGAAAGCGTTGTTTCTACAATGCTATCAATGTCTTTCGGTTCATTTAATAAAACACCTGTAATTCTTAACCCTTGTAGAGAAGTAAATAAATACATCGCATATACTTTTGCAGATTTTAATGTATTGATACTTCCATCGGATTGCCCTTTTGCAACTAACTCTTCAAAAATTCCTTGCATGTGTTCTAAATTGTTCACTAAGAAACTTCTGATCTCTCGATCCTGATTGGCCATTTCAGTGGTACAGTTGCTTAGTAAGCATCCATTGTTCTTTGTTTCTGGAGATGTTGAAAAAATTCTACGGATGGAATCTTTTGGGTCATTTGAATGAATCAATACTTTTTGAATATACTTATGAGCAGTTGCTCTGTACTTTTTCAAACTCTCTTGATACAATTCTTTTTTATTACCAAAAGAATTATAGATGCTAGAACGGTTTAATCCCGTTGCATCTACTAAGTCTTGCATAGAGGTTGCACTATACCCTTTTTCATGAAAGAGTTGAATGACATTCTCTAAGACTTGATCTCTATTAAAAGTTTCTACTTTTGGCATTTTATTTGAAATGAACGTTTCAAAATTACAAACTTTATTTGAAATAGCACTTAAAATGAAATGTTAAAGTTTTGAGAGGAGTTTTTATTCTTTATATAATCAATCACTAAATCATTATAACAATGCATTGAAGTAAACATGGTACATTCTATTCCGATAAGTTTAATACCATGTTTATCTCTCATTTCTTCTTCAAATTCTAAATCGGAATCATATTCTTTCAGGAAATATTTAATTTCTCCATTTCTTACATCAGCTTCAAATCGCTTTTCAATTTTTGAACAACTATTATATTCAAAGTATTCATAATATTCAGATATTCCGTGATTACATTTAATTCTGTCATAATTATTTTTTGCCAAGCGTAGGTTGAAAAACATGGAAATAGTAAAAGAGATGATAGCAATAATTATAACAAAGGATAAAAGGTCTTTAAATTTTGCTACTAGGAAACAAATAATTAAGCATAAAATACCTACATAAAAAAAGAGTTTTGCATAATTCAAATCAGGAATTACACTTACAATTCGATCTTGATATTTAATATTGAGTACAAGAAGAACAACATCTATTAAAAACAGAGATAAAGCAATATGTTTGTTTTTAATTTGCATTGGTATTTAAATGTTGAGTAATGGGTTTGTGTATGATTTCGTTGCGTTGAATAAGTCGGAGACTTTTCCGCATTAGAAATCAGCCGTTTTAAAGTTAGTATTTTTCTTTTATTATTCATTCAGCACGCTGAATCATAGCCATTGTTGGCAATAGTTAATTTTCAAACTTTCCGAACCAATTCAATTCATCATTCCAGTCATTTAATTTATAGTCATAAACAATGAATACTTTATCAATAACATTTGTCAGTAGTTTAGATTTGACGGAATCAATTTGTTTTTTAGAGATTCTTTTATCAATAAATAAAACATATTTTAATTGATTTTCCTCGCTTTCCCAAAACCCTTCTTTAAATCTAAATGTTTGAGCAGCTATTTTATCCAAATTTTTAGAATAGTCAGTTTTTGCTATAAATTTATCGTTTCCTAGGGTTAAATAAACGTTGAACCCAAATTCATTTTTCTCCATCAAAGTAAGTTGATCACTACTTTCTATTAGCTTAATTTTAAGACCAATTCTATTTTCAAAATATTCATATCCATCATTGATTCTTTTTAATTTCAAATGATAAATTGAATCGCTTTCATGTTTTATCGACAATGTATCTTTGTTAGAATTAAGCTTAAAATCCCAAATACTTTCACGGTGCTTGATTTTTTCACCAATAACTTTCCATTTAGTAGTGTATTTTGGTTGAATCGAAATAGGGTTATTTATTAAAATTGAGTCATTTGAAAATGTAATATCAATTTCAAAATTAGTATCTGAAGTTGAGCTCCAATTACCAATGAAAATAGACTTGGAATTCTCTTTCTTACAGCTTAGATAAACTGAAATTATAAATAATAGTATTATTGTCTTTTTCATAATTATTGCCAACGTGTTTTTGTATGGTCTCGTTGGGTGATTTAAGCACTAAAGCTAGCAAATAAATCACAGATAGAAAATCCGCGAGGATTTTCGTAAGTAGGCGAGTACTAGCAATGAATTATACACGTTGTTGTAGCTAGTTTATTTCCTTAATGAATAACTAGAAAATTGAATCAATTATTTGAACCAATTAAGGATTCAATATGATTTGCAACTGTAGTGCTAAATATTGACCCGTAATTGCTTAAAACAATAATATAGTGGTCTGTTTCAGGATAATAATAAAAATGACTTCCTACGCCATGGTATTTTCCCCCATGTCCAACAGACAAGGTTCCTCCTCTTTTAATAATATAAAACCCATACCCATAATGCATACTTAGATTATCTGTCTCAAATCTTTTTGCATGTTTTTGATATAGTAATTTCTGGGTGTCTTTATTTACAATGCTATGCTCATTGATTGCTTTAAGGTAAGTATATAGATCTCTGGTAGTTGAGAAGATTCCACCAAAGGGACTTAAGTAATCTTCCTTACTTTTCGCTTCGTATCTTTTACCATCAATTAACTTATAGTTGCTATCATAATAAGAATAACTTGTTGCTACATTATTATGATTTGAAATTTTGTTTAAATCAGCAAAAGAATTCTTCATATGAAGAGGTATGAAAATATTCTTCTCAACATATTCGGCATAAGACATTTTACTCACTCTCTCAATAATGACACCTAATAAAGCATAGTTTTCATTAGAGTAATCAAACTTGTTTAACACTTTAAAGTTCTTTCGTCTTCCCTCATTTAAAGAGTCAATATGTTTTATTTGAGCACTTAGATAATCATTCATGTTTTTTGCTCGATCATTTTCTGTATTAAATGGCTCGTAATCATCTAACTCTATACCTGAAGTATGTGCTAACAAATGATGAATGGTTACTTGATTGGCGATATCTTTTGGGTATTCTGGGATGAATTTGCTAATAGGGTCTGAATAATTTAATTTTCCTTGCTTTACTAGTTTTGCAATAGCGATTGCAGTAAATGTTTTCGTAGTTGAAGCCACATTAAAAGTGGTATTAGTATCAATTTTGTTACCTTTTTTCTTATTTCTTAGACCGTAAGTTTTTTCAAATAAGATAGTATTTCCTTTGGCTACTAAAACAGAGCCAGAAAAGTGATCTGTTTTATCTAAACCTTCCAAATAATTGTCTAAATAGGGTACTAATTCTTTTGAAGAAATCGAGTTGTTATCTGATGAAACTCCACCAGAAGGTAGCATACCTCTTCCTAATGATTTTCCAACAACCTTGGTATTATCTGCATTCATTCTTAGCATGATCATTACCCAACTTTTGGTATACTTCCCTCTAAAAAAAACACTTAAATTATTCTTATTACTATAATCTTTGGAAATACTATGCGGTTCTAATTCGCCATATTCTAAAAACAGACCCTTCCAATAAGTAGCTGCTTCTTTTGAGTCTTTTTCGTAATGTTTCTTGGTAAACACTTTTAATTTTTGCAAGTCATTTGAATTGTAAGCAGTTACAAGTTCCTTAAAAAAAGGAGTTATTTCATTTTTGGGCCAATTAAAATTTGTGGTGTCTTGCCCTATAATTTTTAATGGGTTTAATAATGTTGTCGCTACTAAAACGATTCCTAAAATTATTTTCTTAACTGTTGTTCTATTTTGCATTTTATTTGTTTTTAAGCTGCAAAAGTATATGAGATGTTAAGCTCTTAAAAATGAAATGTAATGAACTGTAATAAGAATGTTGTGAATTGAAATATTATAAATTAAAACTGAAGGAGAAGAAGATATAGGAGTGTGACAATTAGCTACAACGGTCTCGGCTATGATTTCGGCGTGGAACAAGTCGGAGACTTTTCCGCTTTAGAAATCAGCCGATTTAAAGTTAGTATTTTTCTTTTATTATTCATTCGGCGCTGAATTATAGCCATTGTTGGCGGTAGTTTTTTTATTAAATTCAAATTTTTCATTTCCAACTTCAAAAGTTGTATTGAATCCATTTTGCATGAATTTCATTCCTAAGTCAAATGGTTCTTGGGCATATTTACCCTTAAAAGACACATAGGTTTCGGCAGTTTCATAAAAAACCATTCGTAAACCAACGAGCCCAAAATTATCTGGGTCAAGAAATTGATAATAAAAAACTTTAGGGTTTTTTCCTTTAATTCCTCTATTCAGTTTTTTTTCTGTCTCAAAACTTTTTTTCAGCATTTTTTTCATGGTCTGTATATTTTCATCTGCATACTCGATAAATTCCAAGACCATGTTGATTTCTCCCTCAAATCTTTCCTTGAATTCTTCATAGTAAAGTCCACATGCAATATGTTCTAGACAGTCAATAAGTCTTTCAGAATCTGGATTTCCTATTGAAACTAATCGAAATTTGCCGTCTGTTGTTTGGATTTTTGCATATTTATGATTCCTTAAAACTTGCTTTTCAATGAAGTCCTTGTTTTTCCTTTTTAAAGCTCTACTTGCTTTAGTTAATTGATGGAAAGTTCCTACAGGATTATTTTTTATTAAACCTGACAAGGACAATAAGAGGAATTCATCATTATCTGATTTTTTGGAATTATGAATATCACATGAAGGAACAGTAATTAAATCTTTTCTAAAATTAATTCCATTTGTGTCCTTCATTTCAGGAAATAAACAAATAGGAGGAACGTGCTCTTTTGAAGTCGCCTCTCGTTCACATTTGTAACATTTTTTCTTATTCATTCGTTTAATTACCGCCAACTAGTTATATAATCACACTTTATGATGTTATCCCGTAAAATAAACGGAATAACAATGTTTGTTTTTACAAATTAAACGTTAGTTTAATTCCAGCTGTCACCATGCCTGTACCAATGATGGCAAGAATTAGTCCCATTAATTTTCCGATCACAGAAATTAAATTATCACCTACTTTTTTAACGATAATATCACTTAAAATAAACGCTAAATAGGTTAGGAGTAACATGAATGCAACAACAACAATCACAATTCCTACATGTGTAAAGGTTGCATCCGTCACAAAGTTCATAGCAGTAACAATAGTCCCAGGTCCTGCAAGAATAGGAATAGCCAATGGAGAAATAGCAATACCACTTTTATCCTCTTCTGCTTCTACGTGGTGACCATGAATTTTAGATTTTTTGGACATCAACATTTCAAATCCAACATAGAAAATAAGAATTCCTCCTGTTATTTTAAAAGCAGGAATAGTAATGCCAAACAATTCGAAAATGTATTTTCCGCCTAGAATAAATGCGACAGCGATAATAAACGCTGTAAATGTGGCTGTTCTTGCAATCTTCTTTTTTTGTTGTTTGCTTTGACCGTCAACGAGTCCTAGGAAAATTGGCGTGTTCGCTATTGGGTTCATAATCGCAAAAAATCCCATAAACACTGTTAATCCGTAGGTAAGTAAATCTCCCATATGTGTTGTTTAATAAGTTTATATTTAATTTGTTTCATAAGATTCTGAAATAAATTCAGAATAAACTTAGTGAAAATAGAGCGTATTGAGAAAGAAGTCTTGAAAACAGGTAGAAGTACCTGTCTTGAAAAAGAACTCCTTTATACTAAGTTCTTCTTTACTTCTCTACGTAAGAAGATAAATGTAATCAAAGTGGACATCACATCTGCAATTGGAAACGAAAACCATACGCCATTTAATCCAAAAAACTTTGGAAGTATATAAACCAATGGAATCAGAAAAATTCCTTGCTTTAATAGAGTCAATAGTAGAGCAGGCAATGCTTTTCCTGCTGCTTGGAAATAGGCAGAGCCTACCAGTTGTGTTGTAATAACTGGAGTTGCTAAGAAAGCATACAACAATGCGTTTGGTGCTTCAGCAATTAAATTCGCGTCTTTGGTAAAAACGCCAACAATTGCCGTAGGAAAAAGAATGATTCCTATAAAGATGATAGTCGCAACACCGGTACCGTACAAAATAGCAGTCTTAATTGTTTCTTTTACTCTTTTTGAATCTTTAGCTCCATAGTTATAACCAGCAATAGGTAAGAAACCTTGTGTTACTCCCAATACAGGGAATAATGCAAACATCATCACCCGATTAATGATTCCATAAACTGAAATGGCATTTTCCCCTCCATAACGAAATAAGGTTGCATTTAAAACAATCATTAAAAGACTAATGGTTCCTTGTCTAACTACGGTAACACCTCCTAATTGTACAATTTCCTTAAAAATAGGTAGGTTTAAAATGAAATACTTAGGGTTAATGGTTAGCTCACTTTTCTTAGATAAAAAGAAACTTAAGATGAACAACCCGCAAGCAGCATAAGACAACGAAGTTGCCAATCCAGCTCCAAACATTCCCCAGCCCCAAAACTTAATAAAAACAACATCTAAAGCGATGTTAACAATAGCAGGAATGATCATAGCATACATAGCAAATCTAGGCTTTCCTTCTGCTCTTATGACTGGATTTCCCATCATCGCAAAAGCTAAAAAAGGAACACCGTATAAAACAACATTAAAGTATTCAGTCGCAGGGGCTAAGATCTCACCATTTGCTTGAAACAATAATAGCAGAGAAGAACCGAATAGAGTTCCAACAATGACAAAGAAAATAGACAGTCCCAAGGTCATGGAAATCTGATTTCCAAAGGTTAGAAATGCTTTGCTTGTATCTTTAGCTCCTAAAGCTCTAGAAATAATAGAGCTTCCTCCAATTCCAATTCCCATTCCAATAGAAGAAATTAGAAATACAATAGGCAGTACAACGGTAATGGCAGCAATCGCCAAAGACCCAATCCATCGCCCGACAAAAATGGTATCTACAATCATGTTCAGAGACATAACTAAGATTCCTATAGAAGCTGGGACAGCTTGTTTTATAAGTAGTTTGCTGATTTTTTCGGTACCTAAAGCGTTGGCAAGTTCAGTCATAAGCTATGCGCAAATATCAACATTCTAGACATTGAATCCTGAATTCAAAAAATATTTAGGGATAAATTAACATATCATTTCATTTTGAGTTAAGTTTGTTTTATGAGTGTTTTTGAAACCAATTATCGAGTTGTTGAAGCGCACATTGATGACTTAAATCATGTGAACAATGTTGTATATCTTGAATGGATGCAAGACATTGCCAACTTACATTGGACGCAATTAAAAGAAGGACATGATACTTCTGCATATGTTTGGGTGGTGATTAAGCATGAGATAGATTATCTGCGCCAAGCGCTTCTTGGAGATGAGATTCAAGCTAAAACATGGGTCGGAGAAACAGGCGGAATTAAATCTGTGCGTCATGTTGAATTTTATAAGAATAGTAAGCCTATTGTAAAAGCACAAACAACCTTTTGTTTGCTAGATGCAAAAACGTTTAAACCTACTAGAATAACAGATGAAATTTTAGATACGTTAGCTCCGAAATAACTGTACCTTTGCGGTCAGAATCAACTATGAGTTATGAGCACATTTGCATCTTTAGGGATTAAAAAAGAATTTGTACAGTCAATTAAAGAATTAGGAATTTCTACACCTACAGAAATTCAAGAGAAAACCATTCCAACACTGTTGGGTAAGAGAACCGATTTTATAGGTTTGGCACAGACAGGAACTGGAAAAACAGCAGCTTTTGGATTACCAATTGTTCAGCAAGTAGACCCTAGGAAAGGTGTTGTGCAGGCACTGATATTATCACCAACAAGAGAGTTGGTTCAGCAAATAAAAAAGCAACTATTTAAGTTTACAAAATACAATGAAGAGAAGATCTTTGTTGAAGGAGTTTATGGAGGAGAGAAAATCGATCGTCAAATTAATAACTTAAAAAGAACAACACATATTATTGTAGCTACCCCAGGTCGTTTAATTGATTTGATAGAGCGTGGTAGCGTCGATTTAAAAAGTATTAAAACCTTGGTACTAGATGAAGCAGATGAAATGCTAAGTATGGGGTTTAAACAAGATTTGAATAGGATCTTAAAATATACCTCTGGGGAACGTAACACTTGGTTGTTTTCTGCAACAATGCCAGAAGAGATTCAAAGAATCATTAAAACCTATATGGACCCAAATGCTTCACGTGTAGAGATTGATAGAAATGCATTAGTAAACGCTAATATTAGTCATCGATATGCGAGAACTACGATCAAAGAAAAAGCTGGGGCGATCATCGATTTTTTAGAGAAAAGAGAAGCTGAAAGAGGAATTATCTTTTGTAGAACGAAAGCGGGAACTCAAAACTTAACTAAACAATTGCAAGAAGAAGGTTTCTCCATAGGAGCTTTAGAAGGAGATATGCAGCAGAGAGATCGTGAAAAAGTGATGCGTGCTTTTAAAAATGAAAGTTTGCAGTATTTGGTTTCTACCGATGTTTCTGCCCGTGGAATCGATGTGAGAGGGTTGTCTTTTGTCATTCACCATCAACTACCTGAGCAATTAGAATACTATACTCATCGAAGTGGTAGAACTGCAAGAGCAGGAAAAACAGGAATTTCGATAGCGTTTGTATTGCCAAGTGAAATTCAGAGAATTCATGAAATTCAAAAAGAACTAAATATTACATTTACTGAAACTACAATTTAAATGAAATGGACATCATTTATGTGTTAGATATTATTGGAACCTTCGCTTTCGCTATTAGTGGTGCCTTGGTTGCCATGCGAAATGATTTCGATTTATTTGGAGTTGGAATCATTGCTTTTGTAACCGCAGTAGGAGGAGGGATGCTACGAGACGTTCTAATTAATGCGCACCCTATAAATTGGATAGGCGACTTAAATTACGTTTGGACTATTTTAATTGCGGTATTAATTACATTTTTGTTCAGAAGTAAAATAGCGCCTTTGCGAAAGACGTTCTTTTTATTTGATACTGTCGGAATAGGAGTTTTTACTCTGTTAGGATTGCAAAAAGGCTTGGCTTTTGATTTGCACCCTTTTGTTTCGTTAATCATGGGAATGATTTCAGCTGTTTTTGGTGGTGTTATTAGAGATGTACTTACCAATCAAGTTCCTTTGATCTTTAAGAAAGAAATCTATGCTTCCGCTTGTTTATTAGGAGGTGTTTTCTATTTAATCGCAATGAAGTTATCAATACCAGACTCAATTAGCTTTATTATTGGTGTGGTTATGATTATCATTACTCGTTTGATAGTTGTACGGTATCATCTTGAATTGCCTAAAATTAAAAGAGATATCTTCGGGAAACTTAAAGAGTAAAAAATTATGGATGCACTTCGATTTAAAAACCTGACAGAATTCAAATCGATGATCGGTAAAAAGTTGCCGGATTCTGGCTGGATTACCATTACCCAAGAAATGATTAATGATTTTGCTAATGCTACTTTGGATAAGCAATGGGTTCATGTAGATGTTGAGAGAGCAGCCAAAGAGTCGCCTTTTAAAAGCACCATTGCCCATGGATTTATGTCTTTATCAATGCTTTCTAAGATGCTTGAAGATTTGATTGTCATCGATAGTTTAAAAATGGGATTGAACTATGGGCTAAACCATGTTCGCTTTCCACATCCAGTCCCTGTAAATAGCCGACTCCAAATGCAGTCTTCTATTAAGAACATTGAAGATCAAAAACAAGGAGTTAAGGTTACGTTTACTTGTACAGTAGTTATTGAAGGTATTGAAAAGCCTGCTTGCGTGGCAGAATTTCTAGGAATGATGTTTGAGTAAAAAAGCACCTCATAAACTGAAATTAAATCAGCTTTAGTGAGATGCTTTGTATATTATAGTGGTTTCTAATTTTAAGACAGCCAACCTTTTCTGACACAATTTTTTGAATATACGATAAGGAACAATCCAATAACTATTGTTAAAAGAGGCATTATCAAAGCACCAGGCCCATACACTTCCATTGAGTTTGCAATAAAGAAGTTGTAAATAAACTGTACGATGATTCCGATAAAGGATAGCATAAATAACATGCTAGCTAGTTTCTTCCTAAGTAATAATACCAAACTACCTAAAGCTCCACCAAAAACAGCAATACCAAAAGCAGCTGTTGCCCATACTGGCATATTGTTGATTATTTCAAGTTGCTCTGGATCGTACATTTCCATAAATGACTCTGTTTTGTATGCTTGCATAAGGTAAGCAGACACCCCTAATAAGTTCCATACTAATGCAATAACACCTACAACCCAGAATAAAGGATTTGGCTTATTCGAATTTTCTGACATAATAAAAAAGTTTAATTGATTGAATTTTAAAGTTATAGAAATATTTTTTAATCACATTTGGTAGTTTACAAAATGTAAAGTATATTTGTCATTGTATAAAGTATATTTGTCAATTTGTAAAATAAATAATATGTCAAGAGAAACAATTTGTGAAAAAGAACGAACCAAAATAGAGAAACTGAATAAATTTCAGTTTCCAAATAAATTTAAAAAAGTAGGATATTACATTGCTTTCATCGCTTTCGGATTGATGATTGCAAAAAAATTTGTAGCAGAACCTGATTGGGTAAAACCTGTATTGTCAGGGGTATTATTGTTAGGAATGTTGTTAGTTTCTATGTCTAGAGATAAGATAGAGGATGAATACATTGATAGCTTACGATCTCAATCGTACCGATTTTCCTTTGTAGTGGTTGTGCTATACGCTTTAATTCAACCATTAGTTAATTATGGAGTTGGAATCTTATTTGATGAAACTGAAAAATTACAAGGATTCGATTATTTTCAAGTACTGTTTTTTATGCTAGTAGTACAACTAATGGCATTCTATCAGTTAAAAAGAGTAAGTAAGTTAGGATGAAAAACACATTAAAAGTACAACGAGCTATAAAAGACCTTACGCAAGATGATTTAGCGAAAGAAATAGGTGTGTCTAGGCAAACGATTAATTCGATTGAGAAGGGGCGTTATGTGCCTTCTACGGTATTGGCACTAAAACTATCAGCAGTTTTTGGAATCACAGTGAATGAATTTTTTGAATTAGAAAGTGATGATTAAGCTAATACTCATACTCTCGATCGCAATTATATATGTAGTGAAAGCATTTTTTTAATATTTATGCCTACTCCTCAACAATAGAATACCATTTGGCAACGGAATTTTCAGCAGGTTTTCCCTTAATTTCAAAATCGCTGTTGTTCCATTGCCAAATATAAGTACCAGCGAACCATTCTTTGTTCCATAGTTCTGAATACAAAGCTTCAAAAGCTAGGTATTGAGTTTTCTCAGATTTCTTTTTGTAAAACCTTCCAAATATAGAACCCCATTCCCAAGGTCTTTTAGTTGCGTTGGCATCTGGTCTGTAGCCTACTTCAGTAAATAGTATTTCCTTTTGATGTTTATTAGCTAAGTCTTCTAGAGTTTTAATATGGGGTTTCCAACCCTCTCTAATAGTTGTTAAGGTAGGATTTGATTCTTTAGTTAAAGGGAAATATCCCTGAATCCCTATGTAATCCATTTGATCCCAGAAATCAACATTATCGAATTCGTTATCCCAATTAGCTGCGTAGGTGAGTTTGCCGTTGTAAATAGATTTGATTTCTTTAATCAGTTCTTTCCATTTCTTAGGCTGATGTTTTACTGAACTTCGAAGCTCTGTGCCAATACAAAAGAGTTCCGTTTGTGTTTTTTGGGCCATCATTGCATAGTGCAATATCGTTTTCCGATACGATTCAAACCAAGTATTCCAATCTTCTTCATTATCAAAATTGATATTTGAACGCCAGCCTGAAGACATCCATAGGTGTGGTTTTAATTGTACTCGTATGTTTTGAGCATGTAAGTCATGAATACTTTTGATGAATGCTGAATCTCTTTGAGACCAAATTCCGATTTCTTTGACATTCCTAATTTCATTGGTTGTTTCATTCTCTTGATAGAAGTAGGGTAAAATCTGAACCCACTCTACATTCGTTTTAATTAATTCCTTATACGTAGTTCGATTACTTCTTCCAACATCATAAACCCCCATTCCTCTATGTTTTCCATCGATAGCATATAAATGCTCAATGGTATCTGTTTTATTTTCTATGGCAGTATCCCATTGATACTCAAAATTCTCATTGTTATTGACATACAAAATGCTTTTGATTGTAATGAAAACTAATAGAATAGGAGTGGCGAATCGAAATAAAAATTGTTTTACAAAGGTTCTGACTCCTTTTTTACGGTATACTCGAATGAAATACCGTACAATTAAGAAAATAGCGTAGAACAGGATAAAAACAGAATGAAGTATCAGTATTCCCTTAGTACTTGAGATGATCTGAACATAATTATCCCATAGACGTTCAAACGTATAGCCAGGGTTTAATAAATTCAATAGAAACAGTCCGAAGGTAAAGACCCACGTAAATACATATACTTTTAGAAAAGAGTAGATTTCTTTTTTCAAACTGATTGGAATTGTATGTAAGACGTTTTCAAAAGTTAAAAGTTACGTTTCCTTTTTTTAATGATTATTTGCTTTTGGAAATGTAGTATTTTTGCAAGTAAGAATTATAATAAAAATTGCATGGCTTCTAAAGTAAAACACTTCTTATTTTTAACCTTCTTTTTAATGAGCACAATTTCTATTCTAGCTCAGGTAAAAACAACGATTCGCGGAAAAGTGATCGATGAAAAAGGTGCTCCTATCTTTGCGGCTACAGTGTTTTTAAATAATAATCAAGGAACCTATACAAATGATGATGGAACATTTGAAATTAAAGACGTTGTTCCTGGATCATATAATTTAACCGCTAGTTTTATTTCTTATGTTCCACAAACGAAGTTTAATATTATTATTAAATCAAAAGGAAATCCTGCTTTCAATTTCACATTAATTGAGGCTTCTGAAAAATTAGAAGAAGTTGTTGTAAGTAATAAGAACAAGATTAGTAGACCAAAAGAAACGCCTTTATCAACACAATCTTTGTCGGCAGTAGAGATTGCTACATATCCCGGAGGAAATAATGATGTAGTGCAGGTTGCTCAAACCTTACCAGGGGTTTCTCCTTCAGTTGGAGGGTTTCGTAACGATTTAATTATTCGTGGAGGAGCGCCTAATGAAACAGTCTATTATCTAGATGGAGTAGAGGTTCCAAATATCAATCATTTTGCCACGCAAGGAAGCGCTGGTGGTCCAGTTGGATTGCTGAACGTTTCTTTTATCAATGATGTCACTCTATCTACTTCAGCTTTTGGAGTTCAATATGACAATCCATTGTCGGGAGTTTTACAATTTAAACAACGTGATGGAAATAGAGAAAGCTTTAATACCAATGTCCGTGTGAGTGCTACTGATGCAGCTTTTACATTAGAAGGGCCTTTGTTTAAAAAAGAAAATAAATTAAGCAAAACAAGTTTTTTAGTTTCTGTACGAAGAAGCTACTTGCAAGCATTATTTGAATTAATTGGCTTACCAATAAGACCGAATTACTGGGATTATCAATATAAACTATCACATCAAATAGATGGCTATAACAACCTGTATGTTATAGGTTTAGGATCTATTGATGATTTTACTGTTGAAGCGCCTGATGAGTTTGATGAAGGGGCTCAAGCTATTTTAGAACAAGCGCCTTTTATTGAGCAACAAACCAACTCAATAGGAGTTACTTGGAAGAAAAGATTTAAGGATGGATCTGGCTTTATGCAGACAACATTAAGTAACAATCGACTTAAAAATATATTCACAACGTATCTAGACCCTGAGAATGAATCAGGAGTTATTTTTAGAAATGATGCAGTAGAGTCTGAAACTAAATTACGTTATCAACTGACAAAATTTGTTAACGATTGGAAGCTTACTGGAGGTTTTAACGTACAGCATTCTTATTATAAAAATAATACAGAGAACACAGTAGATAATATATTCTATGCTACTGAAATTGATTTTATGAAATACGGCCTCTTTGCAAATGCGACACGTTCCTACTTTCAAAATAAACTAGATCTTTCCATTGGCTTCAGGATGGATGCTGATAACTTTACAACTTCTGATGATTTAGTGTCAACCTTTTCGCCAAGATTATCGTTGTCTTATGAGTTTGTTGAAGATTGGCGAATTAGCGCAACTGCTGGAAGGTATTATAAAATTGCTCCTTATACGATCCTTGGATTTAGAGACAATTCTGGAAACTTAGTTAATCAAGATAGTGATTATACACGAAGTGATCATTATGTTATTGGGTTACAACATTATTTAAGCCCTTCTGCAAGCATTTCTATAGAAGGATTCTACAAAAGATATAACGATTATCCTGTTTCTGTATTAGATCAAGTGTCATTAGCAAATAAAGGAGCGGATTTTGAAGTCTTAGGTAATGAAGAGGTAGAAACAGTAGGAAAGGGAAGGAGTTATGGTTTAGAATTCCAATACCAACAGAAACTGTTGAACAACTTCTATAGTATTTTCTCCTATACTTATTTCTTTAGTGAATTTACAGGATTTGATACTTCCATTTACATCCCTTCTGTTTGGGATAGCCGTCATTTAGTTTCATTTGTAGGAGGTTATAAATTGAAAAGAAATTGGGAAATCAGCTCTCGATATCGTTTTGCAGGAAGAACGCCATTTGTCCCAGCTGATAAAGCGCAGACATTAATTACCTATCCTGAAATTATTTTAGACTACAGCCGTTTAGGAGAAGAGAAATTAGAAACATTTAGTCAGTTAGATATTCGTGTTGACAAGAAATGGAATTATGAAAAATGGTCTCTGAATATCTTTTTTGAAGTGCAGAATATGTTAGCTCAAAAGATACCAACTCCTCCAGAGTATGGTTTGACAAGGGATTTAGATGGATCATTGTTAAGTCCTAGGTCATTGACAGAAATAGAACAAGACACAAGTACTCCTATTCCTAGCATTGGTATTGTTGTTGATTTCTAAAATCGAATGACACCAACTGTATCTGTCATCATTTCAGTATACCATAAATTACCATCAAAATCCATTTTAATTCGATGCATCATAGTACCACGTGTTGGAACAACATGGATACTGTAAGGAACTTCGTATGAAGCATCTCCAGTAGCTTCACGAATCGATTTGTCAAATTTTATAAGATAATCTGGTCCAGAAGGTGATGAGTCGTTATGATCTACATACACTTGTACCCATAAATTATTCTCTCGATCAAATGTTAACGAGGCGAGGATGTCATTTTTTTGCAATGCAGGAACAGGGTATTCGGTAATTTCACCGTCCATGTTAATTCTCCCAATATTTACACCGGCTTCTTGCGTAAACCACATATAAGGTTCAGAAGGATCAGGGATAATACCTATAGGGCGACTATTTGAAGTAGGAATGTCATATTCAGAAATCCTACCT
Source organism: Flavobacteriaceae bacterium (assembly GCA_049115595.1). Lineage (GTDB taxonomy): Bacteria > Bacteroidota > Bacteroidia > Flavobacteriales > Flavobacteriaceae > Polaribacter. The sequence continues at coordinate 109,617 of JAGDZS010000006.1, forward strand.
TCCTTAGAGACTTTTAAAATAGCATTACTTTTTAACTCCGTACCCCAAATGCTAGAATCTGGTCCTGAGGAAAGAAAAATTGGTAATGAAGCGAGATTATCTAATTCGTAATGTTCAACAACTTTGGAGTCTAAATTAAATTTCCCTACAGTACTTGTTCGTTTTCCTGTAAACCAAATGTTTTCTCCTGAAGCGTCTAATCCAATACCATGAGGAGCAGGATTGATGGCGGTTTTACCATCATTAACATAGATGTTAACGTCAACTTCTTGAACAATAGCACCTTCATCATCCAGTTGTGCAACAGTGCCTTTAAATTCTAGAGAGACCCAAATATTTCCCTTAGTATCTATGAGTAATCCATGAGGGCCGCTGCCTTTTGGCATATTATAATAAACAACAATGTTTCCATCATAATCTAATTTAGCAACCTGATCCATTTTCTGACCTGTTACGTAGATAAATTTATCATCAATAGCCAATTCATGTGTTGAACTTTTCTGGTCACTTGGCCATTTTAAAGGATAATCTGTTAAATTTCCATTGGTCTTTACCGAATCTGATGTGTGGTGCTGGTGATCCATTTTCTTTTTTAAGAATTAATAGCGTTCTAAATATAGAAATATTTATCTAGAAACTAGTGTAAACAAAAATGTGGTGCTCTTTCCAACTTCAGATTCAACCCAGATTTTTCCATTGTAATTTTTTACTATTTTTTTTACAATTGCCAAGCCTATTCCAGTACTATCTGGTCTGTCAGATAGTTTTTGGAAGACTTTAAAAATCTGATCGAAATACTTTTCTTCAATACCAACACCATTGTCCTTAAACTCAAAAAGAAATTCATTGTTCTCTTTTTTGAATTGAATATCTATCATGCATTTTTCCTTATCATTATATCGAATAGAATTATGAATCAAGTTTTGAAAAAGCTGTTTTATTTTTGTTTCATCACCTATAAAATCAAGATTAGTTAGATTGCTATTGATTTCTACTTTGTGATTAGATGTAAAGTAGCCTGATAGTTCATCTATTACTTTTTTAAAGTCTACCTTTTCTTCTTTTTTTTCTAAATAATCTAATTGGGAATATTCAAAAATGCCTTCGATTAACTTGTCCATCTTATCGATATTAGATCCCATTTTATCTAATAAATCTTTACTTCCTGGCTTAATTTCCACATCCTCTTTTAACCAATAAAAAAGAGTGTTTAAGTTTCTTAGGGGAGCTTTTAAGTCATGGGTTACAATATGTGCATAGTCATTTAGAGAGATATTCCTTTGTGCTAGTTCTTTCGTTTGTACTTCAATATAACTAGTTTTTGCAAGTAGTTTTTCATTGAGTTTAGAAACGTTAAGATTACTTCTTAAGCTCAAGCCCCAAAAGAAAATAACCAGAATAGACCAGCAGGCAAACATATAGGATAAAGAATTATTGATAACATACTTTTCTTTGTAAGCTGTTCCTAATTTAAACGTTAGCCCGTATTTTGATATGTTAGAATATGTAAAATCATTTTCGGGAATATCAAAGTTCTTATAGTATTCTTTATCTGTCCTATTATGGTATACTTTAAATTTATCATACACCATTTCTCTGTCAAATGTAGCTCCATCTTTTACAGAGAACATAAAAGCAAATTTAGAAGAAGACTCTACTTGATAAATAGGTTCAATGAGGTTCTTGAAATTGATAATAGAAGCAATATACCCAATAGGTTTGTTATTATTTTTAACTCTAAAGTTTAAAGGAATTCCAATCCAGCCCTCAATAAGATTGATAGGAGGGAATAGTCTCATCTCATCAGAATTTAAAACATTATCTAATCGACGAATTTCTAAAGAGTCTCTAAAATCAATAACCTTTTTACCTACTAAGCCGTATTTATCGATTGAAAAACGATCAAAATTATAAATGAATTTATGATTTACATCCAAATAAGAGACTACGATAGAGTCGCTAAAATTGATGTCTTTTAGTTGGTTTTGTAGAAAAGTTTGTAATTCTATTTGAGTTGGAATATCATCTTCTGAAAATTTTGAATGTATTCCAGACATGAGGGCCGCAAATTTTTCTATAGAAGCATCAAACCGTTCAATGATTCTCTTATGTGTATCTTGAAGTTGTTGGTCTCTTACAGCTTTGTCATTATCAACTATTTTAGTGTGGAAGAAATAAATAGCAAACAATCCAACTACAAGAAAAATAACATAAAGAATCCGATTCTTAGTAAACACTTATTTTAGGGTATTATCTTACAATATTAGGGGAAAGATTTTATAAATTTTCTATTCTTATGGAATAATAATTTATTTAAAAAATTTGATTCCTTTTTGAAGCACCAAAGAATTAGGGATGCTAATCTCTTGATCTTCGTCAGTTTTAATCATTGTATAAAAACCAGTAATGTCTATAACCTCACCAGTGAAATCAAATTCTTTGTCTAAAATTTTAACACGATCACCAATCTTTAATGGATGGTAGAAGAAAATAATAATACTCGCTGTTAGGTTTGATAGTAAAGACCATTGTGCAAATAATGCAATCCCTAAAATAGCGAGAATGGAGGATATAAAGATGGATACTTCTTGCAGATCGATTCCTAGTATGATAATAACAGCGGTTATAAAAACGATGTAATACAAGAAGTAAAAGACATTTAAAACCACTTTTTTCCTATTTGGCTCTAGATTTTTTACTAAAGAAACTTTCTTGGTAATCTTTTTGGTAATGGCCATTAATATTAAGAGGACTATAAAAGAACCCGCAATTAATGCTATTTGAATTTTTAATTCCATATCCTAAAGTTTGGTAGTGTAAAGTTAGGTTCTTTTTTCAGATTAAGGGTTCATTAAAGCTAAAGTATTTACTAGCGTAACTTTAGAATTCAAATAATTGTTTAACACATCAATTGCTTTTAGTTTGGAGTCAATTAATTTAGACTCTCTTGAGTTTACTAAAAAAATAGAACTTTCGCCTAAGAAAAACTTTCGTTCTTCAGCAGTTAATAATGTCTGATAATCATTTACAATTTGAATTGCATATCCATTTTGCCTTTCTAAAGAGTTTATTTCTTGACTAATGGCTTTGATTTTATTATTTAAACTAACTTTTGTGCTGGCAATTTCATATTCTGTATTCTGAAGTTTTAGTTTTGAAAGTTTTAAATCACCTCGTTCTTTACGCAAAAACAAAGGGAATTTCACTTTTATTCCGCCTTTGTATTGATTCTGGTTCAATGAATTAATCAACTCCGGGGTTTGAGTTAAAAAATTATACTCTAGATCTACTTGAGGGAGTAACCTGTTTGCTTTTAAACGTTTATCGATTTTTAAACTTTCATATTTACGATCCAAAGAAATTAATTTTGGATGAGACTCAATATTCACTGTGTCTGCTGAAAATGAATTGATATTCAGGGTCATATCAATCGTTTCAAATGTATTGATATCAGGAACAATTCCTTCTTGTAACTCTATTGGAACATTGTTCTCTAACCAAAGGAAATTAGAAAGTTGTAAGGTCGATTTTGTATACTTTATTTTTGATTTCTCTAAGTTTAATTTTCTGTTGTTGACTATAATCCCTGCTTCTAAAGTGTCAATAGACGCTCTCTCTCCAGCGTAAAAACTCTTTTTTACACCATCAAATCGTAGCTCTGCATTTTTTAGAAATGAACGATAAACTAATTGCTCATTATAGGTCTTTAGCCAATCGAAATAAGCTTTGGCAGATTCCATTAAAATCTGATTAACTAGTAATTGTCTATCAGCTTTAGCTTGCTCTTTAAAAAGTTTTGCTTGTTTTAGCATGCTCATTCGCTGATTCATCAGCAAACCTCTAGCAAGAGAAAGAGAGACCCCAACGCTATACAAACCGTCTGTAGGAACGCTTGCTTCTGGATTTAAAAAAACTCCAGTATTCTCTTCGAAGTTTGCTTTTAATTCTATTCCATACCATGTAGGAACCTTAAATGTAGCATTGAACTTATTATAATACTCACTCCCTTTGAATTGCTTTTTATCATAGTCAATTTCTAACTTAGGATCAAAAGCTCCTCTAGACTTCAACAACTTTGCTTCACTCTCAGCGATGATCAAATTTGCTTGTTTTACAATAGGATGAAATTGCTTTACATACCCCAAGTACTCTTGCAAACTCATAATGTTGGAGTCTAGCTCTTGAGCATTGCTTAGTTGAATAGAAAAGAGGCACAATAAAAAGATATATTTTTTCATTGATTATTTTTTTGTGGTAGCAGTTTTAGATTTAGGTTGATAATAGTTAGGAGGGAATCCATTGAGTTTTCTCCATAGTTCAAACCAAATTGGAACATCTTCTAATAGCGCCATTGTTCTGGCTCCAGAACCAGCTTTTAATGCAGCTGGCCATTGAGGAGTCCCTTTCATAGGAGCAATGAGAACTCTGTATTTCCCGTTATTACTGATGAAATTCTCAATAGCCACTATTTCTCCAGTAAAAGCTCCATAGGATGCATTAGGCCATCCGCTAAATACAATTGCAGGCCAACCATCAAATTGTATTTGTACGCTTTCACCTTTATTGATTAAAGGCAAATCTATAGGGTCTACAAAAGTTTCTACGGCGATTTCAAAATTTTCAGGCATAATTCCAACCAATCGTTCTCCTTGCTTAAAAGTCACGCCAATTCCACCTCTAATAGCTTTATTGATAAAACCATTTTGAGGAGCTTTGATGTAATACAAATCATTTCTTTTTGAATAATTAGAGAATGAAGTTTCTAGTTTCGTTACCTGAGCCTCTGTGTCAAACTGGCTAGATTCTGCTGTAAACTTGTTGCTCTCCGCTTTTGAAATCTTATCTGTGTAAGAGGCTTTTATTCTGTTTAACTCAATTTTAGCATTGATTACCTCATTCCTACTTGCCAACAACTTATTTTCAGTAGCAATAAGTTTCGCTTGACTTTCTTGAAGTTTTAATTTCTTCTCTTCAACATCCTTTACAGCCTTTAAACCTTCTTTTTGCAGAGTTTCTGTACGCTCATATTGCCTTTCTGCTATAGAAAGATTGGTTTTAGCAGCTTCAAAATAAATACTGTCACTTGTTACCTTTAAGTTTGCTTGTATTAGTTTGTTTTTAGTTTGCTTTGTCTTTAAAACTAACTCTCGTTGTAAAGATGAAATCTGATTCTCTAAAGATTTTACTTTGTTCTGATAAGAATTCACTGATTTCCCTTTTGCATCAATCTGTTGCTGTGTTCTCTGCATCAGCTTAGGATCGAAATACTCATTCTTTACTTCGGAGATGAATAGAATGGTGTCGCCTTTTTTCACAAGATCACCTTCATTTACATACCACTTTTCTATTCTACCAGGAATAGGAGATTGAATAGTTTGAGGTCTTTGGTCTAAGCGCAAAGTAGTTACATTCCCTATACTTGTTACGTTCTGTGTCCAAGGAAGGAAAAGGATGATTATTAAAATGAGGCTAAAAGCTTTTAAGAAACGATTGAAATACTTGTAATCCTTCTTGAAAAATACCTTTTTCACAGAAGCATAGTGTTCTATGTCTACCGATTGGTTTAATTTATTATTTGAGATATTTAACATTCTTTCTATCCTTTTAATTCACCATTAATTAATGTGTAGGCTTTGGTACAGTTCTTCGTCCAATTTTTATTCTGACTTACAACAATTAAAGTCCATGGTCTGTCTTTATGTGTTAAAAACTCCATGATTGTATCTGCTTTATCTGTATCGAAATGCTCTAAAGGCTCTTTTAAGATTAGTAACTTTGGCTTGTTTACAATACTTCTTGCCAGTACAATTTTCTTTGAAATTGAAAATGAAATTTGCTTTCCTTCTGGATATAGCATTGTTTTTAATCCATTGGGTTGATCTTTTATGAACTCACTTAACCCTGTGTTTTCTATTGCCCATTGTAAATCTTCTTGAGAAATACTTTCATCTCCAAATGTGATATTCTCTAAAATGGTGCCTTCAAATGGTGTATCTTCAGCTAATGTTTGCCCAACGACCCCTCTATAATGGTTCAAATGAATATTTTTCAGCTTAGTATTATTGATAAATATATTTCCTTTTGTAGGTTCTAAAACACCTGCAATTAATTTTAATAAGGACGTCTTTCCAGAACCACTAGATCCATGAATAATAACAGCTTCCTTATTTTTGATTTCTAAACTGATATTCTTTAGAATAGGAGAGTCTTTTTCTTTGACAACATAAGAAACGTTTTCTAACTCGATATTAATTTCTTCTAAAGAAGGTTTATCTCCACCTTGAGGCTCCAAATCTTTGTCTACAACCTGACCTAATTTTTCTAAGGATGTTAGTACATCATAAAAAGATTCAAAGCCAAGAATTAATTTTTCAACAGAACTAATAACGATGATAATAATGATTTCTGCAGCTACAAACTGACCAATATTCATTTGTTGATTCATGACTAAAATTCCGCCAATTAAAAGTAACCCTCCTGTAACCAATACTTTAAATCCAATCATTTGAATAAATTGTAAGATTAAAACTTTGAAGTGACTCTCTCTGTAGTGTAAATATTCTTCAACCAAAGCATCATTTTTATCTAATGCTAGGCTTGTTTTTCCTGACAGTTTAAAGCTCACAATAGCTCTAGCAATCTCTTGAATCCAATGTGCTACTTTGTACTTGTATTTAGACTCGTTTAAGCTTGTCTCTAATCCTTTTTGTGCTGTAAACTTGAATACAATGTAAATCAACAGTAATAACAAAACTCCATAAATGATGAAGAATGAATGATAGAAAGAAAGTAATATCAATCCAAACAAAATTTGTAATAGAGCAGCAGGGAAGTCAATCAGTATTTTAGACAATCCTTTCTGAATTGTTAACGTATCAAAGAAACGATTTGCTAACTCTGGCGGGTACTGATTTCGCAATTCACTCATTTTCATTTTAGGAAAGCGATAGGCAAATTCAAACGACGAACGTGTAAAAATTTTCTGCTGAATATTTTCAATAATTCTCATTTGAGTTACCTGTAAAATTCCAGCAAAAGCAACTCCAACAGTCACTAAAATAACAAGTATAACCCAAGAAGTACTTATTTGAGCTCCCTGTATTAAGTTAATGATTGCCTGAATTCCTAATGGAAGTGTAAGGCTTACTATTCCTGCGAAAATTGCATAGTAGAACACTTGTAAAACGTCTCTTCTGTCGAGTTGCAACAACCCCATAAAACGCTGCCAAGCAGTTAAAAAATTATCTGACATTCTTAGCTATTTTTTAAAGTAGTATTGACTAGGTGGATTAAAAACTCTTTAATTTCTTTTGATGAATTACAATCTGTAATTGACATAAAATGATCTTTTAAGAAATTTTGGTAAAGAGAACCTTCTATAACGGTACTTGCTAAACTTAATGGATATGGATATTTGGGATTGATTTCTATAATGATCTCCTTTAGCCTCGTAATAAGCCTTTTAAAAACAGAAAAATAACCCTCTTTGTTTTCAGTATCTACTTCTTTTGTTAAGTAGGACTTTGAAAATTCGTTGACAACAATCTGACTCAGTAATATTTCATCTATGTGCTTATATGTTGAATCTTGACTAATTGGTTGAGTTAATATTTCTATTGCTTTTGCTATTTTTTCTTTAGGGTTTGTTACATTAAATGTGCTAAAGACTAATTGGTACTCAATCCAACTCCAATACCATGAAGTTAAGTAGAGTAGTAGTTTGTGTTTGTTTTCAAAATATCTGTAAATAGAACTTTCATTAGAACCAATAGCGTTTCCTAATTTCTTGAAAGTAAAAGTTTCTACTCCCATTTCATGAATAAGTCGAATACTATGCTCAATGATTTTTTTCCCTAATTCAGAGGTTTCAGGGTCTTTATTATACAATTTCTCATTTACTTGAATTTTAATTGTTGATAGTAGTCTCTTCATGTTTGATTTATTTAAATGCAAATATAATAGTAATACTATTAATTATGAGCGCATTTGTTTTATTTAATGAAATCTTAACATTTAGAATACTTATTTAAAGGCAGTAGAATTAGATGATCTTTTTTTATATTAGCATTAGAAATCTTTCGATAATTATTTAGTCCCCACAACTAAATACAAATTATGAACAAAGAAGCCCTTATTGTCATTCCCGGATTAGACTCTAAAGAAGTCGGTTTTGCCTTAAAACGTGTTGTTGATAGTATCTCAGATAAGCAAACAATAGCTACAGTTAAAAAGATAAACAACCCTGAGAAACCAAATTCTGAAAGTTTGGAAGTTACGTTTAACAATTCCCTTGAAGTAAAAAAAATTGATGTTTATGAAGTTTTTTGGGGAGATATTATTACTGAAAACTATTCAGATAATATTAAGTCTAAGAGGAAAATATTTTTTGGGCTAGAGTTAATTATATTTTGGCTTTTTTCTCCAATATGGAAAGCTGCATCTAAAAATAAATGGATGTTTATAGGAATTTGTTTTTCTGGGTTGGTCATTACTCTTTGGTATTTCTCTATAATTGGAGTAGTACTTTCGGCGATTGAAACTTATGATCCTATTCGGAAATTGCTACCAAAAATTATATTGATACCTCCGTTACTTGCAAATATTTATGTTTTAATTGGATTACTGTTAAGTGTTCTGCCTACTGCTTTAATACTAAAAGCTTCTGGTTTTACGATGAAATTTATTAAAGATCCTGGTATAAGGAGAAGTGTTAAAAATAGAATTCAATTACTGGTAAATGCAATTGAAAAAGATGAAGAATATGAACAAATTACGTTCTTTTCCCATAGTTTGGGAGTAATTCCAGCGTTAGATTTTTTATCTAAGTATGATAACCCTAATAACCTAAAAATTAAAAGTATTACAATAGGAGCAGCAATTTCATTTCTTTCTCACAAAACAAACTTATTCAGAGAATACCTGGATGAATGTAGAGGCAATGAAAACATCGATGCATGGTTGGATTATTTTTCGAAAGAAGATTGGTTATGTTCCTATGAATCTATTAATAGTTATGGAGATCACTTTGAATCTAAAGAGTTAAAAATGGATAGTAGTTGGGGTAGTCGATTTAACTCAAAAATTCATATTAAATACTTTGATGATACAGAAGTAATTGAAAAATTGATTACTTAACCTGTTGATAGTTCAACTATTATCGAATAATCTTCTTTTGAAACAAAACTTCATTGTTTTTTGAAATACCTTTCAATAGGTATATCCCTCTCGATAAGTCATTGATTTCTAGTTCAATTTGTCCAAGGTGATCAACATTCTTTTTTGAATACACTACTTTTCCTGTTAATGAAACTAATTGAACAGTAATCTCTTCTTGATAAGGAGTCTTAATGGTTAGTATGTTCTCTGTAGGAACAGGAAAAACAGTAGTCTGATCATCTATTTGAAAAGTGTCTGTACTTAGAGTATTTGTAAAGTATTGTTTCGCTAAAGCAAAAGATTCTCTTCCAATTTTATCACCAATAACCCGACCACGAATGTCATCAATAGGAGGGTGTATACCTCCCCAGATCCTCGATAAACTAGTTTGATCTGAAGCATCTCTATAGGTTGCCCACTGAAGGGTGAAACTTTCTGAAGGACCTTGTTCAAAAACTAAAAAGTCATTTTGAGCAACATCAAATGTTCCCATACCTCCTGGGAAAAAAGCATCACCTGTAAGTAAGGTTAGTACTTCAGAAGCAGCCCTTGAAAAGGTAGAATGTCCAGAAAGATATCCTGCAAAAGGAGGTGTTACAAACGTTGGTCTTTGATATGGCCACCAATGAGTTCCTAGAATCCAATCCACACCAGCAACATCTGTAGTTGGATCAGAAATAAAATCCGGACCTTTCCACGACATCACTTTAATTTTGCCTACATTTTCGTCTCCAGTTCCTGCCAATGGATCTCCAGTTTCGACCAATTCAATTAACCCTGTAATTAAAGGCAATCCATGTGGGTCAAAACTAGCTATACTTGGGTCAGTACTTTGACCTTTAGAGGCCATATACCGAATGGCTGATATAGGACGGATATAATCATAATATCCTTTGATTCCCCAAGCATTAATAGCGCAATCATGCATTGCTCCACCTAATGCTAAATAGCTTTTTACATCCCATTCTAAATCGCTAAGCAAAGATCCTTGTCCTTCTAGTTTCTTAACAGTTTCAGGATGATCGCTTACATAATTCATTAAAGTAAACCAGTGACCTGGAGGTGTTTCAGAATCGGGCCCGTCTGCCCAAAACTCAGCTAATACACGAGCATAATCAGCTCTTTTTACCATTTGAGGTTCATAAGGATCTTCAGTAATAGGATTTAAAGCATGTCCAGTTCCAGCATCACCTCCATTGGTGAAGTCATAAAAAGATTTGTACTCTTCAAAAGTAGAAGGGAAAGCAGAGATATCTACATTTCCAATTGCTCCTGGTGAAATATCAATCATTGTATTGTCTGAAGGATCTAATTGAGCAGACCAAGCGATCACCAAAGCAAAGTGCCATTTGTAGGGATCATCAATGCCGTCCATCGTTGAATTCTGTATGTACTCTGGAGCACCTGGGTCATTATATACATAACAATCAAAATCATCATTTAAAATATCTAGATCCGTTGGTTTTAAAGAAAAAGGAACGACGCTTCCCCATTCAGGGCTCAAGAAACCAGGTGTCTGTAGAGGGAAAATATTTCCACTTTGATCTACAAAAGTATCAAAAGCTAAAGGTTGCCATTTGTTTGGATCGATGGATGAATTGTCTTCATACAATTCTAAAATCAAAGGGCTATTATCTGGAGTATAATGAAGGTTTTCATACCCGTTTGCTTCGTTAGAACCATCTTGCAATCCAAAAGCAATCATTTCTTGCGCTAGATAATTTCCTAAGGCAGCATAAGAACCAGTAGCATAATCTACCGAGGTAAAATCAATATCATAACCATAGGATTCAAAAAGTGCTTTAAAAGAAGCTAAAGATTCTGTAGAGCCTGGTGAACCAGCAAATCTATGGACTAGTAATCGATACATTGCATAACTCATTACTTCATGAGTAGCAGCTTCAGGATTAGAAGCCATATGAACTCCTGTAAAATCACATGTATATCCTGCATACGTCTTTCCTAAGAATACTGTCTCAGCCGTAAGATTAAAAACGGCCCATGCATCGTACATAAGTATTGAACTATGAAAGAGATTTCTTGCATGTACAGTAGGGCGAGCAAAATCGTTTCTAACAGCCTCTAGCAGTTCTTCATTCCAATCTCTTGCAACGGAATGTTGCGCATTCACAGTGTATGTTTGAATACAGATAATTAGGATTAGAATCCTGAATAAGAATTTCATGTAGGTTAATTTACGCAAACATAAAAAAATATCCTAAATATTTATTAATTTCATGAAGATTCATCATTATTTAATTCAAAAAGAAAAGTATCTCAGAATGAGGTAAAAAACGAATTAAAAAGGGTGAAACCCCTGCTGATTATTTTCTGTTTAGTAAAGATATTTACGCTCAATAAGTTTTCAAGGTTATTAAATTAATGACCACAACTATGAAAGTTTGGAGAAAACATGTTATGTAAAGTACAATCTCTCAAACAAATATCATTAAGGGGACAAGCGTTTGGGAGAGGGTACTCATTTAATCTTACAGAATCGTATTCACCGTTTTTTTCACCCACTTTATCGGAATGTAGTTTTAGTATTTTGAATTATTTCTCAGTTTTGATTTGAATTTTAAAACGATAGTCATGATTAAAACTGCTAGCCATCAAGTAATAACATTTTTCATTTCTCTTTTATTCTTAGGGACTATAGAAGCTCAAACAATACAACTGCCTACGGGAAAGACAATAGATTCAAAATTGTTAAATGCTTTCTTGGAGAAAGAAATGAAGTCGACAAATACACCTGGACTTTCCATTGCAATTATTAATAATGGTCATATCGCTTTTCACTCACCGAAAGGGCTGAGTAGACCTAATCAAAAGGTAATAGATAAAACTATTTTTGAAGCTGCTTCTTTATCAAAACCTCTTTTTGGGTATTATGCAATGTATTTTGTTGAGCAAGATCTATTAGATCTAGACAAGCCTTTGTACAAGTATCTGCCATATTCTGCAATTGCTTATGATGAACGTTATAAAAAGATCACTGCAAGAATGGTACTTTCTCATAAAACAGGTTTCCCTAACTGGCGTACAGGGAGACCAGATCATAAATTGACGATTGATTTTGAGCCGGGATCTAAATTTCAGTATTCAGGGGAAGGATATCAATATTTAGCATTGGTGCTTCAGCAAATTTTAAAGACCGATGCAAAAGGTTTGCAAAAAACACTTTCATGAACATATTGCCAAACCTTTAAGGTTAAATGTAACGAGGTATATTTCTAATAAAAAGAATCAAAGTAATAAAGCTAGAGCTTTTAAAGATGGAGAATGGAAGGCGTTAAAAAATCAAGGAGATAAAGAGTTTGGTGCTGCCTATGGGATCAATACGAACGCAAAAGATTTTGCAAGATGGATCATTGCTTTAATGAATAAGGAAGGGTTGAATAAAGAGAACTATCAAGAGTTATTTAAGAATCAAACTATTTTACCAGAAGATCATCCAAACAGAGCTCAAGGAGTTTCTGCTTTAACCTTAGGTTTTTATGCAGGGGATTTACCTATAGGAAGAATATATGGACATGAAGGGAATAATGATAGAGAGTTTACATGTATGTTTTATTTCATACCAGAGATGAAATGGGGAACCGTATTGTTTACAAACTCTAGCCATGGTGAACAGATAGGTCTGAAACTCTTTCAGTATATGTTGAGTATTCAATAATTGGATTTTAACAATAGATATGGTTAAATAATCCATGTATTGATTGTATATTACTGTGATTTCCTATACTGTCATTTTACCTTTGAAAAGAATTAAAAGAATGACATCATGGAAAATAACGAATTATGGCTACTAAGCCTTATAACAAAGAATTCCCAAGAGGGTTTCGATTTGGCAATTAAATTATCTAGAATGGGAGTAAAGTCGACACAGCCTGACATGGAAGTATTAAAAAAGTTGAGAAATGATTACGCTAATGACGCTTCAGAGCTCACAGCAGCATCTCATGTAATCGCTGTAAATTTTCAAACGATCTCTGCAGCAAATAACTATTGGAGATAGTGCAATTGTCTAAACAAAATGGAAAGAGTATTATTAAATAGAGAAGGAGAGAAGGTCTTAACAGCAGGGGCTATTAATGAACAAACAATTTCTTCTTTCTTTGATCAGCCTAACTTCTATGCAGTTGTCTTTCTTGAAAAAGGCTCTGGTATATTGTCTTTAGATGGAAGAGAAATACTACTTGAGGATTCAAAAATATTCTTCTATTACCCTTATCAGAAATTGTCTTTACTCGGTGAGCTTAAAGGTGTACTTATACAATTTCACCCTGATTTCTTTTGCATAGATATTCATGCAAAAGATGTTGGTTGTCAAGGATTATTATTCAATAATTTTTTCAATGACAATTCTTTAAAGCCTAATGATAAAAAGTTTTATAACTTATTTCAGTTTTATAAAAACATCTATGAAGAACTTTCTAGAAAGGAAGTTGGTCAGTTAGATATGGTTTCTAGTCAATTAAAAATGTTTTTGATCAATGCTGTACGTGCTAAAAAAGACAGTCAAGAAAAAAGAATCATTGATAAAGAAAACATGCATCATCAAATTGAAAAATTAATAGAGCGGAATTATCATTCTCAATCATCTTCAGAATTTTATATCAATGCTTTGAAAGTTTCTTTAACGACCTTCAATCGATTGTGCAAAAGATATTTTCAGAACAGCTTTATTACGATTTTAAATTTAAAGAGAATAGCAAGTGCAAAGAAAAAATTATTCTTAACAAACATCCCTGTGAAAGAAATTGCGTATCAAGTGGGGTATAACGATCCTCTTTATTTTAGTAGGGTTTTTAAGAAGTATAGTGGGGTTTCCCCCAAAGAATTTAGAAATCAATTAAAAAATAATCGATTGATTTGACTCTATAAAAAAGCGGCTAACTCACATATGATGAATTAGCCGCTTTTAATTTCTTATGAAGAAGAAAAACTATCGTAAGTCTTTCAACATTTCAGCAATAGATCTTTCTAATTGTTGATCTCTACCACTGTCTATAACACCTGGCATGTTCTTTATCTTAATCGTAGGTTCAGTTTGTAAGTTCTCCATCCATTTACCATCTATATTTTTTGCACTTACAGGAACTACACCCCAATAAGCACCATTAGGGAGTCCTTCCCATCCAGCAAAACTACATGTTCCTGGAACAGGCATTCCTACAGTTTTACCAATTTTAAGATCGGTGTAACCTTGCGCATAGCAATGACCATCTGAATACATACTTTCATTAAACATAGATAGTGTAGGTTTTGTCCAACGAGATGTAGGTTCACCACCAACAACTTTCGCTTCTGTTTCATAACTGATAAAAGGAACTCCAGTAAAGAACATTGCTAAATCAGCAACTAAATCGCCTCCTCCATTAAATCGAGTATCGATAATCATTCCTTCACGATCGGCATATTTCCCCATCATATCTTGATAAATGCTTCTATAAGGACCATCACTCATTCCAGGAATATGTACATATCCCAATTTACCTTTACTAGCCTTTTCAACTTCTTTCTCATTTGTCTTTACCCACCTGTTGTACAGAAGACGATTTTCAGCTCCTTTAGAAATTGGTTTTACAGTAATCGTTTGAGTCTTTTTCGTTTTTGGATCAAGGATCTCTAACAACATAAACTTCCCAGATTTTCTATTGAAGTATTTGGCAACATCCTGATCTTTATCAACGGTAACACCATCAACTTTTTGAATAATCATTCCTGCAGAAATTTTAAATTTCGCTTTGTCTAATGGACCTCCATTAATAATTTCATCGATTAAGATTCCATCTCCTTTGTGTTTATAACTCATAAAGATTCCTAGTGAAGCAGTTGCATCAGCATTAGAAATTCTACCACCTCTATATCCAGAACCAGCGTGAGAAACATTTAATTCTCCTAGCATTTCTGATAACATTTCAGAAAATTCAAATCCATTACCAATATGAGGTAAATACTTTTCATACTCTTTTCTCATTTTCTTCCAATCGATACCATGGAAGTTAGAATGATAGAAAATTGCATTTGTTCGTATCCATACATGCTCAAACATGGCAACTCTTTCTGCATTTTCATCGAATTGCATTTCACTATTAATTCTTACTCCTTTTTGTTTTCCTGATTTAGGATCAATTTTTGAAATTCGACCACTACTCAAAAGGTATAGATTTTTCATATCCTTATCCCATTGCAAGCTTCCTCCACCAACATTTAATTTTAAAACCATTTTGGTAGCTCTTGTTCTAAGGTTGGTACTCCATAAGTTGGAGCGTCCTTCAAAACTCGATAAGTAATACAATACATCACCTTTTTTAGAGAGCACTGCATCACCTAATCTTGAAGAATGAATTGTTAACCTACGAGTTCTATCTTTCATATGTTCCCAGTCGAACGTAAGTAGTGTCTCTTTCTTTTTAGTATCTTTTTTAGCCTTGTCTTTGCTCTTTTTAGGGTCTTTCTTAGCTTTTTCCTTATCCGCTTTTGCTTTCGCTTTTTTAGCTTCTTCTTTAATGGCTAACATTAACTTATGGTCTTCATCGCTTAAGTTAAACTCATCCCAAGCATCTTGTGTAAAGAACATACTATACACATCATTTTGAGATTGGCCACTTGTTGCATATGATTTTAATCCATTTCTATTGCTAAACCAAAGCATTTGCTTTCCTCCATTTACCCATTTAGGATAATAGTCGTAATAACCGCTTTCATTTAAGTTCACTCTTTTAGAACCATCAGCAGCCATTAATAAAACTTCACCATTGCTTAGCGTCTTACTCCACCCAACTAATAACCATTTACTATCTGGACTCCAAGTATAGTACTTGTCTCCATCACTCATGTGATACAAATCTTTTGGAGTTAATAAGGTTACTTCTTTTTTAGTAGCGAGGTCTTTAATCTTTAAGGTCTTTCTTCCTTCAACATAAGCAAGTTTTTTACCATCAGGTGAGTATTCAGGAAGATAATTATCTAACTTATTCTCAATAACTGGTTCTTCCTTAATTAATGTAGCTGCATAAAAGAAAGGCTCTTCTTTACGTACCTTTTCAGTTTTATAGATGCTCCATTTTCCATTTCGTTCACTACTATAAACAATTGATTTACCTTCAGGCCCCCAAGTAACAAAACGCTCACGTTCTGGAGTGTTGGTAATTCTTTTTGTAAATGATTTGTCTACAGAGGTAACAAATACTTCTCCTCTTGCAATAAAAGCAATCTCTTTACCATTTGGAGATACTTTCATTTCATTGATTCCACCGTTGACAGAAATAAACTTATCGCTATTGTCTTTGTCTTGTGTTATTATATTGACTTTTACTTTTGAAGGTCTTTTTCCTTCTGTCATTGTGTATAATTCACCATCATAACCAAAACTAAGAACACCGCTCCCCATACTTAAAAAACGTATTGGATGTAGCTTAAACTTCGTAAGTTGTTCGTCTTGACTAGGATTGCTTAATGATATTTTATGCACATTAAATGTTCCACTCTTTTCACTTAGGTAATAAACACTCTTTTCATCAGCACTAAAAATAGGTTGTCTATCTTCTCCATTAAAAGAAGTAATCATCTTGTGAGCTTTGGTTTTGGTGTCATACGTCCAGATATCTCTAGTTATAGAAGATGTATGATGCTTTCTCCATTCGTTTTCTCCACCTTTTTTATCATGATAAACCATCGTTTTACCATTCTTAGAGACTTGCACATATTCAGCAGGAACGGTCATTAACTGACTTATTTTTCCGCTTTTTACAGGAACACTATACAATTCTGGTTGAGACCCAGTTGGGTATTGTCTGTGTTTTACATCATCTTGACGTTGCGTACCAAAGATAATATCTTTGTTGTTTGCTGAAAACGTAAAAGGAATTTCATCGCTCGAATGAAAGGTTAATCGGGTAGCAGTACCACCATTTGCATTCATTACATAGATATCAAAGTTTCCATATCGATTTGAGGCAAAGGCTATCTTAGAGCCATCTTTGCTCCAAATTGCTTTGTAATCATGAGCATTGTGATAGGTGAGTTGTATAGCATCACCACCAGTAGCAGGGACTTTGTATAAATCGCCTTTATAGGTGAAAGCAATCTCTTTTCCATCTGGTGAAATAGAAGAATGTCGCATCCATTGAGGATTGTCTTGAGCAGTAATACTCAATGAAATTAAAAGAAAAAATAAGGTAAAATGTTTCATTGGTTAAAATTTTGCGTCTAAGCTAATAAATTAAAAAATGTCTCGAGTAATGATCTTAAAAATTTAAGAAATAAATATGAGTCTTTTAAATTGTTTTTCATGTATTCATTTTCTCGACATTAAAGAGAAGATTCGTACATTTATCATCAACATTAATATCAAATTTTATGAAAAGATTCCTTCTAGCCATAGTATGTCTTGCGACACTTTCAGTTTCAGCACAAAAAAAAGTATTAGACCATCCAGATTTTGACATTTGGAATACAATTAGAAGTCAATCTATATCTAATGATGGAGGACATGTCTTGTATTCTTTGGAAAGAGGAGAGAAAGATCGGTTTCTAAAATTAAAAACGACCAAAGCAAAGACGCTTTTAGAATATGAAAGAGTTGCTGGAGGTAGATTTACATACGATTCTAAACATGCCATTTTTACAATTAAAGCATGGAAGGATAGTATTGTTGAAATGAAACGCAGAAAAGTAAAGAAAAGTAAAATGCCGAAAGACACGTTGGCAATTTTCGATATTAAATCGAAATCTTTGGTAAAGATTCCAAACATCAAATCGTATAAAATGCCAGAAAAATGGTCTGGATACGTTGCTTATCTTCTAGATGTTGCCCCTAAACCAAAAAAGAAAGTTGATAAAAAAGATGTTAAAAAAGACGTTAAGAAAGATGATAAAACCAAAAAGAAGCCCGCTAAGAAAAAGAAAAAAGTAAAAAAAGTAAGTAAGAAAAATGGTTATCATTTGGTTATTAGAAACTTAAATACGCAACAAGAGGATACACTTAAATTTGTAACGAATTACATGTTTGCAAAAGAAGGGA
Organism: Flavobacteriaceae bacterium; assembly: GCA_049115595.1. Taxonomy (GTDB): domain Bacteria; phylum Bacteroidota; class Bacteroidia; order Flavobacteriales; family Flavobacteriaceae; genus Polaribacter. The sequence continues at coordinate 127,804 of JAGDZS010000006.1, forward strand.
AGCGTTTGGCCTATATAACTACAGGTGAAGATAGCAAGACTAAAAAAAGAAGTATTCATGTTTTGAATCTTGAAAACAATAGCAAGTCTGAAGTGTTTACTGCGAATGGTAAATCAAAATACTATCAACTTACTTTTAATGATAAGGGTTCTGATCTTGCTTTTGTTATTGACCAAGACACTACAAAAGCGTTGGTAAGACCGAATGAATTATATACATGGAAAGAAGGAACTAGTTCAGGAACAGCAATCAAAGTTGTTGACGCTGCTAGTGCACCAAAAGGATATAGAGTTACTTCTAGTGGTGGAATAGGCTTTTCAAAAGACAATACTAAAATGTACTTTGGTCTGGGAACACAGCCTATTGTAAAAGATACCACACTCTTAAAAGAAGAAATAGTAAGTGTTGAAGTTTGGGCGTATGATTCCCCTAGATTGTATACAGTTCAAGAATTGCAAGTAAGAAACGATCAACGAAAAGCATATACTGCCGCTGTACATTTAAATAAAAATAATAAAGTAGTACAACTAGCTACTTTAACCTATCCAAATGCTCAAATTGGAGATGAAGGGAATGCTACAAATGTATTGGTTGCTAATCCAACACCTTATCAATTAGAAAGTCAGTGGTCGGCAATTAGAGCCAGTGACTATAATATTGTGAACTCTTCAACAGGAAAAAGCACAAGAGCATTTACTCAATTTGCTGGACGAGCACAATTAAGCCCACAAGGAGATTATGCTTATGGATATCATTCAGTTGATAGCACTTGGTATTCTTATGATATTGCAGCAAACAAAAAGACAAACTTGACCAATGGAGCTGTTTTCTACAATGAACTTAATGACACTCCTAATCATCCTAGATCTTATGGGAATGCTGGTTGGACTCAAAATGACGAAGCGATAATCTTATATGATCGATATGATCTATTTTCTTTCAACCCGAAGACAGGAGAGAACACACGTTTAACTCGCGGTAGAGAATCAAAAGTGATCTATCGTTATATCAGAATGGATCGTGAAGAACGTTTTCTAGATACTTCTAAAAAGTGGTTGTTATCTACATTTAATGAAGAAACAAAAAATGCTGGATATTACGAGTATGATGCGAAGAAGAACAGAGGAAAACAACTATTAGATGGACCTTATCGATATTCTAGACCTGTAAAAGCTAAAGATGGTAAGGAACTGATGTTTACACGTCAGTCGTTTATTGAATTTCCTAATATTCGTGTTTCTAATTTAAGCTTTAAAAAAGAAACGTTAATTAGTGATGCAAACCCACAACAGAAAGAATATAACTGGGGAACTATAGAGTTAACGAAATTTACATCATTGGAAGGGAAATCACTTTCAGGGTTAATTGTAAAGCCTGAGAATTTTGATCCAAATAAAAAGTATCCAATGCTAGTGAACTTCTATGAACGTAGTTCTGATGGATTGCATAATCATAGAGCACCATCTCCTGGAAGATCAAGTATTAACTATAGTTTCTATACCAGTAGAGGTTATGTGATTTTTAATCCAGATATTGTTTATAGAGACGGATACCCAGGTGAAAGTGCATACAATAGTGTTGTTGCCGGTGTAACGACAATGATTGAAAAAGGATATATTGATAAGGATCGTATTGGAGCACAAGGACATAGTTGGGGAGGATATCAAGTTGCACATTTAGCAACGAAAACAGATATTTTTGCTGCGATAGAGTCTGGAGCACCTGTGGTAAATATGATTAGTGCTTATGGTGGAATCCGATGGTGGACTGGATTAAGCAGACAATTTCAATATGAGCATACGCAAAGTAGAATAGGAGGAACGCCATGGGAATACCCTATGAGATATATTGAAAACTCACCTATTTATAATATTGATAAGATTAATACACCGATACTTATTATGCATAATGATGCTGATGGTCATGTGCCATGGTATCAGGGAATTGAGTTTTTTACGGCGATGAGAAGATTAGGAAAGCCTTCTTGGTTTTTAAATTACAATGGGGAGCCTCACTGGCCATTAAAAATGCAGCACAGAAAAGATTTCAATATCAGAATGGCTCAATTTTTCGACCATTATTTAAAAGGTGCTAAAAAACCTTTGTGGATGAAGCGTGGTGTACCTGCTATTGAAAAAGGAATTAAGCAAGGATATGAATTGATAGATAAAGAGTAATCTATTATTAATCTATAAAAAAAGCCTCATTCAATTTGAATGAGGTTTTTTTCTTTTGTATTGATGACTACTTCTTAATTCCTGGCAAACCTGATGGTTTCTCTTGTTGCCACCAGAACCCTGATGCTTTCTTCTGCCTTGGATATACTTCATCTAATGTATTTCCATCGTATAAACGACCATTCATCATTACTTGAAGAATTGTATTTGTATTTCTGATATTGTCCAATGGGTTCTTTTCTAAGATGATAAAGTCGGCTAACTTACCAACTTCTATCGATCCGATATCTCCATCTAAACCAATAGACTTAGCCCCTAAAATAGTAGCAACCTTTAAAGCATTCATATTTGAAGTTCCCGATGCAGTAGCCCATAATTCCCAGTGAAATCCTAATCCTTGTAATTGACCATGACTTCCAACTCCAGCCAATCCGCCAGCATTTACCAAGTCTTCAACAAATTCAGCATGTCTTGTAAATACATGTTCTTCGTCCATAAACCATCCTGGTCTTCTTCTAGACTTGCTTGCCAAATCTGTATAAGGAGTGAAATATTGTAACTTCTTATCGTTGTATGGATTTTCTCTTGAATAGAAGTAGTTTTCAGCCCAGGGCCCACCATACGATACTAAGAGCGTAGGAGTATAAGCAATTTGTGATTGCGCAGCAGCCTGAATAATATCCTTGTACAATGGTGTAATAGGATAGGAGTGTTCATGTCCTGGATATCCATCTAAGATCTCTGTAACGTTCTTTTTAAAATCTAGACCACCTTCCGTAGTTGGCATTAGTTTTTGCTCTTTAGAAGCTTGAATAACCCATTGTCTATGTTGCCTATTTCCAACCAAGTACATTTTAATCGTATTGGTATTGTAGTATTCACTATATTTTTTCAACGCTTCTCTAGTAGCTTTTAAGCTTTTCAAATTGTAAGCCCAAAACCCTAATCCAGGACCTGTAGAGTAGGCACGTGGACCTAGCATTTCGCCAGTTTTTACCAAATCGAAATACGTTAGTACATCCGTTGTTCCTGTTTGTGGATCTCTAGAAGCAGTAACTCCGTAAGCTAAATTAGCGGCATAAGACCACACTTGCTTCTTATGAATTCCTGCATAGACACGTAAGTGCGAATGCGTATCAATCATACCCGGAATAATAGTTTTTCCTTTTGCATCGATAATTTTGGTTCTTCTAGGAACATCTAAGCTTCCCGATTTACCAACTGCTTTAATTCGATTATTTACCACTAGAATATCTCCATCTTCAATCACTTCATCACCTTTCATAGTAATAATCCTTGCTCCTTGAATTAATGCAGTTCCTTCTGGGATGTCTCTAGTAATAGCAACCTTTACCTTGATTTCTGTAGGTTGGTATCCTTTATCGTCCTTCGCTTTCGCTTTGTCTTTCTTTTCTTCTTCCTTACGTTTGTCTTTATCAAGTTTTTCTAATTCCTTCTTACGTGCTTTTTTGTCAGCTTCCTTTTGTTCTTTTAAGGTTTTTGCTTCTTCTAGATTATACATGAAATAAGCGTTTCCTAAAGACCAATGAACACTTTTTGCATCACGTGTCCAAGCAGGAAATTCTCCTCCATACGTAGTTAACTTCCAAGAAGGGAATTGAGAAGACTTTGGATTCGATACTGAAATGTTTGGTACTTGCCCGAATTTAGGAACAGTAACCACATACACGTCATTATTAATTAATGCCATTGCTTTGTCGCCTTTCGGAGCCATATAAATTTCAACGGGTCTTGATCCTCTGTTATTTTCTTCTGGATAATCTACATCATCATCTAAATGAGAATAGTTAACATTGTCATGATCGTCGTGAGAATTTCCAAAAGTGACAATTCCAGTTACGCTTAAATGAGTTTTAGGATCAGTACCATCCCATCGCATAGAAGTTAAACCACGACCACCACTCAAGTAAATACGATTATCTCCATCTATAAAATGAGGATTTCTACGCCCGTTTGTTTTTGTAATAAAAGTTGCATCACCACCAGTAGATGGAATCCAAGCGAAATCTTCTGCTCCTGAGAAAGCTCCCCGTAAATAAGCATTCCTAAAACTCTGAGCGCTCCCTTTCGTGAATAGGATTCGGTTTGTTTTGGCATCCCAAACTGGAGTTCCGTATAAGGCTGACTCTTTGGTTAACTTTACAGGTCTCGATCTTCTTGCTATTCCTATTTTGTATAAGTGTCCGCCATCTTCTTCTGACCAAGTTGTGTAGACTATCTCTTTTCCATCAGGAGACCAACTAGGCTGCGTTTCTATAATATCAGACTTTGTCAATCGTTTTGGTGTTCCATTTGGAAGATCCATCACGTACAATTTGTTCAAAGCATTAAACACTACTTTTTTTCCATCTGGAGAAGGTTTAGCATTTCTAATTTGATTGGCAAATAATTCTTTATTGTCGGAGATAGGATATTTGAACTCTAATTTTGGTCCGATAGCCAATTCGACATTTACTGTAAAAGGAATTTCTATAGCATTTCCTCCCGAAACAGGAATTCTATAAATCTTTCCACCATACGAAGCTAATACTTGTGTATTGTCAGGTGTAAACGTCATTGCTGGTAAAACTCCTAATGGAGCTACAGATTCTTGTTCATCACGCTGAACAGGATATGCTAACCAGCGTTCATCACCAGAAGCTAAGTCTCTTAACACTAATCCCGTTTTTTCTTCATAACGAGAACCGTAGACCATCCATTTTCCATCTGAAGAAAGAGTGGTGCTAAATGCAGATCCATAGCGAGAAGTTACTCTAGCTGAGTTTCCAGTTTCTAAATCGTAACGTACAATTTGATACTGTGGTAATTGCGCATTGTAATTCCACCCTCCAGTACGACTAGAATAGTAAATGTATTTACTATCTGGACTATATGTAGGTTCTACAGTTTTTAAATTAGAAGGTTGTTTTATCAATTGTGTACCGCCACCGCCATCTTTGTGATAGAGATAGAGTTTTAAATTACGTTTTCCTTTAGAAGCAACAATGTAATTTCCATCGGGTGACCAATCTGCAGATTGTACTTCACCTTTTCGATCTTTAGTGACTTGCTTTGTTTCTTTGGTTTCTAAGTCTAAAATCCAAACATTATCGTTTCCACTTCTGTCGGAAGTAAATACGATACTTTTTCCATCTGGACTATAACGAGCGTTGGTATCCATTGCCAATCCGTCTGTAATCCGTGTAGCTGTTCCTCCTGAAAAAGGAATTGTGTACAAATCACCCAGCATGTCAAAGATGATGGTTTTTCCATCTGGACTAACATCTAAAGACAGCCAAGTTCCTTCATTGGTGCTGAACTTGATCATACGACCGCTTTCTAATGGTAAATCTTTAAACTTTTCTTGTCCTGATAAGGAATCTTTCTTTTGAGAAAATGCACTTAGAGAGAACATTCCTAAGCATACGAAGACTATGAACCCATAGTACTTGAACGCACGTGTAGTTTTACGTATTTGCATGGCTAGTAAATTATTTGATTGACTCAAATATACCTAATAATTAGTAAGATAGTATTGCCTTTAACAGATTCAAACTTTCTGTTGAAAAGTTTGTTGAGAGAATATTTAATAGATGTAGCGAAACTATTCGAGATTCGTCTCCTATTTAGTAAGACACAAACAAAACAACTTTATTCATGAAATTAACTTTAAAGAACCCTTTTATAATAGCAACCATAACCATTGTTTTATTCCTTGCTATTCTAAGGCTTCCTTTGAACCTAATCCTAGATAATTTTAATCTGACAGCCCAACAGTTTGATAATATTGAAACGTTCCTAAAGAATATTTTCATAATCACACTCTCTATCATTGCGATTAAAAAGCTGAATATCATAAAACTTTCGGGATTAAGCAGAAAGGAAAAATTCAAGAATAAGTTTTTGCTTTTGATTCCGTTTTATACCGTCGTTTTCGGATCACTATCATTGGTAGGAACTGATCTGTCTAACATTACTATTGTTGATAGTGTTTTATTATGTTTAGCAATGTTGTCGGTAGGTTTTGTTGAAGAATTTATTTTTAGAGGAATCTTACAATCCATCATGTTAAAAAGGTTTATAAATCACAAAAATGGGGTTTATATCAGTGTGCTTTTACCAGCATTATTGTTTGGGTTATTACATTTAGTGAATTTAGACCCTTCAAATATTGCTGCATCTGTAGGTCAAGTGGTCTATGCGTTTTTTATAGGTAGTGCCTTTGGAGCCATCTTGTTGAGAACAAATAAATTAATACCATTAGCAATTCTTCATGGACTTATAGATATTGTATTTAGTGTGAATGTACTTCTTGATGATACTGCTATTCCTGGAGAATTAGAGCAGCAAAGTTTTAGCGATGCTTTAGGTTCGATGTTATTTTTACTTCCACTATTTGTTTTTGCTCTATTTACTATTAGAAAAATCAGTAAGGAAAGTATCGTAGCTAAAATGACTTAACTTTAAAGTCATTCCCAGATAAAGTGTGACTATCTTTGCCGAAAATTATTTTATGTCACAACAGTTTTCTGATTTAGGAATTCAACATGAATTACAAGAGCGTTTAATCGATTTAGAAATCACTTCCCCAACAGAAGTTCAAAAGAAAGTGATTCCGTTCCTTCTTGATAGAAAAAAAGACTTGGTAGCTTTGGCGAAGACAGGAACAGGGAAAACTGCTGCTTTTGGATTGCCATTATTGCAATTAATCAATCCAGAAAATAATACTGTACAAGCTGTTATACTAGCACCAACAAGGGAGTTGGGACAACAAATACATACTAATTTATCGCTATTTGCTTCTTATGACCCTACAATTTCTGTGGTTGGAGTTTTCGGTGGAGCAACTGTGAAATCTCAAGTAGAAGCATTAAAAAGAATGACACATATTGTGGTGGCAACTCCTGGACGTTTAATTGATTTGATAGAACGTAAAGCAATTGATGTTGATAGCGTCAAATACTTTGTATTGGATGAAGCAGATGAAATGATTAGTGCTTTAGCAGGAGAGGTAGAAACTATCTTTAAAGAAATTCCGAAGAGAACAAGAACTTTATTGTTTACAGCAACTATGTCTGGAGCCATTAAGCAATTGGTTCAGAATTACCTGTCAAAAAACGCAGTAACGATTGAAGCCGATATGTCTTCAGTAGGACATCAAGGAATACAACATGAATATATGGTCGTAGAGCCGATAGAAAAATTAGAAGTCTTACTTCATTTTTTAAGTTCGAGAGAAGGAGAGAGAGGGATTATCTTTTGTAAAACAAAAGCAGCAGTAAATAAGCTAGGGAAGAACTTAGCAAAAAACAGATTCAAATCTGGCGCTATTCATGGAAGTTTGGGGCAAGGAATTAGAGAACGAGTAATGGGGCAGTTTAGAGAAGGTCATATCAATGTTTTGGTCGCTACAGATTTAGCAGCTCGTGGAATTGATGTGAAAGAAGTTTCTTATGTTGTTAACTATCATTTACCAGATACTTATGAAGCTTATGTACATAGGAGTGGACGCACAGCGAGAGCAGGAGCAAAGGGATTCTCATTAAGTGTTATACAACAAGAAGAAGTTGAAGAAATTCCTGAATTTGAAGAAGAATTAGGAATTACTTTTAACGAATTTAAGAAGGCGGATGCTCAGAGTATTGAAGAGAATAATACATTATTGTGGGCGAAAAAAATATTCAAGACCAAACCAAACAGAGAAGTTTCAGAAGAGTTTAAAGCGAAAGTAAAAACAGTATTTCATCATTTAACGAAAGAAGAGTTGATTGAGAAGGTTTTAGCAAATCATTTGAACCTTTTAGCACAAACTAGTTTAGGTAAATCCAATACTGAAGAGTCGAAGAAGAATAAAAAGAAATAATCTCTATGGCAAATGTTATCAAAGATCAGCAAGATATTTTAGCAAAACTAAATATCTATGAATTAAACCCAATGCAAGAGGAAGCAATTCCTACGATTAGTTCTAATACCAATACAATTGTATTGTCCCCTACAGGTTCAGGAAAGACATTGGCTTTTTCATTGCCATTATTAAATACGTTAGATCCAGAATCTAATGAGATTCAAGCATTAATATTGGTTCCTTCAAGGGAGTTGGCTATTCAAATTGAACAGGTTATTCGTTCTATGGGATCTGGATACAAAGTAAATGCAGTATACGGAGGAAGGCCTATGTCTAAAGATAAGATTGAACTTAAACATTTACCTGCGATTTTAATTGGAACACCGGGGAGAATAGCAGATCATTTCAGTAATGAGCGTTTCTCAAAGAACTTTATCAAAACTTTAGTTTTAGATGAATTTGATAAATCATTAGAAGTAGGTTTTGAATATGAAATGAGAGGAATCATTAATGAATTGCCAAACATCAATAAACGTATTTTGACATCGGCCACTCAAGGTGTTGAGATTCCAAGTTTTGTTAGATTGGATCAACCGAAAACAATTAACTATTTAGGAGCGTCTGTTTCAAAACTAAAAGTGAAAACGGTTATTTCTCCAGCTAAGAATAAATTGAATACACTACTACATTTGTTGAACCACATTGGAAATCAACAAGGAATTATTTTTTGCAATTTAAAAGATAGCATTCAAAGAGTGAGTTCATTTTTAGAAAGTAAAAGCATCAGTCATGGTTGTTTTAATGGCGGAATGGAGCAAAAAGATAGAGAGCGTTCGTTAATTAAATTTAGAAATGGGACCAATCAATTATTGATTGCTACCGATTTAGCTGCCAGAGGCATTGACGTTCCAGAAATGAAATACATTATTCATTACGAATTGCCTTTATCTAAAGAAGAGTTTACACATAGAAATGGGCGTACAGCTAGAGTTTCTGCAAAAGGGACTGCTTATGTGCTTAAATGGAAAGATGAACGTTTGCCTGAGTTTATTGCCAAGACTCCAATTGAAGATATAAGTAACCAAGCAGTTCGAAAACCAATCTTCTGGGAGACCTTGTTTATTTCTGGAGGGAGAAAAGATAAAATATCTAAAGGAGATATTGCAGGATTGTTTTTAAAACATGGAGGATTAACAAAAGATCAATTGGGGCTCATCGAATTAAAACAAGATTGTGCATTTGTAGCCGTACCTGTTAGTATTGCTGATGATTTGGTTGTTAAATTAAATAATACTCGATTGAAAAAGAAAAAGGTACGTATCACAAGAATTTAACATTTCTTTTGAGGAGCAGTTCTAACTAAATTAATTTAGACTATCTTCACGCCCGTAGTTATTTAAAGAGGATTTTTTTCACTTGATTTTAATCAATTATTTTCTTTCCAAGCTATATAAAATTGTAGCGTGAAAGACTGATAATTACTAACTAAAAACTACGTCCCTATCAACAACCCAAAATTTTCTAGATCACAGAAATCAGACTTTTCAAAAACTTTACGAAAACGCGTCAATCAACACTTTAAAACAAATAACACTAGTAGAAATGCTAATGTAAATATGGTTGCAAAAACCATTTTTATGCTTTCTTTATTTTTTGTGCCTTTGATGGTGCTTTCTACGGGATTAGTTACATCGAAAGGATTGCTTTTTTCTCTCTACATTCTAAGCGGATTTGGAATGGCAGGTATTGGAATGGGAGTCATGCATGATGCAATTCATGGATCCTACTCGAAAAACAAAAACATCAATACATTTTTAGGATATTCATTTAACCTTATAGGAGCAAATGCAACTGTTTGGAAAATACAGCACAATATATTACATCATACCTATACGAATATCGAAGAGGCTGATGATGATCTAAACGCTCCTTTTTTCTTGCGATTTTCGCCACATGCAAAACATTACTGGGTACATCAGTTTCAGCATATCTATATTTGGTTTTTCTATTGTATCTCTACGATATCATGGATTACTACAAAAGATTTTGTGCGCTTAAAGCGCTATAGAGACATGGGTTTTTTAGATAAGAAAAATGAATACGAAAAAACATTGGTGAGTATGACAGCTTGGAAATTGTTGTATTACTTTTATGCGTTGGCACTGCCTATGATTATACTACCGTTTTCTTGGGGAATGGTATTACTTGCTTTTTTAAGCATGCATTTTGTCACTGGGTTTCTTGTGAGTATTGTTTTTCAAGTAGCGCATATTATGCCTACCATGGAGTTTCCTCTTCCTAATAAAGATGGAGAAATGTCCGATTGTTGGTATGGACATCAATTAGCAACAACAAGTAATTTCTCACCAAAAAGTAAGCTCTTGTTTTGGTTAATAGGCGGCTTAAACTATCAAGTAGAACATCATGTGTTACCAGATGTATGTCATGTGCATTATAAGGAATTAGCAACCATTGTAGCAGATACTGCAGAAGAGTTCGGAATGCCATATCATGTGAAAAAATCTCTAGGCCATGCTATTGGAGATCATACAAGGATGTTGCGTAGCTTAGGTAAAAAATAATAGTAAGTAATTTACTTTTTTCTATTTGAAGGAAATAGAATATCTTTGAAGAATAATTTATAATACATTTTAAGTAAAGAATGGCAAAATCGCAACAGACATTTAATAAAAGTGAAAAAGAAAAAAAGCGTTTAAAAAAGCGTGAAGACAAGAGAAAGAAAATGGAAGCTCGTAAGCTTGCGAAAGAAGAAAACGGGTCTAAAGGTATTGAATTTGCGTATGTAGACCATAATGGTAACTTAACAGATACACCACCAGATCCTGCATTAAAAGTTGAAGTTGAACTTGAAAGTATTGTGTTAGGTATTCCTAAGAAAGAGGAGGGAGACGAACCAGATCCAGTAAGAAAAGGGAAAGTTTCATTTTTTGATTCATCTAAAGGATTTGGATTTATTATTGATACAGAGAATAATGAAAAATACTTTACACACGTAAGTGGTATTATTGATACAATTACAGAAAATGATAAAGTTACTTTCGAACTTGAAAGAGGAATGAAAGGAATGAACGCTGTAAAAGTTACTCTACAGAAATAATTTAAGCAATTTATTTTCTTCTTAACTAAACAGAAGAAGAATAAAAATATTTGAAACAGGACTAACGTTTTATTTTTGAAATCGTTTGCCCTGTTTTTTTGTGGGTTACATTTGAATCTTCTTGAGCAAATTCTATTGCAGATAGAAGTAACTGCTTTACTTTGTCATTTCTGTAATCTTCTTCAGACGTAATGGGGATGTGCCTAATTAACTTCCCAGTACCTTCAAGTAATTGATGAGGGTCATTTAAAAGCGTTCCTTTGTTGAATCCAAGATTTAAATGATTCGTATAAATAGGAATCATACAAAAAGCATCTCCCATTTTTTCAGAAAGTGTAAACAGAGAAGTTAAGGCATGTGTATGATATAACAGCTCATTACTTTTTGGATACAGGTCTAAAATATAGGCTCTTAATCCAGTGAATAAATCAATGAGTTCTTGATTCTTATATTTTAAAAAGTAGTGAAAATCTGGATGGATTTTTCGTATTTCTCCCATTATCTTATGTTTCTGAAGGGGAAAAGATATGAAAATATATCGAAGATGATCTATTTAGAATATAGTACCTTTCTAAAATCTTAAAAACCTACTATGATCTCTAAACTTAAGTTTTTTGTTTTTGCATTTTTAATCTCTCTAAGTGTTCAAGCTCAAAAAGAAAGCCCAGCAAAACAGTTCTGGAACACATTACAATCTCATTGTGAAAAAGCGTATGAAGGAACTTTAGAGCTTCCTAAAGAAGATGAAGCTTTTGGTGGAAAAAAACTGACAATGCATGTTCGTTCTTGTACTAAAGAAGAAATTAAAATTCCGTTTTTTGTGGGAGAAGATAAGTCACGAACATGGATTCTAACCTATAAAAACGATCGTATTTCTTTAAAACACGATCATAGACACAAGGATGGGAGTGAAGATGATATCAATTTTTATGGAGGGATAACAACCAATCCTGGTCAAGCAGGGATTCAAATATTCTCTGCCGACGAACGCACTCAAAGAATGATTCCTGCGGCTTCTACCAATGTTTGGTGGATTACTATTGATGAGAATACATTTACGTATAATTTAAGGAGATTAGGTACAGATCGCGTTTTTAAAGTAGTTATGGATATTACAAAGCCTATTGCAACTCCTGAAGCTCCTTGGGGTTGGAAAGATTAATTATTTTTTTGAAAATAGAATAGGTTTTGTACATTTGCCTTGAAGAAGTTATAGTAACACATGTTACAGACTTATTTTCTATCGTAAGGAAGACATCGGGAAAATAGGTTTTACTTCTTACGGAGATCTCCGTATACCTTAATTAGTAATAACTAATTGGTGTACGGAGATTTTTTTTTGCGCCAATTTCAAAAACATATAAAAATGAAAAAAATCATTAAAAGAAGCCTTTTGGGGCTATTGGTAGTTGGAATCTTAGCAATAGGAATCGTTTTCCTTTTTCCACAGGTATTATACAGTTCAGCATTTGGACAAAGACTACTGATGAAAATGGAAGGAGATCAAGTAGCTGAATTCTACTTTAAAGATAATCAAACCAACAAAGACACACTTTACATGGAAGGTGTAATCTACAGCAATACACTTATCGATATAAAAGAAGTGTTGGATAACAATCCACAGGTAACTACCATCACAATGATCAACGTCCCTGGTTCTATAGACGATGAGATCAATTTAGTCGCTTCTCAAGAAATTAGAAAACGTGGTATTAACACGTACCTTCCAAAAGATGGGATGGTGGCTTCTGGGGGAACAGATATGTTTCTAGCAGGAACAAAACGACAAGCACATTTTACCGCTAAATTAGGTGTGCATTCATGGTCAGATGGTGAAAAAGGAGGCGATGAATATCCAAAGGATCATCCTGATCACGCAAAATATTTGGAGTATTATAAAGAGATGAATATTCCTACTGATTTCTATTGGTATACATTAAAAGCTGCTCCTGCAAACGATATTCATTGGATGACTCTCAATGAAATAAAAGAATATCAGGTAGTTACAGTTGATATTTCTGAGGTGCTAAGTTTACAGAAAACATTGTCTTCAGATGCCTTTGCGGGTAGAGGAACAGGAAATAATGAGAAAGCTCAAGAATTGATTACTAGTTATTTTAAAAAGGTTGGACTAAAGAAGTTTGAAGGAGATTATTTATCTCCGTTTACTTTTATTGATGAAAAAACAAAGAAAGAGCGAAAAGGAACCAACATCATTGGTTATGTAGAAGGGAAGAGTTACCCTAATAAGTTCATAGTTATTGGAGCGCATTACGATCATATGGGCGTTGTAGACGGAATAATCTTTAATGGAGCTGATGATAATGCTTCTGGTACTTCCGCCTTATTAGTTTTAGCAAAGTATTTTACTGAACATCAACCAGATCATTCTATTATTTTTGCTGCTTTTGATGCTGAGGAACTAGGATTGCATGGTTCTAAGTCCTTTGTAAATACCCCTCCAGTTTCTCTAGGAGATATAAAGCTAAATATCAATTTTGACATGATTAGCCGCAATCCTAAAAATGAAATTTACGTTGTCGGAACACACCCATATCCTCAATTTAAACCTTTGGTTGAAGAAATTGCAAAGACAAGTGCTTTATTAACAGTGTCTTTTGGGCATGATGACCCTAATGACAAGACGAAAGATTATTGGATGTTTTCATCAGACAACGGACCTTTTCACCGGAAAGGAATTCCAAATATTACGTTTAGTGAAGAGGATCATCCAGGATATCATAAGCCATCAGACGATTTTGAAAACACAAACCCCGAATTTTATCAAAAAGTGGTTAAATTCATCCAGAAAACGATTGTCAATATAGATGAGCACTTTCCAAGTAAATAATAAATCAACTCGTGATAGATAAGAAAGATATACAGGCGGCTTATAATAGTATCAAAAATGATATTATAGAAACTCCGCTAGTCCATTCTCCAAAATTAAGCGCAATTTCTGGTGCGAATGTTTACCTGAAAATGGAGCATTTGCAGTTGACTGACTCATTTAAGATTAGAGGAGTTCTCACTAAAATAAACAGTTTAGATGAAAACCAATTCAAAAAGGTCTTTGTAGCTGCATCAACAGGGAACCATGCAGCAGCATTCGGTTATGCTTCTGAAGAGTTTGGGTTTGAAGGAAAATTATTTCTACCTAAAAATGTACGAAAGGAAAAATTAAATGGGATTAAAAATTATGCTTTTGAAAAGGTATTATATGGAAATTCTAGCATGGAGGCAGAAGCTAAAGCAAGGGAATATGCTAAAGAAATTAAAGGTGTCTTAATTCATCCTTACAACGATGTAGAGATTATAAAAGGGCAAGGTACAATAGGGGTAGAGATTGAACATCAACTTCCTCAGATAGATGTAATTATCGTTCCCATTGGAGGTGGTGGATTGATTTCAGGAATCTGTTCTTACTTTTCTGAAAACAAGAATGTAGCGATTGTTGGCACTCAACCAAAAAATGCTTCTGAAATGATTGATTCAATCAAGGCGAATCAAATTGTTGAACCAAGTACGCTAAACACCATTGCAGATGCAGCTGCAGGAGGAATTGAAAAAAACTCATTAACCTTTACAATATGTAAAGAACACCTTTCATCAATAAAAACAATCCGAGAAGAAGGCATAAAAAAAGCAGTGGCATTTTTATATAAGTACCACAAAATTATCGTTGAACCAACAGCAGCTTTGCCAGTAGCAACGGTATTAACAAGTAATGAATATCAGAATAAAAATGTTGTGTTGGTATTGACAGGAAAAAAAATAAGCAATCAATTACTCAACGAAATAAACGAAGATTATGGCGACAGTTATTAAACTTAAAGAAATAAAATCAATCATTAAAAATATAGATGTAGCAGCAGCTATGGAAGAGGGGTTCATTCAGTATAGCAATGGAAATACAGTAGTTCCTCCAGTAGGAGAGTTGTTGTTTGAAAAACCGAAAGGTGATGCTCATATTAAGTATGGATATATTAAGAATGATGATTATTATGTGATTAAAATAGCTTCAGGTTTTTATGAGAATACAAAACTAGGTATTCCTTCAAGTCAAGGTCTGATGTTGCTATTTGACCAAAAAACAGGGGTTCCAAAAGCAGTTTTACTCGATGAAGGTCATTTGACAGATATACGTACAGCAGCTGCAGGAGCTTTGGCTGCAAAGTATTTTGCTCCGAAAGAAATCAAAGGAATCGGAATTATTGGAACAGGAATTCAAGCAAGATTGCAACTAGATTACCTTCAGGAGTATACACCTTGTAATTCCGTTTGGATTTGGGGAAGAAACAAAGAGAACGCAGAGAAGTTCGCAAAAGAATTGAATGCTGATTTTGATGTTCACATTGCTGAAAGTCCTTCAGAATTAGCAAAGAATAGTAATCTTATTGTAACGACAACACCTTCAGAATTAGCATTGTTAAAAGCAGTGGACATTCAGGAAGGAACACATATTACAGCTGTAGGTTCAGATACCAAAGACAAACAAGAATTAGAAAGTGCATTGCTTCAAAAAGCTGATATAGTTATAGCTGATAGTATTCCACAAAGCAAAAGTAGGGGGGAAATTTATAGAGCAGTGCAAGATGGCGCCATTTCAGAAAGTAGCGTTGTAGAATTGGGTACTGCAATTCAGGATGCTTCATTACAGCGAACAAACGATGATCAAATTACGGTTGTTGATTTAACAGGAGTAGCTGTGCAAGATATTATGATTACTCAAGCAGTATATACTAATTATACTAAAAAATAGAGTATATGCTTCAATTTGTTAGTAATAAAGGAGGAGGGAAGCCAGTAGATTTTGAAACGGCTATACTAGATGGGTTTGCTGTTGACGGTGGCTTATATGTTCCTGAAACATTGCCTAACATTACTCTGAGTCAATTAGAAGAGTGGAAAGGCTTATCGTATGTTGAATTGGCTTTTGAAATCCTTTCGTTATTTATAGATCGGTCTATTATTTCTGAAGCTGAATTAAAACAAATACTTCATAAAGCCTATGAACCTTTTGAAAAGGAAGAAATTATTCCGCTGTATCCATTGCAATCTAGAAAAGATACGTATATCATGGAATTGTTTTACGGACCTACCATTTCATTTAAGGATGTAGGATTGGCTTTTCTAGTAAACCTGGTCAACTTTTTCTTAAAACGGAAAAACGAACATCTCTCTTTAGTAGTTGCCACGACTGGAGATACTGGGCCAGCAACAGCTTATTTTGTAGCAGGAAAATCAAATTTAGATGCTTGGGTTTTGTATCCCAAAGGGTTAATTACAGAAGAGCAAGAACGTCAAATGACTACTTTGCAAGATGCGAATATTCACCCTGTTGGTGTAGCAAATTGCCCAGATGGAGGAGATGATTTAGATTTAGTAATCGCAAAACTGTATGCAAACAAACCATTTAAAGAAAAGCTAAAGTTATCTAGTGTTAATTCAATTAATTGGGGGCGAGTAATGATGCAAACCGTACACTATTTTTATGGATATCTACAAATAGTTGATTCTGTTGGAGAACAAGTGAATATGTCTGTTCCTTCAGGTGGTTTTGGAAATTTATGTGCTGGTGGATTAGCACGTAAAATGGGATTGCCTATAAAGTACTTGGTTGCAGCGAATAATCAGAATGCATGTTTACATCGTATTTTTTCTGAAGGATATTTTAGTAAAGAAGCAATTATAGAAACACCATCATCAGCAATAGATATTTTGATTCCGTATAATTTTTGGAGATTTCTATACTTTGCTGTAGATCAAGATGCTGAAAGAATAAAGGAATGGATGAATTCTTTAGCTACAAATGGTACTGTATCATTTGATAAAGAGACATTTGAAAACTACAGCAAGGGATTTTTATCAAATAGTGCTTCAGATAATGATACATTGAATTTGATTCACGAAATTTACACCAAAGAAAGCTATCTGTTAGATCCTCACGGAGCAGTATCTTTACATGCAACAGATGTTTTAAAAGAGAAGTTAGGTGAAGAGAAATTGATTTGTTTGGCAACGGCACATCCAGCTAAGTTTCCTGAAGTGATTAAAAAGTCACTCGGAACAGAGGTGTTACCAGAACAAGCAATACATGATAGCGTAGAAGAAGCGAAACGATTCTGTGAGAAAGTTCATTTATGTGATCATCAACATTTAGAAGAGGCTTTGATACATGCGATGGAAACAAATTGGGATTTAACAAAAGGAAAGTAATATGGCACAGTATACTGTTTTAAATGATACTAGTTTGCAAACTATTTTAAACCATTACGGTATAGAAAAAGTAAAGTCGTATAAAATACTAAGTGGAGGATCGGAGAATACAAACTATGTTGTAAAGACGGAAGACGATTCTTTTGTGCTAACTATCTGTGAGCAGAAGTCATTAGATGAAGCAGAAAGGCTAGCGCTTTTGTTAGAATATTTAAAATTCAATAATTTTTCAACCTCTAAAATTGTGAAGACAAACAAAGGTGCATTAACCTTTGTATGGAATGATAAGCCAGTAATGATTAAAGAATTCATTGAAGGAAATATTCATGAAGACTTAACTGAGGGTTTGCTAGAGTATTTAGGGATGGAGTTAGCAAAATTACATCAAATCGAAGCCCCTGAATATCTTCCTAAGTCAGTAAATTATGGATTAGAACGTTTTGATATTGTAAAAACGTATGCACCAGAATCTTCTTTTTATTCTTGGTTAAAAAGTACCCAAGAATATATTGAAAGTTATATAAGCACTGATTTACCAAAAGCTTTAATACACAGCGATATTTTTTATAATAACATCATTGTAGATGAAAAGGGAGGTTATGCGACTATTATGGATTTTGAAGAAGCTTCGAACTACTATAGGCTTTTTGATATTGGTATGATGATCGTTGGTACTTGTAATGAAGACGGTGCTATTAATTTAAATAAAGCTACTTGTTTACTTAAAGGGTATCAACAAGAAGTTTCTTTATTGATTGTAGAGCAAGAAGCGCTTCAAGTATTTGTTGCCTACGGTGCAACTGCAACCGCTTTTTGGAGGCATCAAAACTTTAATTATGTCAATGTAGATGAAACCATGGCGAACCATTATAAAGCAATGAAAACATTAGCAGATTCAGTGATGAATATCCCTAGAGATGAGTTTAAAAAACTCTTCAATTATTTGTCTATATCTTAAGAAAAATCAGTGCAAAAAACATTTCTAGTTAATTATTTAGTTTAGAATTATAAACCTGGAGATTTTTAACCTTTTTTGTTTAAGGTTTCTCCCTTTTTATGTATAGCTTTATTGAAATAAAAATTAACAATGCATAAAATCAAAATAAATATGAAAACTTTATTCTTAGTATTGATTGTTTCAATAGGAATACAAACTGCAACTGCTCAATCTGAAAAGGAACTGATTACAAAAACATTGATGAATTATATGGATGGAACTGCTAATGGCCAACCTGAAAGAATTAAGCAAGCATTTCATAAAGACTTAAATTTATATTCTATTGCAGACGGTAACTTAAGAGCGCTTTCAGGGCAAAAATATATTGGTTACTTTAAACAAGGACAAAAACGAGATCGTGTAGGTAAAATTGTTTCGATCGACTTTGTAAATGATGCTGCCATGGCAAAAATTGAAATTGATGTACCAAGTAGAAAGCAATTATTTACCGATTACTTACTACTGCTTAAAGTTAAGGGAACATGGAAAATTATTCATAAGTCATATACTTCAGTAAAATATTAAGCATTCATATCTCATGAATAATGTAAGCTGATGATACCTGCCTATGTTAGATAGGTATCTATCATAAGATTGAATGCAATGACTACAAACTTAATAGCACCTCAAAGCCTATACCTTCAGAGATAGCACTATTTTTTATTTTACTGTTGTAGGTAATTCCCCAGCGTGTTCTATCAATTTTAAACTTGGTCTTCATCTGTGATTTTTCGAAATCAACTTCTGCTTGAAATTTGATAGATTTTGTAATCCCTTTTATAGTGAGATCTGCTTTTACCTGCATATGAGTAGCATCATGGTAAAAGACTTCTTTGATGACTAATTGAGTTAATGGGTGTTTTTTTACATTAAAAAAATCTTCATTCTTTAAATGATTCACAAGCCCTTTCATATACCCTCCGTCAGTATTTACAAGAGTCCTCATATCTATTGTAAACGATCCTCCAGTAATTTTATCATTGGTTTTGATAAAATACCCTTCTTTAAAATCAACAGTGCCATTATGACCTCCGAAGAAAAAGGTATGATAACCATACCATTTTAACTCACTTTTGGAGGTGTCAATTTTTAATTCCTGTTGTGCGTTTATTGTAATTGAACAGCTGATACTAAAGATAAATGCAATAATAATTTTTTTCATGATGTTTCTATTTTGGAGTAAAACTAGAATGACATCAGAAGGAAAGTGTCAAAAGAATGTAAAAGAAGTGTCAACGAGTGTAAAAATTGATGAAATTGTATGTTATTTGCAACGATTATGAGTAGAAAAAAGATTTTTATATATGTAGTTGCTGTGATCTTGGTTTTGTTATTTGGATTGTTTTCAGATTTAGATACAACAAACGAAGAGTTTTCGGAAAAGATTAAAATCTCTTTACGGGAAGTGGGAAATCAATTGCTTCTCTCTAATCAAGATTCTACTTCCTTAGTTTTGCCTGTAGTTGCTTTAGAAAATTCAAAATATGAGCTTTCTTTTCAGAATACGCTTTCTTTTGAACCGAGTAGATTGGTTACTATTGTAAAACAGAACTTGCAGAAAGGATCACTTCCTGAATATTACCGTGTTGAAGTGATTCAATGCACAGATAAAGAAGTCGCTTATAGTTATCAAATGAGTGCAGATGAAGAAAGTACAATTATCCCTTGTTCGGGGCGATTTTTACCAGACAACTGTTATATAATAGAATTGAGGTTTGTGAATAGGTCTATGTCTTTCTTTGACAAACAAACGCTTTTTTATCTTTTATTATTTATTGTTCTAGTAGAGGCGATATTCTACAAAAGAAAGAAAGCCAGTGTTTCAGAAAAAAATAATATGGAATCGATTCGTATAGGTAGCTTTCAATTTTTTCCAGAGCAAAACAAGTTGGTGAAAAAAGCAACTGAGATTAGCCTTTCTAAAAAAGAGTGTGAGTTGTTAGCCATTTTTGTTGCCTCCCCTAATGAAGTTGTTAAGCGAGATGAACTAACCAAAAAGGTTTGGGAAGACAATGGTGTTATTGTCGGAAGAAGCCTGGATACTTATATTTCTAAACTTCGTAAGAAATTAAGTGAGGACACTTCTATAAAGTTAACGAACGTTCATGGAGTAGGGTATAAGTTGGAAGTTTAATACTTATTGATATTTACTGGATGTAATTTTCTATCATGCTTTAAAAACCTAAGCATGTTAAGGAAATGATAAATAATATGATCTATAGTTTGAAAATAGGCAAAATGTCTATTTTTAAACCGAATCATATTTTATCCCTTCATGAAAACTTTCATTTTGTCAATTCTATTAATGCTTGGTTTGACCACAACTATTTCTTCACAAGTAAAAGGAGACGCTATACGTATTGGAACCAATTACACAATTACTTCAAAAACATTAAATGAAGATAGGGAGATCCAAGTTTATTTACCAGACAGCTATACTACATCAGATCAAAAATACCCAGTACTCTATGTTTTAGATGGACAATGGTTCTTTTCAAGTGGAGTAGCAATTCAAAAAGCATTACGTACACCTGGAGCCATTCCAGAAATGATTGTAGTTGGGATTAAAAATAGTAATCCCTTAAGAAGAACATTGTTTGGTGATGAAAATGAAAAGTTTACTAATTTTTTAAAGAAAGAAGTAATTCACTATATAGACTCTAACTATAGAACAACTCAAGAGCGAATGATTTTTGGCTGGGAAGCAGCAGCTTACTATATCAGTGAATTAATTTTAAAAGAAACAGATCTGTTTGCTGGAGCTATTATTACTGATGGTGGCTATGCTCCCGAGAATCTTGTGAAAGAGTTTAATTCAGAGAAAGAGATATACCTGTTCATGACTAACTCTAGAAAAGATATTTACTATATCGGTTCTACAGATGCATTTAATGAGATCTTAAAAAGAAACAACCCCAAGAACCTACTTTGGAAATATGAACTATTTAATGATGAAGTACATGAAACTTTAGGGCATTTAGCAATTTATAAAGGGTTAAGGTATTATTATTACAACTATGATTCTCCTGTTTTTGAAAGTATACAGCACTACATAGATATGGGAGGTCTGGATTATTTGAATACCTTTTTTAAGAAACGTGCCAAACGATTTGGAGGAGATGGTAAGATAGATGACAGCACAAAGAATTCTTTAATCTGGCTAGCTTGGAGAAGAAATAATTTTAAATACTTTAGTTTTTTTATGAAGGAGTTTAAAGATGTTTTATCTACTAGAAGGTACGCTTCAGCATATTGGCAAAACAGGCTAGGTCAGTTTTATTTAAAGCATAAAGATTATGATAATGCGATCAAATACTTTAAATCAGGGATTTCTAAATACCCTAACTCTACTTTTGATTCTAGAATGAAGAAAGGGTTAAGTGATGCTAACATTGGAAAATTAAAAAAGAAATAGCTTCTTTGCTTGTTTACAGGTACTTATACCCATTGTTTAAGAGTTTTATTAGTTCTAAGTTTACCCTAACCGTTCTTCATCAAATAGGTGCGATCTCTATGCACCTTATGCTTGTCGTTCAGTGTGAGTTTATAAATACATGATTGAAATCGCGAAGCGTCATGTATAGCATTTAATTCGCTTAAACCAATCATTATGAAACCAGTTGACTCAATCATTGAAAAGTCACAATTAATGCAGGTGTTTTCTGCAGCCTTTCAAGAATACACAAAACAGATTGATGACAAAGGAAAAAGTCTGTATCAGAATTTGTTTGAAAAATATTTTGGAGAGCGATGGGAAGCTCCCACTTTAAATGAAAATAATCCAGAAGTAGAATTTCCAGAATACGCTGAGTTACTGAAATCAAATTCACCGATTGTATGGAAACATGTGAAAATTGGTACTTATGACCACAAGCCTTATTGTTACAGAAATGAAGACGGTGAATGGGAAGGTTGGGAGTTTGATATAGCTGAAGCTGTAAAAGAGATTATCATAGATCATTATAACGAAATCGCTACATTGGATTTTGAGTGGATTGCTGCACCAATTGATGAAAGTGAGCTCCCAATGGATGGTTCAGATAATGATGATGTAAAAGCAATTTTGTTAGATGGACTTAGAAATAAAGAATATCACATGGTGTTTTCAGGTACATTATTAAAGGGTGGTGGAATAGAAGATTATGCATTTGGATCACCTACGAGTAACTTTTATGTGAGTGGAGTATATACAGGGAGAGGTAAATTCGGGGAAATTCCAACCGACTCAGCTGAATCTATGCTAAAGAAATTTGCTCAAAAAAGCAATAAAGAAGCACCTATTCGTATCGTTCATACTTCAAATGGCGGGCAAACTAGAATTGCAAAAACTGTAGGCGACTGGATTACTAATGAATACAGTGGAGAAGTCTCCGATTGGGATGTTCATATTCCTTCTCTTTTTGGACTTATTCAATATGGAGATCCGCATATATACGTTGGAGATATCTTGCAAATTATGGTGATGATTATGGATGAAGAGAACTATCCAAATCTTCAAAATCTCAAACTTGATTTTGATTCTTTCAATGAGCAAGGAGGAGCATATAGTTCTCCTAACCCAGAACCTGAAAGTGAACACCAACCAATGCAAATCGCTCCATTTGCACTTCTTACTACATAGAGTTATTCTATCTAATAGAATGAATTAATAAAAAAATGACTTAAAATATTTTAGAATAACAAGCCTGTAAATTATTTTATAAGAGTATTCAAGTTATGCTTATAAACACTGCCAATGGGAATCTCAATTGTATTAATTTTTATTCGGTTTCCCTCAATAGTATTTGTTATTGTAAAAAAACAAATACATGTTTATATGAGAGATTGTTAAATGACTTCATGAATTGTTCTGTTTATTAATATCTGATTGCCTTTATAAATCCCAATGATAAACTTCTCTCAGCTTTTTATTTGCTTTAATTTTATAGACAATAGCTCCTAATATAGCTACAACACAAATAGCGACACTTATAATTATATCAATATACTTTTTTTCAAATGCCATAATAACAAGTAATACTATTAAAGATATGTATATGCAAAGTTCTATAGCATGTATTTTGAGTTTTCTATTTTTAAAATTAATAAAAAGAAAAAGTAAAATAAGTAAAGAAAATAAAATAAATTGAATTTCAGGTGTTATAAGATCTCTAGATAAAAAAACCTCGGCTGATATTGCTAAAAAAGACGCCATAAAAGTTAACCCATAGATGGTAGTCTCATACTCCAATATTCTATTTTTTATCCAATTATATAAAAATAAAATGAAGTTAATGATTAAAACAGTTATGTAAAGTAGCGCTGTCTCACTTAACGTTGCAACTGCTAGAAGACCTGAAAATATTCCTATCCAAAAAATAGAAAAACTAGAATCTCTTATAAATTCAAGTTTATTCCATTTTCGTGCTATGAATACTAAAAGTAGAATAAATAATATAGTTACATATACATAACTTTCAGCCCCATAAATATCATCAATATAAAATTGGGAATAAATAAATAATGCCGAATAGTAAATTCCTATTTCAGTTTTATTGACCGATTTCTTTTTTCTAAATCGATATATCCAAAAAACAATTGAGGCAATCACAATTACAAACGATGTAATACTCAATTCTTGATAGCTTGAATAACGAGATGTAAATCCTTCTAATGTTACAAGAACTATAACCCAGACTACTCCAGAAAAAGCAAGCCAGTAGACAGCGATGGCAATATCCGTTATTCCTTTTTTTACTTGATTACGAGTTAATGAAATTGTTAATACTAAAAATATAATTATAAAATCATAGACAGCAACTATTTCTGGTGGGGTGTCGATATTTAGTAAACTCAATAATTTGAATAAAGGAGTCTTAATTGTAAGGAATAATATAAAGTACCCGATAGATAACATAAGCCAATAAAGAGCAACTTCAGTACTATTGAGTAGAGAGCGCTTTCTAATAAATAGATAAAATGCAATGCCATAAATAATTGTTGATCCAATAACACTCACTGATTCCAAAAGAGAATTGGAGTCTATAACTTTAGATATAGGGCCTGATAAAAAATACACACCAAGAGTTGAAACAAACAAAAACAAAAGAGAACGCGCAAAGGTTTGTTTTAAGCCAACTCCTTTAAAAATGTTTTGAAATTCTTCGGGTAATATAAAATCTAGTTTGGATGAAGTATGGTTCGGTTGAACAGCTTTAATTTCTGTATAAAAACTCAAGTCGACATGACTTTCCATAGCATTAATTTCACGTTTGATGGCTTTTTTTTGATTAGAAGCCAAATCTTTTATTAGTAACTCATTTACCAATAAATTGAGTTTATATTCATCGTAAGCATGTGTATTACTTTTTGGTGGGTTTTTACGCATTTGATCTACAATAACCCTTCTTACAGTATCCATCGTATCCTGATCCAATTTCGACATTAATTCTTGCCTATATTCCAATGGAATAAAGCCTTTATTAAACCATGGGATTCTTAACAAATCAGATAGGTTTTGTTGTGTAACTATAGATTTTCCATCAAACATGCAGTCACCTAAATATAATGTAAGATCCCAGAAAAGTTGTGGATACACAGCACAAATACATAACCATTTAAATACTTCTGGTTTTAATTGATAGCTTAGATGTTTAACTCCAAGTTCAGAATCAATTGGAATTTCTATTCCAGCACTAGCAAATTCATATTTCCAAGCCCCTAATTGAGTGGATTTGATTTTTTCGAAGGTATCTATTAGTTCAATTAACCCTGCAGAATTGGCAGGTAAAATAACAAACGAATCAGATAAAATTTTCTCCTTATAATCCCAATCACTACTTGGTCTTGGTGTTAATATGGCAATATCTGGCCATGCTTCCATTTTCTGACCGTATTTTTTAATAGCACATTTTGTGCTATTAATTAATTCATGACCATTTCCAAAAATTAAAACACGATGCTTTGGATATAATTTTATTAGATCGGTTAATTGATAATTCTTTTTGTTCACAGAGTCATCCCAAAACATGAGCATATCACCTTGATAAAAAAACTGTTCCAAATGAATATCATTTTCTGAAAACTCGTTCGCGAGGAATGAAAAGAAGCTAGCCTGATGGCTTTGCATAGATGACTTATCTATTAGAACAATATATTCTGAAGGTTTAGAACGAGGCTTATACGTAAGCTCTAAAAGCCCTCCGTGGTTCAATGTTTCTTCAATAGTTCGATCAATATCAAAATCAACTTCATCACCTAATACCCTTTTCCTAAGATGATGTGCTGTTTGATAGATCTCATTATCCCATGTGATTTTTGGTTTATGGGTTAAATTAAATTGCCATACATAAGGAGGCTTTTTACCTTGTTCTAATTCGGCAATAAAAGATTGATTTTTTGCTTTGTAATATTCATAAAATATAAAACCAATAATTAATAAGAGAGTTAAGTAAATTTGAACCTCACGAGATGAAGATGAAGTATCAATTTTAGTAATTTGAGGGGGAGTATAGGCTTCAGATTTGCTTATACTACCATTTCTTTGATTAATTTTCAGAGTATAATCCTTTAAAGTTTCATTATCTTTCAAATTCTGCATCCACATAGCGATTTGAGAATTAGGAATTTCATTTCCAGTAAAAAAAACTGTCAGATTTTTATTTTCAAAATGATGTGTAATTCTTGTTACTCTTGCACCCTCATATTGTAATATGTTGTTTACAAATTCAGTTACTTGATAATCAGTATCGATTTGTCTGGAATAGTTAATGAAAATAGATATACCTGAAATTACCAATGCTAAGATCACGATTAATCCAATCCTTATTTTTAAAGAAAATTTTCTTTTTCCTATTTTCGTTTCTGGAGAAATTATTTTTTTAGAAGCTTTTTTTCTAGTAATCGATTCTTCCTTTAGTTGTGAAAAGTAGGTGTCAAAAAGATGATGAAATTTTTCTTGATCTTCATGTGTTTTCGATAAAAGAGGGCTAAGGATATATTTAAAATCGCTAAAAGAAGTCGTATTAGGGTTTAATCTACCAAGAAGTTTGTAGATATTGAGATACTCTCCTGTGCTTATTTCAAATCCTTGTGTTTTAAGAAAATCTAAAAAGCCCCAGAGTGGAAGTGTAATAGGTTCTTGTGACTTATCTTTTTTCACTGCCTAATTTATGTTTAAGATCATTATAGTCTTCACTGGTTTTAGCCAAAACGGAATAACTAATTAGCAACAATTCTTTTTGTTCTTTAGATAGTTTTTCAAAATCATTAATGTTCTCCAAATTTTTAAAATTTAACTGCTCCATGATTTGTAACCAAGAAAGTAACTCTGCGGTCGCAGGTTTTTTCCTTTTAATATATTTGGAGCGTAAGGCTTGAAAGTGATCTAATAATTGTTCCAATTCATTCGAATTAAAAAAATTAGACGTTAAACGTGCTTTTAAAATAGCTAACAGTTCTTCCGTATTTGGGAATGATAAATGATAAAAAATACAACGCCGTAAAAATGCATCAGGTAAGTTCTTTTCAGAATTACTAGTCATAATAACGATTGGTCTGTGTTTGTTTTCAGATTCAAAAAACGAACCCGTTTCAGATACCTCAAAGGACAAACTTTCAATTTCATTAAGAATATCATTAGGCAAATCTCTAGGAGCTTTGTCTATTTCATCGATAAGTACGACTTTTCTTTCATTTGCTTTTATGGCAGCACCCAAAGCCCCATCGCGGATAAAATTATTAATATCTATTTCCTGTTTGGTTTGAACTGATCTAAAATGAGATAAAGCATCATAGGTATAAAATAGATCTCTCGACGAGGAAGTGGTTTTGGTTCTGAAAACCAGTGGTTTACCTAGATTTAATTCATGAGCAATACTATAAGCTAAATGTGATTTTCCAGTTCCAGGTTCTCCTGTTAATAATAGGGGTTGACCTAGAGAAATCGCAACATTAACAGCATTGATTAAACCTTTAGAGGGAATATAACTTTGAGGAGCATTAATAAAATTATCTTGTTCAAAGCTCCCTAGAGTTGCATCACCTTTGTAAATATTAAAATCTTTCATCTTTTTATTTCATTTTCTTTGTTTAAAAAATAATCAACCACAGGATGTAATTGAAGTTCTATTTCAGACATACTTCTATCTTTATCT
Source organism: Flavobacteriaceae bacterium (assembly GCA_049115595.1). GTDB lineage: Bacteria > Bacteroidota > Bacteroidia > Flavobacteriales > Flavobacteriaceae > Polaribacter. The sequence continues at coordinate 155,294 of JAGDZS010000006.1, forward strand.
TCAGATCCGAATAAATCATGCATGACATTCTTGGCAGTTTGTTGGTTTCTATATAATTTATTAAACCATTCTAGCAATTCAATAGTATTGACTGATTCCAACTCATCCATGTCGCAAAAAATACGGGCTACTTCATCGTTATTATCAAATATTTCACAGCGTCTAACACTCTCACTAATTTGACGTATTAACTTATTTTTTTTTGATTTGATCGATGAAAACAAGCTTTTTTTATGATTAAAAGTGAGGCTAAAGAAAAATATAATTTTTGTATCTGAAGTGAATTTAATATTTGCTTGAAAAAATTCATTTAAGAGCCAATTAACAAAGGCAGCACCATGCTTCGTATTGATACAATCTTGGCTATTCACTTTTAATTGAAATACTAAGAACTTATAAGATTTTATAGATTTTAACTTAGTAATTTGATGGCTGTTAAATTCTTTTTTTAATTCCTCATCAGATTCTATTTTAATATTTCTTTCTAATATTCTTCTAAATTTCTTGATCGTACCATCTATTGAATTTCCAAATTTAAAGGTGGAATAATTTTCTTCTTTTAAATCAATTTTTTTAATACTATCCTCTGCATTTTCATTAAGTACTTCTAAATAAATTCGGGTAAAAAATGAATCTATCTGCTGATCTTTTTCACCATATATAAAACTAAATTGAAGTAGAGAGTCATCTACGTTTTCATAGAAATGTTCCTTAAATGTTTCTCCTTGTTTAGATCTGTTACAATTGTATTTATAACTTTCTGCTATAGTGACATCTGTGTCTGGGGTAGATAAAATATTTTTGAAATCATTACTATTATTATCTGTAATTTCCAAAACTGTATTCTTTCTTTTTTCAAAAACTTTACTAAGACCAATGGCTACATCGGTAAACGCTTCATCTACAGTACTCCAGTGTCTTTTGTTCATTACAGGTTTTCCGCCAGTAGGTAAACATTGAAGGTGACTAAAATCTTCTTGTTCCCAATGACAATCTCTAAGAATAATAGGAATAACTAAAGCTGGATCATTTCTATCTTCATGACGCTCTAAAGCTCTTTTTAATTCAATATCATTACAATAATCTGAGGCAATAAAGTCAGCACTAATAAGTAATATAATGATGTTTGCTATTTCTAAATTTTGATCTATTTCGTTTTTCCAATTATCACCAGCAATGATTTTTCGATCATTCCAAATATCAATAATACCTTTTCGTTTAAAGCCAGAGAGTTGCTTTAATAATTCATCTTTTAATTCCTCATCTTGATGAGAATATGAAATAAACACTTTCATATATAACTACTTTTGCGCGAAATAATTAATGGGAACTAAGTTTGCAATTTGTATTAGTTAAATATACAAATTTTAAATAAATCTAAAAAAGTTAGTATGAAATACTAACTTTTTTATTGAATGAAATTAAAGAGAACGAGGTTTAATTATTTCTTTTTAGCCTTCACTCTTTCTATGGTTGTTACATACCCATTTTGAGTAAACTTTAAAGCATCTTTATTATCCTTAATGCGTTCTAAATCAACACCTCTTGTTGGTTCTTGCAATGTCGTTCCATTTTTTTGTACTAAAAGGTCTTTAGAAAAAGGACTGATGATAAACATCTTATCTTTCTCTTGTACAATTTCTAAGGTAAAATCTCCTTCTGCTAAAAAATAAGTTCCAATAAAACTTTTAAACTTTTTGGTATCAATTTCAGTTGTTGTGTTTTTCTTTTTGGAAATACTTTCTACACTTTTGGTTTGACTGTATCCATTAGAATGAATTAATAAAAAAATGACTGTTGTTAATTGAATTAAAATTTTCATGATGATTTGTTTTTATGATTAATACCTCAAAACTCTTTTAATTCTTTCGTTCCTAAAAAAAAGAATGTCGAAAGGTACTTATTCAATGATATTGGTAGAAAAGGAGCATTATCAGCAAAAAGAGTACGTTTAAACAGGAAAACTTATCTTTCATCATTAAAAAACAGAAATAAGAAGGGTATAAGCTACTTTTGAATAGATTATTAAAGGAATAAAAAACATGTCAAAATTAGATCACTTAATAGATAATAAGATAGCACAGAACATTAGTGTTTGGGTCTTTATTTTTTTAATAGGATTAGTTTCTATTCAATCAGATAATCCAGTAGTATCTTCATTATTAGGAGTTGCTTTCCTTTCCGCACCTGTTTACATTCACAACTTAAAAATCTTACCCTTATTTTTTACAAATCGAATGTGGTTGGGGTTATTCTTGTTTCTAGTAAATATTGCTGTATTTACATGTATTGGCTTGTATTTTTTAAGTAGTGCTTTAAACGATTTCGAACTGAGGATGGTTTACAACATGGTGGGGATTTTAATATTGGTGTTGTTTGTTAGTTCAGCGTTAAAAGTAGCAAGTGATAGTTTTGTGAGAAGACAGCAGGAAAAAGATGCAGAATTAAAATTATTAAAAGCACAACTTAATCCACATTTTCTTTTTAATACTTTGAATAACTTGTATGGATTGTCTGTTGTGAAATCGGATCAATTACCAAATTTAATGCTCAAACTATCTGACTTATTGCGCTATAGTCTATATGATACTAAAGATACATTTGTGCCTCTTGAAAAAGAGATTACTTATTTGGAGAATTATATATCACTAGAAAATATTCGTCTGGAAGATAAAACAAACATTAACTTTACCAAGAGTGGAGATATTTCTTCTAAAATGATTGCTCCAATGTTACTTATTGTTTTTGTTGAAAATGCATTTAAACACCTGTCAAGCTCTAATAATGAAAAGAGTAGTGTCGAAGTCAATGTTACAATAATTGATGATTCACTAAGGTTTACATGTATCAATTCTACTGATGGGAATTCAAAAGAAACTCCTATGAAATCTGGAAAAAGTGGTATTGGACTCAAAAATGCAAAGAAACGATTAGCATTATTATATCCAGAAAAGCACCAACTAGCTATTGATGAAAATGACACTAGTTATCATGTTATATTAACACTCGATTTATAAAATGAAAACACTACAATGCATCATAGCTGACGATGAACCTATTGCACGTCAAATACTTGAGAATTATATCGATAACATTCCGCATTTAGAGTTAATAGCTTCATGTAAGAATGCGTTTGAAGTCATAGAAGTATTACAAGAGAAGCAAGTTGATGTTTTGTTTTTAGATATTAATATGCCCAAGCTTTCTGGTTTAAGTTTATTAAAAACAATGCAATACAAGCCTAATGTAATTATCACAACAGCATATCCAGAACATGCTGTAGAAGGTTTTGAATTGTCGGTTACAGACTATCTACTGAAGCCCTTTTCATTGGAGCGTTTTTTACAAGCAGTTTCAAAAGTAAAGCATAATACAACGAAGCAAGTTATAAGCACCTTAAAAGAAAAAGAAAATATCTCAACATCCTTATTTGTAAAGAGTGACAAGAAAATTATTAAAATTGATTTTGATTCGATATTCTATATAGAAGCTTATGGAAACTATATAAAGATCCATACAGATAAAATGATCTTAACACCTCAAACATTGTCAGATTTTCTTGCAAAACTTCCTGATACTTTTATGCGCATTCATAAATCGTTTGTGATTAACTTCAATCATTTAAAATTAATTGATGGTAATCAGATCGTATTACAGAATGAAGTTAAGCTGACCATAGGGAAGTCGTACAGAAAATCAATCTTAGATAGGGTATAATATACTTATAATGAATTACTTATTGGAATACGAATAATATCGATCGTGCATATCATTGATATAGGACTTTACATCTTTATCAGATGAAAAATGAGGTGTTTCTTTATTCTCCCCTGTTTCACGATTGTGTTTGTTTGTGAGTGCTGCTGCATGCATATGCTGAATCTGCGATGCATGGTCTTTAATGACTATAGTCGAATTTGACTTAGGAGCAATTACGCCTTTCATCGGAGTATCTTTTCGTGGCTCTTTCAAAGTTGCTACATCCAAAATATCTGAGGCAGCCTTATCACGTGCTGTCAATGCTGGTAAGTTAAACATCTCTTCCAACGTTGCCAATATAGACGTATGATCTAAAGGAGTTTCTCCTTTTGTTCTGTATACAGTTCCGGCTTCAATCCAAGGAGATACTAATACTGTAGGTACACGAACACCAAAACGATCGAATTTGAATCCAAATGCTTTCGATGTTGCTGGCGAAGCTGCTCCATTAGGAGGTGTGACATGATCATAACAACCACCATGTTCATCATAGGTAATCACTAATAGAGTATCTTCCCAATGATTCGATGCTTTTAAAGCATTGTAAATTTGTAATAAATACTGTTCTCCAGCAGCTACATTATAATTTGGATGTTGACTATTTCCTGTATGACCCCAGGTAGGTTCTAAAAATGTATAATCTGGAAGGCTATTGGTTTCTAAAGCATCTACAAAATCATAAAAAGAACCAACTTGGCAACCCGCTGGTAAAGGCTGATTGCTTGTCTCTCCATTTTCTGCATCAGCGACTCCTCCTGGAATATCTTCACAAAATGGTACTGTATATGGTTTTCCATTGTTTCCATAGATTCCCCAAGTTTTGCCATATTTAGCCATATGCATAAAAATACTTTTGGCACTGTATGACTTTACTTCATCATATAAGTTTCCTTCGGAAGTTCCCATATGAGTAAAAGCTCTATTAGGCAGTGTTTCGGTAGGAGCAGAGCAGTACCAATGATCACATACTGCATAGTGTTTAGCTAAACCATTTAAGATTGGAAGTGTTTCAGGTGAATACATCCCCATAATATCAGTTTCGTCAACACCGTCTAAATCTTGTACGTATTGAATGTGTTCTATTGGTATCTGTGTGTTAGCGTTGGCTGCTTTTTCCATGTCTTCTAAAGACTTATTTGCAACCTGTTTAGCAAAGTCTGTTATAAAACCTTGGTTGGGTGCAAAACTTGGATCGAAAGGTGCTTGTGGTGCACCAAACAATTGACAATTCGTATTAGCAAAACCTTCACCTGGATCTCGTCTAGGCATATGATATGCATCAGGAGTTTTAGCGTCTATTTCGTAAACGGAAACGTCTTTACCATTACTATCAGGATTTGTTTCTTTTCCTGTTAGCCCTTCAAATGAGTGACCTAGTGGCGATTTGTTTTTGTTGTCTTTGTAAAGAAAACCTAACATACTGTCGAATGAACGATTTTCGAACATCATAACGACAACATGTTTGAATGGAGTGTTGGGAACTGACATGTTTTTTGAATTTAAGAATCTAAAAATATGTGAAAGTCACAGATTATAGTTAGGTATAAATACCTGTTTATCTTGCTAATTATTTTACCTTTTAAAGTTTATAACTATATGTTTTGAGTAGATACAAGTATCACAGAAGAATTGAGACCTAATAGATGATCCTCTGATAATAAAAAGAAATAGGATCAAACTTGATTTGAATGTGTCTGGAATTTTAGTACATCATAAATATGACATTTCAGATAGCTATTACGACACTTCAACAGATAATGGGGTTGTTCTTTTGTCATTTTAAATATATTTGAGCTGTTAGTCGCAGCTCATTTTGTTTTGCATGACATTCAAATAATTCCGTTATTCGTATTTATGCCACTATTCAATAAAAAGAAACGTATACAATATTTAGGGTTTAATGATTTTTGGTTTTCTGTAATAGGTATTCTTATTTTAAGCATTATAGCAAACTATTTATTTAATAACCTATCAGAAAGAAAATCTATAGACCTAATATTGATAGGTTGGTTCGCCTCTTTACTTATCACAATTTTTGATTGGTTTATTATAAGAGGTGTTTTGATTTTTTTGCGGAAAAAATATCCAGATTTCAAGGATGATTTAAAACGTATTATTTTCCTTTTTTTCGCTATCATTAGTGTAATCCTACTTGTTGATTTTGCTATAGGATCTTTACTTGCAAAGTTTTTTACTTTGTTAGGATACAATTCCACTCATGTAGTAGTGTTAAAGGTTCTTGTACCTGTTATTTTGATTGTTATTATGACCATGGCAATCTATGAAGCAATCTATTATAATGTTAGACTTAAAACATCAATTAGAGAAGAAGAACAAGCAAAACAAGTAATGATACAAGCACAATTAGACACCTTAAGGAATCAAGCACAACCTCATTTTTTGTTTAATAGTTTTAATACCTTACGTGATATCATTGATCATGACACTAAGGAAGATGCTAAAGATTTTGTAGATAATTTATCTAATGTATATCGTTTTATTATCGAATCTGATAATTCAAATTTAATTTCTTTAGAGAAAGAGTTGAAGTTTGCAAAAGCTTATATTCATATTCAATCAGAGAGATTTGGAGACAACTTAAAACTTCATTGGAATATTCCTGAAGATAGATTCTCCACTTTAATAGTACCTATGAGTTTACAACTTTTACTTGAAAATGCAATAAAGCATAATGTTGTTTCTAAAGCCAAACCTTTGCTTATTACTGTAGTTGTTAAAGACGGTTCTTTAATCGTAAGCAACAAAATTCAAGCTAAATCAACGCAAACACCATCTACAAAAATCGGATTAAAGAATATTGAAAAAAGATATCAATTAATATCAAGTCAAACCCCTATGATTAATAATGATGGAGCGCATTTTACTGTTACATTACCATTATTAAAAGCAATGAATTAAAATACCGCTTATGAAAATAGTAATCGTTGAAGATGAACCCCGTGCAGCAAGTCAATTACAAAACTTATTAAACAAAAGTGTTTTTGATTTTGAAGTGCTAACTATTATCGATTCTGTTGAAGAATCGATTTCTTGGTTTAGAAAAAATACGACACCAGATTTAGTATTCATGGACATTCAATTGGCAGATGGCTTAAGTTTTGAGATTTTTCAGAAAATAGAAGTAACTGCTCCCATTATTTTCACCACAGCTTTTGATCAATATGCCATTCAAGCGTTTAAAGTAAATAGTATTGATTATTTGTTGAAGCCTATTCAACAAAACGATTTAGATGTAGCATTAAACAAGTTTTCAAAATCGAAAAGCCTTTCAAACCCTATAGAACCTACTATTCTTAAAGAGCTATTGAGCAGTATACAAACTCCACAAGATCGTTCTGGAATATTAGTAAAAGAAGGAAGTGGTTTTATACAAATTAGAACCTCAGAGCTTTTGTATGTCTATTCGCAAGATAGCATCACTTTTGGGATCACTCACAACAAGCGTTATATCATAGATGAAACAATGGACCAATTATTTGATTCTTTAGATGCAACTAAATTTTATAGAATTAATAGAGGTCAAATTGTCTCTAAAATTTCAATTCAAAAAATAGAGCCTTATTTTAATCATCGTGTAAAGCTATCTGTTTCAAATCCTAGAGATCAAAAGTTTATTGTAAGCAGACAAAAGACAAGTGATTTTAAAGATTGGATGAACAAATAAAAAGCTAACGACGTTTCAAGTAGTAAAAGCTACACTTCAACAAAAAGGACTATTCTTTCAGTCGTAATAAGTCAATCTTTGTGATATAATAATCAACTCAAAAAATTATATCATGAAATTTAAATTGACAATAGTAATTCTCTTACTGATCAGCCTAACATTTTGTACTCGGTTAACTATAACTACGAGCACCTATAAAAGTATCGCAAATAAAACGGATTTAATCTATGAAGATCTAGTGAAGATTAGAAGAGATTTACATATGAACCCCGAATTATCTCAGCAAGAAAAAAGAACATCTGAAGTTGTTGCTAAACATTTAAGGAGCTTAGGTTTAGAAGTAAAAACAAATATTGGAGGTTATGGTGTCGTAGGAATCTTAAAAGGAGGGAAGAAGGGCAAAAAAATAGCATGGAGAGCTGATATGGATGCTATAAAAACAAATGAACAAGATGTGGTTGATTTTGCATCTAAAAACAAAGGTGTACGACATATCTGCGGTCATGATGTGCATACTACAATCGGTTTGGGAATCGCTACTGTTTTGTCTCAACATAAAGAAGAAATAGATGGGACTGTTTATTTCATTTTTCAACCAGCAGAAGAAATGTTTACAGGTGCGAAAGATATGATTGCTGATGGTCTTTTTGAACTGATTCAACCTGATGAAATTTATGGATTACATATTGGACCAGAAGCATCTGGAGTGATTAATGTGAAGGCTGATGAGTTATTTGCGTACACAAAAACACTTCAGGTAAAATTTAAGCCTAGTACTAATGAAAAAGAGTTAGAAAACTTTATGAATACCACATTAAAAAGTTTTACTCGTAACATTGAACAGAATGGTTCGCCATGGGATATCATCAATAAGATTTCAGATGCTAAAGTTGGATTGGCAAATAAAGAAACAATTTTTAAAGATTACTTTATTTTACAAGGGACAAGGCTCAATACAGATAAAGGAGTTACTTTTTATAATGCTAGTTTTCTCGAAACTGATGTGAAAAAAGTGAATAGCTTGCCTCTTGAACTCAAAAAACAAATTTTGAATTCTAAATTCAAAGATTCTTTTATTTCCATTGAGTATTCAAAGGATTATTCAGGAACACCTATAAATGATCCTGAACTCACAAGAATTGCTTCAGAAACAATTTCCAGTTTTTATGACAAAGAACTATTTGCACCGTTGCACGGACAAGTTCCTTATTTCGGCGAAGACTTTATATTCTATCAACAAAAAGTACCAGGGGTATTCTTTTTCCTTGGAGGATCTAATAGTGAAAAAGGAATCAATTCTATGCCGCATACACCCAACTTTGCTGTGGATGAAACAACTATAAAATATGGGGTACAATCATTTGCTACTTTACTCTTAGAAAGAACAAACAGCAACTAAAAAATTCACTTTAATACATTCAAGTTAAAAAAACAACATCATGAAAAAAATAATCATTATCCTCAACCTGTTCATATTTTCACAGCTGTGGTCTCAAGAAACCTTAACCAAAGTGCAATGGCAAGAAGATCTTCGTTATATTCAGACCACTATACATAAAGACTATTCGTTTCTTTTTGTAAAAACAACAAAAGAAGATTTTAATACGGAAGTAGAAGTGCTTTACAAGAGCATTCCTAATTTACAAGAACACGAAATTATTGTTGGATTTTCTCGGCTTTTGTCTTTATTCAAATATGGACATACCTACATTAGTTTTCATCAGAATCCTTTTCAATTTTCAGAACTTCCTTTCAATTTAGAAGAATTTAAAGATGGGATTTATATTCAGGGAGCACACAAGAGCTATCCAAATGCTGTTGGAGCAAAAGTTATAGCAGTAGAAGGGATGCCAATTTCTGAAGCTCTAAAAGCAATAGAGCCCACAGTAGAAGCAGAGAACTCGCAATATTTTAAAGCCTACGGAATTAATAATATCCGATATCCTGAAATCTTGCATGCTCAAAAAATCACAAAATCCCTTCAAAATAAAGTAACACTTACGTTGGAAAAAAACGGAAAAGTATTTATTCAATCCTTTACAGCATTGGCAAAAGGTGAAAGAGTTCCTACACATCGTGGTTATGTGCATCAAAATGAAAATTGGTTAGATGCAAGAGATCAATCAAAAACGCCTTTGTATTTACAGCACTTAGATAAGGTGTATTTCTCAAAATACTTAGTCAAAGAAAAGACGATGTATGTGAGACATAGTAGAATTAAAGATGAAGCTGAAGAAAGTACGAAAGATTTTTATACTCGTGTTTTTAAAGAAATAGAAACGAACGATACCGAGAAATTAATAATAGATTTACGTTTAAATGGGGGAGGAAACAACTATTTAAATAAAGATGTTATCAAAGGTCTTATTAAAGCTGAAAAGATTAATAAAGTAGGAAAGTTGTTTGTTATTATTGGAAAGAGAACCTTTTCTGCTTGCCAAAATCTCGTGAATGAAATAGACAATTATACCAACGCTATTTTTGTGGGTGAACCTACAGCAGAAAATGTCAATTTTTGGGGAGACAACCGCCCTGTAAAGCTACCCAATAGCGCTATTGATCTCTCTTTGTCATATTTATGGTGGCAAGATAAGCCGGCTTTAGAAAACGCAGAATGGATTGCACCTAGTATTCCAGTGATCATGAGTTTTAATGATTATGCTAGCAATCAGGATCCAGTATTAGATGCAGCATTAGCTTTTAACGTTCCTAATTTTAAACCCAAGCCAATCGATTATATTGTCAGTTTGTATTTATCTGGACAAACACAAAAATTAGCAGAAGAGCTTCCTAAAATGATTCAAGATCCATTGTATGCATTTTGTGATTTCGAATCGGGTTTGCTTACACTGGGGAATATTTTATTGCAAAGTGGACGCACACCACAAATTCAGGCTTCCATTCAAGTGTTTTCTATGGTCTCACAGATTTTTCCAAATTCAGTAAAGGCCTATAAATATTTAGGTGATAGTTATTCGAAAATAGGAGATTCAAAAAAAGCACAAGAGTTTTATAATAAGGCTACATCTATTGCATCAAATGAATAATTAGTAACTTTTTAAAAGAGTTCATTTTTGGGATTTAACATTAGAACAGTACTATCTCGAATGATGTTTGGGATAGTTTTGCTCATCTAGATAGTTTATATAGTTCTATACAAAATACTCATGTTTAACGATTAACTTTAAAACATTTTTATAAAATATTGATAAAATCATATGTTGTACAGCCAAACCATTACAGTTTACTTTTGTACCGATTTCTTAGTTAGAAAAATAGAGAATATCAAATTCAGATTTATTTCTTAATATTATTGTTAAATCAATGATTAAGTGATAATTAATGATTTTTTTTGTTTAATTTAGAATTGCTATTAAATATTATGTCCCCATAACATTATTAGTATAAAGTTGATTGATCAATATCAGTACACTTTATTATTAAAAAAAATTGATTTTTATAAATAGATGATAATCTTAATTGTACTTACATTGGTAGGTTGTATTATTTGTGGAATTTTAACAAGTAGTTACTCAAAACAGTCAGCGTACTGGGGAAATGAATATCAAAGAACATTAGAACCTCATCATCATAAAAAATCATCTGAACTAGAGAGACTGTTTTTTAGATCATTAGCGTTTACAGCATTGTTTGCTGTCTTGACAATTTTACAAATTTATTTTAGGTTTGGTTGAGACATTCATCTGAAAAGTATATAAATAACAATTAAAATATGAAAAGAGTATTCGTTATTAGAGATTTTATTGGTAGAAAATTAAGTTTAGGGATTTGTCTTGTGAGAGATGATGATCAAAACAAGATTTTATTTACTTCACAAAGTTTAGAAAGAGGATGGGATGGCTAAATAACACAAAAAACATTTCGTGCATACCTACTGGAACATATAAGTTAAAGTTAGAATGGTCTCCAAGGTTTGAAAAGGAACTATGGGAAATATATGACGTTCCAAATCGTAGAGAATGTAAATTTCATGCAGCAAATTTTTCAAGACAACTCAACGGTTGCATTGCATTAGGGAAAGATAGAGCAGATATCGATAATGATGGATTAATAGATGTAACAAGTAGTAAAGCTACTATGAAAAAATTTCATAAAGCGATGGAAGGTAATATTATAGCGACACTTCATGTTATAAATTCACAAAAAGAATAACTATGAGTTTTTTTGCAGATGTAAAAGAAAAACTTTAGAAAAAAATGTTTTTCACCCTAACTTTTCAAAAGTTGGGCAAACTTTTAAAAATTAAATTAATTCATATGAGTACTTCAATTCCATCTTACATACTAAATTTAGTTATTAAAACTATTGTAAAAAAAGCTGCTTCCAAAGCAATAAAAAATAAAGATAAGCCACAAATAGAAGCATATAGAGAAGAAAAAGAAAATAATAGTGTGGTTTTGTTTTTGCATGGCTTTACAGGTGACCCAATAGAAACATTTAAAAACATACCTGATCTTCTTATAGCTAATGATTTAATAGATGGCTATGATATGTTTTCTATAGGATATAGTTCTTCTTTAATGCCAGATATAGGTGCTAATATTTGGTCTGCTGATCCAGATATTAATAACCTGTCAGAATATTTTAAAACTCTTTTAGAAACTAGATTTAACAACTACAATAAGATTTCTATAGTAGCTCATAGTATGGGTGGATTAGTTGCTCAAAATGGGATTTTGAAATTAGGTGAAAAAGAATTCAAAAAAATAACACATTTATTGATGTTCGGAACACCGAGTGGTGGTTTAAACATCGCTAATTTTAAAATAGCTAAACTCTTAAAAAGACAAATGAAAGACTTAGGCTCTAAGAGTAACTTTATATTAAAACTTAGAGCTAATTGGGATGACAGATTTAAAAAGGAGTATCCATTTGAATTTAAAGTAATAGCTGGATTGTCTGATGAATTTATAGATAGAGCATCATCATTAGAAGTTTTTGAATATAGATATGGTCATCAAATAGAAGGGAATCATTCCACAATGATAAAAGCTGATGGAAATAGAGATATACAAAACCCATGTTATAGATTACTGTTAAATGATTTATCTCCAGTAAATGAGAGGTTTAAGGACGAAAGCCCTTTTTCTTTAAATCAATTCATTGCAGAAAATAAAAAAATTGTAAATGAATTAGATGGCGATATTCTTGCTTTAGATTATAGAGGTTTAAAAAAAATTGCCTTAGCCTATGATTCATTAAGTGAAGATGAAAAGGCAATTAAAGCTTTAGTTAGCCACCCTTTAAGTAAATCGAACTCAGATGTTATGGGAATAATAGGAGGTAGATTTAAACGTAAATATTTATTCAAAGGGAGTAAATCTGAAGATGCTAGCAAAGCTATAGAATGGTATAAAAAAGGGTATGCACTTGCCGAAGAGAATGAAGATAGAGAGCAACTGTATTATCATTCAATAAACCTTGCTTTTTTAAGTATAGTTCATAGTCATGATAAAAAAAATATGAAATTTTTTGCACAGAAAGCATTAAGTAGTTGTAATTTAAATTCAACCAATGTTTGGGAGATAGCAACTATCGCAGAAGCAAATATTTATTTAGAAAATAAAAAGGAGGCAGAAAAATATTTTAATAAAGTCATTAGTGTAACTGAAGAAAACATTAGAGTCAGAAGCAGCATTTATTTAAACTCAAAATTTGCTTACGAAGCATTAAATGGGGTAGAGTAGATGTGTGTGTTTCTCTCAGTTCAAATTTATAGAAAGTGTATAAAAAACAATTACAATTTCAGAATTAAAACTAAGAATTATTAAGATTACATAAAACAAAGAAAGGTAACTATGCAAAAAAGAAACTACTTCATGAGTTACCATCATAGCTCGGATTATCATTATTTAGTTAAGCTTAGAGAAAAGTTTAAGAATAAAACTTTTTCAGATTATGGTTTTAAAGATGAAGATTTAGGAGAAGCATCTAAAAGTATGATTTCTAAAAAAATACAATCAAGAATATGGAGTAGTTCTATAACTATTGTTTTGGTTGGTGAGAATACTGGAGACAGTGATTGGATAGACTGGGAAATATGGTATTCATTAAGAGAACTTCAAGGAACAAAAGTATCTAGAAGAAAGTTTAATCCAAAAGGAATATTAGCTATTTTTCTTCCTACAGAAAAACATAATGTGCCTAAAAGATTACAAGAGAACTTAGATTCTAAGTATGCAAAAAAAATATATTGGGATGAATTGGATGATTTATTTGATGATGTAATTCAAGAAGTATATCAAAATCGGAAAAACACCCATTTAATAAGAAACAACTTAACAACAAGAAAAAACACAACCAATTATTTAGTTCTGGTAAGAAGGTTTTTTTCATCATTATTTGGGACGAAAGGTAAAATAACCTCATAAACTTTTGCTCAAAACAATAGACTATTTAAATCTTTAGAGAATATTATAAACAATAATTTTTGAATAGCGGAATGGGATATTGTTTTTATGAATAGCATTTAAACCTCATATCTTACGTTCCTGTACTTTTCCTTTCACTATTTAAAAGTATTTCGTTGCTTTGTTTTAAGAATGAATAGTAAAGGAAAAACAAATAATAGTAATACTACAATATCTCTTTACTGGAAATGTCAACTAATAGGATGGAGTATTGTTTCTATTTATTGGGCTTATACAGTATATACAAGAGACAATTACGGAGTTTTTTATACTTTAAGTTCTAAAGCTACCGTATCTAAAGTTGATTTAACTGTTGACTTCAAAGATAGAAAGAGTATGAGTAATACAGAATATTATCCTTGGCCTTTGGAGCGCGAAAAAATCAACTTAAATGATAGTTTGCTATTTAAATCTGATGTATTAGAAGAAGATGTTATTATAAATGGTTCTTTTTTAGGTGATTTAGAATTTACTATTAACAAAAAAGATGTTGACTTTTCAGTAATTCTTTATCAATTAACTCGAGAAGGAAAATATTTTCATTTGAGTTATTATATCGGTAGAGCAAGTTATGCTAAAAATAGAGAGAAGAGAATGTTGTTAAAACAAAATCAAATTAATAGAACATTCAAGTTTATTTAAAAAGTCGGTTGATATTTTCTTTATACAATTTCCCTATAGGAACTGTATAATCTTCAATATAAATTCTATTACCTTCTATACTATTGATATGTTTTTTGGCAACTGCAAATGATTTATGCACTTGAATGAAATCATTATCAGAGAGCATATCAATAGTATCAGATATTTTTTCGCGAATGGTGATGGTATCTTTAGTAGTAATCACTTTGGTATAATTTCCAGAAGCTTCTATAAATAAGATTGATTTTATATCTACCTGAATATGAGTATTGTTTTGTTTTAAAAAAATATACTTTTCAATAGGTTTTATAGTGTTGTTATTCTCTTTTTTAATTGAAGCCTTATTAGAAGATGTTACTTTATTCATAGCACTTAAAAAGCGTTCAAAACTAAATGGCTTTAATAAATAATCAACAACATTTAATTCATAACCTTCAATAGCAAATTCACTATACGCTGTTGTTACAATAACTTTTGGAGGAGATGACAGGGTTTTTAAAAATTCAAACCCTTTTAATTTCGGCATGTTTAAATCTAAAAAAATGAGATCTACTTCATGTTTGTTCAAATAGTCTATTGCTTCTATAGCATCGTAACAATCTGCCTTAAACTCTAAATTTGGTAGCATGTCACAATACCCTTTTATGATATCATGTGCTATATGCTCGTCATCAATAATTAGATACTTAATCATAGTTTAATATTCAATTCGGCGTTATAAATGTTTTCTGTTTTAGACATTGACAGAGTATGATTTTTGGAATAGACTAATTCTAATCTTCGCTTAAGATTATTCAAACCTATTCCAGTTTCATGCTTCTCTTGTGTGTTATCAAAATTATTTTCAATTTCAAATTTCACATCATTATTTCTAGCTGTTAAATTCACATGTACAAACGCATTTTTCCTTAAATTTTCTACACCATGTTTGAATGCATTTTCTAAAAGAATAATAAAAAGAAGTGGCATTATTTCATAATCATCATTGTCTGTCTCAATACTAAATTGTACATCAATAAATTTATGATAACGCATTTTATGAAGTTCAATATAATTTTCTAAATAAGTAATCTCTTCAGATAGCAATACAGTGTCCTTATCTCCATCATATATACTATAACGCATCATATCAGAAAGTTTCAATATAAGTTCTTGAGCTTTCTTAGAATCTTTATCTATTAAACCATATAAGTTATTAAGCATATTAAAAAAGAAATGCGGATTCACCTGGCTTTTTAAATGCATCAATTCGGTTTTTTCTTTTTCATTTTTTAATTGAATAATTGATTTTATTTGTTTAAAAATCCAATATGCTACTGCAATAAATACAACTATAAAGTACAATGCAATAAATTCTACAAACCCTTCTAATTTACCAAAAGTGTCATTAAAAATTACAAATACTAGCCCTATAAGAACCAGCGCTATTTTATAACCTCTCGTTATATTTTTCTTTTTTCTATCTGATATTTTCAACTTCATAAGTCAATATTAATTAAATAAATATCCACACACAAATTAGTTGATAAACAGCCTATAATTAGTGATGAACTATCCTCATGATGCTATAAATGTGTTTATCACTTATAAATCTATTTGTATCACTCATAAACCTATTTGTATCACTATCATTTTTTAAGGGCTAAAAGCACATATATGTTTGCCTCAATTAATCGAAAAATAAACATTATGGAACTTATTATTGACAATCTATCAAAGACCTATTCAAATGGAATTAAAGCATTACAGAGCATTTCATTAGAAATACCAAATGGAATGTTTGGATTATTAGGTCCAAATGGAGCAGGAAAATCTACTTTAATGAGAACCATTGCTACATTACAAGAAGCAGATCAAGGCTCTATAAAGCTTGGAGATATAGATGTTTTAAAACAAAAAAATGAGCTGCGACAGATGTTAGGATATTTACCACAACAATTTGGCTTGTATCCAAAAATATCTGCGGAAGTATTATTGAATCATTTTGCAGTACTAAAAGGAATCACTAATAAAAATGAACGCCAAGAATTAGTAAAAGCTCTATTGCATAAAACTAATTTATACGAAGTAAGAAAACAAAACCTTAAAGGCTATTCTGGAGGAATGAAGCAGCGTTTTGGTATTGCACAGGCGTTACTTAATAATCCGAAGTTACTTATTGTAGATGAGCCTACAGCGGGATTGGATCCTTTAGAACGAAATAGATTTTATAATGTATTAAGCGAGATAGGAGAACATACCGTGGTCATTTTATCTACACATATTGTTGATGATGTTAAAGAGCTCTGTACAAACATGGCAATTATTAATCAAGGTCAAGTATGCTTAAAAGGGAATCCGTTGCAAATACTAGAAAGTTTAAAAGATAAAGTATATAAAAAGACAATAGAAAAAGCAGCCTTAAATCATTACAAGCAAAATTACAAAGTCATTAGTGAAAAGTTATTTATTGGAAAACCAACCATTCATATCTTGAGTGATCAAAATCCAGGAGACGGATTTACTCTTATTAATGCCGAATTAGAAGATGTGTATTTCTCGGAAATATTCAGTGATACTAACCTTAAATATAACTAGTTATGTGGTATGATATTTTTAAGTTCGAAATACAATATCGAATAAAACGACCAGACACTTATGTGTTCTTCTTATTTCTGTTTCTATTTTCAATTGTGGGTGTTGATTTTATTTTTCAGGGCACTGATTTAGGCCTAATGAAAAGGAATTCACCTATAGTGATTGCTAAAACAATGGGAGCCATTACAGGAATATTCATGATTTTGGCCTCCATGATCATGGGAGTTTCGGTGTTGAGAGATTTTGAGTACAACATTGAATCACTAATGTTTTCTACACCAATCAGTAAAAAAGATTATTTACTAGGTCGATTTTTAGGATCGTTTACTGTTTTGCTATTTGCATTTACAGGTATTTTATTTGGTATGATGCTGGGTGAGTTTATGCCATGGAATAATCCAGATGAGTTATTAGCATTTAATGCAATGATTTATATAAAAATGTTTCTTTTAGTAACTCTGCCAACCTTGTTTTTTGGAGCTTCTCTATTTTTTGTCACTGGAGCTTTAAGCAGAAACCTAGTAGTAGTATACACACAAGGTATCATTTTGTTTGTGGTTTTTATGCTCACCAAGGCGATTACAAATGAATTTTGGCAAGCTATTCTGGATCCATTTTCATTAACAACGACCACTTTTGCCACAAAATCTTGGTCAACTTTAGAAAAGAGTACACAAGACATTCCTTTTATTGGCGTATTGATGTATAACAAGCTATTTTGGATTTCTTTAGGAATACTAGCGTTGATCTATGGTTATAAAAAATTCAACTTTAATGTGGTTAAAGAAAAGCGATCTAAAAGAAATCAAAAACAAGCAATAGTTAGTAAAACCAATTATAAAGTGAATGATGTTGAAATACCTATTGCCAAAAAACAATATGGTATACTTTCTAAACTGATACAGATAAAACAATTTTCTTGGTTTTATTTTATGAGTATTTGCAAGCAAGCATCTTTCTGGGGTATTGTTATTTGTGGGATGATTATCATTCTTATCAATTCAGTAAATCTTGGTACTGTGTATGGAGTTGATAGCTATCCAGCAACGTATTTTATTGTTGAAGAACTTAGAGAAACATCCATCTATTTCTTCATTATCATTTTGGTATTTTATTCTGGAGAATTGGTATGGAAAGAGCGAAACGCTAAACTAAATTTAATTTATGACGCAACACCTATGTCAAGCTATGGGAAGTTACTTGGTAAGTATATTGGATTGAACTTAATTTATGTTGTTTTAATGCTTGCTTTAATTACTTCTGGAATTATATTTCAAACATTAAGCGGGTATTATAATTATGAAATCCCAGTGTATTTTTATGGTTTCTTTCTAGAAATTTTACCGTTTTTAGCATTATACACTTGCATCGCATTTTTTATTCAATCTGTTGTTAATCATAAGTTTGTTGGTGTGATGTTGGTCATTTTTTTCTTTATTGCTAATGTAGCGCTAGGTTTATTTGGGTTTGACCATGATTTATACTTTTTTGGAGGAAGCTCTTTAGGAGCCTACTCAGATATGAATGGATATGGACATTTCTTAAAACCTTATCTATTTATTAAATCGTATTGGTTCCTCTTCGGAATGCTATTGCTTATCATAGCATCTTTAGTATCGGTTAGAGGTATTGAAACCAATTTGTTAAAACGAATAAGAGTCAGTAAATACAGATTCAGTAAACCACTTTTAAAACTTACTTATTTCGTTTTTATAGCATTTATATCTATTGGAGGATTTATATTTTATAACACCAATGTTTTGAATGAATACTGGACAAACTCTGAAGCTACCGAATTTAGAGTAACTTATGAAAAAGAACTCAAGCAATTTGAATACATACCACAACCCAAAATAGTAGATGTTAACTTAGAATTAGAATTGTATCCAGCAGCACGGGATTACACAGTAGAAGGGTATTATATTTTAAAGAACACAACGAATGAAGACATACAGTCTATACATATTCAAAAGCTTATTGAAGGTAATCTTACTTTAGACAGTGTGTCTTTTGAAGGCGGATTTTCCATAGATAATCAGTATGAAAAATTTGATTACTCAATTTTCAATCTAAAGACAGCTTTAAAACCTGGTGATTCTGTAAAAATGTATTTCAAACAACGTTTTGTCACAAAGGGAATTGAATTAGGAAATGCGAATGTAAATATCAATAATAACGGAACATTTTTCAATAATTCAGACTTGCCTACTATAGGATATAATAGAAAATATGAACTTAGAGATCCTAGCGAACGTAAAGATTATAGTTTACCTATACGATTAAATAAAGCAGAACGAGAAGATACAAGTGAGCTTGTTAATGCAAGATCTGGCAGTGATTCTGATGGGATTCATTTTGAAATGATTATTGGAACTTCAGAAGATCAGACAGCTTTAGTGCCTGGAAATTTATTGAGAGAATGGACAGAGAATAATCGTAATTATTTTCATTATAAGATGGAAATCCCAATGATTAATTTTTACTCCATAGTCTCAGGAAAATATGAAATCAAAAAAGATACATGGATTTCTAGTCAGGATTCTATAGTTAAGCCAGTTGATCTTGAAATTTATTATCATGAAGAGCATACATATAACATCGATAGAATGATGTCTTCCATGAAAGCCTCTTTAGATTATTACAGTAAAAATTTCAGCCCTTATCAGTACCAGCAATTACGTATTATGGAGTTTCCACGTTATGCACAATTTGCGCAATCTTTCCCGGGTACCATTCCATTTTCAGAAGCAATCGGTTTTATTTTAGACATCGATGATGAAAAAGATGTAGATATGGCATTTTATGTAACGGCACATGAAATTGCACATCAATGGTTTGGTATGCAAGTAGAAGCAGCCAATGTAAAGGGGCGTAATTTTATTTTAGAAACACTATCGCAATATGCTGCGATTATGGTTTTAAGAGAACATTATTCTGAAGAGAAACTTCTTCAATTTTTAGAGAATCAAAAAGAAGTCTATAAAAAAGGAAAAGATAGAGAAACTTATAATGAGCCTTCACTTGCTTTCGTTGAGAATCAAGAGTATGTCTATTATGCTAAAGGAGCTATCAACATGTATCAATTTCAGAAAGCAATAGGAGAGGAGAATGTAAACAAAGCATTAAGGCATTTTCTAAAGGATTGGAACACAATTAACGGTAAATTAAAAAAGACTACCGACAGATATGCAACAACTCAGGACTTATTAGGTTATTTTAGAGAAGTTACACCAGATTCTATCCAACACATCATTTCTGAACTATTTGAAAAAGTATTGCCTCTAGAACTGTAATTATTAAGAACCTTCTCATACATTGAGTTGACATACAAAAGCGAAGAATAACTTTTTTTTTGGATAGCAAGAATTTAATTTTATTGAGTTCTTGCTTTTTCTTTTATAAGAATTGCTTTCTTAAAATCTTTGATTAACAAACTGAGTTCATAATTTATCAAAGTGTAAGGGGAGCATAATGTATGTGAATTACATATGAATTATTTCTCATTAAGGATAGAAAAAACAATTCATCCTAAATATTATACAGTTCAGGGTTTAACAATTTATTTTTAAAGAGTTACAAGCGACATTTGTAGTATAAATAAAAATCAAATTAAAAAAGTAACATCTTAACAACCTGATAATAAAATGAAGAAATTAGATAATTCATCGCAAAAACATGCAAAAACTAAATCCCACCCATTTTGGCGATGGTTTTGGCTCACTTTTCTTGTAGTTTCACTTTATTATGCGTGGTATTCATTTTATGTTCCTTCTAATGATATTGAATGGACTAATAACGTTACCTCAGCTCAGATTCTTGCTAAAGATTCTGGCAAGAATACTCTCATTTTTTTTACAGGAAAGTGGTGTTCACCATGTAGAATCATGAAACGTGAAATTTTTGCAGAGAAAGAAACCATGAAAATCATCAATTCTCAAGTAGTACCAGTAATGATTGATATTGACGATCCAAATACTATTGAATTCGTAAAACAGTATAAAGTTGTCTCAACACCCACTACAATTATCATTGACTCTGAAGGAAAAGTACTTGATTACGCCGTAGGGAAAATTGGAAAAAAGAAATTTGTAGAAATGCTTAATAATCTTGAATCTCAATAAACATGTCTTGGTGTTGTCTATGTGTTCACTGAACTTGATGAAGCGTTGAAGGAGGACTATAAATACATGTCGAATGTGAATTCGCTATTCATCATTTAGCTAAAGCTTCGATTTTTTCAAATACAACAACCTTATACGTAGTACTGATGGGGACTTTTTTATCTTCAATTAACAAATGAGTTCTACTTGCTTTTGAAACTCTATTTAAATTGGCAATGTATGATTTATGTGTGCGTTGGAAATTTTCAGATAATAAAGTTGTGATATTAATTAGTGTTTCAGAAATAAGATACATTCTTGAATCGGTAAAGATTTTCAAATAATTTCCAAAACTCTGAATGTATAGAATTGATTTAAATGAAATATTAACCGGCATGCCATCATGTTTTATTTGAAGTTCTTCATTGGCATTATTTTTCTTAGAGTCTTTTATTTTTAAAGCTGAAACTTTATTTATAGCTTTTAAAAAGCGTTCAAGTTTTATGGGTTTCAATAAATAATCTACAACACCATAGTTATAACTTTCTAGTGCATACTCAGAATAGGCCGTAGTTAAAATCACTTTAGGTGGTTTTAACATAGAACGTAAAATCTCCATCCCGCTAAGTTCAGGCATTTTTATATCAAGAAAAATGAGATCTACGCCATTATGTTGAATGAAATTGATGAATTCAAGTGGATTCTCTGTACTAATTACAATAGTAAAGTCCTCAATTTTAGAACAATACTCTTCTAACACTTTACGTGCTAGTAATTCATCATCGACAATACCAATTTTTATCATACTATACGGTTAAATCAATAGTTAAAGTTACATGATATTCGTTTCTTTTATCAGTAATATCTAATGTGTGAACATTCGGGTATAATAGCCCTAAACGTCTTCTTACATTTTCAAGTCCTAGTCCGTTTCTATTTGATTCAGTAATCATGGAAGGTTTTGAATTCACCACAACAAAATGTAGCGCAGTGTTTTTTATAGTGATAGAAATATCAATTTTACTTTGGTCGTTAGTACTTTGTGCTCCATGCTTAATGGCATTTTCAACAAAAGGAATTAACAACATAGGTGAAATCCTTAATCCTGAAAGATCTCCTTCAATTAAAAATTCAACAGTACATCTTTTACTGAGCCTTTTTTCTTCAAGCAATAGGTAGTTTTCTATAAACTCAAGTTCTTCTTTTAATAAAACCGTTTCTTTTTTTGAACTCTCTAATTGATACCTCATTAATTCTGAAAGCTGCATAACAACTTCTGGAGTTTCGGGTGATTGCTGTCTAGAAAGAGCATAAATACTGTTTAATGAATTGAATAAAAAATGTGGATTCACTTGCTCCTTTAAATAGGTAAGTTCCATCTCTTTTTGTAACTTTTCCTTCTCGTCATTTTTTCTTCGAAATAAGATACTTCTTCTCAGAAAAAAAGCTGCCATTCCAGTCCCTGTAGTATAAATAAGGAAAAAGAACATCTTATAGACACCTACCCAACTTGTTGGAGAGTACCCTTTTAAGTAAGATGTTAAGAATATGGATCCAATAAGTAATATGGAATATAAAAAGTACTTTTTCTTATCATAAAAAAAAGGAATAAGTATAAAGTGGTTGATCCAAATAACCGCCATAATACTTACTGCAAATCCTAATTGCCATAGATAAAAGTCATAATCGCTATCATATTTATCTCTGGATATCCAACCACCTAATATTTCTATCATGGCTACCAGTATAAAAGCACCAACATTGATAAGTATAATATTCTTCCAAGACTTTTTTATCATAGATTTTGCCATTAAAATATGGTAAAGATACTATCTCAAAGGCAAAGTGCTAGAATTTCTATACAAAAGCGATATATCAATGACGAAATGGTTTTATCATTTAATTATTGGGTTCATCCTATTTAAATGGTGAGACAAGAATTATAGCCTACTTTTATTCAGTAATTAATTAAGGTTATCGAACTTTTAGATAAAAAAGAAACCATGAAAAACAAAACAGGAGTACTACTTTTAATTCTTCTTATCATCACAGCGAATGCTTTTGCACAGGATAATAGTTTAAAAGAATACGCATCAAATGGAGAAGGGGCTTCCTTAGTAGTACCACATACTCAGGTAATCCCAATAAAAGATACTCGGACAGAAAGAAACTATGAACTTTATATAAAGTTGCCAAAAAATTATTCTGAGAATAAGAATGAGGTTTATCCTGTCCTTTATTATACAGATGCTATGTGGCATCTCGAAATGCTATCAGGCTCAACAGACTACATGCTAGAAGATGTTATTTTAGTCGGAATTTCCTGGCAATTAGATATTAATGAAGGCCTAAAAAAAGAAAGAGGGGAGCATGTTAGTCGGTATCGAGATTACAGTTTTGTGAAATCAAGTAAGCCTGATATTCAAGCAAAATTTCAATTAGGACAAGCCAATAAACATTTAGGTTTTATTCGTAATGATGTCATTACCTATGTTGAAAAGAACTATAGAACAGATCCAAACAGTCGTACTTATTTCGGTTATTCAATGAGTGGTGAATTTGGTGCTTATATATTACTGACGCAACCTGATACTTTTAACAATTACATTCTTGGAAGTCCATCAATCAAAAATCTAATTCCCGATTTGTCTGAACTTAATAAGAAATTTGGACCTTTCGATGCGTCAAATAGAAATTCGAGTCTGAATTCGAATGTTTTCATTTCATATGGCACATTAGAAAAAGGGATGGAGCCTATTGATGAGTTTGTTAAATTATTAAAAGATAGGAGAGATGATGGATTGTCCGTAGTAAAAGAAGTGATTGAAGGCAATCATGGAACTGCATTTCCTGCGACAACAGTCCGAAGTATCTCTTGGTTATCATCCTTAATGAGCCATGTTTCAAGTGATAATTATGATGTGTCATTCTGGGATATCCCACATCTCAATAATGCATTTATTAGTACTACTCCAGAGGATAGAAATGATGGCATTTCCGTTGGTGAATTGTCTGTGAATAACAATGATAGAAATGCAATTCTTACCCTTTCTCAAGAGGTTTTTGAAGGCAAACATGGAAGCTATGATGCCTTACTTATTTCACACAAAAACAAATTAGTTTTTGAATCCTATTATAAAAAAGGGCGTATCAACCTGGCACATGGACAAGCTTCAGCAGTAAAAGCCTATACCAGTTTGGTATTGGGAAGAGCTATTCAAATGGGGTACTTATCCATGGATGATCTAAACAAACCGTTACTTAGTTTTCTAAAAGATGTAGATCGTAAAAAAATTACCAAAGGAGCCGAAAAAATCACACTTCATAAGGCATTGATCATGCATGGAGGATTGACAATAGACAGAGAGAAATGGAAAGAAGTTGAAAATGATTCTGTTCGATTAAAAGGTCAGGGATTGGTACAAACACTTCTTGAGCAAAGTAAACCTATAACTTCAAAATCTCAGACGTATTTGTATGGTAATTTCAATCCAATGCTAGTCATGACTGTTATTGACGCCGTTGTTCCAGGAACAGCTGAGAACTTTATTAAAACAGAGTTACTTGACAAACTTGGTATTACAAACTATAAATGGTCAACTCATGTTAGCGGTTTGCCACAAGCTGGATGGCGTGCAAGCATTACATCTCGCGACATGATTAAATTAGGGAATTTGGTTCTTAATAAAGGGAATTTTAATGGTGAGCAACTCATTTCTCCAGAATACCTTGTTAAAGCTACCAGTGGTATTGTAAAACCTACTCAAGATTGGATGCCTAAAGACTATCGATATGGTTATTTTTGGTATCAAACACTCGTAAAAATAGGATATAAAGATTATGATGTCTCATTTGCCTGGGGAGGCGGAGGACAGCGTGTTATCGTTGTAGAAGAATTAGACTTAACCATTGTTATTTCTGGTCACGACCAAGATGATGATAAAATTATGAAATCCATTATTGAAACCGTTATACCTACCTTTATTAAATAATATTCAACCTATGAAAACCAATCGCATTTTTACTTTAATAGTTATATGTATTATAGCTTTAGTTGCTTGCAACACTAAAAATAAAGAGGCACAAACCATAGATAAACCTTATCTAGGACAAAAACCTCCAGGTTTAACTCCAATTCCTTTTGCACCAGGACTAGTTTCTACAGAAATATATGAATATGATGGTGCATTTGCATCAGATATGAAAGCATTTTATTTTATTAGAAGGGGAGAAGAAAATGTAAAATCAACCTTTTACGAATACAAATACGATGAAACTAATGGAGATTGGAAAAAATCAGTACTTGCATCTCCATGGATTGGACGACCCGTAATTTCTCCAGATGGACAAACCATGCATTTAGGCGATAGATATCTAAAGAGAACGGAATCTGGATGGTCTAAATTACAAAAACTTGAACCTCCTACTGTAAGTAATGATTCTATGTATATCATGAGGCTTTCTTCGGCGGCAAATGGTACCTATTATTTTGACACCTATAAAGAGAATGATTCAATTTTTCCAATTCGCTATTCACGTTTAATAAATGGAAAGCATGAAGAACCTAAAGCGTTGCCTAAAGCAATAAACACAGGAACTTTTTTAAGTCATCCTTTTATAGCTCCAGATGAATCTTATTTGTTATTTGATGCTGAAAGGGAAGAAGGTTTTGGAGATTCAGATATTTATATCAGTTTTAAACAGAAAGATGGCACTTGGGGAAATGGTATTAATTTAGGAGATAAAATAAACACCAATGCTTGGGAAGCTTCGGCAAGTATTACACCAGATGGTAAATACCTTTTCTTTAGCAGAAATGTTGGATCAGACAAATATGAGAATGTTGATATATTTTGGGTGGATGCAAAGATTATTGAGAATCTCAGGGCTAAACAATAAGTTAATAAAGCAAACTAAAGAGTTGTATTGCTTTATATAATCAAATAAATAATGAAGAAATTAAATATTAATAAGTTTATAATTATTGCTTTAACATTATTATGTTTTTCTTCTTTTGCACAAAAAAAAGGGAGCGCTAATATTGTTGGAATCAATCATACAATAAACTCTAAGATATTAAAAGAAAATAGACAGATTCAAGTCTATTTACCAAAAGATTATAGATCGTCTAATAAAAAATATCCTGTAATCTATTTATTAGATGGGCAACGATTTTTTCTATATGGAGCTAGTTTACTACAAACTTTTAGTGAGTTTAACTTAACGCCAAATTTTATAGTTGTTGGTATAACTAATCAGCAATCAACTAGAATGAGAACTTTTAGTGCTGGAGCTAAAGATTTTGCTGAATATTTAGATAATGAAGTCATTCATCTTATTGATGCTAATTACAGAACTTCTAAAAAGCGTTTGTTATTTGGTTGGGCTTATGGTGGTGGCTTCGGAATAGAAGTTTTGTTGTCAAAACCTAAATTGTTCGACGGTTATATCTTATCAAGTCCTTTTCCTGTAAGTAGTAAAATGAATCAGTTTAAGAAATTTATAAAGAAACATAAATCTTTAAATACATTTATATATTTTGCCTCAGATGCAAAAGAATTTGGGGTTAAAGAAGGAACTGAAGAGCTGTCTTCTTTTTTAAAAATGAATACAACAAATCTACGTTGGAGCTTTAAAGTATTATCAGGAGAAGAACATAGATCCACTGTATATCCTGCATTATATCACGGAATACAAGAGTATTTTGAATATTATAAAGAAATTAGTTTTCAAGATTTTAATGAGTTTAAGTTAAAAGGAGGGATCTCTTATGTAAGAAAATATTACACAAAAAGAGCTGAACTATACGATTTACCTAATAAGATGTCACCATTTTCAAGATATGATATTATTAGAAAAGCAATAAGAGCAAATGATTTTAATGGTTTTGAAAAACTAGTATCCGAATTTGGGTCTTATAAATTAATTGAGAAATTAAGAGCAAACTGGGCATGTGATATTGCCGATTTTTATGTTAAAAACGACAAGAAGCAAAAAGCATTGAAGCTATACCAATTTATTAATAAGATTTTCCCAACCTCAATAAGAGGGCAAAAGGGTTTACATAGTTTGTTAAAAAAGTAGCGGTTTAATGAGTGTGAAATCCTTTTCACAATTGCCATTGCTCTCTAACTATTAACTATCTTTTAAGAGCAACGAATTATTATAAGTAGTACTTTTCGCTTATAAATTTTAATTGCGGCACAATGAAATCTCTAAAAACAAGTATCACATTTTTACTGCTATTACTATCAATAACTCTTTTGAACGCTCAAGGGGAAATGAAATCAGTTGAGGGATATTCGACAAAAATAGGCTTGATGGTGTATATGTTGGAAGATTTAAAAGATAGAATTACTGAACAAGTAAAAGACCTAGACCAATCACAAGTTGATTTCATGTATGATGCTAATGCCAATAGCATAGGGGCATTAATTATGCATTTGGTGTCTACGGAATCGTATTATCAGACCGCGACATTAAAAGGTCGAGATTGGACGAAAGATGAGCTAAAAAAGTTTGGTGTTGCCAGCGTAATTAATGAAAAAGTGAAAAGCATCGTCAAAGGTAAGCCCATCAAGTTTTATTTGGATTTATGGGATGAAGTCCGCAAGACAACCTTAAAAGAACTCAAAGCCAAAGATGATGCTTGGTTTATTTCAAATATAGAAGAAGGACTCAATTACCAATATATATGGTATCACGTGATGGAACATTCTGCAAATCATATGGGGCAAATTTTAACCGTAAAGAACCGATTGCCTAAATAATTTCTTTCTTAATTATCAATCTAGTAATAGGAGCAATGAGCGTTCGTGTTTTAAGCTCTTTATCTATAAGTTATTTAACATAATACTACAGCTTCTTAAAACATAGCGGATGCTCCGTGATTGTTTCCAAAAGTATATGCAGTCTTGAATTTTTGTTTCTTTTGAGTTTACACTGAGCTTGTCGAAGTGTCAAGACAAAAGATAGAGAAGAAACTCATCTACAGTTCAATTGTAACTTTAAAGTTAACAAGTGTATAGAATTTGCTCGCAGAGAAATTTTATACTGTTGTGGCAATACAACGAGAAGCTCGTGAAATTTTTGTAACGTAAAGTTTTTCAAAAACGTGATTTAAAAACCAACCTAAAAGGTTTAGCTTTTATTTTGGTACTTCGACAAGCTCAGTATAAACTAAGGCAAGGTAGCGGACAAATGCAAATCTGTGATTTGTCATTCACGAACACAGATTTATAACAATAGAAAAGCTGTGAGTAATTTTACATAACGGCTAATTATAGTACAAATGAGTTCGGATGTTTAAATCTACGAGAATCGAATATTTAAAAGTTTCATGACCTAAGTTCTTAAATATCGTTAAGAATCTACATAGACTTTGGGTATTTAACATAATATAGAATTATAACTACAAATGAAATCTAGATGTATAGCCGTAATTACTTTTAACATAATTACTGTCGATATAAGTCTAAAGACATTATATCTGCAATTATGTGTAAATAGCCGTGAAATATGGCTATACTGTAATTACTATGTATTTGTATTATAATTTATATTATGTTAAGTATAGTATTTTAAAATCTCCCCTATAGCTAATAAATAATAGATCATAAAGATTTAACTGGGACTGTTCTCCTGGGTATCTCCTCGATACAAAATAGATGTTCTGTGTGTGCTGTCTACAAAGATTTCAGCTTTTAGGTTTCTGTACAACTTCAAGGTAACATCATAAGATTCAGAACCTGTACGAAAAGTAAACTCTATGAGATAGAATTTTTTCTTTTCATTGAAAGTTTGTTTGTAGTCTTTTGGAACACCATCGAACTCTATTCCGCCATTTCCACTGTCAAGAACTCTACCAGTACTAATCTGTTGTGCTCCATAATAAGGAAAAAATAAAGAAATGCTATCTCCCTTTTTTTTAAAGTGATTGTCAGAGTTGGATAAACTAATTCTATTAGCACTACTTCCTCTTGGAAGTAAATTCAATGCGTTGTATCCATTGGTTGCTAAAGGTTCAGCCCAATTAGCAATTACTTGAAAATCATTGTTCTCTATATATTGTTCTAGCTTCTTAGCCTTTTCAGCATTTACAGCTAAGTCTTTTGAACTCGTGCATCCTACCAACACACTGAACACGAGTAGTATAAATATTCTCATCGGAAACGGTTTTTGCATCATAAAGCATCAAAATTTGTACCAACTAGCACTCTAATTGGTACTTAAATGTACAAAAATCTAAACAAAAGCATTAAAATTGAGAACGGTTTCGTTCTGAAATAAGTTATTTTTGCCGGATGAAAACCATCGAGAAAAAATCCAAATTAGAGTTTATTGCATTAATGGCCTCATTAATGTCTATGGTAGCACTCTCTATTGATGCTATTCTACCTGCTTTAGAGCAAATTGGAATCTCAGTTGGAACCCATACTACTGGAGAAAATCAATTATTGATTACCATGATTTTCTTAGGCTTGGGATTTGGCCAGTTAATTTTTGGACCTATATCCGATAGTTTTGGACGAAAACCAATCATTTATCTAGGTTTTATAATTTTCGTTTTGGCTAGCTTTCTATGTGTTTATGCTACTAATATAGAAACCATGGTTGTTGGTAGAATCCTACAAGGTGTAGGTCTCTCTGCCCCTAGAACATTGAGTATTGCAATGATCCGTGATCGTTTTGATGGTGATTATATGGCAAAAATTATGTCGTTTGTGGTTTCCATTTTTATTTTAATCCCCATCATTGCTCCTTCCCTAGGAAAACTTATGTTAGACGCCTACGGTTGGGAATCCATTTTTTACAGTCAGTTATTATTTGGAGTCATCATCTTGTTTTGGTTGTGGAAACGACAGCCTGAAACCTTACGCCCAGAATACAAGAAGAAATTCACCTTGAGTCTCTTTGTGAACGGTACAAAAGAGTTTGTGCAACACAGACCTGCAATTATATTTACATTAATGTCGGGATTGGTTACGGGATCTTTTATGGTTTTTTTAAGCAGCTCTCAGCATATTTTTCAAACGCAGTATGGTTTTGTTGATGAGTTCCCATACATCTTTGGAGCTTTGGCTTTTTCTGTCGGAATTGCAACGTTTGTAAACGGAACTTTGGTCGTGCGATTTGGAATGCGAAGATTGGTGAATATATTTACCACTGTATTTACGCTTATTTCTATTTCTTATGTGTTTATTTTCTACGGAGAAGTAAACCCTAGTATTTACATATTTGTACCATTTTTAGCTGTACAGTTCTTTGCAACTGGTTTCTTATTTGGGAATGTCCGCTCTTTAGCAATGCAACCTCTGGGTCATATTGCAGGAATTGGAGCAGCAATTAACGGATTTGTTTCCACAGTAATGGCAGTGCCTATTGCTACGTATATTGGTGGATTTGTAGACACCACTGCCCTGCCACTCTTTATTGGATTTACCATCTGTGGTATCTTATCAATAATCTTGTTATTGTGTGTAAAAAAACAGGCTGTATCATGATAGAAATTGTACATCAAGATGAATATTGTATTGTGGCCAATAAACCAAATAATGTGTTGGTACATCATGCACACCATTCTCGAAACAAATCTGACGAAGATTCCTTTTTAAAATTACTAGAAAATCAATTAGGAAATAAGTACTACCCTATTCATCGATTAGATCGAAAGACCTCTGGAATTATACTCTTAGCAACCAAAACCGAGTATGTATCTCGATTTCAAGCACTTTTTACAGAGAATGAAATTCAGAAAATTTACTACGGAATTGTGCGTGGTTTTGCACCTGAATCTAAGGTCATTGATTCACCCGTAAAAGGACGTGATGCTGATGTTTATAAAGAAGCAGAAACACATGTCCGATTGTTAGAAAAAATAGTGCTGGATATCCCTGTAAAGCCTTACGACACCTCTCGCTACAGTCTGGTAGAATTGCAGCCAAAGACAGGTCGCTTACACCAACTGCGAATTCATATGAATAAGATTTCAAATCCATTAATCAACGATGCGAAGTACGGGGATAAAAATCATGATTTGATGTACGAAGCGAATTTTGGTTGGACAAACTTGTTTTTACATGCAGGACGATTGGAATTCATACATCCATTTACAGAAGAAAATATGGAACTGAAAGGTACTTTTCCAAAGGATTGGTTGGCGTTGTTTGAGCGATTTGAATGGAAAAATCCTTTAGTTGACTGAGGTTCTCGAAGTCAAAAAACATAAAATATTACTCAACAGTAAAGCTGATCGTTTTTGTCCTCGTTGGTTTTACAGTAGGCTTTCGGTTTAAATCTCTATCAAACAAACGATTAAAATTATTACCAGCTAAGTCTTCTAATTGAGAATTGATAAGAATTCTGTAAGTCCCTTTCTTCCATGTGTTCTTTGGAATGAACAAGGTATTCGTTGCCTTTTTAGAAGTCAAAAAATCACCTTCTACAATGTTGCTTTTTTCGTCATAAATGAGAATCATTTCCTCAATCAGCATATAGTCAAGTGTTTCATCAAAAAGGATTCCCAACCCCTGACCTGTAGATGCTTCTGGAGGAGTGATTTTCCAATCTTTACTATTCGGGCTTTTACGATCTCTTTCACCAACCAAGAAGCGTTTTACATAGAATTTGCCTAATTCAATTCCATCTTGACTTTGCAAGGTGCTATCAACCACAACTGTATAACTGTTTCCTTCCTTGATAGGAATTCCTTTCTCTTTGTTTGGAATTAGGTCTTTTTTAATGCGACCTGGATCTAACCACAAAGTCAACTGAGTTCTTTCAGTGTTCCATAATTCATTCTCTAGAGGTAAAAAAACATCAATCTCTCTCCCACTTTCTTGTTCAAAAACTTTGATGAATTTTAGCGTTGATTGGGATTGTTGCATAGGTGTATTAAACACAAAATACATTTTCAGTAGATTTTCTGGAAGTGTATTTGACTTAGGGTAAATTCCTGAAAGTTTGGGCGTAACTATGCGCATAGTTTCAACAATACTAAATTCTAGATATAGCTTATTATTCTTGATGATTTCATAAGTTTCACCAGCAGTAAATGGAATGATAGGCTTAAATGTTTTATGATTTCCATTTGACGTGAATTCCCCCAAAATAGAATTCATTTGACCTTTTAATCGTACTGAATATTGTTTTTGATCATCTGATGCCTTAAAGGTTACGGTTGCAGCATTTTGATTTCTATCATACTCTATATCATAGGCTATATTGAATTTCGATTTTGTTGTTGCCTGTTGACAAGAAAGAACAAAAACCAAACAAAAAAAGATCAAGGTAAACTCGATCTTTTTTAAGAAATTATATGTCTTTGGATTTACATCCATTTTTTACTTCTGTTATGTAAATAAAGATTTCCGTCATTTCTTCTACGTAAAATCAATACATTCTCTTCATCTAAATTGTCTAACTGTTGCACATTCACAAAAGGTAAATTATCATAAGTTAGTCCAGCATCTTTTCCAAACTCAGTAATAGGCTCTGTCATGCTTTCTTTAAAGTTAGCAATATCTTTTAAGGTCATACGCATGATTGGGCGATTGCTATTCGACATGTAAAAACGCAATTCATTTCCTTTTTTATAACTGATAATATCCAAAGGAGAATTTCCCGCTCCTAATTCAGCGATGGTTCTTCCTTTTAAATGTTTTCCTTCTGTTAATTCATTGATTGGAAACAATACCAAAGGTGTACATGTGTAACTCGCAAGTAAATATTCTTTACCGTCAATCGTAGTTACATCAAAAGTTTTTATTGGTGCGTACGTCTCATAACGACCATGCGCTGCATGATAGATTTCTAACGTAGCGAAATCTTGTTTGTTTGTGAAAGGAAAAGGGATACTAGAAAATGAAGAACTGAATTCTTTATTAGACAACCCAGAAACCAATACTTTTCCATTGTGATACTTCATGTCAGAAACTGCCCATCTGCGCATACCACGTCCGCGTTGGTCTTTGGCATCTTTTTCTGGTGCATTCCCTAAGGTAGCTTTTGAATAGCTTACTGTATTTAAATTAACATTTTCTAATTTTCCACCTTTTAATTTTAATAAAACTGGTGTTCCATCTCTGGTATGAACTGAAAAGTAAACAGTTTTAGAAAGAGGATTTACAGCCATATCAGTAATACGAATGTTTTTTGCTGTTGTTCCAAGAGCAGCAGCTACTTTAACATCAAAATCACCAATTGTTATTTTTTCTGCTTTTGCATTTACTTGCCTGTCTTTTGTATCCAAAGCATAAATAGTTGCATTGTCAGAATCTCCAACAAATAAAATTCCTTCTGGCCCAAAGCTTAAACTGTTCATAGAGGAAATTCCAGGATTTCCAGTAATAAAGTCTTTGGTTAAAGTGTCATCTTTCTTTGTGGTAGCAGCTATTGTGATCACAACAGCAGCTAGTAAACCAAGTATGTAGGTTGCTTTTTTCATTGTAGTTAGGTTTTGCATAAAATTACCGATTTATTAAGCATTCAGCAGCCATGCCTATTGGAATTAACTAATTTTTAACAAGCTATAACTGTACTATTGCTCAATAGATTGACCTTCAAACGCAATGATTTCATTGTTCTCAAAAGTAGGTGTTACTTCTATTGGATTGCAACAAACTTCACAGTCTTCAATATATGTTTGATGACGAATGCTCGTATCTAAAATCATGGAAATCTCTTCCCAGCAATAGGGACATTGAAAATAATGTTCCACTTCGCTACTTTTCAATCACTTTTAAAATCAGCTTCCCTTTTTTATCTCCAGAAAACAAACGTGCGTACGTATCTTCGAAGTTTTCTATTCCTTTATAAATAGCT
Source organism: Flavobacteriaceae bacterium (assembly GCA_049115595.1). Taxonomy (GTDB): domain Bacteria; phylum Bacteroidota; class Bacteroidia; order Flavobacteriales; family Flavobacteriaceae; genus Polaribacter. Next base: position 189,310 of record JAGDZS010000006.1, read on the forward strand.
TCTTTCGATTGTAATTTCCCTTGATGAATCCACATACCCATCTCTTTGGCAGCTTTTCCATAGTCTTTGGCATAATCCATGACAACCATTCCTTGCATAGAAGCTCTGTTTACTAAAAGGCTTAAGTAATTACTAGGTCCTTTAATAGCTACTTTATTATTATATTGAGAAATAGCACCACAGATAACAATACGTGCATGCATACGAAGTTTGCTTAATGCTGCGTCTAAAATCTCCCCGCCTACGTTATCAAAGTAGACATCAATTCCTTTAGGGCATTTTTCTTTTAATGCTTGAAGAATATTTTCAGATTTGTAATCGATAGCAGCATCAAATCCTAATTCATCAACTATATAATCACATTTTTCTTTTCCTCCTGCAATTCCTACTACGGTACAACCTTTAATTTTGGCAATCTGACCAACAACACTTCCAACAGCACCAGCAGCACCAGATACTAAGACAATATCTCCTTGTTTTATTTTTCCAACTTCAAGAATTCCAAAATAAGCGGTCATCCCAGGCATTCCTAATGTGCTAATGAACAAAGGCATTGGAGCAATAGAATCATCTACCTTAGCCCATCCTGTTCCATCTGTAGCGCAATATTGCTGTACACCTCCCCAACCTACTAAGCAATCGCCTACTTTATATGCTGGATGATTATTTACTTTAATGACTTTTCCAATAGAACCAGCACGCATTACTTCATCAATACCAATTGGAGGAATATATGACTTACTATCATTCATCCATCCGCGCATTGCAGGATCTAGAGAAATATAATGATGTTGTACCAATACTTCTCCTTCCTTGAGCTCAGGAATTTCATTCTCTTCATGCTTCCATGTATTTGCATCTGGAAACCCTTTCGGACGCTCTTTGAATATAACTTGCTTGTTCATGTATCTATAAATTATTTGAAGTGTTAAATTATGGAAATAATATTAGAAATAATAATGGAAAGATTAATCCTAATAAAGCGAGCTTCCAACCTCTTTTTGAAAAACCATTTTTTCCTGCTGGAATTAAAATTCCAGTAATTGCAATTAATAACATGGCTGCACCAAAAATATCTGAATACCAAATCCAAAAATTGTTTGTTGTTTTATGTAAATACATAGTTTGCCCGATAAATGGGACTTTTCTTTTAAACTCTAAGCTTCCCTTTCCTGTTGTAGCATCAGCATCTAATATTGCATTGCCTTTAAAATAGACACGTAATTTACCATCACGGATACGGTGTCCATCATATTTAATGTCGAGATCCTTAGTGGCCTCTATCAATAACTCTTTGGTAATTTGTTTTGAATCTTCTGGTAATGTCAGTGAAACTTCTTTTGATTCATAGGTGTAATCCATAGGATACCAGTCGTTTCGGTGATTTAATATGATCCCTGAAAAGGAAAATGCAATAATTAATCCTACATAGAAATAAGCAAAGTCTCTATGTAGACTACGATTTGTAATCTTCATCTTTTTAAATTTAAAAAAGACGAATTTATTTATTTAAATCTAAATAGCTAATAATTAAGTAAATTTAACAACTCGTTTTTAAAACGGTTTTTTGCTAAGTATTGCTTCTCTAAAGCACCTTGAAAAGGAATAGGTGTTTCTATGCTTGCAATACGTTTTACTGGCGCATCTAAAGATTCAAAGCAGTTTTCTGTAATTAATGCTGAAACATCACTAGCAATTCCACCAAACAATGAGTCTTCTTGCAGTATAATAGCTCTTCCTGTTTTTCGAACGGATGCGTAAATAGTTTCTGTATCTAAAGGTTGTAATGTGCGTAAATCAATTAAATCGGCATTCACATCTGAAAGTTCTTTCAAAGCATCTAAAGCCCAATGTACCCCAGCTCCATAGGTAATGATCGTGATATCTTCACCTCGTTTTAAAGTTGCTGCCTTTCCTATTTCTACAGTGAAATATTCTTCAGCCACATCTTGATATACAGAACGATATAATGCTTTGTGCTCAAAAAACAACACAGGATTAGGATCATTAATAGCTGCACAAAGCAATCCTTTTGCATCTTCAGGAAATGCTGGGTAAATTACTTTGAGTCCAGGTGTTTTTGTAAACCAAGCTTCATTGGTCTGACTATGAAAAGGGCCAGCACCAACCCCTGCTCCACATGGCATTCTTACGACCACATCAGCTTTTTGATTCCAGCGATAATGTGATTTTGCTAGAAGATTCACAATCGGGTTAAATCCAGAGCTAACAAAGTCAGCAAATTGCATTTCCATAACAGCTTTCATTCCATTGACAGACAATCCATAGGCAGCTGAAACGATAGCAGATTCACAGATAGGTGTATTGCGAACACGTTCTTTACCGAACTGTTCAGTAAATCCTTCAGTAATTTTAAAAACACCTCCATATTCGGCTACATCTTGTCCCATGATGACCAAATCATCGTATTTTTCCATCGATTGCTTTAGTCCTTCTGAAATGGCATCGATTAAACGAATGTTCTTTTTTTGATTTGAAGGATGAATGATCTCTTGTGTATGTTGATGATACACATCTTCTAATTCTGCTTGAAGGTTTGGAACAATGACTTCTTCATTAAAAGCGAGTTGAAGATGTTCATCAATCTCATTTTTGATCGCATCTGTTGTTTGTTGAATGAATGCTTCATCAATTAAGTCTTCAGAAAGTAAAAATCTTTGAAAAGTATCTATAGGGTCTTTCTTAGCCCATTCTTCCATTAATTCTTTAGGAACATATTTGGTACCACTTGCTTCTTCATGACCATGCATTCTAAAAGTTTTAAACTCAATGAGTACGGGTCTTGGATTCTTTCTAACGTCTTCTGCTATTTGTGAAACTTTAGAATATACCTCTTGAATGTTATTACCATCGATGATATGGCTTTCCATTCCGTATCCTACTCCTCTATCTGCAATATGTTCACAATTGTATTGTTCTGAGGTAGGCGTAGAAAGTCCGTAGCCATTATTTTCAACACAGAAAAGGACAGGTAAGCTCCATACGGAAGCTACATTTAAAGCTTCATGAAAATCTCCTTCGCTAGTTCCTCCTTCTCCTGTGAACACAGCACAAACTTGATTGTTCTCTTTTAATTTATTTCCCAATGCAATTCCATCAGCTACTCCTAATTGTGGGCCTAAATGAGAGATCATCCCTACAATATTAAACTCTTGTGTTCCGAAGTGAAAACTACGATCTCTTCCTTTTGTAAACCCATTCATTTTCCCTTGCCATTGAGAAAATAATCGATGCAATGGAATTTCTCTCGTTGTAAATACGCCTAGATTACGGTGCATTGGAAGAATGTATTCTTCTGGGTGCAATGCTGCTGTAACTCCAACAGAAATAGCTTCTTGACCAATTCCTGCAAACCATTTTGATATTTTTCCTTGACGTAATAATACTAGCATTTTCCTCTCTATCAATCGAGGTTTCAGCATTTTGGTATATAGGTCAATTAAAATTTCTTTTTCTAAGTTTTGGGTGTCAAACTCTAAATTGGAGATCATTCTAAATGTTTAATTTGTATCAAATATAAAACTAAAGTACTATTTTCAAGGATAATAATCTTTATAGGCGATTTAAAATATCAGCAGCCTGTAAAAGTGTTTCATCTGTTTTTGCAAAACAGAATCGCAATGCCTTGAAATCTAGCTGGTTTTCATTAAATACTGAAAGAGGAATGGAGGCAATTCCAAATTCTCTTGTGAGTCTTTTAGCAAAATCGACATCATTTTCGGTAGCTATTTTTGAAAAATTCAACGATTGAAAATAGGTGGCTTCAGCTGGAACCCATTCAAATCTTGATGTTTCAATTGCATTTAAAAATAAATCCCTTTTCTTTTGAAAGAAATTAGGCAAGTTTAGATAATTGTTTTCATCCTGTAAATATTCACCTAAAGCAACTTGTACAGGGTGGTTTACAGCAAAAACATTAAACTGATGCACTTTGATGAACTCTTTCATTAGAGCTTCAGGGCCACAGCAATAACCTACTTTCCATCCTGTATTATGAAATGTTTTTCCGAATGATGCTGTAATAAATGAGCGCTTTTTTAAATTGGGAAATAAACAAGCACTCTGATGTTGTTTTCCGTCATAGACCATATGCTCATACACTTCATCACTGAGGACTATAATATCTGTATTGTTGGTTATGCGCTCCAGCTCCATCATATCTTCTTTAGAAAAAATGGTTCCAGAAGGGTTCTGAGGAGTATTGACAATAATCATCTTCGTTTTTGGAGTGATCGCATCTTTAACAGAACTCCAGTTTACTCGATAATTTGGATAGGATAATTGGATGGGAACAACGGTTCCTCCTTGTAATTCAATAGCAGGCTCGTAACAATCATATGCTGGCTTTAAAACTATGACTTCATCACTTGATCTAATAAAAGCAGATATAGCTGTAAAAATAGCTTGAGTGGCTCCAGCAGTGACTACAATTTCGTTGGATGAATTGTATGAGGTATTGTATAGTTTTTGGAATTTAGTAGCAATAGCTTCTCGCAAGCTCTGAACTCCAAGCATAGGCGCATACTGATTGTAGCCTCCTTTCATTGCTTTAGTAACGAGCTCTATCAATTTGAGATCACTTTCGAAATTAGGGAACCCTTGTGAAAGGTTAATGGCTTTGTGCTCTTGAGCTAATTTGCTCATAACACTAAATATATTGGTGCCTGTATTAGGAAGTTTTGAAGTATGATTCATAAAATGAAGATATAAAAAAACCTCATCATTTTGATGAGGCTTTTTTCATAATATTTTATGCGATTACAATTCCTTAAAAATTGCATGCATCATTCTTTTTTTATCGTTGATGCTTTCTTCTAAAGCAATCATGGTTTCTGTTCTACTAACTCCTGGAACTTCATCAATTTTATAAATAATGTCTTTTGCATCAGCAGTGCCTTTAGCTCTCACTTTGCAAAAAATATTATATTTTCCAGCGGTTACATAAGCAACAGTAACATTAGGAATACTGCGCAGGTTGATGATTACATTTTGAGTCATGGATGTTTTTTCTAGAAAGACTCCAACATGTGCTATAAAGGAATAGCCCATCTTCTCATAGTTTAATGTTAATGTAGATCCTTGGATAATTCCCTCGTCTTCCATTTTCTTTACACGAACATGAATTGTACCGGCAGAGACTAATAGTTTTTTAGCAATATCGGTAAATGGTGTTCTTGCATTTTCGATCAAGATATCTAATATCTGATGATCGATTTCATCTAGCATGAATTTTTTCATTCTTTTTAAATATAATTCAAATATCGAAACAAAAATATAAATTTAATTCAATTCTATTCTTAATTTCTTGAATAATATTCAAAAAAATTAACTTTTAATCACAATTTTTTCATGAAAAAGTAATCCTGATGGGTCTTCATAGACTTTCTCTGGAGTAAAAACAACCTTGTTGTTGTCTAGAATCTCTAGGAATTGAAAGGCCTCATCGGGTTTATCTGGGTATTCATACAGTAAGTCTCTAAAGTTTTCTTGATTGTTAGGAATGGTAAAATAATCATCATAGTTTTCATGATTATTTGCAGTAGCAATATGATAAATCCCTTGTAATAGAGACATGAATGTAAATTCTCTTACTTTTTCCCGCTCGTAATCGTTCGGGTAATGCCCAGATTCGATTAAAATTGTTGGAAATCCTAGTTTTTGAAAATTATCACCTGTTGCTGTAGGATAGAATTTGTCTGTATATCTACCGATGTGATTGGGGATAATCTGTTGCAATAAGCTATTCATGGCAACAATTATATTCATAGTTCTCTTTCTACCGTCCGTAATCTCTCTAGTTTCTTCCTCAGAAGGAGCAAGAAATGATAAGGTAGCTGGATTTGTGGTTCCTTCTACCCCAAAAATTGTGCGTTGATCATGAAGATTAAAGCAAAAGTCGGGATTAAAGCTTTCTAAAGTGCTTCTTAAAAGTTGACTTTCAACAGCAATTCCATCAACAGCATCTCTGTTTAAATCTACATTATTTGCATTTACACGCGTATAGTACTGAGCTCCATCTGGATTTAAGATAGGAATAGCTTTAATTGTACATTCAGAAAGGATTTGCTGTGTGGTTCTATCGTCAGTTTCGTTAAGAAAGCTAAAAAAATCAAATAGTGCTTTTGTCCCCGTACTTTCGTTTCCGTGCATTTGACTCCAAATCAAAATCTTTTTAGGACCAGTTCCTGCTGTCATTTGATAAATGTCACGGGACTCTTCAGATTCACCTATTCTTTCAACACTTATTTTTGCACCTATCAGTTTTGGAAAAACTTTTAGAATAGCATCAAGAGTTATCCACCTTCCAAAAAGTAAATCTTCCTGACAAGTGCTTGTAATTTTATGAATATAAGATCTCTCTAATATTTCCATGACGTATTAAAACTGATTGCAAAAATACAAGAAATCAATTGATCAAATTTTAAAAATGTATACAAATGTAAATAAGCAAATTGTTACAAATGTTAACTATGTATTTCAACTCAAAGTGAATATTGTAAACATGAATCATACAAGATTACTTTTGTAATCCATGCAAAATAAATAAATGCTATCGAATTTGCTATTTAAACTTTAAATTTATGAAAATTAGATAATTACATCGACTACCTAAAGCTTTAATTTAATCTATATTTATTATGTGTAAACATTAACATTCTTTTGTTTGGAATCTATAGATACTAGTTTTACATTTGTAACAACTTAAATAGTTTACAATGGTAAACAGTGTTGATTTCACAAATAGATTAAAAAAAATACTAGAGCATCATCAATTAACGGCATCCTTATTTGCTGATAAAATTGGTGTGCAGCGATCTAGTATTTCCCATATTCTTTCGGGAAGAAATAAACCGAGTTTAGATTTTATTTTAAAAGTGACTAACACGTTTAAAGATGTAGATATGTATTGGTTGTTAAACGGAAAAGGTACTTTTCCCAAAGACACCCCTCCTACTCCACAGACATCTCCTTCTCTATTTGAAAGCGGTATGACACCAACATCAAATAAAAAGATCAGTAGAATTGTTGTTTTTTATAACGACGGAACCTTTGATGAGTATAAAAAAGATTAGTTTTCTTTAGCCTTTATAAGCCTTATTGCGCCAACTGAGCTATTCCAGTTTTAATGGCTTCAATATTTATGTTCTTATTAGGTTTATTCGCTTTCTTTTGCTTTTGCACCATCTGACGTAGTAAATTGATTCCTACTTGATCAAAGTTGTATTGTTTGTACTGTCCTCCTTTGGCAACAACATCTTTGACTAAGTTTCGAATAGCTTCAGTATTATTGCTTGTCGCAATTTGCTCGTAGGCCTTTTGATAGATTGCTTGAATCTTAGGGTTACTATTTAGGTACATTCCTGCTAATACATTATTAGCAATAAAAACCATTTCAGATTCATCTTTCTCTTCAATATAAATCCTTGTCAAGGGAGTAGCAATAATATTTTTTACTGCTAGCGGAAGGTCTTTTGATCGTTTAATGGCTAAGTCTTTATCAACATAATACATGGCAACTAAAGCTTTACCTAACACATTGTATGATTCGCTCTGTAGCGCTTTTTCAAAGATAGGTTTTAACTCAGGATCAGTTAATTTACCTAGTGTTTCAATCGCCGCAGCTTGCACTAAAGTTTTAGGATCTCTATCTGCAATTCTTTTGATACGGTCTATAGCGTTCTTTTTAGACCATTTATTAATCAGGTCGATCTTCTCTAGCGCTAGTATTCTAATTTTGTAAAAAGGGTCGTTTAAAGCATCAGAGACTGCATTAAATGCTTTTTTATCGTCTTGTTTCTTAGCAACTTCTTCCAAAGCTTCTCTTCTATGCTCGTAATTTTCAGCATTCTTTAATTGAAACATGTAATCACTCAGCACTTTATTTTCAATGAAATCAGCTAATAAGACACCATCTGCATTTATTTGTATTAAGTTTGGTGACTTGCTACTGAAAGAAAATTTAAAAGAAGCGTCTCTGCCTTCAACAAATACATTATGCCTGATTTTAGATCCATTTTCAAAGATGTCAATCGCTATTGGAAATTTAAATTCATTTGCTTGAATCTGTACTAGATTTACAGTCACGGTTTTTTCCAACGTATTGTAATCATAGGAAACTTCGATTTTTGGATGCCCAGGGTTGAAATACCATTGATTAAAGAACCAATTTAAATCTTTACCGCTAACTTCCTCTAAAGTTAAGCGCAATTGATGAACTTCTGCTGCTTTGTATTTATAATCAGTTAAATACTTCTTTAAACCTGCGAAAAAAGCCTCATCACCTAAATACTTTCGTAACATATGAAGTATAGCTCCTCCCTTGTTGTAGCTTACAGCATCAAACATATCTTCTTTGTCTACATAATGAAACCTCACTAAACTTTTATCAGGAGCTCCATCGGCTTCTTTGTATGCTTTTATTTGCTCGAAAAGATGTGCATCTGCATTCTCTTTTCCGTATTTATGTTCTCTCCATAAATACTCGCTATAATTAGCGAAGGACTCATTTAGTGTAAGATTGCTCCAACTTTCAGTAGTAACCAAATTCCCAAACCAGTGATGAAAGATTTCATGAGCAATAGTATTCTCTTGTCGGTTTTCATCAATCAATTGACCTTTCATTTGATTAGCAGCTTCTCCATGAATCACTGCTGTGGTATTTTCCATAGCGCCACTCACATAGTCTCTTGCTACAATCTGACTGTATTTATTCCAAGGATACTCTACGCCTAATTTTTCTGAGAAGAAACCAATCATTTCTGGAGTCATACCAAAAATTTCTTTTGCATATGGAGCATATTCTTTTTCTACATAGTAATTTACAGGAATGTTTTTATAAGAGTCTTTAATAATTTCATACTCTCCCACTCCCATAAAGAATAAATAAGGAGCGTGCTTTTGATTTAGTTTCCAGTAATCAGTTCTATTGTTTCCTTTTTTTGTTTGACTAATTAGGGCTCCATTAGATAGCGTCACAAACTTTTCTGGGACAGTTATGTAGATTTCTTGTGTTGTTTTTTGATTTGGAGAATCTATTGTTGGAAACCAGCAACTACTAGCTTCTGTTTCTCCTTGTGTCCAGACCTGAACGGGCTTATTAATGTCTATCCCAGTGGGATTAATAAAGTAGAGTCCTTTTGCGCTTGTAATGGCAGAGCTCCCCTTTTGCTTAACTTTTTCTGGTCTTGCAGTATATTTAATATAGAGTATGTATTCTTCTCCTTTCTTATATGTTTTTGGAAGGTCTATGCTAATTTCAAAATCATCATAATGATATTCAAGCTTCTTGTTGTCTAGTGTTATAGAGTGTATAAGCATTGCTTTTGCATCTAAAACCACTTTGTTTGTTGGGTAAAAATGAGGTGTTAATGTAACCCAAGCTTCCCCATTGAGTTCTTTTTCTTTGAAGTTAAAGTCAACAGCGAGTTTAGTATGTATAAGGTTATTAACTTTTTCTTTTTCACTCCTATAAATAGCTAGAGGATCTTGAATCTGAGCAGAAATCAAGGAAAAAGTAAATAGAAAAAAGACAATTAATGTTTTTTGAAACTTCATAAGGGTTCTTAATAAGGTTTCAAAAATACTAAATAAAAAAAAGGGAGCTGTTAATGGCTAGTTAAAAGAAAAAGCTGCTATTCTTTGATAAGAATAACAGCTTCAGTAGGTTGATTTTGGCTGATATTAACTTAGAAAGCTAAATTAAACTGCTTAAGGTTTAATTGACCCCCGTCGATTTTCATATTTTCAATGACTTTCATCACCATAGAAGGATCCATATCGTCTCCTAAAATTCTAGCGATTCCAACTCCTTTTTCTTTTGCGTAACCAAAAGCAATTACTTCATCAATTGCATCTGCATCTCCTGCATAGTAAATTTTCATTTTGATTCCTTTTGCGTTTACACTCATCAAGTTCTTATACTTATCTGAGTTTTTTAAGATTTTGCTAAGGTTGTTTTTTTCAGTTTCATAAGCATCTTCATTATTCTGATAAGGCAATGCTACTACATTTACCTTTCTAATGCTTTTGATTGCTTCTTTTATATCGTCAGATACATCTTGAGACTTTACATCCAGGAAGTTAACAGGAATATCGAAAGTCATAAACCCATTCTTTCCTTGGCTTTCAACAAGGTATGATTGAATAGATTGTTCATTATTACATGAAGTCATTAATAATGCTAACACAAATAATGATAAAACGGTTGTTATTTTTTTCATGATATTATTTTTTAAATTCCGCTCCGGCATCTCACCGGAGCTAGAATGTATAATTATTTAGTCCCTTTAGTAAATGTATCAACTATTTTTGACATTTTATTGATGTCAATGTTTCCAGTTAAAGAAACAATCACAGCTTCTGACATTCCATTTGTCTTTTTATTGATTCCTTTTACGAAAATCAATACTTCACTAACAAAATCTTTGGTTTTTCCTGATTTAACATAGATCACAACGCGAGAGTCTTCTTGCTTCATTCTCATTAACTCAGTTAATTTCTGAGTTTTTACAGCTTTCTTTACCATTGACTCCATTTTGGTGGCAACATTTGCTTGATCTGCGGAAAAAACTTTTAACTCATTTAAATCATCAATTAAGTTAAAAACTTCTAAGATTTGATTGTTATCTCCTTTGTCTCCGTCTAGATTAACTTTAAATTTAGATAAAATCTCAAAGGCATCTTTGCTTACAACCACAGAGGATACTCCGTCCATGTCTTCTAGTGTGTCAAACATTGACTGTCCATAGCTTACGATTGGTGCTACTACTAACGCTATTAATAAAATTACTTTTTTCATCTTTACTTTGTTTACTTGGTGTTATTTTTAATTTACTTGGTTTTCAATACTTTGTTTACTGAACTTTCATATGCATATACTTGATTGAAAGTATCATTTCCTTTCTTTAGGTTTCCAGAAAGTATTTTTAAAGCTTTTTCTACTTTATAGTACTCTACTTGTGCTTCAAGAGGAAGGTCTGAAAAAGAATTGATTTCTATTTTCTCTTCATTTGTGCCGATACCACTACCTATATATATGCTAAATAATAAGACGACTGATGCTGCTACAGATAACCACTTGTAGTTTCTTTTCTTGGTTTTAAACTCGATGGTTTTTGTATAGGTTACGTCTTGGCTTGCTTGAAAGTATGTGAACATCATTTGATATTCTTCCAAATGAGGAGCAACGTTGTCTGATAAGAAATAAGCTTTTAATGTTGCTTCTTCTTGCAATGTTGTTTCTGCATTCTCGTACTTTACGACTAATTTTTCTATGTTAGCTAACTCCATAGTTATGTTGTTTTATTAGTTCTTGTCTTATTGTTTTTCTTGCTCTTGATAAAGCTACTCGTACTGCGGTTGCTTTCATATCCATCATTTTGCATATTTCATCAAAATCATATTGTTCGACATCTCGAAATTGGATAATCAATTTTTGCTGTTCAGGTAATTTTTCAATGAGCTTGTGTACTTGGTTTACGCTATCTTGATACTCTAATTTTTTATCTAAACTGGTATCTTTTTCCTTATAATTACTATGAACCAAAGTTAAATTGCTTGCTTGTTTTGATTTTAAACGATCATAACAGTAATTTTTTGTCATGGTCATGGCAAACGCTTCAACGTTTTTGTAATCAGATAATTTCTCTTTATTTCTCCACAATTTAAAGAACAATTCTTGTGTAGCATCTTCGGCTTCTTCCGTTGATACTAGTAGCCTCTTGGCAAGTCTAAAGACCTTGTCCTTGAATGGTAAAACAACTTTTAAAAAGTCTGATTGGTTCATTAGTTTTTATTACTTGGTTGTAAATTTCGTAGATAAATTACGTTTACTTTATCCGGTTTACATCATTACGACGAGATGCTCAATATTTTGTTACATCAAATTTTAAATTGATACTAAGAATCCCTAAATTGCGTTAACATGATTAAAGATCTTATCGACATGAAATATACATTTTTAAAAAGAATTCTACAGATTTTATTAATTAGTATCACTATCGTGAGCTGTCAAAAATCAGATGACGCTGCTCCTGTAGAAATTGAAGTACAAGATTTTGTATGGAAAGGAATGAATGCTTATTATTTGTGGCAAGATCAAATTTCTGATTTGGCAGATACTCGTTTTTCTTCTCAACGACAGCTGAATGCTTATTTACAAGGGTTCCCAGACCCTAGAGATTTGTTTCAAAACTTGTTGTTTCAACCAGGAGTTGGAGATCGTTTTTCATGGATTGTAGATGATTATGTAGCCTTAGAGAATTCTTTTCAAGGAATTAATGAAAGTAATGGAATGGAAATTGGTCTCGTTCGTTTTGTAGACACTCCTACTGATGTATTTGCCTATGTACGTTATGTTGTTCCTGGTTCGGATGCCGAAACTCAAGGAGTCATGAGAGGTATGCTAATTACCGAAATTGATGGGACTCAACTTACTGATACAAATTTTAACACATTACTCGTTCCTACTTCTTATACTATTGGCTTAGCAGATTATAATTCTGGTAACCCTACCACAAATGGAACTACCATTTTATTAACTAAAGCTCAACTGCAAGAGAATCCTGTTGCCATTGTAAAAACCATTACAGATGGAAGTAATAAAATAGGATATCTGTTTTATAACCAATTTTCAAGCTCTTTTGATGGTGAATTAAATGCAGCATTTGCACAATTGCAGTCTGAGAATATCACTGATTTAATTATTGATCTTCGTTATAATGGAGGTGGTTCAGTAAGAACGGCTACTTACATGGGAGGTATGGTTACTGGTCAATTTGATGGTCAATTGTTTTCAAAACAAGTTTGGAATACAAAAGTACAGGCCAATGTAAATCCAAGTAATTTTGAAAATAATTTCACCAATCAATTGAATAACGGTGTGTTAAATGAAATGATTAATAATTTAAATTTAACGAGAGTATACTTTATTACAACTGGAAGCACTGCTTCTGCTTCTGAATTGGTAATGAATAGCTTAGATTCATATATTGATGTATTCTCTGTAGGAACAACAACGATAGGGAAAGTACACGGTTCTGTTACTATTTATGATTCCGACAATTATTTAAAGAACGGACCTAATTTTAATCAGAATCATTTTTGGGCAATGCAACCTTTGGTGTTAGAAATTCAGAATAGCGATAGTAGAAATCAACCTCAAGGAATTCCTCCTTCAATTAATTTACCTGAAGACTATGAGAATTTAGGTGTATTGGGTGAACGTTCTGATCCTTTATTAGATAGAACAATTGTTTTTATTGTTACTGGAAATAGGACCTCGATATCTTCAAGTAACAATAGTATTCACATGGAAGAGATTGGAAGCTCTAAAACGAATAAGCCAGCATTGAATTCGATGTATGTTGATTTGAAAGAATAAAAGTTCTTAAAACAACTCGGTTTGTGTATTGCTTTCGTTTTCCTCATTGGGAATACGTAAGTTTAAATCGAATGCTTTATTCACATCTTTTATAAAATGAGCAGTTAGTAAAGGAGATTCTTTCTCTAAGTTTTGATGAACAAAAAAATGAATTTTCTGTAAGCCTGCTTCCTTTAATTCTTTTAAACGAATCACCCAATCATTGAGTCGATCATAATCTGTTGGATGATTAGCACCAACATAACGAATAAAAGCTTCATTGTTGGTCAATCGCATGTGCATCATGTCTCTACGACCTGCTGTATCTACTAATACATTAGCAATATTATTATCTTCCAGTAACTGAAAATAATCTTTAGAAATTTCTTCGTCAGTAAACCAATCGGTGTGTCTACATTCAACAGCGAGTGGCAAACCTTTCGGCCAACTCTCAATAAAATTCTGTAATACTTCAAAGTTTTTAGGCCCGAAGTTGGCATGCAATTGTAAAAAGATCGTGCCTAGTTTTTCTCTTAGATTGCTGAAGTTATCAATATATGAATTGACAATATCTCCTACTCCTTTCAATCGTTTCCAATGACTGATTTCTTGTCCAAGTTTCGGAAAAAATTTAAAGTTTTCAGGTGTTTTATCGTACCATTTTTCAAACTGTGTCGCCGGGAAGTTCCTGTAAAAAGTAGCATTTAATTCAATACAGTTAAATTGTCTAGAATAGTATTCTAATTCATCTTTCGTTCCTCTAGGATAAAATCCTTTTAAATCTGCCCTATTCCACTTAGCACAGCCTACATATATAGACAAAGGTTCATTGCTTTTTTGTTCGTTGAGAACACGCAAAGTATCGATATGTGTCTTAGGGATTGTGAAATCTATAATTTCAGGGTGATCTACCTTTCCAAACTTCATATTTTATGTATTTTCGTGATATCAAAAATATCAAAAATGAAACGAATCTTAGTACTACTTACCGTCATAGTTTTTATGAGTTCTTGTGAGCAAGAATATAAACCTAGAACAATTGATTCCGTTTCTATTGAAGAATTTAAAATTGATAGCGTTAGCATTCGTGCAATTCTTCCAATACATAAAAGGAAACTCTTTTATGCGGATTCCAAAGGAAATATTGGTTTAACAACAAACGATGGTAAGAGTTGGGTGAATAGTTCTTTTATCCATATAAATACTACAGATACGATCACACCTAACTTTAGAAGTATTGCATCTAATGGAACATCCGTTTTTGCATTGAGTATTGGCAATCCAGCGTTGTTGTATAAGATGAAAATGGACAGAAGTGACAACCACATGGTTTATAAAGAAGAACATGAAAAGGTATTTTATGACTCTATGAAGTTCTTTGATGAACAAAATGGAATTGCCATGGGAGATCCTACGGAAGATTGTTTATCAGTTATTTTAACTAAAGACGGAGGAAACACATGGGAAAAAGTTCCTTGTGATAAACTTCCTAAAGTAGTCGAAGGAGAAGCTGCTTTTGCCGCTAGTAACACCAACATTAAAGTGTTAGGAAAAACTGCTTGGATTGTCACAGGAGGTACAAAAGCACGTGTTTTTAAAACAATAGATCTTGGTGAAACTTGGGAGGTTTTTGAAACACCAATCATACAAGGAGACGGGCCACAAGGAATTTATTCAGTAGATTTTGCTGATGAAAACAATGGGATCATCATAGGTGGAGACTATTCAAAACCAGATGGAAATAAAGCAAACAAAGCCATCACAAAAGATGGAGGGATAACTTGGAATTTAGTAGCTGATGGTCAGAATCCAAATTATAAGAGTTGTGTACAATATGTCCCTGATACTGACGGTAAAGAAGTATTTGCTGTTGGAAAAACAGGTGTTTCCTA
This sequence comes from Flavobacteriaceae bacterium, assembly GCA_049115595.1. Taxonomy (GTDB): domain Bacteria; phylum Bacteroidota; class Bacteroidia; order Flavobacteriales; family Flavobacteriaceae; genus Polaribacter. The sequence continues at coordinate 204,583 of JAGDZS010000006.1, forward strand.
CTCTAATGATGGTGGAGTTACTTGGAAAGAAGTAAGTAAAGATGGCTATTACGCAATTGAGTTTGTGGATAGAAACATCGCTTGGCTATCTGGAAATCAGAAAATGGGAAAATTAAACCTTAATTAATAATGAGAAAGATATTTTTCACGTTCACCGTTGTGCTATTGGCATCCTGTACGTATAAATCGCAGGTTTCAAAAGATTTAGAATGCGCACCAGAAGCCTATTCAAACCTAGAGAAGATAGAAGATGTAAAAAAATTATTCACGGTTCAATTTCCAGACAATTGGAAAACGAATTTGTATTATGACAATAAACAGTCTTCAATTTATACAGCAGACACAACAAAACAACTAACAGAAACTTTTTTAGTAGATATTACACATGTATCTAACAAACTGACATTTGATAGTGAGTTTATACAGAAATTTAAAGAGGGTTTATTCACTCAAAAGCTTGTTGAGAATACTTCTTACGAAACAAATTTTTTAGAAAAGGAAACTTATTATTCAATGGCTATGGGGAAGAAAAATAATTACTCTTACCAGATACTCAACCTTTTTATCAAAATTAACAACAACAATTATATTCATGCCAAAGCTGAAGTTTATGGAGACTCTTTAGTGAATCAAAGACTTTGCAATGCGCTTAGCTTAATTGAAAAAACAACATATTAAATGATGAATCAAGAACATATTATCAAGAGATTTATTAGTTATGTAACGATTGATACTGAATCCGACCCTAATAATCCAGATTTTCCTAGTACAGAAAAGCAATGGACTTTAGCCAAATTACTGGTTAAAGAATTGACAGACATTGGAATGCAAGAAGTAACATTGGATGATAATTGTTATGTAATGGCTACATTGCCTAGTAATTTAGAGTATGAAGTTCCAACTATTGGTTTTGTCTCTCATATAGACACGAGTCCAGACTTTACCGGTGCAAATGTGAATCCGAAGATTCATGCAAACTATGATGGTGGTGATATCCTTTTGAATGAAAAGGAGAGCATAGTTCTAAGTCCGTCTTATTTTGACGATTTATTACAGTATAAAGGTCAGACGATTATTACTACTGATGGTACTACCTTATTGGGTGCTGATGATAAGGCAGGCATTACAGAGATCGTTTCTGCGATGGAATATTTAATCAATCATCCAGAAATTAAGCACGGAAAGATTCGTATCTGTTTTACTCCTGATGAAGAAGTTGGTAAAGGAGCACATAAATTTGATGTAGAGAAGTTTGGTGCTGAATGGGCCTATACAATGGACGGAAGTCAGATTGGTGAATTGGAATACGAGAATTTTAATGCTGCCGGAGCAAAGATTACCATTACAGGTAAAATTGTACACCCTGGGTATGCAAAAGGAAAGATGATCAATTCTATGCTGATTGCTAGCGACTTTATGAATTCATTACCTAAAAATGAAACTCCAGAACTAACCGAAGGATATGAAGGATTCTTTCATTTGTATCATCTTGAAGGAAAAGTAGAACAAACAGTGTTACAGTATATTATACGTGATCATGATAAGGAGTTGTTTGAAGGTAGAAAACAATTAATGCTGGATGCTGTGAAAGCTATGAATGACAAGCTAGGAGCAGATTTAGTTCATGTAGAGCTAAAAGATCAGTACTATAATATGAAAGAAAAAGTAGTTCCTGTGATGCATATCGTGGATATTGCTGAAGAAGTAATGAATGATTTAGGGATTACTCCATTAATCAAACCAATTCGTGGAGGAACAGACGGATCGCAATTATCATATATGGGATTACCGTGTCCAAATATTTTTGCTGGTGGACATAATTTCCATGGACGTTATGAGTATGTACCTGCGGAATCTATTGTGAAAGCGTCTCAAGTAATCGTAGGAATTGCTGAAAAAGTAGCAACAAAGTTTATAAGTTAAACTGATCGGGATGTTTTCCTTTTACACCTCTGTAGAAGGAGTAAAAATGTTCAAAGTCTTTTTCTTTATCGTCAGTTAGGTCATAAGGGTCTGAAACTTTTACTTGCTTGTTTTCAAAATCTAAAGTAGCCATAACAATAGGCACATTTGCTCCTTTTGCAATGTAGTAAAACCCTGTTTTCCATGGATCTATTTTCTTTCGAGTTCCTTCAGGAGACAATCCTAAACGAAATTCTTCTTTAGAATTAAATACTTGTACAATAGCATCTACTAGATTGTTACTTTTGCTTCTATCTACAGGTGTTCCGCCTAGAGATCGAAAGAAAAAGCCAAAGGGACCTTTGAATAATGAATCTTTTCCAATAAAGTTGATCTTCTCTCCGGATACGTTTCTTGCTAAAATAGCGACGTAGAAATCGTGCCAACTAGTATGTGGAGCAGCAATGACAACATATTTCTTAAGATGCGAAGGGAAATTTCCTTTTAGCTTCCAGCCTAAAATACGTGAGAATATAAATTTTGAAAATCCTTGCATCGTCAATTTTAAAAGTTCTAAATTTAAGGACTTATTTTTTAATACATGTCTGAAATACTTATTTACTTATTAATCACTATTCTCGGTATTGCGTTAGGCTTTTTTATCGGAAAATTGTTATCAAAGGTGACTTCTGAATCTGTCAAAGGAAAGAATGCATTGTTGGAAGAAAACCTTCATAAACTCCAAGTAGAATTAAAAAGAACTCAACTTGATAAAGAAGAGTTGTTGAGTAGTAACATTCGAAAAGAAAGTGATTTCAATAATTTACAGACCAAGTACAATGACAATCAGAAAGAGATTGAAAAGCTTCAAGAGAAGTTCACCAAAGAGTTTGAAAACCTAGCTAATAAGATATTAGAGGAAAAATCAAACAAGTTTACGGAGCAGAATAAAGAGAATATGAAAACGATTCTGAATCCGCTTCAAGAAAAAATAAAAGGATTTGAGGATAAAGTAGATAAGACTCATAAAGAAAGTATCGACTACCATGCTGCATTACGTCAACAAATTATCGGTTTAAAAGAGATGAACTTACAAATGAGTAAGGAAACCATCAACTTAACCAAGGCGTTAAAAGGAGATAGTAAGACCCAAGGAAATTGGGGTGAATTAGTGCTAGAGCGAGTTTTAGAGAAATCAGGATTAGAAAAGGATCGAGAATACGTTGTACAGCAATCTTATACAAATGATGAAGGGAAAAGAATTCTTCCTGATGTAGTAATTCATTTACCAGACAACAAAAAAATGGTGATTGACTCCAAGGTTTCTTTAACGGCCTATGAACAATTTGTAAATACAGATGATGAAGCTGATAAAGAATTGCATTTAAAAGATCATGTTGCTTCTTTAAAAAGACACGTGTTGCAATTAAGCGAAAAGAAATATGAGGATATTTATAAAATTGAATCTCCGGATTTTGTATTGCTTTTTGTGCCTATCGAACCAGCTTTTGCAGTAGCTTTAAAATTAGACGGCAAACTTTACAATCAAGCTTTCGAGAAGAACATTGTGATTGTAACACCTACTACTTTGCTTGCTACCTTACGTACCATAGATACCATGTGGAACAATGAAAAGCAACAAAGAAATGCAATTGAAATTGCAAGACAGGCAGGTGCTTTATATGATAAGTTTGAAGGATTGTTAAAAGATTTGATTGGAATAGGAAAGAAAATAGATGCTTCTAAATCTGATTATAATGCAGCAATGAATAAGTTGGTGGAAGGAAAAGGGAATTTAATTACCAGCGTTGAAAAATTGAAAAAAATGGGCGCTAAGGCCAAGAAAGCACTTCCAGAAAATATCATTGAAAGAGCGAATGAAGAAGATTAATTCAAGATCAACTTCACTACTCTACTCTTTTTTCCTGAAATTACTTTTGCGATGTATACTCCAGAAGACAAATTACTCAAATCAAATTGATCAGAAGAAGTAATGTTATCTTTCACAAAAACACGCCTTCCTGATAAGTCAGTAACTACAATTTGATGAACTTCATTGTTTAAAATAGAAAGGTAGAAAACACCATCATCACTAGGGTTTGGATATACACTAAAGCTTTTTAATTCTTCACTAGATGTGCTTAAAACAACACCACTACCCTCTTTGATTGTTATCGCCTGATTGGGTTGTATGTTTGTGATTGTCTCTACCGTTCCTGTTTTATTCCAGGTTACTTTTATATAATCGATATTGGTCGCGCTTTCAATTCCTACAAATTCATAGTTCGAATTCTGACCCAAATAGCCTTCTCCTGCTAAGGTATATCGATATTGTGATTTTCCACCTGCATTAATTTCAATTCTATTCCCTACACCATCTCTATTGCTAATAACTCCTTCCAGTTTTATTTTTAACCAGTTGTTCGTGTTTACAGTTTCATTTTTCCATAAGAAATTGTCAGCATCTTCATTGTTTACAAAAATATCTACTAGCCCATCATTATTAATATCACCGATTGCATTTCCAAAGCTTTTTCTTGTATCACCATCCAAACCAATATTTTGAGGGATGGTAAACGTTTCATTTCCTTGATTCTGATACAAAGCCGAAGGAAGTAAATTATCAGTACCATCAAAAAGCCCACTTACATACAGATCTAATTTTGCATCATTATCAAAATCCAAAAAGACAGCTCCCCAAGACACATTTAAGAAGTCTGTTCCGCTACTTGCTGCTACATTTGAAAATACGCCATTATCATTCTTCAAAAGGTAATTACCTACAGGAGCATTGGTAATGTAGTAATCAAACCAACCATCATCATTGTAATCTCCAACCGTAGAAGACATTCCATCTGTAATTACATTGGCGCCCGATGCAGCACTAACGTCTGTAAATGTTCCATCTTTATTGTTTTCGTATAGATAACTGACTTCAAACTTATGATTGGTAACAAAGATATCTTGCCATCCATCATTATTATAATCGAAAAAAGCATTACAAAACGATGCGTCTGTTACTTGATTTAATCCAGCTGCGATTGAAACATCAGTAAACGTTTTATCCCCATTGTTTCTGTACAATATGTTAGGTCTCGTATTTCCTACTTTCAAAAAGCAGATGTATAAATCTAAATCACCATCATTATCATAATCTCCCCAAGAGGCTCCCCAAGTGCTTGTTTCAGTAAAGGTAATACCAGCACTCATCGTAATATCTGTGAATCCCATAGAACCATCATTCTCAAAAAGCTTGCTGACTCCTTCTTCACTTGTTGTAAAAAAGTCTTTATCACCATCATTATCAAAATCTATCCACAATACTTGTTTGGTTTCATTTGTAATGTCATTCATTCCGAAAAACACCTCAGTAAAACTTCCATTATTGTTTTGAAAAAAACGAATCGCTGAATTGGTATCTGTAGCAATGGTAAGGTCATCCCAGCCGTCATTGTTAAAATCGACAAAAGAAACTCCTCCTCCAAATGTACCAGAACCATACCCGAAATTAAGGTTTAAGTCGGTGGCAACATCAGTATACTTAATTTGTGAAAAGGAAATTGTTGAAACAAAGAATAATAAATATCCAATTTTTCTCATGCGTAGGTTGATTTAAATAGCGGGGGTATTTATGATCTCTTTGTAAAAATAGGAATTTTATAGATATTGTTCTAAAATAGTTAACAAAATGTTAAAGCATAAATAATGCTAACTAAGAGTTTGCCTATCAATGATTAAAGAATTCCCTTTTTTTAATTATTTAGTAATTTGACAAGGTTTGTACTTCTTCCCTCTGAAGTAACTTTGGCAAAATAGATTCCTTTTGCATACTTGTCCAAGCTAAAACCAGCTGTTATATTCTCTGTTTCTTTTGTAAACAAAATTCTTCCTGACACATCATAAACAGTGATTTGATATGTTTCAGTTGTTGAGAAGTTGATGTTGAAAAAACCATCAACACTAGGATTAGGATACACATTAAACCTAGGAGTTTCTTCTTGATGAGAACTCAACACACCATTCCCTTCTTGAATGATAATGGATTGATTTGATTGTACATTATTAATGGTTTCTACGAGTCCAGTTGTATTCCAAGTTACTTTAATGTAATCTATAGTTGCTGCTGTACCAACACCAACAAACTCGTAACTCGAATTTTGACCCAAATAACCTTCCCCACAGAGCGTGTATCTGTATTGTGATTTACCATCAGCAAAGATTTCAATCTTATTTCCTATTCCGTCCTTATTACTGGTAACACCTTCTAGTTTGATCTTAATCCAGTTATTCGCATTTGAAGTTTCGTTCTTCCATAAATAATTATCATCAGTATCATTCATGACAATAATATCTGCTAACCCATCATTATTGTAATCACCAATAGCATTGGAGAAACTTCGTCTATTTTCACTATTGAAACCGATATTGGTTGGTATTGTAAATGTACCGTCTCCATTGCTTTGGTAGAAAGCAGAAGAAATTAAACTAGGAACAGAACCATCTAATGATCCGCTTACATAAAGATCTAAATTAGAGTCATTATCGGCATCAAAGAAAACTGCTCCCCAAGCAAAACTGTTAAAAGAAGTTCCACTTGTAGTTGCTTGATCCGTAAATGTTCCATCTCCATTGTTTTTGAATAGATAATTTCCAGATGCGGTATTGGTTACGTATATATCTAACCATCCATCATTATTATAGTCTTCAATAGTGGTAGACATAGCATCAATAGAGACTCCAGTCCCACTTGCAACAGAAACGTCATCAAAAGTATTATCTCCATTATTCTTATAAAGGCGATTCATTTTGTCAAATTTGTCATTTGCTACATAAATATCTTGATCACCATCATTATCATAATCAAAAAAAGCAGCACAAAATGAAAGTTCACCAACGGAAACTATTCCTGCGCTAGAAGAAATATCTATAAAGATTCCATTATCATTCCGATACAAATAATTCCTATGATCTGCTGTGTCACCCCTATTTGAAATAAAAACATCGAGATCACCATCGTTATCAATATCTGAAAAAGAAGCTCCATATGTAGCTAAATTTTCTGTAAATAAACCAGACGTTGATGTAATGTCTTTGAAAGACATACTGCCTTCATTTAGATACAATATATTAGGATCGCTAATACTGGTTACAAATAAATCCTTATCTCCATCATTGTCGAAGTCTACCCAAACTACCTGTTTGGTTTTATACGATTGATTAATTCCAGTAAAACTTACTTGGCTGAATGTTCCGCCATTGTTCTTAAAAAAGTAAACTTGTTGTGTTTCATCGGATGAATAGGTAATATCATCCCAGCCATCACCATCGAAGTCGGTAAAAGATACGCCTCCTCCTAAAAAACTGTCTCCATAAGAGACATCTACTCCATTTGCAGTAGCAACATCTGAAAAAGATATTTGTCCTAATGTTGCTGTTGAGATCAACAGTACACTAAAAAATGACAATATCTTTTTCATCTGTTCTTATTTTGTTTTAAGACATTATAAACAAAGGTCTATGACTCATAAAATTATGAACCTTTTCTGAAATCGCATTCAATACTTCGTCGTTTTCATAATTCTGAATTACTTCATCAATAAAGTCTACGACAGTTGTCATGTCATCTTCTTTCAACCCTCTTGTAGTAACAGCGGAAGTTCCAATTCGAATACCAGAAGTAACAAAAGGAGATTTATCATCAAAAGGCACCATGTTTTTATTCACGGTGATTTCTGCTTTTCCTAATGCAGCTTCAGCATCTTTTCCTGTTACATCTTTATTTCTAAGGTCTATTAACATCATGTGATTATCTGTTCCTTGAGAAATTAAATGATATCCTTTATCAACAAATGCTTTTGCCATGGCAGCAGCATTTTTCTTTACTTGAATTTGATAATGTAAAAACTCATCAGTTAATGCTTCTCCGAAAGCAATTGCTTTTGCGGCAATGATGTGTTCTAATGGACCTCCTTGATTTCCAGGGAATACAGCACTATTCAATAAAGAAGACATTTTTTTAAGATTTCCATTCTTTAATTTTAATCCAAATGGGTTTTCAAAATCATTCCCCATTAAGATTAATCCACCTCTAGGACCTCTTAATGTTTTATGTGTTGTTGTTGTAACGATATGACAATGAGGAATTGGATCGTTTAAAATCCCTTTAGCAATCATTCCAGATGGATGAGAGATATCCGCCATTAAAATCGCTCCTACACTATCAGCAATGACTCTAAAACGTTCAAAATCGATATCGCGAGAATAGGCAGATGCCCCGGCAATGATTAACTTAGGTTGTTCTTTGGTAGCTGTCTCCTGAATTTTATCATAATTTAAAATCCCTGTTTCTTTTTCTACCCCGTAAAAAGAAGTTTTGTATAGTTTTCCAGAAAAATTAACTGGAGAACCATGTGTTAAATGTCCTCCGTGCGAAAGATCAAAACCTAATATTTTATCTCCAGGCTGTAAACAAGCTGCAAAAACAGCTGTATTCGCTTGAGAACCCGAGTGTGGTTGTACGTTTGCATATACTGCTCCATACAATTCTTTCGCTCTATCAATCGCAATCTGCTCTACGATGTCTACAACTTCACAACCTCCGTAATATCGTTTGTTAGGATATCCTTCTGCGTATTTGTTTGTTAATACTGAACCAGCGGCCTCCATTACTTGGTCGCTTACAAAATTCTCTGAAGCTATTAATTCTAGCCCGCCAACTTGTCTTTCTCTTTCGGCGTCAATCAGTTCAAAAATCTCTGTATCTCTTTGCATTGTTAAAATTTAATTAAGAAATCCAAATGTAACTAAAAAACGTTTTGAAGGTTGTAACTTTCCACTATATTTGATACAAACTTTTTAACAATCATTAATGAAAATAACTGCCAACAACCCTAAAAGAAAATCTTGGCTAAAAGTCCAGGATAATTCTGATTTCCCAATACAAAACATACCCTTTGGAGTTTTTATCACAAAAGACGATATTATTACGATTGGTAGCCGTATTGGTGATTTTGCAATCGATCTAGGAGCCTTACATCAACTTGGATACTTTGATGGAATTCCATTGACTGATGATATTTTTTTACAAGACAACTTAAACGACTTCATTGCTGATGGTAGAAAAACTTGGCGATTGGTAAGAAACCGTATTGCTGATATCTTTGATGTTACTCATGGTGCATTGCGTGATAATGCCGAACATAAAGAGAAAGTAATTTTTAGAATGGACGAAGTTGAAATGTTGTTACCTGTGAGTGTTGGTGATTATACCGACTTCTATGCAAGTAAAGAACACGCTACAAATGTTGGAAGTTTGTTTAGAGATCCAGAAAATGCATTGTTACCGAACTGGTTACAAATTCCAATAGGATACCATGGAAGAAGTTCTTCTATTATTCCATCTGGAACACCAATAAGAAGACCATACGGACAAACAAGACCGGCTGAAGGATCTAAAACTCCTGGTTTCGGACCTTCTAAATTGTTGGATTTCGAATTAGAAATGGCTTTTATTACAACAGCAGCGAATAATTTAGGAGAAAGAATTCCTATTGAGGAAGCTGAAGAGTATATTTTTGGACTGGTTCAATTTAACGATTGGTCAGCAAGAGACATTCAAGCTTGGGAATATGTTCCATTAGGTCCATTCTTAGGAAAGAATTTTGCTTCAACAATTTCACCTTGGATTGTCACTTTAGATGCATTAGAGCCTTTTAGAGTTGATAATCCTAAACAAGATCCTCAACCAATTTCTTATTTACAACAGGAAGGAAAAGGGAGTTACGATATAAAATTACAAGTTGGAATTCAGCCAGAAGGAGAAAAAGAAACTGTGGTTGCAAATTCTAACTTTAAGTACATGTATTGGACAATGGCGCAGCAATTAGCACATCATACTGTAAATGGTTGTCCTGTAAATGCTGGAGATATGATGGGAAGCGGAACAATCTCTGGACCTACAAAGGATAGCTTTGGTTCTATGTTAGAACTGACTTGGAGAGGGCAAAATCCAATTAAATTATCAGATGGTACAGAACGTAAATTTATCAACGATCATGATACTGTAATTATGAGAGCTCATTGTGAAAACGATACTATTCGTATTGGTTTTGGAGAGTGTACGGGAAAAATCCTTCCAGCTAAAGAATAAAGACTCATTACTTTATAACATTAAAAGGCTTCTTTAATAGAAGCCTTTTTTATTGTTAATTATGAAAGGAAACTACTTTTCCGAATGTATTGGAAAAATAGTACCTTCGAAATAGAATGGCATAATGATTGCCTTTCATCAACTGAAACCAAATTGAACCAATCATGAGAAATTTTACGTACCTACTTTTATTTATGATGCTATATAGTTGTAGTAGTGTAAAAAGAAGTGAGAATAATTTATACAAAGGTAATTATGATGAAGCCATTCGCCTTTCTATAAAGAAAATTCAAAAAAGCAGAAATAAAAAATCTAGCAAAGAGCATATTCAGCTTCTACAACAAGCTTTTAAGAAAGCTGTTTCTGATGATATCGCTCGAATTGAACTTTTGGAAAAGGAAGGTAATCCTGAAAAAACAAAAGAGATCTTTAATGGATATACGTTTTTAGAGTATAGACAGAAATTGATTCGTCCACTACTCCCCTTAGAAAATGCAACATTTGAAATTGTAAACTATACAGATGCTATTTTAAAAGCAAAAGACAATTACACCAGACACTTATTCTTAAAAGGGTCGGATTATCTTACCAATGGAAATACGATCATTGATGCAAGAAAGGCACATAATGAGTTTTCAAAATTAAGAAAGCTTCAGCCTACTTATCGTAATATTGATAGCCTGTTAAGTGAAGCTCATTTTAAAGGAACTGACTTTGTGTATGTAACCATTCAAAACAATACAGAACAAGTAATTCCAAAAAGGTTAGAAGAAGCAATGCTTGATTTCGATACGTATCGATTGGATGATTTCTGGACAGAATACCATGGAGTTGCTGAAGAAGGTATTGATTATAACTATGGTGTTGTTTTAGATCTTAGAGAGATTTTAGTATCGCCAGAGCGTATTAGCGAAAAAGAGTTTGTTCGAAAGAAAGAGATTAGTGATGGTTGGGAATACAAATTAGATGCAAACGGAAATGTAGAAAAGGATAGTTTAGGAAATGATATTAAACTAGACGTTTTTAAAGAGATCCGAGCAAAAGTATTGGTGAGTAGTCAGTCTAAGTCTGCGTTGGTTGGAGGAAACGTTGTGTATCGCGATTTAAAACAGAATAGAAACATTTCTCAATTCCCTATTACGAGCGAATTTATTTTCGAACATGTATTTGCTCGCTATAAAGGAGATAAGAAAGCACTGACGAAGAACGACAAACGATTGGTACGAAGAGATATTTTAGAATTTCCTTCGAATGAAGACATGATCTTTGATACAAATGAAGATTTAAAGAATAAGTTTTCAAGAATCTTAAGAAAGCGATCCTTTCGATAGTTTTTATGATACATAAATAAAAAAGGCTCACATTATTAGTGAGCCTTTTTGTTCTTATATGTTATTCCTCAATGGGTGGATGTCCATGGATTTTTTCATAATCTTCATCAAAATTTGCTCTTAAGTAAGAGTTTAATCTTTTGCGGTAATCATCTTTTAACCAAGTCACAAAATTATGTGTGCTCTTAGAAATACACTTTGCATAACGATTGATTCTATCATCGATTTCCTCTCCTAGTTTCTTTGCCAAGATCAAAGCATCAAATACGTCTTCACTATTTTCAATACAGATTTTTGCATGATGAACAATAGATCTTTCCAGAACTTTCTTTGTAGACTCCCCTGCTCTCACTGAATCTAAGTATTCACTTTTCGTATTGAAATACAAATCCGTTGAATTCGCAAAATCTTTTTTAATCTCTGGTGGAAGTTCATATCTGAATCCGCCTTCTATCTCTTCATCAGAAAGAATGGCATCCAAATAGTAATCTGGTGCTTTAAACATTCTCTGCCAATCTAAATCTGCTCCCCAAGCACCAAACCTGTGGAAGTTGTTTCCTAGATCGACTACGTTAAAAGTAGATTTGCCATCTAAAATCCTTGAACCACGTCCAATCATCTGATAATACAATGTCAATGATTTAGTCGCTCTGTTTAAAATAATAGATTCAATAGTAGGTTCATCAAATCCAGTAGTTAAAATACTTACCGAAGTAATAATCGCATTCGGAGTCTTTTTAAACCACTTTAAGATAAACTCTCGTTCTTTCTTCGTATTTGTATTGTCTAAGTGTGCAATTGGGTATCCAGCTCTCTTAAACGCATGAAACACCTGAATAGACGTGTTGATACCGTTGTTAAAGATTAATGTTTTCTTCCCTTTAGATGTCTCTTCATAAGCACCTATCAGTTTAGAAAGCATGTCTGTATTGGTATACAAGTCTTCCGAAGACTTTACCGTATAGTCTCCATTAGCACCTACTTCTAAAGAAGTTAAACCTACATTGTAAGAATACATCTCAGCGGTTGCTAAGTAATGATTGTCAATTAAATGCTGAATCGATTCTCCTACAAATAACTCTTGATAGTTCTCATACATCGGTAATTTGATGTTCGAACTTAACGGTGTTGCCGTCACTCCTAAGATAAAAGACTCATCAAAAAACTTAAAAATCTTTGTAAACGAGTTATAGTGCGCCTCATCTACAATTACCAACCCTATATCAGAAATATCTAACTTATCGTCATTCAGCCTGTTCTTTAAGGTTTCCACCATGGCAACAAAGCAACTATAGTTCGCTTGGTCATCTAAATTTGCAGTACTGTTAATGATTTTGTTGTTGACTTCAAATTCATCCAACATCTTAGAGGTTTGCTTACTCAATTCAATTCTATGGGTAAGTACTAGAACCTTCTTATTGTATTTAGAAATATATCTTCTTACAATTTCAGAAAAGATTACTGTCTTCCCTCCTCCTGTTGGAAGTTGATATAATAAATGGTAATCATCAGCCGCAGTATCAAATCTATTGAAGATTTCCTTTATGGCAGTTTCCTGATAACTATATAATGATTTTCCTGGGGTATTCTTTATTGTGCTGATTTCTGACAAGGTTTTTTTAGAATACACGAAATTAAGTAAAGAATCGCTAATTCGTTTGCTTAAACTAAAAAATTTTGAGTTGAAAACTTTATTATTGATGCTTTTTGATATCTACCATCGTGATATCGTAATGAGAAGCTGTTTCTACTGCCGTTTCATTTTTTACAACTAATAATTGTGGCGATTGATGCATTACTTGAAATGTATAACCTACTTCATCAGAAATACTTCTGTAGCTTAAGAGATCTAAATAGTATACTTTGATGCTTTTCATAGATTCATCAAATAGTTTTTCAAATCGTTTGATGACCATACTGCTAATACCGCAGCGAGTAGAATGCTTAAAAATTAAAACAGTTTCAGATTTCGACTGTTCTTTGATGGTTTTTAGTTGTTCTAGAGAAGTTAGCGGAATCCAATTCACGTTACTTACCACCTGTTCCTTCTCTTTACTTCCACCAAATAATGAATTTATAATCCCCATGTTTGTCTACTTTTACTCCTCTTCAGTCGTTTCTTTTTGAAATCCTTTCAAGAATTGAATATGCAAACAAAAATAGGGATTTTGGAAGCACTTTAAAAAGCGCTTCCAATTATAAATTATTTTATTATTTTTTTGGTGATACTTCTCCCTTTTGTTTTCATCTTAACGATATAGAATCCACTTTTAAGCGTAGAGAGAGTCACATCATTTACTCCATTTCCAACAAATTGATCTCTTAAGACTTCTTTTCCTAACAGATTGTATATTCTAACTTCCAGTCCTTCATTATGAATCCCAACGATACGTAAATTATCACTTGAAGAAAGATACATGCTGATGTTTTCTGCTTTCACATCATCAATGCTTAAAGCAGAGTCAGAAACGTGCATATAGAAGCGCCCGATACCATCTAGATTGTTAGTTAATGTTGTGCTATAATCAGTGTTGGCTAAGTTCAACTGAGTAAAGGAGTTGTTGTTTTTATCTTCTAAATAAACATCAAACCCTGTAGGGATATTACTAGCATCTACTGTAAATGTAATTGATGATCCCGAAGATGCCTTTACTCCTATTGGAATCACCATGTTTTCATAATTACTATCGGGTAATGATTGAATTTCTAATTTCCTTCCAAAACCATTTGCAACAGCATGAGTATAGACATTGAAACTACTTGGCATCAATTCAAAAATTGAGCTATCTAAACTGTTGTCGAATCCTGTAGTAGCAGTGCTCAGGTAAATAACTTGTGTGTTTTTTGTGGTACTGCCATCCGTTAAACTTAAGACCACTTTTGGTTCGCTCATTGAAGTACTTCTAAAGTTATCCGCTTGATGACTCTGCATCGATTCTTTAAAATTAAAAGTAGTATTCGGTTTTGCACTCACAAAGAAGCCTTGAGCAGGAGAAATATGTTGTGCTGGCGAAGCCTGATTAACGGCAATATAAAAACCTGTGCTTTTATCATACATCCAAATCGTTTGTTCTGTTAAACTATTCTTGTTTAAACTCAATATATCTTGAGATTGACTAGCAGCAGTGTTTACTGGAATTGACGATGGGTATGGATTTCCAATTAAATTGTATTCATTTGCGCTAGAAGTCATAGAAATTGCAATATCAGTGACAGGCATCTCACCTGTAAAGCTAATGTCTCCTGCACCTGTCAATCGTACCCTTCTCCCTTCTCCTTGTAAAAAAACTCCAGAGTTTGTGCTTCCATCTTGATAGTAATTCCAATCTTCAGTTGTGTTGTTGTATGTATTTAACTCTCTATCTGAAGGATTAGGACCATTCTCTAAAGAATGAGCAGTTGCAAAGGCATCAATATCTTGTCCTTTCACAGGTGAAGAAACAAAATAGAAATCTGTTGTTCCTAAAGTACGATTATAGGTAATCATTCCGGTTGATGCACCTTTAACAATTAACGAACTACCTGAGTTAGCTATGAGTGTTCCAGCATTATTTAAGTTGCCATCTATCGTTAAAGTACCATCTGAAATGATAGACAATGTAGCATTAGCATCAATGATTAAATCGTTAATCTCTGCATTGGCAGTACCAGCGATACTAGGTTGATTTCCTGTATTGGGTATTATAGCAGATAATGAACTTGAAGGGATCCCATTAGACCAGTTTCCAGCAGTCATCCAATCTGTATCTACAGCGCCAGTCCATGTAGAAAGAATAACTTCTCCTTCATAAACGCCTAAGTCTATTGTTGTTGCTTGTACCCTAGTATTTCCATCCAAATCTAGTGCTAAGGTATTAGAAGCATTATCTCCAACATTAAGCGCCACAGATGTTGCTTGTAAATGGAAGTTTCCTAAAGCACTTGGTGCATTCGCAGGATCTAAATCCGTAACAAATAATGGATTTGAGTTTAAAATAATTCCTGTTTGTATGGTAAAGTTGGCTAATAAGCTATTGGTATATGTGGTAGTACTTCCACTGTTATCAGACAAAGATGCACTCGTTGTATTTGTCACTCCGTTTGCTGAATTGTTCCAAACGATCGTGTTTTTAACAGCAAGTGTAGCGTTGTCGTTGTATATACCACCTCCATCATTGGTAGATTGATTACCACTCACAGTACAATTAATTAAAGAGGGGCCAGCAGAACTAGAATTGTCCATTGCACCTCCTATAACAGCTTTATTCCCAGTTAATAAGCAATTGATGAGTATTGGTGAAGCAAAGTTGGTGTTGTATATACCACCTCCATTATTAGCCGTATTCGCTTGCATGATAACATTATTGATTTCTGGCGAAGCAGTTTCATTTGCCATTCCTCCTCCACTACCTGTAGCAGAATTACTTCTAATGGTACAGTTGGTAAATCGAGGTAAGGCTTCTTTGTTGTAGACTCCTGCTCCTGTTGCAGCATTGTTATCATAAATGATACAACCCGTAATTTCTGGCGCTGCATCAAACAATGTAAAAATACCGCCACCTCCAGCCGCTGTGTTTTCTGATATTCTAGAATCGGTAATTGTTGGTGTCGCACTTTCAATAGAAATTCCTCCACCATTTCCAGTCGCTTCATTTCCGTTGATCATACAACGATTAATAACCACAGTACAATCAAACATGGTAATCCCTGCTCCTTTCTTTTCTTCATCAGCACTTCCATTGGCTAAACCACCAGTAATCGTAAAACCATCTAAGATTGTTTCTTGTGAGTGAATAGAACTTGCAGATACAACATGATACGCGTTATTTCCAGAAGGACCTATAATATCATTTCCGTCAATATCTCCACTAAGAATTGTAACATTGTGTGTAATATTTCGCTCTTCTAAAATCGCTTCATTACCTGAAAACCCACCATAAATTCCGACTCCTTCTTTTAAACTAAAATTAGAAGCTCTAGCATCGTTTGTTTGTCCAGATCCTTCATCTGGATAGTACGTCCCTTTTTGTACCCATATTTGATCTCCATTAGCTGCATTGACTAAGGCTGTTTGTAAATTTCTATAAGCTCCAGACCATGAGAGTCCATTATTCGTGTCGCTTCCAGTAGTACTCACAAAATGAACACGTTTAAAAACACCTTCATATGCTCCTAAGTCGATGGTAGTATTCTGTACTCTAACATTTCCTAAAACATCCATTGTTTCAGTAATAAGCGAATTATTACCAACGTCTAAGGCTGGCGAATTAGCCATCAAACGGTAATCACCATTCAAAGTTGGTGCTGTATTAGGATCTTCATACTTGATAAATAACGGATCTCCGTTTGATAAAATCCCAGTAGTTCCTCCCTGACTTTGTGGCGTATAATTATGTATTAAACTATTGGCAAATGTAACAGTACTATTGGTCTCTGTTAACGTAGCACTCGCTACATTGGTAATGCTATTTGCTGAATTGTTCCAAATAATACTATTTTGAATGTTAACAGAAGTTGAATTCTCAACATACAACCCTCCCGCTTCTATATCTGCTTTGTTAGTAGTAACAGTACAATTAGTTAATGTTAAAACTGTTTGAAGGTTGTAAATAGCACCTCCTTTTTGAGAGGCTAAATTCCCACTAAAAACACAGTTAACAGCATTGATAACAACTGAATTATTTGTGTTGTAAATAGCTCCTCCAACAGGTGAAGAATTTCCGATAAAGAAACAATTCGTGAAATCGGGTGCAGATCCTGTATTGTAAACAGCTCCACCTGCATTAGAATTATTAGTGCTAAATGTTGTATTTGATATTGTAGGCGAAGAGTTGGTGTTGTAAATAGCACCACCTCCAATAATAGCAGTATTGCCATCAAAAATACAATTGGAGATCGTTGGACTAGCAGTATCGTTAAACAATCCGCCGCCAATATCTTGATTTGTGCCCGTTCCAGTTGCTAAACCACGGGTAATGGTAAATCCGTCTACAACAGTATTGTCAGCTCCAGTAATCACATGGTAACTGTTATTTCCTGTGGCTGATGCTCCATCATTCTGATCTAAATCGCCACTTAAAATAGTAGGGTATTTCTTAATGTCTCTAGGATTTAAAGTGCTGTTTACTCCTATAAAACCTCCATAGATTTCTACACCGCTTTTTAAAACAAAACTTGAGGTTCTGTCATCGATAGTTTGTCCTGTCCCTTCATCTGGGTAATACGTTCCTTGTGCCACCCATATTTGATCGCCACTAACTGCTAAATCTAAAGCGGTTTGTAAATTCTTAATTGGAGTAATCCATGATAGACCATCATTACTATCACTTCCAGTTGTACTTACGAAGTATACTTTGTTCTGTGAATTTGCTACAAAAGCAAAAGAGAACAGTAGAATTGTAATTATTTTCTTCATCGTTTATTTTTTACTTGATTAATAGATGTTTGGGTATTTTAATAGAGTGGCGCGGTATTGTCAAAAATCATGTGTCAAATACCCCTTTACTAATTAAGATCATGACATTACCACGCACAACATTTATTAATATGCTTCAAAACTATTTAAAAGGCATTTTGAGGGGGAACTCATTTCAGACAAATAGCTACTCAAATTGGAGTTCTGGTATTTTTGACTAGAAATAGTTTGATGTTCCCTTTCACTTTCGTTAAATTTGGTTGAAGTAGTTGCTAATTATTTTATTTCTACGGACTTATAACATTGAAACAATGAAAATCAACCAACTCATTTCTTCTATCACGCTTCTTTTGACGATTGCTTTTAGTAGTATTCATCATGTGCATTCACAAGAGATTACGAAACCCAATTACAACGAGAATTTTAAAAAAGTTAGAGGTTTTATCAACGAAGAAGAATTAGGAAAAGCTACAGAACTTACCTACAAACTCATTGAATTCTTAAATGAAAACAAGAATCAGTATTCAAAAGATAGTATCAATATTCTACTGACTAAAAATTATTACAATCTCACCAATGTGTATATGTTTGATCAATTTGATTTGAGCATTAAATATGCTGATTCTACCATTAATGCTGCACTCCGTACTCAAAGTGCAGGATTAAAACAAAGAGCGTATTCCATTAAGTATTACTGCCTCTACGATGTCAAAGGATATGAAAAGACACTCGATTTTTTAGCTGATGAATGCATCAAATATTCAAAAGAAGCTGAAAATGATGAAATGCTTGCTGAGTCCTATATGCATAAGTGTAATTCGTTGGTGGAGATAGGGAGAAGTATTGAAGCAACAGAGTATTGTGACAAGGCTGTAGCTTTATTTAAAACAATCACAAGAGAATCGTATCTAGCTTCTGTGTATAACAACATTGGGAATGTCTTTGTAAAAAGCAATGAGATAGAAAAAGCACTTGAATATTATACCGAGTCGCATAAGATCTCTTTAAAAATCAAAAACATACGAGATATCTATATTTCAGCAAGAAATATCGCTGAAAAAAATGAACTGATTAAAAATTATAAAGTAGCCGCTGAATACTATAAAGTCTATGGAGATACTTTACAGTCCTACTATTTAAAAACATTAGAAACAAAATTTGCAGAATCAGAAGCAAAGTTTCAAGTACAGCAAAAAGACAAAGAGATAGCCCAACAAGAACTAGAGATTGCTAAAGGGAAAAATACCCGTAATATCATCATCATTATCGGATTGTTTTTGGCTGTGCTTATTTTTATTGTATTACAACAACGCTTTATCAAACAAAAAAGAAGAAAGCTTGAAGCAGAAAATGAACTACAAAAAGAACAAGAAATCAATGAGTTACGAGCGAAATTCTTAGGAAATATCTCGCATGAAATACGAACGCCTTTAACATTGATCTCTGGGAGTGTGCAGTCAGCAATGGAAGGAGTTACACACAATGAAAAAACTACCAACTACTTAAAATCTGCTTTAAGAAATACCAAGAAAGTCATTGATGATGCCAATGAAATTCTACATATTTTAAAGTTTGATAAAAAGAAACAAGATGTGTTTTTTGAAAGAGTAACCATTAATGAATTCTGTAAACGAATTTTCTTGTCTTTCGATTCTACGGCAAAAGGAAAACAAATCGATTTAGAGTTCAAAACAACGCTTCCCAAAGGATATCAAGTAGAAATCGATCTAGAAAAAACAGAGCGAATCTTAAACAACTTAATTGTAAATGCAATTAAATTTAGCCCCAGTCAAAGTAAAATCATTTTTGAAATGTATACGAATGATGAATGGCTGGAAATGAAGGTAATTGACTTTGGTATTGGTGTTAGTCACGAAGAAAAAGAAAAGATTTTCGAGCGATTCTATCAATCGAAAACAACTAAATCCGTGGGTGGAATTGGTATTGGGTTAGCTTTATCTAAAGAGTTTGCTGAACTAATGAAAGGATCATTAACAGTTTCTAGTGTTGTAGATGAAGGAAGTGTATTCCGATTACAACTGCCTCTAAAAGAACTCGTGTCTATTGATAAACAAAAAGAAACACCTTCTAAGAAAGCTACAATTAATAAAGGAAAAGCAAAGGTTTTAGTGGTAGAAGATAATGTAGAAATGAGTAGCTTTCTGGTAGACATGCTTGGCGATACTTACGAGTGTTCTGTTGCTTTCGATGGTCACGAAGCTTATGAGAAAATTAAGAATGAACATTTTGACTTAATCACTTCTGATGTTATGATGCCAAAAGTTGATGGTTTTGAATTACGTGAAAAAGTGAATTTATTAGAAGACAAAAAACACATTCCTTTTATTTTAGTTACTGCAAAACATTTAGAAGTCGATAAGATCAAAGGGTTTAACCTAGGAATTCACGATTATATTGTAAAGCCATTTAATAAAAATGAGCTTTTAGCGCGAATTTCTAACTTGATTGCAAATAGCAAAACAAGAAAAGAATGGCAATTGAAAGATCAGGAGTTGTTTGAGAAGAATGATAGCTTTGAAACAGTATTGCTAGAGAAAATTCAAAAAGTTATTATTGAGAACATTACCAATGAAGACTTTAAAGTAGATGACCTAGCCAAAGAAGTTGGCTATAGTCAACGGCAGCTTTCTCGCTTACTAAAGCAATACACGGGACTCTCTCCTGTAAAGTTTATCTTAGAACTACGATTGCAAAAAGCCTATCAACTATTGCAAGACAAAGCACACTATACTCTTTCAGAAGTAAAATATGATATCGGCATCTCCTCTACTGCCTATTTCAACACAAAATTCAAAGAACGCTTCGGAATCAAGCCTAGTGAATTTTTGGGGTAAGTTTCTTTTCTGTCATTTCGAGTGAAGCAAAGCGAAATCGAGAAATCTCAATGTATGATTATATTATCAGTTTTAGAGACCTCTCCATTCCAGTCGAGATGACAAACAGAATATCATTTGGAATAAAGTGAAGCATAGTAATCTCTAAATAGCTCAAACGTCTTGTCATTTCGAGTAAAGCAAAGCGGAATCGAGAAATCTCTTTATCATTATATTATTGATTTTTGAGATCTCTCCATTACAGTCGAGATGACAAACAGAACATCACTCTAGTTGCGATGAAATTCTACTTGTCATTTCGAGTGAAGTGAAACGAAATCGAGAAATCTCAAATATCATTATTCAAAAAACTCCAATTTGGATTGAAATCATTAATTAGAACCTCTTTCTTTTCCCTTCTCCACCTTTTTAGCTGCTTTTCTCTTTGAATCGCAATGTCTATATCCAGAAAATGTTCATAATACACCAAATACATGCATTTATATTTATGACTGAAGTGTTTCGATAAAGCTTCTGGATTTGAGTGATAATAAAGTCTTGTATGTAAGTCATTAGTAACTCCGACGTATAGAACAGATTTATTCTTATTGGTTAATATGTATACATAATAGTTATGTGTTCCTAGAGTCTTTTTCATAGCGTTTGATTAAAGATTCAGTAGTACAAGGTAGTTAAATTTAGAGATCTCTCCATTGCAGTCGAGATGACAAGTAGAGAACATCATTTGGATTGTGAAATAAAGTAGCATGTCATTTCGAGTGAAGCAAAGCGAAATCGAGAAATCTCTTTATACATGTAAAAGTGTTAGTTTTAGAGATCTCTCCACTACGGTCGAGATGACAAAAAGAATATTATTTGGAAAAAGTGAAACATAGTTATCTCTAAATAACTCAAACGCCTTGTCATTTCGAGTGAAACGTAGTGAAATCGAGAAATCTCTTTACAATTATATTATTGATTATTGAGATCTCTCCACTACGGTCGAGATGACAAAAAGAATATTATTTGGAAAAAGTGAAACATAGTTATCTCTAAATAACTCAAACGTCTTGTCATTTCGAGTGAAACGTAGTGAAATCGAGAAATCTCTTTACAATTATATTATTGATTATTGAGATCTCTCCACTGCGGTCGAGATGACAAGTAGAATACTAGCAGTCGAGATGACATAGAATAGTCAAAAAGTCAGTATTTACAGGCGATTAGAGACATTTTGACGGTTTTCTTAGGGATTCTTCCGTTGGTATACAATTTGACTATTGTTAACCGAGAAATGAATAATTTCCGATTGTCAGACTGAGCGCCTGTACTGAGTTTACCGAAGTATGTCGAAGTCAAATCGGGAATCTAAAAATGAAGTAATATGAATTTTAATAACTATACGATAAAATCACAAGAGACCGTTCAGCAAGCACAACAGCTTGCACAAGAATTTGGTCACGGTCAGATAGAAAACGAACACATCTTTAAAGCAATCACGATTGTTGATGAGAATGTTCTTCCCTTTCTATTCAAAAAGTTGAATATTCAATCTGAAGTTGTGATTCAAATCTTAGACAAACAGTTAGAAAGCTTTTCTAAAGTTTCTGGTGCACAACTCACACTATCACCAAAAGCAGGAAAGTCCTTAAATGAAGCGAGTATCATCGCTAAAAAAATGAATGACGAGTATGTTTCTGTAGAACACATCATTCTTGCTGTATTCGCATCCAAAAGCAACATCGCTCAAGTATTAAAAGACCAAGGTGTTACCGAGAAAGATTTAAAAGCAGCCATTGAAGACTTACGAAAAGGTGAACGCGTGACTTCCCAAAGTGCAGAAGAAACCTACAATTCACTGAATAAATATGCAAACAACCTCAATCAGTTAGCGCAAGACGGGAAACTAGATCCTGTGATTGGACGTGATGAAGAAATTAGACGTTTGCTACAGATTCTATCTAGAAGAACAAAGAACAATCCTATTTTGGTTGGAGAACCCGGTACAGGAAAAACAGCCATTGCTGAAGGATTGGCACATCGAATCATACGTGGTGATGTTCCTGAAAACCTAAAAGACAAACAAATCTTCTCTTTAGACATGGGCGCATTAATTGCCGGTGCTAAATTTAAAGGAGAATTTGAAGAACGACTAAAAGCAGTCATTAAAGAAGTCACTACTTCTGAAGGAGACATCGTTTTATTTATTGATGAAATCCACACATTAGTAGGTGCTGGTGGCGGACAAGGAGCGATGGATGCTGCCAATATCTTAAAACCAGCATTGGCAAGAGGAGAGCTTCGTGCCATTGGAGCCACTACCTTAGACGAATATCAAAAGTATTTTGAAAAAGACAAAGCCTTGGAACGACGTTTCCAAAAAGTATTTGTGGACGAGCCCGATACGGAAAGTGCGATTTCCATCTTACGTGGAATCAAAGAGAAATACGAGACGCACCACAAGGTACGTATCAAAGACGAATCGATTATTGGTGCTGTAGAGTTATCACAACGTTATATTACCAATCGTTTTTTACCAGACAAGGCCATTGATTTGATGGATGAAGCAGCTTCTAAGCTTCGTATGGAGATCAATTCCAAGCCAGAAGAGTTGGATGTACTCGATCGTAAAGTAATGCAACTAGAGATTGAAATTGAAGCCATCAAGCGAGAAAACGATCAAAACAAACTAAAGTCGCTGAATGCAGATCTTGCGAATTTAAAAGACGAACGCAACGAGATCAATGCAAAATGGCAATCGGAGAAAGCTGTGGTGGATAACATTCAGAACCTAAAGACCGATATAGAGAATTACAAACTAGAAGCTGATAAAGCAGAACGTAATGGTGATTATGGAACCGTAGCAGAATTGCGTTACGGAAAGATTAAAGAAGCTCAGGAGGAATTAGAAAAGCAACAAGAAGTTCTAGCGAATCAGCAAGGAGATGCCTTAATTAAAGAGGAAGTGACCTATGAAGACATTGCAGAAGTAGTTGCAAAGTGGACAGGAATTCCAGTCACAAAGATGATTCAATCTGAACGTGAAAAGCTACTGAAATTAGAAGATGAATTGCACAAACGTGTGGTTGGACAAGAAGAAGCGATTGAAGCGGTTTCTGATGCTGTAAGACGTTCGAGAGCGGGATTGCAAAACCCAAACAAGCCTATTGGTTCTTTTTTATTCTTAGGGTCTACTGGAGTTGGGAAAACAGAACTCGCAAAAGCCTTGGCAGATTATCTCTTTGACGATGAAAACTCCATGACACGTATCGACATGAGCGAATACCAAGAACGTCACTCTGTAAGTCGTTTGTTAGGAGCGCCTCCAGGATATGTGGGTTATGACGAGGGCGGACAATTAACGGAAGCTGTGCGTAGAAAGCCCTACTCTGTTGTCTTGTTGGATGAAATAGAAAAAGCGCACCCAGATACTTTTAATGTATTATTACAGGTCTTAGATGAAGGTAGATTGACGGATAACAAAGGACGAATTGCCGATTTTAAGAACACTATTATCATCATGACATCCAACATGGGAAGTCACATCATACAAGAGAAGTTTGAAAACTTAAAAGGCGATATCCATACGTCTATGGAGTTGGCAAAGTCTGAAGTTTTAGGCTTGTTAAAGAAGTCAGTGCGACCAGAATTCCTGAATAGAATTGACGATATCATACTATTTACGCCACTATCTCAGGAGAATATAAAATCTATTGTATCTTTACAACTGAACCATGTAAAGAAGATTCTAAAGAATCAAGAAATTACATTGGATGCCACAGACGAAGCGATTGGGTATTTAGCGGTAAAAGGCTACCAACCTGAATTTGGAGCAAGACCAGTAAAAAGGGTCATTCAAAAAGAAGTATTAAATCAGTTGTCGAAGGAAATCCTTGCAGGAACCATCACAACCGATAGCATCATATTACTAGATTGTTTTGACGACAAGCTTGTATTCAGAAACCAATCGGATTTAATATTAAGTTAACCGGATTGGACGTACGCCAAACGCCACCTGAGAAGGTGGCGTTTATTTTTGTTTAAATATTTTTAGAACTCCTTATCCCTAACTCAAGAATCTAAGGGGTTTTATTTATTATTGCTTTATAAGCGTAATTGCATCAGTAGGCAATACTTGTGGAACTTGACCAGTTGGACAGTTAACCGTTCCTCCATTAACTGATAGAAATAAGTTCATTTGATTTAAATCACTAGTATGAAAATAAATAAATACAATTCCATTTTGTCCGCACTTATTATTTAATCCTATATAATACAAAGAGTAAACAGTTTTATCTAGATTAAAATGTTTTCCTTTTATAACATAAGGTCCTTCATTTAAAATTGTAGTGTCTACAATAACATTACCAGTGACAGCATTGGTAATTTTATATCGAATTTCTAATTCATCTTTTTTAAATTGCATATACTCATCATTTGACTCTCGAGCCACTTTAATAACATGAAACTCATAAATCTTGTTATTTTGTGTTTTTTTCCAAACACCTACATATTTATCTAACAAATTATTTACATCTTTTAAATAAGCATTGTTTGGAAATTCAATCTCATCATTTTGATACTCAATATGCTTTTCTACAGGAATGATCACTTGTTGTGTTTTGCAACTCAATGCAGAGATTGCCAATAGTATGATTAATAGTTTTTTCATCAATAGGTAATATTATATTTCCTTAAACTCAAAAACTAAGGAACTTTATCCATTATTGTTTTATAAGTCTTACCCAATCTGTTGGTAATACTTGAGGAACAGATCCATTAGGACAATCATATGTTTCACCATATACATATAGAAATAATTTCAAAGTAGTGAAATTATTAGCGGGCAAAGCTTCAATAAATACAGTTCCATTTTGCCCACACTTACTATTCAAACCTATATAACTTAAAGAATAAACTGTCTTATCGAGATTAAAATGTTTCCCTTTAATAATAAAAGGTCCATCGTTTAGGATAGTAGTATCTACAATCACATCACCAGTGGTAGCGTTGGTGATTTTGTAACGTATTTCTAACTCATCCATTTTTAAGTCTCTAGTTTCAGAACTTCTAGTTATCTTAACTACATGAAACTCATAAATCTTATTATTTTGTGTTTTTCTCCAAATTCCTAAATATTTATCTAATAAGTTATTCACATCTTTTAGATAACCTCCTTCTGGAAATTCAATTTCATTTTTTTGATATTCTATATATTTTTCTACAGGGATGATCACTTGTTGTGCTTTGCAACTGAATGCAGAGATTGCCAATAGTATGATTAATAGTTTTTTCATTTGTATTTTATTTTAATTACAAGGGACAGTTTCTAAACCTCCATTACTTTTTAATTTCTGTTCTTCTACACTTCCATCCAGTTTTATTCTGTAGAGTCTTATGCCTTCTATGTTTACATATTCTTTTAAAAAATGAAGGAAACCTTTTGCTTTATTTGAATAATCATTCATAGTTTTTATATAATTACCTTCTAAATCACTAGTATTTAAAGTAGCTAGGATATCATCTTGATTTCCTGTAAATTTTAAGGTGTAGGTTCCTTTGCTAGAAACCATGGTACCATATACTGTAGATAAAGGTATGCTATTATATTTGGTGTTTTTTGCTATTGTTAGGAATTTAATTAAATCGCTAGGAGAAAACATTTTAATAGGTACTTCTTCAATTTGTTTCCCATCTCTATCATACCTGTCGGTTAAAATAGCGTCCAAATGGTTGTGTATAAAACCAATGGTTTTAAATCTATTAACTATTATACTAACCGCATGTCCTAAAGAGGCACTTTGCAATAACGTATAATTACCATCTATATCTTGAGAATATCCGCTTTCTTTTGTTTCTCCAGTTTTCCCTCTTAATTCATCTTTTTTATCTGTAAAATCAGGGTCATTCATTTGACTTTTTATACTTTCACATGGATCAACAATGATACAATCACTATCAGCTCCAGAAATTCCTGTATCACTTCCTGTAGATTCACAGGGAGGTATAGGAGCTGTAGTTCCGTCTCCACTATCTCCTCCTCCACCTCCATCATTTGAATCATCTGGATCGGGTGGTACTATTTCTGTAGGTTCTGGACATACTGTATATCTCTCTGTCCACATATGATCTGGATTACACCCTTCAGTAGCAACATGCGTAACCAACTCACCTCCATAAGTTGCAGGCGCATCACAGTAGGTAATCGTATAAGTATAACAAGTCTCTATTACTCTAGAATTTAAATGATCTAAACTCCCATCGTACTCTAAAGATTCGTAAGAAACAGTTCCTTCGAACGGTGCTCTTTCATCTAAATTGTATGCGGTAAGGTATTGTTGTGTAGGGACATAGTTTAATATAGATGCCTTTGTGGTAGCATTCTCTTCAAACTTCACAATTAGGTTGCTAAAACTAGAAGGCTCTTGATTTTCTTTTCTAATGGCTAACGTATACGTAGTGCTTATAGAATCTGTATAGATAAATACGTCTCTATCTTCTAGAATGGTAAAATGATTTGCATCTTCTAAAGAATTTCTGCTAATGTTACTATCTCCATCTTGTAAACGCGCGACAAAAGAACTCAAATCTTTTAATGTCGATAGTTTAGCTCTTTTTATAAAAGGGTTTCCATTTTCTATAGATTGCAATTCTAATGAATCTTCTTTTTCACAACTCCAAAGTAGAATGAAAATACCAAACAGAAAAACCCCAATTCTTAAATAGTTTTTAAGTTTTCTTTTTTTCATATGTTTATTTTAAAATTAATATTCACCTTTTGCCTCAAATGAGGAGTAGTTTGTCTGAGGAGAATACAATTTGGGGACAATTTTGAATAAAGATAATTGACTTTCTTTAGGAAATCAATCCCTAAAAATGGTGAAATTTTGAGCTCCATAGAAACAAGTAGAAACTCCCTAAAACACGGTAAATTAAACAGATACAAAACAATAACAAGTACTATTCTGTTTGCATAGGCTCTTCAAAAAAATGAACTAATAAAGAGACACTCAAAAAGAAGTATTAAATCAGTTGTCGAAGGAAATCCTTGCTGGAACCATCACAACCGATAGCATCATAGTATTAGATTGTTTTGATGACAAACTTGTATTCAGAAACCAATCCGACTTAGTAATGAGTTAAATCCCGACAAAACGACGTTTTCGTCGGCGATTAATTAGATTGGACGTACGCCAAACGCCACCTGAGAAGGTGGCGTTTATATATTTAAATAAATTATTCTAACTTATTGCTTCGTCAATAATACTTCTCCATCAGTAGGAAAAACTGCTCCAAAATAGGTGTTACAATCTGGAGAAGTTGACCCGGAGTGTAAATATTTAAAATATGCTTGGGTGTTTTGTGTGTTACTTTTTATAAAAATAAAAACAGTACCATTATCTCCACAATTATGGTTTTCACCCTGATAATTAAACGAATAAACAGTAGGTTTACGATATGCTTCTTTGTACATAACGTCGGCGCTATCATCAGCTTTATCTAAAGTGCTATATATTACGGTTCCGTTTTGGTTTGTTAATTTATGTTTTAAAACTAGTTGGTCCCATAAAAGAGGTTCAGGGTGGAAGTCTTTTACAAACTCTGAATAGTCTCTTGTGTATTTTTTAACCACAATTTCTAATTGTTTTCCATCAAAAGTACCCTTCCAAGTACCAACAAACTTATCTAAAATACCATTTACATCTTTAATGTGGGTAATTCCCTCGATCTGAGTATAAAATGTACGCCTATCTTCAGGCTTAACCAATTTGAGGTTTTCCACAGGTAATATTTGTGCTGTTAGGCTTGTTGATGCCATGATAAGGCATAGTATAAAAAGTGTTTTTTTCATGATATTTAATTTTTTAACATTCAACAGATTGTACTTCACCATTTTCATCCATAAATTTCCCTTTTATTTCTCCTGTATTGCTATCAAATTCGTAAATCTCCACATTTGTAATACCAAGAGCATCTTTTAGAAATTTCAAGAATCCATAGGTTTTATCATTACCATTAATTACATATAAATCATAAAACATCGCGGTAGCCATAGTATCTAGTGTAGGTGTTGAAGGAATCTCTGTATGAGAGCCAGAAAATCTCAACATATAATTACCATCAGAAGTTACCAAAGCTGAATATACCTCAGAAGTATCAAAATTTATTCCATTTCCGTTCTTAACAATCTCTAAAAATGATTTTAAATCTCCTGGAGAAAACATTTTTACTGCATACTTTATTTCCATGATTCCTGTATCAGGATTTCTAACAAGCAAAGAATCTGGATGGGTATGTATAGCTCCCATAATTGTATTTGATTTAGGTGTCTCTACCTGATTTCCATTTACTCCAGAAAGTACCATTTCATTAAATCCTGTATTTATATCTTGAGCATATCCTGTTTCATGAGTTAATCCTAAATTACCCTCAAGTTCATCAATTTTTGCAGAAAAGTCTATATCTATGGCTAAATTTTGAACATCTTCACATGGATCAACAATGATACAATCACTATCAGCTCCAGAAATTCCTGTACCACTTCCTGTAGATTCACAGGGAGGTATTAGAGCGGTGGTTCCGTCTCCACTATCTCCTCCCCCTCCATCATTTAAATCATCTGGATCGGGTGGCGATATTTCTGTAGGTTCTGGACATACAGTATATCTCTCTGTCCACATATGATCTGGATTACACCCTTCAGTAGCAACATGCGTAACCAACTCACCTCCATAAGTTGCAGGCGCATCACAGTAGGTAATCGTATAAGTATAACAAGTCTCTATTACTCTAGAATTTAAATGATCTAAACTCCCATCGTACTCTAAAGATTCGTAAGAAACAGTTCCTTCGAACGGTGCTCGTTCATCTAAATTGTATGCAGTAAGGTATTGTTGTGTAGGGACATAGTTTAATATAGATGCCTTTGTGGTAGCATTCTCTTCAAACTTCACAATCAGGTTGCTAAAACTAGAAGGTTCTTGGTTTTCTTTTCTAATGGCCAACGTATACGTAGTACTTATAGAATCTGTATAGATAAATACGTCTCTATCTTCTAGAATGGTAAAATGATTTGTACCTTCTAAAGAGTTTCTACTAATGTTACTATCTCCGTCTTGTAAACGCGCGACAAAAGAACTCAAATCTTTTAATGTCGATAGCTTAGCTCTTTTTATAAAAGGGTTTCCATTTTCTATAGATTGCAATTCTAATGAATCTTCTTTTTCACAACTCCAAAGTAGAATGGAAATACCAAACAGAAAAACCCCAATTCTTAAATAGTTTTTAAGTTTTCTTTTTTTCATATGTTTATTTTAAAATTAATATTCACCTTTTGCCTCAAATGAATTGAGGCTTTTATGCAGGGAATACAATCTTGGGACATTTTTTTTATAAAGATAGTTGACTTTACTTAGGAAATCAATCCCCGAAAATGATGAAATTTTCACCTCCTTTAAAATAGGGAGAGACTACAACAACATGCGTACATTATTTATTGTCAATACTTTAATCAAAAAGATGTATTCGTTTACTTTCAACAAAACAACTACTTTTTTATGAATTTTCTTTGAGGAAAACCCTCACGAAGAAAATGTTTTTATGATCGATAAAAAAGAAGTATTAAATCAGTTGTCGAAAGAAATTCTTGCAGGAACCATCACAACCGATAGCATCATATTACTAGATTGTTTTGATGACCAACTAGTTTTCAGAAACCAATCGGATTTAATATTAAGTTAACCGGATTGGACGTACGCCAAACGCCACCTGAGAAGGTGGCGTTTATTATGTTTAAATTTTTATATTAATTTATTATTGAAAATGAAAATAATGATATCTTTTCTAAAGTAAAAAAATCATCTGATTCACTTAGGTTATTTCTTACGATAGATTTATAAGTATCTTTTGAAGTCATTCGTATAATGTTGGGAAAATATCTAAGGATATAATCAAAAATCAATTTTAATTGAGAGTTACTAATGTTAATTTTATAAGAAGCATAGAATTCCACCCATTCATCTATAGTTAAGCTCTCCCAATCTTGTGGATTCCTTCTAGTTGGTCCATTACCTATATTATGAATGATAGTCCAAAAAAGTGTATAATCAATATTAGATTCAAAAAATAATTTCATTAAATGGATTCTCTCCAATATTTCATTATCATTTTTCATTTATGATATATAATTAACTGTATTTTTCAATCCTTCATTAACATATTCGATACTACACTTACTAGGTAGTATTAATTGATCATCAAATATGAAAACCTCTTTTCCTTTTTTAACTGTCTGAACATAGTACTGTAAATCATACAAAAAATGCCTTCTGTTTGAATAAATATCTATAATTTCAGGAACTCCATCATATGATAAAACCCAATTTTGTTTTATTTCATTTTGTATTTTTTCACCAATTCTTGAATGATCTTCATTCTTATATGAATTTAAATATAAATCACTTGCTTTATTGTAGTATGGTGGATCTAAATAGATTAAAGAATTATCAGGAACGTTCGGCAAGTAATTTTCGATATAAAATTCAGCATCCATATTACTTATATGAATTCTATCTTTATAAAGCGCTATTGACTCTATTCTATTAATTAAATTATTTCTATTAAATCTGGCATACATTTTATAATCTCCAGACTGGTTCAAGCCTCCAATAACACCAGCCTTTATTACTCCAGACCTATTACATCTATTTAAATAAAACGTACTAAACCCTAACTCTAATAAATCTTCTTTGTTAGATTTTTTAACTATCTGTTGTCTTCTTCTCCATTCTTCTATAGTCATTGATGCAGTTAATATTTTTCTGCATAATTCATCAGTGTGATTAATAACTGAATACCAAAAAGCATATATTCCTAAATCAGAGTCATTTAAATGAATATCTGTTACTTTTTTTGAAAGCAATAACTCAATAGCAACTCCAGAACCTCCTGCATAAGGTTCAATATAATGTCCATCAATTGAATTAGTATCTAGAATTTCCTTAATAAAAGGTGTTAGTTTTTGCTTTCCGCCAGGATACCTTAGAGGTGTTTTAAATCGTCCCATTAGTTCATTGCTTCTAATAAAGGGTAAATATTACTAAAAAGTGTGCAAATATCGCTCTGTTGTACTGAGAAATTTTCACTATGTACTAATTGATTCATAGATGTAACTGATAAAATTCTATTAGGATTTGTTATTTCTGTTAATGCTCCGTGAAGAGTTTTTACCATCCCTTTGTTTTTATTTCCATCGGTTAAATGATTAGTAACTATGGTTAAAATATTACTTAAACTTTTATCTTTCCCATTTTTTTGTTTTGTGTTCAGCGTATAATCTCTACAGTAAGCTTTTGCGGAAATCTCAAACATACTCCTTAAAATAAAACAAAACGCTATCGGGTTGTTTTTTATATTTAAGCTTAGTAATTCATTTTTCAAAGTGACAACTTTTGGCCTATTTCCAGTCGGATTGAATTTTTTTAGAGTTGCTTTTACATGCCTTGCGGTATTAGTGGCCGAAGCTTTAGGTGTAGTTGGAGGCCTATCATTTGAATCTTCATTATTAGTAGATGGAATACCACTAGAATTTTCAGAACTATTAGTTGAATTATCATCTTCAGTGGTGCTTTCGGAATTAGATTCATTTGTAGAGTTGCCATGAAGTTTTTTAGGAAACCCATAAAACTCCATAAAATCTTTCTCTTTATCTCTAATGATTTTGAAACTTAAATTTTCAAGCCCGATGTCTCTCATAATATCTTCTAGTTTCTCCCAATGTTTAACTTTAGGATACTTTTTAATTAAATCAATAGTTGTTTCAAAGCCACATTTAGGAACCAATGATTTTAAAGCTTCGTCTAAAACAGTTATATTATAATCTCCCGACCATCTTTCTTTCTGTTGAGCTGTTAAGTTTTTTCCTTTTTTTAAGTATTTTTCTAAAAAATCTAAACCAAACTCTTTACCTCCTTTTTCATCTCTATTGTGCCTTGCTCTTGCTACAGAGGACCAAGGGTCTCTGCTTGCTTTCTCTCCTTTACCATGTGTTAATGAAACAATTCTATTTACTACCTCAATTTCCTTTTCTTCATAAACAAGGCAAGGAATAACTCTATTGTTTTTTTTCCAATCAGGAGTTAATGCAATGACTTTAGTTTTTATAGAATCAGGAATACCAAAATCATCTATATTCATTATCCCATGAATAAGTTTAAGAGCAGCAACTCTTCTATTTCCCTCTTTGACTATATATTTTCCCTCCTTTTTAAGCACAATTATATTTTCCGTTCTCAAATATCCATCATTAATTATACTATCTATCACGCCGAAAAATCTTTCAGGCTTAATTGCTATCATTACATGTATAGCATCTTGTTCTGATTTTTGAGGCATCATCCTTAAATTACTTAAATCTAAAGAGAGTGAATTAAAATCAATTTGTTTTGATTTAGACATAGGCAAAATATTATATACACTATTTTTTGTTTTGTAGTGCAAATGTGCTACAAGGAAAGCTTTTTGGTTCAGTATTTTTTACTGAAAACCGTAAAGCAAATGATTTATTCAAAATAAAAATATACCAATCGGTATTTTTTACTATCTTTGTGGCATGACTTCGAAAGCAGATTTGACAAAACAGCACATTATTGAGATGTCTGCCCCTATTTTTAATAAATATGGGTATGCTGCTACAAGCATGATTACACTCACCAAAGTAACAGGGTTAACCAAAGGAGCTATTTATGGAAACTTTGAAAACAAAGAAGACTTGGCCATTAAATGCTTTAATTATAACATCAAGCGTTTGTTTAAAGCATTAATGACAACGGTAGAGAATATAGAATCGGCTACGGGTAAGTTGTACGCTATTGTAGATTTTTATCGTGATTATTATGAGTATAGTCAACGTTTTGGAGGCTGCCCTATTATCAATGTCGGTGTAGATTCTAACAATCAGAACACAGTATTAATCAATCACGTGAGGAAAACCATCAAGCGTTTTCATGTATATATTTCCGACATCATCGATTTAGGAAAAAAGCAAGGAGTAATAAAAATGGAAATCGATTCTATGGAATGGTCTATCCGTTTCGATAGCATGATTCAAGGAGCAACGTTTATGACCAATACCATGGACAATAACGATTACATCATCAATGTGATGAATCAATTGGATGGAATTATTAAAAATGAATTAGAGATATAGCACCTGTCTTTGCGAACCTTTCAACTGTCAGTCATGACAGGTGTAAGTGAAGCAATCTCACCATTTGAATAGGAATCATTCATGAGATCACTTCTCATGCTCAAGCATGATCGTGAAGACAAAAGATATTAAATGACATTTTTTTTAATCAAAAATATACCGATTGGTATAATTCTGGATAAAGGGCGAAAGGTGAAGGGGAAATGGTGGAGAGATGACAAATAGAATGTCTTTGCGAGCATGTGATAACATGAGGAGCAATCTCAATATGATAGCATAATTATTAATGAGATCACTTCGTTGTACATCCTGAATTAAGTTCAGGACCGCCTTGTGAAGACAATGTGAAAATATATTTACAAATAGTAAATAAATCTACTTGTCATTTCGAGCGAAAAGTAATGCAGTCGAGAAATCTAAACAATGAGATCTCTCCATGCTAGTCGAGATGACAAGAAAATAGAAATAAAAATTAAATAAAAGAAATATGAATTTACCCAAAAAAGTAACCAGCAAAGCAATAGTACGATTTCAAGACTGTGATCCTTTCAATCACCTTAACAACGGGAACTATATTGACTACTTTATGAATCATCGTGAAGACATGTTGATAGAGCATTATGGAATCAATGTATACCAAATGGCAAAAGAACAAGGAATCAGCTGGGTTTCTGGAAGCAATCAGATTGCCTACCTACGCCCTGCTCTACTAATGGAGAAGGTAACTATCGAATCTGAGTTAATTCATTATACGGATTCGCTATTGCTCGTAGAAATGAGAATGTATAACGAAGACAAGACGCAATTGAAATCAGTGTTGTGGGCTAGTTTTGTGCATTTTAATCTACTAAAACAAAAGAAGCATCAGCATTCAGAAGAACTAATGACGTTCTTTAAAAGCATCCACACTCCCCTAGCGCAACGCACCTTTGAAGAGAGAATCAACCATATAAAGTCTAAGATGTATAGTGATACTCTATCTTGAAAAGTTTTAATCCCCTTGTAGAAGGGGATCTCAAGTTCATTTGTTATTCAGTCATTGCGAAGAGTATAGGACGAAGCAATCTGTTATTTAGGTTAGTTCATGAGATTGCTTCTCACGCTATAGGCGTGATCGCAAAGACATTAAACCACAAAGTCTAAGATGTACATTCTGTGAAAATTTGTTAACTCCACAACACATTTTATTCTTTCGAAAGCGATGGCCGTTGGTTGTCGCTTTCTATTTGTCATTCCCGTGAAAACGGGAATCTAGTAAGTACAGTATTCTAATAGATTCCTGCCTTCGTAGGAACGACAGGGAAATTAAAATATTCGACATCAACTAAACCAAACGTATTCTTAATAGCTCTTCTTGTATCAGAACATATTATGTTCCCCTTATTCAACATTCAACATTCAAAATTCATCATTCGATATTCTTTATTCAGTATTCCTTTTCCCCTTCACCCTTCACCTTTTTTAGTTTTTCCAAAATAGAGATTTCTCGACTCCACTATGTTCCGCCTGTCTGTCGCAGTTGTAGTTCCTGAAATAAATTCAGGATAAAACGAAATGACATGAGAACATTTTTTATTCCGTATCCTTCATTATTCAGTATTCATCATTCGATATTCTTTCCCCCTTTTCCTTTCGCCTTTCGCCCTTTACCCTTTTTATGTATCTTCGTTTCATAAAATTTACAACCCATGAAAAAATCACTTTTTATATTCGCATTTGCATTATTTTCTTTAGCCTCTTACGCACAGGAAGTTACTACGTATTACTTTATTCGTCATGCAGAGAAGTTACGTACCGATAAAACTGATCGCAATCCAAGATTAAATTTTGATGGAGTAAAAAGAGCAGAAGCTTGGAAAGAAGTGTTTTCTAATGTAAAATTTGATGCTGTATACTCAACAGATTATAATAGAACAAAACAAACTGCAAAGCCTACAGCCGACAGTCAAAAATTACCTATTCTTCTATACAATCCAAGAAAGATGTATTCTGAAGGTTTTCAAAACAATACGAAAGGGAAAACAGTCTTGGTTGTAGGTCATAGTAATACTACCAATGCTTTTGCAAATAAGGTCTTAGGTGAAAAGAAATATCCGCAAATAGACGATCGTAACAATGCCAATCTATACATCGTTACTGTTACTGACGGAAAAGCTACTTCGGTATTGCTGAAGATTAACTAAACAGCTGTGCTGTTTGAATATCGAATAAAGAACAAGGAATATCGAATATTGAAGTAAACCGTTATGTAAAGGAAACTTCGATATTCAGTATTCTCTATTCTTTATTAAATAATTGAGCCTCTTCGACATGCTCAACGTAAAACCTCAGTCTCCGTTCCGTTAAATAAGCGTTAATCCTCAGGGAACGTTAACTCAATATTCTCTAAGTTGATTTCAGAAGCTTTGATCAATGCTCCTTTTTCAAACGCTACATCTAATGTAGATAGCTCAATATCTTTATCTTTCGGCTTGTAGTTGTTATGATCTGTAAAACGAACCCCTTTCACTAGATGTTCCTTTCTTACTTCTCTAAAACGCTTCCCGCCACCATTCACATGAAAGGTATACGCTAGGTAATCGATGTTAAAATTTTCTTTGGAAATCCAGTAGATAAATACATCGTCATAATCGATGCCTCCACCCTCTTGCCTAAACGTAATTTGAACTTTATAGTAATCTTTTCCTTTGATGGTTTTCTCTTCTAATAACTTCTTTATCACAGCTCCATCATTTAATCCGTAAGGCAATACAGAGAAGTAATGCACTGAATTGATAGACTCGCTGTATCGAACTGCCATAGAATCTGGAACTTCAATTTTGTGAGCGTTCAGTAATCGTTCAAAGCCATTATTTGATAAGATATCTTCTCTAGTTCCATCTTTCGTTTCTTTAATTCTAGAGAGTCTAAATTCGCCATTATTTCTACTTGCAACATACTTCATATCCCTAAAATCGAAAGAAAGTAGCGAATTTGAAATTTGATCAACGCCAGACGTTTCAATTGATTTGTCGATAATTTCTTGCGCAGTCAGCTTCTTTTGTTCTGATTTACAAGAGATTAAAAATGCAGATAAAATAAATAGGACAATGAAAGATCTCATTAGGTTTGCTTTGTTGAATTCTGTCGTGTTTTATCCTACAAAATTACAGTTATAAAAGCGGACTAAAAATGTATCTTTGTAAAGATTTTCATAAAACCTTTAAGTAAGGTTCTCGCTAATGTCAGTACAGAAAAAGATAAACATACAGAATAAAAAAGCTCGATTCGAATTTGAAATCCTAGACAAATATGTAGCAGGAATTCAATTAACAGGAACAGAAATTAAATCCATTCGTCAAAGCAAAGCTCGAATCACTGAAAGTTTTTGCGAGTTTAATGATCGTGGTGAGTTATTTATTGTGAATATGTATATCGAAGAATACATGTACGGACATCACTTTAATCATAAGACCACAAGCGAACGTCGTTTGCTTTTGAATAAAAGAGAATTACGAGGCCTAAAGAAAGATGTAGAAGCAAAAGGAAACACGATTGTGCCACTTCGTTTGTTTCTAAATGAAAATGGTTGGGCAAAACTAGAAATTGCCTTAGCGAAAGGTAAAAAGACGCACGACAAGCGTGAAACCATGAAAGATCGCGATAGCAAACGTGACTTAGCAAGGATTAAAAAGAACTTTAATTCATGATCTCCTTCTTAAAGCTGATTCGTTACAAAAACCTTCTAATGGTCTTACTGACCATGGTTTTAACGAAATATGCTTTGATATCGAATTTAGCTTTTCAAACAAAATTATCAAATTTTGATTTTATCATTTTTAGCATTAGTGTCCTTTTTATAACAGCAGGTGGCTATATTATCAATGACATATATGATGTTGGTGTTGATAAAATTAATAAGCCTAAAAAGGTATGGATTTCTACTTCTTTTACTTATAAAAGAGCATGGAGTTTATATGCATTCTTAACAGTTACTGGAGTAGCTATAGGTTGCTATTTGTCATACGATCAATCATCTAAGTACTATTCATTTTATTTTATAGGAGTTTCTTTGAGTTTGTTTATTTACTCTAGATTTTTAAAAAAGGTCGCTCTTATAGGTAATATACTAATTGCGATACTTTGTTCTTTAGTAGTTTACTTAGTGTATCTTTTTGACTTTCAAATTGACCCTTATTTTAAATATAAATCAACATTATACTTTGATGATTTTAAATACATCTTTACAGATATAGGGATTAACTTTTATATTGCTCTTTGCTTTTTAACCACCTTGATAAGAGAATTATTAAAAGATATTGAAGACATTAAGGGTGATTACAATCTAGGATATAAGACTCTCCCAATTATTTTTGGAGTTAAAAGAACCCGAAGACTGTTAATCTTTATGAGTATACTTTTATTTCTTTATATAAGTATGTTCGTTAGAGAATTATCTGTTTTTTATTTTTATGTCATATCCTTTTTTATCGTTTTAATATTAATAGTTTTACTCTATTTTATTTACAAATTATGGAATACCGAAACAAAAAGACAATATCATTTTTTAAGCAATCTAATGAAAGTGATAATGATCTTAGGAATTGTATCCATGGGACTCTTTAACCTTATCTAATGTTACAAGAAAAACTATCCAACTACAACATCATATTGGCTTCTGGTTCTCCTAGAAGACAAAACTTTTTTAAACAATTAGAGCTGTCCTTTACCATTCAATTAAAAGAGATTGAAGAAGTATATCCAGATCACCTGCAAGCTGCTGAAATCACAGATTACTTAGCGGATTTAAAATCGAAGGCATTTACCGATTTAAAAGAGAACGATTTGTTAATTACTTCGGATACCATTGTTTGGTTTGAAGGAAGAGCCATTGGGAAACCTAAAGATGCAGAAGATGCTTTTAACATGCTAAAAGAAATGTCTGGGAAGCAGCATAAAGTCTATACATCTGTTAGTATTAAAGGAAGTTATTTTCAAAAGATATTCCACGATGAGACTATCGTAACCTTTGAAAAGTTTACCGATGAAGAGATTCAATATTATATCGGAAAAGATCAACCATTCGATAAAGCAGGTAGCTATGGAATTCAAGATTGGATTGGATTAATCGGCGTAAAAAGCATCGAAGGAAGCTATTTTAATGTGATGGGATTACCTGTTCATAAATTGTATAAAGAATTGCTAAAAATCTCTTAAAAACACCCGATTAATAACTTATTTTTACGCTCAAATAACAACACAACAAATGAAAAAATACACGTACACAGAAATGAAAGACACTAGGTCTGGTTTTGGTGATGGTTTAACAGAATTAGGAAAAACAAATCCTGATGTAGTCGCACTTTGTGCTGATCTTACGGGTTCATTAAAAATGAATGAGTTTGAGAAGAATCATCCAGATCGCTTTTTTCAAGTAGGAATTGCAGAAGCAAACATGATTGGTATTGCTGCTGGACTTACCATAGGAGGTAAAATTCCATTTACTGGAACTTTTGCTAACTTCTCTACAGGACGTGTATATGATCAAATAAGACAATCGGTAGCCTACTCTGATAAGAATGTGAAAATTTGTGCTTCTCACGCAGGATTAACACTTGGAGAAGATGGAGCTACGCATCAAATTTTGGAAGACATCGGATTGATGAAGATGTTACCAGGAATGACTGTAATTAATACTTGTGATTACAATCAGACTAAAGCAGCAACTATTGCTATTGCTGATCATCATGGACCTGTTTACTTACGTTTCGGACGTCCGAAAGTACCTGTATTTATGCCAACGGATCAACCTTTTGAAATTGGAAAAGCAATTACTTTAACAGAAGGAACTGATGTTACTATTGTAGCAACAGGACACTTAGTATGGGAATCTTTATTGGCTGCTGAAAAATTAGAAGCTGAAGGAATTAGCGCAGAAGTCATTAACATTCATACCATCAAACCTTTGGATGAAGAGGCTATTTTAGCTTCAGTTGGAAAAACAGGTTGTATTGTTACTGCTGAAGAGCATAATAAATACGGAGGTTTAGGAGAAAGCGTTGCTAGATGCCTTTCTCAAAATCGCCCTACTCCACAAGAATTTGTTGCTGTTAATGATAGCTTTGGAGAATCGGCTACACCAGCTCAGTTAATGGAAAAGTATAATATTAATGATGAGGCGGTCGTTAATGCTGTAAAGAAAGTTTTAAAAAGAAAATAACCTTTTTACTTTTTAGAGCGTCTTAGTTATCATAAACAAAATTTTAAATTATGAAAAAATTAGTATTCGCTTGTTTGCTTTTTATTGGAATGAGCCAAATGTCAAATGCACAAGTGCAATTTGGGTTAAAAGCTGGGGTTAATTACAACTCAGATTCTTTTAAGAATGTTTCTAATGATGTGTTCAATGGAGCAAAAAGCAAAACAGGATACCATGCCGGAATGTGGTTTCGTGTGAAATTACCTGTTGTAGGATTGTACATCCGTCCAGAAATCGTTTATACAGAATTAAAGAATGATGTTACCTATAATGATAACATCTCACTAAGAAGCACTTCTTTTGACCTTAAAAAGATTGATGTTCCTGTGTTATTAGGAAAGAAACTTTTTGGCATTGGAAATATATTTGCAGGGCCTTCATTTCAATACATTCTATCCTCTGGTTTTGGATTGAGTGATTTATCTGAAGTTTCTACTAAGAATTTCTCTTTAGGTCTTCAATTAGGAGGAGGCGTTGAAATAGGAAGATTAGGAATCGATGTACGTTGGGAAAGAAGCTTATCGAATAGTGAGTCTAACTTTGTGGACAATTCTATTAGCAGTAATATTAATTTCGACAACAGAGTGAACC
This sequence comes from Flavobacteriaceae bacterium, assembly GCA_049115595.1. GTDB lineage: Bacteria > Bacteroidota > Bacteroidia > Flavobacteriales > Flavobacteriaceae > Polaribacter. The sequence goes on from JAGDZS010000006.1 coordinate 245,229, forward strand.
AAATTATTTTTGGTCTCTCCTACCGACTTTAATCTAAGTTATATACAAACAAAAAAGGCTCTTGAAAATTCAAGAGCCTTTTTTAGTTATATGTTATTGCTATTAATTGCTAGCAGTAATTGCTGGATTTAAATAGTCTGGTAATGTAGGGTTATCAGGATCACTAAAATCATTGGTAGGATCTCCATCACCATTTGCATCTTCATTTCTAGTTAAGACACCATCACCATCATCATCAAAGTCAAGGTAATTTGCTAATCGATCACCATCGGTATCATCATTTCTAGGATCTCCATCACCATCGATATCTTCATCTATAGAAGCAATACTATCTCTATCATGATCTGTCCCTTCAATAATATCAAATAGATTCACATAAAAGATTAAAGGTGTATTTGCAGGAATGACAGTGGTTCCTACGTTTCTATATCCCAATCCAGAAGGAATAAATAAGATTCCCTTTCCTCCATTAATATAGGTAATTGGACCGTTGGTAGTCACATTTTCACCTCCTTTAAAATTAGTAAATCCGTATGACCAACCTCTAATCACTCCAGCTAATGTAAACCATATTGGAGTCAATCTTTGTTCAAAAGAGGCGATACTATCTGTTTTAGGCATCACGAAACCTTCATATTTAACTAATACAGAATCCATTACCGTAGGAAAACCTTTTACTGGGTCTGGAGCTCCAACTTCATCTACAAAATAGTATAACTTATAATCTACTTCATCTTCTGTTACGTTTTGAATGTTTAAACGAGCATCATTAATTAAAGCAGTTTCTCCAGCTACAAGAGGTTTAATAGAATCAATTGCATCATTATAATAGTGATTCGTTAAAAAAACTACTAAAGAATCGTTGTCTTTTACTTCTTGGGCAGCATGATCAAAATTGTCAACTTCTGGTCCACCATTATTGTTTCCACAAGCATACATAAGTAATACCGATGCTAAACCTACTATAAAAATTTTTCTTTTCAACATTAAAAATAATTTGTGGCGCAATTTACCATTTTTATACCTTTGTATAAAATGAATATTCGTTTTTTAACTTTTTTATGAGAATTGACAAATACCTTTGGTGTATTCGTGTGTTTAAAACAAGGAGTATTGCCACTGAAGCCTGTAAGAAAGGGCAAGTGAAGATAGATAACTCTTCTATAAAGCCTTCAAAAGAGGTTTATGGAAACGAGGTAATTGCCGTTCGGAAAAATCAAATGAACCATCAAATTGAAGTTTTAGGGATTCCTGAGAGTCGTGTTGGCGCAAAACTGGTACATATTTATCGAAAAGATGTCACTCCCAAAGAAGAATTTGATAAATTAGAGTTATTAAAATATTCAAAAGATTATTACCGTAAAAAAGGAACAGGTAGACCTACTAAAAAAGACAGAAGAGATATTGATGATTATCAAGATGAATCTCCTACTGATTAAGAAATCAAAAAGATGACAACAGTAAACAATATAATTTTAGATCACAATCAGATCAACCAGAAAACAAAAAGAATTGCGTATCAAATTTATGAGAGCAATAGTTCCGAGAAGAAGATCATTCTAGCAGGAATTCAAGGAAATGGAATGTACTTTGCCCAGCAAATAGCGAAAGTATTACAAGAGGTTTCTCCGATTGAAATTGTTTTGTGTGAAGTCTTTATAGACAAAAAGAAGCCTTTAAACTCTGTGAGTACTAGCTTAGATGCTGTTGATTATAAAAACAAAGCTATTGTCTTGGTTGATGATGTGTTAAACTCAGGAAGCACGCTTGTTTATGGAATAAAGCATTTTTTAGATGTTCCTTTAAAAAGATTTAAGACAGCGGTATTGGTGAATAGAAATCACAAAAAGTACCCTGTGAAAGCCGATTTTAAAGGGATTTCTTTATCTACTTCAATTAAAGAACATGTAGAAGTTGTGTTTGATAAGAAGAATTCGAAAGCCTATTTAGTGTAATAATATTCTAATTTCTGCAACGACTTCTTCAACACTCTTTGAATCGATCTTAATTCTGTGTGTTGCCTCTTCATAGAAATCTCTGCGTTCAAATAAGTGTTTTGCTATATACTCTGTTAACTTTTCTTCAGAAAGCTGCGCTAAAAGTGGTCGTCTGCTCGTATTCCTAACGAGCCTTTCTTTTAACGTGGGAATAGAAGCTTGTAAATAAAACGAATGAATATCTATTTGCTCTTTAATACTATTCATATTTCCTGCGTAGCAAGGTGTTCCGCCTCCTAAAGAAAGTACATACGAATCGTTATTTTCTATAAACTCTTTTAAATAACGGTGCTCTATCTTTCTAAAATAGATTTCCCCTTTCTGGTCAAAAATATCAGTAATTGAAAGTTTTTCTTTGGATTCGATATAACTATCTAGGTCAAAAAATGGAAGGTATGATTTTTTAGCTAGGTGTTTTCCAATGGTTGTTTTACCACTTCCCATGTATCCTATTAGGACGATTTTCATTCTTAAAATTTAGTTCGACAAATATCGTCAAAAAGATAGAGGAAAACATTTTTTTTTACCTGAATGCGTTTATATTTGCACTCCTGTTTATAAAGTATATTATAATCAAGACCTGGTAGCTCAGTTGGTAGAGCATCTCCCTTTTAAGGAGAGGGTCCTGGGTTCGAGCCCCAGCCCGGTCACATTATTTTAAATTGTGTATTTGGCGAGAAGTTTATCCTGAGCATGTCGAAGGAAGCCCCAGCCCGGTCACACTTTTCATTGAGCGCACGTGGCGGAATTGGTAGACGCGCCAGCTTGAGGGGCTGGTATCCGATTAGGATGTGGAAGTTCGAATCTTCTCGTGCGCACTTTTAGCTTATGTCTTATTTTGTTTACATAATTTACTCAGAGAAATTTGATTCCTTTTACAAAGGGCAAACAAAAGATTTAAAAGCCAGGATTGAAAGGCATAATAAAGGAAAAGAAAAATCTACAACCAGATATAAACCTTGGATATTAGTATGGTCTACTGAAAAAACAAGTAGAAAAGAAGCCATGGCTCTGGAGAAAAAGTTAAAGAACCTTTCTAGAGAACGCTTATTAAAATTTATTGAAAAGTACCCATGGAAGCCTTGACGTTTTGCTTTGCAAAAGTCATGGTGTTGACTTAACGTCAACATTCGAATCTTCTCGTGCGGACTTTTATATTCCTTTGTCATTCCGACCGCAGAGGAGGAATCTCACTCAATTATACACAATAACTATTAAGAAATTTCTCAACTACAGTTTTCTACCAAAAGCTTTCGTTCGAAATGACAGATGCCTTGAAATGAAAACGATGTTTTAATAACTATAGTTTTCACAGAATATTAACCATCAGGTATCCTTTTTAATCCTTACTTTTGTTTTATGCAGAAAAACAAAATACTCCTATTTTTATTTTTACTCATGTCTTTCGTTGCATATTCGCAAACGACAGATAGCTTAAAAGTAAAACCCTTAAAAGGTCAAGTAATTGACTCAGAAACTAAAAAGCCATTAAGTGCTTCACATATTATCAATCTGAATTCTGTAGTGGGAACTATTACAAATGATGAAGGTTTTTTTGAGGTAATGGCTAAAGCAAATGATACTGTGATGGTATCTTATTTAGGGTATTCTTCTATTAAAATAAAAGTAACAAACGATTTATTGAAAGGAAATGAATTGTTAATTGCTCTGTATGAAAAGTCTGAAGAAGTAAAAGAGATTATCATTAGATCTTCTAAATTAATAGGAGTTTTAGAGATTGATGTAAAGCAAGTCCCTAAGGACCGATATACAAGAATTAGAATTAATGGTATTCGTCAAACATACGAGGTAGCAAAGCCTAGAACTGCAGATCTCACCTCTCCTATCGCAGCATTGTTTCAGCCCGTAGATTTTGTCTACAATCTCTTTGGTAGCAAACCTAAGCAGCTGAGAAAGCTTCGGAAAATTAAAAAAGAAGACAACCTAAGAAAGATTATGGCTGGGAAATTTGACAGAGAAGTCATGATGGAGTACTTAGAAATGGACAGAAATGATTTAATGAAGTTAATCTCCGATTGTAATTATTCAGATTACTTTGTAAAGAAAGCGAGTGATCTACAAATGATTGAAGCTGTTTTAGACTGTTATGAGAATTATAAAGCCTTGAAGAAAGGAAAAATAGAACGGAGTAGATTACCAGAAAAAAAGAATTAAAAGCTCATTAAAAAAGCCAGGATGAAGATCCTGGCTTTTTTTCAACTATTAAAAACTAACTAATTACTACTAAAGTCTTATTCTTTAGAGTATACAAATGAGACGCCTGTGGATACAATTAGTTACATGGAAGTTTTAGTTTAACAGATCTTTAAGAAATACACATCGTATTAAACACAAAAAAACCAGCTTAATAGCTGGCTTTTTTATAGGTGAAATGGATTCTTTATTACTGGTTCCCTAAGATAATAGGTAAACCGTCTTTCCCTGATCCAATAACAATTACTTTGCTATTAGAAGATTCAGATAATTTAATAGTTGCTTCAATTCCTTTGTCTTGTAGAATCTTGTCAGTTAAAGATGCACTTAAAATTTTATTGGCGTCTGCCTTTCCTTGTGCTTCAATGATTTGTTTTTCAGCTTCTTTTTTAGCTGTTACCAATCTAAACTCATATTCTAAAGATTCTTGCTCTTGCTTTAGTTTACGTTCAATCGCTTCCTTAATTGTTGGAGGCAATGTTACATCTCTTACTAATACAGCATTCAATTGAATGTATTGAGGCTCTAAAATCTTTTTTGTTTCTTCAAAAATTTCTGTTTGAATTGCATCTCTCTTTGTAGAATACAATTGCTCTGGTGTATAACGACCAACAACACTTCTAGTTGCCGAACGTATTGCTGGAATGATTACAGCATCTTCGTAATCTTCACCTCTTGTTTGATGTAATAATGCAACCGTAGATGTTGTTGCTTGATACAATACTGAAGCATCTAATCTAATCTCAAGACCATTAGATGATAATACTGCCATTTTTTCTTCGAACAACTCTTGTTGTCTTACGTTGTACTTAAATACTTTGTTCCAAGGCATAACAAGATTAAACCCTTCATCTAAAGGTGGGCTATCTGTTACTACTCCTCCAATCCATTTATACAAAACTCCTCTTTCTCCTGAACCTATTGTTACTGCAGATTTAGAAATCAGTACCACTGCTGCAATTACGATAATAATTGAGACAACGGCTCCTTTAGGGAATTTAAACTCAACTTGATTATTTGCCATTTGTTTAATTTTAAAATTCTATCAAATTTACAATTAAAGTTCCTTATTTAAGAAGCTTTCAATCTTTAAATTTTTCCGTAGTACTTTCTAGTAAACCACTCTATTGTTAACAACCCAAGAATAAAAGCCAAAATCCATTTCCAATCAATGATCTCTTGTTGCTTAATTATTTGTTTTTGTTTGATACTGAATCTTTTATCACTAAGGAGTTCTTGTACTAAGCCATCACTCTCTTTAGGATAAAATAATTTTCCGTTGGTTTTCTCGGCTAAACGTTGAAGCTTTTCGTTGTTAGCACTAGTGAATTGTTGCTCTACTTCGTAGTCACTTACTTTAAAAATACCCGATTTTTTGATATTCTGACTCCCTTCTACAGTAACAGTGTATGTATAATCTCCAGAAACCAGTGATTCTAAAGTTAATTGATACGAATTGTCATTCAATGAAAAAGGAAAAGAACTCGTAGCATCGGTTTTTTTGTTCTTGATTGTGAAAATTAAAGTCGCTCTAGGGTCAAATTGATAGTTCTCATCAACATAGAAAGCTCCAATTTTAAGTACTTCGTTAGCGTTGTATAAAGATTTCACATCAACACTGAGTCGTTCTCTAATTTTCTTAGATGATGCATACTGAATAAGGTTTCCGATAAATTCATCGAAGTTTTGAAATGAATTTTGACTTAGATAACTATTGGCTCGCCATTTCCACAATCCTTCTCCAAAAAGAAATACTCCTTTGTGATTGTTACTATTGGTAGTTGCCAATAAAGGTTGTTGAGAGGAGTATCCATTAATGCTTTGGTATAGTAGTATCTGATGAGTAGCACTTATTGAAACCTCTCCAAATCGATCAACCAATGGAGGGAAATTTTCAAATCCAATATCTTTCTGAGCGAATGTTAAGAATCCAGCATTGTAGTTTGCTCCATAGTTTTCAGTTTGAGGAATACTTTTTTTCTTTACTCCGATACCTTGATTGTTTAAGAAATTCCAATCTGTTTGTGCGCCACTAACCACAAAGTAGTTTGATTTTTTAGATGCAATTTGTTGAAATAAATTCTTAAACTGATTGTTGGGCTGATAAAGTACAATTAATTGAAAATCATTTAATTGAATGTCGTTATCACTAATTAGCTTTATAGTAGCTTTTCGTTGTCGATCACTTTCAACAGCTTTCTTTAATGCACCTAGATCTGGATGATACATTGAGCTTACAATTAAGATCTGACTTTGCTTATTAATCACTTCTACAGAAAAGTTTCTTGTATTGTTACTGATGTTTTTCTCTCCATCTAGGTATTCAATCTTTGCGCGATAAAAGTTAGGGCCTTCTTTTTCTGCTTTAATCGTTGTGCGAATCGTCTCAGTCGTTTTATCAGAATTAAACCTAATTTGTTTCCTAAAAATGATTCTCCCTCCGCTTTCAATTGTGTAACGAACATTAACAGTGCTCTCTCCTTCATATAGCAACAAGGATTCTACAGGAAATTGATTATTGATAAAGCTATATCGATTTGAGTTTAGTTGTACAATACTGAGGTCTTCATATTTTGTAGTATCTCCAATAACAATAGGATATACTGGATTATTTTGAAGTGTAAACTCATAATCGTTCCCAATGGTTTGATTACCATCAGAAACCAATACTGTTGCATTGTTTTCTTTCTTATGAATGGTGTTGATTGTTTTTATTGCTTCAGAAATATTTGTTTGCGATTCGTCAAAGCTAAGGCTGTCATTCAGTTGAAATTGGTTTCCAAACGAATAGTAATTAATATCGAAACGATTGTTTAATTCAGTATTCTCTTTCCAATCATTCAAAAGCCCTGTAACAACACTATCCTGTTTAAAGTAATTTGTAGATAGTGAGTTGTCTAGTAAAAAAGAAAGTTTCGGTTTGATATTCACCAATGACTTCTTCTCTATACTTGGGTTGATCAATAACAATAGCAATAAAAAAAATACAGAAGCCCTCAATACAAATAGAAAAAGTTTCACTTTTCCAGTATCCTTCGTCTTATAGTAATACTGAAAGTAAGCAATTGAAATACTTACTAAAAGTGAAATGATGATGTATATAATCGTGGAAGTTTCCAAAGTTTATGTCTGGTCGAGCGCAGTCGAGACCTATTTATACAATCTAGAATTTGAATGACCTCTCGACTGCGCTCGAGGAGACATTTTTGAGCTTTTATTATGTATTAGTTAAAGCTCATTATATATTTAAGCGAAAGATAGAAAGAAGTCTGTTAAAAAAGAAAAACCTAAGCCTTAAAAAGACTTAGGTTCTTAAATATTTATGTTAATCTTTTCTTAAGTCAGCATTCCACCATCTACAGATAATGTTTGTCCTGTAATATAGCTACTCATATCAGAAGCTAAAAACACACAAGCATTTGCAATATCTTCAGGAGAACCACCACGTTTTAATGGAATGGCATCTCTCCAACTTTGTACAGTAGCCTCATCTAACTTTCCAGTCATTTCTGTTTCAATAAATCCAGGAGCAATCACATTACTTCGAATGTTTCTCGATCCTAATTCTAAAGCCACAGATTTAGAGAAACCAATGATTCCTGATTTAGAAGCTGCATAGTTAGACTGACCAGCGTTTCCTTTCAATCCGACAACAGAACTCATATTAATAATAGAGCCCGCACGTTGCTTCATCATAGGTCTGATAACAGCTTTCGTTAAATTAAATACAGATTTTAAATTCACTTCAATTACTTTATCAAAGTCATCTTCAGAAATCCTCATTAGTAAGTTATCTTTTGTAATTCCTGCATTATTCACAAGAATATCGATGCTTCCAAATTCAGCAAGAACTTCTTTTGCCAATTCTTGAGCAGTTTCAAACTCTGCTGCATTCGATTGGTACCCTTTTGCTTTAATTCCCATAGAATTTAGCTCAGCCTCTAAAGCATTGGCTGCATCTACAGAAGAACTATATGTAAAAGCCACATTAGCTCCTTGTTTTGCAAATTCAACTGCAATTCCTCTACCAATTCCACGAGTAGCTCCTGTAATAATTGCTGTTTTGTTTTCTAATAAATTCATAATCTTCTTGATTAGTTGATTGTCAAATATAATTTTTCTTTTTTAAACAAAAATTCCCGTAAGGAATACGGGATTTTTGTTGTCATTGCGAATATAATGAAGCAATCTGTTTTTTTAATGAGATTACTTCTCTCTCCTTCGTAAAGCTCGTAACGACGTATTTTTTAGTTTAAAACGCTTGCAATCATTTCTCCAATTTTTGCTGGAGAATCAACTACATGGATTCCGTTTTCTGCAAGAATCTTCATTTTCGCTTGCGCTGTATCATCAGCTCCTCCAACAATAGCTCCTGCATGTCCCATCGTTCTTCCTGCTGGTGCAGTTTGTCCTGCGATAAATCCGACAACAGGTTTTCTATTTCCATCAGCTTTGATCCATTGTGCAGCTTCAGCTTCTAATTGACCTCCAATTTCACCAATCATTACAATTGCTTCAGTGTCGTCATCATTCATTAACAATTCAACTGCTTGCTTTGTTGTTGTTCCAATAATTGGATCTCCACCAATACCAATAGCTGTTGTAATTCCGTATCCTTGCTTTACTACTTGATCTGCGGCTTCATATGTTAATGTTCCCGATTTAGAAACAATTCCTACTTTCCCTTTTTTGAAGATAAATCCTGGCATGATTCCTACTTTTGCTTCATCTGGAGTAATAACTCCTGGACAGTTAGGGCCAACCAACGTACAATCTTTATCTTCGATATATGCTTTTACTTTTACCATATCAGCCGTAGGAATTCCTTCAGTAATACAAATGATTACTTTAATTCCTGCATCTGCAGACTCCATAATTGCATCTGCAGCAAAAGCTGGTGGTACAAAAATGATTGATGTATCAGCACCTGCATTTTCAACAGATTCTTTTACAGTATTAAATACTGGCTTACCTAAGTGTTCTTGGCCTCCTTTTCCTGGAGTAACTCCTCCTACTACATTGGTTCCATAGTCAATCATTTGACCTGCGTGAAATGTCCCTTCACTTCCTGTAAAACCTTGAACGATAATCTTTGAATCTTTGTTTACTAAAACACTCATTGGTTTGTTTTTTTGTTTCTGATAATTTGTTGCAAAAATACTTTATTGATTGAAGCTAAAAAAGAAATATTACCCTTTCTTTTCTTCTTTTAACAATCTCTTTAGATGTGCTAATTCTTTTAATTTATCTCTTGATTCTGAAATAGGTGTTCCAAAATACGTTTTACCTCCTGAAACTGACTTTGTTACACCGGTTTGACCTAGTATCACAGCTCCTTTTCCAATGGTAATTCCGCTATTAGTTCCAACCTGTCCCCATAGCGTTACTTCATCTTCAATAATAACACAGCCAGCAATTCCAGTTTGCGATGCGATCAAACATTTTTTACCAATAACTGTATCGTGACCAACATGAACTTGGTTGTCAATTTTTGTGCCTTCTCCTATCGTTGTATCGCCTGTAACTCCTTTATCAATAGTACATGAAGCACCAAGGTCTACATTGTTTTCAATCACTACTCTTCCTCCAGAGATTAATTGATCAAACCCTTCTGGCCTATTCTTATAATAGAATGCATCACTTCCCAATACAGTATTGGCGTGAATGGTAACATGATCTCCTATCACAGAATAGTCATAAATCGTTACATTTGGGTGAATTAAACAATTCTTTCCTATGGTTACATGATTTCCAATAAACACATTGGGTTGAATAATGGTTCCCTCTCCAATAATTGCCGAATCAGAAATACTTTCTTTTGAGCTGATAAAAGGATTAAAATGCTTTGTGATTTTGTTAAAGTCACGGAAAGGATCATCTGAAATCAATAAAGATTTTCCTTCTGGACATTCAACTTCTTTGTTTATTAATATCGTTGTAGCCGCGGAATTCAATGCTTTACTATAATACTTAGGATGATCAACAAAAACAATATCTCCAGGCTCTACAACATGAATCTCATTGATCCCTGTAACACTAAAATTATCATCACCAACATACTCTAAATCTAATAGAGTAGCAATTGATTTTAATGTTTGAGGGTTCTTAAATTTCATGATATTTATTTTTTTCGACCATAGATGATTACTCTTGCGAAAAGCACATAGAGAAATGGTATTTTAGACAGAACTACATCTATTCCGTGTCCTAACCTATTGAATACATTGTTGTATTTCTTATCTCCAAAGATCTTTAATGAGATGAAACCAAAAATAACGCCTACAAAGTCAAAAAATTTATGTTGAAAAGTAAACTTTTTCCTAATGATTTTAAAATCTGAACCTACTAACGCATGTTCATCTGGAGTTCTCTCTTTTGGATTCATCCTTCGATAAATCTTATAAATAGGATTCATATTTAAAGGCTCCAAGAATAAGATATATCCACCAGGTTTTAAAACTCGATATACATGATTCAATGTCTTTTCAATATCTAAGTGGTGAAGTATTGCACCTCCATAGACAACATCAAACTCTTCGTCTTTAAAAGTGAGTTCATTAGCGTCCATCAAATGAAAATCAATTTCAAAAGGAAGGCCTTTAGCAACCTCAATACCTTTATCTAATTCGGCTTGAGAGATATTAATACAAGTAACTTTTTTAGGCGTTACTTTATTTTTTATCCAACCAATCCACTCATGAGATCCTAATTCAAGTACGTTTTTGTCTTCAAAAGTATTCTTGATGAGTTTGTCTAGTATTCGTTCTTGTCTCTTGTTCGAAAAATAAAAAGAATGTCTTCGTAACTTTTTAATCTTTGAGCGCTCTAGTTTGTCTTCATCCCAGTATTCGCGTTCTCTTTGATTAATTTGATCGAGTTTCGACATGTTTTATCGGTTATTCTTTAATTCTTTCTTGGTAAGTACCCTTGGTAGTTTCTACCTTGATTTTATCTCCTTCATTAATAAAAAGTGGAACGTTAACAGTGGCTCCCGATTCTACTGTCGCAGGTTTCGTAGCATTTGTTGCCGTATTTCCTTTTACCCCTGGTTCTGTGTGTGTTACTTCTAAAATAACACTAGCTGGCATATCTACAGATAAAGGCATATCATCTTCTGAGTTTATAATCACAGTTACTACTTCTCCTTCTTTCATTAGATCTGGGGCATCTAATGTCTCCTTTTGTAATGAAATCTGACTGTAATCTTGCGTGTTCATAAAATGATAGGTATCTCCTTCATTGTATAGATATTGAAACTTATGTGTCTCTACACGAACATCTTCAATTTTTCTACCTGCTGGAAATGTATTATCGATTACTTTTCCATTAGTAACACTTTTTAATTTAGTTCTAACAAAAGCAGGTCCTTTCCCTGGTTTTACGTGTAAAAACTCTACTATTTTGTATATATCATTATTATATCTGATACACAATCCATTTCTAATATCTGATGTCGTTGCCATAAGTTGTTTTTATAATTTATTATCCTCCCCAGTATCCTTTCATAATTCCACGTTGAGAATTTCGGATAAAAAGTAATATTTCGTCTCTTTCTGAAGTAGCTTCCATTTCTGCTTCAATCTTTTCCATTGCTTGCGTATTGTTATAATTCCTCTGATACAATATTCTGTAAATATTTTGTATCTCACGAATTTTATCTGTTGAAAAACCACGTCTTCTTAGACCAATAGAGTTTATACCAACATAAGACAAAGGCTCTTTTGCTGCTTTTGTATATGGAGGAACATCTTTTCTAACTAGTGACCCTCCAGAAACCATTGCATGATCTCCAATATGGATAAATTGATGTATCGCTGCTAGTCCTCCAATAATAGCATGCTCTCCTATAATGACATGACCCGCTAGAGCAACACCATTTACTACAATAGAATTATTCCCTATAACACAATCATGCGCAATATGGGCCGTTGCCATAATTAGAACGTTCTTCCCTATTTTGGTTTCTCCAGAAGCGCTCGTACCTCTATTGACCGTAACACATTCTCTAATGGTTGTATTGTCTCCAATAACAGTTAAAGAATCTTCACCTTCAAATTTTAAATCTTGTGGAATTGCTGAAATTACAGCTCCAGGGAAAATACGGCAATTTTTACCGATTCTAGCCCCTTCCATAATGGTAACATTAGATCCAATCCATGTTCCAGAGCCAATCTGCACATTTGCATGAATGGTGGTAAAAGGTTCAATAACTACATTTCTTGCAATTTTTGCTTGTGGATGTACGTATGCTAAAGGTTGATTCATGGTTACTTTCTTTTAGATATCTGCGCCATTAATTCGGCCTCAACTACTAACTTATTGTTGGCATAACCATAAGCTTGCATATGAGCAATACCTCTTCGTATAGGTGTTAATAATTCACATTTGAAAATTAATGTGTCACCTGGAAGTACTTTTTGTTTGAATTTTACATTATCTATTTTCATAAAATAGGTCAAGTAGTTTTCTGGATCTGGCACTGTACTTAATACCAAAATCCCTCCACACTGTGCCATTGCTTCAACCTGTAATACTCCAGGCATCACTGGTGCTCCAGGAAAGTGACCCACGAAGAAATCTTCATTCATGGTTACATTTTTCATTCCTACAACATGCTTGTCAGACAATTCAATAATTCTATCTACAAGTAAAAATGGTGGTCTGTGTGGTAGAATATCCATAATCTGATGAATATCCATTAATGGAGGCAAATTCAAATCAATTTGTGGAATATTATTCCGTTTCTCCATTTTAATGAGCTTCGCTAATTTTTTAGCAAAATTAGTGTTTACTAAATGTCCTGGTTTATTAGCAATAACTTTCCCTCTAATTCTAGTTCCAGCTAATGCTAGGTCTCCAATAACATCTAATAATTTATGTCTTGCCGCTTCATTTGCCCAATGCAATGTTAGATTATCTAAAATTCCATTCGACTTTACTTTAATATTGTCTTTCTTAAAAGCTTTTTTAAGCTTCAGCATGGTTGCATCAGATAAAGGTTTGTCTACATAAACAATAGCATTGTTTAAATCACCTCCTTTAATTAAGTCATTTTCTAATAACATTTCAATTTCGTGTAAGAAACTAAATGTTCTAGCATCAGCAATTTCTTTCTTGAAATCAGACATGTGCTCTAAAGTAGCGTTTTGAGTTCCTAAAATTTTAGTTCCAAAATCTACCATTGTAGTTACCTGATATTCATCTGAAGGCATCAAAATGATTTCACTACCAGTTACATCGTCTTTATAAGAGATAATATCTTTAACGATATATTCTTCGATCTCTGCATCTAATTCTTGAATACCCGCTTTTTCTAAAGCTTCAATAAAGAATTTTGAAGAACCGTCCATGATAGGTGGCTCTGAAGCATCCATTTCAATTAAAAGGTTGTCGATACCCAAACCAACTGCTGCCGCTAGGACATGCTCGGAAGTTTGAATTAAAACTCCGTTCTTCTCAAGATTTGTTCCTCTTTGAGTATTCACTACATATTCTGCCTTAGCTTCTATTGTTGGAGCACCTTCTAAATCTACTCTCGTAAATGCAAATCCATGATTTTCAGGAGCAGGTTTGAATGTTAACTTTACATTGTTACCTGTATGCAATCCAACACCAGATAAGCTAATTTCATTTTGAATTGTTTTCTGTTTCTTACTCATCATCTACCTTTTGAGCATTAAATTCTTTCTCTATTTTATTAATTGTCTTCGCGAGCTTGGGAAGGTTTCTGAAATAAACATACGACTTGTTAAAGTCTGGATATGCAAATGCAGGTGTTCCTTGCACTGTTTCATTATCCTTTAAATTTTTAGTAATTCCCGATTGTGCTTGAATTCTAAGATTATTTCCTAGATTCAGATGACCAACAATTCCTACTTGTCCTCCAATCATACAGTTTTCTCCTACACTAGTAGAACCTGCTACTCCACTCTGAGCTGCAATGACAGTATTCTTTCCTATTTCTACATTGTGGGCTATTTGGATTTGATTATCCAACTTTACTCCTTGCCTAAGAATTGTAGATCCTAAAGTAGCTCTATCTATTGTAGAACAAGCTCCGACATCTACATTATCTTCTATAATAACATTCCCTGTTTGAGGGACTTTAACAAATTCCCCTTTTTCATTAGGAGTGTATCCAAATCCATCTGAGCCGATTACGCATCCAGCATGAAATGTACAGTTATTACCTATTTCTGTTTCTGAACAAATCTTTACTCCTGTAAAAATTGTACAGTTATCTCCAATGGTTACATTGTCTCCAATATAAGCGTTTGGATAAATTTTCACATTCTCTCCAATCGTTACATTTTCTCCTATGTAGGAAAAAGCCCCAATGTATTCACCTTCGCCAATCGTTGCACTTTCCGATACATAATGAGGTTGCTCCCTTCCTGTTTTATTGTTTTTTACTTGATTGTAAAACTCTAACAACTTAGAAAAAGCCTTGTACGCATCATCAACTTTAATAAGTGTTGTGCTTACCTCCTTCTCTAATTCTAATGTTTTGTTGACAATAGTAACTGAAGCCTCAGTACTATATAAATAAGGATTATACTTAGGGTTGGATAAAAAAGTAAGAGATCCCTCCGTGCCTTCTTCGATCTTTGAAAGCTTTGAAACCTCTGCATCTGGATTTCCAACGATATCCCCTTCTAAGATTTCGGCAATTTGTTTGGCTGTGAATTTCATCTTTGGCAAAAGTATAAAAAAACTTAAGATTAGGCTAATTGCATTTTCTTCGGATAACAAACGAAATACTTTGTTACTGGTTTCGAAAGTGCTTGTAAATTTAATTGGTCTGATGCTTTCGCAATATCCTTTAGATTCCCTTTCTTACTTAAAATCTTAATTGGTTGCTTTTTATTGTATGCTTGGTTAGAAATGTGATCTGCAAAAACGAAGTATTTCAAATCTTCAGCACTTAAATCTGTACTTGCTAAAAGGTTCTTTTTAATTTTCTCTATATAACTATCGGAAATGCTTTCATCTTGAATTTCGATCTTAAACAGCTCCCTATTAACAATCATAGACGATAATCGTGATAAAACTTTGTCAGAATGATTGGTCCATTCTTTAATAGCGGATAATACATCGTAATCATCGAGTTTAGAAAAACGCTCTAATACTTCCACGTCAAAGTTTTCTTCATCTATTTTCGTATACAAAAAGAAGCGCAAAGCTGTACTTCCAAATAGTTCTACTTTTTGTTCTGCTAATTCCTTAGCCCTCATTAAAACTTTGACAAGCATGTTTTCAGCGACCAATCCTGTTTTATGCAAATACACTTGCCAGTACATTAATCTTCGAGCGATTAAAAATTTTTCTACTGAATAAATTCCTTTCTTTTCAATCACCAACTCATCATCTACAATGTCCATCATGGCAATTAAACGATCAGAACTAATGTTCCCTTCCGTTACACCGGTGTAAAAACTATCGCGCTTTAAATAATCCAATCGATCAATATCTAACTGACTAGATATTAATTGATGTAAAAACTTTCGGTGGTATTTATCTGTAAACACTTCAATAGCAAGAGCTAACTGCCTATCAAATTGTTTGTTTAGCTCGTGCATATATTTTAACGAAATCTCTTCATGTGTAATTCCGTTCACAATACTGTGTTCTAACGCATGAGAAAAAGCTCCATGCCCGATATCATGCAATAAAATCGCAATACAAAGCGCATTTTCTTCTTCATGAGAAATTTCTACTCCCTTTACACGCAGAACTCGAACAGTCTTCTGCATTAAGTCTAAACAGCCTACCGCATGATGAAATCGAGTGTGGTTTGCTCCTGCATAGACAAGATTAGACAATCCCATTTGAGAAATTCTACGTAACCTCTGAAAATAAGGGTGCTCTATAATGTCAAAAATGAGACTATTGGGTATTCTAATGAACCCATAGATTGGGTCATTGAGGATTTTTAATTTGTTCGTCGAAACTTTTTCCAATCTAGTAATTTGAGTAACTTACTACAAACTAAAAATAAAAATAGTAGACTACCAAGGTGATTGTACTTTTTATTATGAATATTTTATCAGTTTCAGTGTATAAAAACCATAACAAATAGATACATTTAGCGTTGATTATAGAAACCAGTTTATATGAATGAGATACAAATTTTATGGGTAGATGATGAAATTGATTTATTAAAGGCCCATATTTTATTTCTAGAAAAGAAAAATTATATAGTAACCACCTGTACAAATGGTGCCGATGCAATTGATTTAGTAGGGGAAACAAATTTCGATATTGTGTTTTTGGATGAAAACATGCCTGGTATTCCCGGCTTAGAAACCTTATCCTCTATCAAACAAATTAGCCCGAATCTTCCTGTTGTGATGATTACAAAAAGTGAAGAGGAGTATATTATGGAAGAGGCTATTGGTTCTAAAATCTCTGATTATTTAATTAAACCAGTTAATCCAAATCAAATTTTATTAAGCCTAAAGAAAAATTTGGATCATTCGAGGTTGATTTCTGAAAAAACAACATCTAGCTATCAGCAAGAATTCCGTAAGATCTCTATGGATTTAGCCATGGTGGATTCTTTTTCTGAATGGTCTGATCTATATAAGAAACTAGTTCACTGGGAATTAGAACTTGAAAACATTAATGATACTGGGATGTTAGAAATCCTTGAAAGTCAGAAGTCTGAAGCAAATAATCTATTTTTTAAATTCATTAAGAAGAACTATCAAGACGGATTAACTTCTGGTGATTCTCCTACATTTTCTCATACCTTATTTAAAGATTATGTCGTCCCTACTCTAAAAGATAATGACAAAGGTGTTTTATGGATTGTGATTGATAATCTTCGTTTCGATCAATATCGTGTCTTAGAACCTTTCATCAACAATCACTACAAAAAAGATGAAGAGCATTCTTACTATAGTATTTTACCCACAGCTACTCAGTATGCTAGAAATGCTATTTTTTCTGGAATGATGCCTTCTGATATGGAAAAACGCCATCCAAATTTCTGGAAAAATGATACTGATGAAGGTGGTAAAAACTTATATGAAAATGAGTTTTTAACGGCACAAATTAAACGAATGAATTTATCAATCAATCATGAGTACTATAAAATTGTTTCATTACGAGATGGTAAAGAGTTAGCCAATAACTATAACGGAACAAAACAAAACGACTTGACAGTTCTTGTGTATAATTTTGTAGACATGCTCTCTCACTCTAAAACCGAAATGGAAGTTATCAAAGAGTTGGCTGGAGACGATAAAGCATATAGATCGCTTACTACAAGTTGGTTTAAGAACTCTCCTTTGTTTGAAATTATTCAAAAGGCACAACAATTAGGTCAAAAGCTAATTGTTACAACCGATCATGGAACCATTAATTGTAAGCATCCTACTAAAGTAATTGGAGACAAGAATATCAGTTCTAATTTGAGGTATAAGACAGGAAGAAGTTTAAGTTATGAAGAGAAAGATGTTTTTGCAGTGAAAAATCCAAAAGATATTTATTTACCAAGCATTACATTTAATAGCCCTTTCGTGTTTGCGAAAGAGGATTTGTTTTTTGCATATCCAAATAATTACAATCATTTTGTGAAGTATTTTAGAAATACCTATCAGCATGGAGGTATTTCATTGGAAGAGATGGTAATTCCTTGTGCAATTTATAGTCCTAAATAACTTTAGTTTTTTAGTTTTGCAACCATGGATAAAAATTATTCTTTGTCGGATTTAAAAGAGGTTGCTAAGGAGGTTGTTAGTACTTCAAAGCATAAAATCTTATTGTTTTATGGTTCTATGGGTGTTGGAAAAACAACCTTAATCAAAGAGATTTGTAATGTATTAGGAATTGAAGATGTTGCACATTCTCCTACTTTTTCTTTAGTGAATGAATATCAATCCTCTGGTAAAGAGACTGTTTACCATTTTGATTTTTACCGTATAGAAGATGAAGAAGAAGCATATGATATTGGGATAGAAGATTATTTTTACTCAAATGCATGGTGTTTGATAGAATGGCCTGAAAATATTCAAAATTTATTACCTTTAAACTCAGTTGAAATTCATTTGACATTGTTAAATGATGGACAACGTAATATTCAACTAAAGCAAACTATATGAGTTCATTCTCCCCTTTTAGTAAAGAAGAACTACTTCCTCAAGAGGAAATGTTAGAAATAAAAAAGCAAAAAGGAGAATTATTTATTGGGCTTCCAAAGGAAACTCACTTTGAAGAAAGAAGAATTTGTTTAACACCAGATGCTGTTGCTGCTTTATCTGCGCATGGGCATAGAATTGTAATAGAAACAGGTGCTGGTGACGGGTCTAATTATTCTGATAAAGAATATTCTGATGCTGGAGCAAAAATTTCTTACGATGTAAAAGAAGCATTTGCTTGTAATATCGTTTTAAAAGTTGCACCTCCTACTCAGAAGGAAATTGAGTTAATTAATCCGCAGAGTGTATTAATTTCTGCATTGCAATTAAAAACCCAAACGAAAAAGTATTTCGAAACATTAGCCAAAAAAAGAATTACCGCTGTAGCCTTTGATTATATTAAAGATGAGCATGGTGTGTACCCTATCGTAAAATCTTTGAGTGAAATTGCTGGAACAGCCTCTGTGCTTGTCGCTGCTGAACTCATGAGTGGATTGAATAAAGGGAATGGCTTACTGCTTGGAAATATTGGAGGCGTACCTCCTACCGATGTTGTTATATTAGGCGCAGGAACTGTTGGTGAATTTGCTGCAAGGTCTGCGTTAGGATTAGGAGCTAGAGTAAAGGTATTTGACAATTCAATTACCAAACTAAGAAAATTACAGCATTTTTTAAATGCTCCTATATACACATCTACTGTACAACCCAAAACATTAGCAAAAGCATTGAGAAGATGTGATGTTGCTATTGGTGCTATTAGGGGAAAGAATCGTTCACCTGTCATAGTAACAGAAGGAATGATCGAGCAAATGAAAGAAGGTTCTATAATTGTAGATGTTAGTATTGATCGAGGCGGTTGTTTTGAAACATCAAAAGTAACTACTCATTCAAAGCCTACATTTGAAAAACACGGTGTCATTCATTACTGTGTCCCAAATATTCCTTCAAGATATGCAAGAACGGCTTCGTTTTCTATTAGCAATATATTTACTCCTTACTTATTAAATATTGCTGAAGAAGGAGGATTTGAGAACGCTGCACGTTTCGACAAGAGTTTAAGAAATGGAATGTATTTTTATCATGGTATTTTGACCAACAAGACAGTTGCTGATTGGTTTGACTTACCTTTTAGAGATATTAATTTATTAATATTATAAGAGTTTTTAATTATCATTTAAATTAAATTACAGTGAAATTATCCCCCAGATACTTTTACAGAAAAGCACTATTGTTGTTTTTCTTGCTGATTGGTTATGCATCAATTCAGGCACAAACAATTACAGTAAACGATTCAGGATTTACTCCTCAAGGATTGGTAGATTTACTGTTAGCAAGTTCTTGTGCCACCAATTCTAATATAAGCATATCCTCTAGTCAGTCAGTTGCTTATTTTAATAGTAATGGATCAACATTCCCTATTCCTGAAGGAATTGTGATTCGAAGCGGTATTGCTGCTAATTCACAAGGTGCCTATACAGGTGTCGGTTTAGATAGTCAAGTAAATACTAATGGAGATGCAGATTTGCAGAACATCAGTAATCAAACAGGGCAGTCTTCAACAATTACAGATGTTGCTTTTTTAGAGTTTGATTTTGTTCCATCATCAACAAGCTTTGCTTTCGACTTCTTATTTGCATCTAATGAGTATGGCCAGTGGCAATGTGGCTTTAGTGATGTTTTTGCTTTTTTATTGACAGATTTAAATACAGGTGTTACTACAAACATAGCTGTAGTTCCAGGAACAAATACGCCTATTTCAGTAAGAGATATTAGAGATAATCAATACAACACAGCATGTAATTCAGCAAACCCATCTTTGTTTAGTACCTATAACGTAGATGACCCTGCTAATTCAGCGCTCAATATGAGAGGTCATACAGTTGTGTTAAATGCTTCATCTGATGTTATCCCTAATAATCCTTACAGAATTAAATTAGTGATTGGAGACTATAATGATTCCGATTTTGATTCTGCTGTTTTTATACAAGCTGGGAGCTTCGACACTTCATTAAGTTTAGGTAATGATCGTGAATTATGTGATGGAGATACTATTTTGTTTGACTCAGGATTTACGAATACGGTAGATTTTTCATATGAGTGGTTAAGAAATGGAGTTACGATCGCTGGGGAAACAAATCCAACGTATACTGCTACACAATCAGGAACTTATGATGTTATTGTAACGACGTTAAGTACAGGATGTGCTTTAACGGATCAAGTGATTGTAACAGATTTACCCGTAGCACCACCAAACGATTTGTTAGAGTGTGATACTGGAGCAACGGTGACATTTAATTTAACACTAAACGATGCTGCTGTATTAGGAATTGACCCTGCTGAATATGAAGTGTTTTACTATGCTACGGCAAATGATGCTAATGCAAATGTCCCTATTACTTCAGATTTAATGGCTTATCCATCACTTGGTGGAGAAACTATTTACATGAGGATTCGAAATAGAGCAACAGATAATTTATGTTCACTTACGTTAGAGTTTGATTTAAATGTTGCTTTAATAACAGCAACAGTTCCAACAGATATCGAAGCTTGTGAATCTGATATTTCAATTGACATTTCTGGTCAAGTAGAAACTCAAATATTAAATGGACTGAATCCTACTGATTATACTGTAAACTATTATACATCTCAATCTGATGCAAATCTGGGAATTAATCAAATTCTCGACCCAACAGATTTTGCGCCCCCTACAGGAGTAGATCCTCTTCCTATCTGGGCACGACTCATAGATGATGCGAACCCTGTTTGTTTTGATGTAATTACTTTCAATATTAACATAAACCCTTTACCACTTGTAGATGATCTCAGTGACGTTTATGTATGTACGCAATATACTCTTCAACCGTTAACAAATGGAAATTACTTCCTTGTTCCAGATGGTGTAGGAACTCCTTTAAATGCAGGTGATATTATTAATAACCAGACTACTATTTTTATTTATAGCATTGGTGCTAACGGATGTTCTAATCAAACTAGTTTTAATATTTCAATGGCAGATGAATATAATATCCCAACTGAGTATTGTGGTGAATTCATAGTTCCTGCATATCCAGAAGCTCAGTTTTATACGGAGCCAGGTGGTCCAGGAGGAACAGGTGTTGTTATTCCGGTTGGAACTGTAATTACTTCGGATCAAACTATTTATTTTTATGCTGAACCAGATGGAGTTTTTTGTGCTGAGACTCAATTTGATATTATAATTCATCCGATTCCTCCTGTAGATGTTTTTGCAGATGTAATTACTTGTGATTCCTATACCTTACCTCCTGTTGTTAATGGGAATTATTTCACTGAAGAAGATGGACAAGGAACACAATTAAATGCGGGCGATGTTATAACAACAAATCAGACAGTTTATGTCTACAATATTAATCCTGCTACTAGTTGCGAAAACTCGAGTGAATTTGATATTACAATTATAGATACTAGTGTTTTTCAAGATTTAAGTGCTTGTGGAGAATACACCATCCCAACAACGCCTTTTGGAGGGTACTTTGATCAACCTATGGGAGGTGGAAATTCGATTCCTCCAGGAACCATTATTACAGCTCCTCTAACAACAGTATACTATTATGCTTCTGAAGTTACGTTAACTCCAAATTGTACAGATAATATTGAAATAGAAATTACTATACATCCATTGCCTCCAGTAGATACAGTGGCAAATATTTTGAGATGTGAAGATGATTTACCTACATTACCTGTACTCGTAAATGGAGAATACTTCACAGAACCAGGAGGGCCAGGAGTATCAGCAACACAAACACAATTGTTCCCTGGAGATATCATCAATAATTCTCAAACAATTTACATCTACAATACAAATGCTTTCTGTGACGCAGAAACAAATTTTACTGTTCAGATACGTGCTTTTCCATTGATTGATAATTTTACAGATGTTTTTAGCTGTGAGCCGTATGCATTACCAGCTTTAACAAATGGGAATTACTATACAGAACCTGGAGGCCCCAGCAGCCCAGGTCAACAACAACTAAACGCTGGCGATGTAATTTCTACAACACAAATACTTTATATCTTTAATGAGCATGCCGATTTAGCTGGCTGTACCAATGAAAATGTATTTACTATCAATATTCTAGGAATTGAAGTAGATGAACCTGCTGATGCGGCTTCTTGTGAAACTTATGAATTGCCTCCTTTAACTGTTGGAGACTACTTTACAGAGCCAGATGGACAAGGAACACAGCTCAATGCAGGCGATATTATTACATCTACACAAACATTGTATGTATATGCAGAAAATGGAGATCGGTTCTTATGTACTGATGAGCATATATTTACAATTACAATTTTTGAAAGACCTTTATTAGATAGTCTGGTAAATATGGAAGGCTGTGAAAGTGTTACACTTCCTACATTATCTATTCCTGGTGTTGATGTAACCTATTACAGAAGACCTAATAGAATTGACCCTATTGATCCTGCTGATTATACAATTACAGATTTAGGCTCGAGAATTATTTACGTTCACGCTGCTCCTACTGGTGATCCAGATTGTTTTTCTGAAACATTGTTTCAAGTAACTGTCTATCCATTATTAGAGTTAGAAATTGAAGGAGGAACTATTTGTGTGGATGCTGAAACTGGCGAAACAATCAATCCTTTTTTATTAGAATCTGGTTTAGATCCTTCCTTATTTACAGTGAATTGGTTTTTAAATGGAGCTCAAGTTGGTACTGGTCCTGATTATTTAGCTACAGAAGCTGGAACCTATACTGCTGAAACAACAAAATTAACTGTAGATGTTGGTCCAGATTGTAATTATAGTCCAACCGAAGTCGTTGTTGTAGAATCACGACCTCGATTTGAAATTTTGTTTCTTTCTCCTCCGTTCGCATTATTAACAACTATAGAAATTAAAGTTCTGGATGCAGGATTGGGTTATTACGATTATTCATTAGACAATGGACCTTTCCAGGACTTTGTTCGGTTTTATGATATCACTCCTGGAGATCATACAGTAACAGTAAGGGATCTTTCTGGGAATTGCGGCAATTTCATTCTGAATTTTAAAACCTTAGGATATCCTAATTTTTTCACACCAAATGACGATGGAATTAATGATACATGGAATATTCCCGATTTAACAAATGATCCTGAAGCAGTCATAAGAATATACTCCCGATTAGGTAGACTAATTAAAGAGTTTAAACCTTCAACTGATATAGGATGGAACGGATATAATAATAGCGGTAAAAAAGAACCCTCTTCAGATTATTGGTTTGCAGTTGAGTTTATGAATAATGGCGTTCTAACTACTTTTAGAGGGAATTTCGCATTGCTAAGAAGATAACTTTATTCTCGCTAAATTCAGAAAATACACTTAATTTTGCTTTCAGATTTTTATTCGCTATTTGACAGCTAATAAAGTAATGAAAACATCAATGAAATTATTAAAACGTTTTGGTTATTACCTAGTAGGACTCTCTTTAGGATGTGTTGTTGTTCTCTTTATATGGAAAGGAAAAGATGTTTCTTTCGATTACGGAATGGACGCTAGGACATTAAAAACTATTCGTACAAAAAGATTGGTTTATTCAGATCAAGCAAGAGCTTCACTAGTAAAATATAAACTAGATTCTACAGCCATACATTACATCTTAAAAAATGGAGATGTAAATTTTGGAAAGAGCAACCAGCGAAAAAAGCCTTGTGCTGAATATTTTGTCTATGGGAACTACAATGACAAAACCATTGATCTTTGGGTCATTCGTTGTGATTCAATTGCAACAATAGATTCAATTACTCAAAAAGAATTAGTACCCGAGACTTCCTTTTTCTCAAGCATTATTGGGAGGGTATTGATTGCATTAATCGTTTTGTTATTAATCTTCTTGGGCTGGAAGTATAAAAAGAAAGGCTAACAATTTTTATACTTATCGTGCAATCCTTTCTTTTCTAGAATCATAGGAATAATTTTTTCTAGTCTTTTTTGTTTTGTAGCTTCTCTTTTTGCTTCAGAAATATGATCTGCATATTCTCTTTTTTTACTTATAGAAAAAGAATCAAATTGTTCTTTTAATGTTGAATTTTTGTCTAGCTCATTTTGAAGTTCTTCAGGAATAATCAAAGGTTTTGTATTCTTTTGAGGCTTGATAACCTTCCCTGATTTTTGATTTTCTATCGCTTCTAGAACATAGGCTTTAATCCA
The DNA here is from genome assembly GCA_049115595.1 of Flavobacteriaceae bacterium. Lineage (GTDB taxonomy): Bacteria > Bacteroidota > Bacteroidia > Flavobacteriales > Flavobacteriaceae > Polaribacter. The sequence continues at coordinate 269,771 of JAGDZS010000006.1, forward strand.
ATCTTCATGAATCTCTTCTAATGATGCAAAACGCCATTGCAGCATTGCTTTTGTTTTACCTTCTTGTGCATTTATAAACACGTTATGTTCATCCTTTAACAATGCTCCTTGAAAGAACCATAAGCCGCAATAATTTTTAAACGCTGCCAAGCCTACAATGTTTTTCCCATCATAGGTATAGGTTGGCGCTCCCCACTTGATAGTTTCTTCAACTGGCAATTCAAGGAGTGTCTTTCTTAATTTAGAGAGTTCTTTATTCCATTGTTCTTTCTTTTCAACGTATGCGTCTACTCTAGCATCCATAACTATTTGTTTTACATTGATTCATTGTTGTATTTACTCATTATTTAGTGAGGACTACTGATCATCCATTGTACTCCAAATTGATCGGTTAAGTTTCCAAATTTCCCTCCCCAAAATACATTTTGAAAAGGCATTTCAACTTTTCCATCAACAGCAAGACTGCTAAATATTTTCTCTCCATGAGCTTCATCATCAGCCATGATAGAAACAGTATATGCATTTCCTTTTACAATAGGTTTATGCAAATTGTCTGATGCCTTTAATTCACAGCCATTACCAAAAGAGATTGTTGTATGCATAATTTTGTCTTCTTTTCCCTCAACAGAATATTCAGGAGGTCCATCCCCATAACGCATTAACACTGTAAATTCACCATCTAGAACATCTTTGTAAAAATTCATAGCTGCTTCACAATTGCCATCGAAGGCTAAATAAACATCACATTTCATATTCTTATCTTTTTATTGATTTTTATAGTTATTAAACTTACTCTTTATTTTCTATAAAATGAGTTTTAATTTTTTCTACATTTTTAATGGATTTCTCTATCCATTCTGAGTACAATGCTTCTCTTTCTTCTTGACTCAACTTCCAATTTTGTTGACTTCCCCTTAGTTTACTAGATACGTTTTCTAAAATAATTGCTGCGGCAACAGAGATATTTAAGCTCTCCGTAAAACCTACCATTGGTATCTTTAAATAACCATCGGCTTCTTCCATTACCTGATCAGAAACTCCCTCTTTCTCTACTCCAAAAACAAAAGCAGATTTTTTAGTCAAGTCGAAATCCTGTAACAAACAAGATTCATTGTGAGGTGTTGTTGCTATAATTTGATATCCTTGACAACGCAAATTGTCTAAACAATCTGTTGTGTTGTTCTTATCTTCATTATACCTATAGAAAGTGAGCCACTTTTGAGACCCTTTTGCCACATGTCTAGAAACTTTACTATTGTACTTGTTTTCAATTACATGTACATCTTGTATTCCAAAAATATCACAGCTTCTCACTACTGCACTCGAATTGTGCTGCTGAAAAATATCTTCTAGAACTACTGTAAAGTGTCGAGTTCTGTTCTCTAACACCTTTTTAAAGAGTTCTTTTCGATTCTCTGTGACCATGCCTTCTAAATATGTAAGTAAATCATTATTCATTAAATCCTTCGTGTTTAATTAATCTTATAACGATTTTTGCCTTTTTTCAGCAAGAAAATAATTAAAACTAGTATACTAATTAATAGTATCATCCAATAACTGAAACTATTATTTTCAAGTTTTATTGGAGTCATGTTTCCTGCTGAAATAAAACATGCCCAAAAATAAGGAGCGACATTATAATCTTGATTAATGTAACTTAATTTTGCTTTATGCAATGCTTCATCTTTATACATTCCTTTTTTTATATTCTCATAAAATAACTCCATAAGAATTTTAGTTTGTGAGTCATTAACATTCCAAAGACTGGTTATAGTGCTTTTAGCTCCTGCATAAGTAAATGCTCGAGCTAAACTTATAACTCCTTCCCCTCGCCTCAACTCACCAAGCCCTGTTTCACAAGCGCTTAACACAACCATATCTGCATTAAGAGGTATGTTGTAGACTTCTTTTACATAGAGCCTATTATCATCCTCAATACTATCATTAACTTTTTTAAAAGCAATAAATGAATAATCTCCTCTTTTATCATTTAATTTACTATGAGTTGACAAGTGTATGATTTTATAATCACTAGCATGTTTTAAAAAATTAAGTTCAGTCGCTTCTTGTTTAAGAAAAATATCGCCATCTATTAGTTTGTTTATGTTTATTACCTCAGGTTCATTAAACTTTAAATAACCAAGATCATCTCTTTTCTCTGCAATTTGTTTATCTGTTTTAAAATCTGGTGCAAAGGCCAGTAAATTCTTCTTTAATTTAATCGATTTCTTTTCAAGCAATTCCCTGTATAAGGTTGCTGAGTAGTTATAACTAATTTGGTGCTTTTTAATTAAATAAGGTAATTTCTTATAAGACTTTATATTACTTAATTTTTCATAAAGTAAAGCGTCAAAAGGAATGTAGTTTAAAACTCCATCAGGTATGATAATTAGCTTAGAATTTAATTTATCCTCAACAGGCTTGATTAACTTGTCGTATAAGTTATATGCATTCTTCACGTATAATTCTGATTTTGAGCCATACTTGTATACACCATTTCGCATTTGACTTATCCATAATTTCAAAGGGAAATCCTTATCAATTTTTTTTACATGAAATTTATTTTTAGATATTGTGTAAATAAAAATAGAATTCTCCCCATCGAAATACTCCACTAAAGTTTCATCTTTTTTTAATAAATTTTGTACTTCGCTAACACTAACAACATCATTATTATATTTCAATTGATAATAATTTGGGTAATCCCTTTTAAAGGTTTCCTGTAATTTATATTCTGTTTGCTTTAATTTGAATAATTTATTTTCATATATAGAAATTAAACTATCATGAATTTTTTCTTTTTGGTGTTGAGCCTCATATATTTTCTTATCGTAATAAGTAATATCAATATTTAAGCTGTACTCTTTACTTATTAGACTATCAGGAACTCTTCCAAAATGTTTTGCCCTAGAATCTTTAAAACTTTCATTTAACTGAAGACTTTTTGTCTTTTCAGCTATCTCAAATGTTTTTTCTAATTCATCAAATGTATTGTAATGTGTAATTAAATGATTTATACTATTTTCATAAATAGGTAATGATTGTTTCATTCTAATTTCTCGGGCATTAGAAGTAGATAATTCTTTATACCAATAATCTTGAAGATTTAATGAGGTTTCATTTATTAATTTAATAGAATCTATATAAATGCTCTTATTTGTTTCTTTTAATTTTAGTTTGTAATATTTTGATTTTAGGCGAAAATAATTTTTGTGATATGTTTTATCTAAGTTAGACTCTTTGTAGTCTTTTAAGAGAACTGCTATTTGCTCTAAATATTTATTTGCAATCTTTAAATTTTGTGTTTTTAAATAAACAGATGTTAAATCTATATACAGTGAAACCTTATTAATCTTATTATCACCTTCTTTTAATTCCTTCGTAAGTTTCAATGCTTTCTCAAAGTTTTGAATCGCTTTAGCATGCAGATTTTCATTTCTGTATGTTATTCCTAGAGATTGATATAGAGTGATTAACTCTGGGCTTTTATTCCCTAAAATATTAAGATGCATTTGCAATGATTTTTCAATATAATTCAGTCCTTTGTTAAATTCTAAATTTTCAATACACATTATTCCTAAGTTATGATAAGTCTTAGCTAAATCCTTGTAGCTTGCCTTAGAAAGTTTTTGAATATCAATTGCTTTATGGTAGTATGTCGAAGATTTTTCATAATCTTTTAGATATTTATAAGCTACAGCAATTAACATATACGAATCTGCTATATTTGGGTGATTTGGGCGTAATATTTCGGTGAAAACTGTATTCGCTTTTTTGAAATACTCTAATGATTTTTGATGTTCTTGTTTTTTACGGAAAATATTGCCAATATTTTTATAAGTCTTTGCTAATATATTTCTACTTCTTAATCGTGTATTTAAAAATATTGTTTCCCCTCTTTTATAATAATCCAGCGCCTTGTCATTGTCTCCTAATTTTGAATAACAATTCCCAAGATTGATGTAAATCCCTCCTACTTGTTCATTCTTGTCACCTAAAATCTCCTTGATTAAGCCCAAACTTTTTTCATGATATTTAATAGCTTCTTTTATTCTACCTAATATCATATAGGTATTTGCTAAACCTATATATGACCTAGAAAGCAATTCATTACTTTCTTGTTTTATAATTAAGCTATTACGTATAGCTTTCTTATTATAATAAATAGCTTTATCGTATTTATTCAAGGTGTAAAACAAGTGAGCTAAATCGGCACATTGCCTTATACTTTCTTCATCTAGTTCCCCAAAAAAAGAAATCGAAAGCTCTAAAGCTTTTTTGCTCAAGTCAAGACTTTCTTGGTATTTCCCTCTATAATAAGCAATGATAGAAAGCAAACGATACGTCATTGAACTACCAGAAAAGACTTTCGTAGTTTTTAATTTTTCTAACGATTTGTTCGCATAAAAATAACAAGAATCTAATTCTCTTTTATAGAGAAAAGATTCAGCTACTTTATTATTAGCTAATATGGTTAGTGTATCTACATTCTTATTATTTTGATAAATTTGTAAAGCTTTTTTTGACCATTTTATTGCTTTATCAAATTTATTAGACTGAAAATTTACTTTAACACTATCCATATATATTTTTGCTAGAGAAATTTCATTCTCTTGAGCAGAAGATGTGAAATGGATAAAACAAAGAAGAGCCACTAATAGTATTTTTTTCATCATTGTATATTTATGTGATTTTAAATAAAATGTTCTTTTTAAAGAGAAACGACAAGTAATATATTTTTTAGGTGTTTTTAAGAATTTGAAATCACTTAAGAGATTAAACAAACATACTAAATTTTACTACTTTTATATCTATGAAAAATATTGTTGTCCTTACTGGCGCGGGAATAAGTGCTGAAAGCGGAATTAAAACATTTAGAGATGCTGATGGTCTTTGGGAAGGTCATGATGTTATGGAGGTTGCTACACCAGAAGGATTTGAAAGAAATCCAGAGTTGGTCTTAGAATTTTACAATCAACGTAGAAAACAGTTGAAAGAAGTAAGTCCTAATGGAGCGCATCTGAATCTTGTTGCTTTGGAAAAAGAATATCATGTAGATATTGTCACTCAGAATGTAGATGATTTACATGAAAGAGCCGGAAGTACAAATGTTTTGCATTTACACGGAGAATTAAAAAAAGTAAGAAGTACTGGGGATGAAAACTTAATTTATTCTTTAGAAGACGACCTTGTATTAGGTGATGTCTGCGAAAAAGGAATGCAATTACGCCCGCATATTGTTTGGTTTGGAGAAGCAGTACCTATGTTAGACAGTGCTATTGACATTACAGAGAAAGCTGACGTATTGGTTGTCATTGGAACTTCAATGCAAGTGTATCCAGCTGCTAGTCTCATTAATTTTGTAAGAAAAGGAACTCCGATTTATTTCATTGATCCAAACCCTTCAATTTCTGAAAGCAGTCATCAAAACTTAACGATCATTCAAGATACTGCTGTAAGTGGAACAGAAATTCTACTTAAGAAGTTAATCGGTTAAAATATTCAAACAACTCTCCGTTAGAGATGTTTGCTCCTTTTTCAATTAATCCAAACAATTCTTTGTTTCTATCTGAGCTGTAAGGTTTATTACCTGTTAAATATTCAATAGCATCATCTTTTGGATTTTGCAACAGCCACTTATACCCTTCTTCAGAAAGTAAATCTATTTCTTTGTTTACTTGAATCACAATTCGCGACATCTCTTCTTGATCACACTTAAACAAATTGACAGAAGTTGATGAAAAGTGTTCTAAATAATTCACCTTAGAGAGCACATCTTCCCAAACTAAATCGCTGAATAGATTTAATTCCTCTTCAACCAATGCTGGATTTTCAGCTTTCGCTTTGTTCCATTCATCTACATCAATCTTTTGAGTGGCTAAAAACTGAGCAAACTCTTGATGCAATGATTCAAATTGTTCTTTGGTTAATTGTCTATATTTCATAGAACACTATTTTAAATAATTTTAGATATAATAAAAGCCCATGTAGTAAAACATGGGCTTTATTTATTAACACGAGGTCAATATATATTTATTTTTCTGCTACTACTTCAAAAGTAATTTCAGCAACTACATCTCTGTGCAATCTAACAGAAGCATTGTATTTTCCTAATCTTTTTACAGATCCTCCAATAACTTTGATAAATTTCTTATCAATCTCAGTTCCTGCTTTTGCAATAGCTTCCGCTACATTAATGTTGTTTACAGAACCAAACAATTTGTCTCCTGATCCAACTTTAGATGTAATCTTAATCTCTAATCCTTTAACAGTTTCAGCTAACTTGTTAGCGTCCTCTACTAATTTAGCTTCTTTAAAAGCTCTTTGCTTTAAATTTTCAGCTAATACTTTCTTTGCAGAAGGTGTAGCTAAAGTAGCTTGTCCTTGTGGGATTAAAAAGTTTCTACCATAACCATTCTTTACAGTTACGATATCGTCTTTAAATCCTAAATTTTCTACGTCTTGTTTTAAAATCAACTCCATAATTACCTTCTTTAATTATTTCAACATATCTCCAACGTAAGGCATTAATGCCAAGTGACGAGCTCTTTTGATAGCTTGTGCAACTTTACGTTGATATTTTAATGATGTTCCTGTTAAACGTCTAGGTAAGATTTTACCTTGTTCGTTTACTAAATACATTAAGAAGTCTGCATCTTTATAATCGATGTATTTGAAACCGTTCTTTTTAAAACGACAGTATTTTGCTTCTTTTTTGGTCTCGATGTCAAGCGGAGTCAAGTATCTTACTTCACCTTGCTTGTTTCCTTTTGCTTGTTGTTCAATAGATGATGCCATGTCTTATTTTTTTTCAGATTTAACACGTCCTCTTCTTTTTTCAGCCCAAGCTGCAGCATGCTTATCTAACCTTACAGTTAAGTAACGCATAACGCTATCATCTCTTCTGAATTCTAATTCGAACGAAGTAATAGCCTCACCAGCTACTTTGTACTCTAATAAGTGATAAAAACCACTTTTTTTCTTTTGGATTGGATACGCTAATTTTTTTAAGCCCCAATCTTCCTTTGAAATCATTTCGGCACCTTTAGAAACCAAATAGTCCTCGAACTTTTGTACTGTTTCCTTTATCTGAGTATCAGATAAAACGGGATTCAAAATGAAAACAGTTTCGTAATGATTCATAATTGTTATTATTATTGTTTAATTTAAGGCTGCAAATATAGTGACTTTTTTTGTTTTGACAATGCATCTTTTCTACAGAAAAATAGTCATCTTTATCAGATAAATATAGACCCATGGAAATCCCTGAAATGCCTAATCTAATTCATTATGCAATTCCGTTTTTTGTACTCACGGTAATTATTGAAGTTTTTCTAACCGTAAAGGTTAAAATGGATCATTACGAATACAAAGACGCTGGGACATCAATTACCATGGGATTAGGGAATGTTTTCATCGGATTATTTACGAAAGGAGTCGTCTTAGCCTTCTTTGTTTTTTTATATCAATTTAGACTGTTTACGATTCCTTTTATTTGGTGGGCTTGGGTATTGCTTTTGTTTGCTGAAGACTTTACTTACTATTGGAATCATCGAATTGCGCATACTAGTAGGTTGTTTTGGGCAAGTCATGTTGTGCATCATTCTTCTCAAAAGTATAATTTATCAACTGCTTTAAGACAAACATGGTCTGGAAGTTTTTACACATTCATTTTTTGGTCTCCATTAGTACTTTTAGGTTTTAATCCTTTAATGATCTTAATGCAAATGTCAATTAGTTTGTTGTATCAATATTGGATACATACTGAACTGATCAAAAAAATGCCTCGATGGTTTGAGTTTTTATTTAATACGCCCTCACATCACAGGGTGCATCATGCAACGAATCCACAATACCTAGATCGCAATCATGCAGGAATCTTTATTATATGGGATCGAATGTTTGGTACTTTTGAGCCTGAAGTTGAGAAACCTACCTACGGATTGGTTAAAAACATTGAAACGTACAATCCTATCCGTGTTGCTTTTCATGAATGGATTGCCATGATTACAGATGTTTTTTCTAGTAAAACTTCAGTGTTAAATCGATTCAAGTATTTAATCAAGCCTCCTGGTTGGAAGCACGATGGGACAGGTATTGTTTCTAATGACTTACGTAAGGAATGGGAAAACAAAAAAGAAAGCAACCTATAATTGAATTACAGATTGCTTCTTTATAAGATAATGAGTTTTAATTTATTTAACGGCTGTTACAGTATATCCTGCTTTTCTAAGCAGTAGAATTACTCCATTCTTTCCTGCTAAGTGGCCAGCTCCAACTCCAAAAAATGTAGGCTCTGCTTTCGCAAACTCACCTATTCTAGAAATCCATTTTTTATTTCTATTGTCTAAAAGTTTGTCAACATGTTCCGACATATAACTATCTTCATCTTCAAAAGTAAAATCATACATTTTGGTGATGTTTTGAGATTCATAGATCTTCATCAATTTTTTGAAAATCTTTTTATCCTTTGCTAGATTATCCTTTGCTGTTCTTACCAAATCTTTTACTTGCTCTTCATAAGGAATGTCTTCAAATACTTTTAATTGATCTTGAATGGTTTCTAATCCTTTGATATCTTCTCCTTGCTCTTTCGCAATTTTCATGATTTCAGTTTCAAAAGATTGCATTTCACAGTCAATCATTTTTGGATAAAACATTGCTGATAAAAAGAATGGTCGAACCTTTTGCATTGGTTTTACTGACATTCCCATATTTTTGATAAAAAGAGTGTCTACCAGAGCATACTCCTCATCAGACATAAAGTCTTTTAATGACTTCCCTCCAGTCATCATCATATTGCTCATCATCGTAGATTGCAAAGAAGGATCATCCATATCGATTTCTAAAATAGTCTGAGATGTTTCCTTCAATGCCTTTTTTACCTGATCGCTTAATGTGGCATCACAAGTAATATGGATAGTTCCAAATACATAGGACGGTTTCTCTAGCCCATTTCCTGTTATTTTCCATAGGGTTGAATTTTCTAATTTTTGTGCAAAAATTGCGGTTGTTGACATTAGTAAAAACGCCAAAAGGAGTTTGTGTTTTTTCATCATAATTAATTCGCGGTTGGTTCTTTTAGATTGATTAGTATATAAAATACATAACTTGTTACAAAAATAGTATAATCATTTTTGTAACAAGTAAAAATATAAAAGCCAGATTTAGAATCTGGCTTTATAACTAATCAAAATCAAATCTGACTCCGAAGGAAATATTTCTTGTGTTTGTATCTTTAAATAATGGATTTAAATCGTACTTGAGGTATACTCCGCAACTTTTGTAAGCTAAATAACCGCTAACCCCATAATTGAGTATATTGGTATTAAAATCGCCTTTCTGTAGTTCTTCTACTTTAATACCTTCAGCATTTCTATATTCTAAGTACTGTCTGGTTCCTAATTTGAATCCAGCAAACCCACCTAAACCTAATCTCCATGATCTATTTCTACGATCTCTGTAGGTTCCATCATCATACTTTCTGTTTTTTGAGAAATCAATTTCTAAATGCACTGGAAAAATCATTTGAACATGCCTTAATCTGCTTTCAGTTAACTCAAAACCAAATGTTTGTAACTCTGTTTGATTTCCATTCTCAACATGATATTGATTTCCTTTTGCTCTTAAATTATTCCAGAGAAAAGAAATTCCATATTTTAAATAAGCTTTAGAAGCATCTTTACTTAGTCTATATTTAGCACTCAATCCAACTTCATAAAAACGAGACTTCCATACTCGATAAGGCGAATCGTCAAAGGACTTCTTTAAAACATTGTTTAGCCCCATTGCAAAAACAAATTGAGAGGTGAATCGTCTGTTCCAGCGTCTTCGATATCTACGCCTTCTTCGTTCTTCTTTTTGTTCCCAATCTTCTTCTGTAAATCGCAATTGAAATGTAGTTCCTCCAATAGAAAATGTACTTTCTTCATAGTAACGATCTTCTCCCAAGATTTTCCCATCAGTTTTAGCTTGCACTAGTAACTGCAATTTACGTTGTTGTTCTCCTACTAAAACTTCAATCCTTTTAGCGTGATAGGCTGCAGCTTCTTTTTTTAAACGATCTGCTTTGGTTTTTGTAATTTCTTCCTCTTCAAGTTGCAGATTGATTTCTTTCACTTTGTTTCGTAGAGAATCTTTTTGTTGTTTGGTAATTCGATCTATCCTATTTGAGATTTTCTTTACTTCACTTTCAAAAGTTTTTTCTTGAGAAAAGGCAATAGTTGTACTAAACAACACTAATATAAGTAGTATTCTTTTCATGGTATGTATCTTAAATTTTGGTTCTTTTTTAATTGTTTCTATTTGCAATCGCAGTTGCTACATCTGAAACTCTTTTTTTGATTAGGCGATAAAAATTATTCTGAAAGCTTTCTTCATTAACATCTCGTTCCACTTCAGCAAGGATAATAGTTGGGTCGATTGTTAAGTTCGATTTTTTCAATTCTTTTTCAATAGTTCTCAATACTTTAGCTCTAGAGATTTTATACTTTTTATAGTATCCTCTAAGCTCTTCTTTAGAGTGTGTTACCGCATACAAAAGTGCGTCACTATTCACCGAAATAACACCTTCTGGTTTTTTAAATTCTGGGTCTTTCTTTAGTTTCTTGGTAAGGGGTTTATTTTCTGCAACCACAATGTCTTCTTTCACTACGGTTTTAATATCAATTTTCTTTTTAGGAATAATAACTTCTTTCGGTGTCGTTTTCTTTGCGATAACTGACTCATCTCTAGTTGCTGGAATTTGTTTTTTAAATGTCTTTTTCTTAAGTACAGGTTGCTTCTCTTCTACTTCTTTAAGAGTTTCATTTTTTACAATAGCTCCATCATCAGTTTTGACTTCTTTAAAATTCTTTTTGTCAATTTCTGGTGTTTTTACATCCTTTGTTACAATTGTATTCTCTGGAGCAACCGTTATATTAGTTCCATTACCTTTTAATAAAAAAACCAAGGAGATAATGACTGCTATTGAAGCTGCATATCCGATATATAAAAACCAACCTTTCTTTTTCTTCTTTTCTTGTTTATCTAGTTGATGTGATAAACGTTCCCATGCAGAAGCAGATGGCTGTATCTCTCTATTTTGTAATTTTTCTTGAATCTCCTTTTCAAATTTACTGTTGTCCATGACTAATCTGATTCATTTTGTTATAATTCTCCTGCAACCATTTCCTTGCTTTAAACAATTGCGATTTTGACGTACTTACAGTAATGCTTAATTCTTCAGCAATTTCTGAATGCTTATACCCTTCTATGGCGAACAAATTGAACACCATCTTGTAACCTTCTGGCAACCCATCAATCAATTTTTGAATATCTTGTACAGAAGTACTCTCTAAACTTTCTGTAGCCTTGCTGTGATATACATACTCTTCATCGGTAGGTTTTATTGGATTTTTTTTTCGAAGATAGGACAAACATGTGTTCACCATAATCTTACGAATCCATCCTTCAAAACTTCCTTCGTGTTTGAACTTGTGTAAGTGCGTAAAAACTTTTAAAAATCCAGATAACATTAATTCCTCAGCATGATGATTATCTTTTACATATTGTCTGCAAACACCCAGCATCTTTGGAGAATACTGATCAAAAATTTCTTTTTGAGCTTCTCTATTTTGCTGAATCGCTCGTTTAATGATCGATTTTTGCGAGGTATGTAATGGTATAATTTTCAATCCAGATTGTTTGTTTTTATCGCCTTACAAATATAAAGACTACGGTCCTTATAAAATGGTTGCTTTTGATTAGATATTTATTTGAATCTTTCTTAGTGTTACTATGAAAGACTACTCACAACGGGTTTTGTGACTATTATTAAATTTTAGTAGCTTAGCCATGCTAACCTTTATAATCATACTATGAGTTCAAATTCTAGAAGGTCCTTTATCAAAAAGAGTGCTTTATTAACCGCAGCACTTCCTTTTGCAGGTAGTCTTTTATCTTCTTGCGTTACAGAAAGTTCAAAAAAATTAAAGATCCTTATCTTAGGAGGAACTAGCTTTTTAGGTCCTCATCAGATAGCGTATGCTATTGCTAGAGGGCATTCCATAAGTACATTTACACGAGGAAAAACAAAATCAACCATCCATAAAGATCTATTTGATCAAGTAGAACAATTGGTTGGTGATCGAGAAGACAACCTTACTGCTTTAGAAAACAGAAGCTGGGATGTGGTTATTGATAATTCAGGACGAAAAACTGAATGGACCAAAAAGACCGCAGAACTATTAAAAGAAGATTCTGGAATTTATTTATACATTTCCTCTACTGGAGTTCACTTCCCGTATATGACGGCAGGATTGAATGAAGAATCTGAAGTTGCACTAAGTGTTCCTGAAAATTTACCTGTTCCTTATATGAAAGGGAGTTATGATTATGGTGTAATGAAGGCTACTTCTGAGTTAGCAGCAGAAAAAGCTTTTGGTAAAGACAGAACTATTGTCGTAAGACCTACGTATATGTTTGGACCTGGGGATTTAACAAACCGTTTTATTCATTGGCCTATACGATTGGCAAAAGGTGGAGAAATTTTAGTCCCAGGAAGAAAAGAAGATCCAGTTCAGTATTTAGATGTTAGAGATGTCGCCGAATGGTGTATTCGTTTAGCGGAACAAAAAGCAGCTGGAACCTATGCAGCCGTTGGTCCTGCTGAAGTAGAAACTATGCAAGATTTTGTAAAGAATGCAAAAACTACGTTTGATGTAGAAAACGAATTGGTTTTTGTGGATGATTATAAATTTTTAGAGGAAAATGGTGTCTACTATATCGTTCCTTGGATACTTGAAGATGAGTATGGGTATGGTTCTGCTCGTATTGATAATACCAAAGCAAAAGAGAATGGATTGACTTTTAGAGACCTAAACACCTCTATCAAAGAAACACATGATTGGTGGTACTCTGATGCTTTAACTGATGAGCAACGTAAAAAATTCACAGATAACCCTAGAGGAGTATATGCTAGGGAGCAAGAACTTTTGAAAAAGTGGAAAAATAATTAGTAATTCATAATTATCAATTACTAATTATTTTCTATCAACCTCAAAACAAATACCTTCAAGTAAAATTTCATTCTTATTTATAGATACAATATCTATTGAATTGATGGAATAAAATAATTGTAGTTTTCCCTTTGGATTCTCTACAAGCAAATGTAGAATATCATATTCGTGATAGATGATTAATTCTTTTAAAAGAGGAAGATTCTTATTGAACAGTTCAACTAGAGTAGGTCTTCCTGCTTCTTTATAATTGATTAGTTCTTCTAAATCATTTGGATCGTCTTCTTGAATTTCATCCTCTCTAAACTTTGCAAACATCGATGAAATCTTTTCAATAAAAACTGAAGCATCTATAATAATCGAGTATCTCAACCGCTCTACTCCTTTCCATCGCTGCATTTGTCCAAAATTGAATTCTGGAACCACAAATACAGGTTTAGTTGCCCTATGATTGTTGAGTATTATTTTCATTACTGATTGTCTACGTCGAGAATAAAACGAATCGGTCTAAAGTTGGCTACGGCTTGAAAGGTATCTTTGATTTTAGAGATTTGCTCTTTCGTTTTTCCTAAAGACTGTTTTGGTGGAATCTTAATTAATACATTTTTAATATACTGATTACGTATTCTAGCAACTGCCGGTGCTGAAGGTCCTAATACATGTTCTCCAAATACATTTTGCAACGCTTTGGTGAGCCAAATGATTCCAGCATCTACCTTTTGATAATCTTTATGCTTTAGGGTGACTTTAATCAATCGGTAATAAGGTGGATAATGATATTGCCAACGATCTTGAATCTGTTCTTTATACATTCCTGTATAATCTGTGGTAGATACCTGTTGTAATATTTGATGATACGGATTGTAGGTTTGAATCATTACTTTCCCTTGCTTTTGAGAGCGTCCTGCCCTCCCCGATACTTGTACCATCAATTGAAATGCTCTTTCATGTGCTCTGAAATCAGGGAAATTCAACATCATATCTGCGTTCAAAATACCGACCAAAGTCACGTTATCAAAATCCAATCCTTTAGAGAGCATTTGTGTTCCAACCAAAACATCAATATCTCTTGCTTCAAAAGCTCCAATAATTTTTTGATAACCGTATTTACCACGAGTGGTGTCCAAATCCATGCGTCCAATTGCATGATTCGGGAACAAATCCTTCAATTCTAATTCTATTTGCTCCGTTCCAAAACCTTTGGTATCTAATTGATTGCTTCCACAAGCGCCACAACTATTAGGCATCGCACGTTGATAGTTGCAATAGTGACAACGCAATTCGTGCTTGTATTTATGAAAGGTTAATGTCACATCACAATTAGGACATTGAGGCGAAACACCACAGGTTTTACATTCTACAATAGGAGAAAATCCACGTCTGTTTTGAAACAAAATCACTTGCTCCTTCTCGTCTAAGGCCTCTTGAATTTGTTTGATTAATGTATCCGAAAAATGACCATTCATTTCTCGTTTACGATGCTTCTCTTTAATATCTACTAATTGAATAGCAGGCAACTGTACATTACCATGACGCCTATTTAATTCTACAAAACCATACTTATCTTCTTTTGCATTGTAATAGCTTTCTAAAGAAGGTGTTGCTGAGCCTAATAAGATTTTTGCTTGATGCATGTGTGATAACACAATAGCAGCATCACGTGCATTGTAACGTGGTGAAGGCTCAAACTGTTTGTAGGAACTTTCATGCTCTTCATCAACAACAATCAACCCTAAATTTGAAAAAGGCAAGAATATGGAAGATCGGGCTCCTAAAATGATTTGCGCTTTCGGTTTGTTATCTAGTACGTTATTCCATACTTCAACCCGTTCGTTCATAGAGTATTTAGAATGAAATACTGAAATTTGATTTCCGAAATAATTCTGTAATCGGCTAATAATCTGAGTTGTTAATGCAATCTCTGGCAATAAAAACAATACTTGCTTCCCTGTTTTTAAAACATCTTGAATTAGTTCGGTATATACTTCAGTCTTACCAGAACTTGTTATTCCATGTAGCAATGCAACCTCCTTCGTTTCAAAAGAAGTCTTTATTTCATCCAATGCTTTTTGCTGAAACTCGTTTAGTTTTTTTAAGGCATTGGTATCTCCTTTGTATGAAATACGGTCAGTTTGAATATGATAAAATTCAAAGATATCTTTATCCACCAAAGCTTTAATCACAGCAGAAGAAACACCAGATCTCGATTCTAAATCTTTTGCTTTGATTGGTTTTTTAGTACTCGACAACTGAAAGTAAGTTAGCACAACTTCTCGCTGCTTCTTGGCTCTTGAGAGTTCTTCTAATAAAGTTTCTAGAGAGTTCTCTGAGTTATAGGAGCCATTTAAGCGAACGTACTTCACCAACTTTGGCTTGTACTGTTCGTAAATTTGTTCTTTAATATAAATCGCTGATTTCTGAATCAATTCATTAATAATAGGCAGTACTTTCTTTTTCCCAAGAATGTCTGCTACTTGATGAACAGTTAACTGCGATTGATGCTGAAGCGCTTCAAAAATGAGAAATTCATCATCATTCAATATTTCTTCATTTACAAAAGCTTCATTCTTATAGACAATGGTCTCACTTTCCAATAAAAAAGCAGAAGGCAATGCAGCCCTATAAACGTCTCCCAAAGCACACATATAGTAAGAA
This sequence comes from Flavobacteriaceae bacterium, assembly GCA_049115595.1. Lineage (GTDB taxonomy): Bacteria > Bacteroidota > Bacteroidia > Flavobacteriales > Flavobacteriaceae > Polaribacter. The sequence goes on from JAGDZS010000006.1 coordinate 285,424, forward strand.
GATATCCATTCCCAATGTTCTAATTGTGTTTCATTAACAATTGGTTTTTCATCCAGAATTTGATGAATTTCTTTTGCCTCGTATAATTCTGGTGCTGTTTGATGCAAACGAAATACCAATCCTGTATACATCTTTGTTTTTCCAAAAGAAACAGCTACCCGCATTCCTCTTTGAAGAAAGTTAAATTCAGACTCAGTCACCGAATAGGTAAAAGTCTTTTGAATAGGAACGGGTAATATGACGTCTATGAAGTATTGCAAAAGTTCTATCTTGATTGACTTGTCATTTCGAAATGAGCTTGAAAAACAATTGAGAAATCTAATACTTGATTAAGATTTCTCGACTATGCTCGAAATGACAGTTAGAATTCAAAACTACTGAATTTTCGTTATATTGTAGCATCAAATTAGCGAAACAAAAAGAGATGAAACGATTTTTATTATTGCTGTTGTTTTTATCAGCATTTAGCTCATTTTCTCAAACAGATACGGGAGATTTAGAAGCCTACTTAGGGAATATGATTACGAACATGCCTGGAGATTCTGGAGATGATTACAAAGAACCTACGGCAAGTGAACTCACAACATGGGAAGATTGTATTACTGCCTTATTTGGCGGTTTCTTATCAACAGCTAGAACACACGCAGATGCTGTCAATTATCGAATTGTTGAATACATCAACACTGGTTTAGGATCTAACACTGGTCTTTATTATGTGCTGGAAGAAAAATCACCTCAAACAAATTATTGGGGAACCTATGTCTTTGCACAAGGTACAACTAGAGGATTGGTTTTACAGGCACCTCACTCCCGCTTCGATTTCAATACAGGAAAAGAAGCTATCTATAGCTTTGTTAGGATGCATAATTTAGCACTTTTTTTAAATGGTACACATCGTTGTAATCATAGTACTGCATCTACTTGTAGCGGAACAACATCTGTTTGTAGTGGTGGAGGTTCAGAACCGTTTAAAATATCTGACTTGGCGCATAATGCGAGTAGTATTTGGCAAAAAACAACGGAGTTAACCTTGGCTACTTTTAGCAACTCTGTTTTTGTTCAATTGCATGGGTTTACGAAACTAGCTTCAGATCCATATGTAATCTTAAGCAATGGTACAGATCAAACACCAACAACAGATTATGCGGTTCAAATTAGAGATGAACTATTAAACCAAGATCCTTCATTAACATTTAAAATTGCTCATTTGGATAGCTGGACGCGTTTGGTTGGATTTACCAATACGCAAGGGCGATTAATTAATCAGAGTGCGAATCCATGTAATACATCAGCTACTTCAACTACTGGGCGTTTTATTCATATTGAACAAGAAAAAAGTAAATTAAGAGAAGATGCAACGGGATGGGAAAAAATGTATCAAGCATTGAATATCGTTTTTTCAGCAACCGTAGGTGTTGAAGATTATGTAAAACTTCAATTTAAAAGCGAAAATCCATTTAAGAACTTATTGGAGTTTTCTGCTGAACAAGTAAAAAGTATTGTTATTTATTCTCTTCTAGGCGAAGAAATGTATTCAGTTGATAATAAACAGAATGCCAGCGACTTTGCTATTAATACCGAGCGATTTGCTAGTGGTTTCTATATTTTAAAAGTCACTTCAGAAAAAGGAGTGCTGACTAAAAAACTATTGCGTGAATAGTGAAGACTGGAAAAAACTAGGATCTTATCTTACCATCAATGATCACAAACTTTTTGTCATTGACTCCTCTGATATCATTTCGAACCTGCCTATTCAGCAGACAGGTGGAGTAGAGAAATCTAAAGAAATCATGGTCGTCCTGCACGGCTATCCCACTTCGTCTTATGATTATTACAAAGTATTACCAGAGTTATCCAAACACTATAGAGTCATTCTTCACGATCAATTAGGCTTTGGGTTTTCCGACAAACCTTTGGATCACTCTTATTCATTGATTGAACAAGCTGATATGGCTTTGGCACTATGGAAAGAATTAGGGTTGAAAAAAGTAATCTTGTTTGCACATGACTATGGAACTTCCGTAGCCACAGAAATTATAGCTCGATACAATGCGAATGAATTAGATATAGAAATTGAAGAATTAATCTTGAGTAATGGTAGTATTCATATTGAGCTATCGCAGTTGAGAACGATTCAAAAATTATTGAAACATCAATTCTGGGGGAAGTATGTTGCGAAACTGACCAACTTTCTAATCTTCAGAAAGAACATGCGGAATATCTACTTTGACAAAAGTAAAGTCACAGATGATGAGTTACGAGAGATGTGGAAATTAATTGAATTGAATGGTGGACGAAAAATCATTCATAAGCTCACGCAATACATCAATGAACGCTATATGTATTGGGATCGGTGGGTTGGCGCATTGAAAGAAACACAGATTCCTACAAAGATTGTTTGGGCAAAGAATGATCCTATTGCCATTCCTGCCATTGCTGAATTGTTAGCTACTGAAATTCCAAATAATAAATTGATTTGGTTAGATAATACTGGTCATTTTTTAATGCTTGAGAGTCCAAATAAATTTGTGGAATTAATTTTGGTATAATCTATTTTCATTATTTTTGGACTTCAAAAACCTGCTTTGCTATGAGAAAGAATACCTACATACTTCTATTTTTTACATTACTTTCAACTTTAGCCCTACTTTCACAACAAGTAGATATTTACTTGAAAAACCCTTTACCTACAGATCAAAATATCACAAGGTTTACTGAAAACTCTTCTGGTAAAATTTTTGCAATCACACCTGAAGATTTGATGGTTACCAGTGATGACGGGAATACTTGGTTAGTACAAGAAAAAATTACTGGAGCAAAAGACATCACTTTTAAAAATGGATTAGGATACATTGTTGGCGATGATTTGGTGTTAAAATCTACAGATGATGGCGAAACATGGTTACCTGTTGATATTGGGCATACGGACACTTATGCATTTCATAGCGTAAATATTACGGATAACGGTAATGTGTTTATTTGTAGTGATTACAGTCTTTACAAGGAACTTCCTCATGAATGGTCAAAAATTCATGAGTTCGAATTTGAAGCACCAACTGTACGTACCATTTTTTTAAATGATAATGTAGCACATGCTGTCGGAAAGAATAATAGAATTCGTAAAACTATTAATGGAGGAAGTAGTTGGCAATTAACTCACGGTACAGTTCAAGGTTCAAATAATTTTAGCGATGTCTTTTTTGTAAATGAAACAATTGGTTTTGCAACAGCAAGAGAAGGTATTTATAAAACTACAGATACAGGAAATACTTGGAATGTTATAGACCCTTCGGTGGAAGATTTTACTTCGGTATTCTTTACAAGTGAAAATGTTGGATATGTAACAGATGGTCAAATTATTTATAAAACTGAAGATTCTGGTAATACTTGGGATGAGATAAATATTATAAATGATTTTAGTGGATATGACTATTTAAATACAATCTTTTTCAAAGATTCAAACAAAGGTTTTGTTGGAGGAAATATGGGTGTTTTATTTAGTACAGATGATTCTGGAGAAAATTGGAATAATTATTCATTCACCAATAGAAATTTTAAAGACCTAGATATGGTCGATAGTTCTGTTGGATATATAGTGTCAGATAAAGACATTTTTAAAACTATTGATGAAGGAAACACTTGGCTTCCTCTTAATAACCCTATTTCTTTTAATCCCATTTCTTCTTTCATTAGTTATATTGAATTTGTTGGCAATGGAATCGGTTATTTAGCTGCAGGGGATAAAATTTATAAAACTTCAGACGATGGTCAAAATTGGACAGAGATTAGAAATACATTTAATATTATTTCAATGCTTTTTATTGATGAATTAAATGGTTATTATAGTGATTCTTTATCAGATGATCAGTTTGTTTATAAGACGACAGATGGAGGTAACACATGGATTTCTGTTGCTGATTTTGCTTTTGAAAAAATGATTTTTGTTTCAGAAAATAGAGGGTTTGCAATAGCCAAGCCTGATTTTAATTCTAATTCTTCATCAAAAAGTATCTATAAAACTGAAGATGGGGGTAATACATGGTCATTGAGTTACGACAGCAACTTTGTTGAAGTAGTAAATGGTTTTTATTTTATTAATGAGAACATTGGCTATGCTGTTGGTAATGAAGGGTTGATATTGAAAACAATTAACGGGGGTGTTTTTTGGGATGAACTATCTACGTCACTTGGATCTGCTAATGTTCGAGATGTGATTTTTCTCAGAGGGGTGCTATATATATTAACTAATGAGCTTTTTTTCGCTTCTCAGGACGAATCTAATTGGTCTTTAGTTGAAGACCCGTATGTTACTAATATTACATCTATTGGAGATCTGTTTTTTCTTTATGGAAATGTAGGACGAATTTACTCTAATATGCCTAACAACACATTAAGTACTGAGGATATAAATGACAAAAGTATTTTAGGAAATGTATTCCCAAATCCTACAGATAATATATTCACAATACAGTTAACTTTAAATAGTAGCATAAAAAGTTATTCATTATATGATCTTAGAGGAAAAGAGGTATTAAAAAAAGAATATCAAGTATTAAAGAATTTAAGAGAGGTAGATATTGATAATCTTTCAAAAGGAATGTACCTATTAAGAGTATTAAATAACGAGGGTGAGTTTTTCACAAAAAAGATCATTGTTTCCAAATAACTTTTCTGTTTGAAATTTGTACTCTTAACTAAAAACACCTGAAAAATTAGTTAAAGGTTTTCATCCTATCATAGGGTTAATCATCTTGAAGTTTTGATGACTTTCTGGTACCTTCGTACAGTTCATACTTTACAAAACGACAATCTAAATCGGCGTTCTTAAGTTCTATTCGTTTAGAAGTACGCAATCCAACATGTTTCAATGCTTGCATATCAGAAGTAATCATCCATGCAGTAGAACCAGGGTAATTATGCTTTAAGGTATCCCCTATCTTTTTGTAGAATTCATTTACATCAATATTCAAACGCTCACCGTACGGTGGATTGAACAAAATGGTTGTATTTCCAAATACTTCCTTAGTTGAATTAAAAAAGTTGACATGATGTACGCCGATAAACTCTTCTAAATTAGCATTGATCACATTTTGTTTTGCTTTAGAAACTGCCGAAGGTGCCTTATCAAATCCCATGATTTTAAAATGAGAATTGGTTATTTTCTTTAACAATGAATCTTGAATTGTATAATATAAGTCTTCATCATAATCTTTCCAATTCTCAAAAGCAAAGTGTTTTCTATTGATATTGGCAGGAATCCTATTTGCAATCATACAAGCTTCAATTAAGATGGTTCCAGAACCACACATCGGGTCGATAAAGTTTTCATCACCAGTATAGCCTGATAATAAAACCAATCCAGCTGCCAATACTTCATTAATAGGTGCAATGTTGGTAGCGCTTCTATAACCACGCTTGTGCAATGAATCTCCAGAAGAATCTAAAGAAATGGTACACCAGTCTTTTTGAATGTGTACATGAATCTTTACATCAGGGTATTTCAAATCTACATTTGGTCGCTTGCTGTATTTATGTCGGAAGTAATCTGCAATAGCATCCTTCGATTTTAAAGAGATGTAATGAGAATTCGACGTAAAGTTCTTAGAATTTACAACAGCACCAATAGCAAAAGTCCCTTCAACATCTAAATACTTCTCCCATTTGATCTTCTGAATCGCTTCATATAAATCCTCTTCGTCATAGATTTTACATGTTCTAATTGGTTTTAAAATACGGATGGCAGTACGCAAAGCAATATTAGCCTTGTACAAGAAACCTTTATCACCTCTAAAGGTAACACTTCTAATAGATTCTTTAATGTCTTGAGCACCTAGTTTTCTTAGTTCATCTGCCAAAACACCTTCCAAACCTTTTAAGGTAGTCGCCGTCATTTTAAAATCCTGATTCATGCTGTTCATTTAGTTTTGCAAAAGTACATTTTTAATTAGAGACGAAAAGAAAAAAGAATCAAGAGAAAAGACCACGTATAATCAATGATTCGGTGTTACATTGCCTAATTATTCATTGTTAATCATCACCTTATCTTAACTCTTGTATCTAACAGCGACCTGTGCTGAGCTTATTGAAGTAAGTGGTCTTGCATCTTTGCATTACTACATTAATCTATTTTCACATTGTTTCATTGATTGATTGTAAGAAAAGTTTACTTTTGCGTACTTACACTTATGGAAAAAGTAGATTGGTTCACAGATTGGTTTAACACATCTTACTATCATACGCTATATAAAAATAGAAATGATGAAGATGCACAGCTATTTATGCGAAACATTACTGAGTTTTTAAAACTTCCTAAAGACACTCATATTTTAGATCTTCCTTGTGGTAAAGGTCGTCACTCCATGTATTTAAATTCTCTTGGATATCAAGTAACTGGAGGTGATTTATCCGAAAATAGTATTTCTTATGCCAAGCAGTTTAAAAACGATACGCTACGATTCAAAGTAAAAGACATGCGAGAATCGTACAGGCATCGTTATGATACGATTTTTAATTTGTTTACCAGCTTTGGGTATTTTGAAGATGATCAAGAAGATATCTTGGTTTTACAAAACATGAAAGATGGCTTGAAGAAAGATGGCGTTTTAGTTCTCGACTTTTTAAATGTAGTGAGTGTAAAGAACAATCTTGTAACAGAAGAAATCAAAACTGTAGATGGTATCGAGTTTCATATTGAACGCAAAATCAAAGATGGATTTATCTTAAAGCATATTTCTTTTAATGATAAAGGAAGAGATTATGCCTATACAGAACAAGTAAAGTATATCGATTTAGAAAAATTCAAAACGTATTTTGCAGCTGCAGGTTTTACCATTACACATACTTTTGGCGATTATCAATTGTCTGACTACGATCCACAATCCTCTGACCGATTAATACTCGTTGCCTCATGATGAGTTCTATCTTTTTATTTGCATCGGTTGCTGTTGGTGTTTTGTTAGTTTTATTATTGAAGCCCAACAAGAAAATTGTCCAGCTCTTATTAGCATTTAGTGGTGCTTACTTATTATCGGTTGCCATTCTTCATTTACTACCTGAAGTCTACAGTCATGCTCAGGACACGAAAATGGTTGGGATTTGCATTTTAATAGGAATCATATTACAATCAGTTTTAGAATCCTTTTCAAAAGGAGCCGAACACGGTCATATTCATTCGCATTCCGATGGAACCTCCTTCCCTACACTATTGTTTGTGAGTTTGTGTATTCATGCTTTTTCAGAAGGATTACCGATTCACCATGCAGGAGAAAATTTACTATGGGCAATCGTAGTCCATAAAGTACCCATCGCTGTAGTATTGACTACCTACTTAATCAATACCAAGTATTCTAAAAAGACGATTATTACGTTCTTAGTCATCTTTGCTTTAATGAGTCCATTAGGAGTTTTACTCTCCGAAGAAATGATGTTGTTTGAAAAATACATCATGGAAATTACGGCAATCATCATTGGTGTATTCTTACACATCGCTACCGTTATTCTCTTCGAAAGCTCTGAAAACCATAAGTTTAACCTACAAAAGTTCTTAGCAATCATTGCAGGAGTCTTACTGACTATTTTTACTTTATAATTTTTCTACTTATATTTAGGTATTCCTTTTTACCCTAAACACAAGGCATTCATGCCTTAGTCCTATTGTTATTTATTAATTAACCATATGTAAGTATGGTAAAATACCTATTTGTAGGTATAGTAGACCTATTCAAAAAAGTTGAGTTTTGAATAGTATTATTTCACTTTATAATTCTTTATAATGTATATAGAAGAAGCTAATAATTTATTACATGTAAATGAAGAAGAGTACTTTAAACCAACTTCCTCTTCTAGTGTTCATTACATTGCAGTTGTTAAAAAATCTTTAAATCCAGATATAATAGATGACTATGTAATAGAAATCGGAATGAGTAATTATAGGACTGCAACTCGTCATAAGTTTTTAAGTGATTTTGATAACGATTTTATTAATGATAGTATAAAAAAGGGGCTTGAAAATAATGATGTTATTATTAATTTAGGTGTTAGCGAGTTTAAATATCAAAATTGTAATGGATTAAAGGAAAAAATAACAGGAGGAGTCAGTGTGTCATATAAAGATTCAACAAATGTTAGAGGTACTGCTGGGGCTTTTTTCAAAATGCTTAACAATAGTAAAGAAATTTATCTATTATCTAATCACCATGTACTAGTAGATAAAGATGAATCCAATAAGATAATTGTGCATCCTAGTAGATTAGATTGTAAGAATCCTATAGAAATAGGAGAGTTATATTGGAAATGCTTCAATCAATATTTTGATGCTGCAATAGCTAAGATCAATTATCCAGTTGATATTGGAAAATTTACTTCTTCAAAACACTTAATTTTCAATGGGATTGAAGAACCTAAAATTGGGCAGAATATTAGAAAATATGGATTAAAAACTAAATTAACACATGGGGAGGTTAGGTCTGTAAATTGTACAATATCAAATGGAGACAACTATCCAAAATATTATAGGAATCAAATATTAACTTCATTTATGTCTTTAGATGGAGATTCTGGATCTGTTTTAGTGAATTCAGACAACAAAGTAATTGGATTAATCTTTGGAGGAGATGATGAAACATCAACATACGCCAACAACATTACTAAAATATTTAAGTCGAATATCTGTGGAGAACCAAAAATCAGTTTTTCAAAATTTGTATAACAATAAAAATAAAAAAATGAAAATTATTTATGTAAAACACGAATTAGTAAAAGAGTATGATATCTATAATACTGCTGCTGGCGATTTTATGACTGCTGAGTTTACTGAATGGAAGAATAAAAAAATGTTAGAGCGAATAACAATAAAAAAATTCTCTTTAAATAAAAAAATTGAAAAAATTAATTATTGTAAAGAATTCGATGCTATAGAAATACATTATTATGAATCAGGAAATGGTGGATTCGTTGAATATTCTGCAGCATTAAAAAATTGTAAGATTGATTGTTTAAGAATTTTATTGCATGCTTATCATGATAATGAAACTATAACAGAAAAGGATGAATGCGTACATCTTCCTGGTGTAGGCCAACCCGACACCTCTAATGGAAACGTAATCGTTGGAGGTTAATGAAATTCATTTAATATGAAAATAGTAGAAACCTTATTATTACCAGCAATTTTTTTAGTTGCTGGTTTTTGTCATTCTCAGAATAAAGTAGATTTCACTAAAGTTTTAGATGCTTTTGAAAAAGGTAGTTATCATAAAGTAAATAGACAATTACATTTAATTGACACATCTACAGTTTCTTTATTTGACAAAGCTACGTGGCTATATTATAATGCAGATTATCAATTCAAAATTGACAGACATGACTTGGCATATAAAGCTATAAGAAACTCAAAAGATTTATTTGTATCTCTAAATAAAATAAGTGATGCAATAGATTGTAATATACTAATGTTAAAAATATTAAGTCATCAAAATGATTTAGAAATAAATACTGATGATATTATAGAGGAAACTGAGATATATGCTTTAAAGAATAATGATTCAATAAAATTACGCGAAATCTATCACAGAATTGCTTCAAATTACTTGGATGAAAAATCACCAAATCAAAAAGAGGCCATTAAATATTTCAGGAAAATAATTCCCATAGCTCTTGCTTTGAAAGATTCAATTAGGGAAGGTTATTCTTTTTTAAACATTGGTACGACTCACCAAAACGCACCGCCTGAAAATATTGATTCTGCGGTTTACTACACAAGAAAAGCATTAAAAATCATAAAAAAGCATAAAAACTACCAATCATTAGCATATGCATATAATAATTATGCTGAGCAGCAAAAAATTCAAAAAAAATATGATTCAGCTATTTATTACTATTCTAAAGCTGATTCTATTCCTCTTAAAGATAATATTTCCAAAAGTAAATTAGTTTTCTATGAAAATATGGCTTCTGCTTTTGATTCAATAAATGATTATGAGAATCAAGCCAAATATTTGAGTAAGTATAAAATTTTGAGTAAAAAAATTAATGAAATAGACCAAAATATTGCTATTGAACAGTTTGATAATGAGTCATTAAGAGCAGATAACCTAGAGTCAGAAACTAAAAGAAAAGAATTGGAATTAAATCAAAAGAAAAACCAAGTTAAATTAATTGGTTTAATCGTTCTTGTTTTTTTTGTTAGTTCAATAAGTTTTATTTTACTAAAAAGCTCTCGCCGAAAACGTCTCCTAGCACTTCAAGAAAAAGAACTAGAAACTCAAAAAAATCTCACATTATTAAAAGAACAAGAAATCACTTCTATCAATGCCATGGTAGAAGGTCAGGAAAAAGAACGTAAACGTGTCGCAGAAGATTTACATGACAATTTAGGATCTGTGATTGCTACATTAAAATTACATTTTGAAAACCTACGTATCAATCGAGAAAAGAAAAAAATAGATCAAGAAGTCTTATTTGATAAAACAGAAGACTTGATCGATGAAGCTTATTTAAAGGTTCGTAGCATTGCGCATGCTAAGAATGCTGGAGTTATTGCTAATCAAGGATTATTAGTCGCTGTACAAGTCATGGCAGAGAAAATATCTTCTGCGAAAACCTTACAAATTGAAGTAATAGATTTTGGTTTAGAAAAACGATTAGACAATAGCCTAGAACTTTCTTTATTTCGCATCATTCAAGAATTGGTGACTAATATTATCAAGCATGCAGAAGCAGATAAAGCAACCATTAATATTTCTCAATACGAAGGAAATATCAATATCATACTTGAGGATGATGGAAAAGGAATGGACGTTTCTCAAATAGATTCTCAAAAAGGAATGGGCTTGGATTCTATTCAAACAAGAGTAGAGCATTTGAAAGGAAACTTTGCCATCGACTCCACTCCTACCAAAGGTACTACGGTAATTATTAATGTTCCTTTATAATTGGGCGCTGAGGTTAAATATTGAGCTTGTCGAAATGTTCTCGAAGCACCAATGGATTGACATCACTATAAAGACACTTCGAGAGCCTCAGTGTACAATTGGGGTAGTCTTTAGATTAAACTTGAGATCCCGCTGTAAAAGCGGGATTAATTCAACTACCTATTTTGAATGCATTGCTTTTCAATTTTTCAAAACAGAGTTTAGCTAACACTTCGAGAGCATTTCGATAAACTCAATGTAACACCTCAGTGTAAAATTACCTACAATGAGGGATTCCGTAAAAGAATTTCTTTCTTACCTTTATATTGCTAAAAGAAAAACCATACCCTATGATTACTATTGCTATGGCAGAGGATCACCAAATGCTCATCGACGGCGTAAAAGCCTTCTTTGAATATGATGAAGATGTCAAGTTTATTGGGACTGTCAACAACGGTCAAGACCTAGTCAAATTAGTTTCACTAAAGCAACCTAAACTTGTGATTACAGACATTCGAATGCCTATCCTCGATGGAATTCAAGCTACCAAACAAATCAAAAAACAATTTCCACATATTAGAGTGTTAGCTATGACCATGTTTGATCAGCCTGATGCTATCAAGCAAATGCTAGATGCAGGAGCAACTGGTTATATTCTCAAGAACTCAGGAATTAAAATGCTTTCCAAAGCTATTGTTACCGTTGCTGGTGGAGAAACTTTTTTCGATCCCAATGTAGCTTTCAATTTTATGAACGACTATATCGATGAGAATGTCAATGTTGGTAAAACTGATAAAGTGGTGCTGTCTAATCGTGAAAAAGAAATTTTACATCTCATTGCTAATGGAAAGACTTCAAAAATCATTGCAGAAGAGCTCTTTATTGCTAAAACAACTGTAGATACCCATCGTAAAAACATGATTCGTAAGCTACAATTGTCTAGTGGTAATGAGTTGGTCAAATATGCGATTGATAAGAAGTATCAGTTTTAATATTACCTACCTATAGGGATATCCTGGCAGTACTATTCGAGCTAAGTTTATAACAAATAAATATAACATATTATGAATTTAGCAAAGAAACTAAAAGACAGTGGCTACGATCTTATTGAGAGCCCAATTAGGAATCAAAAATTATTACAGTTATGGTTAAAACGTACATTTGACGACATAGATCTATACTATGAAAATGTAACACATCCTTTTGACAGCCCTGTAGAACTTAGCGTATCTGACGACCCTGCTCTTACAGTTGATTCAACTTATAAGGTGGATTACAAGTTTAATATAGGTTTATCAGTCGTTGGTAAACTACTAGAATCTTTTGGATTAGGAATGCTAGATCTATCATCCAAAATTAATAAAGGTAAAAAGATCAGCATTAGTTACGATAACTCGGTAACCAAAGAAGTAACAACTGGTGTACTCGAAAATTACTTTTTTGCTTCTGATTTCAAATATAAAAATCCTCGATTTATCAAATATTTGAATCGTGATAAAGTAATTATCATTTCTGGAATCATGCTTGCAAAAAATTTAGTTGTTGAAATCGAAACAGATTCCGCTGTAGAAGCTGGTTTAGAAGCAAAGTTGAATGAAATTGCAGATGGTAAGGCTAATTTCACAAAAGAAAGTGATTCTGTATTGAAAATGAAATCTGTTGGAAATAGTTATTTCCCTATTGCAGTGAAATTACATCGAATAGATTTTGATCGTGGGACTTTCGATCAATTAAGGCTTGTAAGTGATACAAGAAACTTCTTCGACTAATAATTCAAAAACCCCAACGCTAAGGTTGGGGCTTATTTTAATTCGCTACCTCATTGATAAATTTAATTCGCATCAATCTGAGTTCTTCCTCATCATAATCACCATCAAATTCATCTAGAGCCTCTTGTATTTTATCGGATTCGGCTTCCATAAAGTACTCGTAAATCTCTTCTTGCTGATCTTCATCTAACAAATCATCCAAAGAATAATCGATATTCAGTTTGGTTCCTGAATAGATAATCGCTTCCATTTCTTTGATCAACTGATCCATTTCCAAACCTTTAGATTTGGCAATATCTATCAATGGTAGCTTTCTATCTGTATTTTGAATGATGTATAATTTTAATCCAGAGTTCACTCCTGTACTCTTTACAATCAGGTCATCTGGTCTTGTAATATCGTTGTCATCTACATATTTAGAGATTAGTCCAATAAAATCTCTTCCGAACTTACGCGCCTTACCTTCACCTACTCCATGCACTTTAGAAAGCTCTTCCATGGTAATCGGATACTTCAACGCCATATCATCTAATGAAGGATCTTGAAAAACAGCAAAAGGAGGAACTCCTTGTTTTACAGCCACTTTCTTACGTAGGTCTTTTAAGATTCTAACCAGGTTTTCATCTGCTGAAGCTCCTGTACTCTTTTCATTGGTGATAATATCAGCCGTATCTTCTTGAGAATATACATGGTCTTCTGTCATCATAAAAGACGTAGGGTTCTCAATAAAGTCCAATCCCTTTTGCGTTAACTTAATCACTCCATATTGCTCAATCTCTTTACGAATGCAATTGATCACTAATACTTGTCTTAGCAATGCCATCCAATACGCACCATCTTTCTCCTTACCACAACCAAAGAATGGTTGTAAATGTGTTTTATGAGAGTTCAGCATGGCATTTTCTTGCCCAACTAATGTACTCACAATATTTTTTGCTTTGTATTTTTCTTTGGTATCTCTAACAATAGACAAAAGCATCACAACATCTTCTTTTGCTTCGTGCTTCTTTTTCGGATTTTTTGTATTGTCATCCATATCAGAACCTGCACCTTTTACTTCGTCGAAATCTTCACCAAAGTAATGCAGTAAATATTTTCGGCGTGACATAGACGTTTCAGCATAGCCGACCACTTCTTGTAGTAAAGCGTGACCTATCTCCTGCTCTGCTACTGGTTTACTAGCCATAAACTTTTCTAGCTTCTCAATATCTTTGTATGCATAAAAAGCAAGACAATATCCTTCACCATCATCACGTCCGGCACGTCCGGTTTCTTGATAGTAGCTTTCTAAACTTTTAGGAATATCATGATGAATTACATAACGAACATCTGGCTTATCGATCCCCATTCCGAAGGCAATCGTAGCAACCACTACATCACAATCTTCCATTAAGAACATGTCTTGATGCTTCACTCTTGTTTTTGCATCTAATCCGGCATGATAAGGAACGGCTTTGATTCCATTTACTTGTAAAACCTGTGCAATCTCTTCCACCTTCTTTCTACTTAAACAGTAGATAATTCCAGATTTTCCCATTCGCTGTTTTACAAAACGAATGATATCTTTCTCTACATCTTTTGTTTTCGGGCGTACTTCATAAAACAAATTAGGTCTGTTAAACGAGGCCTTAAATGTTTTAGCTCCCGAAATACCTAACGTTTTTAAAATATCTTCTTGAACCTTTTCAGTAGCAGTAGCTGTCAATCCAATGACAGGTACACTGTCTATTTGTTTGATAATATGTTTTAAGTTTCTGTATTCAGGTCTAAAATCGTGACCCCATTCAGAAATACAATGCGCTTCATCAATAGCAACAAAAGAAATCTTTTGTTCTTTTAAGAAATCTACATATTCTTCTTTGATTAGAGATTCTGGAGCTACATATAATAGTTTGGTAATACCATTAGAGATATCATCTTTCACCTGAGCTACTTCCGACTTGTTTAAAGAGGAGTTCAACACATGAGCGATTCCGTGATGTTCTGAAATTCCACGAATAGCATCTACTTGATTTTTCATCAAGGCGATTAATGGTGAAATAACAATGGCTGTGCCTTCCTGCATTAAAGCAGGCAATTGATAGCATAAGGATTTCCCTCCACCAGTAGGCATAATAACAAATGTATCGTTATTAGCGAGAAGACTTTGTATAACTTCTTCCTGTAAACCTTTAAACTGGTTGAAACCGAAAAACTTTTTGAGAGGAGCGTATATATCCATTATAAATTATTCGTCTTTATAAAGCTTATATTTTGATTGACTGACAATACCTTTACAAATGTTTGGGATGAATGAATTTTGTAGTAAATTTGTCTAATATTTTATTATTTAAATATATAACTTTTTTATTATAGATAAAATAAATAATCCATTGGAAGATTTAAAAAATATCAACGCTATTGCAAAAGAAACTATTCTGATGGAAAGTAGCGCTATTGCTAATCTAGCAAACTTGATTGACAATAACTTTGAAAATGCTGTTAAATTCATCCTAAACTCAACAGGAAGGGTTGTTGTAACAGGAATTGGTAAAAGTGCAAACATTGCCACAAAAATTGTAGCAACGTTTAATTCTACGGGAACACCTGCTATTTTTATGCACGCTGCAGATGCTATTCATGGTGATTTGGGGATTATTCAAAAAGACGATGTTGTCATTTGTATTTCTAAAAGTGGAAACACTCCAGAGATCAAAGTATTGGTTCCTTTAATTAAGAACTCTAATAATAAGGTAATTGCGATTACTGGAAATGCAGATTCGTTTTTGGGAACAGAAGCTGACTTTACATTAAACACTTATGTTGAGAAAGAAGCTTGTCCTAATAACCTTGCGCCTACTACGAGTACAACAGCTCAATTAGTCATGGGAGATGCGCTTGCCGTTTCATTGTTAAAAATGAAAGGTTTTACCAGCAATGATTTTGCAAAGTATCATCCTGGAGGAGCTTTAGGAAAACGTTTGTACCTACGAGTTTCTGACTTAATCAAAAACAATGATGCTCCTAAAGTCTCAGAAGATACTTCTGTTTCGGAAGTAATTGTAGAGATTACAGAAAAAAGATTAGGAGTTTCAGCTGTTGTAAACGAAAATGACGATTTGGTTGGAATTATTACTGACGGTGATATTCGTAGAATGTTGAGCGCAACGTCAGATATTCGCAGCTTAGCAGCAAAAGACATTATGGGAACAAGCCCAAAAACAATTTTTGAAGATGCGATGGCAATTGATGCTTTGGACGTTTTAGAGAATAATAATGTGACTCAGATATTAGTTGTTAACAACGATCAAAAATATATTGGTGTAGTTCACTTACATGATTTATTAAAAGAAGGAATTTTTTAGATGGCAAAAAAGAAACAAAACGAAATGTCGTTTTTAGCTCACTTAGAGGAGCTGCGTTGGCATCTAGTAAGAAGTGTAGTCGCAATTTTTGTTATTGCTATTGTTTTATTTACGTTCATAGGCTATGTCTACGAAGATTTCCTACTTGCTCATTTAAAGCCAGACTTTATTACGTATCGCCTATTCTGTGATTTCTTTACCTATTTTGGACTCGAGAGTAGTTTCTGTAATATAAGTTTAGATAACAATTTAATAGCTATTAAAGTTACCCAGCAATTAATGGACTCTATTTGGTCTTCATTTATTCTTGGGATTATTATTGCTTTTCCATATATATTATGGGAGTTTTGGAGATTTATTACACCTGGATTACATAAAGATGAAATTAAAAAATCGAGAGGTTTTCTATTTATTGCTTCGTTTTTATTCTTTATTGGTGTTTTGTTTAGTTACTATGTAATTGCTCCAGTTTCTATCAATTTCCTCTACAATTATCAAATAACTGAAATGATAGAAAATAAATTTACTGTAGACTCACATGTAGGTTTAGTAACAAATATGTTGCTAGGAGTGTCTGTGATGTTTGAATTGCCTGTCATCATTTATTTCCTTACGAAGATTGGATTAATTACTCCTCAATTTTTAAAGAGATATAGAAAACATGCATTGGTGGTTGTACTAATACTAGCAGCAATTATAACACCGCCAGATGTTGCAAGTCAAGTTATTGTTGCAATTCCTGTATTAGTACTATATGAAATAAGTATTAAAGTCTCTAAAAGAGTCATTAAAAGACAAGAAAAAAATGCCAACTAATAAAGTCCAAGAATTCAACGAATATCGTTCTGTAATGAACGATAAAATTCTAAGTAATGATAACAAGGTCATTAAAAGAATATTCAACCTAGATACCAATGCTTTTAAAGAAGGTCATCTTCCTGTAAAAACAAAAGAGTTACTTGGATTGGTAGCTTCTGCTGTTTTACGTTGTGATGATTGTATTGCTTATCATTTAGAAACTTGTTACAAAGAAGGGATTACCAAAGAGGAGGTCATGGAAACATTGTCTATTGCTACTTTAGTAGGTGGTACTATTGTAATCCCTCATTTACGTAGAGCTTACGAATTCTGGGAAGCTTTAGAAGCTAATGAATCTATTTAACACTTTTTTAATGAAACAATTGTTTACTTTTAGATTTTAAAATAGTGAACTTTCAAATTTGTATATGATATTAAGAGCTGAAAACATTCAAAAAACGTACGGTAGTCGCCAGGTAGTGAAAGGAATCTCTTTGGAAGTAGAACAAGGAGAAATCATAGGACTACTAGGTCCGAATGGTGCTGGTAAAACGACCTCGTTTTATATGATTGTTGGAATGATCAAACCTAATGGTGGTAGAATCTTCTTAAATGATGAAGAAATTACTTCCTATCCAATGTACAAAAGAGCAAAGAAAGGGATTGGATATTTAGCTCAAGAAGCTTCGGTATTTAGAAAGTTATCTGTTGAAGATAACATCATGTCTGTATTGCAGTTCACAGATTTATCCAAAAAAGAACAGAAGTTTAAATTAGAATCTCTTATTGAAGAATTCAATATTAATCATGTTCGTAAAAATAGAGGAGATTTATTATCTGGAGGAGAACGTAGACGTACTGAAATAGCTCGCTGTTTGGCTTCCGATCCTAAATTTATTTTACTAGACGAGCCTTTTGCAGGTGTAGACCCTATTGCTGTTGAAGATATTCAAAGTATTGTCGCTCATTTAAAAGATCGTAACATCGGTATTTTAATTACAGATCATGATGTACAAGCTACACTAGCGATTACAGATAGAACTTATTTAATGTATCAAGGTGGTATTTTAAAAGAAGGGATTCCTAAAGTTCTGGCTGAAGACGAATTAGTTCGTAAAGTATATCTAGGAAAAGATTTCGAACTGAAAGAAAAGAAAGCTTTTTAAGCTTTCCCCTTTTTTGTCATCATATTATTAATCACAGATAATAGCAGGTATATCACAATTATTAAAGGAATTGCTAAATACTGAGTTGTTATTAGTAAAACAATTGAGATTGCTATCAGTAAATATTTAAAAACATTCTCTTTGAGTCCAAAGTTTTTAAACTTTAACGAAAACAAAGGAATCTCAGCATTCATTAGAAAACTCAATACTAGCGTTACTCCAATTAAAAAGTAATTATTACTAATCATTTCTTTTACAAACTCGATTTCTGTGTTAACTAAAATTAAAGGTAATGCAACCACAAACAAGCTCATTGCTGGTGTTGGCATTCCTATAAAAGATTCTGATTGTCTTGTATCAAGGTTAAACTTTGCCAAACGATAACAAGCTGCTAATGTTAAAATCAAACCTATATATGGCCAATATCCAGAACCCAAACTAATTAAACCTTCTAGGTTTACATCTATATCAGCTATAGAATTTTGTGCTTTTATTATAATAGATTCATTCAACAACTGAAACATTACAATACCAGGAACAACGCCACTAGTCACCATATCTGCTAAAGAATCTAATTGCTTCCCTAGTTCTCCAGACACACCTAAAATTCGAGCTAAAAATCCATCAAAAAAATCAAAAACGATTCCTAAAACAACAAATAGAGCAGCTGCTTCAAATTGATACTGTGCTGCAAAAATTGTAGCTAATGTTCCGCAAAAAAGATTACCTAATGTAAATAAGTTGGGAATGTATTTTTTGATGTTCATAGATTTATATTCAGCTGCTAAAATAGTAAATCCTTTTTCGTAGTTTTTAAAATCCTAAATTTTTCAGCATATTTGTTATCGAATTGCTAGAAAACATTGCCCATGCCAATAATAGAATCAGACTTCTCTCCTTCTCTTCCGTTTAAAAACGGTCATTTGAGTACTATTTATAGACCTTTATTTATGAAGGAATCTCATGATTACGAGCGTATTCGAATAGATACTTGGGATCATGATTTTATTGATTTAGATTTTTCAAAAGTAGGCTCAGATAAGCTAGTTGTATTGATTCACGGCTTGGAAGGCAGTTCTGAATCGAAATATATTTTATCTGCTAGTACTGAACTAAATGCTTCTGGATTTGATACTGTTTCCTTTAATTTAAGAGGCTGTAGTGGAGAAGACAACTTATTACTTCCTACGTATCATAGCGGTAAAACGGAAGATTTAGATTTTGTTCTCTCCTATCTATTGAAGCATTATGAGTACGAGAAAATCATGATTGTTGGATATAGTCTTGGAGGCAACTTGACATTAAAATATCTTGGTGAATATGTTGCTACTGTTTCAGATAGAATTTGCTCGGCAATAGCGGTTTCTGTTCCCATAGATTTAACAACGTCTGGAAAACAAATGGAGCAATTCAAAAATAAGATCTATATGGAAGAGTTTTTAAAAACACTTCGATTAAAGGTTTTAGAGAAAGCTCACAAGTTTCCAGAATACGATCTAGATAAAGAAAAATTATTCAAGGCGAAATATTTTAAAGATTTTGATGAATTATATACTGCTCCTGTATTTGGATTCTCTAGTCCACAAGATTATTGGGAGAAAGCTAGTTCAAAACCTTACTTGCTCAAAATTAAAAAGCCCACATTATTAATTTCTTCATTAGATGATCCATTTTTATCGAAGGAATGTTATCCGTATGAAGAAGCAAAAGAATCTGATTTTTTCTATTTTGAAGCAACAAAATACGGCGGACATGTAGGATTTATGTCGGGATTTAGACAACAAGATAATCGTTGGTTAGAAAATAGAATCGTTCAATTTCTAAAAGACAACTCATAAATCATACAATAACTCATGATTTCTAAAGTTATTTCAATATTATAGTTAGATATTTGCTCATAGAATAGAACATTCCCTTGAAAAGAAAACAACTTTTATTTTTCCTTTTATTTCCGATTATTGTTCAAGCACAAGCAATTCGAAACTACTCGAATGAATTCTTGAATATTGGTGTAGATGCTGCTGCCTTAGGGATGAGTAGATCTGTTGTAGCTACAACCAATGATGTGAATGCCGGATATTGGAACCCTGCTGGTTTAGTGAATATTGAAGATTATCAAGGATCTATTATGTATGCTTCTTATTTTGCTGGGATTGCAAACTATAACTACGCTGCTTTTGCAATGCCAATAGACAAGCATAGTGCTTTAGGAGTTTCTTTAATCCGATTTGGTGTTGATGATATTTTAAACACGACCGAATTAATTGATAGCCAGGGAAATATTGATTTTAATAGAATTAGTCTTTTTTCTGCTGCTGACTACGCGTTAACTGTTAGCTATGCCAGGAATTTAATTTTTAAAGACTTGTACTTTGGAATTAATGCGAAGGTAGTACGAAGAACCATTGGTGATTTTGCCAATTCATGGGGCTTTGGTTTTGATGCTGGAATTCAATACGAAAGAGGTTCTTGGAAATTCGGATTGATGATTAGAGACATCACAACCACATTTAATATCTGGAGTATTGATGAAGATGCTTTTGCTGCAATTCAGAGTGCTATACCTGGTCAGAACCAAGAATTGCCAGAAACAACTGAGATCACGAAGCCAAAAGTCCAATTTGGTATGGCAAGGAAATTTAATATTGGACGCACCTTCCATTTACTAACTGAATTCGACTTAAACTTACGACTTGCAAAAACCAATGATCTTATTTCTACAGGTATTGGAAGTATTGATCCTGCTTTGGGATTCCAATTAGATTATGAGAATTTTGTATTTTTAAGAGCAGGTGTTGGTAATTTTCAAAGAGTAACAGAATTTGATGGTAGCAAAAACTTAACGCTGCAACCTAATTTTGGTGTTGGGTTTACCTATAGAGGAATACAAGTTGATTATGCTTTAACAAACATTGGTAGTGTTGGAAATGCTTTATTTTCTAATATTTTTTCCATAAAAATTGATTATAGTTTTTTTAGACGATAGCTTATGAAGAAATTTTACTTTCTACTTTTAGTTTTTCTATTTTCTTTTCAAAATATTCATTCACAAAAACTTCAACTTTCTGTTTATTCTGAAGTAAGCATTCTAACAGCTGGACCAGGAAATGAACTTTTTGAAACTTTTGGACACAGCGCCATACATATTAAAGATCCTGTACTTCGAATCGATTATGTTTTTAATTATGGGTTATTTACTTTTAATCAACCCAATTTTTACACAAATTTTGCCAAAGGGAAGCTATTGTATCGCTTAGGCGTACAACCTTATCAAAGCTTTGTTGAAAATTATAAAGTTGATGAACGTTGGATGAAGAAACAGGTGTTAGATTTGACTCAGAAAGAAAAACAAGCCTTTTTTCAAATTCTAATGACAAACGCTAAACAAGAAAATGCGTCTTATCTATACGACCCTTATTTTGATAATTGTGCAACGAAATTACGAGACATTACCAAACAAGTTTTAGGGAATCAAGTTACATTTGATACTTCATATTCTGATCAACATCTTACATTAAGGCAGTTAATGAACATTGAAATGCCTTGGAATACTTGGGGAAGTTTTGGGATCAATTTAGCTTTAGGTAGTAAATTAGATAAAGAAGCTACTGCAAATGAATATATGTATTTGCCAGACTATGTCTATTTAGCCTTTAAAAATGCTAGTACTACAACAAAACCTCTTGTAAAAAAGGAAGTGACTCTTTTAAATTTTGAAGAAAAGAAACTAAAAACAAAATGGTACAATCCAATGTTTGTTTTCTCTTTGCTTTTTTTAATTACAATTATAGTTACCTATAGAGATCAAAAAAGAAGTAGAAGGTCTAAATGGTTAGATTTTAGCCTCTTCTTTATCTCTGGAATTATTGGGGCTCTAATTGTTTTCTTGTGGTTCTTTACTGATCATTCAACAACACCTAATAATTTCAATTTCTTATGGGCTTTCGCGCCCAATTTAATCGTTGCATTTTTACTTTTGAAAAATGACGCATCAAAATGGGTTCCTAACTATATTAAAGTGTGCTTGCTTTTATTATTGTTGTTGCCTTTGGTTTGGGTGTTAAAGTTCCAATTATTTTCAATAACAATCATACCAATACTAGGTGCGTTATTTGTACGCTATTACTTCTTAATGAAGTTATTGCCCTCTAAAAAATAATACTGTAGTAATTGTTTTAATAATGATTTTAAAATCTAAGAAAGGACTTTGTTCTTTGATGTAGAAAAGATCATAACGCAGCTTTTTTTCTTGCTCTTCTAGAGTTCCTGCGTAAGGGTATTTTACTTGAGCCCATCCTGTTAATCCTGGCTTTACAACATGTCGTATCGCATAAAAAGGAAGCTTTTCCTCTAAATCTTTCACAAACTCTGGTCTTTCGGGTCTAGGACCAATAAGACTCATATCGCCCCGTAGTATATTAAAAAACTGAGGAGATTCATCAAGGCGGGTATTTCTCAGAATTTTCCCGAAAAGTGTAATTCTCTTATCATTTTTTTCTGCATAAACCGCACCTTTAGACTCGGCATTAACAACCATCGACCTAAGCTTATATATCTTAAAGATCTTTCCTTTTTCCCCTACTCTATCCTGAGTGTAGAATAGCGGACCTCTATTTGCTATTAAGTTTAAAATAAAAATGACAGGAATGAATGCTATAAAAATTAGTAAGCCAATTACCGATACTATAATGTCTAGAATTCTATTATAGACTTGATAAAGCTTATTATCGCTATTCGTGCTTAAATTAATATTCTTATAAAAATGATGATCTAAGTATTCCTTAGGTACTCTATTTGTAACTTCTTCATAATAGGTTTCAAAACTCTTAATATTAATTCCTTCTTCAAAAAGAGCAATAATATTATTATTCAATTTTGAAATTCCAACACTAGAAAAGCCGCGAGTGCTTACAATAACTTCTTTTGCATTTTTCTCTCTAACTAAATCATAAACATTAACGTTCTCTATATCATGATACTGTTCATAATGTTCATTCTTCTCATTGGAAACATAACAGCTGACATTATGATATCCTTTTTCTTTTATTAAATCTAACATATCTTCTAGTCTAGAAGAATGAGATATTACAATAATATCTTTGAAATATTTTGGAGAAAAAAGTAACGACATGTAAGCAAATCTCCAAAGTAAAACAGGAATAAATGTGAGTCCAAACAAATAGATTATCTGGATTCTATTTTCTGGCAACGAGGGAGAAAAATAAGGAGTTAACGTAAAGAATAGTGTTGTTATTAAAATAGTAAGAAATAAACTTCGAACTGTTTTAAAAGGGCTATTAGATACATTAAGGTTGTATAATTGAAAAATTTCTCCAAATAGAAAAAAATAAAAACTTAATAAGATTAGCCATGTGTAAATAAGATTATTATCGAAAACTAAATAATCCTGAATATTAAACCTAGAAGAGAACCACAAACTTAAAACGATGAAAAATACGTCGAATAAGCGTAAAAGGACTTTTCTTTCTGAAATGTCTATATGAGAAATTTTCATAACTACATTTATGTAAACTACTTTTTTGAGGGGGAGTTATCACTATATTCAAAACTATGAAAAAATCCATTAACATAGCGTTACTTGAATAATTTAATATACAAATTACTTAAGTAATCAAAATTATGGTATTCTTTTACGTAGTTGTACCCTTTGAGACCTAAATAACTTCGTTCGTCCGAAGTCATTGCTTTTAATTTTAAAATTGCTTCGGCAATAGACTCTGAACTTTCTGGTGTAACAACAAAACCGCAATTAGAAAGTTCTACTGGATCTTTTATTTTATTTGATGAAGAAATAACAGGCTTTTTAGCAAGCATATAATCAAAAAATTTATTTGAAGAAACCCCATAATCAAATAATGGTGTGTTATTCCTCCCTACGAAACAAACGGAAAAATGTTGTAGCATTTCTTGTACTTGATTCTTGTTAATTTTTTGAATGAAGGTTATATTATTATTTCCTTTCACTTTTTCTTGGAGTTCTTTCTTTAAATAACCATCTCCGACTAAGACAAAGTGAATATCCTGATTGTCTTTCAGTGAAATTGAACTCTCTATTAAATATTCTAAAGCATTTGCCATTCCCATAGTACCAGTATAACCAATAATAAACTTATCTTTTGGTATTCTATTAATGATTTCTTCTGGAAGCTTTTCATTGACTAAAAGTGCTTCATCAATACCATTTGGAATCCAATGAAATTTACTGGGGTCTTTAGATATTTTATCTATATACAAATTTGCGTTGGGTAAAAGTGAGACAATACCATCAGACTTTTTATATCCAAATTTTTCAACCCATGCCATTATAAGAACCATCGGATGCCATTTAGAGTATCCTTTTAAATACATAGGTGTTAATGGCCATAAATCTCTAATTTCAAAAAATAGTTTCTTAGCTTTTAATTTCCTTTTTAAATAGTTACCAGTCAGAATTGGAAAGATTGGCATTGAAGAAACAATAATATGATCTGGTTTCCCTAATAACTCTTTTGACAACTTCCTTGTACTAAAAGCAAATCGAATCATACTCCATAACTTAAAGATACTACCTCCATCATACTCAGGAATTTTCACCCAGCAAAATGTAATTCCATCTTCTGTTTCCTCTAGAGTAAATTTTTGACCTTTTTTCACAATAGGTTGATTGTGAAATAAATGATTGTATGAACCTGATATAATTTTGACATCAAATCCTTTTTTAATCCAATATTTACTAAAGTAATAGTGTCTTTCACCCCAGCCTGAATCAGGCTTCCCAGCTGTCATGTTCAATATCCAAATTACCTTTTTTTTCATTTTTTCAACCTAGATTCTATGATTTGTGGTTTACCAGATTTTGTTGGTGCAATATAATTTACTTCTTTAAAAGTGATGTTAAATTCGTTCGTATTTATATACTTCCTTAATTCTGTAAGTACTTTTTTAAGAGTAGATTCTGAAAAGGTATCAGATTTGATATACTCAATTGTAATTCCTTTTAAGTCCTCTTGTATTACCTTAAATTGTTTTATTTCAGGAATATATTCAAATATACCAGTAAATGAATGTACAACCATTTTGGTTTTATTTGGTAATACAATAATATCAGTCTCTCTCCCTACTACCTGTTTTAATAAAGGATAATTATATTTCCTTTTTTTAGGATATTCATCCAAAGGCAATTTAATTCCTAAATCTCCTATCTTATACCTAATGAGAGGCATAGAAAAACAATCTAAACGTGTAACCACAATATTACCCATTTCTCCATCTAAAACAGGGTTATTATGATCGTCTAAAATTTCTACATATACATGAGGGTTAATGATATATAAGTAATCTAAATCTTTTTGAAAAGCAATCATCAGACCTTCATTTGATCCATATGACTCCTTTACATCTGTATTAAATGCTTTATTGATGTTTTTTTTGTATTTATCAAATAATTTATCCCCAAAACTAATGACACTTTTTACCTTGATTTTTAATTGTTCTTTTAATACAATTTCAGCCATTACATTTAATGAAGATGCATACCCTATAATTACGGTATTCTTATTGTTTTTATTTTTTAGCAATATTTTTTTTAATTCTGTTTCAGAATGAGAAAAAGCATTTACATAGGATGTTCTAAATAAAAAATCTTTTAGAAACTTTAATTTACTTCTATCTGGAGTAATCCCCGTTTGTATAATAGGGTTTCCAAATTCATATCCTTGTAACTTCCATATATTTAATAATATTCCCCAATTACTAGATCTTTCAGGTTTACTCATAAAAACTCGTGATTGAATTCCAGAAGATCCACTGCTATAACTTGCAAGGAGATTATTCTTATCAAAATCTTTAGATATTAAATCATCTTCGTTCTTTCGTAAAGAACTTTTTGTCATTATTGGGAATTTTTTAATATCCACATAAGGATCACCTTCCATTTTAACATTCAACTCTTTATAAAATGGAACTCTTTTAATCGAATTATTTAAAAATTTCGTAAAGTTTTTTCTCTGTAGTTCATTTAATTCATCCTTCGACATTTTATTAATATCACTCCATTTTTTAATATTTCTATAAATAGAATATTTAAAAAAAAAGTCTCCTAACTTTATAGAAAGGATAATAAAGAGTTTAAAAATCATAGTGTTTTAATAACAATATTATTCTCCTTCAACTGTTGAATAAAATATTTAAATTCACTTTGCACAGATTGATGAGTTTCATAATTTGAAGGATGAATTAAAAATACATAGTTCATTTTTTCAGCTTCGCTTACTAATGTGTCAATTGAGTTAAATAATTCATTTCTATACCAAGATTCTCCCCAAAACATATCAGAGATAAAACTTTCATCTAACGCTATTTTTTCATCAAGTGTTCCGTTGCCAAACTTATATAAAAGATTCATTTGTTTAGACCATTCTAAATACTTTTCTGGCTCATATGGATGGTAATGGTTCTTCCCTAACTTTAAAGTACCACTTCCGTGTTTCGTAAAATGATTGATTTTAATTCCTGTTTTTTTTTGAAATAAATTTAACTCTTCTCTAAAAGTATCTTTAGTTCTCGTGTTTTCTGCATGAAAACCTATACTGTGATTTCCTTTTAACAATAAATCCATCACTTTTGGAGAAGGCCTTGTACAATTTCTAAAATATATGTTTGATTGTATGTTATTTTCATTCAAATATTCTAGTAAGCTTATTAAGCCTTTTAAATATATTTTAGGTAAAAACAATCGTATAAAATCTTCATTAATTTTACTAAGTAATTTGAAAAGAATGTTTTTATGCCCATAGGGTTTATCTACATCTATTCTTATAAATAATCCCATTAGTTAATCAATGTTTTTGTTAATCGAACACCATATCTTCTAATAAAGTCAGAGAATTCATCAATCATTTTGTTTTTCGATTTAAAATATAGTGTGTCAGACTTCATTTCCCATATGAAAGAGCAATTCTTGTAAATCTCTTTGTTAAAAACTTCATCCGTAATTATTGCCAGTTGTGTTTTAGACGTTTTCTCGGGAACAGTATTGATGTAAATTTCTATTTGGGTTGATGTATATGAAGTCTCATTAATTTTCTCAAATTCAGTCAATTTATTTTTGAATACTAAATAATTGTAAAAATCAGTGATTGACTCCTCCAATCGTTTAATGATTTCAGATTGATCAGGTGTCTTTACAAAATCTTCTTTAATTATTTTGGCAGGAGATCCAGCAGCCAAAGAATTTGCAGAAATACTTTTATTGATTAAAGAATTTGCTCCTACAATACTTCCTTTTCCAATAGTTACACCTGGCATTACAAATACCCGCCAAGGCAGCCAGACATCATCTTCTATAACTACATCCTTAAAAGTTACAGGGCCTCCTTTAAAGTAATTTGACCAAACTCCATGAGTAAAAATAAGAGTGAGTCCCCCGATTCCTACATGATTTCCTATTGTAATCCCTTGGTTTGTATCTAGCCAACAGAATGGAAATATTCGAGAGTGATTTCCAATGCTTATTTTAGATTTCTCCATAAAAGGTCCTCTTATAAAAGCAAAGTTGGCAATATGGACGTAATCCGCTATTTTCACTACTCTTGTAGATATAATTGAAAATGATTTTATAGTGCTATAATTCCCTATTTCTAGATGTTCTGCAACTACATATGAAAAAGGTTTTATTTTAGATCCTTTACCTATCTTAACTTCTTTAGCTTTAAGGATGGTGAAAAAACCTATTTTACTTCCTTTTCCTATCTCTTGATTTAATAAAACTTTACGAAGCCTATTTTCTATAAATGATGGGAAGAAAGTTAATAATATTGAAGTAATTAAACGCATTGAAATATTTTAAACCATTGATGTTTTACAATTCCCCAATCAAAACTTTCTGCTTTTAAACGAGCCTTAGCAGCCATTTGATTATTATTATCTTTAATCAAACTTACTATACTTTCTGCCATTAACCTAGAATTATTTTTCTCAACTAGGATCCCTTCTTTATTATTTTCAATTAAGAAAGGCATTCCTCCTGCATTGGTACTAACTATTGTAATCCCCAAGGCCATTGCCTCCATAATACTTACTGGCGTATTATCAAAGTTTGTTGTATTCATAAAAACATCATAACCTGTAGACTTCTTATGCCATTCTTGTTTGGGTAAAACCCCCGTAAATTCTACAGAATCTGTTAATTGATATTTTTTTGTTAATGTAAGAACCTCTTTAAATGTATGATCTTTTTCTGGTCCTACCATGCATAATATAGCTTCTGGAAACTCCTTCTTAACCAAATGCAAAACTTCAATAGCAAGTGTTGGATTATAAATGTCTTTAAATGCTCGAACCCATAAAAGTCGTGGTTGAATTTTAGTTCTTTTATGATACTGAAAATCTTCTATTTTTAAAGTATTCGGAATGTAATCAACCGCATAGCCTTCTTTTTCAAAAGCTTCTTTTAAATAATGTGAAGGTGCAATATTTTTATACGATTTAGTAAATAATTTTTTTGACATACTTGGAGATCTTTTAATACGATCTGGTAAGTTCCCCCCATGTAATATTGGAATGTATTTTTTTCTAAAAAAACTTGCTAATTGTGCTGTTATAAACGAAAAATAAAAACTATCTGTACTAAATGTATCTATTAATATATAACTAACTTTATGCTGATACTTAATAATAGAGAAACACATGTCTATAAGTCTAAGTAACTTGTTTTTTTTATCAGAACTTAAATAAACAGTGAAATCATCAGAAATTAAATGATTACTTAATGTTTCCATAGCTGTACTGTAATTAGTATGCTTTGTAAGGTTATTTCCTATGTAAAGTATTTTTTTATGCTTCTTCATAATTAATATCCATAAGGCATAAGGCATAAATAAATCCTGGAAATGCTATTCTCATCGCAGAATGATTAATGGTAAGAAACCAAAAGAAATAAAAAGAAATTAAGATTGCCCTTTGAAAATTATCTAGTTTTAAAAAATGAGCTATGGGAATTGTTAACAGCATGACTAAAATAAAAAGACCTATAAGACCATGTTCTTCAATAAGTCTAGACATTTCATTATGTGATGCAGCTGTTACATTTCCTTGTAATTGCCTATTAAATTTTCCATTTCCTACTCCTATCCCAAAAAGAGGGGCGTTTGTAAAGCTATTTAACTGAGAATTAAATATTTTTAACCTTCCAGCCGAGGCATCTGCTTTTTTAATACCTCTTGCATTTTTACCTGCGTATCTGTTATCTAACATTCCATTAGTAACTCCAGAAGTATAAACCCATACCCCTGTTAAAAAGACGGCAGTTACAATTATATACTGAAATATTTTCTTAAAATCTCTTTGATAAACTAAATAAAAGAAGGCAAAAATAACAAGGCATGCCCCAGCAGTAATAATACCCCCTCTAGAGAATGTTAGTAATCCTCTATAAATAAAATACATCAAAACGAGAGCATCTAAAGCTAGAAAACCTGTTAGCCTTTTTTTAGTAGCAATAAAAACTCCAATAATAAAAATCCCGAAACCTAATACTGTAGCTACTTGATTGGGACCAAAACCTCCCGACGTTTTACTTAAAGATCCTCCTCCAAATGCTATTTCACTAAAATCAGGTGTTCTAAAATACATGAAAGTTACCATAGAAAAAATAGGAAGTATGAAAAGGAAAAGTGCATCATAAATCTCATTTAATGTAACCCTTCTCTTGTAAAAATAAATTGCACATACTCCTAGTGCAAATGGTCCACTTAAATTAAAGGCAACAGCTCTTCTAATTGATTCACCGGCAGGAACATTTGTAAATACAATTCCTAAAAGTAATAACAGTAGATATATAGGAAAAACTAATGTTAGCTTTTGCTTTGTTTGACCGATAACTAAGCCTATAAACAATACTATAATGACTGAATACTTTCCAGTTTCAAATAAAGGTGCTCCTTTAACCATTCTTAAGAAGACCTCCAGCCCAACAATATAACTAGCAATAATAAATGCTTCTTCTTTTTTATTTCCTGAAGCAATTACAGCAACAATAGCCGTCATTATTATTAAATACCCAAAGGGTTTTGGAAAAAAACCAAATGTAGAAAAAAAGCCTATCGCTATGTGTATAGCAATAAATATCAGTTTATTTTTTGTAACAAAGTCTAACAAAACTCTTTTTATATTTTTTCTAATGTAATAACAAAATTATGTTACTCAATGGTTATTTTCAGATATTATTATATATCTCTACTAAATTATCTGTCACAGATTTTTCTGAATAATTTTCTGCAACAACTTTCGCTAATTCTTTTGCAATACTATTTTTAATATTCTCACTTTCAATAATAGATAAAAGAGCTTTTGCAAATTTCAATGAATCCTTAGAAGAAGTAAGAGCTACAGGGTTTCTAACAACTTTAGCACATTCGCCTACATTAGTAACCAAAATTGGTAATTTAGCCAAACCATATTCCAGTAATGAAATTGGCAGCCCTTCAGATTTTGAACTTAAAACTCCTATAGTAGATTGTTTAAGAACATGTTCGATATCTAAACACATCCCATAGATGAATACATTACTGGCTAAATTATTTTCTAAAATATAGTTTTTAACCATTTCAGAATAACTTCCCTCATGAGCTTTACCAATAAGGTGTAATGTCCAATCCTTTTTTTGTTTTAAAAAAATACTAAATGCTTTTAATAAAGTAATATGATCTTTTTGCTCTCTAAAACCAGCAACATGAACAATTCTTTTCCCTTCTTCTCCATTTAAAAATGTTTCTTGTCTCTCTTTACTAAAGACAGCAAAATTATTTAAGAGATGGCAATTTTTTACTTTTAAATTTTTCTGTGACCATTCTAATAATTTAGAATTTACAGCAATAACACTACTAAATAAAAAAGATGCCTTTTGGATGGGTTTTCTACTCTTGTCCGTCAAAAACTCACTTCCACCAAAATGATCGTGCCAAATAATTTTTACTTTAGGATTTAATAGCTTAACACAAACAGCAATAAAATAAGAAGAAGAATGAGCATGCAATATTTGGATATTCTCATGTTTCACATATCTAATTAATTTCCTTATTGCCTTAAAATCTATTGTCCTTGCTTTTTTTAAAAATAAATAGCCGACATCCTTATTTATTTTTTCTTTTAACTGTCCTTCCTCACGTGTAGTACATAGATGAGATTCAATTCCTTTTTTAGCAAGTGCATTAGCGATGTTCACAGCTAACATCTCCGCACCTCCAACATTCAATGAATCTATAATCTGTATTACTTTCAATTTCTTCAAACTATAAAAGTTTTGATATCTCTAATTCAAATTTATCTAGTGTATACTCTTGTGACCAGCTCTCTGCTAACCCTACAGCGTCTGTATATTTTTTCTCATTGTTTAAATACCCTTCTATTGCATTTAAAACACTCTCCACAGTGGCATCTACCAAAGCGCCTCTTTCTCCTTTGTTTAGCATAAATGGAATACACGAGACAGGTGAAGAAATAGGCAAACAACTCCAAAACATTGATTCTGCAACAACTTTAGGCCAACCTTCCGATCTAGAGACAAATACTAAAAAATGGCTTTCTTGAAATGCTTTCTTAACTATATCTTTAGACTGATTGCCATGTAACTTAATATACTTATCTAAATTTTGCTTCTTTATATATGTCTTTATTTTATTATACTCAGCACCTTCTCCGTACATATCTAAGCTAACTTGATGGCCTTCAATAATCAGTTTCTCTATAGCTTTTACACTAAGCATTGGCTGCTTGTTTTCTGTAAATGCCCCAACAAAAATAACTTTAATTTGATCATTTAACTTCTTCTCTGGAATAGATACGATATCGCTTTCTTTATAGGTTGCTGTAAAAAAAGGTTTTATATTTTTCGTTTGGTTTTCCCACTCTCCATAGACAAGAACTTGACAATTACGAGTAAGAAATGTATTAGACACTATCCATTTCTGAATTCGATAACTTAAAGGTTGCTTACTTTTTGGGTCCCAATTACCTGCATACTTTACTGTTTTCTTTTTAAAAGGGAAAAAAACCTGAACAAAACACCCAAGCATTCCAATATTCCCTGGACATCGTAAGTGAATGTGGTCTGCCCAAAAACATGCTTTAAAAATTTTATAAATGATAACGGGAAGCTTTGCAGTGGTTAAAAGTTTATTTTTAAAACTTAAGATATTAAAGCTTGGGATTTCCTCTAGAGAAATACCTTCAAAATTATATTCAGAATCTATCGAGTTTATTGATTCTGAACTTAAAGGAGCTACAATTTTACAAGACGACACATATTTCCCCCATAGGTTCATCTCTCGAACATAAGGCTCGTAAGCATAAATATCATTTGCTTGATATTTATGTTCAACATGTGTAATAATTGCAAATTTCATAAACTTACTTCAGTTTATAATATTCTTCTAATAATTGACTGTTCTTCCTTTTTTTACCATCTTTTCTGAAAGTCATACTTATCCCTTTTGGAGCTAGTGTACTTCTGTAAGATGAGTTCTTATAAAAGGCATCTAAATATTTAATCCACCCAAATAGAAACCTTGAAATGAATAGCGCAATCATTTTTATGTATCTATTTGAAAATAAATGAATAAATAACTGAGAATTGAATGTTGCCACTGAAGCAGCGACTCCTTCTGGTGCTTCATAGCTTACTAACTCAGACGTTGTAAATAGACTTCTTAATCCTGTGTATGTAAATCTAAAAAAATCATATGGAGGGCTATGGTACGGGAAATTAAACGGGACTTCTGCCAATAAATACCCTCCAGTCTTTACAACTCTCTCCATCTCTCCTGCAACTACCCATGGTTTAAATGTATGTTCTAAAACTTGACACGCAATAACAAAATCAAAGCTCTCATCTTGAAAAGGAATCTGATGAGAATCGAAAACGATGTCAGGATAAAACTGCATATGCACATCAGAAGTTATAAGTAATGAATCTTTAAAAATTTCATTATAATAGACTACCTTATCTCCTGCTCCGATAACCAATCCTTTTTTATTTTTCACTTTCGAAGCAAGTTCTTCGTATCTCTTTTTTACAGTAAAGTCTTTAGATAATGATGGTAGTACCTTTTTCCTTATAGTGTTTTTCAGACTATCCTTCCTATAGTTCACATCTTGAGTTGTAGGAGCGTGTGCTTCTATTTCCTTTATTTTGAATAAGCTTTCAATTTCATCTATAATAATTGGGATGCCAGATGATATTGGAAATTGAGAGTCATCTTGAAAAACTAAATGGTCATCATTAAAGCTTTTTACTTTTTTATTTGTAGATGGGTTTACAAGATTATCTTTTAAGAAATCACTCTTCATATCACTCTTGGTTTGTTTACTAATAATGTTAATAATCCATAGAACCTGCCTAAACTTTCGGTAAGTGCAGCTTTCTTATTAGATGATGTAAATGTATTTAAAAACCTAATTCCTGCTAAGACTAATACTATTAGATTCCATTTTAATTTAGATTTTAAACTCACTCTCGGGAATTTAACTCTCCAGATATACCAACCATTCCTAACTACCATTTTACCATAACTAAACTTATTAGGTCTACCATCTGGATGATGGTAATGATTTAATTGTGCTTTGGTATTAATTACATTCTTTCCAAATTTTAAAGCTCTCATGCTATAATCGGCATCTTCATACAATCCGTAACCTTCAAAATACGTAGAAAAACTGATCGATTCAAATACTTTTCTATGAAATGAAAAGCTCATTCCTATAAGTAAATCTACTTCATGAGTTTTACCGGTTAGTGGAAACCCACATGTTCTACTATTAGAGAACTCAGGCATTACCCCTGGTCCTTTATCAGATTCTAAGCCTAAATAATTACGAATAATATTCCGTTGCCCTTCTTTAACAACATACCCATCTAATTCATAGTATCTCCTTGAATCATACTCTTTTGATTCATCTTTTTTCTCCCAGCGATTTTCATTTATTGCTACTCCTCCTACTCCAGTAATTTTTGAATCATCAAGATAAGTTTGAATAACCTCTTTAAAATAATCATTTAGGAGAATTGTATCATCATCTAAAAAACATACAACATCCGAATCTTTAGAGATTTTAGCAATTCCGAAATTTCTCTGCTTGGTAAGCCCTCTATCTTCTTCTGTAACTTTGTAATACTCTAAATTAATATAGTCTGTCTGTTCAATCGCTAATTTTGTATCATCATTAGTGGATCCATCTACAATAATAAGTTGATTAGGATACAGTGTTTGATCTTTCACAGATTCTAACAAATCTAACAACGATTTAGAGCGCATGTATGTACAAACAATTAAACTAAACTTCATCTCCGTTTTTTAAAAAATCCCACATTCGTTGATTCGTTTCTACAATTGGTAGCTTCGTTACAGTTTCTATCCATTTCTCTCTTCCTTCCAATGTCTTTTCTGGATTACTCAATGCTTCTTTTAATACTTTAGACAAATTATTTCTATCATCAATCCAAAAAACTGGTTTCGATTGCTTCACAATATCAAAGTGAATGAATTGATATGTTCTCTTTACTGACCAATCATATTCACTTGGAACATCATACTTAATGTAACATGATGGTTTTCCTAAAATTGCCGCATCTAAAGCCATTGTCGATCCCATATTTACCATTAATTCACAATGAGAAATAGTATTTACTAATAGGGAAACGTCTTTTTCGTTGGGCCCTCCCTGATTCCATAGAAAAACATCCGTTCCAAACCAATTTGGTTTTATCTCGGTTACTACATTAGAAAATTCTTGCAAAACTGCATCAAACCCATCATTCCTGTCTATTGGATTTGGTCTAAAAAGTATTCTATATGTATCATCAACTTTATTTAACTCCTGTATCGATTTACAGATGTCAGATAGATAAACAGGATCATTGGGTGACGTTGTTTTATCATTTCCTGAAAAAACAATATACTTTTTTGTGGTATCTAAATTGAATTCATTTAAAAAATCTTCTCTAGAAACTTTATATTTTTCGTTAACATAGAACATGAACTGAGGTGTTCCTGTGACTTTTATTGAACTTTCATTAATGAAAGGGTAATACAGTTGCATTTCTTTCTTCATGTACTCACTCCATACAAAATAACGATCAGCTTTCACTAGTTGAACTCCTTTAGGCATGTTGTCCCAAGAATGAATAAAGCAAACTGTTTTAATTCCTAGATCTCTAGCTGCTAACATGGGCGCTATTGCTACGCTTGCTCTTTGATGTGTACAAAGTACCAATTCTGGATTAGAGTCCTTTAACTGTGCTACACATTTCTTATAGTACGTTGTTTTTCGTACTGCTTTATAAAGAGGTTTGTCTAAATTTTGAATTCCTTTTTCATTGGCATAAAAACGTGCAATGATCGTGTACAAAAACTTTTTAAGTTGTATTCGTAAACTATTCGATTTATAAATGCCTATTAAATAGGATAAGTAGTTTTTATTCTTTGTTTTCTTAACATTAAAAAACAGTTCAGCTCTATTTTTTATTTTCTGAATAAAATTAATCTTCCAATGATAATCATGCTCTGGAAGCCTTATCAATTCATTTTTAATGTCATACTCTTTTATATAATCCTGATCAGACCAAAATGTAAAATCCAATGATTCATCCTCCAAAAAATTAGATAAGATAAAATTCCTAGCGCTATACCCAGATTGGATTAATAGTAAGACCTTTTGTTTACTCATTTTCTTTTAGGATATAAAAATCAGCTCCGTATTTTTGTTCTTTCAAAATGTAATGTGTTCTTACAATTGATAAAAACTCTTTCAAGTATTCTTTTTGACTATCATCAATTTTGATTTCATCTCCTCCATTAAGATTTAACAATCCTTTCCCTTTGGCATCTACAATTAAACCTGGTTTATTCTCCAAAATTTCTTTCGTGAATTCTTTTGCTTTTTCCTTTACCAAATCTGATTTGTACTTGAAAATCGATTGATAAAAAAATGTTGTTGGTGCTTTCTTTCCTGTATTATTATAAAACTGACAATAATTCCCCCAGACTAAGAGGGATTCATCTTCATAGTTTTTTGCAATATGATT
The DNA here is from genome assembly GCA_049115595.1 of Flavobacteriaceae bacterium. Taxonomy (GTDB): domain Bacteria; phylum Bacteroidota; class Bacteroidia; order Flavobacteriales; family Flavobacteriaceae; genus Polaribacter. Next base: position 321,487 of record JAGDZS010000006.1, read on the forward strand.
ACTAACATTTTCAATGAAAGTAGTTTTAGGTTTTATGACTATCTCTTTCCAATCTTTCAAAACCATATAAGTGGGAATATAGAAGCACAATACAAAGAGTACACCACTAATGATAATTAGTTTTTGGTTCGAGGCGTTTAGCTGCTCTTTCAACGTTGAGAATATAATACAAGATGATAGAACCAATATTGGTGCCCACATTAAGAAATAATGCGCGTACATTCTATTAGACATATTACCAAAGTAAAGCTCTATAGGAATCCAAAAGATTAAAAGGAGTTCTATAGTTTTAGTTTTGTCTTTGTAAAATCTTATCAGCGATAAAACAAAAGCGATGACGAAAAGAATAGACAGATGATACCTTTTCATTGACCTGAAGATTACTTCTAAGGTAGATACAAACGTAGTGTCAGAATAAGAAAAATTAAATACAAAAGCAGCATCAATAAATTCCTGAAAACTCCCAGTACTGAACAAGTATATTAAGAGTAATAGAACAATAACGGCTCCTCCGTATGCCATTTTAAGTAAATTCAATAAAAAAGTTCTCACTGGGATAACTTTTAGAATAACTTGTATAACGTACATTAAAAATAAGGCAACCCAAAAAGAAATTAGATTTGCTCTTATTGTCAAGTTAATAATAAATAAAGCCCCTACAATTCCATAATCAAGTGTTCTAATGTTTTCTTTTAAGAGTAATGAAATTGCTATAAGTGAGAAAATTGCCCCATATTCTTCTGTCATATTTCCATCGTCAAAGAAATATTTTAATGTGAACAAACCAAAAACACAGGCAATAAAAACAATAAGTTTAGAAAACTTAACACTAAGAATTTTATAGGCTTTCGAAAAAGCATATAGTATTAGAATGAGTTCTAAAACACGTATTCCAATAAAAGATTTAAAACCTATTAAATATCCAAAAGCATTTATAAAATATAGCGAAATACCTTTATGATCCCATCCATCAACATAAGGAATATAACCATCAACTAAGAGTTTTCCCATATATGCGTAAACGCTAGCATCTCTACTGAAACCAATAAAAATGATTGGAATTAAGACGATAAGAATAAGTAGAATGAGAAGTTTTTTCATGTTATCTAAATCTGAACACAATTGTTTGTATTAAAGATTTAAAAGCAGCTTTGAACAGTTTCCATTTTTTAATAGATACTTCTCCTGTTTGTCTATTATGATGTAAAACGGTCATTTGTTTAATCCTTAATTTTCTAATATTGGCAATTCCAGAAACGATTAAGTTTGGTGCAAAAGTGTTGTCTGGAATTTTAACGATATCATCTCCAAATTTACTCGTTCTCATCAACCTGAAAGGAGCATTCACATCTTTTACTCTGTTTCCGTAAAAGAAACCTACAGTTATTCTAGAAATTGCTGTGGTAATGATTCTAGGAAGTGGACTATTTCTCTGTGTTCTGTATCCAATTAAAAAATCATAATCGTGTCGTTCTACCCAAAATTTCTCAAACTCTTCTGCTCTCAATTCATTATCCGAATCGACTTGAAATAACCATTGAGCATCTAAATTCTCTTTATATCCCTTTAGTATGGTTGGACCGTGACCAGAATTAGGTTTGTCTATAACTTTTAGGTGCTTATTACTTTTTGAAAGCTCTTGTAGGATTCCTATGGTATTGTCCTTTGAACCATCATTGAATACATAGATTAAAAAATCTATTTTTAATTTTTCTAATGTAGAAGTCCAGTCGTTAATTACTTCAGTAATTGCGCCTTCTTCATTATATACGGGTATGATTATTTTTAATTCTGACAAGGGGGTTATGTTTTGAGTTGATTTTCGATTTTTATCACATCTTCTAAAGAATCGACATCGATACTCTTCTCTGAAGACATATTATATGCTATTGTTCTATTGGTAAATAACTTGTTGTTCTTTAAGAACTCTTTCACCTCAACAATATAAATTGCTCCATTGGGTTGATACGTTTCTGGTAGCTCTTGTCTTGGCATAAAAGGAAACTGATTGTTAACCAATCCTTTTAAATATCCTTCATCATCTTTCACAAAAGACTTTAAAGGATGATGATCTGGCTGAGTCACGCTAATTAAAGAAGTTGCTTCAGATGCTAATAGTGTCGTAATAGCATCATCAATATCATTACTATCTCTTAAGGGAGACGTTGGCTGTAACAAAATTAAATACTCATACTTTTCATATAATTTTAATTCATCCAATGCATGACGCAATACAGGTTCTGTAGGAGCGCTATCAGTTGCCAGTTCTAATGGTCTTTTTATATTGGTAATGGTGTTGTACGTTTTAGAAAAATCTAGTATTTCTTCATTATCAGAGCTTACAACAATAGTATCAATAAGTTTTGAAGCCATAGCAGATTCAATCGTCCAAGCAATCAATGGCTTTCCAGCCACTTTATGTAGGTTCTTTTGTGGAATCCCTTTAGATCCCCCACGTGCCGGTATGACTGCTACTATCTTCATTTATAAGTCTTGAAATTGCTTTTGACAATCTACTTTCCAAATATCTTCTGAATTTAATAAATCTAAAAATAACTGATCACTATTTCCTGAACCAAATTCAGAAATATCAACTATATGATGTTTATCTACCTCGCTATTCTCTATCGCTTTTAGTATATCAATGTATTGATGAGATACTGTATTTATTGTTGCTGCTTGAGATCTATTATTTTGTCTTGTTCCAACATCTATGGTTGGAACATTGTAAAAAGGAGCTTCTCGTACTCCCGCACTTGAATTTCCAATAATAAATTCTGATTCTTTTAATAAACGTAAAAAATATTCGAATCGTAAAGATGGAAATATTTTGAATTGTTCATTATTCTCCAATCGTTTATACTCTTCTAATATTTCCTTAGTTCCTATGTCATTATTCGGGTAAATAACCACATAGTTTTTATTCGAGCTTATAAGTGCGTCAACAAAGATGGTAATATGTTCTTTAATAGAGTTATATTCTGTGGTCACAGGATGGTACATTACTATTCCGTAGGTATCAAAAGGAATCTCATAATATGTTTTTACAAATTGTAAATCTGGTAATGAATTCGGGTTCATTAAATCTAAATCTGGAGAACCAATACAATAAATCGATGATGCTAACTCGCCCATTTGCACCAACCTTTTTTTTGCGATTTCATTAGACACCAAATGAATATGAGATAATTTACTTACAGAATGTCTTATTAATTCATCTACTGTGCCTGAGATTTCACCTCCTTCAACGTGAGCAACTAAAACATTGTTTAAACTTCCTACAATTGCACCAGCCAGTGCTTCTACTCTATCTCCATGAACTACTATTAAATCTGGGCTCTGCTTTGAAATAAACTTAGAAAACCCGGTAATAGTTTTTGCCAAAGTACGATCCATGTGTTCAATCTCATCATAATTCTTATACTCATGTATATTTGTAAATCCGCTTTTATACACTTCATTTACAGTAGAACCATATTGAGCATCTAGGTGCATTCCCGTTACAAAAATCTGTACATCAAAATCGGCATGATCTTGTGTGATTTTTATAAGTGATTTCAGTTTACCAAAATCAGCTCGGGTACCCGTTAAGAATACTATTTTCTTTTTATGACTCAATATCTGACCAATTTAAATGTTCATCTGACAAGATTTCTCTAACAGCTTTTTTACCAAGGATATCATTGTATTCATCTGCTAAAATAGCGCCTGTTCCTGGTCTTTTAACCCATAGGTTTTCTTTTGAAAATACTTCTCCTTTTTTAATAGGTTTGATAGTTACTACAGTAGCAAACGCAAAATCTATTGTTACTTGTTCTTCTTTTGCAGGTTCTTTCTTACCGCCTCTCATTGTCCACATCAATCGACTTCCTTCAATTAACTCTTTACACCCATTTTCATCCATGGAACAAACAATGTCTGGGCCAGTTCTTTGCATATGATCTGTAAAATGACGTTCTAAAACTGAAGCTCCCAAAGCCACAGCTCCTAAACAGGCATGATTAGTAACTGTGTGGTCAGACAATCCGAATACATTGTTTGGAAATGCTTCTGCTAATTCTGTCATTGCTCCAAACCGAACTAATTTCGGTGGTGTTGGGTATAAATTCGTAGTATGCAATAATGCTAAAGGGGTATTTGCTTCTTCAAAAATAGCAACAGCTTTAGCAACGCTTTCAATAGTATTCATTCCCGTACTCAAAATCACTGGTTTTCTAAAAGAAGCAATATGTTCTAATAATGGGTAGTTATTACACTCTCCAGATCCAATCTTATAAGCAGGAACATTCATCCTTTCTAGTCTTTCAGAAGCGGCTCGAGAAAAAGGTGTAGAAATAAAAATCATTCCTTTATTTTCTACATATTCTTTTAAAGCTATTTCATCATCTTCATTTAACGCACAGCGCTTCATAATTTCATAGATAGAAACATCTGCATTTCCAGGAATCACTTTTTTAGCTTCTCCGCTCATTTCATCATCAACAATGTGCGTTTGGTGTTTCACACATTCTGCCCCAGCTCTATAAGCCGAATCTACCATCTCTTTAGCTACCTTTAAGGAGCCTTCATGATTAATCCCTATTTCTGCAATTACCAGAGGTGGAAAATCTGGTCCTATTTTTCTTCCGTTTATTTCAATTGTTTTTCTCACTAGTGAATTGTTTTTAAAAAATCATTGAGAGTTTTTAATTGGGCTGGGTAGGTATAATTTTCAGAAAAAGTTTTATACCCGTTCTCTGCTAACAAATGTAACCTTTCAGTATCAGAATACAAATCTATTATTTGTTTTGTCATCTCTTGTAAATTATTCGTGAGAACAGCATTTTTACTTGTTATTTCTGGAAAACATTCTACTGAAGATTTTGTTGCTACTAAGACTTGTTTAAAGTTAAAAACTAAAGGGACACGTGTTCTTGTTCCTGTATTATGTTCCCAAGAAACTATATGAATATCATATGGGTGTAAAACATCTGATAATTCTTTTACAAATCCTAAAACATTGATTTGTGAATCATTGTTAAGTTTTTCTTTAAGACTGTTGTGTGCTTGGTCTATTTTTCCAATAACATTTAGTTGAATCTCTGGAATTTGTTTTTTTATATTTTTCCAACATACATCTAAAAATCGTTCTAAACCTATACGATTCGCAGTAGTCCCCATGCTTCCTAAATGAACAATTCTCACCTTGTTATCTGTTCCTTCTTTAAAAGGAATTGGTTGATATGTAATTGGAATGTAAAGCGCTTCTTTTTTTGATATTTCAGAAATTTCTTTTGCCTCTGTATAAGATCCAGAAATACAAGCATCAAATTCTTTTGCCATTTTGATTTCTACTCTCTTTTTTTGAAATGTATGAAATCTCATATTCAAAGTAGGCTTGTTTTTTAGCAAACTTAATTTGTATTCCCAATCGTGATGAGAATACAATTTTATTGCATTTAATTTTGTCTTCCAAACAAGCAAGGCCGCCCACCTCCATTCACACCAAACAATATCAATATTGTTATTTACTACTATTTGTTGTAAAGATTTTTTGTTATTTTGATTGATGAAAAAATATTCGAATTCTGCTGGTTTAAACAATGCTCTATACAACCATTCAAACCCTCTACTTCGTTTCCCTTGGTCGACTTTTAAGGGAATTACTTTTTCTATTAAATGCCTCGACTCGTCAAAATCTTTATCATCAAACTTTGCGTTGTCATCCCAAATAATTGGTAGTAATACAATTTCATGTCCTAACTCGCTTAACAATTTAAGATGGCTATAATTAACAGCTCCTCCACCACCACTATTATTGGGTGATATTCCGAAGTAATTATAAGCAAAAAGTATTCTAGACATGATGTGTTTTTATGTGGTGATATCTACCCAAAGTTTAGCTATAACGTATCTTACTCTTCTTAAAAAAATAACAAAAGCTCTATAGATTTCTCTAATAAAATAGTACAGTGAATTTATTTTAACTGTTTCGCTATAGATATCCGGATTTATCTCCATTGCTTTTTTATGTTTTCTATATCTTTTAATCTCGTTTTTGAAATTTCTAGTATTGATGTAAAAAAATATACTTGGAATCAATTGAACCTCATATCCAAGTTTTGAGATGTCACGCGTCCAAATTTTATCTTCAGAGGTTTTTACTTCTTCATCGAACTTCACCTTTTCCCAAACACTTTTTCTTAGTGCTGATGCGGCATTCATCAATCCATATGCATTTAAATTATCATTGCTGCTTTTGTTTTCATAAAAACTTTTAGCTTCAACGATATTTTTACAAAACCTCAATCCAGCAATCTTAGCATCTTTCTTGAAATATGTGTGGACATTTTTAAAAAAATCACTTCCAAAAGGAACAGAATGACTACTTAAAAAAACACAATACTCATTTTTAGCGTTTACTATTCCAAGGTTGCATGCTCTTCCATAGGAGAACTCATCTATTGTAATAATTCTACAATTAAATTTTTCCGCAATCACAATACTATCATCAGTAGAATTATTGTCTACGATGATAATTTCATCATAATCATTCGCATAATTATCCGTCAATATATTTAGTAGCTGACTTAGATAATCGGCTTCATTTTTATTTCTTATGATGATAGAGACTCCTTGTTTCATTTGATTGACTGTTCTATTTCACTGTATGCTTTCAATACTTCATCTTTAATAAGTTCATATTCTAAACCTTTTGCAATTTCTTGATTTTTTTGAAATGCACGCTCAATTAGTTCATTATCTTTTATTGCTTTCATAATAAGCTCAGATACTTCAATTGCGTCTTCTGGATTCGAAATTAGCAATCCGTTAACTCCATCTTGTATATAATCTTCTGTAACTTTCCCTGGATTAGATTGAATTGGGAATGCTCCAAGTAGTATCGATTCTAGTAACGTATTTGGGATTCCATCTGAAATACTATTCCCAATAGCTACCAATGATTTACCAAACAATGTCAGTAATTCATCGTGAGTTATTTGATCATGTCTAGAGGAGTATTCAATAGTAAAGTCAGATTTCTCATTAAGTTCTTTAATTTTATCAACTACAATAGCATGTGCAGAATACACATAGATATCAAAATCTAAAAGTTCTTCGGATACTAACTCAATGGCTTTTAAAACAGTTAAAGCTCTTCCTGCCCAATGGTGATATCCTTTTATTAAAATTAACTTTCTACCTTTTACAGGTGTCATATAACCATTAATGGCCGTCAGATCATATCCTCCTCCTCCCGGAAAGATATAATTACCATGGCCTTTAAAACCTAACTCCTTGCTTAACTTTACATCTCTTTGATTATCACTGAAAAGATAGTTTATAGAATCTAATGCATTTTTAATTTTCTTAACATGCTTTTTGTTGTTGTAATAAAGATACATATCACTACCCCAAGATGAGTATGCCCAAGTAAATTGAAGTTTATCTCTGACTTTTATTAGTGGATATGTTTCAGATTGCATTTCTATAGAATGTACCAAATCGGGGTTGATTTCTTGTATAATCTCTTCTAGTTTTTCTGAAGCAGTCACCTTTAAAAAGCCTTCAACTTTTTCATAAACAGAAGGCAGTTTTTTACTCAACCTTTCTTCGCCTTTTATATAGGACATCTTTCTTTTAGACCAGTTTTCATAGGATTGAGTCCATTTTAAATCTGGATGTATCGCATTATCTAAACAATCAAAAACATAGATTTCATGAGAAGAATTCTTCAATTGATTAATCCACCTTACCGCGTGAATATATTGCTGACAAACAAAGAGAATTTTCATGTGCAGTTTTATTGATTAGCCAACCATTTCTCTAAAAAATAGAGTTGATATTTACTGCTAGAATTAGCATCTCCTATTTGATGAACTGCATTAAAGTCTAAGTATTTATATATTTCAGAGTTTTTACTATTTACAATTGTTTTAAAATCGTTTCCTATTGCTGTCTTTTCAGAGAACCAATCTTGAAGCGGCACACTAAATCCTTGCTTCTTTCTTTGAATAAAACTGGTGCCAAATCTTTTTTCAGCAATACTGTTTAGAATCATTTTCTTATTCCATGCTCCTTCTCTATTCCTGCCAATCTTATACTTTGAAGGAATTTTAGACATGAGTCTTATAATCTCTTTATCTATTAAAGGGGTTCTTACCTCTAAACTATTCATCATTGAAGCGATATCTACTTTTGTTAAAATATCTCCATGAATATAAGTTTTATAATCTAAATAACTTGCTGTTGTATAGGCATCATACCCTTTTGCTTTAGCCTTTTCATACCATTTATGATATACTTCTGAACGAGTATTTACATCTTTTAAAACATCTTTACTTAGCAAGTCCATAACCTTCTTTTCATTGTGATAGGATACAATATTAATCCAATCATGAATATCAGGTTTTCTAGGTGTTGTTGGGTATTTTAATCCAACGTGCTTTATTAGGCTTTTTATTTGGTTTTTATAATGATGCTTTGGCGCATTAGGGGCAGCAATTTTTAAGAAGTTCTGATAACTATAATAGCCTCCAAACGCTTCATCTCCTCCGTCTCCAGAGAGAACTACAGGAAGAGTTTCTTGTATTTTTTTAGTAATATAGTATGTAGGAATGGCAGAGCTATCTGAAAATGGTTCTCCATAATGTTGTACCAACTTTGGAAATACAGCTTCTACATCGCTCATATCTACATATTCAATATGATGCTTTAAATCATATTTTTGTGCTACTTCTTTGGCATAAGGTACTTCATTAAACTGTTTGTTTTCAAAGCCCATTGTAAATGCATCTACACCTTTTCCTTGTTTTGCCAATGAACTTGCTATTAAACTCGAATCTATACCTCCAGATAAAAATGCACCATAAGGAACATCTGCTATTTTATGATAGTTAACCGAAGTATCTATTGCTTTTTCGGTTTCTTCTACCCAGTAGTCATAAGAAAACGAACGATCTGGTTTAAAATCGAGGTCATAATATTCCTTTTTCTCAATGGTCTTACCATGAAAATCGATTCGTATATAGTTTCCTGGATCCAATTTATAAACATCATTATAAATTGTTAATGGTGATGGAATGTATCCGAATTTCATATATTCAGAAAGAGCATGAACGTTGATCTCTTTTCTAAAACTAGAATGCTTTACCAACTGTTGTATCTCTGAACCAAATAGAAAGCAGTCTTTCCCTGTATGGTATATCAAAGGTTTAATTCCAAAGTGATCTCTCGCAAGAAAAACTTCTTGTTTCATCTTATCAACAATTGCAAACGAGAACATTCCTCTAAACTTATTGAGACATTCTACTCCCCAATATTCATAAGCTCTAAGAATTACTTCAGTGTCGCCTTTGGTTTTAAAAGTTGCTCCTAATTGATGTAGGTCTTTTTTTAATTCTAGGAAATTATAGATTTCCCCATTATAAGTCAATGTGAAATTTTCATTTTCAATAGACATCGGTTGTGCACTTCCTTCTTTATCAATAATTGACAAGCGTCTATGACCTAAACCAATGTTATTGTAATTCCAATAACCAAATCCGTCAGGGCCACGATGCTTAATCGCATCAGTCATTCTAGATAGCTCATTGGCATCTATATGCTGATTTTTATCGTAATTGATGATTCCTGAAATACCACACATGGTTAATTGTATAAAATATTTTCTAATTTATGAATGTAATTGGACATAGAAAACTCTTCACTTAATCTATTAAAATTTTTCTCGCCTTCATTTTTCATCAGCCTTTCATCTGTAAGTAAACTCTTTAGTTTTTCAGTAACTTCTTCTTTTGAGTTTGTAACCAAATAATCATTCTTATCCCCCAATAACTGTTTACAACCTGGATGATCTGTAGCAACAACAGGTAACTTGTAAGCCATATATTCCATAACAGCATTGGGCATTCCTTCATTTTCTGAAAGTAAAACTCCAATATTCAACTTCGGAAGGATTGCTTCTGCTGATGTTTTGTGATGAATGGTAACAACATCTTCTAAATTATTCAACTGAATCTTTTTCATCACTTCTTTAAAGGATGATTTTTCTGTATCACTTTTTACTACATCACCAACAAAAACCAATTCAATATTTTTAATTGTTTTATATAACTCTATAAAAGCATCCATCAGTAAATTTTGATATTTCTCTTCTCTAAAATGAGAAATCATTCCTATAACTATCTTGCCATCTTTAGGAATGGTAACTCCATTTTTAATAATCGAGAAATTCGGAATTGTAAATACTTTTTCAGGACGGACATTTAATCGTTGTTCCAGCTCTTCCTTACCATTTATTGAATTTGTAATAAACACCTTTGTATTTGCTATTGCCTTTTGTTCTATAAGATCTCCCCGATAATAATCAACACCTCGATGATGCCAAAAAGTAGTTTTTGCACCAGATAACTTATAACATAAATTAGTAATAATAGAAGGAGGGTTTAAGTAAGGTATGATTACTGAAGGCTTGTGTTTTCTTAGCTTCAAAGCAAACAATGCAATTTTAATTCTTCTTTTTATATATTTAAATTTACCTGCTGCGCTCAAAGGGTTTTTAACTACGAATAAATTATTTAAGTTATATTTCTCGCACTCTGCATAAAAAAGTTCTGTAGATGTTGAAGTCAGATATGAGTAAATATAAACACTACAATTTTTTTCATTTTGAAGATATCCAGCTAAAGACAATGCTTGTCTTTCAGCTCCTCCCAAAGCGAATGATTTTAGTAGAAAAACAATATTTTTATTCTCTAACATCCTCCCTATTTTTTTAAAAAGAATTTAGCCAAAAGCTTTATTGCTTTTTTATTCTTGTTGATACTGACATTAATGAACAACCACTTTAGTGTGGTCATACTTTTTTCTTCAGCAAGTAATAATCTAGAAAACCTAGCAAGTTTACTTTTTAGAAAAGGTCTGACTTTGGGGTCTTTAATATATTTCTTTATTGTTTTTAGGTTCTGGATACAATAACGCTTACTTGATGCATTGCTCATAGAGTCTCCAAACATCCTATACCTAACCGTTGGTTTGTCTACGATTACAAACTCTACTTCTTTTGTTAGAATAGCAAGTTTTTTATCAAAATCTTCAAAGACAAGGTTTTCATCAAACTCTCCTATAACATCAAAAAGGCGACTATGACACAGATAACTTGGCGATAGTAAATAGTCTGATTTAAAAAATTCTTCGATATAATTAGACGTTGGAAACTGATCTCTTCCCATCAACTCTCTTATAAAAGATTTATTTTTTAATACTGAATTTTCATCAATTACTTCAATATCAGATATTACTAATAGAGCATTGAAATTCGTTTCAAATGCTTTCGTTTGTATCTCTATTTTATTGGGAAGAGCTATATCGTCTAAAGAACAAAAATTATAGTACAAACCATTGGCAGCTTCAAGACCTTCATTTGCTCCTTTTATTAAACCTACATTTTTTTGATGTTTAATAAAATTACAATCGTAATTATTCTTTTCAATCCATTTTTCAATCACTCCTACTGTATTATCAGTAGAACAATCATCAATGATAATTAGTTCTGTGTTTTTATAGGTTTGATTTTTTAAAGAATCTAAAGCCTCTAAACAGTATTTTTCATGATTGTAACATGTTGCTATAATGCTTACTAAAGGAATTTCTTTATTCATACTTGTTCAAAACCTTAATGATTGTTTCTATCTCTTCTTGTGTTTGAACTGGGCTAATAGGGATACTCAATACTTCATCATGGATTTTCTCTGTTATTGGCAACAACAAATGAGCATACTCTTTATATGCTTGCTGCTTGTGAGGTGGTATTGGATAATGAATAAGTGTCTGAATTCCGTTTTCTAGCAAGTATTCTTTAAATTGATTTCTGTTTGATATTCTCACTACAAACAAGTGCCAAACATGTTCTTTTATATCTTGAGTATTATTAGGTAAAATAATTCTCGAATTGGTAATCTTCTCTCTATAATACTTTGCTGTTTCTTGTCTCTTTCTATTTTCTTTAATAAGGTGTTTTAATTTTACGGAAAGAATTGCAGCCTGCATTTCATCCAATCGACTATTAAGCCCTTTATATATATTCAGATATTTCTCTTCAGATCCATAATTTGCTATAGCTCTAACTACGTTTGCTAAATCTTTATCATTTGTAGTAACTGCTCCTCCATCACCTAAAGCTCCTAGGTTCTTTCCTGGGTAAAAACTAAATCCAGATGCATCACCTAAATTTCCCGTATAAATTCCATCATACTTAGCCCCAATAGCTTGTGCATTATCCTCAATAATTTTAAGCTGATGTTTCTCCGCAACCTCTTTTAGTCTACTACTCCAACTTACTCTCCCATAAAGGTGAACGACCATGATTGCTTTTGTTCGTTCTGTAATTACTTCTTCAATTTTTGAAAAATCGATGTTGTACGTATCAATATTAGGTTCTACAAAAACAGGGATTAAGTTATTATCAGTAATTGCTAACATTGAAGCAATGTAAGTATTTGCTGGAACGATAATTTCATCACCATCTTTAAAAACTCCTAACTCTTTGTATGCTTTTATGATGAGACGTAAGGCATCTAATCCATTTGCGACTCCTATGGCAAAACGGCTCCCAATAAAACTGGCTAGTTCTTTTTCAAACTGGTGTACCTTTTGACCTTTTATATACCAACCACTTTCTATAACATCAGCACAAGCTTCAGTTATTTCCTTTTTGTGTTGGTTATTAATGGCTTTTATGTCTAAAAAAGGGATCATAGTTTTATTTTGTAAAAATCACACAGAGTTGCTCTAGCTCCAAAGCTTTCTTTAAAACTAATCAACCCTTCATTAAGGTATTGCCCATCTTGTTCTGTTGATATTCCAAAGTCAAAATATTTTCGATCTTGATACTCTTCAAGTATTTTACTCATGGTTAAGTCAAAAGCTCCCACCTCTTTTCCTTGTTCAGAAAAATGAATGTATTGAGCATGAATAACCTTTGGAGTACAATAGAGAATTGTTCCTCCTAGAAATTCATCATCTATAGAAGCACTTATATATTTAATATTCTCTGGAAATCTGCTACGCAGCAATTTCATTTCTTCGACATTATGAACCGCTCCTACTCCATATCTATTCTTTAAGTAAGTATTGTAATGACTGAAGAAACCTTCAAAATCTTGAGATTCTTGAACTGTTATATTGTTTTTCTTGGCTCTTGCCAGCAGCCATTTCCTTCCTTTACTCAGTTTAAGTTTGTTATCTAAGTCTATCGTTGAAGAAACATCTCTTCTGTAAAGTTCTGCTCCTTTTTTGAATAGTGCATATCTATCTTCTGCAGATGGATACGAATGATATATCTCCGGAACAGATTTGTAATACAGTTCTTTGAATCCTTTGCCTTTATAATAAGCTATTATTGCTTCTAAAATTTCAAGAACATCTTTTGTTCTAAGTTTTGTCGTGTAAATTAGTCCTCCATAAGACAGTCCTCCATGACTTTGTATTATTTGGTCTGACTCATTTGCGACAAAGACAGCAACTACTTTATTGGAAGATTCAATCATCAAAGAATGATCTGTAAATCTATCTTGATGATAGTCCATATAATCTCTATGAAAAAGAAAGGTTCCGTTCTTAGAGTTTAAAATAAGATCGTTCCATTCGGTTTTTCTAGTATTTGAATATCTCTTTATGTCCAAGCTAGTTGTCATCTTTTTTTATAGCATACAATACTAAATCCATACTGTCATTTCCATGCTGCCTTAATAGAAAATTATAATTTGAATCGATTTCTTTAATCATCAAAGGAATATGCCACAAATCATTTGGATTGTGATAAATACTTATTGCCAAATGAGATATTTTGTTCTTAATTAAATCCTCACAAGCTTTAATAGCATTGGGTTCTTCACCTTCAATATCCATTTTAATTAAAATTTCATCTTCAAAATCTTTTAAAATGGGATAACAAAATTCGTCTAGAGATAAAGTCTGGATAATTGAATCTCCATCACTATCTAAAGAGGAAGCCATGTTATTTAATGAAGAGAATTTAAGAAAGCCATGCTTATCACTTAATCCAGCATTGTATACGTATGTCCTTGAAGACGTTTCACTAGGTAAATCAGCACAATAACTAAGTAATTTTGCAAAATTTATTGGGTCAGGTTCAAAAGCAAAGGCCTTTGAAAAACTAGGATTCTTAGAAATAAATGAGTGCAATGTATCACCATCAAATGCTCCACAATCAACAAAGACACTATTCTCTTTAATTTTTATTACATCATCAGGGAAATAATCCTGATGATCTCCTTTCGATAAATTCTCAAAGTCCATGTTTAAACGGAATTTTAAGTTGTTTAAGAATATATCTCTTGATTTTTCTTCTTTAAACAAAGAAAGTGCCTCTTCAATACGGGGTTGCTCTCCTATAAAATACTCCCGTACATCAAAATGCATGAAAGGTAGAAATGTATCTGGATACAATTGATTTAATTCAAGAAACGAAAAAACGTTTTTATATCCATTTTTCTTTAGATTCTCTTTGAAAGAAAAGAAATCCATACTTGGATTAATCATAGTGACTATAATCGCAAAGTCACCTTCTACATTTTTTAAATCATTTGAAGGAATAATAGGAACTCCTAATAGATCTTTCCCTTGTTTGGCAGGAGTATCATCTACTATTGATAATGGGTTAACATTAAGGCTTTTAAGTTTCGTTATAATTCCTGCCCCTGTTAATCCTGCTCCATATAAAATAATATGAGAGTTTTCACAGAATACACGAAGTTCTTCAAGATGATGAGTTAGTTTATCTTCAATAAGTATGTTCTTAATCATCTGCATTCTTACTATTTAATTTTGCTTGTCGCCATTCTGTGACATTATCTGGTATTTGTGAAGTATACCCTAACGTTCTTCTAAGTCTGGGATTTTCTTTGAAACGATCTCCTAACATTTTTGGAAAACTAATTTGTTGTACTACAAAAGGAAGGGTAAAAATATGATTTACTGCACGTCGTATTATGGAAGAAGTATTTTGTCCTGCTCTATGAAAAAGCATTGCATCAAAAAGGATTATAGATCCTGCTGGGGCGCTTACAACTGTTTCGTGTTTTTTTACATATTCAGTTGATGGAAATGATTCAACTTTATGAGTAAATGGTAAAATTACAGTACCTCCTGTTTTTTCTGAAAATTCATCGATACAATACAATGCGCTTAATGCTATGACCTTAGTAGAAACAAAATGCTGATAGTTAAGATCTCTATGCCAAGTAGTCTGATAATGATCATCATCTGGATTATTAATGAGAGCATTCTGAGACATTAGCACATAAAAATCCCCAAGAATTCTTGACGTTATTTTATCTAAAGCTGTATGAGTCATCAGATCTAAAAACTCGTCATCATAAGCTAACAAATGTCTTGCAACATTTGCATCATTAATCTGTTTTAAATTCGACTCCCCTCCTATTTCTTCAGCCTGTGTCTTATAAATTTTGTCAATTTTATCTCGTAACGATTGTAACTTTTCATCGCTAAAACCGCTTTCAATTACCGAGTACCCATTAATTGTAATTTCTTCTACAATAGCATCTATTTCATCATTCAAAACATTAACGTCCGTAATACCGTGAGTTCTTAGTTCATTTCCCATATTCGTTATTTTAAAAGTTCTGCATATCCAAATCCTTCGTACCCCATATTATTTCCGTTATAAAACAAATATGTTTTATTTTTTACAGAAATTAATGCTGGATAACATAAATGCATTGAATCCCAACCAGTTTCAGAAGGTTTCAGCTCAAAGTCTTCATCTCTTCTTTCCCATTGTATTCCATCCTTAGAAACAGCTTGACCAGCTTGATATCTACCATCTGTAGTTCCATAGGTATAATTCATAATATAAGATCCTGTTTCCGATTTATAGACTCTAGGTCTCCCGATTCTATATTCTTTATTTTCAGGATTATTAATAATACACTTTGTTCCTTTCTTAGGAAATTCAAAAGCAGAATTTGATTCAATATAATTTATATCGTATTGTGGATAATATTTCCCATCAATCAACTCCCAACCGGAACCAGTTGCATACCAGATTTTAAACAATCCGTTTTCATAAGTAATAGAATGTATTGCTCTAATAAACAACGCTTCATCACTTCTATCTAAAATAGGTGTTTTTTGATACCTTTCGAAACTATTTCCGTTGTCTTTGCTTATAGCAAGTCCTGAGTATGCCAAAAATTTAACGTTTTCAACTAATTGAAATCCAACATAGTACATTAAAATATCGTTTCCTAATCTAATTACATCTCCTAGAATAACTCCATTGTCATCAAAATTACCCAGGTTTCCAATATCCAATATAGACTCATTAGAAACCTTCTTAATTTCTGAAGGGTTGTTTGAATTTACATCTACATATCCAATCCTCGAAACTCCTTTAGAGTTTCTAAAACCACAGAAAATTCGGATTGTATCTTCATCTATTGCAATAGGTGTTGGAGTCAATGCCGAATTATCCTTCCATGAATTGTCAAAAGGTGGGGAGTAAATCAATCCTTTTTTTTGCCAATTCATATCCAATCTTCATTTACATTAAAAGCTTGGTAACTAGTCTTAGAGGCAGCTCTAGCTGGACTTCCCATTAATAATGCTCCTTTTTTCTCACTATTCTTAACAATTAGTGCTCCACTGCTTATTAGTGTGTCATCTGCAATAGACACATTATCATTAAAAGTACAATTAACTCCTAAAAAAGAATATTCTCCTATAGAGCAAAATCCAGATATCACACAATGAGAAGACAAATACGCATGGTCTTTAATTTTTGATTGATGACCAATATGATTTCCACTCCATAAAACAACATTATCGCCTATCTCACATTGATGTTGAATCACATTGTTCTCGAAGATAAAAACATTTTCTCCCAATTTTACATTGTGCCACACAAAAGCTCTTGAACTAACATAGCTTGCTAGTGTATAATTTTTCTCTTTTGCTTTTTTAAACATGATAGCTCTTACTCTATTCAATTGATTGTACGTTGCTGCAACAAACATCTCATATTGATCAATAGAGTAATTATTCTCTATTGTTTCAAAAGGAACTACTGGTAATCCTTTTAATGTATTCTCTTTGATGTAATCTTTATCTGCAGTAAACGCAACAACCTCATAGTTAGAGTCATGAGTAAAATATTCATGTGCTATATCAGCAGTTTCTCCTATTCCGTAAATAATTAATTTCTTACTCATTACTTTGTATTCTTAAAATCATTAAAATCTCTGATGTAATCGTTTTCATCATATTTCTCGGAAGCTAAACATAATAATACTGCATTATGAGAAAATGAAATTTCTCGCCAGTATTTCTTAGGGATAAATAGTCCTATAGATGGATCATCTAAAGTATACACTTCCTCTTTACCTTCATTATCAATCAGTTTAAACTTGATAATCCCTGAAACTGCAACAATTACTTGAAATAGTTCTTTATGTGCATGAAATCCACGTTGTACATTATTAGGTGTAAAATAAGTCCAATAAACCCTTTTTATGTCAAATGGTATTTGATCTTCAATTTCTGCCACAGAAATATACCCTAAACTACTAGAGCCAATTTGATCAAACTTTATTATATGTGGTTGTTCTGTCATGTTGAATAATTAACTTCCCAATCTAAATCTTGATAAATAATACCAGGTCTTTTCGTAGAAGCGCTAGACCCTAAATTATCTATTTCAAAAGATACTACATTTTGTGCTCCTAGAATAACATGCTTTTTATCTTTTCCAAACACCAAATTTATTTTATAATGATTTGCATTTAATAGATATGGGGGCACTTTTCCTAAAAGAAAATAGTCTCCTTTTTTGGCATCATTATCATACAGCATTAAAGCTCCTTTATGATATACAATTACTTCATCTTCGTTGACAATTTCTATTGTACAATCTAAATTGATATTATCAACTTTGTTATTAAATTTTATAGTAACATCAATTCCTGAATTGATACAAATAATTTCTCCGTTTGTTGGTTTAACAGAAACTTCTGTCAATTTTATGTGTTCATTATCAAATCTATCAATTGAATTTGGAGAAGAAGAAAACACTGATAGTTCTTTATATTTAATTAAAGCCTCGTTTACACCTCCATTAAAAACTTGCTCTCCGTTGTGTAATACCATAGCGGAAGTACATAGTAGTTTAACTGCTGCCATATTATGACTCACAAATAGTACAGTTCTACCATTTTCGTTAGAAATGTCTTTCATTTTCCCCACTGCTTTCTTTTGAAACTCTAAATCTCCAACTGCTAAGACTTCATCTACTATTAGAATATCGGGCTCTAGGTGAGCTGCTACAGCAAAAGCTAAACGAACTTTCATTCCGCTCGAATAACGTTTTACTGGTGTATCTATATATCGTTCACATCCTGAGAAAGAAACAATTTCATCAAGTTTGCTTTGAATTTCTTTTTTGGTCATTCCAAGGATAGCTCCATTTAAGAAAATGTTCTCTTTTCCTGTCATTTCTGGATGAAACCCTGTTCCTACTTCTAACAAAGACGCTATTCGTCCATTTGCTTTGATAGCGCCAGTAGTAGGGCCTGTTACTTTAGAAAGTATTTTTAATAGTGTAGATTTTCCAGCTCCATTTTTTCCAATAATCCCAAGGACCTCGCCTCTCTTCACTTTAAACTCAATGTCTTTTAAAGCCCATACATAGTTGGAGTTACTCTTTGTATTCCTATCATTTGTTTCTCCAACTTTTAAAAACGGATCTTCCTTCCCTCTAATTTTTGCAAGAAGTCGATTTAAATCATGGCTAATTGTACCAGAGCCTATCGTTCCAAGTCTATATTGCTTAGACAAATTATTTACTTCCAAAATTACTTCTTTGTCCATCTCTAAATATTGTCAATAAAACTTTTCTCTGTTCTGTTAAATAAAATCAGTCCCAATAAAAATATCACGATTGATATACATACTATATACGCTATCTCTACTAACTCTATAGCTTTCCCTTCAAATACAATTTTTCTAAACGATTCTATAACTGTTGTAATAGGGTTATGCTTTACAAAACTAACTACCTCTGGATATTCCACTAACTTCTTTTGTAACTCAGTAACAGAATACATGACACCAGACAGGTACATTAAGAGTTGGACACCAAAGGCTACTAAGAATGTTAAATCTCTATACTTTGTTACCATAGAAGAAATCATCATTCCTAATCCTAGTCCTATAACTCCCATTGAAATAATAAGGATTGGCAAATACAAAAGTTCCCATCCGATATTGACATCCATTCCTTCAAATACAGCATAATAGATATAAAAACAGATAAAGATGAAAAGCTGAATACCAAATTTCAACAGGTTGGAAAAAATAGTGGACATTGGCATAATGACCCTTGGAAAATACACCTTTCCGAATATGGCTTCATTCTTTTTAAAAGTATCTGAAGTTTCTGTTAAACAGTCTTTAAAATAATTCCAACAAGTAATACCTCCTAAGTTAAACAAGAAAAAAGGAACTTCTCCTGTAGAAATACCAGCAAAGTTGTTAAATATTAATGTAAAAATTACTGAAGTAAATAAGGGCTGTATTAAATACCAAAGTGGCCCTAATATTGTTTGTTTATATTTTGTTATAACATCTCTTTTTACAAACAAAAACAGTAAATCTCTGTATTTCCAAACCTCTTTTAAATTAAGGTCAAGTAATCTAGTTTTTGGTGTAATCTCTATGAGCCATTTCTCTTCTTTTGGCATAATAAGAATAGTCGTTACATCATATCATAAACTCAAGCCTAATGATGCGTAATCTTTTTTAGTTAGGGGGGTGCTTGGTTATAGACAAATATAATTTTTTTTAACTAATATTAACATTTTGAATCAAGTTTTATATCAACTACTTTTACAACAAATATTTGATAAAAAATGAACCAACAAATCATAGAATGCGTTCCTAATATTAGTGAAGGGAGAGATTTAAAAAAAATAAACACAATCGCCAATGTCGTTACTGAAGTAGAAGGTATCAAACTGCTAGATATTGATCCTGGTAAAGCTACTAACAGAACGGTAATTACATTTGTCGGAGAGCCTAAAAACGTCATAAAAGCTGCGTTTTTGTTAATAAAAAAGGCATCCGAGTTAATAGACATGAGCAAACAAACTGGAGAACACCCAAGATTTGGAGCAACAGATGTTTGCCCTTTAATTCCTATTGCCAATATCTCTATGGAAGAGACAGCAAAATATGCGCATGAACTTGGAAAAAGAGTTGGTGAAGAATTGGGGATTTCTGGGTATTTTTATGAGAATGCGGCTACCAAAGAAGAACGAAAAAACTTAGCTACAGTTCGTTCTGGTGAATATGAAGGTTTGGAGCAAAAGTTATCTAATTCAATTTGGAAGCCAGATTTTGGACCAGCAGACTATAGTGAAACTGTAAAAAACTCTGGTGTAACTGCTATTTCAGCAAGAGATTTCTTAATTGCGTATAACGTTAATTTAAACTCAACTTCTACTAGAAGAGCAAATGCAATTGCTTTTGATATTCGTGAAGCAGGAAGAGTAAAACGAGAAGGCAATCCAGCTACAGGTAAAAAAGTTTTAGATGAAAATGGAGAACCTGTAAGAATACCAGGAAAATTAAAAGCAGTTAAAGGAATTGGATGGTATATTGAAGAATATGGAATTGCTCAAATTTCGTACAACTTAACAAATATTACCATTACCTCTATGCATGAAGCTTTTGATGAGACAGTAAAAGCAGCACAAGCAAGAGGCATAAGAGTTACCGGATCAGAATTAGTTGGATTGGTTCCACTAAAGGCAATGCTAGATGCTGCTGATTATTTCTTATTAAAACAAGAACGTTCACTTGGAATTAGTGATGACGAGAAGATTAAAATTGCAATTAAATCTTTAGGATTAGATGACTTAAAACCTTTTAATCCGCGAGAGAGAATTATAGAATATGTAATGAACGCTAATGCAGATAAAAAACTAATTGATTTTACTGTTAAAGGATTTGCTGAAGAAACAGCTTCAGAATCCATGGCTCCGGGTGGAGGATCTATTTCTGCTTACGTAGGTGCTTTGGGTGTTTCTTTGGGAACAATGGTTGCTAATTTATCTGCTCATAAAGCTGGATGGGATGACAAATGGGAATTCTACTCAAAATGGGCTGAAAAAGGTCAGGCTTATAAAAATGAGTTGTTGTTTTTAGTAGATGAAGACACCAATGCTTTCAATAGAATAATTGACGGTTTCAGAATGCCAAAATCAACCCCTGAAGAAGTTTCTGCTAGAAAAAAAGCGATTGAAAACGCAACTAAATATGCTACTGAAATTCCTTTTAAAGTGATGGAAACAGCTTGTAACTCTATGGAAGTGATGATGGCTATGGCTAAAGAAGGACTTCAAAATTCTTTATCTGATGCTGGTGTTGGTTCTTTGTGCGCTAGAACTGCTGTTATTGGAGCCTACTTTAATGTTCGAATTAACGCTAAAGATATTAAAGATCAGGAATTTGCAAATCAAATACTACAAAACGCTAAAGCTGTTTACGAGAAAGCAATTGCTCAAGAAGCTGAAATGATTGCCCTCATCGATAGTAAAATTTAATAATTTATTTAATTAACTCTTGGAATTAATCAAGAGTTTTATATTTTTGCATAAGTACTTATATAAACAATTATGGATAAGTTTATTGAATTTAAAGAATTAGGGTTTGGATCGAGAATGAAGCGATTAAGTGATACGCTTATGAGGGATGTAAAAAGGGTATACAAAAGTTTGTATATAGACTTTGACCCTTCTCTATTTCCTATCTTCAAGACCATTAATGACGAGGGATTGGTTTGCATAGGCGACATCACTAATGTTCTTCAAATTTCACAACCGGCAGTAACACAATTTACAAATACCTTACTAAAAAAAGGGTTGATTAACATCTCTTCCGATGAATTTGATAAGCGCAAAAAATTAATTTCATTATCAAAACAAGGAAAAGAGTTAGTTAAAAAATTGAAACCAGTCTGGGAAATTATGCAAGAAGAGCTTTCTAAATTTATAGATAGAGAGCCCACATCTTTTATGGATCATATAAAACGAACTGAGAAAAGACAGGAAGAGAATAGCCTATACAATAGAATCATGGCAAGGATTCGAGATAAAGTAGAAATCATCCCCTATTCTACTCAACATTCAAAAGCTTTTTATGATTTAAACATCGAGTGGTTAGAAAACTATTTTTATGTTGAATCTCATGATAAAGAGGTTTTAGAAAACCCTCAATCCTATATTCTTGATAATGGTGGTCATATTTTCTTTGCCAAGTTTAACGATCAGATTGTTGGAACAGTTGCGTTGATCAATGAAAAAGAATGTTATGAGTTAAGTAAAATGGCTGTTTCTCCTAATTATAGAGGTTTAAAAATTGGACTTCGAATGATGGATTATTGTATAGAATTTTCCAAGCAACAAAACTGGAAGAAAATCATGTTGTATTCAAACAGAACCCTTGCACCTGCTATTAATTTGTATCGGAAAGTCGGTTTTGAAGAGGTTGAATTAGAGAAAGATGTCTATTATGAAAGAGCTGATATTAAAATGGTTTTAGAATTTTAATAACTAGAATGCGATTTAAAAAGGTTCTGAAACAAATTCAGAACTAAAGGAAGCTTTCAACTGCTAATTCATAGCCTTTTAAACCAAATCCAAAAATAACACCTTTAGCATTTCCTGCAATATAACTAGTGTGCCTAAATTCTTCTCTAGAATGTACATTAGAAATGTGTACTTCTACAACTGGAGTTTCTATTGCTTTTACAGCATCTCCAATTCCAACCGAAGTATGAGTATATGCAGCAGCATTTAAAATGATTCCATCATAGTCAAATCCTACTTCATGTAACTTATCAATAAGCTCTCCTTCTATATTCGATTGGTAATAATGAAAAGATACTTTAGAATACTTGTCTTGTAATGAATTGAAAAAATCTTCAAAAGAATCAGAACCATAGACTGTAGGTTCTCTTTTTCCTAATAAATTTAAATTCGGACCATTAATAATTGCTATTCTCATAGGACGAAAGTACTAATTATTTTCATAAAAAAAGGGAAGCATATAGCTTCCCTTTTTTCTATTATTAAATTGTGATTAGAATCTATATCCTAATCCAACTTGAATCGTATTAAACTTTACTGTTGTTCCTGAAGTTGCTCCATCTAGTCTATTATTAAGTCCTAATGCATATCTTCCTGAAGCAAAAAACTTGTCAGAAAAATCATAACCTGCTCCAAAACCTAAAGCGATTCCCAAAGCTTTCAATCCTGGCCCACTATCTAGAGCAAAATCTAATTGAGGTCCAGCTTGTACATTAAACTTATCAGAAACATAGTATTTCGCCATTATTGGTAAAACTATTTGCTCAGCCGAATCTCCATCGTTATAAGAAACCGCAAATTGAATTTCTGGTTGAATGTTGAAAGATTCATTTATCTGAAATTCTCCAAAAAAACCGGCATAAAATCCTGTCCCATCAACAGAAGCAGAAACTCCTGAATTACTAGCTTTAATGCTTAGGTTATGTAAACCCGCAGTAGCTCCAAACTTTTGTGCATTGGCTGTTCCTAATCCAACAATGGTAATCATAGCAATAAATAATACTTTTTTTCATCTTTTTATTTTTTTTAAGGTTGAGCTGCGAATATATTTAATTTATCGAACCATAAATATTTTTTAACAAAAAAATGGGAACTTTTTAAGTTCCCATTTTATGAATTCTATATTTCGTTTTATATACCGAACATAATTCCTAAAGAAATACTCGAGAAAGTTCCTCCTGTTACACTTACTCCTGAATAAGACAAGTTCAGAGATGCATTTTATCCAACACTATATCCTACCATAGGTCTGTAATAAAACCCTCCATCATTTCCATCTGGACTCAATCCAACTGCATACCCTACATCTGCTCCAAGTGAAAATTTCTCCGATGCATCATATCTCAATGCCCCGGCTATTGGAAGGAAAGAAACATTGTCTACTTTTACCCCTAAGATTTCTTTTCCAAAATACGTTAAGTAACCAGCAGATACACCAAAGTTTACTTCTTTTTCAGAAGAAAACATATAGTTTGCATCTATGCCTAAGGAAAGAGATGAAACAAGGTTTGCATCTCCAGTAGGCAACCCTAGACTAGCTCCTACACTAAATTGTGCGTTCATTGTAAATGATCCAGTCACTAATGCGACAAGTAAAATTAATTTTCTCATAATATTATAAATGTTTTAAGTTAGTGTCTTCAATTTATAAAAAATTAATTAACTACTAATCAATATGTTAACATTTATTGATAAAATGATATCAAAAACTAGTATAAATACCTGTTTTTTCCTACTTTCAAAAAGTGAAATGGAACCATGCCATAAAAGACTATCAGTTCTATCTTAAAATAGAAAGAGGCCTTTCAGAAAATACGATTGAAAGCTATACTAGAGATATTAAAAAGTTAAATTCTTTTTTAGAAGAGAATGAAATATCTACTACTCCAATTAAAATTGGTGAAGATCAGATTCAACAATTTATTTACGAGATCGCAAAAAGCATCAATCCAAGAAGTCAGGCAAGAATCATCTCTGGATTGCGAAGCTTTTTTGACTATTTAATTTTCGAAAATTATCGACAGGTAAATCCTACAGAGCTCATTGAAGCTCCTAAAACAGGGAGAAAGCTTCCCGATACGCTTTCTTCTGACGAGATTGAAAAATTAATTTCTGCAATTGATTTGAGCAAAGCCCAAGGGGAACGTAACAGAACCATTATAGAAACCATGTATGCTTGTGGGTTACGAGTGAGTGAAGCCATTACACTTCGCATATCAGATCTTTTTTTTGAAGAAGGCTTTATTCGCGTTTTAGGAAAAGGAAATAAAGAGCGATTTATTCCTATCTATCCGAAAGCTCAGAAGTATATTCTATTTTATATCAAAGACATTCGTTCTCATCTTAAAATTCATAAAAATTATGAAGACACCTTGTTCTTAAACAGAAGAGGAAAGGGTTTGAGTAGGCAAATGGTTTTTATGTTCCTTAAAGAATTAGCCATAAAAGCTCAAATAGGTAAAAAAATAAGTCCTCATACACTACGACATTCATTTGCAACACATTTACTTCAAGGGAAAGCAGATTTAAGAGCTATACAGCAAATGCTTGGTCACGAAAGTATTACCACTACTGAAGTATATGTGCATCTAGATAAAAGCTATTTAAAACAGGTCGTAGAAGAATTCCACCCTAGAAGCAAGGATGAGCAATAAAAAATCCCACCATCCTGCCTTTCGGCAGACAGGAGTGAGATTTTAGCTATTTATTTAGCGACGTTTACAGCTCTCGTTTCTCGAATCACTGTAACTTTCACTTGACCCGGATAGGTCATGTCGTTTTGTATTTTCTGACTGATACTGAATGATAACTCAGCAGCCTTGGTGTCATTTACTTTTGTGCTCTCAACCATTACACGTAATTCACGTCCAGCTTGAATAGCATAAGCTTTCTGTACGCCTGTAAATCCAAAGGCAATATCTTCAAGGTCTTTTAAACGTTGAATGTAAGAATCCAATACTTGTCTTCTTGCTCCAGGTCTTGCTCCTGAAATAGCATCACATACTTGAACAATAGGTGCTATAAGAGTTTTCATTTCAATTTCATCGTGGTGAGCACCAATTGCATTACATACGTCTTTCTTTTCTCCATATTTCTCTGCCCATTGCATTCCTAGCAAGGCGTGTGGTAATTCACTTTCAGTTTCTGGTACTTTTCCAATATCATGTAGTAATCCTGCTCTCTTCGCTATTTTCGGATTTAATCCTAATTCAGCAGCCATGATACCACAAAGATTAGATACTTCTCTTGAGTGTTGTAATAAGTTCTGTCCGTAAGAAGATCTATATTTCATTCTTCCTACTATTTTAATCAACTCAGGGTGCAATCCATGAATTCCTAAATCAATAACAGTACGTTTTCCTACCTCAATAATTTCTTGGTTAATTTGTTTCGCAGTCTTAGCAACAATTTCTTCGATTCTTGCTGGGTGAATTCTCCCATCTGTAACCAACTTGTGCATTGATAATCTTGCAACCTCTCTTCTTACAGGATCAAAGCAAGAAAGAATAATAGCTTCCGGAGTATCATCTACAATAATTTCTACTCCAGTGGCAGCTTCTAATGCTCTAATGTTTCTTCCTTCTCTACCAATAATTCGACCTTTGACATCATCAGATTCTAAATTAAAAACAGAAACACAGTTTTCAACTGCTTGCTCAACTCCCACTCTTTGAATGGTATTTAAAATGACTTTTCTAGCCTCTTGTTGTGCAGTTAATTTTGACTCTTCAACAGTTTCCTGTATAAAAGCCATAGCGTCAGTTTTTGCCTCGTCTTTTAAAGAAGTGACCAATTCTTTCTTGGCTTCTTCAGCAGAAAAACCTGAAATCTGCTCTAAAAGATCTACATGTCTTTTGTGCAGTTTCTCAACTTCATCTTGCTTCTTATCTAAAAATTCTAATTTATAATTATAGTCGTTTTCTTTTTGTTCTAGCGATTTATTTAATTTTTTAGTCTTATCAACTTCAGATTGAATTTGAGACTCTTTATCTCTAGCTCTTTTTTCTATGTCTGATATTTTCTTTTCTCTCCCAAGTATTACTTTCTCATGTTCTGCTTTCAGTTCAATGAACTTTTCTTTTGCTTGTAATATCTTATCTTTTTTAAGAGCTTCGGCTTCTACCCTAGCTTCTTTTAATACTGCATTTGCTTCTTTTTTAGTGGTTGATAATAATTTGTTTGCTTTTGATTTTTCTAATAATCGAGCAATAATTAATCCTATTAATAATCCTGTAATCCCCGTTGCTATAGGGAGTATCATTCCGTCCATAATTTTGATTTAATTGTATAAAAAAAAGCCTACATCAGTTGGGTTTATATAAACTCCATTATGACAAGTTTAGGACTAACCTGCTGATCAAGGATCCCTTTGATACTGAAATAAATTCAGTACCTGGGGCCTGCTTTAACAACTAGGACTTATCCTTCATAATAGATTAGTGTTGAGTTTATCAAACAAATAACTAATGTAGGCAGTGTATTATTATTATATTTTAAAGAACTTATTCTAAATGGCCACTCACTAACTGTGTGAGTTCATTTATTTTATTTAATGCTTCTGTATTGATTTCTTGTTTATCTAACGTGGCGATTTCTAATTTTGATGCAAATTGCAATGCACACATTGCTAAAACATCTTGTTTATCACTTACCGCATAGCTTTGTTCATACTTGCTAATAAGCTGATTAATATTTGCAGCTGCTTTACGCATTCCTTCTTCCTCCTTGATGTTATTCACACTTAAAGGATAGGTTCTCCCTGCTATGACGATATTAATCTTTAGTTTTCCCACGATATAATGAACTTTATCACTCGCTCAACTGAACGATGCACTTGTCGATTTCTCGAACTAAAGCATTTATTTTGAGTTTTGTATCTCTTGTACTGTTATTACTGCCTTCTATAGTTTTTGCAATCTTTAACAGGTTGAATTCTTTCTCTTGCTGTTCTAATAATTGCTTCTTTTCTAAGAGCTGATGTTGCAATTTCGACGTATTCTGAAGCAAAATCTCATTTTCTTTCATTAAAAATTCATAGTTAGAAAGTAAGCTCTTTAACTTATCTTCCAGTAAATGAATTGCTTCAATCGTATTACTCATTCAGCTAGTATCAATAAAACTATATCTACAAAGTTAGCATTCTGTTTTAGAAATCACAACTATTTTTAGTTTTTCATAAGTAATGAACAAAAATTTCTCAAAGTTCTTAACATAAATGTTGCAATACTTTTCCTATTTTCGTTTAAAATTCATTGAATTGAAAAAATATTTTTTCCTTTTATTTCTCGCAGTAACTTTTTCTGGATTTAGTCAGACTAACTATCCAAAAGACTACTTCAGAAGCCCTTTGGATATCCCTTTGGTGCTTTCTGGAACCTTTGGAGAGCTTCGAAGCAACCACTTTCATGCGGGAACAGATATTAAAACACAGCGTAGAAATGGACTCAACATTTATGCAACAGCTGATGGATATGTTTCACGAATTAAAGTAGCACTTTGGGGCTATGGAAAAGTCATCTATGTTAGACATCCAAATGGGTACACAACTGTCTACGCTCACTTAAGTAAATTTGGGGATGGTATTCAAGAATATGTAAAGAATATTCAATACAAAAAGAAGCAGTATGAAACTGGGAATATATTCCCAAAAGAGAATGAAATTCCAGTTAAAAAAGGGCAAATCATAGCGTATTCAGGGAGTACTGGAGGCTTTGTTGCTCCACATTTACATTACGAGATACGAGATACCAAAACAGAACACATTATCAATCCGTTGTTGTTTGGTTTAAAAATTCAAGATTCTATTGCTCCTAGAATTAATAAATTGATGGTCTATCCTATTCAATCCAACTCTAGAGTAAATCAAAATAATAGAAAACAAATACTCGCTTTTAAAAAAGATACACTAAACACATACATTGCTAATAGTATTACCGCCAATGGTAAAATTGGTTTTGGAGTAAATACTTACGATCGCTTGGGAAAGGCATTGAATAAAAATGGTGTCTATAGCATCGAAATGCTTGTCAACGGCAAAAGGCATTATTACCATGACGTAGAAACCTTTTCGTTTGCAGAAAGTAAATACATCAATTTATTAATCGATTATCCTCATTTCGCAAAGTATAAAAGTCGAATTCAAAAAACATTTAAGGATGACGTTAACAAACTAAGTATTTATGAAGGGTTAGTGAACAATGGTATTCTTGATGTAAAAGATGGATTGAGCTATCAGGTACAAATCATTGTAAAAGACTTTAAAGGGAATACTTCTGAACTCAAGATTCCTGTCATAGGGAAACCAAACAACACCTTATTTATTAAGAAATCCGACACTACAGCCTACGTTGTTAAACGTGGATTTTTTCATAAATACGAAAAGAATGGAGTTACCGTTGCTTTTCCTAAAAATACTTTCTACGAAGATATCTATATTGATTTTTCAGTAAAGAATAAGATTGTTACCATTCACAAACCCAATGTTCCTTTAGACAAAAGGTTTACCATTACTTTTGATAGTACTCTGTATAAAAAAGCTGATTTAGATCACATTTACATCGCCAATATCAACAACAAAAGATATGCTAATTATCAGAATACTAAGAAGAAACCAGACAAAGTATACACTACAACCAAAACTTTAGGAAAGTACACGTTAAAGATTGACAATCAAAAACCTAAGATCTACAATCCGAATTTCAAAAAGAACGCTTGGATTACTAGTTTAAAGTATTTAAGAATTAAAATTTCAGATACTCAATCTGGGATTAAATCCTATGATGCTTATATAGATGATGAATGGATCTTGATGGAGTATGATTTAAAAAAGAAAAGATTATCCTACGATTTTAGAGATAAAAAATTGGTAGGTAGCAAACATATCTTTAAACTTGTAGTCTCTGACAACGTAGGAAATACGAATAC
Source organism: Flavobacteriaceae bacterium (assembly GCA_049115595.1). Classification (GTDB taxonomy): domain Bacteria; phylum Bacteroidota; class Bacteroidia; order Flavobacteriales; family Flavobacteriaceae; genus Polaribacter. The sequence goes on from JAGDZS010000006.1 coordinate 351,078, forward strand.
CTATACTTCTACGTTCTATAGAAAATAAGATAGCCCATACATACGTGAAGAAATTTTTACTCTTATTATTTTTATTCCCTGCACTTGCTTGGGCTCAAAAGACAACAATTGTCAAAGGTTTTGTAAAAAACTCATTGAATCAATCTATTGAAGACGTATCTGTTACCTTCGGCTCTAAAGGAACTACCACCAATAAAAAAGGATATTATGAGATACGAATCCCTTTAAATGAAAAGGTAACCATTACGTTTAGCTATATTGGCTTTAAAACACTAACAAAAGATTTTTTAGCGAAAAAGAGAAATGCAATTCGCTTTTCTCCTATTCTCCGTTCTGAAAATGAAGTGTTAAAAGAAGTTGTAATTAAGAACGATCGAAAAGATGCAGAAGGAATCACGACCTTAAATGCAAATAAACTTAAACGAATTCCAGGAGCTAATGCAGGAATTGAAACACTCTTAATGACGCTCCCTGGTGTTAGTAACAACAATGAGTTAAGTACACAATACAATGTTCGTGGTGGTAATTTTGATGAAAACTTAGTCTATGTCAACGGAATTGAGGTGTACCGCCCTTTCTTAGTTCGTTCTGGACAACAAGAAGGATTAAGCTTTGTAAATTCTAATATGGTGCAGAATATTAATTTTTCTGCTGGTGGGTTTCAAGCGAAGTACGGAGACAGACTTTCTTCAGTATTAGATATTACGTATAGAAAGCCGAAAGAATTTGCCGCTACTGTAGATGCAAGTTTGTTAGGAGGAAGTGTCACTGTTGAAGATGTACTCTTCGATAAAAAATTAAGCGCTATTCTAGGTGTTCGTTATCGAGACAATAGTTTGTTTGTGAATTCGAAACAAATTGAAACGAACTTCAAACCTCGATTTACCGATGCACAAACATTTCTGTCCTACTCACACAATGAAAAACTCACGTTAAACTTCTTAGGAAACTTCTCTTTAAACACTTACGATTATCAACCTGTGACACGTCGTACTCGATTTGGAACTGTAAGTGACCCTTTAGAATTGATTGTTTTTTACGACGGACAAGAGAAAGACACCTATTTAACAGCTTTTGGAGCGTTTAGTGCAGAATATCAAGTCAATGAAGATTTAAAGCTTACAGGAACGATATCTGCCTTTAATACCCAAGAAGAAGAGTATTTCGATATTGCTGCTTCTTATAATCTAGGAGAAGTAGATACCAATGCAGGATCTCAAACTTTTGGGGAAGTCACATTTTCTCAAGGTATTGGATCACAGCTGAACCATTCTCGTAATGACTTGGATGCTTTAATTGCAAATGTTCAAGTACGAGGGACCTATAAAAAAGAGGATGCGCAACTCGATTTTGGTGTGAAGTATCAAACAGAAGACATTAGAGATCGTATTCGTGAATATGAAATCATCGATTCGTTAGGGTTCTCTGTTCGTCCACTCGGATTAGGATTTATCAATGATCAGCCTTACAATCCGTTTACGGGACCTATTACTCCTTTTCAAAGTGTTAGAGCTGAAAATAGTTTAACCATCAAACGTATTAGTGGCTTTGTTCAGTATAGCAAAAAAGGATTTATTGGAGAACATCAAATTTGGTGGAATGTTGGTCTTCGCGGTCAGTCTTGGTCTGTAAGTGCAAATAACAATGCAACTGTCAGTCAGTTTATCTTGAGTCCACGTGCACAATTTGCTATTAAACCCGATTGGGAAAAAGACATGCTATTCCGTATTTCTGGAGGAGCCTATTCACAGCCACCATTCTATAAAGAATTAAGAGGGTTTGATGGAAACATCAATCCGAATGTAAAAGCACAAAAATCTATCCATGCGGTATTGGGAAGCGATTATAGTTTTACCATGTGGGATCGTCCATTCAAGTTAACTACAGAGGTTTATTACAAGAGCTTGTCTGATGTTAACTCATATACAGTAGACAATGTTCGTATTCGTTACCAAGCAAACAACAACACCACTGCCTATGCAACAGGGTTGGATGTTCGTTTAAACGGTGAGTTTGTTCCTGGAAATGAAAGCTGGATTAGCCTTGGGTTCTTAAAAACAGAAGAAAACATTGCTGGTCGTGGGTATATCGCCCGCCCTACGGACCAACGTTTTAAATTAGGTATTTTGTTTCAAGATTATGTCCCTAACCTACCCGATTTAAAAGCCTATCTAAACTTAGTATACAATTCAGGAACACCTGGAGGTGCGCCTGCCTATGCAGATCCGTATGATTTTCAAAACAGATTGCGTGACTATCGCCGTGCTGACTTAGGTGTTATCTATGTATTTACAGATGCCAACAAGCGTTATACTTCAGGATGGTTAAGCAAGTTTAAAGAATTAACCGCTGGATTAGAACTTTTTAATATGTTTGCGATTCAGAACTCGATTACCAATACGTGGGTACGTGATGTCGCTACCAAAAACCAATTCGGTGTTCCTAACTTCTTATCGGGGCGTATTCTGAATTTTAGAATTGGGATGAAGTTTTAATGATGAAACTTGTAAACTTTGTAATTGGTTTCTTTAAATTTTTAGCGCTAGTACTTATTTTATTCTTTGGTATATTTATTAATCCAATTTTAAAATGGGTTGCTAAATTTAAACCAGAAGACAATACGCGCTACTATCACAGAGTGAGAAAGTTTGATGCTCCTAATGAATGCTGTCGTAAATATATTTACAACACTTTTGAATCTGAGAATATATTTAAAGAGTTTGATAAGGATTACTCCAAACTATTCAATGTCATTTCTCATATAAAATCTTATGAGGTAAAACCGAAAGCAACATTTCTTTACTACCAACATACAGATGAGTTTCCTGCTCATGGAATCATTCATCAATGCAAGGCATGCAACAAAGTATGGGAATTAGATTGGCCTGAAAATGCACATAGAGGTTATTTTAAACCTATTAATTTAACGCTTGAAGAAATTACTCCTTACCTCCAATAATCTATAAGCTATATTATAGATCCTTACTTACATTTAAAAAATTTTGTATCATTTCGAACCGAATGTAATGTGTGTGAGAAATCTCATTCTAAAATCAAAAAGTCGTATATCGTAATTTTTTTTGACAGGTATATATACTTAACCAAAAATAGGTATTGCATGTGTTTTCTTTAATTTCTAAATTTATCAAATACTCAAAAAACTGTTTTATTCATTTTATCTCATAAAGTAAGCTGAATATAATAACTGTTTATACGTATATAACGAGTTGACAACAATTATAAACAAGACATTTTGTATTAAATCATATACGAAAGTATTGAATAATATTAGGTAAGGTTAATGAAGTCGAATAGTCATATTTTTATAAGTTTCAAAACTGAAGAACGAGAAATAGCTTCAATACTTAAAGACTCCTTGATGGACGTAGGTTATAAAGTATGGTGGCAAGAAGAAATTCAATGCGGGCAAGAATGGCATGGAGAAATTGATAAGGCACTTATGGAGGCGGGTGCTATTGTTGTACTTTGGTCAGAGTCCTCATTAAGTTCTGAATGGGTCAAGCATGAGGCTTCACAGGCTATAGCAAGAGGTATTTATGCACCTTTACGGATAGAAGTAATGGGGATTGAGAGTCCTTTTAATCGGATACAAGCTACCGATTTGTATGATTGGAATGGTGAGTTGGATGCACCTGGTTTTCAAAACTTACTCATACGACTAAATCAACTTATGCCTCCACCTATTCCAATTCATAAGAGGATAGCTAAATTTTTACGTACTCAAATCGTGGCGATAATATTGTTTATCATAACAGCTGGAGCATTAATATTGCTTATTTCGCAATCTACATTGCTAAGTGATCAGGTGAAAGCGCAAAAAAAACTTGAAGAACTCTTAAAAGAAACCTCAAATAATTTAGATACCAGTACAAAAAATACAGATAAATTATTACAAGATACTAGAGATAGTATAAACACCCAATTTCAAAGATCTAGCTTAAGTCAGAAGCGTTTAGAAAAATTAACTGACCAATTAAATAATAGTTCAAATCAAACCAAAAAGAATTTGGATGACGCTATCTATTCTTTATCTGAGTTAGACAGTTCTCAAAAACAAGTTTTAACCAATATAAGGCGCAATTTATATCCTTTAGATATTAATAAAATGAGCTTAAGTTATCAAGTTTGGTGGAATGTAGAAGGTAAAGTAATTCAGAGATATACAAATAGGCTATTATCAACCATCAAACAAAAAATTAAAGCAGAAAAAAACTTACTACCTATCTCTCAACTTGAAACAAGCAAAAAACTTCAAGTTTTTTTTGAAAATGAACAGACTCGAGTTTTTTATAGGTTAGATTCAGTTAATCAGATTAAAATTGAATCTGTTCAAATAAATAAGGGTAACTCATTGTTTATGCCAGATTGCAAAGATTTTTCGGAAAATTTTGTTTCTAATATTTTACTCGATCATGAGCTCCGTATGAGGTTTCAGAAAGATGATAACAAAGCTGCTTTAGAATTGCTTTTTTTCACTATGAATCCATCTGAAACCTGCAAAAGGCTTAATAGATTTGACGATATACCAAACTCGGGGGATTCAGCACTTTCCATGACTATTTGGTTTGATGAAAGTTCAGAGAAACTTAGGAACTTCGTTGTAAATTATAAGACAAGTAAAGTTATTTCAAAAGAAAACACAGGCGATTTTGTTAGCAGTTTAGATTTATTAAACGCAGAAATTAAACTTAGGAATACGGGAAGCTCTGACGAGTTAAAACCTAATCAAATCAATGATATAAGGATTTCATTTAGCGGAAATGACATAGGAGGGATATTCTTCAGAGGAAGTGATTATAACCAGAAAAGTGCTTCTAGAACTGATTATCTGAATCGAAAAATTCGAATAGAGTCTTTTGACGGAAATATATTTGATTAAGTACACTACTTGCAAAGTTAAGTACTAACCCACACAACTACTCATAGCCGAGACGTTGTGTATAATTAAAAAAATGAAACAAAGCTTGACATACTATATTACTCTATTTGTTATTAAGCTTAAAGGCTTAAAAAAGGAATTTAGTAAAGCTCCAATAGATTTCAAAAAAATCAGAAAAGAAGATGTTCGTTATCCGAAAGGCAGGTTTTTCAAACAAAATAAAATACGGAGTTTTAAAGTTTTAGATTCCTTAATTACTGAAATAGGATTGAATCAAAATTCTAACAAACTTCTGATATTTATTCATGGAGGTGCTTTCATTTCGGGACCAGCTAAACATCATTGGGATTCTGCCAAAAAAATCGCTAAACAAACAAATATTAAGATTTGGGTGTGCGATTATCCTAAATCACCTGAAAACAAGATATCAAGAATATCAGAAAATATCGATGCTATATACAATATAGCTTTAGAGCAGTTTCAACCAAATAAAATTTCTTTTATTGGAGATTCTGTTGGTGGAACTTTAATCGCGAGCTTAATACAACGGGTGAATATAAAAGGGCTAAAATTACCTGAAAAAATCATTCTTATTACTCCTGTTATGGACGCATCTATGTCTAACCCTGAAATTAAAAAAGTAGATAAAATTGATCCAATGCTTTCAAAAACCGGAATATTAAGCGCAAAAAAAATGTGTGCTGAGAATAATGATTTAAAAAATATTATGATATCACCGCTCTATGGAATTTTTGAAGGGTTTCCAAGTACTTTTTTATTTCTTGCACAAAACGACATTATGTATCCAGATGCAAAGATAGCAGAAATGAAAATGAAGAAAGCAAATGTAAAACTTGTAGTAATTGAAGGGAATAATATGCCTCATATATGGCCTTTTTTACCTGTAATGAAAGAGGCAAAAATATCCTTGAATGAAATAATTAGAATAATAAACAACTAACCACAACAACGTATAAAAACAATTGCGATTTAGTGCTTAATCAAAGATCGTTGCATGTTTATAACGTCTGAGTTTCCTTCGGAAATTCCTCGTACACTACAAAGTGTCTGTTTCTTTTTATTAACTTAGCGAAAAATTGCCGTCACAAATCGTACACAAATACGTTAGGCCTAAATTAAAAAATGATGATGAAAAAAAAAATATGCTATTTAATCTTTATTGCCTTTACTAATATCTTCTCTCAGGTAAATTTCACTAACGGAGAAACTCTTGTAGATTTAACACATTATTCTTCAGATATATCTGCATTATCTGCAGCCGATTTAAACAATGATGGATACAAAGAAATAATTGTTGGATCATATTATGATAATACTATAATGTTTTACAAAAACATTAACGGAGATATTCAATACCATCAAAGACAAATTTTAATTTCAGAAGGAAGTACATCTTACTACTCTGATTTTGATATTCATTGTGTAGATGTTGACAATGATGGTTTAGTTGATATAGCAGTCACCCAATCTGGCACAAACAAAGTTTCATGGTATAAAAATTTAGGTAATTATAATTTTGATGGAGAAAGATCAATTGCATTTATAAATAAACCCCAAACTTTAATCGTTGCAGACATAGATAACGATGGCGATAATGATTTCATTGTTGGATCGAAGGATGATGATAAAATAACATTACTAATAAATAATGGGATAGCTGTATTTAATCAACAAGTAGTAATTAATAACGCAAATTATGGTATTAAAAAAATTAAATTATTTGATTTAGACAATAACGGTTTTTTAGACATTATTAATGGACAAGAAGATGGAAGTATTTATTGGATTAAAAACATAAACGGCTCAAATTTCTCTTCTGCCCAATATATTACTGGAAGTGCAGATGCAGGTTATGGTTTTGACTTTTTAGACATAAATGGAGACTCTTATGAAGATATTGTTTTTTCATCAAATTATGATGATAACCTAAAATATAAGTTAAACATAAACGGAAACTCTTTTTCTTCTGAAACTATTATAGATAACTCTTTATCTGATCCGTACAACCTACTAGTAAAAGATTTTGATAATGATGGACTTAAAGATATAATTATCTCAACCACTTCAGATGATAAAATAGGTTGGTATAAAAACAATAATGGTTCTTTTTCACCTATAGTTCAGATTACCAACAATGTTAGTAATCCTAAATATTTTTTAGTTGAAGATATAGATAATAATAACTCTTTAGAGATAATTGTTTCGTCTTATCAAAATAATGTCCCTGAGAATCAAAAGCTTTCTATTTTTAAACAAAATTCTACATCCAGTTCTTACGTTGAGAATGTAATAAATTTTTATTTTAGTGCTGCTAACACTATAAGAATCGCTGACTTAAATAATGACGGGAATAATGATATTATATCAGCATTTAAATCAATTATGTGGAATAAAAATTATGGTAATAATATCTTTTCTTCACAATATTTATTATCGTCAAATATAGAAAGTGGGCAAGTCAATGATATTGAGATTAAAGATATGAATTCTGATGGGTGGTTAGATGTTATTGGGTTAGTTGATAATAAATTAGAAATTTATAAAAACGTTAATGGAGAACAATTTGAATTAGCGTATAGTCAAACAATAAATAATGGTGCTGAGGATTTAGAAATTAGTGATCTAAATAATAATGGGAATTTTGATATTTTAATTTCACATGGTGATGGAGAGTTTCCAATAAGTAAAATTATAAATGATGGAAATTTTAGCTTTCAAAACATCTCTACCGTTTATACATTTGGAGGGACTGGATACAAAGCATATAATTTCAAATGTGGAGACATAGACAATGATGGAGATATAGATATTGTTGTAGGCGCAAATGATGTTTCTGAAGTTCATTGGTTAAAAAATGATGGAAATGGTGTTTTTAATTATCAGTTTATTGCGTCTTCCATCCCATGTGATAAAATTGATATTGGAGATATAGACAATGATGGAAATATAGATATAGTAACCGCAGGAAGTAACAGCTATGGCGTTTCTGATTTAAATTGGTTTAAAAGAGGTTCAGAAGGCTATTCCTCTGCCATAAAAATTGATGACCAAAGTTTAAAGTCAATAACATTAGGAGATATTGACAATGATGGTTTTTTAGATATTGTAGGCACTTCTTATGAATATTATTCTCCTTATGATGAAAGGATTCTTCATTATTTATTTAAAGATAATTCATTTGAAAGTCAAATCGCTCTTGAAAGTCTTGGTGATGCTCTTAGTTTAACAAAAGATGCCGTTTTAGGTGATTTAAATAATGATAATAAATTAGATATTGTTTCCAGTTATTATTTTATAAACTCAATTAAATATTTTATAAATTCATCTACTTTATCTTTACAAGACATTAATCTAACAAATACAAAAAAATTCAAAATATATCCAAATCCAAGTACCGAGTATATTTATTGGGATAAAAATTTAAATATTTCTGATATCTCTATATATAATTCAATAGGTAAGTTAATATATCATAATAATAAAACGATCATTGTTGATAAATTAAATGTGAATTTCATTCCAAAAGGATTGTATTTTATTGTTGCGAAATCTGACCAATCTAAATATACAACAAAGTTAATAATCAAATAAATCTATTGCTAACTTAGTGCTTAAACAAGTAACGAAATCATACACAAAACCTTTAATCGTTAAACCTCTCCCAAAATCTCGCATAGAATTTTTAAGATGTCTATCTTTAAAACTTCAAAACAATAATTCACATGAAATCTAAGATTACGCTTCTACTACTCGTATTCACTTTATCTCTAACCGCACAAGATCTAACTTTTGAAGAATACAATCCAAAGTCAACCTTAGTGGTTCCTGGAAAGATTATTAAACGAGCAAAATTTCCATTTATCGATGTGCATGGACATCAATACAGAATGTCTACACAAAACCTAGCACCTGTCATTGCAGCCATGGATACCTTAAACATGGGAATCATGGTCAACCTAAGTGGTCGTAGTGGAGCCGATTTACAGAAGTCTGTAAAAAATATTGCTGATCACTATCCAAATCGTTTTGTCGTTTTTGCGAATATTCGTTTCAATGGAAATGTTGGGAAGAAAGGATGGATTGAGGCCACCGTTAAGCAACTAGAACAAGATGTAAGGAATGGTGCTCGTGGTTTAAAAGTATACAAGAGTTTAGGACTACGTGATAAAGATGTTAGCGGAAAACGTGTTGCAGTAGATGACCCTAGGTTAGATCCTATATGGGCTACTTGTGGAAGATTAGGTATCCCTGTATTAATTCATACTGCAGATCCAAAACCTTTTTGGGATGATTTTAATGCAGACAATGAACGTTGGTTAGAATTAAAAACAAGACCACGTAGAAAGCGTGGAGCGAACAACCCTGCTCCTTGGGAGCAATTGATGCAAGAACAACACAATATGTTTAAAAAGCACTCTAAAACGAATTTTATCAGTGCACACATGAGTTGGTTAGCAAACGATTTAGGAGCATTAGGAAAATTATTAGACAAAATGCCAAACATGCATGTAGGAATTGGAGCCATCATCGCAGAATTAGGAAGACAACCTAGATACGCCAAAGCATTCTTTATCAAATACCAAGATCGAATCTTATTCGGGAAAGATAGTTGGCAACCTAAGGAATTTCCAACGTACTTTAGAGTCTTAGAAAGTGCTGATGAGTATTTCCCTTACCACAAGAAATACCATGCCTTCTGGCCGATGTATGGACTGGATTTACCAGATGATGTATTAAAGAAAGTATACTACAAAAATGCATTGCGTATTGTTCCTGGGTTAGACAAGAGCTTGTTTCCAAGGTAAAGTGAGTTCGTTAATAAGTTATTTGCAAACATTCAAAGATGTCTCTTCGAGCGCAGTCGAGAGGCATTGATGCAAGAAAAAACTAAGGTCTCTACTGCGCTCGACCAGACAAATCATATCCTTAAGTATTGTGAATTACATTGAATAACCTTTAACTTTTACTAGATTTGTCTCATGAAAATTAAAGAACTAAAAAATAGAAAAACGTTTGATAACGAAAAGATTCAAAATGGGTACACACAATTTGGTGAGCTGTTAACGCTGCTAAGACAAAGGGCATTACTTGAAAAAAGCATTCAGACAATCAATACAGAAATTGACCTGATGAATAGTATTCGTCTATCTGATAATTCACTAAGAAAGCAAGTTCGAAAATCGCAAACAAAACTACTACAGTTTCTTGCAAAAGAGGAGAAAATAGTAGCTAAAAACCATTACCGTAATTTATGGATGATTTTAGGAATGACAGCTTTTGGAATTCCTCTAGGTACTGCTTTTGGAAGTATTCAAGGGAATATGGGACTTATAGGAGTTGGAATGCCAATTGGTATGGTGATAGGAATTGCATTTGGTACAAAGAAAGACAAAGATGCAGCAAAATCTGGTCATCAATTAGATATTCAATTGAAACATTACTAGTTATAAAAAAGGAAAACCGAACTTTTCAGTTCGGTTGTTTAACTTATTAATCATGAAAAGAGATTTTCAGAAACTTTTCAATAATTTAACGTTCAATTTTACGAATTATTATCATACTAGATGTGATAAAAACTGTTATTGATTCGTTAAAAAACTATTTTTTAGCTAAGTCTTTGATTGTAAAATCATTTACTCTTTCAATAGTACTCAGTTTATTTGCTTTATTATAATATTATAGTATTTGAGCAGCGTGATCTTTTGTTTTAACCTTAGAGATTACATCTTCAATCACTCCATTTCCGTCAATAACGAAGGTCGTCCTATGAATACCATCGTACTCACGCCCCATAAACTTCTTAGGCCCCCAAACACCAAAACCGTTAATTACTGCATGATCTTCATCTGCTAACAAAGGAAAAGGTAATTCGTACTTGTTTACAAAATTCTGTTGCCTTTTCTCAGAATCAGCACTCACTCCAAGAATATCATACCCTTGAGCTTGAAATGTATGGTAATTATCTCTTAAATTACATGCTTCAGCAGTACAGCCTGGAGTACTTGCTTTTGGATAAAAGAAAACAACCAATTTCTTTCCTGCATAATCACTCAGTTTTCGTACAATTCCCTGATTATCTTTTGTTTCAAAATTTGGTGCCTTATCTCCTACTTTTAATGTGTTCATATTTCGTATTTTTGTATCAGTAAAGATACTGAAAATGACCAAAGCAGAAAAGGTTCAATTTGTAATTGACACACTTCAAAAACTCTACCCAGAAATACCGATTCCTTTAGATCATAAAGATCCATACACACTGCTAGTTGCGGTATTATTGTCTGCACAATGTACAGATGTTCGTGTGAATAAAATAACACCACTCTTATTTGCGAAAGCTGACAATCCCTTTGATATGGTAAAGATGTCTGTAGAGGAAATTAAGGAGATTATACGTCCTTGTGGATTATCTCCTATGAAATCAAAAGGGATCTATGGATTGTCAAAAATTCTGATTGAAAAGTATGATGGTGAAGTTCCTGAATCTTTTGAAGGTTTGGAAGAATTGCCTGCTGTGGGACATAAAACTGCTAGTGTAGTGATGAGTCAGGCTTTTGGAGTTCCAGCCTTTCCTGTAGATACACATATTCATCGTTTGATGTATCGTTGGAATTTAACCAACGGTAAGAATGTAACTCAAACTGAAAAAGATGCAAAACGTTTGTTTCCAAAAGAAATCTGGAATGATCTTCATTTACAAATTATTTGGTATGGAAGAGAATATTCGCCTGCTAGAGGTTGGGATTTAGATAAGGATATTATTACGAGTACTATTGGAAGAAAGTCTGTACTGGAAGAGTATTTTAAGAAAAATTAGAAGAGTACGTTTCAAAAGATCTCTGAGTACTTTGACCTTTTGAATAACGAATGATAAATGTTGAATGTTGAATAAAGGAAAAATCACAAATTACTTCAGTATTCTGTATTCTACATTTGTTATTCAGTATTCTTTTTCAAATAATTAAGAAATCACTAGAAAAGAATTAGTGCAATAAAAAAAGCCTTGACTCGTGTCAAGACTTTTTCCACTCTTAATTCAAATTCAATTCAATGAGAAAATTTGATTTGGATTTAACCACCGTTAGCGATTTGGAAAAATTAATCAAAAATTGAACTGTTTCTTTTCTAGGTTGCTCCTGAAAACCAGAAGACTTTTTAGTGTAAAGTTTCCCCATATATTTACGTTATTAATTGTCTTTCAATATGTAACGAGGGAATTTTACTTTTATTATTAATTCACTAAAATTATTTTATTTTTCTCTATAATCTTTCTTAAATTGATGAGTGCATAACGCATTCTTCCCAGTGCTGTATTGATACTGACCCCTGTGTTTTCACTAATCTCTTTAAAACTCATGTCTTTATACATTCGCATAATTAGAACTTCTTTTTGCTCTTCTGGCAACTCTTGAACTAACTCACGTACATCCGATAAAATTTGTTCTTTTATCAGTTTCTTCTCAGCATTCAAATTACCATCACTAATCACAGAGAAAATATCAAACTCGTCTGTATTCTTAAACGAAGGCATACGGTTTGACTTTCTAAAGTGATCGATAATTAAATTCTGAGCAATACGCATTACCCAAGGTAAAAATTTACCTTCCTCGTTATAATTTCCTCTTTTTAAAGTTCTGATTACCTTGATAAAGGTGTCTTGAAAAACGTCTTCTGTGATATCTCTATCTTGTACTTTACTATAAATAAAACTATAGAGACGTTGTTTGTGTCTTTTAATCAAAATCTCAAGGCACATTTCACTTCCTTGAATATAGTTGCTTACTAAAGTACTGTCCGGACTTGCATTATTATAAATCATATGACTACTTTTTAGAAAAGCTAAGGGGCTTCTCGATTATTATTTCGTTAATAAATTAAAAGTAGTTTTTCAGTATAAGCGTATAATTTGCTGGTTGTTAGAAGTCCAAAGATTAAAATTATTTTTTTGAATGACAAACTTTTTAACAAATTATAATTCAATTCATTCAAAAAAGGGTGAAAAATTGATTATTTTTAGGGCTTGTTTTTTCAATCCATGAGCATAGATATCGCAAGCATAAATCCTAAAGAGAACATCATTATTAAAGGGGCCAAACTCCATAATTTAAAAGATATTGATGTTGTTATCCCTCGAAATAAATTAGTTGTTATTACTGGACTCTCAGGTTCTGGTAAGTCTTCATTAGCATTTGATACACTTTATGCTGAAGGACAAAGACGTTATGTAGAAAGTTTATCTTCTTATGCACGTCAGTTTTTAGGGAAGCTACACAAGCCTAAAGTAGACTATATCAAAGGAATTGCTCCTGCCATTGCTATAGAACAAAAGGTAAATTCAACAAATCCACGTTCTACAGTAGGGACTTCTACCGAGATTTACGATTATATTAAATTATTATATGCTAGAATTGGAAAGACCTACTCTCCTATTTCTGGAGATTTGGTAAAGAAACACACCGTTACTGATGTCATTAATTTTGTAAAAGACTTTGAAGAAAAAACGAAACTATTGCTATTGTGTCCGATTGTTATTAATGAAGATCGAGATATAAAGACTGTATTAAAGGTATTAGCTCAGCAAGGGTATGCTCGTTTAAAATACAAAGATAAAATCTATCGAATCGATGACTTACCTACTGATACTGACAATTACAACGATTTAAAATTGGTGGTAGACCGTATTGTTGTGCAAGATGATGAAGATTTTTACAATCGATTAGCCGATTCTGTTCAAACAGCGTTCTTTGAAGGAAGTGGTGTTTGCTTGATTGAAAACTTAACTGATAATTCTAGCACTGAATTCAATAATAAATTTGAACTGGACGGAATTTCATTTTACGAACCAAATACCCACTTCTTTAGTTTCAACAATCCTTATGGAGCTTGCCCTACCTGTGAAGGGTATGGAAATGTGATTGGAGTTGATGAAGATTTAGTGATCCCTAATACCGGGCTTTCTATTTATGATGATGCAATTTTTCCTTTTCGATCTGACTCTTACAAACACTATAAAGAAGACTTAATTACAAACGCTTATAAGTTTGATATCCCAATTCATAAACCATGGTTTGAGTTAACAGAAAAACAAAAGCAATTGGTTTGGGAAGGAAATAAAAGCTTTCAAGGAATTGATCATTTTTTCGAAGTTTTAGAAGAGAAAAGTTATAAAATTCAGAATCGAGTGATGCTTTCTCGTTATCGAGGAAAAACAACTTGTACTGAATGTAATGGAAAGCGATTACGCAAAGAAGCGGATTATGTAAAGGTTGGAGGCGCAACAATCTCTGATTTGGTAACACTTCCTTTGGATGAACTGTCTGTTTTCTTTAAAGAACTGTCTTTGAATGTCTATGAAGAGAAAATAGGAAAACGCTTACTGGCGGAAATCAACAATCGTTTGCAATTCTTACAAGATGTTGGGTTGAGTTACTTAACACTCAATAGAACATCGAATACTTTGTCTGGTGGAGAGAGTCAGAGAATTAATCTAGCTACTTCATTAGGAAGCAGCCTGGTAGGTTCTATGTATATTTTAGATGAACCTAGCATTGGGTTGCATCCAAAAGATACAGAACGATTGGTAGATGTATTGCAAGATCTTAGAGACTTAGGAAATACTGTTGTGGTTGTTGAACATGATGAAGACATTATGAAAGCTGCAGATTATATTATCGACATTGGCCCTGAAGCCGGTACCTTCGGAGGAAAAGTAGTTGCCGAAGGTAGTTATGATGCTATTTTAAAATCCGATTCTCTTACTGCAAAGTACCTGAATGAAGAAATGGAAATAGCAATTCCTAGCACTCGAAGGAATTCAAAAAACTACATTCAAGTGATTGGAGCTAGAGAAAACAACCTTCAAAATATCAATGCGACATTTCCTTTGAACAGCCTCACGGTAATCACTGGAGTTTCAGGAAGTGGAAAAAGCACACTTGTTAAAAAGATTCTATATCCATCCATGCAAAAGAAGTTGGTTGGGTATGGAGAAAAAATTGGTCAGCATACCGAAGTCAAAGGAAGCTTTGAGCAATTAAAACATGTTGAATTTATTGATCAAAATCCAATTGGACGTTCTTCTCGATCGAATCCAGTAACCTACATCAAGGCATACGACGATATTAGAGCCTTATTGGCTTCACAAAAAGTATCTAAGATTCGAAATTACAAGCCAAAACACTTCTCTTTTAATGTAGAAGGTGGTCGATGTGAAGTATGTAAAGGAGAAGGTGTTGTGACTATCGAAATGCAATTTATGGCTGATGTTCATTTACAATGTGATACCTGTAATGGGAAACGCTTTAAGAAAGAAGTTTTAGAAGTAAATTTTGAAGGAAAGAATATCGATGATGTTCTTAATTTTACCATTGATGATGCTGTTGCGTTTTTTACGGAACATGAACAAAAAAGAATTGCAAGCAAACTAAAACCTTTGCAAGATGTTGGTTTGGGATATGTACAATTAGGTCAATCCTCTTCTACGCTATCTGGTGGTGAAGCGCAACGGATTAAACTAGCTTCTTTTTTAGTGAAAGGAAATACCAAAGACAAAGCGCTCTTTATTTTTGATGAACCTACAACAGGGTTGCATTTTCATGATATTAAAAAGCTACTTGCTTCTTTTAATGCCTTAATTGAAAAAGGACATTCTATCATTGTCATTGAGCATAACATTGAATTGATTAAATGCGCCGATTACATCATTGATCTTGGTTTAGAAGGTGGGAAAAAAGGTGGTAATCTTATTTTTGAAGGAACTCCTGAAGAGTTGATTCAAAATGAAAAATCATATACAGCGAAGTATCTAAAAGAAAAGTTGATATCTTAGTTTCATGGTATTAAGGTTAAATGATTATCAAAAAGTAAATTGGGTGCGAATTATCGCATTAGTTTCTACCTTGATTTTAATGCTGTATGCTCCAAAGCTATGGCTAACAACAAAAGACTTTCCTGTCATTCCATTGTTTGATTGGCTTCCTGTTCCTACAGGCATTTTCGACAACTTCTTTTGGTGGTTGTTTTTCGGGAGTCAGTTTTTATATATCTTTTTCAATAGAAGATGGTTAGGTTGGACCGTAACACTACTCTACCTCTATCTTGCTCTTGTAGATCAGAACCGATTGCAGCCTTATTTTTATCAATCAGCTTTAACCATACTGGCAATTGTTATTTTTCCAAAGAGAACTGATGCTAAAAGAGTATTGTATGCGGTTATTCTCATCTTCTTTGCCACGTATTTCTGGAGTGGAGTTCAAAAATTAAATGATTCCTTTTATATTCAATGGCTCAGTGCGCTAAACAAACACTTCAGCTTCTTGCCTCAATGGTTTTTGAAATCATTCACGTATGCTGTTCCTTGGCTGGAAGCTTCTATGGGAGTCCTTTTACTATTCAATAGAACAAGAAAATTTGGTATTTGTTTTATTCTCGGAATGCATACAATTATTACTGTTCTCCTTTTCTATTTAGGATATGGATATAATGTAGTTCCTTGGAATATTCAAAACATGCTTAGTGTTGTGATCCTTTTCTGGGGATTGGAAACGATCAATTCTTATGATTTTTTCTTTACATTCTTTGATAAACAGAGAGCGCTTGTTTTAGTTTTCGCAATGCTACTTCCATTAGGAAACAACCTCTTTGGTATTTATGACAACTTACTTTCTTTTCATTTTTTTACGGCAGACTTAAAGTATTACAACGTCATTATTGGTGAAGACTTAGAAGATAAGCTTCCAGAACATATACAAGACTTTTACCGCTATTATGATGGATATACCTATATCCAAATGAACGAATGGGCACAAAGCGACAACAAAGTATTGTTTTATCCTGAAGAGCGAATTATTCTATATATGGATCGTTATTTACGTTCCTTTGCCACCAATCCAAATCAGTCGAATCTGACTACATTACAAGTCTACAATCAAGTTACTGAGTAAATTTTCTACGAATTCTAATTAGATCGGTACGAATTCTAAATTCTCCTAAATACAAGGGAGATTCCAACCTACATTTGAATATCAATACTAAAGAATGTGGTTTAAAAGTAACTGTTCGAAAGTCATTAAAGAGTGTTTAAATACATACTCGAAGATTAAAGTACATATTAATAACGACGGGAGAATTGTATACATTGAAAAAGAAACAAATGGTTTATGGATAATAGATTCCAAACTAACAACCCTTTTTGAGCAGTTACCTCAAACCTTAAGCATTCATAAAAAAGCAATCATCACATTCAATAATTAGTACACCCATCTAAAAAAGTAAGAACCTTTAAAAATTAAAAACGTATGAAAAAATCAATCGGAAAAACAAGTGTGGTAATGGGATTACTCCTTGTAGTAGGAACGTTCGCAAACTGCGACAAAAAAGACCAAACTAAGAATGCTCAAGTAGTGGATCTTATTGAAAATGTGGAAACTACAGAAACTGTCGTAGAAGAACTAAGGCAACCGGTGGTTTTTATTACAGGAATAGACAAAGGAGAAAATACGTTTTATAAAAATGCACGTCAGTATTTTATAGACAAACAATACGAAGTGGTAGATTATGCTTTTTCATTGCAAGAAGTTTTTACGTGGTTGAATAAAAATTATGATGGAAGTTCTTATGGTGAAATCCATATTGTTTCTCCTAGCAATCCTTGGAAAGGTTTGTCTATGGAAACATTAATTAAAGGAGAAAGAGTAACTGCTGAAAGCTTACGAAAAGTAATTACGCAAGGAACATTGCCTACATTAAAATCGGGCATTAGCGCAAATACAAAAGTTATTTTTCATTCTAAAGGTTTAGGAGAAGATACAGAGTTAATGAAAACATTAAAAGATGCTTTTGTTGCTGATGAAGTTCCTAATGTAGTCGCTTCTCCTTATGTGGATGTATTTGGAGGTGAATTCTCAGAGCATTATTTAGCAAAACCATATTACGTATTCTTTCCTTATTCAAAATCTCCTGGGAAAATAGATTTAGCGAAAGAAATTGCTAGAAAATATCCTGAAGAAAAAGACATTGATTGGTATGATGCTTTAAACAATGCAAAAGAAAGATATGTTGGAGATGCCTACACACAAAGATTTAGCATCCCTGTACAATGGGAATTCGACTATACAAACTCTGATAATGAAATGCCAAAGTTTAAATTACCAGAAGAAATTATGGATTGGATTGAACAAGACGAACAATTATCGAAAGTAATAAGTGCATATGACATTCCTTTAGAGAAATTCAGATGGAGAGCTATTGTAAAAGGTAACAAGTTGGTGATAAAAGGAAAAGTGACTGTTCTATGTGTATTAAAGCCTCTTATAAAACCTTATGGAGATTTACAACACATAGAGCCAGATACAGAAAACCTTCGTTTGTATGCAATGAAGTAAGTTTGGAATGCTATTTGTTTTGGTTGGAAAGTAACTGTTTGTAATGAGCAGTTACTTTTTGTGTAAGTTTGTCATCATAGATGAAAATTATTATTTAAAAGTTTGTGAAAATAGTAACTAAAATGGTATCGTTAAAAAATCAAAAAGAAGGCCTATTCCTTCTCTTTGCTCTTTGCTCCTTTCTCTTTTTTCCTTGCTCCTATTCTCAAAACAGTCAGCTACAAAATTTCACAACCAAAGAAGGGATACCACAATCACAAGTATATAATATTGTACAAGATTCTATTGGTTATTTGTGGCTAGCAACACAAGGAGGTGGTTTGGCTCGTTTTGATGGAGATGAGTTTACTGTTTTCAATGAAAAGAAAGGGTTAAAATCGAACTTTGTTAATACGCTACTTGTAAAAAATGACAGTCTTTTTATAGGGACTTCTTCTGGTCTATCTTTATATGCTAAAGGGAAATTCACAAACTATGAAAGCCCTAAAATCAATAAGGTTATTTATTTAGACTCTCATATCTATTTGGCAACGGATCAAGGGATTTATCAATATAATAAAGGCTCGTTACAACTTGTGAAATCTGGAGCAAAAATCGATTTAAGTATCGTTACAGATATCATAAAGGATGGAAGAAAATATTTAATTGCGACAAAAAAAGGAGTATGGAGCTTAAATCAAATAGAGAATCCTACATCTGTAAATAAATTAGACACCGATGATTACAGTTCTTTCATCAAAGTAAATGGAATTATCATTGGGTCAACTCTAGCAAATGGATTCAAATTGATTAGAAACGGTAAGATTTTAAAATCTTATGAAACTTCATTGAGTGTCAATCAAATTAGTTTTATTGACCAACATTATTGGTTGGCTACAAATTCTAAAGGGATTATTAAATTGGATATCAATTTTAATAGAGTTCAATCTATCAATCAGAATAACGGAATCATTGTCAATCAAATTCATTCCATTGTTAAAGACAAACAAGAGAATATTTGGATTGGGAGCTCTGGAGGAGGATTGTACAAACTAACACAAAATAGTTTTCAGCATTTTGATCGTAATTCTGGATTAAAAGGTAATCGTATTTATGCAGTTCATAAAAAAGATCATGAAATTTGGATTTCTAATTCTGAAAAAGGGATTTTAAAAATAGATAGTTTAGGTATTCAACCAATTGATGAAGACAATGGCTATTTGAACATTAAATCTAAGACCATTGCTTCTGACCCTTATGACAATGTTTGGGTAGGTACAGATGGGAAAGGGATTCTTGTTTTTAGTAAAAAATATATTGAAATTGACTCTCTTCCAAAATTAACAAAGTTTAATTCTTTAGATAGAAAACTATTTCCAAATTATACACTTGTAACAGATACAATTACTACTGCTGATGGTTTAGCTTCTAATTGGATTAAAAAAATAAAATCTGGCAATGGTTCCGTTTGGGTAGCTACTTATTCTTCAGGAATCATGGAATTCACGCTTCGTTCAAAACTAGGAAATATTCCTAATCATAAAATTTCATATGGTGCTAAAGACGGAATTAAAGACCTAAAAATCAATGATATTGCTATAGAGAATAGCAAAAATGGAAAAGTTTGGTACGCAACTAAAAATGGAAACCTTGGACATATTAGCAATGGAAATGTTAGAGATTATTACCAAATATTAGAAAAAAAAATATCCATAACTACACTTCTAATTAAAGACAATGAAATTTATTTAGGAACTCTTGGGGATGGTATATGGATTGCCAATCTTCAGAATCCAAGAGAGATAAAAAAACTCTCAGGGGTAAAAAACTTGAACTCTAACAACATTTATCAATTGATCTTTGATAATGAAAATAATCTTTGGGCAGGAACAGAAAAAGGAGTTAACAAAATTGTGTTAGATGAAAATAATTCTATCAGTGATGTCTTCTACTTTGACAGAAGTGATGGGTTTTTAGGGATCGAAACATGTCAGAATGCGATTGACAAAGATACAGATGGTAATATCTGGTTCGGGACTATGAACGGACTAACAAAATATATTCCGTCAAACAATCAATTAAAAAAGGTAAAACCAACCATTTCATTTGAAAAAATAGAAGTTGCTTATGAAGCATTGGACAGTATTAATATCAATAACTATTCTTCTATATTACAATTAAAACCTACTGAGAATCATCTTTCATTTCAATTTAAATCTGTAGATGTCAATCATCCAAAAGGAATTGAATATCGTTGGAAATTAGATAAAAAATTTAAGCTATCTAATTCTGAATATAATCCTTGGGGTTCTAAAGATTTTATTGATTTTGCCAATTTAAATTCAGGCAACTATAAGTTTACCGTTCAAGCGAGAAATATAGATTGGATGGAAAGCGATCCGATTAGTTTTCAATTCTTTATTAGCAAACCTTTTTTTGATAGAATTGAAGTTCAACATGGAATAATAGGTGTTATTGGGTTAATTATTCTTTTTATCTCATTCTATATAGCAAGAAGGATACGTAAAAAAAACAAACAAAAAATATCACAATTAGCTCTTGAAAATCATTTACTGTCGCTAGAACAAAAAGCACTACAACTACAAATGAATCCTCATTTTATTTTTAATGTATTGAATGGCATTAAAGCGATGGGGACTGAAGGGGAAACTCAAGAAATGAATACAACTATCAATACATTTGCTTCATTACTTAGGAGTATTTTAAACAGTTCTCGACAGGAAGAAATTTCTTTGCAAGAAGAAGTAAAAACACTAAAGAATTATTTAACTTTAGAACAACAAATGAATGCGAATTCATTTAAATATACTATAGATGTAAAAACCAATGACATTGATTCTGAAGAGATTTTAATTCCGCCTATGTTAATTCAGCCTTTTGTTGAAAATAGTATCAAACATGGATTTAAAAATTTAAATTACACAGGAGAAATATCCATACTTTTTCATGTCAAAAAAGATTTTTTACATTGTGAAGTGAAAGACAATGGTATTGGTATCAATCAATCAAAGTCAGAAAAGCAGTCACATCAATCCATGGCGATGCAAGTAACCAAAGAAAGAATTGAAAGCTTATCTGGAGTAAATTCATTACTTATTAAAGAGAATAATGGGACAATAGTTTCTTTTCGCTTACCATTAAAAACAGATTTTTAATTGAATACACACACCGCCATACTCGTAGATGACATACCAGCAGCTTTAAACCTATTGGAGAATGACATTCAACAAAAACATCCAAATATTACTATTATTGGAAAAGCTCAAAGCGTTGTTGAAACTGCAAAATTGCTACGTAAAGAAGAGCCTGATATTTTGTTTTTAGATATTATGTTAGGAGATGGAACTGGTTTTGATGTCTTAGAAATTTTCCCAGATTTACGTTCTAAAATTATCTTTGTAACTGCTAGTGATGAATATGCGATTAGAGCTTTTAAGTTTGCTGCCATTGATTATGTATTAAAACCCTACTCTGACGAAGATTTAAAAACGGCTATTACAAAAGCAACGAAGCAAATTCAACCAGACAAAGAGCAACTAAGTGTCTTAAAGCAATCTATTGCTGCTCCAAATGCACGTCCTAAGAAGATTTCACTACACACATTGGATAAAATAATTGTTGTAGGTTTAGATGAAATTGTTCGTTGTGAATCTGACAATAACTACACAAAGTTTTATTTCTCAGATGGAAGTAAAATTTTAGTGACAAAGACCTTAAAATCGTTTGCTGACTTACTAAAGAACTATCAATTTTTACGAGTACATCAAAGTCATTTGGTGAATGTTAAATACATTAAAGCATTTATAAAATCTGATGGAGGTTACTTAATCCTAAAAGATAAAAGTACTGTTCCTGTTTCCGTTCGCAAACGCCCAGAAGTGATTGAAGCGCTTAACACTATATAATGAGTTAATGTTAGATGCTAAATGGAAATTACTTTTCAATTTTACATTTTTAATTTGATCATTGTTTAATGATAACTGATCATTGAACGATTAAAACGGCAAGTTTCCTAAATCTACATTTCCGCCAGAAATAATCACGCCTACTTTCTTTCCTTTAAATAATCTTGTTTCTCTTAAGACAGCTGCAACAGCAACAGCACTAGAAGGCTCTATAATGATTTTCATTCGTTCCCAAACGAGTTTCATCGCTGATATTATTTCGTCTTCCGTCACTCGTATCACTTGATCGACATGTTCTAGAATGATTGGAAAGTTATGATTCCCTAATTGAGTTCGCAATCCGTCTGCAATGGTATTTGTTGTTTCATTGGTTTCTATTTTACCGCTAATTAAAGATCGATACGCATCATCAACTTCAAAAGGTTCGGCTCCAATCACTTTTGTATTGTGTGAAAATTGACTGGCAAATAAACAAGTTCCCGCAATCAACCCTCCACCTCCAATTGGAGTAACGATATAATCAAAATCAGATTCTTGTTGTAATAACTCATAGCAAGCGGTTCCTTGTCCATGAATGACATCAATGTCATTTGATGGATGCAAAAACGTTGCACCTGTTTCTTCCTGAATTTTTTGTGAAGCTTTTTCTCTAGCCTGGATGGTTGGCTCACATTCAGTAACCATTCCTCCATAACCTAATGTTCCTTCCTTTTTAATTCTAGGTGCATTAGAAGGCATCACAATAGATGCTGGTACGCCTAAGTTTTTTGCAGCTAAAGAGACAGCTTGCGCAAAGTTACCTGAAGAATGTGTCACCACTCCTCTACTTCTTTGTTCATCGGACAATTTCAAGATAGCATTGGTCGCTCCTCGAATCTTGTAAGCACCAGCCCTTTGGAAGTTTTCACATTTTAAATACACTTCAGAACCTGCAATCTCATCAATCAAACGAGAGTATAAAACTGGAGTTTTATGAATATGAGAAGCTACTCTATTATAAACGGCTAATAAGTCTGTTTTTTGCATGAAACGGTTTTATGTAAAAGTATAAAATCAAAATGTAAAATAATTCATTATGGTTTTCCCCATTTAGATTTGAATATATTTTACTATTTTGGAGGTTGAATATATTCCCGTATTCTATTGTCCTCTTTTTATTTACACTCTTAATTCATAATTTTTTTATGCTTATATGCATGAAAACTATGCTTATGTCAGAAGAAAAGAAACGTTTATTCACGAAGAAGAGATCTAAAGAAAACTTAGAATTCTTAGCCAAACAATTAGCCTTGAATCACTATTATTCCTCAACAGTCGATTTATTTGGTCTTAAAAGTGATGAAGAAATTCGTGAAACAAGTAAAGAATTAATAAAAAAAGGATTTGATCTTAACGATACTACAGATCGAGGATTTATTTTTAAAAATAAATCCAAAGACATTTTAAAGTTAGAAGGAAACGATTTAAACGATCCTTCAGGAGAAAAGCAAAAAAATGGTTTTGATATGCCTGGTGTTACTCGAAATATTTTGGTTGTGGGAGCAGGTTGTTCATTTAATTCTTTTCGTAATATTCCTTTGGCTCCTGAGACTGTAAAACTTCTTAAAAAAGGTATTACCGTAGTTAGTATTAAAAAAAAGGAGAAAGATAAGGAGTATGTGGAAATATCTTTAGACTATTTATCTGAATTCTCAAAATCATTTAATCCAGATATACACCCAAACGAATACAATATAAAAGAATGTAAATGTGAAACGAGTACTACTTTCTTACATAACCAATTTAAATTGGAAAGCTATAGTTTGATAAAAGAGATTTCTGACAAGTATCACTCTGGAATTCAAAAATGGGAATTAACACAGTCATATATTGGAGGTGAAAAGAATATTGATTTCGAATCTTTTTTAAATATTA
This sequence comes from Flavobacteriaceae bacterium, assembly GCA_049115595.1. Taxonomy (GTDB): domain Bacteria; phylum Bacteroidota; class Bacteroidia; order Flavobacteriales; family Flavobacteriaceae; genus Polaribacter. Next base: position 375,197 of record JAGDZS010000006.1, read on the forward strand.
TTGGGCAAATATTATCGGTAAAAACAGTACGAAAAACTATGCAGGATATTTATAGTTTTAGTGAAGGAACAACTTTGTTTTATAGTATTGTAGCTCATCTCTTTAAAAATCGATTTATAGATGTTATCATCAATTTTAATTTTGATGAGCTACTCGATAGAGCAATTGATGATGAGCTTGGTGCAAATGGGTATAAAAAAATACTATCAGATGGAGATTGTTCTGCAATTAATAAGATTTCTAAAGGAGGACGTTTACGACAACCCTTATACATTAAGCCTCATGGAACAGCAAGCCATAAAAGTACTTTACGATTTACCAAAGACCAATACCATGAATTACCTAATGATATGCGCAGTTTTTTGAGTAATTTAATTTCTGGTAAAGAAGAAAAAGAACTCAAAAATAAGCCAAGGCCTGTTAATTTAATAACCGTTGGATTTGAAATGAATAGCATAGAATTTAATGAAATCCTTATTAAAAATCTTCCGAAAAATTCTTCTTTCTTCGATGTATTGTGGCATAACCCAAAAAAAAATGCTAAATCTTCAGAGAAACTAAATTATAAAGTCGAACAAAAACATTTACAAGTTCAAAATTTATTCTCTGGAAATATGGATAAAATGCCTTCTCTTTATCCTATCGCACATATGTTATATGAACAAGGTTGTGAAACCCTACATGCAAACAAAGAAAAACAAATTCATTTTAATAAATACGATTGTAGTTTAGGTGGTTTTTCTCGTCTTTTATTCGCTAATATTCATGAGTTTTTTAATGATACTTTCAAACCGAGAGGCATAGATAAACACTTTTTAATTAATGCTCTTTTTGGAAACAGATTGTTCTGGAATCATGTTACGAGTAAAAGTCCATACAATGAAATTATTGATAATGATGAACTACCATCTGAGTCACTATCTTATTACTCAAAAAAGTATTTCGAGTCCTCCGATTATTATAAAGACCGAGTTATAATTGAAGCCCTAATTAACCTGACTGTAAATGTTGGAAAAATAGATTTATATATACTGATGCAAGGAATTGCAGGATATTATTATTCTAAATATTTAGACTCAATAAGAAAAGAGAATGAAGAAAATAAAAAGAATAAAAAGATAAAATCTATACTTGATTTGGTCAGTGGATTTAACTTTATAAAAGGTGATAATCCTGATTCATTAGGTATACGTTATCTAAAAATTAGTGAAGATTATACAGATGATAAAAAAGTATTTGATGACCTTTTCGAGAACTTTCTGCGTGGAAATAATGATTATCAATTAAACTTCTCAGATATTTTTAAAAAATATTTGAAGGATATCGATAACAATCACAAAATTTTACGTAATCTTTTGGAAGTTAGTTTTAATAATATCCGTTTGGGTGACAACTCAAAAATTTATTCAAATTTTAATGATTTAGGTAACCATATTTTTAAAAATCATAGTCATTTAGATATCATCAACACCAACCTAGCAAATAAACTGCATTTCATAAATTCTTTAACAGAAAAAGAAAGTCAAGAAGTTAATACTATTTGCATGGTTGCTGATAATGGCTATCAAATAGCTAATTTTTTACCAGAATTATATTATTTATATAGTCAAAGAAAAAAATTTAAGGTTTTCCTCATCATTCAGGATCATTTTAATGGAGAAAAAAGCTATTATTATCAACGAAAGAAAATAATAAAAATGCTTTCTAGAAAAAATGATTTGTATAAAGATTTTTTGTCAAGTGATTTTTTTAATCTCTTAATATTACCTATCGTAGATCATAACAGGCATATGACAATATTTATGAAATGTGAGGAAGCTAATCAAGAAGGAAAAAAACAGCTTATCGATCAAAAAGAAAATGTGTTACAAGCAATTTATTATTATAAAAAAGGATTATCTCAGAAGATTAATCCTATCCATTTAAAAAATGAGGTAAATCTTGGGTACCTTTTACAAATGTTTGAGAATTATTCGAGGAAGGCAGTTGACTATTTAAAAAAGATTCACATAATTAATGATAATGACATTAATCACTTGAAAAACAGAAAAATAAACACCATAAACGAAAATGAAAAATGGAACCTGCCTAAAGTGCTTAGTGAAGAATTTATAATTAAAAATTGGGTTTTTGATCCAATAAAGAAAAGTAAATCGACTCCTAATGAACTATCTTTTGATTTACAGAACTACTCTTTGAATGGTAAGTTATTCAACCTAATTAAGGAATAGACAATCTTAGAGTTTCTATAAACTCATTCGAAAACACTTTTCTCATATCTTCAGACAACAGTGTTTTCCTCGCTTCTTTCCATTGTGTAATAGATTCCGTATCAAACATGTACTCTAATAATTCTGGTTGTTTCCAATAGGCATTTTTTCCCCAATGTATGGTGAATTCTATATTGTTAGCCTGCAATACTTCAATCATTAATTGTGCATATTTTTCTAAACTGATAATCTTTTTGGTTTCCTTCCAGATAATACCATCAATTTCTATCATACAGGTAATCGGAAACTTTGTAAATCCTAATGTGGCTTTGGTTTGCTTTACAAATCGCATAGCGAAAATCCCTGGAATTGGACCTTTGTCAACTGTTAGATTGCCTAGTAACTCCATTACTTTTGAAGAGTCTTTGTGGTCAATCCCAAAAGATATGGCAAAGGCTGGACCTTTGTATTCTGAATCCCAAAAAATCTCATATAGTTTCCCAGTGACTTCTCTTTCGATATCTTTCACTGGAAGCACAGTTTTCTCTAATGCTTTTACCAATTTTGGAATTGCCTTAGGAAGGTTTTCAGCAATCTTGACAAACAACCAAATCAAGTCACGGTAAATCGATTCTTTGATGACAGGAAATGGATCTGGGTAGGGTGTAAAGAACTTCTTCTTGTACATCAACTCCACTAGATACTCAGATTCCTTGCTATATTGATTGATAAACACTTTGTAATGATATGGTCGATTAGGTTTTCCATTTTCATCTACTTCCTCTGGAATGATGACTTCATTATCTTTAAAATTCATCGTATCGGCTAGTTTTAAAGCTAGCTCCTTCGGCACTTTTCTAATATACCTTTTCAATAAAAATTGGTTTTCAGTTTCAATCACTACGCCGTGAATAAATCCGAAGGAACCTAAACTAACCAAAGCTGCTTCAAACAATTGATCATCTCTGATAATTTTCGCATTTAACCTCTCAATAAATGTGTCTGCCAATGCAGGTCTAGAAGCTCTTTCTATATAAACTATGTCTTCAGGGTTTGGCCCAGTAATTAAATTCAATCCCACTACATAATCCTGTACAGCTCCTGCGTCCAATCCAGAGCCATGAACTCCTGTGGAAATACATCCAGCAATGGTTTGCCCATTACTAGCCCCTGATGCTTTGATGGATTTTCCGAATTTATCGATGTATTCAGAAACCTCTTTGATGGTATTTCCGCATTCTAAAAAGAATAGATTTTCAGCGAGGTATGCTGTATTAGGATGACATTCTTCTTCGCTAATATTATAACTGATGTTCATAAATGCATTGAAATGCATATTGTCTTTTTGATGAGCAATACTGCTCATAGACCAGCGTGATCCATAGGCTCTAAAGCCTTCATTTCTATCTGACGCTTCTCCAATTAACTTTTGAATTTCGGTAGCTGCATCATTATAAAGCTCGATTGAATTTAATCCAGGATCATTAGATAATTCAGTAACATATAATCTTTTTAAATCGAAAGGTCCATTTTTATGAATAGTATTCCATTTCTTTCCTTCGTAATTTCTTACTTCTGTTGTTGCCATAACTTTTATCTTTCAACTTTCATACATACATATTTCACCTTCATCTTACGCCTTGTTCCTAATGTAATAGCGCTCAACAAAACACCTCCTAAAGTACTTCGATACTCTACGGAATGTAATTTCCCTGACTTACAGAGTTTATTTTCTTTAATGAGATAATCAAAACTTCCTGTTGTTATGTTTAGTTTAATGATTGTATCTAACTCAACTACTTGAAGGTTTTCATATTTATCATCTCTTTCGCTATATGGATTGGGTTGAGGAGCTCCTTTAATACTTACCAATCGAACACTATAACATGATGATAGTGCTAAAAAGAAAAATGAAATTGCTAAAAACCTGATGGCATGCTTTTTTAAGTATTTCATAAAACGCAGATAATTTAAATTTAAATAATTGATTTTCAATTCTTTAAATTTAAAACAAACTTAGAATACATACATGCGGAAATCCGCACTTAAAAGCGCAGGTTTCCGCATGTATATACTATTTTCATAAAAGTATAAAACCTACTTACTTTAATTATTCAATTACGGTTTCCCGTAACCATTATTGAAATTAATACCTTTTATTTGAAGCATATTTTAATTTTAGAAAGTTAGTCCCCACCTAATTTCTAATTCATGGCTCGACGATTAAGTAATAAAAAGAAGAATAGTTATAATAAGCCGAATTTCTTTGGCATGATTCAAAATATAACTATAGCTTCGATGAACAAAGGTCAACTTCCTTTTACTGCTGTTTTTGTAATATTCCTTGTAATAGCTATTAGGTTTCCTTCTTCTGACATACCTGATTTTCTTAGTAGAATTTTGGAAATACCCTTATTTAACAGTATATTAGGATGGTTTATTGCGTTTTTATCTATTTTTGTTGGACGTTACTTTAACAAAAGGCAAAGGAGGATATTTGAAACTGAGCTAAGAAGGGTCACTGATGAAAAAGCAAAATTGCAAGCAGTATTGCAAAAGCGAAAACTCCCCACAAGCAACAAATAAATTATGGTTACAACATTTTATATACTATTAGGTTTAGCACTTTGGCATTTCGCATATGAGAGTGTTATTGCGCCATCTATAAGATTTGAATTAAGATTCAAGTACTTTAAATTAAGAGATGAATTAAGGTGTATTAATTTTCAAGAATTAAGCAAAGAAGGGAAAAAAGCTGTAGATACATTAGATGAACTAATATGTTATCTAATAAATTCAAATAGCTCAATTACCTTTGGTAACTACATGTTACTTAAAAAAAATAAAAGTGATGAAGAGATACTAGAAAACTCTAATAGTTTTGACACAATACTTAAGGAAGCTGATAATAATAGAATTATAGAAATAGAGAAAGAATTAAGAGGCTTAGCTTCAAAAGCTTTATTGGTAAATCATGGGTCATGGGGTTTATATTTAGCAATTCCAATAACGCTTTTATTTGTAACTTTTATCTTTAAAGCATATTACACCTCCTTAAAGAATTTTATAGCAAGAATAACAGTAAGCTTGCTTTACAATAAAGAATTGTTTCAGAATAGCCTAAGGACGATTTAGGCTAAAAAATAATAAGAATTCGAACCCCATCTATATTAGATGGGGTTTGTTATTTACACAACTTTTAAATTTAACCTTATTTTCACTTGGATTTAATAATGATTTTGTCACATCAGCTGTTGCGTTCTTGTGTTTAGCTAATTCCCTGCCTTCTCTAATAACTGCATAAGCGATATTAAACATTCTATCTAAAGTATGAGAGTTAAGCCTTTTTACTTCTTTCGCTCCTAACGACTCACCAATTTGATAATAATAAATGCTTCCAGCTATAAAAGTCAGTAGTGATTTATTGTTATACAAAAAAAGCTCCTTCATTTCTGAAGAAGCTTTGCCTTTTTGGGTGGAAGACCGGATTCGAACCGGCGACCCTCGGTACCACAAACCGATGCTCTAACCAACTGAGCTACAACCACCATGTTACTTATGCTCTTACTTAACAAATGTTGTTCATTACCTAAGCGGGTGCAAATATAATTTATTTTTAAAATTATGGAAAGAAAAATTATATTAATTTATCTAATGAATCTACAGCAACAAAGCGTTCTACTGTAAAACCTTCAGCATGGTCTACTCCTATTAATCGCCCTAAATCTCTTGCTCTATATTCTATACTATCTGTGAAATTTTTGCTTGTGATAGGTGTTTGAGGTTCAGTACTTTTCGGATCGAAAAATTGAGAGCTATACGCCATCACTGAATCTATTTTCTGATCCATAAATCCAGTTACGTCAACAACAAAATCAGGTTCTATGTTCTTCCATTGAATATAATGATAGACTAACTTCGGTCGCCATTTCTCTTGCTGCTCGCCATTTAATTCGGTTTCTATTTTCTGAAGTCCGCTTAAAAAGCACGCATCAGAAACCAACTTACTTCCTTTTCCATGGTCTATATGTCGATCATCAATAGCATTACATAGCACAATTTCTGGTTGGTACTTACGAATCATTTTGATGATCTCTAGTTGATGTTCTTTATCATTCACAAAAAAACCATCAGCGAATCCTAAATTTTCACGAGCAGAGACGCCCAAAATGTTAGCTGCATTGGTAGCTTCTACCTTACGTAATTCAGCAGAACCTCTTGTTCCTAATTCGCCTCGCGTTAAATCTACAATTCCTACTTTCTTGCCTAAAGAAATTTCTTTAGCGATTGTACCAGCTGCTCCTAATTCAACATCATCTGGGTGGGCACCAAATGCCAATATATCTAACTTCATACGGTAACTTTACTAATTTTGTGAATTGCTTGCTCAATATCTGCAATCAAATCTTTGGGTTCTTCTATTCCCACTGAAAAACGAATCAGTCCATCTTTGATTCCTTGGTTCTCTCGTTCTTCTGGCGATAACAAAGCATGTGATGTTTCACTAGGATTTAGCATCGTACTTTCAATTCCCGCCAAACTCATAGAAGGTTTGATCAATTCCAAACTATTCTGAAATTCCATCGCATCAATTCCTTCAGCCAATTCAAAAGATATCATCCCTCCAAAAGCTCGCATTTGTTTCTTTGCTAATTCATGATCTGGATGCGAAACAAGTCCTGGATAGTATACACGATCAATATGTTCGTTTTCATTTAAATACTCAGCCATAGCTAATGCATTCTTACTTTGTTCTTTAACACGTAAGTTCATTGTCTTTAGACTACGTTCTAACATCCATACGGTAAAGTCGCTTAGACTTCCGCCTAAGTTCTTTGCAATATTCCAAATGATATCTATATGTTCATTAGAAGCAGCAACCGCACCTGCTAATATATCAGAGTGACCTCCCATGTATTTTGTGGCGGAATGAATCATAATATCAATCCCAAAATCAATTGGACTTTGATTGATTGGAGATGCAAACGTATTATCAATCATGGTAATGATTCCTTTCGATTTTGCTAAATCAGAAATTGCTTTCATATCCGTAATCGTCAACAAAGGATTCGAAGGTGTTTCTATATACAATACTTTCGTATTGGGCTGAATCAAAGAAGCAAAATTTTCTGTAGTTAAGCCTTCTGTAAAAGAATACTCTATTCCGAACTTATCACATTCTTCAACCATAAAATTATAGGTTCCACCGTACAATGTTTTTTGCAAAACAATATGATCTCCTTTGTGCAAGAAAGCCAATAAAGTAGTACTCACAGCCGCCATTCCTGAACCGAAAATCAATGCGTTTTCTGTTTTCTCCAATGCAGCAATTTTCTTACATAACATCTCTTGATTGGGTGTGTTGAAGTAACGCGGATAGCGTTTTACATCTACTCCATCAAAAGCATAAGAGGTTGACATATATATAGGAGAAATAGCTCCTTTAAACTGCTCATCTTTGATCTCACCTACATGTGTACAAATCGTATTGATTCCTAGTTTTTTTGAATCTTTCATTTCAAAATAATTTAAGTAACGAATTTACAAAAGAAAGTTTACACCTGAACCGATTTCCATTTTCCTTTTCGGAACCATATAATTCCAACAATAGCAATCATTACTTCTGCTACTGTAATTGCCCAGAAAACCCCTACAGGACCAAAATTTAAGGTAATTGCCATCACATAAGCAAATGGTAATTGGAACAACCAGAAACAGAAAAAGTTAATCCAAGTAGGTGTTTTTGTATCACCAGCTCCATTGAACGAATTTATAACAACCATCCCATAAGCATAGGCTATATATCCAATGGCCATGATTTGTAAACAAAGCGCTCCATACTTTACAACATCGGGTTCATCACTAAACCACCCTAGAAAAGTAGATGCAAAGAGTATGTATATTACAGAGACTATCCCCATAAAAATAGCACAGTATTTTCCTGTTTTCCAAACGGAAGCTTCAGCTCTATCTGGTTTTTGAGCACCCAAATTTTGCCCTACCAATGTTGCGGCAGCATTGCTCATTCCCCAAGCTGGCATTAATGTAAACATCATAATACGAATGGCAATGGTATATCCAGCCAATACTTCACTTCCAAAAGTTGCCATAATTAACATTAAAACTACCCAACTAGAAGTACCAATTAAAAACTGACCAATTCCTCCTAAGGAAACTTTAATCAAGTTGAATAATACTTTTGTTCGTATCACTAAATCTTTTGCTGCTATTTTGATATATGAATTTCCTTTAAACAAAATAACTAGTTGCGCTAGAACGGCTACTCCTCTACCTGTAGTGGTTGCAATAGCTGCTCCTTCTACTCCATATGCAGGAATAGGGCCTAATCCAAAAATAAAAATTGGGTCGAGTATTATGTTTAATCCATTGGAAAGAATTAACGTCCACATTGCTATGGAAGCATTTCCTGCTCCTCTAAAAATGGCATTGATTAGAAATAATAGCATTACGGTAATATTTCCTCCTAATAACACTTGAGTATAGCCATAACCCTCTTCTATCAGTTCCTCGCTTCCTCCCATAAGTCCTAGAATTTCTTTTGGGAAAAGAATTCCTATCATACTGATAAGTATGGCTACAAAAGCTCCTAAAAAAATTACTTGCACCGCAGCTTGTTTGGCTCCTTCTTGATCTTTTTCACCTGTTCTTCTTGCTACAATAGCAGTGGCTCCCATACTCAACCCTATTGCTACAGCATATACTAGAGTGAGTACCGATTCAGTAAGTCCTACAGTAGCTACTGCATTGGTACTTACTTGTGATACAAATATGATATCTACCAGTGCAAAAATGGATTCCATAAGCATTTCTAAAATCATTGGTATGGATAAAAGAAATACAGCTTTACGGATGCTTCCAGTAGTAAAATCGTTTTGTTTCCCTGAAATTGCTTCTTTAAAAAGCGAGAAAATAGATTGTTTTGATTGTTGATTATATGTTGTCATTGTAATATTTTCTTGAATAATTGAATAAATAAGTAACCGATCAATGTAGTATCGATGGTTCAATAGAGGAGTCTTTTATATAAAAAGACGAAGTACGTGAAGTGGACTTAAACAATCATAAGGTACAAATATGCAAAAATAATTTTACAAAGTATCCATAAATAATTTCAATATCTTCGTGGCATGATATCGGTAACAATTGTAGGTAAAGGTAATGTAGGGACTCATCTATGGAATACTTTCCATAATGCTGAAGGAATTGAGGTTACACAAATCAGTTCGAGAAAGTTAGAGACTTTAAAAGATGTCGATGTAACGATTATTGCAGTGTCTGATGATGCTATTGGTGAAGTTTCTTCTAAAATTCAAAACTCTTTTGTTGTTCACACCTCTGGCAGTGTTGATATGAATGATCTACAGAATTCTGGAAATAAAGGTGTTTTTTATCCTTTGCAAACTTTCACAAAAGATAAAGAAGTCGATTTCTCTGCTATCCCTTTTTGTTTGGAAGCAAGTAACTCTAAAGATTTAGCAATTTTAGAAATACTTGTAAAAGGATTAAACGGAAAAGTTTATCATATCAATTCGGAGCAACGTAAGAGTATACATGTGGCTGCTGTTTTTGTAAACAATTTCACCAATCATATGTATACCATTGCTAGCGATATCTGCAAACAATACAATATTCCGTTTGATATTTTAGAGCCATTAATTCAGGAGACTTCTGAAAAAATCAAAACATTATCACCTTCAGAGGCTCAAACTGGGCCTGCCAAAAGAAATGATGTGGAAACTATACAAAATCATTTAAATTTGTTGAATCAATCTCAACAAGAAATCTATAAAAAACTGACAGAATCTATACAAGCACATGGAAAAAAGTTATAAGCAATACTTAGCCGACATTCACACTTTAATTTTTGATGTGGATGGAGTTTTAACCAACGGAATTGTTACAGTTATGCCTGATGGACAATTGGTTCGACAAATGAATATTAAAGATGGATATGCATTGCGTTCTGCTGTCAATGCTGGGTTAAGAGTTTGTGTGATTACCGGAGGTAAAAATCAAGGTGTAAAAACACGTTTGCAAAACTTAGGTGTAAAAGATGTGTATTTAGGTGCTCATAACAAAATTGAACAATACCATGAATTGGTTGACATGTATGAGTTAAAAGCTGAGAATGTAATGTATATGGGTGATGACGTTCCAGATTATCCTGTAATGAACGTTGTTGGATTGCCTTGCTGTCCTAATGATGCAGCTCCAGAGATTCAACAGGTATCAAAATATATTTCGGACAAGAACGGTGGTGAAGGTTGCGTTAGGGATATCATCGAACAGATACTACGTGTACAAGGAAAATGGGATTCAAATTTTGATGCTAAATTCGATTAAAAATGATTTTGGTGACTGAGGTTCTCGAAGTCATAAATAATCTAGTTTTAAAACTATGATAAAGTCATTTCGAGAACATCAATGACTACTTAATGAACAACTTATGAAAAAACAACTTCTTCTAGCTACTATTTTACTTTTTAGTATTTCATGCTTTTCACAAACCATTTTTGGAAAATGGAATTCTTTTGATGAAGACACAAAGAAATTAGAATCTGTCATAGAAGTGTATAAAAAAGACGGTAAGGCATATGCTAAAATCATTTCTATTACAGATCCTGAAAGACAAGATGCGACCTGCTTTAAATGCAAAGGAAAGTTAAAAGACCAACCTATTTTAGGAATGGATATTTTAACAGGCCTAAAAGAAGATGGCGATGAATGGTCTGGAGGTAAGATTATAGATCCAAAAAACGGCAAACAATACAAGTGCTACATCAAACTACTGGATAACAACACATTAAAACTTCGTGGCTACATAGGTTTTTCTATGTTCGGAAGGACCGCTATCTGGAAACGAGCTAAAGAATAACTCTCTCTTTTTCGCTCTTTTACTAATTTACTACATAATTAACATAAATATTCCCAACGTTGGGAATTGTTTGCCATTACTCCTGCTTCTACTTTTGGAGTGTACAATTTTTTAAATGATCATTTGAAATTGGGAGTAGCCGAAAACCCAATTCAACAGAGTAGGCTCATTTTAAATTAAATATAATGGCAACAAGTATACCCGCCGATAAGGCAGCTTTGATCTTAACCAAATTAAAAGATCAAGCAAATGACATTCTATCTGCTGCACACAATGTAGAGTTAGATATATTTCATGCACAAGGATCAGGAAACTTTCCTTATTTCGTAAAAGACACTTCAAACCGTCGTTTTAATGAAAAAACATACGTTTGGATCAATCAATGTCTAGAGAAAAGAAAAGAAGAAATGCCTGTTTCTTTGGATGGTGATTACAATGGTAAGTTTTTACGTGTAGTTACTGCTATTAGCTATGGTCTAAATGAAGCAGACCAAGCAGCGTTAAATCAATCAAAATTAGAAGCCGAAGAGCAACAAGCAGCTGTATTAGATGCATGGCTGGGTGCTTATGGGGAATTTCCTGAAGGAAAAGTACCTATTGACGATGTTTTTGGAGTGATTCTAAAAGACTGGGTTACCCAAGAAGGAACTACATTACAAGATTTATTAAATGCCCCAGATCTTAGCGAGGCTTTAGGAAAAACACCTCCTTCTGGTACGCCTGTTATAGATGTTATAGGAAGCTATTTAGAAGCCATGGGAGATTCATTGTCCTTGCTAAACTCTATTTCTTTAAACAATGGTATTTTAAGAAGTATTAGAAGAGCCATCAACAAGCCTTCAGCAAAAAATGGTGGATTCCAATTGAATGATGGAACGGATGACTTTTACCCTGAATACCTAATGTCTACTCCACAAGATAATATCTTGGAAGGATTGAAATCTGAAAATAAAGTAGGAATTGGTTTTAAGATGACGGAATTCAGTTCTAGTGATGCTTCTTTATCCATTAGTGGTGAAGCCAGTTTTAAAGTTCCTTTAGGATTCTTTGATATTGATTTAGGTGCAAATGCCAATTACTTTACCAACACCATGACAAAGAATACCAAAAGTATTGAAATGGATATGGAATTCACAGGAGTGACGGTTGTTAAATTCGGACCAGAGCCTTTTAGAACAGCAGGACGAAAAGGGTGGCACTTTACCGATGCTATACGAGAAGCCATTGCTATTGGTAAGCAAGATGTTTCTGGGTTCAGATTTGCGCCAAAGCCCAATGTCGATTTTACTAAGAATGGAGATTTCGGATTTATCAATGCCGTGGCTATTTCTCAGTATCCTACCATCACAATCAAAGTAGCTTCTTCTGATTATAAGAAAATTAAAACTGATTTTGATGCTGCTGCTGAAGCTGACTTAAAATTAGATTTCCTTGGAATGCCACTAGGAGCTGGACTTTCAGGATCTTATAAGCAAAACGATGTTAGCATCGATGAAGCCTCAGGAACCATCACAATTGTATTAACTCCTCCTGTTGATTCTATAGCAGGATTAACCAAAGAGGCAACAGCATTCATTTTAGGAGTACAAACGGAATATCCTGCTACAGAGTAGAAATTAAAATCATACAAAAACTTAAAAATTAGAAATCATGACAGATAAACAATTCAATGAATTAAAGAATATGCTAGAAGCTATTCATAAGGACCTTAAAACCGTTGATAAAAATGTGATCAGCACATTTAATGTAGCCAACACTACAAATGCTTATGTAGGTGCAGATGAAGGAGCATCAAGCAATTCGGATATGTTACCGAAAATATTAAAGGCAGTTACAAAAAAATAGTATCAAAATTATTAACCTTAAAAATTAGAAATTATGACAGATCAACAATTTAGTCAGCACGTACGATTATTGGAAAATATCGAAGGAGCCACTGTTGGGGTTCGACAATTATTAGAAAGATTAATTGACATTTCCAATACCAATTTAGATGAAAATGGACAATCTAAACAATTACTTCAACAAGTTCTTAAAGCACTTGAAAAGTAGAATTATTAGCTCTGTGATGAATTTCACAGAGCTTATTTTTTTTAGTAAATTGATAACTCATTATAAACCTAAAACACACTATTATGGATTTTAGCACAACCATTGTATTATCCCCTGAAGAAAATGATCGATACCAAGCTGTTTACGCAAGTCAACGTTATGGGACATTTTACGGAATTTATGGCAAGTTCAAAGTTGAAAAACTAAATGGAAAAATACTCTTACATCGTATTGATCTTAAATTAATTAACTACAAAGGAGTTCTTAATATGAGTATGAACAAAGAACTCGAAGTAGATGAGAATGCAAAAGAACTGATTCGCAACCTTTATGTTGTCTTGCTTAAAGTTAAAGTACAAGCCAAACTTGACGATTCTAACGATGAAAGCCACTATATTTTTGAAAAACCACTTCCCATTCATAAAGGAACTTTTTTCTCTGTAGTGAGTGAATTAGTTCCCTTATGTGGTACAAAAGGAAGTGAAATGGAGCCTGAAGTTTGCGGAGTATTTGACAATGAGTTTTATTACAGAGATGGTCTTTCCAATGAAAAAAGAAAGGTGTCCGAAATTCCTTTGGAAAAAGGAAGTCCAGACGGAAGTTATAAAGGTTATAAATTTGACTCCCAACTTCTTCCTAAATTGGATGACCGATTCGGATCCATACGTTGTACCGTGGGAAATTCTAAAATAATCATTTAATAAAATCAGTAAGAGCGTACTTATAATCGGGATGATTATTCTCCTTTCAAACAGTGTCTTTTCACAAGAAAAAACAACTGAAGAGTTACTTGTTGGTCAATATTTTGATCAACTGCAAGAAAGAAAAAGAGTTCCAAAAGAACTTAATATTCTGAGTAAAATTCTTAAAAACAGAGGTCAGAATAAACATTTTGATTCAATAAACTTACAACGGTTAGACGTAAAAAATACAATTCCCTATTATTTATGTTATGGCTTTTACAACCTTCATAATCAAAGGATTACAAGTAAGAGTTTTGCCTTTTTTAATGAAGCCTATCTATTATCAAAAGTCAATAAAAATGCTTCTTATTTGAAATTATGCCTTCTAGGTTTTTTGGAATTGTATAGTAGGGAGATTGTTCAGAGCAACATACAGTTTAAACTCTATTTAGATGAATTTAATTCGTTAATTGAAACCAAAGAAGACAGAGCATGGTCATTGTATTACACTAATTTTTTTAACAGTACGTCTATATATCGACCAGAAGACTATTACTATAAATCATCAAAAAAACTCATTCCCTTTTTAAAAAAACATCATCTGAGTAATGCCCTAAAAATTAGATTTTACGAAGATATCGGTTTGTACTATACTCGAATTAACATGCTAGACAGTGCAAAATGGTATTATGATAAAGTTCTAACATTTCCAGATGTACCATATACAAGGAATCGTAAATTTTATTCATGTATTCATTTAGTTGAATTATTCTCAAAAGAAAAAGATTTTCAAAGTGCAAAGAACTTTATTGATAAGGCAAAAAATTATTATGATAAATCAGACTCTATTCGGTCGTTTTTTACAATAGACCGATTTAAAGCCATCTATTTCTTTGAAAAAATTCCAAAATATGACAGTGCTTATCATTATCTAAAAGCCTCTATCCTTAAGGAACATGAGATTGATTATCAAAGAAATTCTCTATTGATCTCTGAACTAAATGTAAAACTCAGAACTGCCGAAAAAGAGAATCAATTGATTGTAGAACAGCATCGAGTTCAAGAAGAACAAAAGAAAAAAAAGAACATTATACTTGGATCAGTGACTTTATTTTTTCTTGCAGGCACACTTGGTTTTATGGTTTATAAAAATATCAAGAGAAAACAATTAATCGCAGAACAAGAAAAAGAATTAGAAGCTCAGAAAGTAGAGAAAGTCATGAAAGATCAGGAGTTAAATATTATCAATGCTATGATTGAAGGTCAAGAAAAGGAACGTAAAGAAATAGCAGAAGAATTACATGACAATGTAGCTTCTACCCTAGCTTCTGCCAATATGCAATTGGATTATTTTATCAAAAATAAAAGCAGATTAGACAACCCTTCCGAAATTTTGTCAAAAGCAGCTTCGCTAATCGGAAATGCTTATCATGACGTTCATGATATGGCTCATAAAAAAAATAGTGGCGTCATTGCCCAAAAGGGATTAGTCCCTGCCATAGAAGATTTAGTCAAAACAATTTCTGTGGGCACTACTCTTCAAATTGATATTGTGAGTTCGCACATTGAAGAACGAATTCCTAATGGATTAGAAATTATGATCTTTAGAACCATACAGGAATTGCTGAACAATATTTTAAAACACGCCAATGCGAGTGAAGCAAGTATTGATATTTCTATTTATGAAAGTATCTTCAGTCTCATTGTAGAAGACAACGGAATTGGGTTTGATCAGCAAAAAAAGTTCTCGGGAATGGGATTAAAAAGCATTGAACAGCGTATTGAAGCCGTTGAAGGTCAATTTAATATCGACTCATTTATAAGTCGTGGTACAACCGTAATTATTGATATTCCTTTGGTATGAAAACAATTAAAATCATCATTGTTGAAGATCATCAATCTATGATTGACGGTATTAACCTTTTATTAAAGTACGAAAAGCATATTGATGCTTTGGGGTATTTTAAAAATGGGAAAGAAGTAATACATTTTTTAAGTAAACTTCCTGAAGAAAATTATCCAGATGTAATTCTCACCGATGTTAAAATGCCAGAGATGAATGGTGTTGATTTCTCACTAGCAATCAAAGAACAATTTCCATCCATAGAAATTATTGCCTTTTCAATGTTGGCCAAAGAATCTGTAGTTACCCAAATGCTACAAGCTGGAATTTCTGGCTATTTGTTGAAGAATTCTTCTCTTGAACTCATTTTAGATGCCATAAACGAAGTATCTCGAGGAAATACATTTTTTGACAGAAATCTTAGAGAGATTGTAGAAAAATATGAAAAGAATCCAAGGAAAAATAGACTCAACAAACCAGTCAAACTGACTAAAAGCGAGCGTGAAATTTTAGTATTGATCGCCGAAGGTAAAATCTCTAGTGAAATTGCAGAGATTCGTTTTACTGCTGTTTCTACTGTAGAGAAACATCGAAAAAATATGATTAGAAAGTTAGGTTTGACGGGGAAAAACGATTTGTTACGATATGCTGTGGAGAAAAAATTTGATGACTTGAATTAATTCTTCTTCTGCAACATTGGTACAAAAGCAAAGTCTCCTAATTCATGTTTTTCAAATTCTTTTGGAGATTTACGAATAAATAAGGTCATAATTTGTGTTTTATCACCTACAGGGATTAACAACATCCCTCCTACTTTTAATTGTGACAGCAAAGGTTTAGGAACAAATGGAGCTCCAGCAGTTACTATAATTTTATCGAAAGGTGCTTTTTCTGGCAATCCTTTATAACCATCTCCAAAAATGAATTTCTTAGGTTTATATCCTAGCTTAGGAAGAAAAAGCGAAGTTCTTTTAAACAGTTCATGCTGTCTTTCAATTGAATATACTTCTGCTTGTAGCTCCAATAATACAGCAGTTTGATACCCCGAACCAGTTCCAATTTCCAATACTTTATCTCCTGCTTTTACTTGCAGTGTTTGAGATTGAAAAGCTACCGTATACGGTTGTGAGATTGTTTGCTCAGCAGCAATTGGAAATGCCTTATCTTGGTAGGCATGATCTTCAAAAGAAGAGTCAATAAACAAATGTCGTGGAATTTTTTGCACTGCATTCAATACATTCTCATCAGTAATTCCTTTTTGCTTTAGAATACTTGCTAACTGATTTCTAAGCCCTTGATGTTTTGAGGTGTCCTTCAATTTCTCTTCAATTAAAACGTCCTAAAAGTAGAATAAATCCTATAAAATTCCTATAAAATTGTATCTTTGTTCACGCTAACTTTTTTCTTGAAAAGCTTAGTGAAAGTTGTCAGTTCGAGCGCAGTCGAGAACTCTTTGATAACCATTAAATTATTAACCTCTCGACTGCGCTCGAGGAGACATAAATTTAAACTTTTTATGCTAAAAGCTGGAGTATTAGGAGCTGGTCATTTAGGGAAAATTCACCTAAAATTACTACAACAATCTGAACGTTATGAATTGGTAGGTTTCTATGATCCTTCTAAAGAAAACGCAAAAAAAGTTTCAGAAGAATTTGGATATCATGCTTTTGATTCTGTTGAAGAACTCATTGATGCTGTTGAGGTTGTTGATATTGTTACTCCAACACTTTCTCATTTTGATTGTGCAAAATTAGCTATTGAAAGTGGTTGCCATATTTTTGTTGAGAAACCAATTACGAAAACAGTTTTAGAAGCGGAAGCTATTAGAACCTTAGCTAGTCAAAAACATGTTCGAGGTCAAGTTGGTCATGTAGAACGATTTAATCCTGCATTTACAGCCGTAAAAGATAAAATTGGTACTCCTATGTTTATCGAATGTCACCGTTTAGCGGAATTCAATCCTAGAGGGACAGATGTTCCTGTTGTATTGGATTTAATGATTCATGACATCGATATTATTTTAAGTGTTGTAAATTCTCCAGTAAAAGCAGTACATGCAAGTGGTGTTTCTGTTATTTCTGAGACTCCAGATATTGCAAATGCTCGTATTGAATTTGAAAATGGTTGCGTTGCTAATTTAACGGCAAGCAGAATCTCAATGAAGAATATGCGTAAATCTCGTTTTTTCCAAAGAGATGCATATATCTCTGTAGATTTCTTAGAAAAGAAGTCTGAGGTGGTAAGAATGAAAGATGCTCCTGAGAACCCAGATGAGTTTGCAATGATTTTACAAAATGCTGAAGGAGTAAAAAAACAAATCTATTTTGATAACCCAGAAGTAACACTTAACAATGCTATTCTAGATGAGTTAGAATCATTTGCAGATGCTGTAGAAAATGACACTACTCCTATTGTATCCTTAGAACAAGGAACGAATGCATTGCGTGTTGCACAACAAATTATCGATTGTTTCGATAACTAAAAACTTAAAACGACTTACTTATGAAAAATATTGCTGTTATTGGAGCAGGAACTATGGGGAATGGTATTGCCCATACTTTTGCTCAATTTAACTACAACGTTCAGTTAATAGACATTTCTCAAGCTTCTTTAGATAGAGGAATGGCAACCATTTCTAAGAATTTAGATCGAATGGTTTCCAAAGAAAAAATTACAGAAGCAGATAAAGAAAAAACACTCTCTAATATTACAACACATACTTCTATAAAAGAAGGGACTCAATATGCAAGTCTAGTTGTGGAAGCAGCGACAGAAAATTTAGAGTTAAAATTAAAGATTTTTAAAGAGTTGGATGAAGTATGTCCAGACGACACTATCCTAGCAACGAATACATCTTCAATTTCTATTACTCAAATTGGTGGAGCTACAAACAGACCTGATAAAGTAATTGGAATGCATTTTATGAATCCTGTACCTATCATGAAGTTGGTAGAGATTATTAGAGGATACAATACATCTGATGAAGTAATGGATTTTACCGTTGATTTGACTAAAAAAATTAACAAGATACCTGTTGAAGTAAATGACTATCCTGGTTTTGTTGCCAATCGAATTTTAATGCCAATGATTAACGAATCTGTTGAAACATTATACAACGGTGTTGCAGGCGTTAAAGAGATTGATACTGTGATGAAGTTAGGAATGGCACATCCGATGGGGCCATTACAACTAGCTGATTTTATTGGCTTAGATGTTTGCTTGTCAATATTAGAAGTAATGTATGATGGATTTAAGAATCCTAAATACGCTCCTTGTCCGCTTTTAGTAAATATGGTAAGAGCTGGTAAATTGGGTGTAAAATCTGGTGAAGGTTTCTACGATTATTCTGAAAGTAGAAAGGCAGAACATGTTTCAAAACAGTTTGCGTAAGTACATTTTAATATCCATTTTTTGTACTTCTTTCTTTACTGCTATTGGGCAAGAGAAAGAAGAAAACTCTCGTAAGCTTAAAAAAATCGGATTCTTATTTAACAGTGCCAAGCAAAATAATTTGTTGTTTAGCGACAGGGATTATGATTATAAAACTACGATTCTAAAAGGACAACTTTTTTATCATTTGAGTAGTTATAAGTCATGGGAATTTAATTTAATCGTTCAACCTCAATTCCAAATTAGTAAGCATCAACTACTAAATAAATTTTTTATTCCAACAAATAGCAGTCCTGATTTTGAAGAACTACGAGAAAAGTTCTTACCTAAAAAAACGATTTCTATTTATGCCTTAGAATTAGGGCTTCAATTTAAAAGAAAACTATCAGAGTTGTTTTATGCAGAGTTTACTTTAGGTCTCGGAGCGGGTTATATAGATATTGAAACTGAACGAATGGCGCAAGGGTTTACTTTTATTGAGAACATTTCACTAGGGCTTTCCTATCGTTTAAAAGAATCGGAAATTTATATTGGAAGTAATGTTGGGCACGTTTCTAATTTAGACTTTCAACAACCCAATCACGGTTATAATATATTTGGATTCGAAATCGGTTATCGAATCTATATCAAATAAAAAAGGAACTCATATGAGTTCCTTTTTTATTTTTGACTTGCTAGTGATTACTAGTCATCATCATTATTGTTGTCTTTCTTAGCCTTGTTCCAGATTTTTAATTCATCTGTAGCTGTAATTCCTGATTTCACTTCGATGTTTACTCCATCAGAAACTCCTAATGTTAATTCTTTCTTTTTATATGTACCTTCACCTGTTTTTACTTCAACATAAGGCTTCTCAGTTTTTTTATCGAAACGTAGTAAAGCTTCTTTAATAGATAGAACACTGTCTCTCTTATCAATAACAATATTAGCATTTGCACTATAGTTTGCTCTTACAAAATATTGGCTATCTAGAGTAATGTTTGCTTTGATTGTAAACTGTACAGCTCCACCTTCTTCAGTACCTTTAGGTGCAATAAAGTTTAGTTTAGCAGGGAACTTCTTTTCTTCAATAGCTCCCAGAGAAACTTCAATATCCGTTCCTTTGACTAATCTACTAACTTCAGATTCATCTACTTTTCCTTCAAAGATCATTTTACTCATGTCTGCAATAGAAGCGATAGTTGTTCCTGCATTAAAGTTATTACTTTGAATTACTTGATCTCCTTCTTTTACAGGGATTTCTAAGATAGTTCCTGAGATCTGTGCTCTAATATCTGTATTTGCTACTCCAACTCCTGAAGATCCACTTTTAATGATCTTGTAGTCGTTTTCAGCATTTACTAAATCTTGTTTCGCTTGATCGTAAGTCAATTCTATTTGTTCAAAGGCAGAAGTTGCTAATACTCCTCTATCTAATAATTTCTTATTTCTATCGTAGGCAACTTTTGCATTCTTTAAACGAATTTTAACATTGTCTACTCTACCTTTTGCGCTTAATAATGATTGCTCATTGGGTACTACTCTAACAGTAGCAATCAAATCACCTTTCTTTACTTTTGCTCCTTCCAAAAGATATATTTTATTTATAATTCCTGTAATTTGAGGTTTGATTTCAATCTCTTCTAAAGGAATTACTTTACCAGTAGCTACAGTTTTCTTTACTATATTCGCTTTGAAAGCTGTTTCCGTTTTGAAAGTTTCTATATCGGATGCATTCTTCTTCTTCAACCAGATAAGAATCGCTATAAATAGCATTACTACGATACCTAATATAATTTTTGCTCTTTTACTCATTGTGATTGTCTATAAAACGTTTGGTTAATTATTTTCTACTTTTAATTTTTATTATTCGTCTCTTAAAGCTTCAATTGGCTTTACTAAAGTTGCCATATAGGCGGGTATTAATCCTATTAATGTTCCTAATGTAATTAGTATTACGAAAGCGATCAATATTACGGAAACTCCTACAGTTGGGTTCAATAATGTTGGATCTGGGCCTGAACCTAATGTAGAGTCTATTAGATAAAGTATTGAGCCTCCAAATACAATTCCTAACATACCAGCAATGGTCGTTAAGAAAATAGATTCTAAAACTACTTGCTGTCTAATCTCTATAGGTTTAGCACCAATCGCTCTTCGAATTCCTATTTCTTTTGTTCTTTCCTTTACTGTAATTAATAAGATGTTTCCAATAGCAAAAACTCCTGCAATTAATGTTGCTATTCCTACAAACCATGTCAAAAATTGCATTCCTGTTAGAAATCCTGTTATTTTTCCAATTTGGACAGCCATATTAAAACTTCCAAAAGCTCTTTCGTCTTCAGGATCTACTTTATGAAGGTTTTTTAGTGTTAGTTTAATATCTGTTTCTAATTGCTTGATATCAACCCCTTCATTAGCGGTAATCATCATCCAGCCAATTCTATTGGCTCTATTATACACTTGTTGAAAGGTGGTAAATGGAATATAAGCCGCTTGTCCATCAAAATCTATATTTCCAGCTTTGTAGACTCCTACTACTTTATAATTTATATTATTGATAATAAGATATTGCCCTATTGGATTTACATTTTTGTCATACAGTTGTTTATAGATCTCTTCTTCTATGACACAAACCTTCGTTTTATTTTTAATATCATTATCATTGATGAATCGACCGTAAATCAAATCTTTCTTCTGAACTTGATCTAAAACAGGATAATCTCCATTGATATTAAACTCTCCTGATTTAAAGCCATTTACAATGGTACTATTAGACTGACTTCTAGGTGCTAATAATTTAATTTCTTCAAATTCTCGTTTTAATACTTCAACATCTGTTGTCGTTAAACGAACGTTTCTTCCTTTTTGAAAACCCTTAAATGGCTTATCTGTTCTTTGAGACCAAACAAATACACTGTTTGTTGCAAAGTCTCCAAATAAGTTTTTAAAGTTGTTTTCCATTCCTCTGGCAGCTCCTAAGAGTACAACTAATAAGAAGATACCCCACAATACTCCAATAATAGTAATTATAGTACGTGTTTTGTTCTTACGGATTCCTCCGTAGATTTCTTGCCAAGTATCAGAATCAAATAAAAATTTCATAATTAGTCTGCTCTTAATGCTACAATAGGTTTAATTCTTGCTGCTTTTTTTGCAGGCAAGTAACCAGCTATTAATCCAGCTAGTATTAACGTAATTGTTGCTCCAACAACAATTCCTGTATCTACACTTGGGTCTTTAATGAAGTAATCTTCCAATCCATCACCAATTTGATCTAGTATAAAGGTTCCGAGGGTCAACCCTAAATATCCAGCTAGTACAGTAATCAAAATAGATTCTTGTACCACCATTCCTACAATTGAAGAAGGTTTAGCTCCCAATGCTTTACGAATTCCAAACTCTTTGGTTCTTTCTTTGATTACGAAAATCATAATATTACTAATCCCTATGATTCCTGCTATTAATGTTCCAGATCCAACGATAATTACAATTAAAGACAAGACAAACATAAACATGTTCACATTCTTATTATCTTCTGCTCTATTTCTAACAAATAACGCATTTTGATCATCTGGATGAATGTCTAACTTGTTTTTTAAATCTCTCTCTAAACGGTTTCCAAAAGCGATGGCTTCATCTAAACTTAAATTAGGGTTGTATCCAATGTTAATTTGGTTTATATAATCGTTATTCCCATACAACATCTGAGCTGTTGTTACTGGAATAACACACTGCCTTTCTTCATTATCTCCTCCGTCGTCAGAAAAAATTCCAATTACCTTATACGAAATACCACTTACATTTACTCTCTTCCCTAATGCTGGTTTCTCTCCAAATAGATCAATTTTGACTAATCTACCTATAACAATAACTTTGGAAGCCTTTTGTAAATCCAATTGATTAATATATCTCCCTTCATCCATCACTGTTTTTTCTAAAAACTGATGATCTGGATGTACAGCTCTAAATCGATACGTATCTTGATTTTTTTTATATGCGACACTAAAACTCTTATAAATACGGGCTGTCATGAATTGAATCTTACTTTCGTATTTATCATCTACATAATCGAAGTCCTTATTTTTTAATTGAATTGTTCTACCTGATTGTAATCCTTTATAAGGTTTACTAGTTTTCCAAACTCTAACAAAAATTGAATTTGCAGCATCATCAACAAAAGCATCTTTAAATGTATTTTTTAAACCACCAACAACACCGAAAAGTAATGTGAACAATAAAATTGCAAATGCAATAGTAAACCCAGACAGTACTGAACGTAATTTGTTCTTATTAATGCTTTGAAATATTTCTCTCCAACGATCTATATCAAACATGATTAAACAGCTTTGGTTCTTTTATTTACTACAGTGTCGCTAATAATAACTCCATCTTTCAAACGAACAATTCTATCCGTTTGTTCCGCAATCTCTTCCTCGTGAGTAATTACGAATACCGTCATTCCTTCATCATTAATGTCTTTTAATAAATCCATTACAGAATCTGAAGTTGTTGAATCTAATGCTCCAGTTGGCTCATCTGCTAATACAACTTTAGGGTTTGTAACCAAAGCTCTTGCTATAGCAACACGTTGTTTCTGACCTCCGGATAGTTCACTAGGTAAGTGACCTGCCCAAGGTTTTAACCCAACTTTATCTAAATATTCTAAAGCAGTTTTTTGTCTCTCTTTTCTACCAATTCCTTTATAATACAAAGGCAAAGCTACATTCTCTACAGCTGTCTTATAAGAAATCAAATTAAACGATTGAAAGACAAATCCTAAGAATTTATTTCTTAATATCGCTGCTTTCTTCTCATTAAGGTTCTTTATGATTTTCCCATTTAAATGATAATCACCTTCATCATGTTCATCCAATAAACCAACAATGTTTAGTAATGTTGATTTTCCAGATCCTGAGGATCCCATAATAGAAACAAACTCACCTTCTTTAATATGTAGGTCAATTCCTTTTAAAACATGTAGGGAATCTTTACCAATAGGGTAAGATTTGTGAAGATTTTTTATACGAATCATTTGCGTTGGTTAATTTTTGTATAAAAGTAGATAATGACTAAGGTTGGTGTTATTAATTTTATGTTAAAACCAGTATATAAAAGCCTTTCATTTTACCACTTCTTCACATAAGACGGTCATAGAATTAAAATGTTACATTAATTACAAAAAAAAAGAGGCAAAATGCCTCTTTTCTTTTATCTATACTAACGAATGATTAATTCTCATCTGAAATTATAGGCTTTGGTGGAGCTGGATCTATTCCTCCAGTACAACCAAGCCAGCATAACCATGCTGTTGAATATGGCATACCAAAACAAATACTACAAGGATAAGCAGCAGTTTTGTTTATTTGCTCAAACATGGATGTTGGATACAATCTTTTAGGGAAATTTTCAGGGACAGTAATTTTAAAAAATTTACCGTCATTGTCCGTAATCACCTTAACTTGTCCTTTAAAATCTTTCACGTCTACATCGTGAATAACAATTTTGTAAGAGTTCTTTTTCGATAGATCTAATTTTTTATTTGATTTCATAGTCTTAGGAACTAACAAATCGATTGTGTCTGTAGATGCTTTAAAAGAAAACAGAGACACACTAATAAATAATAAAAGTAGTTTTTTCATAATATATTTTTTTAAGATTAGTTATAAATATATACATTATTTTTAAATTATAATGAAATTTACTAGGAATAAAAAAATAATTCTATTTGATGGAATTTGCAACCTTTGTAATGATTCTGTTATTAAGGTAATAAAAAAGGATTCTAAGAATGTTTTTCTTTTTGCTGCACTTCAATCTAATACTGGAAAACAAATTACGAAGTACCTTAAAATAAATCCTTCTAAAATAGATTCAATTATTCTATTTGAACCAGAAACGGGAAACTATTATATAAAATCTTCTGCAGCCTTAAGAATTATGAAAGAGTTCTCTGGAATATGGAAACTTATGCAGATATTTACACTTCTTCCCAATAGGTTTAATAATATTTTTTATGACTTAGTGGCAAGAAACAGATACAAATGGTTTGGAAAAAAAGAGAGTTGCATGATTCCTACTCCAGAACTTAAAGCTAAATTTTTAGATTAAATGAATTTCCCTAAAGAAGTGAAATGTGTCATTTTTGACATGGATGGAGTAATTATAGACTCTGAAGAATTGCATAAAAAGGCATATTACGAGACTTTTAATTTTATTGGTGCTGATGTTACCGATGAATTATACAAAACTCTCACTGGTTCTTCAACGATCAATACGTTTCAAAGATTGGTTGCTCATTTTAATTTGGATGAAAACCCAGAAGATCTCGTTCTTAATAAAAGAAAACGATATGTAGATTTCTTTGAGAATGATCCAACCTTACATCTTGTTGATGGTGTTGAAGAGATTATCAAATACTTCTATAACAAAGGAATGATTCTTATTCTTGCTTCTTCTTCTGCCATGGTAAACATTGATCGTGTGTTTAATCGGTTCGATTTAAACCAGTATTTTACTGCGAAAATTAGCGGTGCCGATTTAAAGGAATCGAAACCTCATCCAGAGATTTTTGAAAAAGCGGCTGTTTTAGGAAATACACCAAGAGAACACTGTATTGTGATTGAGGATTCTGACAATGGTGTAAAAGCGGCAAACGATGCTGGAATTTTTGTTGCCGGTTTTCAAAACCCTTTAGCTGCTGATCAAACTCTAGAGAATGCAGATATTGTAATTAAAGATTTTAGTGAGTTGAAGAAACTACTTTAGGTTATCTAAAATAAAATCGACTGTTTTATTCGAATTGTTATTCTTAGAGAAGGATGCAGTAAAATGTTTTGGTTTCTTAGCATAGCCTTTTTGAATCATATAATCGATTTCATTACAAAACTCTAAACATACTTTCCCTGTTAAGAGCAAATCTAAGTCTTTTCCTGCTTGGTAATAATCGTATACTTTTTTAAGTCCTGTTAAATATAGGTAATCTTTTGTAAAACCACCACCTCTATGGGCTCTTACAGTAATATAAAAAGCGTCTTCCCTATTTAAATCATAGTTATTATGCAACAACCTAAATGTCTTTGCAAAAGAATACCCTTTCGCCAAACTATCAACAGCAATCACTCGATAGGATAATTCTTTCAATCTTTTTACGGTTAGGTTCCCTGACATATATTCGCTAAAAACAGCCAATCCTTCTTGCGTCTCTTCGTAGTTAGGGAAACCGTGTGAGAAGATTTTTAATGGATTTAACAAACCATTCATCGTTGTTACCAAATGAACTCCAATCTCATGATTGTTTAATACATTCATTTCTTGTTCAGAAAAGGTATGATTATCATTAATCACCAATGTCTTGATGTTATTTAACACCATCGCAATCGCTCCCATCTGAGAAGAATGCTTGATGTCGAACGTAAAATCATAGTTCTTAGCATAGTTTCTAAAAATAACTTCTGCCTCTTTTGGAGTATACTTAGGTTGAAAAACAGTAGAAGTTTCATCTTCTGAGTCAAAATGCAATATAAACTTTGCATTTTCAACATCTAATTCAGTAGGTGTTCCAAAAGAACGCAAGCTATTGTAGTAAAACTTCTTGCCTTTCCCAATAGTCTCTATACACTGAATTAATCCTGAATAGGTATAGATGATTTCTTCATAAAGGTTCTTTAATTTTTCATCTTCAATCTGCTCGATAGATTGAGAAAAAAAATCTCTATGCAAATTGAATTTATCAAAGTTGATTTTAGGGTACTTAAAAACTGGATCTGTTAAATACTTCGATGCAAAGAACTTTTCTTTCTGCTCTTCAATATTCACAGGATTTACATAGCTTAATAACTCTATTTCTTTGACTAATTGATCTATATAAGTATCAATTTCAAATAAAGCTTTGGTCGCTAAAGAAGTATCATTCATCATAGTTCAGGAAACATGTAGGGTACAAAGTTATACTTTATGCGCTTTATAAAAAGTATCTGCGTGTTTTTTTAATTCGGTTTTTAAATACTCTTCCACAGCAGCAACAACTTCAGGATACATAACCTGCTCTAACTCATCGCAGTAGACTTTCGCAATCTCCGTAGCGAGTACTAAGGTATTTTTAAAGTTTTGTGTGATGTACTTTAGGAAATACCCATTGCCTTGAAAGGTATCGTTAATTTTTGATGTAGATTTAATCCCATTCGGCAACGACATTCTTTCTAATATCGATCGCCAAGACTCTATTTCATTTTCAAATCGCTCTTGATCTACATTTCCAGTTCCTAAATTCCATGTAGGCACTTCCCGATCCCAGCGTTTCCAATTGTAACTGTGCATATCATACACAATACAAACACCAAACTTCTCTTCTAACTTAGAAACCAATGCGTTGACTACTTTATAGAAGTTATAATGCTTAGAAAGGCTTTTCTCTCTCATTTCTACAGATAATGGCTGATGCCATAACTGTTTGCCCCAAGCATCGTCATAAATAGCTGTATCTGGAGCTCTATTCAAATCGTATTCGAAACGTGAATCCATTCCTGCAATCACAATCGGATGAGAATGAACCATTTCTTTCGTTTCTGGGTCTTCTTCAAACCAACGTTCATATTCAGTATGAATACAGTTGTCCCATAGTTCTTTACGGAACTGGTGTCCATCATGCACGGCTCCACACATATAATGGACGTACTCATCTATTTTAATGGTGAAAGAATAATCATCCGATACTGCATGAAAAGTATCTTCTCTCGATATTCTTTCTATGATTTCATCTATTGATAATCGGATCATATTATATTTCTATTGGGTTTTTCAATTCGCTTCCCCATTCTGTCCATGAACCATCATAAACAGTTACATTCTCATATCCAACACTACTTGCACCTAAAGCCAAAACGCATGCTGTAATTCCTGTTCCGCAAGAAAAAATCATGGGTTTGTCTTCTTCATTAATTGACTGATATAAGCTCTTCAACTCATCTTTCGATTTTAGTTTTCCTTCACTTATAATACTAGAATAGGGTAAACTCTTTGACGTTGGAATATGTCCACTTCTAACATCTTTTCTAGGCTCAGGACTTTCTCCTTTAAATCGACTTAAAGATCTTGCATCTAGAATACAAGTATTCCCAACATTCAAAGATGCTAAAACAGCATTGTTATCAATTAACAACTCTTCCTTGTGGTTAGATGAAAAGTTTCCTTTTGTAAATGAGTTTTTGATTTGTTTCTCTACAGGATATCCTTTCTCAGTCCATGCAGGAAAACCTCCATTCAGTACAGCAACATTATCAAATCCCATCGTTTTAAACATCCACCATGCTCTTGGACTTGAATAAATACCATGTGTATCATAAACAACAATGCAACTTTGGTTATTGATCCCTAATTCTTGAGCTTTGTTCTCAAACTCATTAGAGCTTAACATGGTATTTGGATAGACAGCTTCTTGATTAGAAAACGCCTTCTTAATATCAAAAAACCTTGCAGAAGTAATTCTCTTCTCAGCTTGATCGCTTACCTCTTTCTTTGCTGTTACTTTAGGTATAGTAGCATCCAGTATAATTAAATCAGGGTGGTTTATATGTTCATATAACCAATCGACTTCTACTATGACATCTGGTACTTTTAACATTAGGCTTCGTCCACCATTCTTTTTAAATCCGTCTTTCTTTGAAATGCAGCATTTCTTTCTAACACCTTGCTTTCCATAAAGTCGACAACCTTCTCTTGGACTTTAATTTTATATACTTTATTCATGTATGTAATTCCTCCTGGACTCATCACATTTACCTCTACGAGTTTTCCTCCAATTACATCAATACCAACGAAGTACAATCCGTCTTTAACAAGTCTTGGTCCAATTTTATTACACAATCGTTTTTCTTCTGCTGTTAGTTTATGCTTAGCAATAGTACCTCCTGCAGATACATTTGATCTATGATCTTTATCGCCAGGTATTCTACGCATTGCTCCAATAGGAATTCCATTTAAGATTAAAATACGGACATCCCCTTTATCTGCTCCTTCAATATATTCTTGAAGAATCACATAATCTGAAGATCCATCTTTTTTATGGATATAGAAATCTAATAATGAGTTAATATTACCCATTGCTGATTTCTCTATTAGAATAACTCCAGATCCTCCAAAACCATCTAACGGTTTTAAAATCATTTTATCAGAGGGAGACTCTTCAATCATTCTAATTAAATAATCTTTGTTCTTAGATACATGGGTCACCGGAATGATTTCATTATTTGGATCTTCAAAAGCAGCTGTATATAATTTGTTATTTGCTTCACGCAATCCTCTTACTGAATTGATGATAAACACATCATCTTTTACAGAGTCTAGGAAGTTGAGCATTAATGGATCTAAAGGCGGTTCTGCCCTCATGAAAATAACATCGAAACCTGCCAAAGGAAGCATTTCTTCTCTCGTTGTCGTATTCTTATAAAAAGATTTAATACTCGCTGAAACCTTCTCTCCTCTATTCAAAATCGTACAAAAAGCACTTGTAACACTATTACGAATTGTTAAATTTGAAGGTGTACAAATTGCTACACCATGACCTCTTTTCACACATTCATGAATTAAGGTTAACGAGGTGTCGTTTTCAGGAGACTTAATATCTTCCCACGGGTACATTAAAAAACAAACATTCATATCTATATATTTTTTATCCTTTTACTTCATCATAGTTATCGTCCCATTTCTTCTCATTGGGTTCTCCTAATTTATCCACAGACTTAGCGACTAACATAGATACTGCTGCATCACCTGTAACATTCACTACAGTTCTACACATATCTAAAGGTCTATCTACTGCAAAAATTAATGCTAATCCTGCTTCCGGGATTCCCGCATATCCTAAAACTCCAACCAACATCACCATTCCTGCACCAGGAACAGCTGCAGATCCTATAGATGCTAATGTTGCTGTTGCAATGATTCCTAACTGTGTTCCGAAAGCTAGATCCATACCAAATGCTTGTGCAATAAATACGGCTGCTACTGCTTGATACAAACTAGTTCCGTCCATATTAATGGTTGCACCAATTGGTAATACAAAACTTGCCACTTCTTCCTCTACTCCAATATGCTCTGTAACTCTTTCCATAGTAACAGGCAATGTTGCTGCACTTGAACTTGTTGAGAATGCTAATAATTGAGCTGGTGAAATTGCTTTCATAAAAAACCCTGGTTTCTTTTTTGTGAAGACCAATACAAGGATATTATAAATAACAATCATTAATAATAGTCCAAGAACAACAGTCAAGGCATAAAAACCTAACGCTTTAAATAAGTCAAGGCTTGGTGATTCTGCAATCAATGCAGCTAACAAAGCGAAAACTCCATAAGGAGCTGCCAACATGATTAAATCAACCATTTTTAAGATGACATCATTGAAGCCATCAAAGAAACTTTTTACCGTCTTTCCTTTTTCTTCTGGGATTAAAATCAATCCGATTCCAAAGAACACCGCAAAGAAAATCACCTGCAACATATTTCTATTACTTGTTGCTGCGTCAAAAATATTCTGAGGCACCAAATCTACTAATGCTTGTAATGGGCCACTTTCCTTTTGTCTTGCAGCTTCGTCTTTATATTTTGTTGTATTGTCACTATACCCATCTACCAATTCTGTTCTGGTTTTATCAGAAATAGAATTCCCAGGTTTTACAATATTTACTAATAACAACCCAATAGAGACAGCAATAACCGTAGTTACGATATAAATTCCAATAGTCCTACCTCCCATTTTAGAGAGTTTAGAAATATCTTTTAAATCTGACACCCCTTTTATCAAGGCTGCTAGGATAAGTGGAATCGCAATTAATTTAAGAGAGTTGATAAATATTGTTCCAAATGGTTTTATCCAATCTTTAATAAAATCTTTACCGAAATCAAAATTGGTCATGATTAGTGCAAAAACGACCCCTAATGCCATTCCTAATAATATCTTCCAATGCAGTGCTAATTTCTTCATGTAGTTGTTTTAATATTTGATTTTTGAAAGGTAAAAAATAATTTTTACAAAAAACTAAAAATGTCTATTTCTAAAACCCTTTACGTTAAATAGTTTCTTTTTTTAGAAAGAAGTTTTTATATTTAATAAAAATTCCTCTAAATCATGTTTAGAAAAAGTAACATCACCTTTCTTGTATTGGCTAGTATTATTAGTCTTACCATACAATTGAATGGTCAAAGTTTAAGCTATTCTGGGACAAACTCATTCAATATTACAGCTCCTACACATCTGAATGAAAATTTAATTCTTTCTCTAGAACGTTCACCAACAGGCATGACTTATGGAGACAATGGTAACAAATTTTATTTGGTTGGAACAAATGGTGATATTGTTATTCAATATGCATTAGGGACAGCCTATGATTTTTCAACTAGAGGAGCTCCTGAGTCCTTTTTTAGAGTAAATGCTCAAGAAACAAGTCCACAAGATGTAGAGTTTAATGATGATGGAACTAGAATGTATATCTTAGGGCAAACTGGTGATGATGTGACTGAATATTCATTATCAACTGCATGGGATGTTTCTACTGCTACTTTTACAGATGTTTTTGATGCTCGTACTGCCATAGAGAATCTTTTAGGGGCAACTAATGGTGATTTATTAACCGGAATGTCATTCAATGATGATGGTTCTAAATTATACATAGCAGACAGGAGAAGTGATGACGTTTTTGAGTTTGACTTATCTACTAACTATGATGTTTCTACTGCTGGCGCTGTGATAAACAATATACCAATTACTGGAGAAAATAATGTTCGGGATATTTCTTTTAATAATGACGGAACGGAAATTTACGTGATTGGGAATTCGGGTGATGATGTAAATACTTTTCCTTTAACTATTCCTTATGACCTTTCTTCAGTCGGAGTACCTTCAAATAATGCACTTCCTTCTTCTCCAGATGGTTCACCTCAAGCAATTTTAATCAGTAATGATGGATTCACTTTTTATGTTGCAGGAAATACTGATGATGAAGTTAAAGAATACTCACTTTTTGTAGCTTTTGATTTTAGTTCAACCATTAGTCTTGTTACAACAAGTCCATTTCCTACTATTGAAATTGCACCACGTGGAATGACTTTTAATGACGATGGAACGAAACTTTTTGTTGCTGGAGATCAACTAAATATTGTTTCAGAAATTGCACTTTCCACCCCTTACGACATTAGTACAGGTAGTTTAAATGCAGGATTGTTTGTTAATAATGAAGAATCAAACCTTAGAGGATTAGCTTTCAATAATACAGGAACAACGTTATACATCATTGGTTCTAATGGAGACGAAATTAATGGATATGATTTATCCTCTGCTTATGATTTATCTTCTACCATAACCACAACCGCTGGAAGTCCTTTCAATATATCCAGTGAAGATGATAATCCTTCAGATATTTATTTTAATAATGATGGAACAAAATTATATGTTCTAGGAAATACAGGGAATGATTTGAATCAGTATTCTCTTTCTCCCGCCTACGATCTTACTGATGCAATTGCAGCCAACCTTGACATTGCTTTCCCTTTGAATAATGGTGCTGGTCTTGTAATTGATCCTGCTCCATTAGGAATGGCTTTTAATAGTGATGGTTCTAAATTATACATCGCTGGAAACACAGGAAATGATATCAATGAGATCACATTGTCTAATAATTTTGATCTATCCTCTGGAACGATCACTAATACCAATACATACAATATAAATGCACAAGAAGCCACAATTACTGATGTTGCTTTTAATGCTGATGGCTCTAAGTTCTTTATTGTTGGAACCAATGGTGATGATATGAATCAATACCAAACCAAAGGAAACCTTCCTGAAGCTTCCATAAATAATGGGTCTATCGACAATACAACACCTTTAGTAATCACTCTTACTGGGGATACATTTGTAGATTTAGGCTCAGGCGAATTGACTGATGCTCAAGTTACCATAGGGAATTTACCTTCAGAGCTCACGGGTTTATTTACTCTTTCTGGAGGAAATACAATAGCAACACTAACACTCTCTGGTAATGTTGTTGCTCATTTAAGCTCTAATGATGTAGACAACCTAACATTTACATTTACAGATGCTGCATTTACGTCTTCAAATGCCGCTGATATTGCACTTGCAGTTGGCCACACCAATGTGATGGGAATCGATTTTATAGACTGCCCTCAAGATATTGTATACGATGGTTCTTGGACTGGAGGAAATAATGCAGGTGTTCCTGATGATAGCGCTACCGATTTAGCAAAAGGGATTAGCGTACAAGCAGATGTTACTATTACAGCTAATACTAACTGTGATTGTTTAAATGTTGCTTCAGGCCAAACATTAACCATAGCGGACGGAGTACGATTAACAGTCACCAATGCTTTAGAATTAATTGGAGATATCGTGTTACTAGGAGAAGCTCAATTAATTCAAACACATACTAGTAGTAAAAACATCCCGGGCACAGGTACACTATCTGTAGACCAAACTGGGGTTTTAACCAATGTATATCAAACAGGTTTTTGGGGATCTCCAGTTACAACAAATGGCGATACATATTCAATTAGCGGTGTTATGAAAGATGGTACAACGAGTACTCCTCAAGACATTACTTTTACAGACGCTAGTGTTTTGGATGGAGATGGCTCAACGGTTCCTATTACCGTAAGTGGCAGATGGCTTGCTAGCCATACCAATGATACAAACTATACGGTTCCTATTAGTGCCGCAACAGTTTTTACACCAGGAGAAGGATACAGTATGAAAAGTACAGGTGGTATCGATGGAAGTTCTACTCAGAACTATACTTTTGTTGGAATTCCAAATGATGGAGATTATACACAAGTGATTGATGATGAACGATTAAGCATGCTTGGCAACCCTTACCCTACTGAATTAGATGCTAATGATTTTATTACAGACAATACAGCTGCCATCGCTGGAACCTTATATTTCTATGAATCTGGCACTGAGATGGATCATTTTGTAGGATCCTATAATGGAGGTTATGCTACTTACAATATTGGGGTTGGAGGTACTCCTTTCAATGGAGGTAAAACTCCAGATAGGTACATTGCTATAGGTCAAGGCTTTTTCGTTAACAGAGATGTTGCTAATCTAGCAGGTTCCGGTGGTGTTGGAACAAGTGCAGATATCGTATTCAGTAATAGTCAAAGAGCTCCACAAGGAGATGGGGGAACTTCTATTTTCTTTAGTGGAGCGAATCAAACGGCCGATGCTAGTATAAATGAAAACCATGTTTTACGAATTGGTTTTGATTTTATGGTGGATGCTGATAAAGATTTTCACAGACAAATAGCTATTGGTTTTAATGGAAATACTGAAGAATTCGAAAGTGGTTATGACTCACCAATGTTTGATCTTCAACCTTCAGATTTATCTCTTAAAGTTATCAATTACCCAAACCCATGTGTGATTACTGGTGTAGAATACTTCAATATAGATCTTGAAATTCCTCTACAAGTTCTTTTGGATGAAACAAGAGAAGTTACTTTTTCAATTGACCAAACAACTTTACAAACTCAAAACATCTTTTTGAAAGATGGTTTTACAGGAGATTATTTTGACCTTAAAGTAGCACCCAAGAGCCTAGAGTTAGCTCCAGGAACTTATAATGATCGGTTTTCTATCGTATTTAAGCTACCTAGCAACCTTAGTAACGATGATATCATTCTTAAAAATTTAATCAAAGCATATCACAATTCAACTACCCAAGAAATAATCGTTCATAGTTCGCAAACTAATATTTCAAGAGTTGGTATTTATACCATTCTAGGTCAACAACTAATGGACTATAAAAACACTTCTAATGATGATGAAATACGTTTAAAGGCAAGTTCTTTATCAAAAGGTATTTATATCGTTAATATCACATCAGAAAAAGGAAAACTCACAAAAAAAATAGTCATTGAGTAATTTTATTGAGTGCAAATCATGTTGTAATTTTGTTGTAATATAATTTCAATGGAAAAACTCAAAGAGCGTTGGGGAATTACCTCAAACATTCAAATCATACTAATACTTATCGTTTTTGCTATTAATGGTTCTTTTTCCGCATGGGTTGCAGAGCCAGTAACTGAATTCATCGGACTGACAAAAGGATCTATTAATGGTTGGATCTATTGGCCCGCAAGAATTTTATTAATTTTTCCTATTTATCAAATAACACTTCCTATTGTTGGCTGGTTATTTGGGCAATTCAAATTTTTCTGGAACTTTGAAAAGAAGTTTCTGCAAAGAGTAGGCTTTGGTTTTCTATTTAAAAAGAGTAAATAACTTCTATGGATTTTACTGAATTTTTAAATAGAATCGATGAATTAAAGTCCATCTCTTTAGGAGGTTTAGAAGCTCAATTTAAAATGGCTCCTAAACTACGATTGAAATACGATTCGCAAAAAATTAAAGCTAGTAACCCTAAAAGAGCAGCCGTTTTGGCTTTATTTTATCCAAATGAACAGAATGAAGCTTCATTTCTATTGACGGAAAGAGCAAGTTATAAAGGAACACATTCTGCTCAAATTAGTTTTCCAGGAGGGAAAATTGAAGCGTCTGATAAAAACCTTCAAGAAACTGCACTAAGAGAAACCTTTGAAGAAGTAGGTATTCATCAAGAAACCATCACTGTTATTAGAGAGATTACTGATGTTTACATACCTCCTAGTAACTTTTTAGCAACTCCATTTATTGGATATACTGATCGAAAACCTTCGTTCTCTATAAACAACGAAGTGCAAACGACCATAGAAGTTCGCGTTAGTGATTTACTAAATGACAACAATCTCGATCAAATAGTCATGAATACATCTTATATGAATAACATATCCGTACCTTGCTTTAAACTAAACGATTATATCGTTTGGGGTGCAACAGGAATGATGTTGAGTGAAATTAAAGAAATGCTAAAATGATTTTTCCTTCGTAATACTTTTGTATTTTAGCGTCCACTATTAAAAACTAACTATATAAATGCCCTTATTCAAAAGGAATCCTTTTGGTCATATTCTGTGGATTAAAAAATGGCTGATCCGTATTTTAGGAATTATTTCTCACGGACGTTACCGCAATTTCAATAACCTGCAAATAGAAGGTTCAGAGATCTTACGTCAGTTACCTGATAATCAAGTTCTTTTTATCTCTAATCATCAAACCTATTTTGCCGATGTTGCTGCAATGCTTCATGTTTTTAATGCAGCTTTGAAAGGTAGAAATGATAATATTAAAAATGTAGGATACATCTGGAACCCTAAGCTAAATATTTACTATGTAGCTGCTGGCGAAACGATGCGATCTGGATTTCTTCCAAAAGTATTTGCTTATACAGGATCAATTTCTATTGACAGAACCTGGAGAAGTGCTGGAAAAAATGTAAACAGACAAGTAAAAATGTCTGACATTTCTAATATAGGAAAAGCCTTAGACGATGGTTGGGTTATTACCTTTCCTCAAGGAACCACTACTCCATTTAAACCCATTAGAAGAGGTACTGCTCATATCATTAAAACGTATAAGCCTACAGTTATTCCTATCGTTATAGATGGATTTAGAAGATCTTTTGATAAAAAGGGATTAATGATTAAGAAACGAAATGTTCTACAGTCTATGGTGATTAAACCGCCATTAGAGATTGATTACGATAAAGAAGATGTAGCAGATATTATTACAAAAATTGAATATGCAATAGAACAGCATCCTTCATTTTTAAAAGTAATATCTCCTGAAGAATATGCAAAACAAGAAGCAGAATTAAATAAGAAAAGAGAATTTTGGAGTTTATAGTAACAATTATTCGTTACTAGTTCCTAATAATTAGAAGCTAGCTTTAAGATATACTATAATAAGCTCTAACCAACTAACCACTAGGTACTAAAAACTACTTACCCTAACCAAGCATTCATCATCCATAATGTTTTTTCTTGCTCCGAGATAAAATCACTCATCATAGAATTTGTACCCTCATCATTAGCTTCATCTGATAAATTAAGAATTGTTCTCTCTATTTTAAGCAATACAGATAATGAGTCAACAATGATCTCAACAGCCTTTTCATCGTTAGAAATATCATTTGCTACTGGAACTTTAGCTAAAGTAGTATAATCTACGAACGTATGTAATGGCGTCCCTTGAAGGGTTAGAATACGTTCAGCAATCATGTCTACTTTTTCTTGTGCATCTGTATATAATTCCTCAAATTTTAAATGTAGTTCAAAGAAGTTTTTTCCTTTAATATTCCAATGCAGTCCACGTAAACTCTGATAATACGTTTGAAAGTTTGCAAGCAAAGTATTTAACTCATTTGTTACCGTTTCTGTTTGTTCTTTATCTAATCCTAAAATTGTTGTATTCATGTCTTATTATTTTATACCACAAATTTATTTCAAGTATTTTTCAAATAACTATAATTAATATTGATAGTTTTAATATCTTTATCAAAAATTCTTATAGATGACAATTACGCAATTAAAATATGTCCTTTCAGTAGCTGAATATCAAAATTTCACCGTGGCTGCTGAACACAGTTATGTAACTCAACCTACATTGAGTATGCAAATACAAAAACTAGAAGATCAATTAGATGTTAAGATTTTTAATCGAGCTAAAAAGCCTATAGAGCTTACAGAAATAGGAAAAAAAGTTGTAGAGCAAGCGAAGATCATCGTAAGTGAAAGCAATAGAATTACGGACATTGTTCACCAACATAAAGGTTTTATTGGAGGTGAATTCAAATTAGGAATTATTCCTACTGTAATGCCTACATTGCTCCCAATGTTTCTCAACAATTTCACAAAGAAATATCCAAAAGTCAAACTGATTATAGAAGAATTAACTACTGAAGAGATCATACGAAAATTATTAGACGGTCATATAGATGCTGGACTTGCTGCAACTCCTTTAGAAAATGAAGCCATTAAAGAAAGACCTTTATACTATGAACCTTTTGTTGGTTTAATCCCAGAAGGACATCGTTTGTTCAATCAAAAGCAAATTAATGCTGATGAATTAGAAATGGAAGACATTCTTTTGCTAGAGGACGGACATTGTTTTAAAGACAGCGTTATTAACCTTTGCAGAACTTATAAAACAGATAATAATAAAGGTTTTCAATTGGAAAGTGGAAGTTTTGACACACTAATAAAACTATCTAAAGAAGGGCTAGGAATGACACTTCTACCCTATTTACATACCTTAGATTTGAATGAGAAAGATCAAAAACATTTGCGAGAATTTACCACACCGCCTCCAGCTAGAGAAGTGAGTTTAATCTATCATAAATCACAATTAAAAATGCAGTTGATTGATGCCTTAAAAACCACCATAGATGGAGTAATACGCGGAGCTATATCATTTAGCGATGTCAAGATTATTAGTCCATTGCAAAAGAACTAAAACAAAAAAGGGAGCCAATTGGCTCCCTTTTTTTATGAATACATTTTTGTTCGTAATTCTTTCACTTTCGGATCTTCAAGAAATTCATCAAATGTAGAATGTCTATCAATAACTCCTTTAGGTGTTAAGTCGATAATTCTATCCGCAACAGTTTGTGCAAACTCGTGATCATGAGTCGAAAACAACACTGTCCCTGAAAAGTTGATTAACGAATTATTTAGCGCTTGAATAGATTCAAGATCTAAGTGATTTGTTGGTTCATCTAACACTAAAATGTTTGCTCTTTTCATCATCATTCTAGATAGCATACAACGAACTTTCTCTCCTCCAGAAAGCACATTACTTTTCTTTAATGCTTCTTCTCCAGAAAATATCATTTTCCCTAAGAAACCTCTTAAAAACACTTCTTCTCTCTCTTCTTCAGTTTGAGCGTATTGTCTTAACCAATCTACTAAGTTTAAACTTCCATCTTGGAAGAAACTTGAATTATCTAATGGTAAATATGATTGTGTTGTAGTAACTCCCCAGTCAAATTTACCTGAATCCGGTTTTAAACCACCCGCTATAATTTCGTAAAATGCAGTAATCGCTTTTGAGTTTTTAGAAATGATCGCGACCTTTTCTCCTCTATTTAAATTAATATGAACATCACTAAACAAAACTCCTTCATCAGAAGATTTAGAAAGTCCTTCAACATTTAAAATCTGATCACCAGCCTCTCTCTCACTTTTAAATATAATTGCTGGATAACGTCTACTCGATGGTTTAATATCATCTACATTTAATTTTTCAATCATCTTCTTTCTACTTGTTGCTTGCTTTGATTTTGCAACGTTTGCAGAGAAACGACGAATGAACTCTTCCAATTCTTTCTTTTTATCCTCAGCCTTTTTATTCTGTTGAGCTCTTTGCTTTGCTGCTAATTGTGAAGACTCATACCAGAATGTATAGTTTCCTGAAAAATGATTTATTTTTCCAAAATCGATATCAGAAATATGCGTACAAACGGCATCTAAAAAGTGACGGTCATGCGATACAACTATTACAGTATTATCAAAATTTGCTAAAAAGTTTTCTAACCAGGCGATTGTTTCAAAATCTAAATCATTGGTTGGTTCATCCATAATAAGTACATCTGGATTACCAAATAGGGCTTGTGCAATTAATACACGTACTTTCTGTTTTCCATCCAACTCGCTCATTAGTGTATAATGCAAGTCTTCTTTAATTCCTAAGTTTGATAGCATTGCTGCTGCATCAGAATCTGCATTCCACCCGTTCATTTCCTCAAACTTCACTTGCAGCTCTCCTATCTTATCGGCATTTTCATCACTATAATCAGCATATAAGGCATCAATTTGCGATTTTATAGCAAACAAGTCTTTGTTCCCCATCACTACTGTTTCTAACACAGGGAATTCATCATATGCATAGTGATCTTGGGTTAAAACCGACATTCTTTTACCAGACTCTAAAGAGACATGTCCAGAAGTTGGATCCATTTTTCCTGAAATTATTTTCAAGAAAGTAGACTTACCAGCACCATTAGCACCAATAATTCCATAACAATTTCCTTGTACAAATTTTGTGTTTACTTCATCAAACAAAACACGTTTACCGAACTGGACTGATAAATTTGAAACTGATAACATCTATTATTTCGCTTTTAAATTTCGCTGCAAAAGTAATAAATTGATTTATGTTTTAACTCCAAAAGAAAAGATGATTTTAAGAGAATCATTTTAAATTTCATTTTTTGATTTCATTTCCATATTTTAGCTCGATTTTTTTAAGGTATGTAGCATTGTAACCTATCGTTTTTAACAAGCAATTAACAACATACAGTCATATAGGTTGTATTTTTGCTAGTGAAATGAAAATGAGCATTGAATTAATGACAAAACAATTACGTAAACTATTATTTATTCTTGGGGTGATTACAGTTTTTTATAGCTGTGAGACTACTCCTGGAAATAATAACACGTATTTTGGAGGTAAGATTATCAACCCAAAAACAGATCATGTGATCTTATTTGATGATGAAACCGTTATTGATACATTTTACTTAGATCAAAATGATAAGTTTATTGGTGAAATACCTGAACTCAAAGAAAGCTTATATTACTTCAGACACGGTGATGAACACCAATACATCTATTTAGAGCCTAAAGACAGCCTTTTAATTCGTTTGAATACTTGGGATTTTGATGAATCCTTAGTTTTTAGTGGTAAAGGAGCTGAGCGTAATAACCTATTAATTGACTGCTTTTTAGAAGCAGAGAAACAAGATAGATTATTCTACAAATACTACAACCTTAAGCCAAGTGATTTTAGAAATAAAGTAGATTCTATTGAGCAAATAAAATTAACCCGTTATGATGAATTTGATTCTAAAAACCCGAAAGAATCAGATAGATATAAAGACATTTTAAAAATAGCGCTTACCTATCCACTCTACACCAAAGTTGAGAATTACTCAATGGCGCATACTTCAAAAAAGAATCATGAAAAACATGTTGAAGTCAATAGAGATTTTTACAAGCATAGAGATCATATAGTTTTAGACAAAGATTCTATCATGTACTTTTATGCATATAGAACCTTCGTGATCAGTCATTTATACAATAAGGTAAATACAGCAGGACACGATATCTCTTCCAATGCTTTTACCGTAGGTTTATTAAAAACAATTGCCAATGAGATGAAAAGTGAGCTTTCTAGAAACTCTA
Organism: Flavobacteriaceae bacterium; assembly: GCA_049115595.1. Lineage (GTDB taxonomy): Bacteria > Bacteroidota > Bacteroidia > Flavobacteriales > Flavobacteriaceae > Polaribacter. The sequence goes on from JAGDZS010000006.1 coordinate 416,381, forward strand.
TGTTACGACAAACTGTCATTGCTCATTTTTTCAGAAAATCTAGTTGTGATGTTAATAGAGAGGCATTTACCACCTATTTAAACTTAACAACAAGTAAAGAAGACAAACATCTAGTAAAAAGGCTTCTAAACGACAGCGAAAAGATCCATAAGGGAACTAAATTAGAAGATTTTGTTGTTACCGATTATAATAAAACTGGTCGATCTATCAAGTCCATTGTAAAAGGGAAAAAAGCTGTTATCTTTTTCTGGAACCCTGAGTATGTTGTAAAAGATGACATTGCTTCTACTGTTACCTACTTATCAAAAAAATATCCAAAAGTAAAGTTTGTTGGTGTTAAGATTGATGGTGACAACCATCCTAATAGTCGAATAAAGAAATTGGATATCAAATCACAATACTATTTAAACCCAGATAGTAAAGCCAATGATTTCCTAACGAGTAAAATGCCTAGAACTATACTAATCAACAAAAAAGGCGTTGTTGTAAATGGTTATGCTTCTTTATCTTCTCGTAAAGTTTATAACCAGATTAAGCAACTAGCTAAAAAGTAATTTTACTTTATCCACCACTTTATTTTATTTAACTTACATTTGCACGATTTTTTACAGGAGTTTAACTTCTTAAAAATCAAAGTCGTTAATAACAATTAGGATTTGCAGGTGGGCATCTGTGGATCTACAAAAACACAGTAATGTCAACATTTTTAGAATTAGGTTTGAAAGAACCTATTAATAAAGCATTGACGGATTTAGGTTACGAAAAACCAACCGTCATTCAAGAAAAAGCAATTCCTCAAATCATCTCTTCAACAGACGATTTAAAAGCATTTGCTCAAACAGGTACAGGAAAAACTGCTGCCTTTAGTTTACCAATCTTAGAATTGGCAGACGATACCAACAAGAACACTCAGGCTATTATCTTATCACCTACTCGTGAATTGGCTGTTCAAATTGGAAATAACATCAGAGATTTTGCAAAGTACATTCCTAATATGAAGGTGGTCACTGTTTATGGTGGCTCTAATATTGAGGAGCAAATTCGTGCTTTAAAAAAAGGAGCTCAAATTGTAGTAGGAACTCCAGGAAGAACCGTTGATTTAATCAACAGAAGAGCTTTAAAGCTTGGAAATATACAATGGTTGGTTCTAGATGAGGCAGATGAAATGCTTAACATGGGATTCAAAGACGAATTAGATAAAGTCTTGGATGCTACTCCAGAAACAAAACAAACACTGTTATTTTCTGCAACCTTCCCTAGAGAAGTTGAAGCAATAGCAAAAAACTATATGCTCAGACCTGTAGAAATTACATCAGGTCAGAAAAATACAGGATCAGATAACGTAAGTCACGAATACTATTTAGTAACCGAAAGAACACGTTACCAAGCTTTAAAAAGAATTGCAGATTTAAATCCAGATATTTATGCAATAATCTTTTGTAGAACTCGTAGAGAAACACAAGAAGTTGCAGACAATTTAATCAAAGATGGATACAATGCAGACGCATTGCACGGAGAATTATCTCAAGCGCAACGTGATTCTGTAATGGGTAAATTCAGAAAGAAAACTGTTCAAATATTAGTTGCTACAGATGTTGCTGCTCGTGGGTTGGATGTAAACAGCTTAACACACGTTATCAATCATAAATTACCAGATCAAATCGAAAACTATACGCATAGAAGTGGTAGAACTGGTAGAGCTGGAAACAAAGGGATCTCTATTGTTTTAGCAAGTAATAAAGAAAAAGGGAGAATTGGAGCAATAGAACGTATTATTAAGAAAAAGTTTGTTCAAGGTAAAGTGCCTAGCGGAAAAGAAATTTGCCAAAATCAATTGATGCACTTAATTGATAAAGTAAATGCAATTGAAGTAAAACAAAGCGAAATTGAAGACTTCTTGCCTAGTATTTATGAAAAATTAGAAGGACTAAATAGAGAAGAATTGATTCAAAAATTTGTCTCTTTAGAGTTCAATTCATTCTTGTCATATTATGAGAATGCTGCTGATTTAAATGATATATCAAAAAGAGATAGTTCTAGAGGCGGACGTGGAACCAGCGAAAACATGACCCGTTTCTTTATCAATATAGGCCGTAAAGACAGTTTAAACCCAGCAAAATTGATTGGTTTAATCAACGATCAAAAAATCACTGATGGTTTAGATATTGGAGCCATAGATATTTTAGACACTTTCTCTTTCTTTGAAATTGACAAAAATTTTCAAGATCAGACCTTAGCTGCATTCTCAGAAAATCAACCAGAGTTTAGCGGTCGTGGAGTAAATATTGAAATCACAAAAAAAGAACGCAGTGGTGGCGGTGGCGGAAGAAGACGTGGTAAGAAACCTTTTGGTAATAAAGATGGTGGCGGATTTGGAAGACGTAGAAGCTCAGAAGGTTCTTCCGGAGGTAGAAGAAGTAATACCAGCAATGATGGAGGGAGACGTTCTTCTCGTCCTGGAGGAGATAGACCTGATAGAGGAAGAAGTTCTTCTGGAGGAGATAGAAAATCAGGCGGGTTTGGAAGAAGACGTAGAGAAAGATAAAATACTTTTGTATAAGAAAAGCTCATCAAAAATGATGAGCTTTTTTTTATGCCTGAAAAACAGGTATTTATACTCAAGGGTTTTTGAAATTGGCAAGTTAACTTGAGAGTCTAAATTTCATCGTATGAGAATCAATCAAAAATTAACAGCCTCGTTGGTCTTCTTTTTATTCTTACTAGGCGCTTGTCAAAAGGAGAACCCTTGTGATTCACCTGAAACAGTTAAAGAGTTATTAGCATGTGCCAACACAGTTGGAACAGTGGATAGTACATGGGTAAGTATTGGCTCTAAATTCAACAAAGGTTGCTATACCTCTTGGAATCCAAAAGATACTGTACTAACAATAACTTATAAAGACTCGGTAGTTCTATGGCGCGTCAATGAACATCCTAATACGCCAGGTCATTATTCTGGAAGTTGGTTTACAAACTACAGCGCTAAAGATGCTGGCTTAACCAAAGAAGAAACTTTAGACCTTTTTGCATTGAATCCTTGCCCAGATGATAATGACTCTTGGGACACGTGTAAATGTGCCAATGGTAAACAACCCATTGATTCAGTAATTCAGTACGAAGAAAAATTAAAACTAGGCCCTAACCAACGTATGCTTTTTGGAGTAGTAGGAAAAAACCCTTTTGGAAAAGGCGGTCAAATGCAATGGGGATTAGTTAAAAAGAAAAGACCTCCTTTTCGTGTGCTAGAAGAAATCAGATGGAAATAACAATAAAAACTTATTACCTGAAAGAGACAATTCAATTAAATCATAGATACTAAAACTTAGTCCTCTTACACCTCATAAAATTCATATAACTTCTTAGTTACTCTAATCTTGTAGCTAAGAAGTTTATACTTATTATCGTTTCTACTTTTGCCTGTACCCTGTTTAAAACTTGGCAGTTTACCTAACTACATCTTCATTTTATTGCAAACTACCCAATACGGGTAGCATCCTCAGTGTCAATTTTTTATAGCTTCGTTGTGAAGCCTAATCATTTTAAGCTTCAAAATTCTTGCAAGGAAAGACATAAAACTCAAATGTCTTAAAACTAGTTGAGAAATTGAATTAACCAAATCATTAAAAAAATGAAAACAAAAATTTTGAATTTAGGAAAAGTTTTAAACAAAACTGAACAGAAAAGTGTAAATGGAGGAGCTAGAGTTGGCTTTATAAGATGTTATTTCGGAGGTAGTTGTATTAGATATGGCAAAATGTGTAGAGAAGCCGCTTGTAGGTGGAATCCCGCTTAATAGTCTACAAAACAAAACCCCAAACTATCTAGTTTGGGGTTTTCAATATTATATTAAAAAAACCTACTCCCCCCCCCATCATTTTAGTGGCAATCTACTTATAAATACCTCCTTCTAACTTCCTGCGAATCGAAGAGAAAATTACAATCATATATCAATATCATTGCTTCTAACACCTCCCTATTTTAAACATATAAGGTGTGTTAACCTTTCCAAAAAGGGTTTTACAACTTTAAAGGCTCGAATAATTAAAACTGACATTTAACAAATATTAAAAATACAATATTATGTCTGAATTAATTAGCTTCACAGTACTTCGTTCTCCTGACGAACTTTCTCAAAAAGAAATTGACAAAGCAGGAATTAAAACACATTCTGAAAATTTACAATCTGAAAGATATAAAGGTTGGCTTACCTTATGTGAAAGAAAAGATTACAAATCTCTTAATCTGGAAATGGAAAATTTTTTAAAAAGCGAAACCGCTTTAAAAAAGTTAAACCAATTACCGAAAGATATTGCTCCAATAATCAAATATGCAGAATACAATGGATTTGGCGGATTTGATATGAAAGAGTTTGCTAAACAAATTGACTTGCGAAAAATGCCAAACGAATTTGGAAAGGAAGTCAAAGAACATGGATGCTACAATCAAAAAGCTCCATTCTTTACTATCATTACAAACCTTAATGATCAACTTTTGGCAAGTACACAGGTAGATGTCAAAGTAAAAAGAGATTTTGATTTACAAGGCGCTATAAAAACGCTTAAACTTATAGAGACAACTTATCTAGTTGGAAAAGAAAAAATCCGTTTAAATATTGATAAGCATTTTAAAAAACCATTTATTATTAACTCCTGTATTTTCGAAATTGATCCCTGTACTTCCTTCACAAAAAAGTCGTTGCCAATTCCAATTGATAACCCAAATGAAGATGGCATTGAAGAAAAAGAATGCAAATGCAAAAAGGAGGAAAATAACGACTGCGAATGCAAATGTAATGATGAATGTGTAGAACAAAATCCTTGTTGTGTAAAAATTAAGCCTTACATCGCAGAGTTATTTGTTGTTAGAGATGAAGTCTGTAAATATGAGCCTGGCGATATTTCATACATAAAAAATATAATCAAAGGTGAAACTCAAGAAAGAGTACACAGGAATCTAGAAAAAGAAATAAATTATACTGAAACAATCGATGAAACTAAAAAGTTTGAGGAAAAATTTCTTGAAGTAACAGATAAATTCAGCATTAACAAAACGATTGAGGATATTATTAAAGATGAAACAAAAGCACATGCTGGTGCTACTCATGGTAAAAAAGATGGTCCTGGATTATTTGTTGAAGGCAGTTTCGACTTTAAACGAAACAGAGACAAAACCAACAAAATAGTTCAAGATAAATCGAAAGACATTATTGAACGAATGACCTCTCGTCTTGAAAAAAATACTAAAACAACAACTCAACTTACACTACATAAGGAAACAGAAATAACCAATACCTCTACTCTTATAGGTAAAGATGATGATGTTTCTAGACAGTTTTTCTCTGTGAAACAAACAAGGAAAGCGCAAGTGTATAGCCATGGGATGAGGTCTATGCTAGATTTTTATATCCCAGAACCTTCGGAGCTTTTAAAAACAATAGTAGAAAAGGAATTCAAACATAAGAAACCTCTAAAGCCTTGTATAACCATTAATGAAATTGGAACCACCAAAGATGATTGGTTAGAGTATGTTCAATGTTATGGTTTTACAGATTTGGAAAAACCTCTAGTGACTCTACCTATTCAATACAGATCATTTACAATGAGAAAAGGTTCGTCAGATGATTTGTTATCTATTCCAGAAGGATATAAGGCTACCAAAATGGAATATATGGGTGGGCATGCAAATCCTGCTGGTCTATATAAAAAAGCTCGAATAACAATCACAATTGGTCCATATAGCTTGTCAAGACATTGGAATGGTCATACCGACGGACCAATTTCAATGAATTCTTCTGGGGATTTAAAAGTAAGTGTTAGTGAAAGTCAAGTAAATGATGAAGCTAATTTAACAGTACGTGTAACTTTAACACCTGACGCAGTAGATCATCTTCCTTGGCAGTTGGAAGTTCATAAACTACTGATGGATAAATACCAAACTGAACTCGATGAATATAACAGAGCTTTGGCTGAATTTGAAAAGCAGAAAGAAAATTATTTTAATAAAAACCCTTTCATTCTTTCTGAAATGATGAAAATACAACTAAAACATGCTGCTATTTCCTATATCACTTGTCAGTTTTTTGATGATAATAATGCATTGAAAGGAAAAGTGAAAAATTGTGGTTTTCCTCAAATGGATTTACCAGAAACCAAAAAAGAAGGAGAGTTTGTCCGTTTCTTTGAGCAGGCATTTGAGTGGCAATTTATGAACTATATGCTTTATCCATATTTCTGGGGTAGAAAATGTTCTTGGGAAGATAAATTGAAGCAAGAATCTGAAAATTATTTATTCAAAAGGTTTTTAGAAGCAGGATTTGCAAGAATTACAATCTCTGTTCGTCCTGGATTTGAGAATATGGTAAACTGCTATTTGCAAACTAAACAACTTTGGTGTGGTGATGAAGCTCCTGTTCTAGGTGTAGGTTTCCTCCCAATTCATCAAGAAATTAAAGAAAGTAAAAACAACTACAATGCTGAAAGAAAAGGACATTTAAAATGGAATACTTCTTTAAATAAAGACGAGATTCTTTTGCACGATAATTTAGATTATTATACCGAAGATTTAGATCCAGTTACAGGAAATTCGTTAGGTACATACTCATTCGATTCCGATAAGGCAAAGGTTGACCTAAATAGAGAAATTAACATCAACTGCGTAACCTATCGTATTGTGTCTATTACTGAAGATAATGCGACAAACGATGTTGTGAGATTTACTTTAAACAGAGAGTTAGAGGTAGATTGCTGCTGTAGTGGAAATGGAAAAGAGTTCGATGAAATATATGATACCAGAGAATTACCTTGGTCAACCGGAGCAATATTCATAGGAGCTCCATGGAAATATACTGTACCTACTGCTTTAACATGGTTGAGAGAAGAAGGTGGTTGCCTGCCATGTTATCCAATTAAATGTAATGACTAAAAATATAAAATTATGAGTTTTTTAAATGAAGCATTTCCATTACCCGATTTTACAAATAAAATTAATGATAAGAAATCAATAATTCTTCCTAAAGATTTAGAGAGTTATAAAAATAAAGAGTTTTTAGTTATTCCCATAAATCAACCTTTTGCGAAAGGAGAGTATCATGTCAATCATTTTGTTTGTTTTTTTGAAAAATCTACAGATTGGGATTATTTGGGTGAAACTCAAAAGTTGTTTTCCTATTTTCCTGCTTATTTTAATAATGATTTAACAAAAGTTAGCATTCACAAAAAAAATTGGAATAAACATAAAATTGCATCTTTTGATATAACGCATTCACCCATAAACCCTCATAAAGACATTGTTAAGCTCGAACAATATAGCGATCAAAAAGATACGGTTGTTGGCACTACTTTGTATGACAATCGAGAGCAGGGGTATTTGGAATCTGCCTTAGAAGGTTTAGCTCTTTTGAATTCAGGAATGAATAATAATGTGCATTTTTTATCCGGCAGAAGGTCTTGGAAGTTTGGCAAAGTATACCCTGACAATCCAACTAGCAACCTACATTACTTTGAAACAGCAGCTTTAGAAAGGTTTTCATTAGAATTTTATCATAATTTAGATAAAAACAAGAATCCTCCTCCTATACGAACTTTAGTAAATAATACATGGGTTGCAATGTTAAAGAAATTTGGAAAGATAGGAGATGTAGATTTAATTGAAATGAGCAAAGATGAAAATAATCCAGTGTATCCTTTTGATGGAATGCAAGGTTACAACAAAGATGTTCGGAAAATATCAAATAAAGAGTGTACTGTCTATTTCAGGAACGGTAGCTCAAAGACTCTAAATGGTTTATCAGGTGACGAAAGTTGGTTTACTAACGTACAAGATAGACATCAAAGCCTGCGTTTTCAGAATATGCCAATAATCGGTGATTAAGGAAACTTATAGATTGAAAACTTTAGTTGTATAGAAATGTGATTATAATCAAATACAAAAAACAAAACCCCAAACTAAATCGTTTGGGGTTTTTAATATTTATTTTCTTAAGAAAACTACTCTTCCATCATTTGAGCAGCAATCTGCTTATAGACTCCACCTTCTAACTTACTACGAATTGCAGAGAAAGCTACAATAGTTTCATCGATGTCTTCTTGTGTATGCGTTGCTGTAGGAATTAATCGTAGGATGATTAATCCTTTTGGAATTACTGGATATACTACAATAGAACAGAACACTCCGTGGTTCTCTCTTAAATCATGTACCAAAGCCATTGCTTCAGGAACATCTCCTTTTAAGTATACAGGAGTAATACATGTTTGTGTACTTCCTAAATCGAATCCTGCATTACGCAATCCAGATTGTAACGAATTTGTGTTTGCCCACAACTTGTCTTTTAATTCTGGCATGGTACGAATCATATCCAAACGTTTTAACGCTCCCTTTACCATAGGCATTGGTAAAGATTTCGCAAACATTTGAGATCGCATATTGTATTGTAAGTATTGTACTACATCTTTATCTCCTGCAAAGAAAGCTCCTATTCCAGCCATTGATTTAGCAAATGTTGCAAAATACACATCGATTCCGTCTTGTACTCCTTGCTCAAAACCAGTACCTCTACCGTTTTCTCCTAAGGTTCCAAAACCATGTGCATCATCAACTAAAAATCTAAAGTTATATTTTTCTTTTAATGCTATAATTTCTTTTAAACGTCCTTGTTCTCCACGCATTCCAAAAACACCCTCAGAAATCGCTAAGATTCCTCCACCAGTTTTTTCAGCCATTTTAACAGCACGCTTCATGTTTTTTTCAAAACTCTCTATATCGTTGTGCTTATAAACAAAACGCTTTCCAGGATGCAAACGAACACCATCAATAATACAAGCATGTGTATCTACATCATATACAATGATATCATTCTTTCCTACCAAAGCATCAATAGCAGAAACCATTCCTTGGTATCCGAAGTTCACTAAATAAGAAGCTTCTTTACCAACAAACTCAGCACATTCTTGTTCTAATTGTTCGTGAAATTTTGTGTGACCAGACATCATTCTGGCTCCCATAGGGTATGCCATCCCATGTTCTGCAGCAGCTTCTCCATCAACTTTTAATACTTCAGGATGATTTGCCAATCCTAAATAATCATTGATACTCCAAGTAACTACCTTCTTCCCATTGAAAGACATACGATTGGAAATAGGTCCTTCTAGCTTAGGAAACACATAGTATCCTTCTGCTTTATCTGCCCAATTTCCTAAAGGTCCTTTGTCTGCTTTAATCCTATCAAATAAGTCGTTCGTCATTATCTTAACATTTTCTTAACTAATATCTTTTAGCGGGTGCAAAGTAACTGAATTTTGGGGAGTTATTCAAATAAAATAATTAGCCATTACAAACTCGCTACTAGTAAAACGATTTGCCTTCTACTTTGTTTCTTCTATATAAATAGCAGGTTTGTTTTGAGGATATTCTAAGTCATAAAACCCTTGTTCCTTCATCCATACATCACTATAAATTTTATTCATGTAACGCGATCCATGGTCAGGAAAAATTAATACAATAAGGCTATCATCAGTAAACATATTTTTCTCAGCATACTGCTCTGTGGCTTGCATCACTGCTCCACAAGTATACCCTGGGAAAATACCTTCTTTTTGAATAATCTCTCTGGCTTTATACGCTGCATCTTTATCTGTGACTTTTTCATAGATGTCTATCGTCGAGAAATCTGTAGCTGTAGGAATTAAATTCTTTCCTAATCCTTCAATTTTATATGGCTTAATTTCATTGACATCAAACTCTCCAGTTTCATGGAATTTCTTCAATACAGAACCAACAGCATCTACTCCTAAAATTTTAATATTGGGATTTTGCTCTTTTAAATAACTTCCCGTTCCAGAAATAGTCCCTCCTGTTCCACTTGCAACCACCAAATGTGTAATCTTTCCTTGTGTTTGTTCCCAAATCTCTGGACCTGTTGTTGCATAATGCGCTTCAATATTCAATTCATTGAAGTATTGGTTGATGTATACTGAATTTGGAGTTTCTCTATGGATTCTTTTTGCGACCTTATAATAAGATCTTGGGTCGTCTGAAGGAACATTCGCAGGACAAATGTATACCTCTGCTCCCATTGCTCGCAAACCATCTATTTTATCAACAGATGATTTATCACTTACCGCTAGTTTACATTGGTAGCCCTTCACCATCGCTATCATTGCTAATGAAAACCCCGTATTTCCTGAAGTCGTTTCTACAATAGTACTTCCTTCTTTTAAAATACCTTTTTTCTCAGCGTTTTCAACAATATGTAGTGCTATTCTATCCTTGGCAGAATGACCAGGGTTAAACATTTCAAGTTTCGCAAAATAAGTTCCCGGTAGATTCTCTGTAATACGGTTCAATTGAACCATTGGTGTTTGTCCGACTAACTCTAAAATATTATTATAAACCCCTTGATTTCTATCCATTATAATTTTTTATCACAAAGAAGACTTGTGAAAAGCTTTTTTGTTTCAGGTGCAAAACTAAATTATTTTTCCAATTTATCTTCCAATGCTAAGAAAAAGGTATAATCTCTTGCCGTTTCTTTCAACGAATCAAACCTTCCTGATGCACCTCCATGCCCTGAGTCCATATTAGTTTTCAGTAACAAAATATTCTCATCAGTCTTTAAGTCACGTAATTTAGCCACCCATTTTGCTGGTTCCCAATATTGTACTTGACTATCATGAAGACCCGTAGTTACTAACATGTTTGGATATGCTTTTGCCGCTACTTGATCGTATGGTGAATACGATAAAATGTAATCGTAATATTTTTTTTCTTTAGGGTTTCCCCATTCATCAAACTCTCCCGTTGTTAGAGGAATACTCTCATCTAACATAGTAGAAACAACATCTACAAATGGAACTGCAGCGACAATTCCATTGTATAACTCAGGGTTCATATTTACAATTACACCCATTAACAAACCTCCTGCTGAGCCCCCCATCGCATATAAATGACTAGCTGAAGTGTAGTTCTTTTCAATTAGGTACTTAGAACAATCTATAAAATCTGTAAATGTATTTTTCTTCTGTAACATTTTACCATCATCATACCATTCTCTTCCTAAATACTGACTTCCTCTAATATGTGCTAATGCATACACAAAACCTCTATCCAATAAACTTAATCGAGTTGTTGAAAATCCATCAGAAATCGTATACCCATACGATCCATACGCATATTGTAATACCGGAGTATCCTTTCCAAGTTTGGTGTCTTTATGATAAACCAAAGAGATAGGAACTTTCTTTCCATCTTTTGTAGTGGCCCAAATACGTTCACTTTTATAATTTGATTTATCAAACTTACCCCCGAGAACTTCCTGCTCTTTTTTGATTTCTCTCGACTGATCCTTCATATTAAAGTCAATCACCGAATTTGGAGTTGTAAATGAATTGTATGAATATCGAATAATATCAGTATCAAATTCTGGATTTGAATAAACTCCTGTTGAATACGTTTCTTCATCAAAAGGCAAGTAATAGTCTTCAGTTCCATCCCAACGCTTGATTCTAATTTTACTCAACCCATTGGTACGTTCTTCTAGAACCAAGTAATCTTTAAAAATAGAAACATCTTCCAATAATGTATCTTCTCTGTGCGGAATCACATCTACCCAATGTTCTTTTTCTGTGTTGTTTACTGAGGTTTTCATCAACTTAAAGTTCTTCGCCCCATCTTTATTCGTTTGTAAATAAAAATGGTCACTATAATGAGTTAAACTGTATTCTAAGTCTCTCTCTCGCTTTTGAATCAGTTTGAATGTTTCTTCTGGATGATCAGCAGAAATTACTCTATATTCACTAGAGAGTGTACTATAACAACCTATTACAATATACTTTTGAGATTTAGTTTTAAAAACATAGGTTCCAAAAGTTTCATCCTCTTCATGATATACTTCTACATCTTCAGAAGCATCAGTCCCTAAAACATGTCGATATATCTTTTCACTTCGCAGAGTAACTGGGTTTTTCTTTACGTAATAAAGTGTCTTGTTGTCATTTGCCCAAACAGAACCTCCGGAAGTATTTTCTATTTTATCTGAATACAGTTCACCTGTTTCAAGGTTTTTTATAGAAAGTACATACTGCCTCCTGCTTACCGTGTCTACAGAAAAAGCTGCTAGTTTGTTATTCGGACTAATATTCAATCCGCCTAATTGAAAATAATCATGCCCTTCTGCTTCTTCATTCACATCAAACATAATTTCTTCAGCAGCTTCTAGATTTTCCTTTTTCCTTGCATAAATCGGATACTGGTTTCCTTTTTCATAGCGAGAGATGTAATAATACTTGTTCTTGTAATAAGGAACAGACTCATCATCTTCTTTAATACGTGCTTTCATCTCCTGAAACAATGATTCTTTAAAATCATTGGTATGCGCCATTATACTATCGTGATACTCGTTTTCTTCATTTAAATAATCATAAACCTTCTGAGTTTGAGCGTCTTTCTTTTCAGCATTTTTTTGTTCATCCGACAATCGCATCCAAGAATAATTGTCAATTCTGGTATGATTATGGATTACTAATTCTTCGGGTTGTTTTTCTGCAACTGGCAATTTTGCCTCTGTATTCATGTTCATCTATTTTACTTGCGGTGGCAAAAATAACATTAATTGATTTATTAAAGATATTTTAGTATTTATTAAACAATATTTAGGTTATTTAAACGGTATATAGGTAGTACTTTTGTGACTGACTCTTCGTTGAATTGCTTCAGAAGAAAATGAAATTTTATCTCAGGTTATGAATAAGAAAAAACTAAAAAAATCTATTTTAAAGAAAGTATTGAAATGGTTTATTGGAACTGTTTTAGTTCTCATTATTCTTTTAGCTACTGCTCCTTATCTTTTTAAAGATAAAATAAAGCAGATGGTTGAGAGCAGTATCAATGACAATATAAATGCTACCGTTTCTTTTGACGATTTGGATTTGAGCTTTTTTAGAAGTTTTCCAAAAGCTGATGTTGTGATTAAAAACACCAAAATTATCAACAAAGCTTCTTTTGAAGGAGACACGCTCTTTTATGCTGATGAATTGCATTTAAAAATGAAGTTAACTGAGGTTTTTAAAAGCGCTGAGGAAACAATGCAACTAAGTAGCATCTCTGTTGCCAATAGTAAGGTTTCAATTTTAGTTAACAAAAATGGTATTACAAACTATGACATTGCTGTTAAGAAGGAATTTATTGGTGAAACTTCTAAAGAATCTTCTTTTTCTTTAGGAATTGAAAACTATACAGTAGAGAATCTAAACTTCATATATTATGATGCATCTTCTCAAATGAAAATGAGTATCGATAGTATTTACCATAGCGGATCTGGAAATTTCAAAGAGAGCGTTCTGGATTTAGATACACATACCAAAGCATTGGTTTCTATAGAAATGAATACAGTAAACTACATGAATAAACTAGCCGTTTCAATGGATGCTATCATTGAAATGGATATTAATAACTCTAAGTATACTTTCAAAGAGAATAAAGGGTATATCAATCAGCTACCTTTGGAGTTTAATGGATTCATTCAACTAGTCGGTAATAAAGGAAATCAGTTGTACGATGTATCATTTAAAACCCCTACTTCTTCTTTTAAAAATTTACTTGCAATTCTCCCCGCTCAGTATTCAGGAAACTTAGAGAATGTACAAACCAAAGGAGATTTTGAAACGAAAGGTGTTATAAAAGGAACTTTATCAGAAACAACCATTCCTAATTTTGATATTTCATTTCTATCTAAGGATGCTATGTTTCAATATCCTGATCTTCCCAAATCTGTTCAAAATATCCATATCAATTCTAGGATTATGAATACTACTGGAAACTTGAATGATACAGAAGTTGAAATCAATCAATTAGATTTTACGATTGATAAAGATGCTTTTAGTGCTAAAGGAAGTGTTTCTAATATTGAGAAGAACCCAAAAATCAATATCAAGGCAAAAGGAGTTATTAATTTGGATAACGTTGCTAAAGCCTATCCTATCTCTTTAGATCAGCAATTTAGTGGAATTTTAAAAGCTGATGTTAGCAGTGTCTTTGACATGAATTCTATTGATAAAAAACAATACCAGAACATTAAAAATGCTGGAAGCATAAGTCTAAACGAATTTAAATATGATGGAAAAGATATTGCAAAGCCCTTCTTGGTTAACAAAACATCTATTTCTTTCAATACCAACTCAATTAAACTGAATGAGTTTAAAGCGAAAACTGGAGATTCGGATATTGACATTAAAGGTGATCTAGAGAACTTTTATGGATTTTTATTTAAGGGTGAAGTATTAAAAGGAGATTTTTCGCTGAATTCAAATCTGTTAAAGATTTCTGATTTTATGGTTGCATCAGAGACAACCTCCGATGAAACAGTTTCCAAAGAAGTAGTGAAAATTCCAGCTTTTTTAGATTGTACGTTTACTGCGACAGCAAAAAAAGTAATCTATGACAATATCAATCTATCTACAGTAGCAGGTAAATTAATTGTTAAAGATGAAGCGATCGATTTACAAAATTTGAACATGAATGCATTTGGCGGGCTTATCAAGTTGAATGGAAAAGTTTCAACAAAAAAAGAAATTGCTGATTTCAATATGAATTTGAGTCTTGAAAATGTAAGTATTGAAGAGTCCTTTTCACAATTAGAAATGCTTCAATCTATTGCCCCTATTAGTAGTGTTATTGGTGGAAAGATGAACTCTTCTATAAAACTATCAGGGGATTTATTAAAAAACCTAACCCCAAATCTAAAAACACTTTCAGGAGATTTATTAAGCCTTTTATTCGATACAAAATTAAAAGCAAACGACTCACAAATGTTGTCTTACTTGGGGAATGAAGTAACGTTTATTGATGTTAAGAAACTAGATTTCGAAAAAATAAAAACTCAAATTTCTTTTAAAAACGGAGGAGTTACCGTAAAGCCTTTCAATTTAAAATACAAAGACATTGCTATAGAAGTGGGTGGTATTCATAGCTTTGATCAGTCTATGGATTACAACCTAACCTTTAACGTTCCTGCTAAATATTTAGGGAATGAAGTTGCTGGTTTGATTTCTAAGTTTTCGAAAAAAGAGCAAAAAGAAATTGGGAGCATTCCTGTAACAGCAAAACTTACGGGAAGTTTTACGAACCCTAAACTACAGACCGACATAAAAAAAGTTACATCTGAATTTACCAACAAATTGGTGAAACGACAAAAAGACAAATTGGTTGATAAAGGAAAGGACAAATTATTCGACTTGCTAAAGAAAAAGAAAGGCGTTAAAAAGGATTCCACGAATAAAGTAAAAGATGTTCTTAATGGGCTTTTCAAAAAAAAGAAAAAGAAGAACAAGTAACAATTTTCAAAATACTTGATTGATAAATAGTAGTTTTGTAATCGTAATATTAAATATAGCCGCATTATGTTTGAAGATATGTCAGGAATGATGAATAAGTTGCAAGAAGCGCAACAAAAAATAGACGAGACAAAAAAAAGATTAGATACTGTACTAATTGATGAAGAATTACCAGGGAAAGTAAAAGTTACTGTAACTGCTAATAGAACTATAAGGTCGATAGAAATTGATGAATCTGTAATGAATGACCCTGAAGAACTAGAAGATTACTTAGTACTAACATTAAACAAAGCTATTGCGAAAGCTAGTCAAATTAATGAACAAGAAATGGCAGTAGCTGCAAAAAGCGGAATGCCTAATATCCCAGGGATGGATCTTTTTAAATAATGGTCAAAGCATTCGTACTCCAAGTCGAAGATTACATGTTGCCCTGTCTAAACAAAAAGATGTTCGGGGTAGAATGTTTGGGTTGTGGTATTCAGCGTTCTTTTGTTTTATTAGTGAAAGGAGAATTTGTTGAAGCTTTTAAAATATATCCGGCTATTTATACATTACTCATTCTTGGATTGTTTGTATTGCTCAATTTTAAAGTGAAATTTAAAAATTCGAGACGAATTATTCTTACATTAGTCATCATTAATGCAGTGATTATTATTGTTAGCTATGGTATCAAAATGAATCACTTAATCAATTAACTAATTATTACAAAATGGAAAGGTCTAAACTACCCAATTCTACCGCTTCTCTTGTCCTCGGAATTTTATCTATCCCTTCATGTATTTGTTATGGAGTAGTCGGTTTAATTTTAGGAATTATTGCTATTGTGCTTGGAAAAAATGCTCAGAAAATTTATCGTGAAGACCCCGAATATTATACTGGCCCTGAAAATGCCAAAGCTGGTGTTGTAACAGGTATTATAGGTGTTGTTCTAAATTTAATATACCTAGGTTTTATCATCTGGTTATTTAGCACATATAGCCTTGAAGAATTACAAGAAATATTGCAAGATCTTCAAAATAGATCATAAAAAAAGCCTGCTAATGCAGGCTTTTTTTTATGATAACTTTCATTTTTAAACAGATGCTGCTGCAAATATAATGATCAAACTAAATATGTAAAGGGAAATGAAAATAATAGCTAAGATACCTATATACCTATAATGTGAACTTAACATTCTAAAAGCTCTTGTTAATGAATCTTCATCATTAATCTCTAGTGCTTGTTTCATCTCATTTGAAAACTTATACAAATAGTAGGCAGGAAAGAAGTAAATAACTGCAAAAATTAGAATTAAAACAGTAGTAATAATACCTCCCTCAGCTTCAATAGAAAACACATCAGAGTTAGCTGTTGAGGCAGAAATGTATTCTCCTATAAATGCGAATACTACCATTAATCCAATTCCTACAAACCCAACAACAGACAGGAATTTAGCCCATTTAGCTACTTCACTTAAAAGTCTTTTTGCATGATTGTTTACTTTTAATCCACTAGGAGTACTTCTCCCGATATCGTCTATTGACATACTTGTTTTTTTTAGAACACTATTTAGTTACTAAAATTAGTAATTGTTTCCTTAATTATAGAAATACAGTCCATGAGCTCCTCTTCATTCATCACCAATGGTGGTGCAAAACGAATAATGTTACCATGAGTAGGCTTTGCTAACAATCCATTGTCTCTTAACTTGATACAAATATCCCAAGCTGTTGAACTCTCTTCTGTATCATTAATTAAAATGGCGTTAAGCAATCCTTTTCCTCTCACCATTTTTACTAAGTCGTTTGTTTTAGCAAACTCAGACAATTCAGCTCTAAAGATTTCTCCCAATCGACTTGCATTCTCAGCCAAGTTTTCTTCTTCTACTACTTCTAATGCAGCTATTGCTACAGCTGCAGCTATTGGATTTCCTCCAAAAGTAGATCCATGATTTCCTGGTTTGATAACATTCATGATTCCATCATTTGCCAATACAGCTGAGACTGGATAGGCTCCACCACTTAATGCTTTTCCAAGGATTAAAATATCTGGAGTTACATCTTCATGATTTACTGCTAATAACTGACCAGTTCTTGCAATACCTGTTTGTACTTCATCTGCAATAAACAAAACACCATGTTTTTCACACAATGCTTTTGCAGCTTGTAAATATCCTTCAGATGGAACATAAACTCCTGCCTCTCCCTGAATAGGTTCAACTAAGAATCCTGCCACATTCGCATTGTTCTGTAATGCCTCTTCTAATGCAATAAGATTATCATATTCAATCTTGATAAATCCATTGGTAAATGGACCGAAATTTTTTCTAGCTACTGGGTCATTAGAAAAAGAAATAATGGTAGTAGTTCTTCCATGGAAGTTATTTTCACAAACAATAATTTCTGCTTTATTTTCATCAATACCCTTTACTTCGTATGCCCATTTTCTACAAAGCTTCAGCGCTGTTTCTACAGCTTCTGCTCCAGTATTCATTGGGAGTAATTTGTCGAATCCAAAATATTCGGTTGCAAATTTCTCATACGTTCCTAATACATCATTGTAAAATGCTCTAGATGTCAAGCTTAGTGTTTTTGCTTGCTCTACCATTGCATTGACAATTTTTGGATGACAGTGCCCTTGATTCACCGCTGAATATGCGGATAAAAAATCATAGTACTTTTTTCCTTCTACATCCCATACATAAACACCTTCTCCTCTACTCAATACCACTGGAAGTGGATGATAGTTGTGTGCTCCATACTTGTTCTCTAAATCGATCGCCTGTTGCGAAGTTAATTGGTCTAAAACAGCCATTTAAAAATAATTTAAGGTTTATGCCTTCATTTAGAAAGGCATTGTTCAACACAAAAGAGTGCGAACGTAAATAATTAAATCTCGCTAAGCGAGTAAAATAACCATTCCTTATCTACCTTTATCCTTTCGAAGAGTTCGAAAATTCAGCGTGGGAAAGAAATCATCCCTAGGACTCGCAAATTACTAAATATTTATGGCGCTATAAAATCTTCGTTATACTTATTTTGTACTCATAGCAGAAATTAGTAATTCCAACCTTTTAATCTCTCTCATCAAGGCATTTTTGTTCATCTGCATCCAAGAGAAAAGCTTTAACATCGATACCATCAAAATACATACAAAAGCTCCAGCTCCCCATTTAATCAATTCCATTGTTTCTTCCGCATTAAAAAATTGAAAAAGACAATAGATAAAAACCCCTAACACAACAAAATTCACAGTAATCATCATTCCAATAACCCACCTTAATTTGCCTTTAAATAAGCCTCTAACCATCCCAAACAACCCTTGCTCGTTTAATCCATCATAAAACTTTGCTTCTTCTTGTGTTAATGTATCTTTAATTAACTTGTCTATATCATTTATTACTTTGTCAATATCTTCCATATCATTCATAATTTTTATGTTTTAAAATTCTTTTTAATTTTTCCCGTGCATGAAACAACCTCGATTTGGTCTTTCCTACAGTGGTATTCATAATTTCACCTATCTCTTTTAAAGAATAGCCTTGTCCATAAAAGAGTTTAATTACCTGTTGCTGATTCATAGAAAGCTTACTAATTGCCAAAACCAATTGCTTTTTTACTTTTAACTCATTATCATCATCAGGTTTAAGTTGAGTTCTTGGTCTTTCAGCATAAATAGATTGTAACTTTATTCGCTCTCTGTTTGAGCTTCTTAACCAATCGATTGCTTTACGATTGACAATACTTATTGCCCAGCTTTTACATTTCTCTGGATCTTTTACATCCAGCATTTTATTCATTATAACAATCCAACTTTCTTGAGCTATATCTTTTGCTACATCTGCATCCTTAACATAGAAAAATGCAAGTTTACAGAACGTAAGGTGCCACCTTTTCACCAAAATAGGTATTACTTTTTTATCGCCTTTTTGATAGGCAATAACCAAAGATGCATCGGATATAGTACTCTCTTTTTTCATTTGAATATTCACACCATAGACGTATGAAAACTGAAAAGGTTCGTTTTATTTTAAAAGTAATCATTAATATTTGAGCTTAGGCAACTACTAACAATATCTTTTCCTAATTTTGCAAACCATAAATTCTAATAAATAATGCCAAGAAGAGAACGAAATAGATTTGTAAAAAGAGGACAAATTTTAGAATTGAAAATCGAAGATTATGCTTTTGGAGGGAAAGGAATTGCAAGAATTCGTTCTGAAGAAGGTGAATTCGTGGTCTTTGTTCCCAACTCATTACCAGGGCAACTAGTAAAAGCTCAGGTAAAAAAATCGAGTAAGAAATATGCTGAATGCAAATTGATGGATGTTATTGAGCAATCTCCTCATGAAGTTGAAGTTCCTTTTCAAGATATTCCTGGCGCGCCTTATATTCAGTTACCAATTGAATTACAACATCAATACAAGAAAGAAAGCACGTTATCATTGTTTCAGCGTATAGGAAAGGTTGACAATATTGAAACTCTTTTTGACGAGTTGATTACTTCTCCAAATGTATTTCATTATAGAAATAAAATGGAATACGGATTCTCTGCTATTGGATACGATAGAGTAAATAAAACGGATATTGATATTTTTACATTAGGCTTTAAGCGACGTGGTGTTTGGTGGATGGGAGACAACTTAGAAAAAGATTCTGGGTTATTTGACAAGCAAGTAGAAGACAATTTAAAAGTAATTCGAGAGTATTGCGAGGCTACTGGCTTAGCTCCTTGGCACGGTCCTAAAAGAGAAGGATTTTTTAGATATTTTGTGGTTCGTAAATCGTATAAAACAGATAGGCTTTTATTTAACTTAGTGACAACATCAGGAGATTTACCAAAGTTTGATTTAAACGCATTCTCTCAATTACTACAAGATCTTTTTAAAGATCGACTTGCAGGATTGTTACACACCATCAATGATGAAACTGGAGATCGAACTATCGCTACTTCTGGAAGCATAGACTTAGTGTATGGTGAAGATAAGATTGTAGAAGAACTGCTAGGTTTGAATTTTGAAATTAGTATGAAAAGCTTTTTCCAAACCAATCCAAAGTCTGCAGAGAAATTATACACAAAGGTCATCGACTATGCACTTGAAAACAGAGAGGCAATTGATAACACTGTGGTTATGGATCTTTTCTGCGGAACAGGAACCATTGGACAAATATTAGCTTCTAAAAGTGATAATGCAAAGATAATTGGTGTAGACATTGTTGCTTCTGCTATTGAAGATGCAAAGAAAAATGCAAAGAGAAACAATATTAAAGGACTAGAGTTTTATGCTGCTGATGTTGGAAAATTTTTACAGCAACATCCAGAGTACAATGGTAAAATACGTACCATCATTTTAGATCCAGCTCGTGCAGGAATTGCACCAAAAACACTTGCTAAGATCATCAACATTAATGCAGAAAGGATTGTATATGTTTCATGTAATCCAGCAACTCAAGCAAGAGATACTGTAGAACTAGTTCTAAATGGTTACCAAATGAAGAAGATCAGTTTGGTTGATCAATTTCCTCATACATCCCATATAGAAACAGTAGTTTTGTTTGAGAAAAATTAGAGAATTCATAACATATTTTATCAAACTAACGTTTAAGAAATATTGTACTTTTACAGGAAAGTTAAATTCTATTCTATGAAAAAAATATTCAGTTTACTTATAACAATTGCTTTACTCTCTAGTTGTACAGAAGAAAAAAAAGAAACTTCTTTTGAACTTGGTGAAGTTAGCATCAGTGGAACTATAGAGAATTATGCCGACAATGATACTATTTCTAAGATTGCTTTTTACTCTAAAAACATTTTTAAGTTAGAGCAATATCAAACGCATGAAAGTGATGTAGATTCTCTTGGAAATTTTTCTGTCCGTTTTAAAATTCCTAATACCCAAGCCTTATTTTTCTATTTTGGGAATAATGGAGGAAACCTATTTGTCTCACCAAATCAAACGATGAAAATTAGTTTTGATGGAAACGCAAAAGACCGACAAGGCGTCATGGAATCTTTAAGTATCGAAGGAGAATCAAGTACCATCAATGAGTTGTATACTACTTACATGGTAAATGACCCTATTGATTATAAAAATTACTACAAAGACTTTACTTCTAGGAAAACACCCGAAGCTGCCTATAGTTTTGTGGATAGTGTTTATTCAATGAAAAACGAATATATAGATGCCTTTATCAAAGGAAATAATTTACCTGAAGAATTAATTAATTGGCTCGCAGTAGAAAAAGAAGTAAAACCAATTACAGAATTATTACAGTATCTTTTATTTTATTACAGACCTACTCCTGATTCTAAAGACAAAACTTTAGAAGAAAATTTTGGGAAGAAGTATCTTGAAAAGATTAATAATCTACCAATAATTAGTAAAAAAAGCTTTGTAAATGAACAGATATATACTGTTCTACCAAACTACTACGCTCCCTTTTTGCGTCAATTAGTAATGAGTAAATACGGAACTAAAAACTACAAGAAATCAGATTCTTTACTTTATAAAAAAGAGCTTCTATTAGATATTAAGAACCCTTTATTAACTGAAATTCTTTTTTATGATCGTTTAAAGGTTACTTTGAATAATAATGATCTTAAGTTTTACGAAGATAACAAGGCAGTTATCGATAGTGTTTTTAAGAATACCATGTATGAAGCATCAATCCAAAAACATTATACATCTGTAAAAAACCTTCTTGAAAGCCCAGATTTACCAAAGGATACAGAACTCTTATCTATTGAAGCTACTGATGGAAAAGAGATTTTAAACGAGATTATTAAAAATGCCAACGGTAAAGTAGTTTATATCGATAATTGGGCTACTTGGTGCGGACCATGTAAACAACAATTTAAAGAAGCTACTCCAAAACTTAAAAAAGAGTTTGGCAAAAACGTAGAGTTTATTTATCTATGCCATCAATCTAATGAAAAACTGTACAAGCCTACAATTGCTCAATATCAAATTGGAGGTAAACATTATTTCATGAGCAAGGAACAAACAAAAAACTTAATAGATGTATTAAGTATTACTGGGTTTCCAACATATAATATTATCAATAAAAAAGGTAAATTAGTACATTCTGGTTTTGAATACAGACCAAGTGAAAGTATCACAAGGAAAATAATGAGTGAACTTGTCGCTGAATAAGCTACATTGCCAATAAAGAGTTTAAATTTGAAAAAACAATTCTATTTCTTAATCCTTCTATCGGCTTTTATCACTAGTTGTGAGAAAGATGATTTCTGTATTGAACCTATTACTCCAAATTTAATTATCCGTTTTTACGATGCCACCACTACTTCTGATTTTAAATCAGTTTCAGAATTGTACGTATGGCCAGATGGTAGAGATAGTGTTATTGTAAATCAAATAACAGATTCAATTACAATTCCTTTGGATGTAAATAACAACCAAACAATTTATAAACTATCAACAGGAAACGTTGAAAATCAATTGACTATAACTTACGACATAGAACAAGTATTTGTCTCTAGATCATGTGGATACAAAGCTATTTTCAACAATGTAACAGTTACTTCTGATAATATTTGGATACAATCACTATCGTCAGATTCAGTAACAACGACAGCCAACATAACAACCATCAACGATGAATCAGCAGCACATGTACAAGTATATCATTAGTCTATGCTTACTATTTGCCTTTGTTGATGGACAAGCGCAACAGAGCAACGATAGTATCCCTAAAGATAGCATTCAATACAAAACTAATTATGGTTTTAGATTTGGAATTGATTTAAGCAAACCCATTCGAGCTATGCTGCAAGACAATTACAAAGGATTAGAACTTGTTGGTGATTATAGAATTTCTAAAAAATGGTACATCGCTGCTGAATTAGGAACTGAAGAATTTATAACAAATGAAGATTTTACCAGTTCAACATCTAAAGGAAGCTATGCTCGAGTTGGTGTAAACTTTAATTCTTATAAAAATTGGTTAGACATGAATAACGAAATTTTCATTGGTTTTCGTTATGGTTTTTCCACTTTTGAGCAAACACTGAATAGCTATCAGATTAATGTTGCTAATGGTGTTCTACCCTCTGATGTAATTACAAATTCTGTTACTGAGACTGGGTTGACAGCACATTGGTCTGAAATTCAAGTAGGTATTAAAGCTGAGGTTTTCAACAATCTCTTTATGACATTTAGTGGTGCCTATAAGATTATGATTAATGTAAAGGATCCGCCAAACTTTAAAACACTTTTTGCCCCTGGATTTAATAGAGTTTATGAGAGTAATACTGGCTTTGGTTTTAACTATACTATCTCATATTTAATCCCATTTCGTAAAAAGTAATTCTTTTTTTACTAATTTTAACTTCCGATTTTTAAAATCATTCTATCATGAATAAGATACCTAGCGTTAACTTGGCAGATTTTTTGTCTAATGATGAAAAACGAAAACAACAATTTATTTCTGAAATTGGACATGCTTATGAGAATATTGGTTTTGTGGCATTAAAAGGTCACTTCTTAGATGACTCATTAGTTACAGATCTTTATGATGAAATCAAAAACTTTTTTGAACTTCCAACAGAAGTAAAACAGAAATATGAAATACCTGGTATTGGAGGACAAAGAGGTTATGTCTCTTTTGGAAAAGAAAGTGCTAAAGGAAAGAAGGAAGGTGATTTAAAAGAATTCTGGCATTTTGGTCAATATGTAGAGAACAATCCTGCACTAGAAGCTGAATACCCTGCTAATGTTTCAGTAGATGAACTTCAAAAGTTTAATGAGGTTGGAAAGACTACCTATAGAATGTTAGAAAAAACAGCAAAATATGTACTACGATCCCTAGCACTACATTTAGGGCTAGAAGAAACATATTTTGATGAGTACATTGTCAATGGAAATAGTATTTTAAGGCCTATTCACTATCCTCCAATTCAATCGGAACCAAAAAATGCTGTACGAGCTGCAGCTCATGGCGATATCAACTTAATTACTCTATTAATGGGAGCGCAAGGGAAAGGGTTACAAGTACAGAACCATAATGGTGAATGGATAGATGCAATTGCTGAACCAGATGAATTGATGATTAATGTTGGAGATATGCTTTCTCGTCATAGTAATAACAAATTAAAGTCTACGATTCATAGAGTAACAAATCCACCAAAAGAATTATGGGGTACCTCTAGATACTCTATTCCATTTTTCATGCACCCTGTTAGCAGTATGAAGCTAGATGTGTTAAAACAATGTATTGATGATGAGAACCCAAAACAATTTGATGATATTACTGCTGGAGAATTCCTAGATGAACGATTACGAGAACTAGGATTAAAAAAGTAATTACTGATGGACTTACAAGACCAATTAAAAAATCTCTTTCCAGATCATCAGGTTACAGAAGAACCTAAAGAAGAAAACACTTCAAATGTATGGTTACAAGATGAACCATTACTTTGTAAATACGAGAAAAGAAAAGGAAAACCAATAACTATTATCGATGGTTATAACGGAGCAACTCAAGATTTTAAAATTTTAGCCAAAGAGATTAAAACCAAACTTAGTGTTGGCGGAAGTTTTAAAAACGACACCATTATTATTCAAGGAGATTATAGAAATCAGATTATGGAAATCTTAAAAGAAAAAGGATTTTCCGTAAAACGTGTGGGTGGTTAAATGTTAAACTTACCTATCTATAAAATAATTTAAAATCAACTAACGTTCCCCCTTTATGAAACCTACAATTTTACACATTACCAACGGAGACAGTACTACAGACTATCTTCGATCAATACAGTTTCAAGGAGAGTTTATCACGTGGAGAGAAATGCTTTGCGAAGGAAAAACAACCACCGATGTAGGTAGTGAAAATTTTTGGAAAACTCGCTTTGACTTTTTCAAGTCATCTTATAAAGTCAATAAAAAAACATTCATAGACCTTACCGTTAAAGAGTATCGTTCTCTTTGTCAGAAAAAACACCAGCAAGAAATTGTTTTGTGGTTTGATTATGATTTGTTCTGTCAAATAAATATGATTGCGGTAATCAGTTGGATTAAAAGATACCGCAAAAACGAGAAAGTCAGTTTAGTTACTTGCGGAAATATAGAAGGAAGAAAAAAGCAAGTAGGCTTTTCAGAGCTTACTCGAGAACAAATTCATCAGCATTACGAAAATAGAGTTGAATTGAATCAAGACGATATTGCGTATGCAGATTATATTTGGCAATTGTACTGTTCAGATAGCCCGTTACGCTTAGAAACTATTTATAAATTTAATCCTATGAGTCCTTTCGTGTATTTACAGGAAGCCTTAGAAATGCATCTAAAACGTTTCCCTTCTATTGAAAACGGACTCAATGCTGTAGAGAATTATATTGTTGATACTGCCAACAGTACAAAACCTACTTCTAAAAATCAGTTAGTAGGAAATCTATTAAGAAATCAAAAAGTCTATGGTTTTGGTGACACTCAATACTTTCATAAATTAGAAAAACTAAAAGGGTTATTCACTTCTTTTCATCCAGTAAAGTTGAGTAGAAAAGGAAAGAAAGTATTAGAAAATCAAATCAACTTATATCAGACTTTACGAGAAGAAAATGCGTATCTTGGAGGAGTGAAAAAGTATAGCTTTTTGTACCATAATGCTTCAGATAAGCTATTCAAAATTACCTCCTAAATGAGTATTAAAGATTCAGAACTTATTTTAAATCCAGATGGAAGTATCTATCATCTGAATTTGAAACCAGAAAACATTTCCAATCATTTTATTTTTGTTGGCGATCCCGATCGTGTAGATAAGGTTACTTCGCACTTTGACAGTATTGAATTCTCTACGCAAAGAAGAGAGTTTAAAACAGTTACTGGCGTGTACAAAGGAAAAAGATTGTCTGTGATTTCAACGGGAATTGGGCCAGACAATATAGACATTGTTTTAAACGAATTAGACGCATTAGTCAATATCGATTTTACAACTAGGACCATAAAAAAAGAACATACTCCGCTTTACATAGTACGAATAGGAACTTCAGGCTCTCTGCAAAAAGATATTCCTGTAGATAGCTTTTTAATGAGCACTCATTCTTTAGATATTAATGGAATGTTACGTTCTTATCTAACCGATCATATTTCACATCCAGAAATAGAAAATGCCTTTGTATCTCATACCAATTGGAGTGATAAAAAATGTTATCCTCTCGTTATTTCCAACAGTGAAGAACTAGAAGCAAAGATCTCCTCTGAACTTACCCATAAAGGAATGACAGCTACTGCTGGAGGTTTTTATGGTCCACAAGGACGTGTTTTACGTTTGGCTATTCAGGACCCAAACTTAAATCATAAAATGGATTCATTTCATCATAATGGAATTCGTGTGACCAATTTAGAAATGGAAACCTCAGCTATTTACGGATTGTCAAAACTATTAGGACATCATGCATGTTCTATGAATGCAATCATTGCCAATAGAGCATTGGGAGAATTCAGTCAAAATCCA
The DNA here is from genome assembly GCA_049115595.1 of Flavobacteriaceae bacterium. Classification (GTDB taxonomy): domain Bacteria; phylum Bacteroidota; class Bacteroidia; order Flavobacteriales; family Flavobacteriaceae; genus Polaribacter. Next base: position 443,154 of record JAGDZS010000006.1, read on the forward strand.
GATAAAGTAATTGGAGATTTAATCACCTATACTTTAAATAAGATCGTAGACTAGATGATACATCTAAAAATAGGTGGTGTTCCTGAGCATTTTAATTATCCTTGGTACCTAACCTTAAAGAATAAGGAATACCAAAAGCATGGTATTAACCTACGCTGGAAAGATTATCCTGGTGGAACTGGCGATATGTGTAAAGCATTACGATCAGGTGAAACAGACATTGCTATTGTCTTAACAGAGGGCATTATCAAAGATATTATTGATGGAAATCCTTCTAAGATTGTACAAACTTATGTAGATACACCGCTTATATGGGGAATTCACGTCAATGCAAAATCTGATTTCACTCACATTTCTGATTTAGAAAATAAGAGAATTGCAATTAGTCGACTCGGATCTGGGTCACATCTAATGGCAATTGTAAACGCTTACAACCAAGGTTGGGATATAGAAAGTTTAGATTTTAGAATTGTGAAAAACCTTGAAGGAGGTATTGATTCGTTGCAAAACAATGAAGCTGATTACTTTATGTGGGAGCATTTTACCACAAAACCCTATGTAGATCAAGGAATTTTTCGAAGAATAGACGACTGTCCTACTCCATGGCCTTGCTTTGTGATTGCTGTTCGAGATGAAATTTTAGAAAAATATCCCTCAAAAGTTCAAAACATTCTAAAAACGATTAACGCAACCAACACTGTCTTTAAAGATCTACAAAACATTGACCTAGTGCTTTCTAAACGTTACAAACAACAATTAGAAGACATTCAAAAGTGGTTATCTATTACCGAATGGAACGCTGGAAAAGCCATTTCAGAAAAATTTATTTCTGATGTGCAAAATAAACTGACACAGTTCAACGTTCTTGAAAAGAAGAAAAACCCTAAAGAGTTCATAAAAAATATGTATTTTTAGCTCGTTAAAAATCAACAAATGAAAAGATTCGTATTTATTGCAATTTGTATTGTAGGACTCTTAAGTTTATCATCGTGCAGAAGCACATCAGATCCTTGTGGTTTGGCTGAGCACTCAACTAAGCAAACAAAACAATTACAGAACCCTTCTACTTCGCTATTACCGATTGAAGTATTATAAGGTACTGTTCTTTTTTCAAATTCAATAAATCCGCTTTTATAGCGGATTTTTTGTTACCAATTAATTTCTTTTTGCTGAATGCTTTTTAAGTATTTGTTAGCTTTAGAGAAATGTTTATTCCCAAACCAATATCCTCTATTAGCACTTAATGGCGAAGGATGCCCTGTGGTTAATACATGATGCTTTGTAATATCTATCTTCTTTCCTTTTTTCTTTGCAAATCCTCCCCAAAGTAAGAAAATAATATTCTCTTTTTTTTCAGATATCTGCTGAATCACAGCATCGGTAAACTCTTCCCAACCTTTCTTCTGATGACTTCCCGCATTGTGAGCTCTTACCGTTAAGGTTGCATTTAATAACAACACTCCTTGTTTAGCCCAAGTAGATAAATCTCCTGAAGACGGATATGGTTTCCCTGTATCTGTTTCTAGTTCTTTAAAAATATTAATCAAAGATGGAGGGTGTGAAATTCCATCGTGTACAGAAAAGCACAAACCATTGGCCTGGTTAGGTCCATGATATGGATCTTGTCCTATTATGACCACTTTTAAGTGGTCAAAAGAACAGTGGTCAAAAGCAGCAAAGATGTCTTTTCCTTTCGGGAAACAACGTTGAGTCTGATATTCTGACTTCACAAATTGGGTTAAATTTTTGAAATAATCTTTTTCAAATTCTGGGTCTAAGATATTTTTCCAACTTTGCTCAATTTTCACGTCCATTCTTTACTATTTTTGTCGTCTCCAAATATAAAGGTTTGAGCATACATATTTCTGAGAAAGCGTTACAAGATTTAGAATTTACAACCGTTTTACAACAGGTTGCAGAATTTAGTATCTCAGAATTAGGAAAAAATAAAATTCTGAGTATTACTCCATATTCTAAAAAAGAAGAGTTGCTTCAAGAGCTTGCTATGACCAATGAGTACCTCTCTTCTTTTGAAAGTGAAAATCGAATTCCAAATCATGGTTATGAGAATATCTATGAAGAAGTGAAGCGATTAACAATTGAAAATAGCTATTTAGAACCTAAAAGCTATTTGAAGATTGCTACCATTACGGAAACGGTTGGTGAACAGAAAAAATACTTTACAAAATTCAACACCTACTATCCTACTTTGTTTGAATTAAGTGAGGAGGTAGAATTTGCCAAAGAGATTATAGACCACATCAAAGCTGTTATTACTGCTTATGGAGAAATTGTAAACCATGCTTCACCTGCATTGAAACTGATTCGTAAAGAGATTTCAGGATTGCAAGGAAAGATTGGTCAGAGTTTCTCTAGTGCTTTAGGAAGTGCTAAGTCAGCAGGCTATTTAGACGACATTAGAGAGTCTGTAATTGACAATCAACGTGTATTGGCTGTATTGGCAATGTATCGTAAAAAAGTAAAAGGAAGCCTCTTAGGATCTTCTAAATCTGGAAACATTGTCTACATCGCTCCACAAGCAACACTTGCATACCATCGAGAATTACAAAACTTAGTCTACGAAGAGAAGCAAGAGGTCATTCGAATTTTAAGAGTTCTGAGCGAACAAATTAGACCTTATACTCCATTTCTAGAATCTTACTTAGTCTACTTAACACACATAGATGTTATTGGCGCTAAAGCAAAATATGCACATGCTACTGAAGCATTATTGCCGAAAATTGGAGCAACTAAAAAGATTTTTTTCAAAAACGCATATCACCCTATTCTTTGGGTAAAAAATAAAGAACAGAAATTAGAGACAGTTCCGCAAACGATACAACTTAATGAGCAACAGCAAATCATTGTTATTTCTGGACCAAATGCTGGAGGGAAAAGTATCACATTAAAAACTATTGGGTTACTACAGGTAATGTTGCAAAGTGGATTGTTAATTCCTGTTGATGAACGTAGTGAAACGACCATATTCGACACCGTCCTAACCGACATAGGAGATAATCAATCTATAGAAAATCAATTAAGTACTTATAGCTACCGATTAAAGAACATGCGTTACTTTTTGCGTAAGTGTAATGCAAGAACCTTGTTTTTAATCGATGAATTTGGTACAGGGAGTGACCCTGAATTAGGGGGCGCTTTGGCAGAGATTTTCTTAGAGGAATTCTATCATAAGAAAGCATTTGGAATCATTACAACTCATTATTCGAATCTAAAAGTGTTAGCGAATGAGCTGGAGAATGTGACCAATGCAAACATGCAATTTAACGAACGTACTTTAGAACCTTTGTATAAGTTGTTCGTTGGACAAGCAGGTAGTTCATTCACTTTTGAGGTTGCTCAAAAAAATGGGATTCCCTATAGCCTTATTAACAAAGCAAAGAAACGTGTTGAGACAGAAAAAATTCGTTTAGACAAAACCATTTCTAAGCTCCAGAAAGAGCGCAATCGTTTACAAAAGACTTCTGATAGTTTAGAGAAACAAAAAACTCAAGAACAAGAACAACTTGAAACATTGGTTGCCAAAGAACAAAAAATACAAGAAAAGTTAGAAGGTTTCCAAGAATTGTATGATAGCAATCAACGAATGCTCTCATTGGGTAGAAAAACCAACGAATTCTTGAATAAATACTTTCAAACCAACAATAAAAAAGAATTGACTACCAACTTCTTAAAATGGGTCACAATAGAAAAAACCAAGCATTTAAAGAAGAATCCTGAAAAGCCAAAAACCAAAGCGCAAAAGAAAGAAGTTAAAAAGAAGGAGGCGCAAAAACAGCAAGTCATTCAACAAGTAGAAAAAGAAGTTTTACAAAAGGTAGTAAAGGTTCGTAAGGAAAAGAAAGAAGAAGCTAAAAAGATTGCCAAGGCCAAAGCAGATTATGTTTTTAAAGTCAATGACAGAGTACGTTTACTAGACGGAAACGCAGTTGGAACCATTGAAAAAATAGAAAAGAAGAAAGCCTTTATCAACTACGGTATCTTTACAACAGAAGCAGATGTAAGTAAGTTAGAGTTTGTTGAAAAAGGTAAGTAATTATTCAAAGAACAGTGATCATTGATCAATGTTACTGATGTTGCCAACATCGTCCATTTCCATTTTTAGTTCTCCGTTTGCATTGTCTACCTTTTGTTTTTGCAATAGCAGAACACCTGACTGCTGTGCTCTTAGTTGTATTTTTTGTTTTTTTATCCTTATTTTTCTTTGAAGTCCTTTTGGTTATCGTTTTTTTTATAACAGGTTTACACACTTTACATGCTGTTAATCCTTTAGACTTTGCTTTTTTAATGGTTGTTTTTACTGCTTTCTTTTCTGGAAGCAACTTACACTCCTTTTTGTGATATCTTTTCCCTTTCGGTGCTTTAAATGCTTCTGTTTGTGCATTTGCTTGAAATGCAATTGTGATTCCTATAAAGAATAGGATCAGTTTTAGTTTTTTCATGGTTTTGGTTTTTATTCTACAGGAATTCTAGATTTAATTTCCTTTACCTGCATTCTAGTTTTATTTAATGTTATGTATTGAGCACCTTTTCTTTGTCTATTATATGTTTTATACTCATATACTTTAGTTTCTTTAATCGCTACAACTTTTACATCTACATCAATTCCTTTTACTAAATTGTCGTTAAAGAATCCTATATAAAATGTTCTTTTTTGTCTATCATTCCTACCAAATGCCGCTGCCCCTTTCCCGCTATCGAACAAATAGAACTCTTGATTACTTAAAAACGATTGGACATTAGAAAAACCATTTATAAAATAGTATGCTACATCATGTCCCGTATTAGGAATAATTAACTCAGTAATAGCTCCAACAGCAACAGCAGCTAAAGGAGTATGGTAGTAAGCATTAGCTATCTTGCCTATACTTTTTGAAAAGCTTCTTACGTTTTTTTTATAAGCATCTCTTCCTTCATTCCCAACTCCAATCCAATAAGCCCAAGCAAGAATTTTCTCCCTTCTTAAATTTGTATTTTCTAACTTAGGTAAATTAACTTTTAAATACGTTTTATTCCCGTTCTGATTAGTCCTTGAGTGAACTCTTTGTGACTTTTGAAATATCAAAACTTCTTCTTTTTTATCTTCTATCAGTTCTTTAACCGTTTCTTTATAAGAGATCATTTTATAACCAATTAGGCTATCCTTTTTGTAAGGAACATAAGTAGTATCCAATACTCTATTCCATTTCCAGTCTGTATTAAATGAAATGCTACTTGTTGCAGAAGGAACTCTTTGAATTCTAACATTTGCAACTCTATTTGTCAATGAAGAACTAAAAAAACGGAAACGAAAAACTCCTTTCTCTCTAATTTTAATTCTTTGATTTTCAATTTTCTTTGCTTTGAACTCAGAAAATAGAATACTAGACGAAGATGAAATTTCTACAGACTTAAAATGTCTACCTTTTTTCATTTGAAAATTAAATACAATCTCATCACCCTCATCAAAGGAATAATAGATATCTTGTGTCTGATCAAAAGAGAGTTTTACATTTAAATTAGCTATATCAATAAGGTTTTGTGAATAAGCGACACAAGTAAAGCGCAATATTAAAATACTAATAAGTAGTTTTGTTTTCATATCTATCTATTAATAAAATCAAATATTACTTTTTCAATGCTCGATGGTATATCAGCACTCTTGATTTTATAGTTTCTTATGTTCATCGTATCAAACCAATTACTCCAATATTTCTCTAGAATATCTCTGGCATAAGGGTTCTTTTCATTATCACTTTCAACTCCAATCACCAAAACTTCTAAATCATTTAATTTATTCTCTATTGGAATGAATCCTAAATTTTTATTCTTCATAACCTCTCTCCAATCACTTTTGTTCAACCCTAGTCTATACATAGATTTAGGAGTAATATATGAGGTCTGATTTTCTTTTGTTTTAATCATGTTCTTATGATACATATATCCATCAGTCAAAATCACTAAGATATTTCTATGACATTCATCTATACAGTAGTCTTTTATATGGTATTTAAAGAACCCCCATATATCAGAACCTAGATACTTATTTGCGGCTTTTGCATCCTTTTTAGCCAATGTATACAATTGAGCTGGGTATTCTGAATACAATGAGATTGTCTTATCCAAATCTTCTTTATGGGTATCCCTTGTAAATTGAATTCTCAGTTTTTCCGCTATTCGATTAATCTTGTTATCATCAGGAATTGGGTTAAAGAAAACTTGCATTCTATCTTCCAATAAAATCAATTGTTTCTTCTTCACATGATTTACAAAAGCTTTTGACAGACTAGATAAATATGCTGAGTCTTTTTGGATTGTGTTTTTTTTCTCTATACGATCAGAGAGGTCTAGCAATACACTGATGTTTAAGTTGTTTTCTCTATTCTTTAGAATATACTTTGGACAATCGGTAGCTTGAACAGAAATTTTTTCTGTATTTTTTATTTCCTTCATTTCTCCTTGACAACCCATCAGGGAGAAATTTAATAGTGCAAGAATAATTATATTTCTTAGCTGTAGCATAACTAAAGTTTTTTGGTGTAAATTTTATTCTGGTAAGTATCTGTATTGATTTCTAAATCCTGTATATGCTTATCATATACTTTTCTACAATCAATTAAAAGAGCTTCTTTCTCTTCTTTCCCTAAAGGTAATTCTGCTGAAATATAACCCTGCCAACCTTCTAGAAGCCCTGTAGATAGTGCCTTGTAATTCATGACAGGCAAAATAAACCCATCAATGATATTCTGAAGTTCACTGATTCTTATTTTGATTGCTGAGATTACTTCTTTTTGAGAAGTAACTAATTCTTTGAGGTTAGTCACTTTCTGTTCTTTTTCTTTAATCTCTCCCTGCTTCTCTTTAATAAAAATCTTTATTTTATCTCTATCCGCATATTCTTTCATCACAAAATCAAACACCAATCCCCAAACGATATAGGATACAAATCCTGCAAAAATGATTAACCAAAAGTTAACTCTCGTAAAAGCAATTCCGAAATTGAATTCTTCGCTATCAAATGTTTTTGTTAAATTGTATAACTTCTCATCTATTAAATAAGCTAGAATTGCGTCGAACACAAATGTGATAAGAAATAAAGCAGCAATCTTTAATCCGTTTTTTAGTCCTTTCTTCTCTTGAAACATATGGATCAAATACCCCAATCCAAAAAATACAAATGGGATGAATAATACAAATCCCAATTCTAACCCACCAGCTTCATACGCTTTGGATAAAGCCTGAGGGTCAAACATACCTTGAAACAAACTTACTTCAGGGTCAAATTCTCTAAAGAATGCGGAAAAAGATGTTGAGATGTAAAAAATAAAAATATAAGCTGCTAAAGGCATTAAAAAGAACAATCCAATCCAAAACTTCACACTAGCTTTTTTATCCACATTTGGTAAATAGACCTCTGGTTCAATAAGAACTTTTCTACAATCTTTATTCAAGACCTCTATTTCCTCAGTAGTCTCATCTACTTTATCATGTAGGTTTTTAAGTTTCTCCTCTGTATTTAATAAAGCCGTTTTTTTCCCTTTCTGTTCAGTAATATACCCATGTTTTAATTTCTCTTGTTCTGCAACGTCTTCTTTGCATTTCCTTTCGAAAGTTTCATAGGTTTTCTCTAAAGATGATTTCAAGTTATGCGAATTTCCTCCACATTTTTTTGACATTCCATATCCTTGTTTAAAAGGAGATAAAGATTCTCCTACTTCTTTAGGAGCATCTTCTTCTATAACTTGCTCGCCATTTAGGTTATTAGAAGTTTTTAATTGAGTTAGTTTTTTTAATAGTGTAGTCATGGTGTTATTCTTTAAGTTCTTTTAAAATATCTTCACGTGCTCTCTCTTGTTGAGCAGATTCTAATAAATACGTTGTTAAAGCATTAATGTTTTCATCCAAAAACTCAAACTTCTTTATATATTTTTTCAAAGCTGTTTTTTCATCTTCAGTAATAATCTTATCAGCCCAGATCATTTGAGCAAAATCATATAAATAGATGATTCTGTCTTCTAAATTTTCAGGAATATGAATATCTCCTGTATGTGAGGTTAAAATTCTATCTAGTTCCTTTTCATCTACTCCTCTTTCGGCAGCAAACTTATAGAGCAACTGCATTTCTAAATGACTAAAATTCTCATCTGATAAAGCAATTTGATATAATCGTAAGAAATGGCTTTTCAATTCTGCTGGAGTATCAATATTCTCCTTCTGTAATGGGTGTTTCATAGGTTAGTATATTTTATCTCTGTTATATGATTTCGATTTTTTATTGATTACTTTGTTATCTTCCTTTTTCTCCTTACTAACATCATAAAATGCAATCAACAAAAACAGGATTCCCGTAATGATGTCTATAGGTATCCAATAAGATTTTATGTATAAATAGATTGGATAAATTGGGTTGAATAACACCGCTATTAAACAAAAGGTCATGAATACAAAAAGACGTTTGTAATAATAAATCATGTATAAAAAAGCTCCTATAAAGACAATCGTTCTTAATGGCATGTAATAAATAATTGGTAGATTGAGTGTGGCAACAAAAAGAATTATTACACAGATAATAGAGATTGCTTTAATAATTGCTTTCATTTGTTTATAATTGGGTGACAGTTGCTAGAATACTTAACAATACAAGTAGAACAAGCATGCAACCTCCTTTTGAAGATGATTTTCGATATGTTAGTCCTGGAATTCCTGTTCTAATAGAATATCCTTTAGTATTCACTGAGCCTCTTTTAGATCGATAACTTGGTCGAATTCCTGATTTGCTTACATTCAAGCCAAATCCTTTTCCAAGTTTTATTCGTTTGTAATATCTGAATCCCATAGATTATAACTTAGAGACAATTACAATTTGATCTATCTACATAGGTTTTATTATTACTACTGTTATAATAATAACAACCTCCTTGCGGGCCAGTATATAAAGTATGTCCGTTATACGTTCCACAAATTCTTTCTACATCAACCTCTACTTCTTCTTCAATTGTACATGAGAGGATTAAAGAGGTGAACAACACAAATGCAAATAAATATTTTTTCATAATTTTTAGTTTTAATTAGTTCTACACAAACCTATAACCATAAAAAACCAAACCCTTACGGGATTCCGTAAGGGTTTATATGTGATTAAAAAAGTTAAGGATAATCTATATAAGGTCTATGGGAGAAAGGATTGCAATCATAGTAACGCTTTCTTGAAAGTTTAACTGCTTTTATAAAACCATATTTCTTAAGTGCTAAGATTGCATAATTAGAGCATGATGGGTAGTGAAGACATTTCGAATACTTTCTTCTTTTAGTAGATTGATATATTCTAATAACTATAGTTCCTAAAAAATTAAAAGGATTAGTAATTTTCATTATTTATGACTCTCTACTTAATTCAGAATAAATTCTTCTAATCTCATTTCCTTTTGCTTTTGTAGGAATCGGTATAATTATAGTTCCTCCAGAACTACTAATACGCAATTCAAATAGGCTATCTACACTTAGTCCTTCTGAAACTTCAATAAATGAAATTTTACTAAATGGTAAATCACCGTCTCTTTCTATTACTTTTTTTTTAGAATTTCTAGAATTATCTGTGAACTTTGTCTTATACATAACTCTAGTTTCAGTAAGAGCTAACCAATATTTATCTTTTTCTCCTGAGGAACCACACCCTCCTTCAGAAACTATATACGTAAAATAATATACTCTTTCATTGGACATTAATTGATTTGATACTTCGTGTGGTAATCCTTCTGTTATTTCTTTTAAAGCCATCATTTATTATCCTTTATAACCATGTCTTCTGGCATTATCAACACAATCTGTTCTATTTGTATATCCTTGAGTAGAAGCCCCTACTATTCGTCCATTAGGAGCAGTTCTTCTCCATCTCCAATCTTTTTTTGAATCTTGATAGAATTCCCATTTGTCATTCATAATTTAAAGTTTTTAAGATTAATAATACTACAAACCTATGACCATTAAGAACCAACCCCTTACGGAATACCGTAAAGGGTTGGTTTGGCATAAAGATTATTGAACACTAATTTTTACATCCATCTTTATCACAAGTAATACTTGCACTCGTATTCTGCCAATCGTTTGGATTATCACTAGTATCAAAACCACATCCTGTGAATCCTCCTTTATATCCTTCATGGACTATGCCTGATTCTAAATATTTTACTGCCATAACTTTAAATTTTAAGATTAATATTCCCACAAACATACCCCCAACAAAAAAGCTTTCCATACGGAAAGCCTCATTGCAGTAGGAAAAATGTAAAAATTTTAAATCAATTTTTGATCTTTAAAGATAGAAACCAAGTGCGTTGCATTGTTTGCTAAGAAATCATCTTTCAATCGGTTTAGCCTCTTCTCTACTGAGCTTACACTACTTGGAATGATGTCTTGAGATTTAAAATGGTGACTAATTTCAGTTTGTGACATTCCTGAAGACAATAACTTGACCAACTCAATATCATAATCTGAAATTTCAGTGTTCACTTTTTCTTGCAAAGCTCGTTCTACTTTTTTTGATAAAAATTGTTCGCCTTCATTTACAACTTCAATGGCTTTGAGTAGTTCTTTATTACCATCTCTTCCTTTCCACACATAGGCATCAGCTCCGCAATCGTTCATTAAAGTACGTACCTTTTGAAAATGATCTTCCTGTGAAAACACAATAATAGAAAGTTCTGGGTATTCTATTCTCAGCTTTTTAATTAGTGATTCCCCAGAAGAAAGATCTCGTTTTCTATGGTCTTTTTTAAATTCTAAATCAGTAATCACCAAATCGAAAGGTCTACTGTCTATCATAGCCCTCTTTATTTTCAAATAAGCATCGTCACAATACAAAGATGTGTGAACATTTGTGACACCTATTTTTGAAAGGTTGCTAGAAATTCCATCGTTGATCATAGCATGATCATCTACAATTAATACTTTTGAAAACATTGTTATATGGTCATTTTTACACGGAAACCTTTGTTGGCTTCTGATTCAAAAGTAATACTACCTCCAGCCAATTCCATACGGTTTTCCGTATTGCGCAAACCATTTCCATGCTTTAGCTCGCAACCTATTCCATTGTCTACATAATCAATAGAAATTTTATGTTGTTTTTCTTCAAATTGAAGTGTCACTAAGTTTGCTTGACTATGCTTTTTCATGTTGGTCATTAATTCTTGAATGACTCTATACAAGGTCTCTTTTTTAAGGTTTGAAAGCCTGTCCCATGAAACCTGTGAAACATTTCTCGTAAATATATTTACGCCTTGTGTTTTATAGCTTGCCATTAGATCTTTTAGTAATTCATCAAAGTTTTTTGATACATCCAATGCCGCATTGGCTTTGGAAATATCTCGAGTTTTTAAATAGACTTCTTCCAAATCATCAATGAGGTCTTTTTTTGTAGCTGGATCATTCTGCAATCGAGACATCATCGAATAGACATCATTAGCTACTTCGTCATGGAGTTTTTTAGAAATGCGTTGTTCTGTTTCAAATTGTTTTTTGAGTTTTTCTTTTTTGTGACGAGATTTTAAATAAAAATATAAAAAGGTTGATGTTAGTAAAATAAACCCAGCTATAATAAGATTCCGATGGCTTTCAAATTCAAATTGAATTCTTCTTGTTTTTTCACGTTCTTTTTCTAATTGCTCTTTTCTTGTATTCTCTTTTTCTTTACTGACACTATATTTAGCTTCTGCAAAAGTTTTCCGCAACGAATTATTAAACTTTATTAATTTTTCTGTAGCTTGAAAATATTCATTTCCATATTCATATAGTTTCAACTCCATCAATTTAGTTAATGCTTCCTTTTCATAAGGCAAGCTTTTTATATTATAAGCTATTTTGTAAGCTTCTTTAGAATAAAAGATTTCTTTAGATTTCATTCCTTTTTCTGAATAAAAATTAATAAAATCTTTGTAGGACTCATATAACTTAGGATCTTTATTCTTTCTGCGAATTATTAATGCTTCCTCCATATCCTTTAAGCCACTTTCTTTACCTAAAAGAACTCTAGCATAACCTAAATTGCTCAATATTAAAGAATATTTTTCTTCATCATCTATAGTTTTTACGATACGGAGTGCTTTTTCAAGTGTATCACTTGCTTTTTCAAACTGATTAAGTTTTATTAAAGCGTTCCCTATATTATTATAAGCAATTGCTGTATTTCCAATTTCAGGAGAATATTTAATCGCTTCAGAATAATATTTTATAGATTTTTCATATTCTCCATATCTTTCCATTACATTCCCTAACCTATTTAACAGGTTCTTACGATAAGGCTTTGTTGTTTTATTTACTGGAAGACTATCTAAATATTTTATTCCTTTAACTGCTGATTTTTCGCTGTCAAAATATTGTCCAAACTTATCTTCTATTACAGAAATATGTAGCAAGCAATACACTACATCTATATAGTACTTAATTTCAAGAGATTTCTCCTTACGATTATTAAAAAAGGTATAGGATACTGCAAGGGAATCTGGATGGTTATTTTTTTTATATAACTCTATGTGATAGTTAAGATCATTTTTTCTTTCTTGTGAGATAGAACAAATAGTAAAGAACAAATAGAACAATAGGAGATAAAACTTTTTCATTTTCATCTTTTAAAAGTAAATGTCTTTTAGCTAAAAACCTAGTTGGCAATAAAAAAGGAAGCAAAATTTTGCTTCCTTTTTGTAAAATCAGGTATTTCTACCCGCCTGTCCCTCCTCCTGGTGGTGGAGGTGGTGGAGGTGGTGGGTCAAACTCTCCCGTACCACAACAGGCTTCAGTTTCTTCAGTTATCATTAACAATTCATCGATGTCTTCGTCATTCTGCGTGCAAGAAGCCATCATTCCCATAATGAGGAAAACCGTAAAGGCTTTCAAAAATATTTGTTTCATTTTACTTAAATTTTAGGATGAGCGGTCCCGATTCGAGATTTTCCCGAATTTTTTATTGTAGCGGAATCCGCTCATGAAATTTTAAAGAGAGGCCTCTCTTTGTAGGAAGTTGAAAGGCTTGGTAAAATGAGATACTACTTCCAGTTTGGCATCAAATTGTACTAGGCAATTCAGAATAGAAATGAATCGATTTTAGCTATCGGATTAGGATAATGTTCGATCGTTTCTGAAGCAAAGTAACTACCAAGATGAAGAATTATAACAAACACAAATCAAGCATTATACAAGCAAAAATGTCTACACAAAATTGTTTGCTTTATGTATATACTATGTATGAAGCATAGCTAAATCATGTATGAAAGATTATAACACTTAACCAACTTATTAAATGAAGAAAAAATTATTTCAAGAAGTATTTAAAAAAGCAGAGAATCAATCTGGTCAAACAAGAAAACATAGTCTTGCAAACTATCTTTCAGACCTTATAACTAATGACTTTAATCATTCTACAAATAGTATAACATTTGTACGCTATTATGAAAAATACATAGAAGATGATGAAAGTATAACTAGTAATCCTAAAGCTGATTTATTAAATAAAGTTTCAGAATATCTTAATTACGATTCATATGAGGATTTTGTTACACGGAATCGTTTAGAGGAGAAAAAGAAAGATGATGAAAAACCACCTTTAATTGGAATTATTAATTCAGGGGAAAGTAATGGGGAAGGTCGTTCAAATAATACAGGTGAATACCAAACTGATAAAGTTTTTTTTAATTGGATGAAAAATAACAGAAAAATAGTTGCTGCTAATTCTATCATTCTGGTCATCGTCATTTCAATCATCTCCTCTGACATCATCAGTAAAAGTGGAGAACGTTGGATGACATGGCAAAAAGACCACTATGTAGAAGTGAAATTTAGTATCACAAAATATTATAATGATGAGCTTGAAATGTATGATAAACAAAAATTGAAGACATTTAAACAAATCCTTGAACCCGATTGTGATACAAAGTATAGGAATGCCAAAGGAGATTGGATTTTATGGTATTATAGAAGAGGGAAAAATGATTTAGATATTTTTACGTCGTCTGGAGTGCATCCTGTAAATGGTAAAGATTTAAAACGCATCACTCTATATATGATAAAAGAACACATCTGTGAAGATTATAAATAGAAAAGAAAAAGCCTTTCTCAATAACGTTTAGTTATTTGAAAAAGGCTTATAAATAGTTTTCACCTATTTTAATCAAATATTAACTTACCTACTTCTATTTTATCAGATTTCTTGTCTAATCTTAAGACAAAAGTTTCTCTTGTTTCATTACTTCTTCCATAGTTTTTAAAAAGATTTACTTTTAAAATAGCTGGACCTGATATCTTCTGAATATTATCAGAGTAATAATTCACTTTGATGAGATACTCTCCTTTGATTGCTTTCTTTAATAAAAATTCTTCTGGTCCAAAACCATCAGTCATATCGTCAGACATTCTTCCACCTATACGTGTTTTTTTATTTTTATATGATGCTTTCTCTCTTCTAGGATCAATCACCCACAAATCAATATCAGTATCATTATGATTCCAATCAATCACCACTCTTACATCTACAGGTATCTTTTTGAAAAAGCTTTTTTGATTCTTCGTTAAACTCAACTTGTGACCATATTTAGAAACCAAACGTGAAATCTCTACAAAACAAATCTGTTCAACACCTTTAAAGCGTCTTCCAATATCTTTCTCTAAAAGTTCACTATTGTAAATTTTATACAACAAATTAAAACTTTTCTGGTACTCACCTGCATATTCATAAGCTAGTGCCAAGTCTCGATAAGATTGTACATCTTCGGGTCTTAACTCTAATATTTTTTGATACACTTTTACCGCTAAATCATATTGCTTAAAGTCCTCCAATTTATATGCTAGTACTTTAATAAGTTCGTAATTATCAATATCAATTTCAATGAGGTTCGTTAAGATTCTAGTTGCTAATTGGGTTGCCTTTTTCTGGTGGAAAAAATCAGCTACATCAACATAAAACATTGGGATGTTAGCATATTGCTTACGAATCTCAATATATTTTTTATACGCAGAAGCTACATTCGTTTCTTTCTTTAAAATATCTATATACGAATCTTTAGGGTTCCAAGCTTTTAACTCTACCTTTTCTTTAATCATTTTTTCGAAAGCTTCAATAGCTTTAGCATTCTTTTCTCTGCCTTTTTTAGTAACAATAACTACCAACCCTTTTCGTCCTTTCTCTCCATATACTTTCATGGCATCTTTTGGCTTGTAAACTTGGATTCCATCAATCTTATCTGAAGTTAGTTTTTTGAACTCCTTATAAGAAGCGATTTTTGCATCAATTACGAATATTGGAGTTGAATTGAAAATTGTATCAGTTTCATTATTTTTAATTACGTCCATAAAATCTCTGGTTGTACTTAAACCTGATACAAATCCTTTCAAAGCATATATTCTATTATTATTTACCACAGCTGGGGCGCTAAAGTTCATTATTCTATTTGCATCTGCATCCATTGTTACTACAACTTCATCGAGTGTAGTCCCATCTTCTTCCAATGCTACATTAATTACACTATTTAAACCAACACGAACCTCCTTTGTTACATAGCCTAAATTGGAGAAAACCAATACATCTCCTAGATTAGCTTCTATTTCATATTTTCCATCCAAATCAGTCTCAGCCCCGCTCATAGTTCCTTTTATAACAATATTCACACCAGGTAAACCACTATTAGATTGATCTTTAACAAAACCTTTTATAATACCTGCTATAGTGTCATTGATGGCACTGTAAGTTATCTTAGTTTTCTTTTTTACTTTAAAATCTTTGTCATACCATTTTCGAATATTTTTATACGAATCAAAGATTTCTTGTTTACTTCTTTCTAATCTTTTTTGAGCTAATAATTCTCTCTTTTTCTTAGCCTTCAGCAATTGTTTGTAACGTTGTCTCAGTTCTAAAGGAGGTTCTATTTCATAACGTACATAATCTTCAATTCTATCGAGTATTAGAAGTGACGTATAATCTGTAATTAATTTATACTGCTTTGCTAATTGTATAATCTCTTTTTTATTGTTCTCTTTCTCAAAATTTAGATAATTCAATTTTTGTTTCGCCCAAAGCCTTCTCACTAAAGCATTATTTGCTGAATTATTGATGTCAACCGTTTTTGTTTCTGTTACCTTTCCTCCGTAACCAAACTCTAATTCAATGGAGGTTTCTTTTGAAAATCGCCCAGCAATTACAAAATCATTTAGAACATTTACTATGCTCTTAGGATATACTTCCTTTAAAGCATCATTCTTTTTGATTCCTAAAAATTGAAATGTTTCATTAAACAATAATTCTTTCCCTTGATTTACTGAAAGTCGAACTAAATTAATATAGGCTCCAGCACTTTGTATTGCTAGATTTTCTAATGAAAAATGATTTGAAGAAGTTGTAGAGTTGATTGCATAAACAGGAATGTCTTTTATGCTCGACATGCCTCCTAAATTGTCCATTCCATCACTAAATAATAAAATTTCATCCGCTTTTATATTGACTTTAGAGAGTTGATTAAAATTAGTCCCTCCATCATATTTTATTGATAGAATTTGCTTTTCAAGTTCGCTCCAATCTCCTTGATCAATTTTTATTTTTTTCTGAAGAACTACATCATCACTAAACGTTATGAAATCGACAGTAACATTTCCTAAATAAGTCATGTATTCACCAAGTAGCTTCAACTCTTTTTTTACATTTCTGTCTTTTAAAGAATAGGAAGCATCCCATAGAACTGTAACTCTTTTAGGTTTTTTCTTTTCTCTAGATTTTGGTTGTAAAAATGTGTGTACATAAAAATAGTCTCTAAAAACAAGTACTTTTTCTTTATCATACACTTTTGGTATGTGAATAGTAATTGGAGATTTTGGGCTTACATTGTCTTTACTTACTGAAAAAGAAATTCCTCCTTGGGTTTTCTTTTTTGAAAAACTGGAAAATTCTTTACTGTCTATTTTTATATTTTGATTGGCTCCAAATACTTCAATATTAATAGTAACATTATCTATTCTCTCTTGAATTCCCAATGGTAATTCATAAATCAGGTTTCCACTGGTAGCGAATAAAGTTTCTTCATACGTTAGAACAATGTTTTTTCCTTTTTTAGGAAGTATCGGATATACTCTAGCTTTGTAATTATTTCCTGATGTTTTTTCTAAGAGTCCAGGATCAATATTTTGCCTTACAGTTGTTTCATATGCAACACGTGCCAATTCTTTTTCTACTACTACAGATTCACGTAGTTTTCCATTCACATCCATAGCGAATCCAGAGACAGACTGATTTTGTCCTAAAGGGAATACCAACTCGCCTTCTAAAATTCGATCGAGTTCATTATAAAACTTCATGTCATAGATTGTTATGGCTGAATTCCCTACAACCTTAATGTTGATGTCTAGGCTTTTTAGTTTTAACTCACTTGAATCTTTTAATACAACCTTCGGTGTGATCTGAGCAGATAATTGAAAACTTAGAATACTTATAAATATGAATACTATTTTTTTCATAACATTTTTTTTAACCAGCATAAAGCTCGGTGTTTCTCAAATATATAAAAAACAATAATGAGTATAAGCAACTTATGAGTTAGGGAAATATTTTTTTATAAAAAAGGTAGGGTAAATTCTTTGCTTCCTGTTTACCCTTTAAATAAACACAAAATCAATGATTATGAAAACACCTTTTTTAAAAATGCTAAGAATTGCTTCTTACGTTTTAGTACTATCAACTTTATTAACCTCTTGTCAAGACAATAACGAAATCCCCTCTACTCCAAATGCACAAAGGCTAAAAGCTAGTGTACAAAGAATTACGAGCCCTAATGCAATGACAAACAATCCAAATAGCATGGATCATGCTAGTGATTTCCTAGATGAGTTTGATTGCTTCGACCTTGTTTTTCCTTTGGATGTAACAGACGGAACTCAGAATACAACTATTAATAGTTATGATGAGTTAGAAACCTATTATACGAGTCTTCCTACAACAGCAGACCCTAATTTTGTCTACCCAATTGCCATTGAGTTTGAAGATGGAACTCAACAAGCAATTCAAGATGAACAAGCTCTCGAAGATGCTTTTGATCAATGCTTTGATGAAATTGACGAGTGTTTTACACTTAACTTTCCTTTGACAGTTACAGATGGTAACGGAAACAATACTACCGTAAACAGTGAAGATGAATTGGCAACTTTCTATGACGGCTTAGATATGAATGCTGAACCAAATTTTGTATATCCATTTACTGTCACTAAAACAGAAGACAATAGCGTTGTTACTATTAATAACGATGATGAGTTTGATACTTTGTATGAAGAATGTTATGATTTTGAAGATTGTGATGACCTTGGTGAATGTTTCACAATCCAGTTTCCAATCACAGCAACTTCTACAGCGTCTGGTCAAGTAACGATCAATAACGAAGATGAACTATATACTTATTTTGATGGTTTAGGTGACAATGAAGATCCTCAATTTAGTTTCCCTATAACCATCACTTTATCTGATGGTACAAATAAAATTATTAATTCTCTAGAAGAATTAGAAGATGAAGTTGATGCTTGTTATGATGATGAAGTTGAGGTTGAAGACTGCTTTACCTTTCAATATCCATTAACACTGAACAAAGAAGATGGAACCAGTGTTACAGTAAATAGCGACGATGAATTTGACTCATTTATAGATGGTCTTGCCAATGATGAAGGTTTTAGTTTTAACTACCCCTTTAACGTACAGCTTCGCGATGGTACTATTCAGTCTGTAAATAGTGAAGGGGATTTCTTCCTACTTTTTGATAGTTGTTTGTAATTAGTAAAGTAGTTTTTTAGTTAATGAAGCCTTGGAATTTCTCCAGGGCTTTTTTTAATTCAAAACTCATAGAGCTTCTATGAAATTCATAATTAACAATTCGTAATTATAAATTAATTACTCATACCCTTCCATCTGCTCATCATAAAAAGTAGATGCTGCTTCTATTAAACTAGAAACCTCTCCAGCGATATCTTCTTCTTTTTCGCCAGATAGATCCTCAAACCATTCAATTTCATCATCTTTCAAATTGATTAGGAAACGAGGAAATTCTGTATGCAACACAAAAATATCTTCAGGATAATCGCTATTATCAGCTAATAAGAATTTAGGTAGATTCATGATGTTTTGTTTGAATGAGTTTTAAAGTTAAATAATTAAAGCGAATGTATAATAAAATTGCGGCCGATGAAAGTCCTGCCAGCAAACCTAGCCAAATACCAAAACTTCCATAAGCATCTTCTTTTCCTAAAAAATAACTGATAGGGAAACCTATTCCTGAATAGGCAACGAGCGTAATTAATGTAGGAATCTTTACGTCTTGTAACCCTCTCAAAGCTCCTAATACTACGACTTGAATACCATCACTGATTTGAAAAATAGCTGCTGCTAGTAACAATTGTGCAGCAATACCTATTACTTCCATATTGTCACTAAAATTAACGGCATCTCCAAGGTCTACATATATCTTTGGCAAACTATGTCTGAATGCTAAGAAAATTAATGCGAAAAGAGTTGACAGTATAATTGCAAATAAGAAAATCGAATACGCGATTCTTCTTAGTTCTCTATAATTGTGTAATCCCTTTTGATTTCCAACACGAATCATTGATGCCACACTTAATCCCATTGCCACCATAAAAGTCATGGAAGATAAGTTCAGTGCAATTTGATTCGCCGCTTGAGCGTTTTTACCTAGCAGTCCACTTAACCAAATAGCCGCTGTAAAAATGGCTACTTCAAAAAACATCTGCATGGCACTCGGGGTTCCTAAACTAATCAGTTTTTTCAACATTAATTTCTCTAATACAAAAAACTTAATGTTTGTCACCATCGCCTTTGATTTCTCTTTCTTCATCAATAGTAACCATAAATAAGCCACCATAATAAATCGCGATAATAAGGTTCCATAAGCCGCTCCTACTATTCCTAACTTTGGGAATCCAAAGTGTCCAAAAATTAATACGTAGTTCAATCCAACATTGACAATATTAGCCAAAAGAGTTGCATACATTGGGTATTTGGTCATAGAAAGACCATCACTAAACTGTTTGAACGCCTGAAATACGATTAATGGAATTAAAGAAAATGCTACCAAATCTAAATACGGGAGTGCTAATTCTACCACCTCTTTAGGTTGATCCATGAAGTAAAGTAATGGTTTTGCAAAAAAAACAGCCATAAACAGTACGATTCCAAGAACAGTACAGAGAAACAATCCGTGCTTAAAAGTAGATTTAGCCTGTAAAAAATTCTTTGAAGAATCTGCTTCAGCCGTTAACGGTGTTATTGCGGTAGAAAAACCAATTCCTATAGACATGGCAATAAACATAAAGCTATTCCCTAAAGAAACCGCAGCCAATTCTGCTGTTCCTAACTGTCCTACCATAATATTATCTACAAAACTCACAAAAGTATGTCCCAACATCCCTAGCATCACAGGAGCTGCCAATTTCCAATTGTATCGAAATTCTTTTGTATAAAGCGCTAAATTCATAAGAAAATTAGGAATCGTTTGCGAAGGTATTCATAATATTTCACCTAATAATTAACATAATTAAAACAAATTTCATAGTTTTAAAGGATTACTTTTGACCTACTAAACTTTAAACAAAAAATGACCTCAATTACACTCAAAGGAAATGCAATTAACACCAATGGAGAATTACCTTCTGTTGGAACAAAAGCACCTGATTTTCAACTAACAGGAACTGATTTATCAAAAAAATCATTAGCCGATTTTAATGGATCGACAGTGGTTTTGAATATTTTTCCCAGTATAGATACTGGAACCTGTGCTACTTCTGTTCGTACTTTTAATAAATCTGCCGCTAGCTTAGAAAATATAAAAGTATTGTGTATTTCTAGAGATTTACCTTTTGCACAAGCTCGTTTTTGTGGCGCAGAAGGAATTGATAATGTAGTAATGCTATCAGATTTTGCTAATGGTAGTTTTGGAACTAGTTATGGACTAGAAATAGCCAATGGCCCTTTAGCGAATCTTCATTCAAGAGCTATTGTTGTTATTGATGCCAATGGAACTGTTATTTATACAGAGCAAGTTCCTGAGATTGTAGATGAACCTAATTATGAAAAAGCTTTAGCTTCAATCCAATAAGAATACATTGAAAAATCCTAACGATAACTTTGTTAAAGAGCGCTTACGTAGTATTATATTTTCGCTCCGTGGAATTTGGCTTTTAATCACCACAGAAAGTAGTATTAAAGTGCAAGTTTTTTTTGCAGTCCTAATCACCATAGCCGGATTTTATTTTGATATTTCAACCACAGAATGGTTGGTGCAAACCTTAGCTATTGGTCTTGTTTTAGTTGCAGAATCATTAAATACAGGTGTTGAGAAATTATCTGACTTTGTGCACGCAGACTATCATGAAAAAATTGGTTTCATCAAAGATGTTTGTGCTGGTTCAGCTGGTATTGCTGCAATCATTACATTAATTTTAGGCTGTATCATTTACATCCCGAAAGTTGCCTTACTTTTCTAAGTAAATACTTATATTTACCCATTAATCATTTGACTAGCTTTCATGGCGAAAAAGAAAAAAACTTCTACTAGAAACAAGACTACATCGAGAAAGCCGAACCCTGTCATTACTTTTTTTAAGAGTAGACAAACTCAAACAATCATTGGTTCTTTCTTGTTGTTGTTTTCATTGTTTCTTTTAGTCGCATTTATTTCTTTTTTCTTTAGCTGGCAAGAAGATCACAGCATTGTTAATGAAGCTGCCAGTAAGAATATTCCTGTTCAAAACTTATTAGGAAAAATAGGTGCCTCCTTAAGTCACTTTTTTATTTACGAAGGGTTTGGATTAGGAGCTTTTATAATCCCTTATTTATTATTTATTTCTGGACTTTGTTGGTTACTAAGAACCAAACTATCTAAAGTAATTATTTCATGGAATTGGGGATTATTAGGGATGTTGTGGATTGCTGTTACATTAGGATTTGTTCATCAATCATATGCTACATTATCTGGAGTAATTGGATTCCAAATAAATGAATATTTACAAATGTTCATAGGTAAGACTGGATTGATTATTATTCTAATTTTCTTATTGCTGTCCTATATCGTTATTCGTTTTAAAGTGACTCCTGAATTTTTGATTAATAAGTTTAGATCTAAGAAAGAAGCAACAGACAAGCCTATTGAAGATTCAATAGAAAGTAATAAAGAAGCTTCAGAAGAGGAAATCTCTGAAGAAATCATATTAGATGAAGAACCTGCTGTTGAACAAAAAGAGAAATCTGAATTTGAACTTTCGCTAGAAAACTTAGAGCCTACCATTCAAAACCATTCTGATGTTACTGCTCCAAAAGAAGAGGAAGTGATAGAAGAAGAAATTGAAGAACCAACTCTAAAAACTGAGGTCGCTGAAATTGAAGAAGTTCAAATTGATGTTGAAGAAGTAACCGAAGAACAGCATGTTACTGAAAATCTATCAGAAAAACTGTTGAAAGATTTTGGTGAATTTGACCCTAAACTTGAATTAAGCAACTTTAAATTTCCAACACTCAACTTACTAAAGCAATACAATGAAAGTATTTCTATTGATCCAGAAGAGTTAGATCTTAATAAAAATAAGATTGTAGATACGCTTAAGAATTATAAAATCGGAATTTCGCAAATTAAAGCAACAGTAGGGCCTACAATTACGCTCTATGAAATTGTTCCTGAAGCTGGAATCCGAATTTCGAAAATTAAAAATTTAGAAGACGATATCGCATTGTCTCTTTCTGCACTCGGAATTAGAATTATTGCCCCAATCCCAGGTAAAGGAACTATCGGTATCGAAGTTCCAAATAAATCTTCAACGATTGTTTCCATGCATTCTGTAATTGCTTCTAAGAAGTTTCAAGAGTCTAAAATGGAATTACCTATCGCCCTTGGAAAAACAATTTCTAACGAGACGTTTGTTGTTGATTTAGCAAAAATGCCACACTTATTAATGGCTGGTGCAACTGGTCAAGGAAAGTCGGTTGGTTTAAATGCTGTATTAACTTCCCTACTCTACCGTAAACATCCAGCAGAAGTAAAATTTGTTTTAGTCGACCCAAAGAAAGTTGAATTAACATTGTTCAATAAAATTGAACGTCATTATTTAGCAAAATTACCTGACACTGACGAAGCAATTATAACAGATACTACCAAAGTTGTTCATACACTAAATTCATTATGTATTGAAATGGACAACCGTTACGATTTGCTAAAAAATGCAATGGTTCGTAATATTAAAGAATACAATACTAAATTCAAAGCACGCAAATTGAATCCGAATGATGGGCATCAATTCTTGCCTTATATTGTTTTGGTAATTGATGAATTTGCTGATTTAATCATGACAGCAGGTAAAGAAGTAGAAACTCCAATTGCTAGGCTTGCTCAATTAGCTAGAGCAATTGGTATTCACTTAATTGTGGCAACTCAAAGACCTTCTGTAAATGTAATTACTGGGATTATTAAAGCGAATTTCCCTGCAAGAATAGCGTTTAGAGTAACTTCAAAAATAGATTCTAGGACTATTTTAGATGCAGGTGGAGCCGATCAATTGATTGGTCGTGGAGATTTACTATACACAGCAGGAAATGAAATTAATAGAATTCAGTGTGCTTTTGTAGACACTCCTGAAGTAGAAAAAATCACTGACTTTATTGGTTCTCAAAGAGCCTATGCTGAAGCGCATTTGCTCCCAGAATATGTTGGTGAAGAAGGTGGCACAAGTCTTGATATAGACATAAGCGATAGAGATAAATTATTTAGAGAAGCAGCAGAAGTACTAGTCATTGCTCAACAAGGGTCTGCCTCTCTTTTACAAAGAAAATTAAAATTAGGGTACAATAGAGCCGGAAGATTAATTGATCAATTAGAAGCAGCAGGTATTGTAGGTCCTTTTGAAGGAAGTAAGGCTAGACAAGTTTTAGTCGCAGATTTAGCTGCGTTAGATCAATTATTAGAAAACGAAAGAAATGGATAGAATGAAAAAAAGATTCGTGCTTTTATTAGCAATACTGATAAGCAATTATGCACATGCACAACAGCCAAGCAACGCAAAAAAATTATTAGATGAAGTTTCTACCAAAATGGGAGCTTACACAAATATGCAACTAGATTTCAGCACATATTTAACAAACCCTGAAGCGGGGATTAATGAGGAAGATGCTACACCAGAAGAAGGGAAAATTACTTTGCGAGGTGAAAAGTACAGTTTAGATTATTTAAGAAACACTTTTATTTATGATGGTAAGAAACTTTATGTAATTAACCATGATGACAAAGAGATTACTGTTAATGAAGGTGATTTAGATGAAGATGATGGTTTTATTTATCCTTCAAAATTATTGACTTTTTACAAGGAAGGCTATAACTATAAGATGGGAAAATTGACAACGATGAAAGGTCGAAAGATTCAATTTGTAGAGTTAACTCCTATAGATAGTAATTCTGAGGTGATAAAAGTAAACCTAGGTATCAATTCCAAAACCAAACACATCTACCAACTTATTCAAATAGGCGCTAATGGAGCGAAAACAACATTGACTATCAATAAATTTAAAAGCAATCAAGATATTTCTGATTCTACGTTCACTTTTGACCAAAAGAAGTACGAAGAGTTAGATTATTTAATTGATTAAATATGAAGATTTTAGATAGATACATACTAAAATCCTTTTTAGTTCCGTTTTTTGCAACTTTTCTTATTGTCCTGTTTGTATTAGTTATGCAGGGACTTTGGGCTGCTTTTGAACAGATTGCAGGAAGAGGAATTAGTCTGTTTTTTATCTTAAAGTTCTTGTACTATACTTCTTTAATGGTAGCCGCGCAAGCGCTTCCTGTAGCCGTTTTGCTTTCTTCCATCATGGCTTTAGGTAATTTGTCTGAAAACTATGAATATGCTGCAGCTAAATCAGCAAATATTTCATTATTACGATTCTTAAGACCATTAATTGTTCTTACCTTATTTTTAAGTGTTTTAAACTTTTTCTTTTTAAACAATGTACTTCCTTATGCGATATTAAAACAGAAAAACTTACGTCTTAATATTCAAAAAAAGAAGCCAGCTTTAGCATTAGTCCCTGGAAGTTTTAATACCGAAATTCCTGGATATCAAATAAAGTTTGACAAAAAATATGGCAAAGAAGAAAATCTTTTAAAGAAAGTATTGATTTATGATCTTTCTTCTGGAAAAGGAAATAAAAAGGTTATAACTGCAGATCGTGGGAAAATCATTACAGAAGAAGGGAGCAAGTATATGACACTAGTTCTCTACGATGGTCATTATTACGAAGAACATATCTCTAAAAATAGGAGTTACAAAAAGGTAGATAAAATGCCCGCATCAAGCGCCGATTTTAAAGAATATGCCTTTAATATTGATATCTCATCTTTTTCTGGAGATGATTTAAGTCAAACAAAATACACGAAACTGTATAGTATGTTGAGCTTAGATCAGCTTAGAGATACAATTCCTGTTATGAAAGCTAATTATGACGAATATGTATCGTCTCGATCCAAAAACC
This sequence comes from Flavobacteriaceae bacterium, assembly GCA_049115595.1. Classification (GTDB taxonomy): domain Bacteria; phylum Bacteroidota; class Bacteroidia; order Flavobacteriales; family Flavobacteriaceae; genus Polaribacter. Next base: position 468,697 of record JAGDZS010000006.1, read on the forward strand.
TGTATGCTAAAACTACTGCCAGAGAATTATATGCCTCTAATGACTCTATTAATAAGTACAAATTAGAGAATGAAATCTTGGATAATTTCGATTTAAATGGACAGATTAGCATATTAAATAATAGTGTTAGTTCTGTAAGAGCTAGCATAAATAATATGAAAGCATCTGAAGCTGCTTTAAAAATTAAAAGGAAAAAACTAAACTTATACGATGTAGAATTCTACAATAGAATGGCTTTATCGCTTTCTTGTTTGATATTATTCTTTATCGGAGCCCCTTTAGGGTCTATTATCCGAAAAGGAGGGTTTGGTTTGCCTATGGTGCTTGCCATTAGTATCTATATCATTTATTTCTTTGTCAATACGTTCGCTAAAAATTTAGCAGAAGAAAGTTCTATATCTGCTGTACAAGGTGCTTGGGTTTCTAGTGTTGTGATGATTCCTTTTGCTTTTTTCTTAACAAGAAGAGCTTCAAAAGGTATGGGATTATTTAATATTGACGTATTTTTGCAACCAATTATCAAACTTTTTAAAAAATTAAATCCTTCTAAGAAGGCTCATTAGAAATGATAACAACAGAATCTCAAAACAAATCAATACAATTGAATTCTATAAAAGAAGCAATTGAAGACATTAAGAACGGAAAAGTGATTATTGTTGTAGATGATGAAAATAGAGAGAACGAAGGTGATTTTCTAGCTGCTGCAGAAATGGCAACTCCGGAAATGATCAATTTCATGGCAACACATGGTAGAGGGTTAATTTGTACTCCATTAACGGAAAATCGTTGTAAAGAGTTGGATTTAGGGATGATGGTAAACAACAACACAGACCCGATGGAGACTGCATTTACTGTTTCTGTTGATTTACGTGGAAAAGGTGTTACTACAGGCATCTCTGCTGCTGATAGAGCTAAAACTGTAAAAGCATTGATAGATGACGATACTAAACCATTTGATTTGGCAAGACCGGGACACATCTTCCCTTTAAAAGCCAAAGAAGGAGGAGTTTTAAGAAGAACTGGACATACAGAAGCGGCAATTGATTTTGCTCGATTGGCTGGATTAAAACCTGCTGGAGTGATTGTAGAGATCATGAACGAAGATGGAACTATGGCCCGACTTCCTCAATTAATGGAAGTTGCTAAAAAGTTTGACATCAAAATTGTTTCTATTGAAGATTTGGTTGCGTATAGAATGGAACACGACTCTTTAATTGAGAAAAAAGAAGATTTTACTTTACAAACTCGATTTGGAGATTTTAGATTAAGAGCCTACCAGCAAACAACAAACAATCAAGTTCACTTAGCCTTAACAAAAGGTGATTGGAAAGAAGATGAACCTGTATTAACTAGAATAAATTCTACATTAGTAAACAATGATATTCTTGGCACCTTAACAAACAACGTTGACAAAAAATTGGATCAAATGTTTCAAACAATCAACGAAAATGAAAAAGGAGCCATTCTTTTTATCAATCAACAAAATCAATCACAAAAATTACTAAGTCGTCTTAATTTACTAAAAGAAGGGCAAGCCGAAGGAACACTGAAGGCCCCGAAGATTCCAATGGATAATAGAGATTTTGGAATTGGTGCTCAGATCTTACATGATTTAAATATTAGTAAAATTCAATTGATGACAAATACACAACAAACGAGACGTGTTGGTATGATTGGTTACGGTTTAGAGATTGTAGATTACGTAATTTATTAAATTTGGGTATTATTTTCTATTTCAACAGGAGTTTTTTCTTGTTGAAACCATCGAGCTGTAAGATTACCTCTTAAAGTAATTTGTTCACCTATTACTTCTAACCAACTCCCCTCTCGTAAACCTAATACAGAAATATCATTATACACATGAAATTCTTTAATTCTAGTTTCTCGTGTTTCTCCCATATGCTTTGATGTAGGATCTGGATCTAAATAGTGAGCGTTAATATTAAAAGGAATCATTCCTAACGTTTCAAAACTTGGAGGATACACTACGGGCATGTCATTTGTGTTTTTCATAGACACTCCACATATATTGCTTCCAGCACTAGTTCCTAAATAAGGCGTCCCAGTATTTAGAACATCTTTTAATACCTCTATTAATTGATTTTGATATAGTTGATTCACCAATTCAAATGTATTTCCCCCTCCTGTAAAAATTCCCTCAGCATTCTTTATGGCTATTATTGGATTGTCAAACTCATGAATCCCTTTTACAGAAATACCAATCGTATTAAACGCTTTATTGGCAATGGCAGTATATTCATCATAACTAATACCACTAGGTCTTGCATACGGTATAAATAAAAGTGTTTTAGTTTCTGAAAAAAAACGAGATAATGTAGGCAACAAATACGCTAAATAACCACTACCGTGAATTGTTGATGTACTTGCTATGATTAATTTTTTCATTTATAAGGCTGTTAATTCTCTAATAATTTTATATTTACGCAACTTAACCTAAAAAAAAAAAATATGAAAATCAAATTACTTTTATTTGTCGCCGTTATTGCTTGTCTTAGTTCATGTACTAATAATGACACTAGTCCTATTAATGTATCTGAATCAGACATCCTTGGAACTTGGAATGTCATAGATTCCGAGGTAGAAGGAACTGCTACGATTACTGTTGGAGGGATTACTTCTTCAGTCTCAATGGTAAATACTGGTAGAGATTACGATTTCACCTTTGAATTTGCTAATAATCCTAATACTGTAATGGCACTTGGAACCTATACTAGTGTAAACACGATTACAGTTGACGGGCAAACTAGTGTTCAAGAAATTCCTGTATCTTCTATAGATGGATTTGATTCTGGTACTTGGAGTGTCAATGGAGATCAACTTACAATCACTGCAAACGGAAGAACTTCTGTAGCCACTATAGCTGAATTTACTGGAAACTTAATGGTAATAACTACTGCCGTTGAGGAAACTCAAAACTTTCAAGGAGTAAGTGTTGTTCTAACTGGAGAGTCTTCAGTTACACTTCAGAGATAGGAAGCATAAATAATTAACTCATATAAAAAGGCGAATGTTATATACTAACACTCGCCTTTATTGTTTAACAAAATTTTATTTCAAAATTAATACAATTTAAGACTTGCAATAGCTTTATTTGTAAGGAACTAATCAACTATTATTTGTTAGCTTTGAAAAAAGGAATTCTTTTTTTTCTATTAATCTTATGCTCATTGCAAATCTCTGCCCAAAGAAAAAATTTTTGGCTGAAAGGATTTGTTAGAGACTCTTCCGATCTTGTTAAAAACGCCCATATAGTTAATCTAAATACAGGAAAAGGTACATTTTCTAATGATATTGGAAATTACCGTATTGTTGCCTCTATTGGAGATACGCTTGTATTCTCTTCAGTACAGCATGAGGAAATGAAAAAGATAATCACTGAAACAATTGCATTCTCCAAAAAATTAAATGTAGCCCTTCAAAAAAAGACCTATGTTCTGGATGAAATTATTGTCAAAAAACATGATCTTACTGGGAGTCTTATTTCAGATAGGAAAAAAGTTCCCAAAGATTCTATAGCAGCTATCGGGAAGAATATTAGTCAATCTCTCATGGATCTTGCTGATAAAGTAACTGGATTTGATGAAAAAACTGCAGAAGAAACAAGTAGTATTGGGAAAATTCATAGAGAAACCGACCCAACTAGAAAATTCAAAGGCGTTGGAACTGGTTTTAGTTTAGGTTCAGGAAAGCGGAAAAAATTAAAACTACAGAAAATTACTTCTAATACATTTAACTCAGAAAAGATAACTAACATCATAGGTGAAAAATTTTTCATCAACCTTAAGATTCCTAAAGAACGGATTTATGATTTTATAGATTATTGCAAAAAGTTTAATATTAGGCAGCTTTATGAACAAGACAAACTTCTAGATTTATTAACGCTCTTAGAAGAAAAAAGTGTGGTTTATCTTGAAACAATAAAATAGTTAGGTTTAACAAAAATTTATTTCAATATTAATAAAATTTAAGAAGCCCCATTAGTTACTTTGTGTTTAGTGACAAATCACCCAACCTAAACAACCAACTATTGACTAAAAAACTACTCCTACTCTTTTTTTTAATTCTATTTACTTGTCAAATACAAGCTCAAAAAAAGCAGCAAAGAATCATTGGAAAGGTAATCGATTCTACAGGCACTGTAGAAGATGCTCATATTCTAAACCTAAGAACTAATAAAGGTACTTTTTCAACAAAAGGAGGTGATTTTAAAATATTTGGGATCGTTGGTGATTCCTTACAAGTTTCATCTGTACAGCATGAAACTGTTTTTAAAATCATAACACTAATTGATCTTTATGCTGAACGAATTTTTATTCGTCTATATAAAAAATCATATCAGTTAGATGAAATTGTTCTAAAAGAACACAACCTAACAGGAGTTTTGATTTCTGATAGAAAGAAAGTCCCTATTCAAAAAGGGCTAAAAGAAGCTATGGGGTTAATGGAACTCATTAACAGTTACTCGATGAGTGAAATACTCTATTTTCCAATTGGGGAAGATGAAATCCATTTAACAAAGACTCCAGCAAGAACAGATCCGACAAAGAATTTTAAAGGTGTTGGAACAAGCATTAGTTTAGGGTCTGGGAATCGGAAAAAACTAAAACTACAGAAAATTACTTCCAATGCATTCAACTCAAAAAAGCTAACTAATATCATAGGTGAGAAATTTTTCATCAAGCTTAAAATCCCTAAAGAACTTATTTATGATTTTATCGATTATTGTAAAAAATTTAATATTAGGCAGCTTTATGAGCAAGATAAACTCTTAGAATTATTAAAACTCTTAGAAGAAAAAAGTGTGGTCTATCTTGAAACAATAAAATAAGTTATGTTTAACAAAAGTTTATTAACTATGAAATGCATATATTGTATTTTTAACCGTGAAAAACATCAATATATAGTGTACAAAAAGCTACTCCTACTACTTTGTATTTTAATACCCTCTTCCCTACTTGCGCAAAAAGATAATTTTTGGCTGTATGGAAAAGTTATCGATTCTACTGGCGCTATTAAAAATGCCAATGTTGTTAACTTAAAAACAGATAAAGGAACATTTTCAAACGATTTTGGAGATTATAAAATGATTGTTTCAATTGGAGATACATTAAAATTTACTTCAATTCAACACAAAACTGTTACTCGGGTTGTGAATGATTTCATTTATACCTCAAAAGTCCTAGATATTTACATGGTCGGCAACACTGAAGTTTTAGATGAAGTTGTTGTAAAGAATCATGATTTGGACGGCTATTTAACACTAGATCGAAAAAAAACGCCCAGAGACAGAAAAGCTGAGGCTTTAAAAAACACAATGGACTTCTCAAATGTAGATATGAGAATACGATTAGATGATGATCATATTGATCTAAAAGTAAGGCCGCCTATTGTTAGAGTAGACCCTACTGCTGCTTTTGTAGGAGCTGGCGCCGCTATTTCGATGCCTTTTAAATATTCGGAACGCTTATGGGCTCTGAGAAAAAAAATTGAATTTCAACGTTCCTTTCCTGGAATGTTGGTTAGTGAATTTGGCGAACCTTTTTTCGAAAAAGATTTAAAAATCCCGATGGATAAACTTCACCATTTTCTTGAATACTGCAATCCATTAGGAGTAGAAAACTTATATGAGAATGGAAAAAAGCTTGAACTCTTAAATATTTTGAGGAAGGAAAGTAAAAGTTATCTTAAATTAATAGCTGAAGAAAAAAAGAATTAGAAAGTTCCTTATTTTTGGAAACTTAAAGTACACCTATGCATCTTAAGAAAGTATTTTTATTTTTAATTGTTTTGCCGCTGTTGTCATTTACAACTCATAAGTATTACTTGAGTTTAACACAAATTGAATACAACAAAGAAGCGAAAAGCTTACAAGTAATTATCAATGTCTTTATGGATGATATTGAAACAGCTTTGAATGCAGATTATGAAATTGACCTTCAGCTAACAACAAAAAAAGAATTGAAAGATTCGGATGCTTACTTTGAAAAATATCTTCGTGAAAAATTGAATTTCACTGTCAATAAAAATAAAACTTCATTTAAATACTTAGGAAAAGAATATGAAGGAGATCTCGTTTATTTTTATCTAGAAATTAATGACGTAACGAATCTAACTTCACTAGAACTCTCTAACAAATTGCTACTCAAACATTTTGAAGACCAACAAAACGTTGTAAAAATGAAAGTTGGAAAAAAAAGACGAAGCAAAATTCTAAATATGAAGAATGATAAAGCTTTGTTAAACTTTTAACATTTTATTAGCTTTTTACTCTCTAATTGTTAATTTAACGCACATTTTAAAATCAAACCAATTAAAGCATGAAGAAATTAGCTTCTTTTGTACTTTCTGCCTTGTTTGTAACTACGGCTGTATTTGCTCAAAATGCACCTAAAAAACAACATCAGAAAGGACATACAGACCAAAACAAGTTTAGACAACTTAAAGATGTACTTCCAACTCCTAACAGCAGAAGAACTGCTTCAGGTGCACCTGGTTATGAGTACACTCAACAAAAAGTAGATTATGTAATGGACATTACCCTAGATGAGAAAGCGAATCGCATCTACGGAAATGAAGCTATTACCTACAAGAATAACTCTAAAGATCATTTAGAGTACTTATGGTTACAATTAGACCAAAACATGAGAGCTCCAGATTCTAAGACTCCTTTAGCACGAGGAGAAAGTTTTGGAAATACGGCTTTAAACGGTCCTATTGGCTTCACAAATGCGAACTTGAAGAAGCCATCAGATTTTGGTTTTAAGATTGAAGCAGTGAAAAATGCTGACGGTAGCGCATTATCTCATCAAATCAATAGAACAATGATGAGAGTAAACTTACCACAACCTTTAGCACCTGGTGCTACTTTTAAATTTAGCATTAAATGGAACTATTTAGTAAATAACTCTGTAAGAGATGGTGGTAGATCTGGATTCGAAGATTTCCCTGACGGAAACAATAACTATACAATTGCTCAATTCTTTCCACGTTTAGCAGTTTATGACAACGTTGAAGGATGGCAAAACATGCAATTCTGGGGTCGTAGCGAATGGGCGTTAGAATTTGGAGATTACGATGTTAAGATTACTGTTCCTGCTGATCACATTATGGAAGCTACTGGTGAATTACTGAATGAGAAAAAGGTATTGACCAGAACACAACGTAAGCGTTTCGAACAAGCTAGAAAATCTTTTAAAGATCCTGTTTTTATTGTTACTCAAGAAGAAGCTGAAAAGGCCGAAAAAGAGAGAAGTACTAAAACAAAAACATGGCATTTTAATGCAAAGAATGTAAGAGATTTCGCATTTGCATCTTCAAGAAAATACATTTGGGATGCTATGGCTGTAAATATCAATGGTAAAACTGTAATGGCAACTTCTTTATATCCTAAAGAAGGAAATCCATTATGGGAAGAGCATTCTACAAGAGTTGTTGCTAACACTTTAGAAGAGTACTCAAAAATGACTTTCGACTATCCGTATAGCAAAGCCGTTTCTGTACATGCAAAAAACCAAGGAATGGAGTATCCAATGATTTGTTTCAACTATGGTCGTCCAAATCCTGATGGAACATATTCAGAAAGAACTAAAAGAGGAATGATTGGTGTAATTACTCACGAGGTAGGACACAACTTCTTCCCTATGATTGTAAACTCTGATGAGCGTCAATGGACATGGATGGATGAGGGAATTAACTCTTTCGTTGAAATTTTAGCTGAATTGGATTATGATCCTAATTTCTTTACTGGTAACTTACCAAAAGACATCGTAAGATACATGAGTATTGATCAAAAGAATCTTTCTCCTATCATGTCTCAAGGTGACTATGTAAAAAACTTTGGGCCAAATGCATATACTAAGCCAGCTGCTGGATTGTATATGTTACGTCAGACAATTATGGGACCTGAATTATTTGATTATGCTTTCAGAACATACTCTCAACGTTGGATGTTTAAACATCCTAGTCCTGCCGATTTCTTTCGAACAATGGAAGATGCATCTGCTATGGACTTAGACTGGTTCTGGAGAGGGTGGTTCTACACTACTGATTATAATGATATTGGAATTAAAAATGTTAAAAAATATTATTTAACTGATAAGCCAACTGAAAGAGCTAGAGCACAAGCAAAAAGATTCAATATTGACATAGATGGAGAATATAAAGACAAATTGGTTTTCTATGCTGAACAGAAAGAAGGTGAAGAAGCTAAAGGAATGAAAGCAACGGATATTAATGTAATCAAAAATCATATTGCAAAAATGACTCCTGAGCAAAAAGCACAATTAAAAGATGTTCCAAACTACTTCTATGAAGTTACTTTTGAAAAGCCAGGAGGATTGGTAATGCCAATTATTGTTGAAGTTGAGTATGCAGATGGTACTAAGGATAGAGTAACATACCCTGCTCAGATTTGGATGAGAAATGATAATGAAGTGAGAAAAGTATTTAGATCTGCTAAAGAAATTAAAAGCTTTAAAATAGACCCAGATTTAGAAACTGCAGATGTAGATACATCAAACAATAGCTGGCCTAAGAAAGAAGAATCTAAGTTTGCTAAATTCAAAGAAAAAGTGAAAGGATAAGTATCCCCCACTGATACTATTTCAAAAACGCTCAATTGAAACTCAATTGGGCGTTTTTTACGTTTCTGACCATATATAGCCGTAAACATTTTAAGGAAATGTGTTAAACTTCAATATTTACATTACTTTCTAATTCCTTATGATTAATTTAACGCACATTTTTAAATCAAACGTTATAACAATGAAGAAAACTACTTCTTTTGTCCTTTCTTTTTTATTTGTTTCTTTTTCTGTTTTTGCACAGAATACCAAAAGAAAAACTCAGCAAGGACATACAAATCAAAATAAGTTCAAGCAACTTAAAGATGAATTTGCTACACCAAATGATCAGCATACCGCATCTGGAGCTCCAGGGAAAAAGTATACTCAACAAAAAGTTGACTATGTAATGGACATCGTTTTAGATGATGATAAACAACGAATTACTGGTAGTGAGAAGATTACTTACCACAATAATTCAGAAGATCCTCTTCCTTACTTATGGGTGCAGTTAGATCAGAATATGCGTGCTGCAGATTCAAAAACTCCAGACATTCAACCAAGCAGAGTTCCTAAAAGAACTTCTAAAAATAGATTTGAAAGATCTTATGGAGATAAGTTTGATGGCGGTTTTAATATTGAAGGTGTAACGAATGCAGACGGAAGTAAACTATCTCACACTATCAATCAGACAATGATGCGTATCAATTTATCAAAACCTTTGGCTTCTGGTGAAACATTTACATTTAATATTAAATGGTGGTACAACATTAACAACCACAGAACTCAAGGTGGTCGTTCTGGATTTGAGCATTTTCCTGAAGATGGAAATAACACGTATAAAATTGCTCAATTTTTTCCAAGACTATGTACTTATGATAATGTAGAAGGGTGGCAAAATGACCAATTCTGGGGGAGAAGTGAATTTTCTTTAGAGTTTGGAGATTATGAAGTAAACATTACTACTCCAGCAGATCATATGCTTGGAGCTACAGGTGTTTTAATGAACCCTAAAGATGTTTTAACAAAGAAGCAACAGAAGAAATTAGCAGAAGCTAAAAAATCTTTTGACAAACCTGTGATCATTCATACTCAAAAGGAAGCGATCAAATTAGAAAAGAAGAGATCTAAGAAAACAAAAACTTGGAAGTTTGTAGCTAAAAATGTAAGAGATTACGCTTTTGCTACATCAAGAAAGTTTATCTGGGATGGAATGGCTGTTGATATCAATGGAAGAACAGTAATGGCTTATTCTTATTATTCTAAAGAAGCAAATCCTTTGTATGGTGACCACTCTACCTTAGCAACTGCACAAACTTTAAAAACATATTCAGAATATACATTTGATTATCCATATCACAAAGCTGTCTCTGTAGATGGTCAAATGGGAATGGAATACCCTCAAATGGCATTCAACCCAGGAAGACCTGATCTACCAGACGGATCTTATTCTGATAGAATGAAATACAGAATGATCAAAGTAACCATTCATGAAGTTGGTCATAACTTCTTCCCAATGATTGTAAATTCTGATGAGCGTCAGTGGACATGGATGGATGAAGGTTTAAATTCTTATATGGAAATATTAGCTGAAAAAGCGTATGACAAAGATTTTCCAATCGTAAGAGGTTTGCCTAAAAATATTGTTGGATATATGGGAGGTAATCAAGATAGAATTGCACCAATTATGTCTAAAGGAGATAATGTATATAGCTTTGGTAATAATGCCTATGGTAAGCCTGCAACTGCATTATGGATTCTACGTGAAACAATTATGGGTAAAGAATTATTTGATCATGCATTCAAAACATATTCTCAACGTTGGAAATTTAAACGCCCAACTCCTGAGGATTTCTTTAGATCTATGGAAGATGCTTCTGCAATGGACTTAGATTGGTTCTGGAGAGGTTGGTTCTATACAACTGATGTAACCGATATAGGAATTAAAGGAGTAAAGAAATTCTATGCAAAAAATGGAGAAAACAATCGAGTAGATTTTGTAGAAGATACTAGTGAAGGGTTAACTTTTAGCGCTGAAAATGCTAAAAATGCTAAAAACGAAAACTCAAAATTCTTTTATGAAATGACATTCGACAAACCTGGAGGATTGGTAATGCCTATCATAGTTGAGTTCACATATAAAGATGGAACAAAAGGTAGAAAAACCTATCCTGCACAGATTTGGAGGTATAATGACAAACAGGTTTCAAAAGTGTTTCAATCTGATAAAGAGATTACAAACATTACAATTGATCCAGATTTAGAAACTGCAGATGTAGATACATCTAACAATAGTTTCCCTAACAAACAAGAATCTAAATTTGACAAATTTAAAAACAAGATTAAAGGATAAACATTCTTTATTTATCATAACAAAAAAGCCCAATTGAAATCAATTGGGCTTTTATATTTTATATGCAGTATACGTTTTATTTACAATTTACAGCAGCAATGATACTTTCATTCATTACTTGATAAAGTTCTGCTGAAATTTCATCATATTTTTTTGTCAGATCTTCATTTTCAAACCAACCTATATCATTCCATGATCCCATTCCTCCAAATACAAATGATTTTGTTGCAGCAATAAGAAGTTGTAAATTTTCAATTGGTAATGAACCTTCAGGTATCAAGTCTTTATGATAGTCAAAACTTGGGTTCTTATTTTCTAAGGTTTCAATTGCATTGTTAAATGTCTTTTCCCAGCCAGTTGTATTTTCATTAGAAGTTGCAAAATTTGAAATTTTAAGTAAGGTATTTCTAAGTTTATCTTTCTGATTAGTTATATCATATTTAAAATGTTCAAAATGTTTTTGATTTGGAATAGTTAAACCATAAGTAACATTCCATACTCTATAATCTTCTTCATCTTCTTTATTTGGATTTACTTCCCATTTTGATTGCCAAAAATCAGAAAACTCTAATTTTTCAGCTTCAATGAACCAATTTCCACCACCACCAATAAAACCTGCCGTTTTATGATCAGACAATTTGGAGTTGTCAGAGCGAAAAACTAAAAGTAGTTTGTTGACGTTTTCTTTCTTAAGGTATTGAAACCATTCTTGGATGCTACTTGCAACTATAACTTCTTTATGACCTGCAAAAAATTTCTTTTTAAAGTATAAAAAATTCAGAGTGTTACAGTACTGATATGTAGAATTCTCTTTATATAAATCACTTTCAATTATACCTGAGTTGTATTGAGTGATTAAATTTATTATTTGAGCTAATTCTCCAGTCACCTTAGTTCTTTAAATTGGAGTATGGCTATTCACTAAACATTCGCTTTCTTCTTTCTAAAGACTAACCATATTCCCACCAAAATTAAAGGAATACTTAACACTTGTCCTGTGTTTAATGTAAGTACCCAATCCTCTCTTCCTTCTTGTTGAGCCTCTTTAAAAAACTCAATAATAAGTCGTAAAGACCATAATCCAATCATAAAAACTCCAAATAGAAATCCTGATTGTTGTTTTTTATCTGTCTTCCAATAAAACCTCCATAAAACAATAAATAGAATTAAATAACTAAACGCTTCATATAACTGTGTTGGGTGTCTAGCAACTTTCTCTCCTACTCCTTTAAATATAACACCAAAATCAGAACCTGTTGGCTTTCCATAAATTTCTGAATTAAAGAAGTTCCCTAAACGAACAAAGAAAGCTCCTAAAGCAGAGACAATGGCCATTCTATCCAAAATAAAAAGCAACGGTTTGTTTAAATGTTTTTTAGCATAGAAATACATCACAGCTATCATTAGAATAGCCGCTCCATGACTTGCAAATCCAGTATATCCAGTAAATTTCCAGCCATCTAACAATCCAAACAAAGCTGTTTCACCTGCAACCTTCTTAAAAGGCAGAATGATTTCTAAAAGATTATTTTGATAATAAGCCCAATTGTAAAAGAAAACTTCTCCTAATCGCATTCCCACCAACATGGCAATAAAAGTATATATGAAGAGTGTGTCTAACTTTTCGACAGGTATTTTGTCTTCGATATACATTTTTTTCATCAATCGAAGTCCTACTATAAAGGCAGCAACAAACATTAAACTATACCATCTAACGACAAAAAAACCGAGGTCAATTCCGATAGAAGGATCCCATACAACTGATAAAAAATTCATATTTTATTTTTATTATGTCATTGCGAATGAAATGAAGCAATCTTTTAAAAAAGAACAGATTACTTCGTCATTCTTTCTCGTAATGACGTATTAATTATTATTTTCTTTCTCAGGAACAGGATCATGTCCACTACCTCCCCAAGGATGACAACTAAAAATTCGCTTTAAAGATAACCAACCCCCAACAAACAATCCTCTTTTTTGCAAAGCTTCTATTGTGTAATGAGAACATGTAGGTGTATATCTACATGTAGAGGGTGTATACGGCGAAATTGCTACTTGATAAAATCGCACAAGAAGTACAAATGGATATGTTAAAGCAGTCTTGATATTCATTAATTCATAGAAAAAGTAGTTCCCTCTCTCCCATCTTTCAATTGGATACCCAAAGCCAATAATTCATCACGTATTTGATCCGACAATGCCCAATCTTTATTTTCTCTCGCTTCTTTTCTTAACTTGATCAATAACTCAACAACACCATCTATCTTATCTGAGCTATCCTCTTTTGCATCATTCAACAACCCTAAAACATCAAAGACAAAAGCATTCATCGTTGCAGAAAATACTGCTAAGTCATCTGTATTAACTGTCTCTTTTCCTTCTTTTAATTGATTGATAAATTTTACACCTTCAAATAGATGAGAAATGAGTATAGGCGTATTAAAATCATCATTCATCGCCTCATAACACTTCGTTTTCCAAGCATTAACGTCAATAGATGAAGATTTACTTGTTGTCAATTGTGTTAACGAATTTACTGCGTCCATCAATTTTAAATATCCCTTTTCAGAAGCTTCCAAGGCATCACTAGAAAAATCAAGGATACTTCTATAGTTAGCTTGCATGTTAAAGAAACGAACAACACTTGCAGAAAATGCTTTGCTTAATACGTTATTTTTTCCGGTTAAAATCTCATCAGGAAGAATGTAATTTCCTGTAGACTTCGCCATTTTCTGGCTGTTTAACAATAACATATTGGTATGCATCCAATAATTTACTGGATCATGTCCAGAGCATGTTTTAGATTGTGCTATCTCACATTCATGGTGTGGAAATTTTAAATCCATTCCTCCTCCATGAATATCAAATTTCTCTCCCAAGTATTTTGTGCTCATAACTGAACATTCTAAATGCCATCCTGGGAAACCGTCAGACCAAGGAGATGGCCAACGCATAATATGACGTTCATCAGCCTTCTTCCACAAAGCAAAATCTTGTGGATTCTTTTTATCAGACTGACCGTCGAGCGTTCTTGTGTTATGAATAGCGTCTTCAATCTTTCGTCCAGATAAAATTCCGTAATCATTGCTTTCATTATAAGCTACCACATCAAAATAAACAGAGCCATTGATCTCATAAGCAAACCCTTTCTCTATGATTTCTTTAATCATTTCTATTTGCTCTACAATATGACCTGTTGCAGTTGGCTCTATACTTGGCGGTAAAAAATTATATTTTTTAAGAACATCATGGAAATCTACCGTATAACGTTGTACCACTTCCATGGGTTCAATTTGCTCTAATCGAGCTCTCTTAGCAATTCTATCTTCTCCTTCATCAGCATCATTTTCTAAATGACCAGCATCCGTTATATTTCGTACATATCGTACTTTGTATCCTAAATGCAGTAAATAACGGAAGACAACATCAAAAAACATGAATGTTCTTACGTTTCCTAGATGAGCATTACTATACACGGTTGGTCCACATACATAGATGCCTACATATCCTTCATTTACAGGAGTGAAGACTTCTTTAGTTTTAGAAAGTGAATTGTATATTTTTAGTTGATTCTCTTGGTAGAGTTCCATAAAATAGCGTCTATTTTTGAAGGATAAAGATAGGTACTTTATGGAGAATACAGAAATTGAATTCTGTTAGAAGTTTGGTAATTTTTAGTGTAGTTTTTTATCAATAATAAAGACTATTTTAAAACTGTTATTCTACTATACTTTCCTCGGATATTAACATTTTTATTTTCAATCTTTAAAGAAAAACGTCCTTTTAAAGTATATGAATTATCAGGTGAGTTTTTCTTGTCAGAAAAGACTGTATCTGCATTGACCACTTTTAGCTTTTTATTCAAAACACCTATGTCTATAGTAGCATTTGATTGGTTTAAAACCAGGTCAAAGTTCTTAATGGAAGGGTTAATTTTTTTAATTAGCAAATCTCCAAAAGACGATTCTAGATCTGTATTCGATAAAATTTCCATGATTTTTAAATCACTAGAATCAGATACAAGATTAGAATTAGCAACCGATGCTAAAGTAGCATCGGTTACATTATTTAAAGATAAAGTACTAGATCTTAATGTATTAATATTTACAGGAGAATAATAGATTTTCAAATCTCCTCCTTCTAAACCATTAGCATCAAATGTTCCGTAAGATACCTTTCCTGAAGCTTTGGTTTTAGGCAATTTCACTTTACAGTGTCTTGTATTCAAATCAAATGTTGCTCCTTTAGGCACTTTAATAGTAATCTTTTTTGTGATCTTCACCTTCTTATCGTTGATAATTAGTTCATCAGCATCGGTATCAAAAACAAAGTTATTTTTAAACGCTTTCTTAATTTCTTTTCTTGCTTTAGCAAGCTCTTTCTTCATCTTAACTCGATCTACTTTGCTCAGTCCTTCCCTAGCCTTCGCCAAAGATTCTTTGATTGTTTTGTTAAGATCGATACTTTTAATTTCTTTTTTTGCTTTTGCCAACTCCTTTTTCATCTCATCTTTAGAAGCTTTCATTTCTTTCTGGAAATCCTTGTAATCTTTCGACTTTTTAAACTTCTCCCAATCTTTCTTCGATTTAATGACAATTTCTTTTCCATCCTTCTCCCAACGGAAAGAATGTTCTTTTCCATCTTTAAAATGCTCATCGAAATCGAATGCTAAATCTTCTAAATTCATCAATATATCTCCTAAATTAAAATCGAAGTCAGACATATTAATATTCACATCAGGAATTACAATCTCTGGCATTTCAAAATCAAAATCTGGAATTACAATCTCTGGTATGACAAAATCATTCTTGTTGAAGATGACAAAATCATTATCTCCGAATCGGAAAGAACTATTTCCTCCAGAAGTAATTTTCACTTTACTACTATTCCCTAGAGCTTCAAACTTATAGTTCTTTAAGTATTTTTCAGCTTCTTTCTTTGTCAACCCATCAATTTCGATGGTGGCAACTACAGAAACTTCATTCTTGTTCCATGTAGTTACATCTATTTCTGCGTTGGTCGCATTAATTTCTACGGTAACGTCTTTCTTTACTTTAAAGCTTTCTTTAAAGTCTTTACTTTGTTTTTGTGCCATAGCAAAAACTGATGCTGTCAACATAAAAACAGTAGCGATATTCTTAACCTTTTTGAATTTCATTTTGTTTTGAGTTTATTTCTTTTAAATCTTTCAATTGCTCTTTTAAACGTTTTAACAGCTGTAGTCGCAATCGTAAGTTACTAATTAATGCATCGATGGTTTCATCATTAACCCCTTTTGTATTGAGCTCGTCGGTTAATGTTTTATATTCTGTAGTTAACCCTTCAATTTTGGTTAGGTAACTATCTAAAATTTCTTGATTTTGTTCTGTAAGTTCTAATTCGCTTAACTCTAGATTGATACTATTCACATAGTACTTCTCAATTGTATTTAATTCTGGTGAAATAGATCCCAAACTTATTTTTTGATTTGGTTTTTCAATCGTTGATGGATTTACTGGATCTTTACCTTCAGGATAAAACTGAATGGCAATACTAACTAGTAATGCAAAAGATGCAGCAATAGACAACCACTTATAGGTTTGACGTTTTGGTTTTTCTTGATGCAATTCTTTCATCAATTTATCTTCAAACCTATTCGAATGATTCATAGATAAATTCCCTTTCTCTTCTGGGTAATTCTCCAACATTTCTCTAATATCCTTCGGCATAACGTAACGTTTTTAAGTTTTCTTGTAATTTCTTTTTCCCTCGCAACAAATGCGTTCTTGATGTCACTTCTGTAATTCCTAAAATTTGTGAAATCTCTTGGTGATCATATCCTTCTAATAAGTACAACGAGAGTACCACTCTATATTTCTCTTTTAATTCTTTAATGCAATTCACAATATGCTGCATGGTTGTTTCATCAGAAACCTGCCAATCATCATCATCTAAAACTTGATGTGTCTCATGATTGATAGAGACTAATTCTATTTTTTTCTTCTTTAATTCATCAATACTTTGATTGATTACTATTCGCTTCAACCAAGCTCCAAAACTCACTTCCCCTTTATAACTATCAATTTTCTTAAACGCCTTAATAAAAGCATCTTGCATTACATCCTCAGCTGCAAAATCGTCTTTCATGTAGCGTTTAGCTATTAAAAACATTGCTTTAGAATACAAATTATAAAGCTCCATTTGTGCTCTAGAATCATTCTTACGACATCTCTGAATAATACTGTGATGTATTTGTTTTGTCTTACTCATTAATTGATTAGTTACCCTATAGACGACAGCTTTTTATCTCTGTTGCATTTTCTTCATAATTTATTTCTAAATTTACAGTAATATTTTTGTCATTCAATATATGACCAACAAACAATCTTCGTCTTTACATGAAAAAGATGGCGTTTCTCAACCTGAAACGACCAGTAAAAGTTCTGCAAAAAAAATTCAAACAAACAGAAGTAAACAACCTTCTGTAAAAGAATACGTTACAGGAGTTTTAAATGGCAGCATTACTTTCTTAAGTAGAGCTATTACTTTGGTAGAAAGCACCAATCCTAAGCACCAACAGAAAGCAAATGAAATTTTAGAGCAATGTTTACCGTACGCTAACAGATCTATTAGAATAGGGATTACTGGTGTTCCTGGCGTTGGTAAAAGCACTTTTATTGAAGCTTTTGGAAAACAATTAACGTCTCAAGGTAAAAAAGTTGCAGTATTAGCGGTAGATCCTAGTAGCTCCATAAACAAAGGAAGCATTCTAGGAGATAAAACTCGTATGGAACAATTGGTTACAGATCCTAATGCTTTTATAAGACCTTCTCCTTCTGGAACATCCTTAGGTGGTGTAGCACAAAAAACAAGAGAAAGTATTATTCTTTGCGAAGCTGCTGGTTTTGATACCATTATTATAGAAACAGTGGGCGTTGGACAAAGTGAGACCATGGTACATTCTATGGTTGATTTCTTTCTATTATTAAAGATAGCTGGCGCTGGTGATGAACTCCAAGGAATTAAAAGGGGTATTATTGAAATGGCTGATGCGATTGTCATTAACAAGTCTGATGGAGAAAATGTGAAGAATGCAAAAATTGCTAAAGTCGAGTTTAATCGAGCTTTACACCTCTACCCGCCAAAAGAAAGTGGATGGCAACCTAAGGTACTTACAACAAGTGCTTTGAACAATGATGGTGTAGATAAGGTAAATGAAATGATTGAAGAATATATTTCTCTTGCTAAACAAAATAAGTTCTTCGATTCAAAAAGAAATGAACAGAATACATTCTGGTTGAAGTCTACCATACAACAACACTTATACGACTCTTTTTTTAAGAATCCATCAATAGCAGAAGAGTTAGCGAAGGAGCTTGAACTTTTACAGAATGGAACAACAACTCCTTTTGTTTCTGCAAAAAAGTTATTGAACAACTACAACAAGAAGGGGTAATATTATTTAGAGAAACGAGTAGTAATCTTCAGTTTCTTTTGAATTCTATAAAATATATATCCGAAGAAAATACCTGCGATATAACCAGAAAGCACATCTCCTGGATAGTGAACTCCTAAATAAATTCTACTATACCCAAAAAGTAACGGGAACCCTATTAAAAAGTAAATGTATTTATAATGTTTTCTAAATAGTAAAATAATAAAGGTTGTAAACGTCATAGATAGTGAAGCATGACCAGAATAAAAACTGTATCCTCTTGGTCTGTATTCAAACAAACGTATTTGGCTTCTTAAATCCTCTGTATTGCAAGGTCGTAGTCGCTCGATAGTATTTTTGATTAAGTTGGTGAACTGATCAGAAAAAGCAACAACTACTGCTAAAAACAGCAACGTTACCAATCCATTTTTCCAACCAAACTTCCAAAATATCAAAAATAAAATCAAAGCAAACAATGGAATCCAATTGAATTGATAAGTGATTGCCAACCAAAACCCGTCCCATTGTTCGCTTCCTAAATTATTTAGGTAGATGAGTAGTTCTCTATCTATATTTAAGATACTCTCTATCAATTATTTTACAAGTTCAAATTCAAAAATAACATCAGCTTTTGGAGGAATACCATTACCACCTCTTTCTCCCCATGCTAAATAGTAGGGAATAAACAAACGTACTTTTCCACCGACTTTCATTTTTTTAAGTGCTTGTGTAACTCCTGTAATCAAAGGTCTTTCATCTAATGTAAACTCAAAAGGAGCTTTTCCATTAGTAGATTGAAGTAATTTACCATTTGCAAGGTAAATAGTAAAATCCATAGCAGCAGCTCTAGCTGAGTTGAATTTTTTTCCTGTTCCTTTTTTATAGGTAATCACCTGTACTCCTGAAGCTAGTCTTGTAGCTTTATCTATGTCCATTTTTTTGTAAAAAACTTCCTTATCAGCTAAGAATTTTTCATATCGCGCTTTTTCATCTGCTTGTATCTTAGCTAGCCTCGCTTTTTCAATTTCTGGCCCTCTAGCCATCTCTGTTTTAAAAACTTCTACTGCATCAAACGCTTTTGCTTTTGCTCCTTTTCTTACGATTGTCACTTTCTTAATCATATCATACTGAGCAAGAGAGTCTACAGTTTCTAACCCTTTTACTACTTTTCCAAATACTGAATGACAGCTTACTCTAGGCTTAGAACAATCTTTCAATTCACCCGTGTTAGTAAATCCGTCTAACCATGGTGTTGCCTTATAAGTGATAAAAAATTGACTCCCATTTGTTGTAGTTCCTCCTCCATTGGCCATAGATACTACTCCTTTACTATCATGTCTTAGTTCTTTAACCAATTCATTTCTGAATCTGTACCCAGGTAATGGCCCTGACCCTGTACCTGATGGATCTCCTCCTTGTACAATAAAATCTGGCACCAATCTATGAAAACCTAAACCATCAAAGTATTTCTTTCCTTTTATAGAATCTGGCACCATTGGATTTGTTCCTTCAGCCAACGTGACAAAATTTGCTACAGTTAAAGGTACTTGCTCAGGATATAATTTCATGATAATAGTCCCTTTATCAGTTTCCATATCTGCATACAATCCGTCTTCTAAATCTTTATAATTGTCACTACATGCTGTAAAAACAGTAGCTACAAGGAATACGTAAATTAATTTTTTCATTTTTTATCTAATATATCTAATAATTCAACTTCAAAAACCAATGCAGAAAATGGTTTAATTAATGCTCCTCTCTGTTGTACTCCATAAGCTAATTCTTGAGGAATAAAAAACTTATATTTTGCTCCTACTTTCATTAGCTGCAACCCTTCTCCAAATCCTCTTACAAATTGATTAACTCCTAATTCATAAGGTCTCTTTTTTTCTACAGAACTATCAAATACTTCACCAGTTATAGTAGTTCCATGATAATGTACTTTTACTTTTGACATTGCTTTAGGGCTTTCTCCTTTACCTTCTTTTAAAACAATATACTGTAAACCACTTGCTGTTGTAATAACTCCTTTTTTAGATTTATTAGCGTTCAAAAATTCTTCTCCTGCTTTTCTATTGTCAGCAAACTTAATTTCAGCTTCCTTAGCTGCTTTTTCTTGTCTTTCTTTCATTTCAGCTTGTTGCTTCTTTTGAAAGTAAGGTCTTGTCACATTTTGGATATCTTTTATCTCTATCAACAAATTAATAGAATCTAAACCATTTCTAATCGCTTGTATAAGAACTTCCTCTTTTACATCTTTAAAATTATTTTTTAATTGCATAGACATTGATAAACCTATTGCATAACTCACAGAGTCTATTTCACTATCTAATGATTTTACTTCTTTAGGTTTATTTCCACAAGAAATCATGAATGATGCTATTATAATAATAACTAAAAATTTATTCTTCATTTTTTAGGGCTTCTTTTATATTGATTAATGTTACGATACTTATAATTGATTGGTTGATTCCTATTTTATTACCATCCCCTATAATACCATAAGCTTGAGGTGAAGGAATGACAAATTTAATTGTTTCGCCGATATTCATCATTTTTATTCCTGATTGAAGTGCTAGCATAAAATCTTCCTTATCAATGATATATTCTTTAGCTCCCAATTCTTCTTTTGAATAAATTACTTGGTCATTTAAATCAAGAATTTCGTAAGAGATTGTTACAGTTGTTCCTGTTTCTAAAGAAGTCTTTTGATTTTCTTTTTTTTCAAGATACTGAAACCAATATCCATTTGAAGAAGTTTCGTAAGTAACTAAGCTATCATTTTTTATGTACGCTAAAACTTTTGCTTCTTCTATTTTATTTATCTTCTTTAACTGTCCTGTTGCTGAAGCTAACGTATGTGTCTTTGGTGGCTCAACAGGTCTTCTTGCTTCAGGTGTTGAACAAGAAACGATCACAAAAAACAATAGAATTAAATAACTATACCTCATACGATGCTTTTAAAGCTTCTTCATTCTCAGGAAGCAAACCACTAAACTTAGTAATAGTTTCTTCCATGCTAAGTTCAGATTTCCCTCCAGCAGCATTGTCGTGTCCACCACCGTTAAAATGTTTTCTAGCAAATTGATTCACTGAAAAACTTCCTTTAGACCGGAAAGATATTTTTATAATTCCCTGCTCTTTGTCTTCTATAAAGATAGCGGCCATAACAATTCCAGCTAGAGACAATGCATAATTAACAACACCTTCGGTATCTCCCTTCTTAAAGTTATGCTTTTTCTTCTCGTATTCTGTTAATGTAATATAAGCCGTATTGTATTCAGGAAAAACCTCTAAATTACTTAAGGCTTGTCCTAACAACTGTAAACGTCCATAAGAATTTGCATCATACACATTGTTATGAATTCTATCATTCTGAGCTCCTTTGTCAATCAAGTCAGCAATTACTCTATGTGTAGTACTTGTTGTTGATCTAAAACGAAAAGAACCAGTATCTGTCATGATACCAGTATACAAACAGGTTGCTATATCTTTATCAATCAATTCAACATCGTCCATAATTTCTATAAAATGGTAGACCATTTCACAGGTTGAACACATGGATGTATCTGAATACATATATTTAAAATCATCAGGTTGTTGGTGATGATCTATTAAAGCAAAGTCATTAGGATAAGCCTCTAAGGTATTCTGCATATCTCTTCCCACTCTATGCAAAGCGTTAAAATCTAATAAGAAAATAATATCAGATCCCTTAATTGCTCTTTGCGATTGTGAATTCTGCCAATCAAATCGATATGTAGTATCTGAACCTGGCAACCAGTGCAAGAAGTCAGGGTATTCATTAGGGACAACAACTGTTGGTTGATGGCCTTTCTTTTTTAAATAATGATACAATCCTAAAGTAGATCCCATGGCATCTCCATCTGGATTTCTATGTCCGATAATCACGATACTTCTTGGAGTCTCTAGATACGACTGTAACTCGTTTATGTCTTTCAAAATCATAAGCAGCGAAGATACAATTTAATCACATTTATATCCTATAAATTATGCTTAGTTTTGCTTATATTCTGTTAAAAATGAAGACTTCAAAATTTATTCTTTTACTCTTTTCGATATCTCTTCTTCTTTGTAATGGCATTGATGAAAAAATAAAACCAACAATAACTAAATCTGATTTTGTGATCGCTTTTGGTTCTTGTAATAAGCAGTTTAAGGAGAATCTGCTTTGGGCTGAGATTATCAAAAATAATCCACAAGTCTGGATTTGGGGAGGCGATAATATTTATTCTAGTCCTTATAAAAAGAATAAGATGCAAAAAGATTATAAAAAGCAACTCTCTATAAAAGGATATCAAGATTTAAAAGAGCAAGCTGAAATCATTGGGATTTGGGATGATCATGATTATGGACTGAATGATGGAGGCTCGGAGTTTTCTAAAAAAGAGGAAGCTCAAAGTATGTTTTTAGATTTTTTTGATGTTCCAAAAGATCACCCAAGAAGAAATCAAGAAGGAATTTATTATAGTAAAGTTTATCAAACAGATGAAGGGTCAATAAAAGTAATTCTTTTAGATACTCGTTACTTTAGAAGTGGTCTAGAAAAATCGATCAAAAAGAACAGAAGATATAAAAGAAACTTTAAAGAAGGTGCTACAGTTCTGGGTGATAAACAATGGAAATGGCTAACATCTGAATTAAAAAACTCTACCTCAGATTTTAATATTATAGTAAGTAGTATTCAGTACTTATCAAAAGAACATGGTTATGAGGCTTGGGATAACTTTCCTAACGAGGTTGATAAACTATCAAACGTCATTGTAAACTCTAAAGCAAAAGGGGTTCTTCTTTTATCTGGAGATCGACATATTTCCGAATTCTCTAAGACTAAGCTAGAAGGATTAAACTATCCTTTAATAGACTTTACTTCTAGCGGACTTACACATTCTTATGATCGTTTTACTAAAGAACCCAATCAATACAGAGTGAAAGAAGTGGTCTCAGATATTAGTTTTGGACTTTTACTCTTTGATTTCAAAACCAGGAAAATTACCATGCAAATGAGAGGTCGTAATAATATTCTTCAGCAAGAATATATTCAACACTATCCTTAACTTGTTTTTAACATTAAAAGCTGTACTTTTGCCGCGATTTATAAAATAATAAACAAAAATGGCAACAAATAGAACATTTACCATGATTAAGCCAGATGGTATTGAGAATGGACATACAGGAGCAATCTTAGAAAAGATCAATGCAGCTGGATTTAGAATTGTGGCAATGAAAAAGACACAAATGACAAAAGCTGATGCTGAAACTTTTTATGCAGTTCATAACGAACGCCCTTTCTTTGGAGAGTTAGTTGAATTTATGACAAGAGGTCCTATCGTTGCAGCAATCTTAGAGAAAGACAATGCTGTTGAAGACTTTAGAACTTTAATCGGTGCTACAAACCCAGCTGATGCAGCTGAAGGAACCATCAGACAATTGTATGCTACTTCTATGGGAGAGAATGCAGTTCATGGTTCTGATAGCGATGAAAACGCTGAGATCGAAGGAAACTTCCATTTCTCAGGTAGAGAGATGTTCTAAGAAACTTCTTTTTAAATATATTTAGTAAAACTCGTTACGAAAGTAGCGAGTTTTTTTATGTCAACATTAGTTTAGAAACTAACTCAACTCCCATTTCTTCATTGATCATTTTGATAATCTTATCCTTGCCATAACTCAACTCTTCTCTCAAGACAGAAGATGAAAGTCGAATGATTAAAGTTTTATTTTGTAGTTGTATAGAGTCTGTATAGGATACTACTCCAGGGCCCATTAGTTTTGCCCAGACTTCTTCAATTTCAATTTTCTGCATCCCTTTTGTCAAATTATTTTCCTTGATAAAGGATTTCATTAAATCTTTAATCGCATTCGATTCGTTTTCTCTTTTACTCATCTCTACAATTTAAAAATTTGATAGGGTTTCTCACTCTGCTTAATTGCGTTCTCAGTTCTTTCAAAATGGGTATCTGTAATAAATATCTGGCCAAACTCATCATTATTTACCAATTGAATAATATGAGAAACTCTCGATTCATCTAATTTATCAAAAATATCATCTAACAATAAAATAGGTGTAATGTTAGACTGCTGTTTGATAAACTCAAATTGCGCAAGCTTCAAAGCTATTAAATACGATTTTTGCTGTCCTTGAGATCCGAACTTCTTAATAGGGTAACCTCCTATTTCAAAATTTAAATCATCTTTATGAATCCCTACCGTAGTATATTGAAGGATTTTATCTTTCTCCAATCCGTTCTTTAAAAGGTTTTGAAGTGAAGAAATGTGTAATTGACTTTTATACACCAAATCTACTTGTTCCTTATCATTAGAAATAATTTGATACTTCGCATTAAAAATAGGAATAAACTCTTCTAAAAAAGCTTTTCTCTTTTCGTACAGGTTTGTACCGTAAGAAATCAATTGATCATCGTATACCTCTAAATTCACTGCATCAAATGTTCTATTCGCAGCAAAATACTTTAGCAACGCATTCCTTTGTGACAATACCTTATTGTAAGAAATTAAATCTTTTAGGTATTTTTTATCCTGTTGTGAAATAACGCCATCAATGAACTTTCTTCGAGTATCACTACCTTCTGTAACTAGATCTCTATCAGAAGGAGAAATAATAACAAGTGGAATTTGACCAACATGATCGGAAAATTTCTCATATGCCTTCCCATTCCGTTTCAAAACTTTCTTTTGCCCTTTTTTCAAACTACAAATAATCTTTTCAGATCGTTCATTCATTTGATAATCTCCTTCAACTACAAAAAAGCTTTCGTTATGTCTTATATTTTGAACAGCTATAGGGTTGAAATAACTTTTAGCAAATGAGAGGTAATAAATAGCATCCAATACATTGGTTTTTCCTACTCCATTCTGACCAACAAAGCAATTAATTTTCTCTTGAAACTCGAATGATTTAGAGTCGAAGTTCTTGAAATTCAATAAAGAAAGTTTGTGTAAGTACATGTTGCTTTTGATACAATATAAGAGGATGCAAATTATTGAAAAATAACGAAAAGAAAGTGATTAAATCTGTTTAATCTCTGTTTCAATAAAAGCTTCATTTTTTACTTCCTTCCTTTTTATAAAAATAATTAGCAACTGGTGTGCTATGTACTTTCAAAATCCAATTAAAAAAACTATTTTTGCGCCTACTAATTTTTAAAGGAGTATGGCAACATATAAGAAAAGGGGTTCTAAACCAAAAGACAGAAGAGATCAACAAGCAGCTGAAATGCAGAGTACAACTGCTGAGGTTTTTAACACTTTAGATCAAACAGCTTCAAAATCAGAGAAGTGGATCGAAAAAAACAACAAAGCATTACTTTATGGATTGATCTTTGTGATTGCTGCTATTTTAGGATACATGGCATATAACAAATACATCGTTGAGCCTACTGAATTAGAAGCTTCTAACGAATTGGCATTTCCAAGAAAGTATTTTGACGAAGCGTCTACCGCTGGTTCTGGTCTTGTAGATTCTTTACTAAACCTTGGTTTAGAAGGAGCTGATGGAAAATATGGTTTCTTAGATATTGCTACTACTTTTAGCGGTACGAAAGCAGGAAATATTGCAAACTACTATGCTGGTGTTTCTTACCTTAGAATGAAAGAATATGATAAAGCGATTGACTATTTAAGTAAGTTCAATTCTGATGATGAATTCTTAGGACCTACAGCATTAGGAGCTATTGGTGATGCATTTGCTGACATTGATCAACCTAAAGAAGCTTTAGAATATTATGAAAAAGCTGCCAACAAGAAAGACAATGAGTTTACTGCTCCTTTATTTTTATTCAAAGCTGGAACAGCAGCGATGGAATTAGGTCAGTTTTCTAAAGCAGAAAAATTGTTTACAAAGATTAAAGAGAAATATCCTTTAACTACCACTGGTAGAACAATCGATAAATATATCAATAGCGCTAAATACGCGCAATAAGACCAATGGCAACAACAAATTTATCAGCCTACGATAAAACAACAATCCCAAATGCGAATAATTTTCGATTTGGGATTGTTGTTTCTGAATGGAATCCTGAGATTACTCAGAATCTTCAAAAAGGAGCAATCAAAACACTTTTAGATTTAGGAACACAAGAAGAAAACATCATTTCTTGGGATGTTCCTGGAAGTTTTGAATTAATCTATGGTTGTAAAAAAATGGTAGAATCTCAAAAACTAGATGCCATTATTGCTATAGGAAATGTCATTCAAGGTGAAACAAAGCACTTCGATTTTGTTTGCCAAGGAGTTACCCAAGGTATTGTTGACTTAAATATGCAATACGACACACCTGTTATTTTTTGTGTATTAACAGACGATACAAAACAACAGTCTATAGATAGAGCTGGAGGAAAATTTGGAAACAAAGGTGTAGAATGTGCTGTTGCAGCAGTTAAAATGGCAGCATTAAGACAGATTTAACAACTTTCCTTATCAACAATTCTTGACCACTACTTTATTATTAAGTAACTTTGACATACTACCTAATATTGGTTCAATATTTGTAGTTATGTCTATTATAGAATAACAGTATGGGGTTTATTAAAAGAAAGAATAAGAAATTTGATTACAAGCCAAGGTATTATAAGGGTGATGGAAACCCTTATGAGATAAATCATAAGTTCGATCAATTTAGAACTACGGCAGGTAAGCGCAAAGGACTAAAAGATAAGATTAACAATGCTATTGGTGAATTAAATGGAAAAGGAAAGCATTCAATTGAATACAATAACCAAACCTACGAGTTAGAAGACAACCAAAGTAATTCCAGCAAAGTAATCATGTACATTGTTGTTGTATTAGTTTTGCTTTTTTTATTCTTAATAGATTTTGATCTATCCATATTTACCAGTAATTAATGTCAGATATCATTCAGCTTTTACCAGACCATGTAGCTAACCAAATAGCTGCAGGAGAAGTCGTACAACGACCAGCTTCAGTGGTTAAAGAGCTTCTAGAAAATTCTATTGACGCGGGTGCATCTAGCATAAAGTTAATTCTAAAAGATGCAGGAAAAACATTAGTTCAAATCATTGATGATGGTAAAGGGATGAGTGTTACTGATGCTCGTTTGTCTTTTGAAAGACATGCAACATCTAAAATACGATCTGCTGAAGATTTATTTCAACTACATACAAAAGGATTTCGTGGAGAAGCTTTGGCTTCTATTGCTGCGATTGCTCATGTAGAAATGAAAACCAAACTAGAAGATCAGGAATTAGGAACACAAATAAAGATTGAAGGAAGTAAAATCGTTTCTCAGGATATGGTTGGAACTCCAAAAGGAAGTAGTATTGCCGTTAAGAACTTATTTTATAACATTCCAGCAAGAAGAAATTTTTTAAAATCTGACACTGTAGAAACACGTCACATAATTGATGAGTTTCAACGTGTTGCTTTGGCACATCCAGAAATTGCTTTTAGTTTACACCATAATGGAAATGAAGTATATCATTTGAATGAGTGCAATTTGCGCAAAAGAATTGTGTCAATTTTCGGCTCTAAAATGAATGAAAAATTAGTTCCTATTGATGAGGAGACAGAAATGATTTCAATGAAGGGTTTTGTTGCGAAGCCAGAATATGCAAAGAAAAAAAGAGGCGAACAGTTTTTCTTTGTCAACAATCGATTTGTAAAGAGTCCTTATTTGCATCACGCAATTGTCGCTGCTTTTGATGGACTATTAGAACAAGGAACACATCCTTCTTACTTTTTATACTTAACGGTTCCTACAAAAAGTATTGACATCAATATTCATCCTACAAAAACAGAAGTGAAGTTTGATGATGAAAAAGCAATCTATGCAATTCTAAGAGCTACTGTAAAACATAGTTTAGGGCAATATAGCATTGCACCAGTTCTAGATTTTAATAGAGATGCTACCTTAGACACACCTTACGATTTTAATAAAAGGCAAGGAACACCTTCTGCTCCAAAAATTTCTGTCGATCCAAATTTCAATCCTTTTCAAAGAGAACAACAGGTAAACTCTGCATATCGTCCTCCAATAAAAGAACAAAATAATTGGGAAAGCTTGTATGCAACTACCGAACAAATAGAACAACAACAAGAGGCTTTATTTCAACAAGAAATTGAGCATCAAACAAACAAAACTTTTCAAATTCAGAAGAAGTATTTATTGAGTTCTATAAAATCCGGTGTTGTATTGATACATCAGTCACTTGCACATCAGCGTGTCTTATATGAGACATTTTTAGAAAACATTACGGTAAAAGAAGCAAATAGTCAACAATTGTTATTTCCTATTACCATTTCATTTTCATCGGCTGAAATAGAAACTATTTACAGCATCAAATCTGATTTAGAAAGTGCAGGTTTTGCTTTTGATGAATTCACGAAAGAATCAGTAACGATTAAAGGTACTCCAACTGAGATTTCAGAAAGTCAAGTAACTACTGTTTTAGAAGAGTTGTTAGATTCAATTAATTTAGAAGTTCCAGATGCAAATCTGAATCCCTTTGATCAAATGGCAAAATCATTTGCGAAGTCTCTCGCTATCAAAACTGGGACTTACTTATCGCAAAAAGAACAGGAAAGCTTGGTAAATAATTTATTCTCATGTAAAGAACCAAGTACTTCTCCTTCAGGTAAAGCTACTTTTAAGACACTAACTTTAAACGAAATAGATCAACTATTTAATCAATAAAATAGGATTATGAATAGAATACGTATTCCAGATACTATCAAGCATTTAATCATTCTAAATGTTATCTTTTATATAGGAATGATGATGACACCAGCTTTGTATGATATGTTGGCTATTTGGTTTCCAAAAAATGATAATTTTAAGGTCTGGCAAATTTTTTCGCATATGTTTATGCATAGTCCGAAATTTCTGCCACATATTCTTTTTAATATGTTAGCCTTATGGATGTTTGGTTCACCTTTAGAGCAAATGTGGGGGAAAAAGAAATTTCTATTCTTCTATTTTTCTTCTGGATTAGGAGCTGTATTTCTGCCTTGGGCAATAGACTTTTATCAATTTAACAGTATTCTTGAGACATTAAATAGTTCTGGATACACTGCTGATTATGTAATTGATATACTTAACCAAGAAAAATATAATATAGATTGGAAAAATATTTTATCCGAAGATACTTTTAATAAATTTAATTCTATCTTTTACGCTAATGGAGTTGGTGCTTCAGGAGCTATTATGGGATTAATAGCAGCATTTGGATTGAGTTTTCCAAATGCAAAAATGGCGTTAATTTTTTTACCAGTCCCTATTGCAGCTAAATACTTCATTCCTGTATTATTAGCCTATGAAACACTTTCAGGTATATTTGGAGGTACATCAATATTAGGTGTCAATGTTGCGCATTTCGCCCACGTTGGGGGTGCTTTAACTGGAGGGTTAATTGCATTATACTGGAAGAAGACTCAATTTAAACACTACAATTAATGAGTGTTTTAAACGACATAAAAGCTAGGTTTAAACACGGAACCATTGTAGAACAACTGATCTACATCAATATTGGCGTATTTATTATTGCGCTTTTGTTTAGCTCCTTTTCAGGATTATATGAATCTCGAAATAATTTTATATTCGATTGGTTTTCTTTATCCTCTTCTTTTGATTTTTTTATCACCAGACCGTGGACAATAGTCACCTATGGTTTTTTACATGCAGGCTTTTTACACATACTTTTTAACTGTATTGTCCTTTTCTATTTTGGGCGAATGTTTTTAGAGTATTTCTCACCAAAACAATTACTTTCCTTTTATGTTTTAGGAACTCTTTTTGGAGGAATCATTTACTTATTGAGTTACAATTATTTCCCTATTTTTAGAGGTCAAACTGCTCCTTTAGTTGGTGCTTCTGCTGGTATTTCCGCTATTGTAATCGGAATCGCTACGTATATCCCGAATTATCAATTGAGTTTTCGGTTTATTGGGTTTATTAAACTTTGGCACTTAGCTGCTGTTTTTATTTTACTAGATTTTATTCAACTAGCCGGAAGTAATGGAGGCGGACATTTTGCACATATAGGAGGCGCTCTGTTTGGGTTCCTATATGTATCTCAAGCAAGTAATAAAAAAATTGATTTGTTTGGTTGGGTTTCTAATTTATTTAAAACAAAAAAGAAGCCTTTAAAAACTGTACATAAATCAAAAAAAAGGAAAACAAAAAAAACAGTTTCTGCAACTGCTAAAACAGAAGATCAAAAACAAATAGACGCTATCCTAGATAAGATTAGTAAGTCTGGATATGATACACTTACGAAAGAAGAAAAACAATTCCTTTTCAAACAAGGGAAATAAATACTATGAAAAAAGGGCTATTTTGGAATAAGGTTACCTTCTTTGTTAATTCATTGATGGCTTTCGCTTTATTATTCTCATACCTGCTTCCTTACATTTCACCAAAAACGACCCCGAGCTTTACCATTTTAAGCTTGGCTGTACCTGTCTTATTCTTAGTCAACTTATTATTCGCTATTTATTGGCTCGTTCGCTTAAAGAAACAGTTTATTCTATCCACTATTATTATTTTTTTAGGTTTCGGATATATTGGACGTATCTATAAATTCTCAGAAAAAAAAACTCCTCAAAATGAGGATTTAAAAGTGATGAGTTACAATGTAAAGATGTTCAATCATTATGGATGGAACCGTAAAGACTCTGTAGATCAAAATACCTATGATTTTATTAATGACCAGAAACCAGACATCTTAAGCATTCAGGAGTTTTTCGAACCTAAGAACTTTCAAATTACCTATCCTTATCAATACATCAAAACAAAAAATAAATCTAATAAGTTTGGTTTGGCTATTTACTCTAATTATCCAATTATCAATTCTGGTTCTTTAGATTTTAAAAGCAGTGCTAACAATATTATTTTTGCAGATATCGTCAAAGAAAATGATACCATTAGGATATACAATGTCCATTTAGAATCATTAAAAATCAATACAGAAAAAGAAAATTTTGGTGAAGAAAACTCCGACCGTTTAATCAAACGAATGAAAACTGCTTTTAAAAAGCAGGCCGCTCAAACCGAGCAGTTTTTAGCGCATGAAAAACAATGGAAAGGAAAAAAAATTGTGTGCGGTGATTTCAATAATACTGCTTTCTCTTGGGTTTATCGTCAAATTTCTAAGAACAAACAGGATGCTTTTGTTGAAGCTGGGAAAGGGTTTGGTAAAACGTTCGATTATGGATACCCATTACGAATCGATTTTATTTTAGCAGACATGAACTTTGATGTCAATTATTTTAAAACTTTTGATGTCAAATATTCAGACCACTTCCCTATTTTAGCCAGACTCAAATTAAAAGAATCATCAAAATGAAAATTTACGATGTAGCGATTGTTGGTAGTGGTCCATCAGGTGCGGCAACAGCTTTTTACCTTGCACAAAAAGGAATCCGTGTTTGCATCATTGAAAAAGAAACACTGCCTCGTTATAAAACTTGTGGAGGCGGATTTGTTTTTAGAGGTCGTAAAAACTTACCAATTGATGTTAGTGAAGTAGTAGAAAGGGAATTTTATGATGTTGAAACCTTTTTTGGAAAAGATCTTCATTTTACTGTATCTAGAGAAGAGCCTATTATCACAATGATCATGAGAGATACTTTCGATCATTTAATTGTAAAGAAAGCTCAAGAATTAGGCGTCGATTTATTAGAAGGTCATAAACTAATAAAAGTTGATTCTCAAAACAATTATATCATTAGTGAAACCACTCAAGGTAAAATTCAATCAAAGTTTTTAATTGCTGCCGATGGTGTATTAAGTCCTACAGCTAAATTAGCTGGATGGACAACAGAAACTAGAAATTTAATTCCTGCATTAGAGTACGAAGTAACCGTTTCTAAAGAAGATTTTGAGCGTTTGAGTAAAACTGTACGTTTTGATATTGATGGAGCTCCTCAAGGGTATGCTTGGTGTTTCCCTAAGAAAAGTCATTTATCAATTGGTGTTTTAACAACCAAAAAGAAACGAATCAATTTAAAAGAATATTACAAAGAATATCTCGATTTGTTAGGAATTAAAGATATTATTAAAGAAGAGATGCATGGTTTTCAAATACCACTTTCTTCACGAACAGATGGTTTTACAAAAGGAAGAACATTTCTAATTGGTGATTCGGCAGGCTTTGCTGAACCTATTACTGCAGAAGGAATTTCCAATGCCATTTATAGCGGTAAACTAGTTGCTGAAGCCATTATTGAAAGTAATTTAGATCTAGGAGTTGCTACAAAATTGTACGAAGAAAAATTACATGAAAAGCTTGTGCCTGAGTTACGTTCTGGTGAGTTTTTAATGGCTTACTTCTACAAAAAGAACCCTCTTCGAAGTTTTCTTTTTAAGAAATATGGTCAACGTTTTGGAGAGTTTATGGTTGATATTTTAATGGGAGACAAAACGTTTCCTGTGAATGTTAAAAAGAAGCTTGCTCAAAAAATTAAAGAAGCAGTTTTTTAAAATCATTTATTTTTTACTTTTCTACGCAACCTTTTTATAAATCATAGACTATATAATGAGCAATCATTATAAAAATGCTATGAGAAAAATAGTTCCCTTTGCAATTACACTTCTTTTTTTAACAATTTATGGATGTGAGCCTTTCCTTGAGTTCAATCCTGTAAACCCAAAGATCATTGTCCCAGATGTGATAGAACCTGATCCATCAGATAATGATCCTCAACAAACTGGTGTGGCCTGTGGTTACTTAAATCGTTCTATTTCCTCAGTTGATTTGCTAGATAATATTGACATCCCAAACGATTTACCTTTGTATTATGACCTCTCTGATTCTATTCCTCCTGTGAGAAGTCAAGGGAGTCAAGGAAGTTGTGTCTCTTGGGCAACCACCTATTATCTAAAAAGTTACCAAGAAAAAATAGAGCACGGTTATGACTATGAATCCTATGAAGATGTAATGAGTCCTGCTTATGTATACAATCAAACAAAAGCAAATCCGAATTGTGATTCTGGTTCTAACATTGCCAATGCACTTGAAATATTAAAAACTCAAGGTGTTCTTAGCTGGCAGGCATTTCCATACTCAGATAGTCAGTGTTCAAATTTACCTACTGAAGAAGAAAAGCAAATGGCTGATACGAATCAAATTGAAGATTATTTCATTGTAGGCATTCCGGATACGAATACAGACCCTAATTATACATTAATCAACCTTATCAAAACATTAGTATCTCAAGACAATCCTATTGTGATTAGCTTAGATATTTCCAATATTGACTTTACATATCTAGACACTATAGACAATGATTTTGTCGCAAGAAGTTATAGCGAAAATCCAATAGATGCCTGTGGGCATGCAGTTTTGATTGTAGGTTATAGCGATGAACTCAATGCCTTTAAATTTGTCAATTCTTGGGGTACAACTTGGGGAAATGAAGGGTATGCATGGCTAGATTATAATTTCTTTTTACCTGATACAGAGCCAGATTATCAATTTGGATTAGGAACGGCATTTATTGCCTTTGATAAAGAATAATAATTGATTATTTCATCTTTTTTTGAACCCTTTTTAAACTTAAATGGTTGATTGGGTTTATTCCCAATCCTGTGACATTTTTATGCGTGAAACGAATTACTTCATCATAATACAAAGGGATTACTGGAGCCGAAGACATCAAAAGGCTATCCATTTTCTGATACAATAAATGACGCTCTTGGGTATTTGTTGTATTTATAGATTGCTCTAACAAAGCATCAAACTTTTCGTTTTTATAATGTGTATAATTAGGTCCATGAGGAGAAAAACGATTGCTCTGAAAAATGAATAAGTAATTTTCAGCATCTGGATAATCTGCCACCCAACTTCCTCTAAAAATAGAAAGCTTTCCATTTACTTTTTGCTCACGTAAAGTTGAAGGCGGCATTACATCAACTTTAACATCCAAACCAATTTTATGCATCTCCCGTTGAATAAACTCACACATATCTAAGTATTGACTATTCGTTGAGATAGTAATTGATGGGTTTTTATTCCCTGTTTCTTTTATATATTCATGAATTAACTTCTTTGCCTTTTTAGGCTGATACGTGTATCCTTGCATGTTATTAAATGCTGGCAATCCTTTAGGAATAAAACCATTCACAGCAGGAGTTCCAATACCATTTCTTAAGTATTTAATCATTTTCACTCGATCAAAACCATAGTTCATAGCTTTCCGAATCTTTATAGAACTGGTTTCTTTCTCTTTAGCATCTAAATAAACTCCTAAATATTCAGTGTTTAAGTATGGTCCTTTTACCATATCTATTTTTTCTGAATACTTCTTTTGTAGAGTTCCCTTGGAGGTCAAGATATTATCTTTATAAGATGCATCAATACTATTTAAGAAATCTGAATTCCCTTGAATAAATTGTAAAAATTCACTTTGTTTGTCAGGCAAAAAAGTGGTTGAAACTGCTTCTAGGTAAGGCAGTTGATTACCATCTTTATCTTTTTCATAGTATAGTGAATTCTTTCTAAAAACTAACTTTATATTTTCTACCCATAGCTTAAATTTAAAGGGTCCTGTTCCTATTGGGTTTGCTCTAAATTCGTTTCCAAAATACTCAACACCTTCCTTCGGAACAACAGAACAATATTGCATGCTTAAAAGACTTATAAATGGCGGGAATGGTCGTTGTAAGTTAATGACAAAAGTAGAATCGTTTTTTGCTTTGAAGTCAGCTACATAATCCAACACCCATTTTCCTGGTGAAGCTACATTAGGATCTAATAACCGATGAAAAGAATATTCAAAATCTTTAGCAATTACATTCCGCGTAGAATCTTCTCCAAATAATGCGTGCTTATGGAATTTCACATCCTTCCTTAGTACAAACTCATATGTTTTACCATCTTCAGAAATGGTCCAACTCTTAGCTATACTTGGTTGTACATGTAGGCTATCATCTAATTGAACCAGTCCATTAAACAATTGAGCTGTTGCCCAAATAGTTCGTAAATCTTTAGCAAAAGCTGGATCTAACGTAGTAATATTTGCATGTTGATTGTATCTAAAAACTTGAGAATCATTAAACCTATGTTTCTGCTTTGCACAAGACAGCATCAACACAGAAAAAGAAACGAGTACTATACTTCGCAAGAAATTGTAATCCGTAATTCGTATTTCATCATCCGTAATTCGCAATTCGTATTTCATCATTCTATTGAACAAACCCATATTCTCTTTCTACTTTACAAATTCGTAATTGATATTGCTTGTACCATTGCTCTCTTCCTTTATTTCTAGCTTCTGTATGTTCTACATTATTCTTCCACGCAGTAATTGAATCTAAATCTTTCCAATAGGAAACAGTAATTCCAACTTCATTCCTTGTAGATTCTATTCCCAAATACCCTTCTTGTTGTCGAGCTAACGCTTCCATTCTTTCAGCAGTTTCAATATATCCTGTTAGATTATCACTTAACAATGTTGTAAAAATAACAGCGTAATAAGGTGTTTTTAAATCGGTTACAATCATAATTTCAATTCATATTTAGTTTCTGGAAGTTTAGAAGTAGGATCTATTCCTTTCTCTACAACTTTAAAATTACATTTCTCTAATATCTTAGAAGATGCCGTATTAGCATCGATAATATAACCTATGATTTTGGGCATCCCAATAGACTTACAATAGGTTATCAAACCCTTACATATTTCAAATCCGTAGCCTAATCCCCAATATATTTCAAGAAAACGATATCCTATTTCATCATCCTCTCCATCTTTCACTAAGGCCACAGTGCCTATAAATACTTCATCAGATTTTCTTTCGATCGCATAAATCCAAAAATCATTCCCTTCAAGAGAATACTTCTCGATCAATTCTTCTAATTCTTTTTCATTTGCTTCTAACGACTTCACATCTCCAGTAGCATACTGCAATACTCTTGGATTACTTTCCATTGTATGGAAGGGAGTTAAATCACTCATCACAAGCTTTCTAATCAACAAACGTTCAGTTTCAAAAATGATTTCTTTACTCATCTAACTTTTAAGAATTATCGTAACTTTGTACGCCTTTAAATGTACAAGAATGAATGCAGATAAAAAAGTAGCATTTTACACGTTGGGATGTAAACTGAACTTCTCCGAAACTTCTACGATTGCTCGTAGTTTTGTGAATGAGGGTTTTGATCGTGTTGACTTTCAAGAGAAGGCAGATGTGTATGTAATTAATACATGTTCTGTGACCGATAATGCTGATAAACGATTTAAATCCATCGTGAAAAATGCATTGAAAAAAAATGAAGATGCTTTCTTAATTGCTGTAGGATGTTATGCACAGTTGAAGCCTGAAGAATTGGCTGCTGTTGATGGTGTTGATTTAGTTTTAGGTGCTACTGAAAAATTTAATGTTACTAGTTATATCAACGATTTAACTAAAAACGATATTGGAGAAGTTCATTCTTGTGAAATTTCTGACGCCGATTTCTATGTAGGCTCCTACTCTATTGGAGATCGTACAAGAGCGTTCTTAAAAGTTCAAGACGGATGTGATTATAAGTGCACCTATTGTACCATTCCTTTGGCTAGAGGGATTTCTAGAAGTGATACTGTAGAAAATGTCTTAAAAAATGCCAAAGAGATTTCTGAAAGAGGAATCAAAGAGATTGTATTGACTGGTGTGAATATTGGTGATTATGGGAAAGGCGAGTTTGGCAATAAGAAGCACGAACACACATTTTTAGAATTGGTGAAAGAATTAGAGACTGTAGATGGAATTCATCGTTTACGAATCTCTTCTATAGAGCCTAACCTCTTAAAAGATGAAACCATTGAGTTTGTTTCAAATTCAGATACGTTCGTTCCTCACTTTCATATTCCATTACAAAGTGGTAGCGATGATCTACTCAAAAAAATGAAACGTCGTTATTTAAAGAACACTTATACCAATAGAGTTTCTAAAATTAAAGAAGTCATGCCAAATGCCTGCATTGGTGTTGATGTGATTGTTGGTTTCCCTGGAGAGACTGATGAACACTTTTTAGAAACCTATAACTATCTAAATGATTTAGACATTTCATACCTACATGTCTTTACCTATTCAGAAAGACCAAATACAGAAGCTGTTTTATTAGATGGTGTTGTTCCAAAGAAAGTACGTGCCAAGCGTAGTAAAATGCTTCGTGGCCTGTCTGTAAAGAAACGTAGAGCTTTTTATGAAACACAATTAGGCAATACGCTAACAGTACTATTTGAAAGCGAAAACAAAGAAGGATACATTCATGGATTTACTGAAAACTATGTGAAAGTAAAAACTCCTTGGAATCCAGCATTAGTGAATACACTACACGAAGTAACCTTAACAAAAATAGATGAAGATGGTTTGGTTCGTTTTGACTTTGTGAAAGATAAAATGATCGTTTAACATGTCATTGCAAACCAGCTCTATAGTTTTAATTGTAATCATGTCAATTGGGTTTTGTGCTGCTATTTACTTTTTAATTAAAGACCGTGTTGGTATTATTAGAAGCATCAAGCCAAATAGTTTAGCAGATTTTTTTGGACTTGGAGATAACTCAGACTTTATTGATTCTGCTATGTTAATATCCGTCTTAAACGTATTTGGGTTATTTATTTGGGTTCCTTTTTGGATTCTTGATAAACTATTTAAATTGAATATATTTGAAAAGAATAATAAAAAATAAGTATGAAAAAAAGTTTCTTATTACTATGCCTCTCAATCATCATTTTTAGTTGCGATTCTCCTGAAACTAAAAAGAAAGAAGTCATAAAAAAAGAAACTCCTAAAAAAGTTGTTGTTAAAAAAAAGGTTGAAAAAATAAAGAAGGTAGACAACACACTACTTCGCCTAAAAAGAGAACCTTGTTCTGGTGATTGTCCTGTGTTTGAAGTAACCATTTCGAAGGATTCTGTTTTAACCTATAAAGGAATTAGATATACCAATAGTAAAGGAACCCATACTGTAAAACTAACGTCAAGCCAGTTTACAAAGCTTACTGCTATTCTAGACGCTTCTAATTTTTCTAATTTAAAAAGTAGGTATACTAAAAGTGGGACAAAAGATTTTGCTGAGACAGTAATTACATATAAAGGAAAAAATGTGACAGTGCGTCTTTGGAAAGATGCTCCAGACCGACTTACAGATATCTATGTTTTTATAGAAGATATTTTATATGCGAAAAAGTATTTAGAATAATGACTAAAAAACACATCTATTTATTTCCAGGACTAGGAGCTGGTCCAAAAATCTTTGAACACATTTCATTACCTGAAGAATCTTTTGAAATTCATTTATTAGAATGGAAAATTCCATTATCTGTTCATGAACCTCTTGAAGACTATGCGAAAAGAATGTGTGAAGAAGTAAAACATAAAAATCCAATTCTATTGGGTGTCTCTTTTGGAGGTATCTTAGTTCAAGAAATGAATAAAATTATTTCAACTGAAAAAATCATTCTTATTTCTAGTATTAAATCGAGCGACGAGTTCCCGAATCGATTGAAAATCATAAAGACAACGAAGACTTATAAATTGTTCCCTGCTAAAATTGCAGAGAACTTAGATGCCTACACCAAATACTTCTTAGGAGATTTCTTAAAGAAAAGAGCTGATCTTTATAAAATGTATCTTTCGGTTCGAAATGCAGATTATATGAAGTGGGCAATTCATCAAGTTTTGCACTGGCAACAAGAAAAAGCTCCAAAAAACATACTTCATATTCATGGTACTGATGATCATGTATTTCCCATCAAATATATTAAAGACTGCGTTTCTATAGAGAATGGAACTCATACCATGATTCTTTTAAAATCGAAAACAATTTCTCAAATTATTAGTGAACACTTAGTAATGGGTAATGGGTAATGGGTAATGGGTAATGGGTAATGGGTAATGGGTAATGGGTAATGGGTAATGGGTAATGGGTAATGGGTAAAATTAAAAAAAGTTCACTCTCCTTTCTCTTTTACCTTTTACCTTTTACCTATAATACAACTTCAAATCTTTTAAGAATCATTTAACTTGATTCCTCTTCTACAATTACTTAAATTTAAGCTTTACTAACTAAAGAGGGATTCAATGCAGAAAACACTACGCTTCTTATCGATTTTATCAATAACCATACTTTCATTTACTTTTTTTAACGCACTACATGTTTCAGATAGTGGTCCTAAAAAAAATACCGCTGAAACCTATCAAATAAAAGCATTAAAAATCCCAGATGGCTTGACCTTTGCCGGAGAAAAAGTTCCCGTAGATCGATTTGATATCAAAGAACGAATGGATCGTGAGTTATTGGTAAATACATACTGGCAATCCAATGGATTGTTAATGATTAAACGTGCCAACAAGTACTTTCCTATTATTGAACCTTTGTTAAAGAAGTATGGGATTCCAGATGACTTTAAGTACTTAGCTGTTGCTGAAAGTGGATTACAAAACAACTCCTCACCAGCTGGTGCTTCTGGGTTTTGGCATTTTTTAAAATCTTCTGCCAAAGAATATGGATTGGAAGTAAATAGAAACGTAGACGAACGTTATAATTTAGAACTAGCCAC
Source organism: Flavobacteriaceae bacterium (assembly GCA_049115595.1). GTDB lineage: Bacteria > Bacteroidota > Bacteroidia > Flavobacteriales > Flavobacteriaceae > Polaribacter. The sequence goes on from JAGDZS010000006.1 coordinate 508,588, forward strand.
CAAAGTAGCCGCTGAATATTTAAAAAAATCGAAAGAGCGCTTTGGAAGTTGGACATTAGCAGCTGCTGCATACAATGCTGGAAACGCTCGAATTTCAAGAAATTTAAAAAAGCAACAAGTAGATGATTACTATGATTTATTATTAAATTCTGAAACATCTAGATACGTATTTCGTATCGTTGCTTTAAAAGAAGTAATGACAAACCCTAAACAATATGGATTCGAGTTTGAGGAAGAAGATTTATATACATTACCAAAAACTAAGTTTATAAAAGTAGATACAGTGATTACGAATATTGCTTCCTTCGCTAAGAAGTTTGATATGAATTACAAAGAAATGAAGCTTTACAATCCATGGTTACGTGAAAATAAATTGAATAACAGGAGTCGGAAATTATATCATATTAAAATTCCTGTGAACTAATGGAAATTATAAAGAAGCTTTTACCTTATGTTTATTTTATCGTTGCTATTCTATGGTTAATAGATGCTTTTCAACGATTTTTTGAAACATCAGAAATATATTATTTGATTTTCAGTCTTTCTACTACTAATAAATATGGATTTATTGCTTTTAAAATAGGGTTTGCAATATTGATTATTGCAGCCGGAGTACGTAGATTACAAATGCACAAGAATACATAAGCGACACGCAATACTTATAAAAAAGAAAGGCTATCCAATTGGATAGCCTTTTCTTTTAAAAATTAACTAGTAGTATATATTAGATTACTCTTACGTTTACTGCGTTTAATCCTTTTCTTCCTTCTTTTAATTCGAATTCAACTTCGTCATTTTCGCGAATTTCATCGATTAATCCTGAAACATGTACAAAATGTTCGCTGTTGTTTCCTTCTTCTACGATAAATCCAAATCCTTTAGATTCGTTGAAAAATTTTACGGTACCTTTACTCATAATAGTGTTTTAATGTGTTACCTAATTAGTAGGTAACGATTTATTTATTGAGCGGCAAAGCTACAACTAAATATTTTAACAATTGATAATTAATTGATTTTCTTTAATTTACAAATTAAAAAACTTCTTTTACTCTACCAACAATTCCTGTAGTTAACTGAACCTTAATCCCGTGTGGATGATTAGAGGAATTGGTTAAAATTCTCTTGACGATCCCTTCAGTTAGTTCACCACTTCTCTGATGATGCTTCTGAACAACAGCAACCTCACTACCTATTTGAATGTCTTTTCTATTGGTTCCGTTCATTACAAATTTTTCTTTATCGCTTCATATTCACTCACAATCTCCTCTAACACTTGTTTCGCTGGTTTTATTTCGTGAATGATTCCTGCAATCTGACCAATTTCCAATTCGCCATTCTCTAAATCTCCTTCAAACATTCCTTTCTTGGCCCTTGCTCTTCCTAACAATTCTTTGATTTGTTCAACTGTTGGATTTTGTTGGTACAACTCCTGAACTTGTTGATAAAATTTGTTTTTCACCAAACGAACTGGCGCTAATTCTTTTAATGTTAAATGTGTATCGCCATCTTTTACATTCACAATAGTTTCTTTAAAATTATCATGTGCAGAAGATTCTATAGTCGCAGCAAATCGACTTCCAATTTGTACTCCATCTGCTCCAAGAACTCTAGCAGCTAGCATTCCTCTTCCACTTCCAATACCTCCAGCAGCAATCACAGGAATTTTCACTTCTTGCTTCACCATTGGGATTAGCGTAAAGGTAGTACTCTCCTCACGTCCATTGTGCCCTCCCGCTTCAAAACCTTCACAGACCACAGCATCTACTCCAGCTGCTTCTGCTTTCAAAGCAAACTTAACAGAACTTACCACATGAACTACAGTAATTCCTTTCTCTTTTAAAAAGCTTGTCCATGTCTTAGGGTTCCCTGCAGAAGTAAATACAATTTTCACCCCTTCTTCAACAATAATATCTATAATCTCCTGAATCTGTGGATACAACATAGGAACATTTACCCCAAAAGGTTTATCCGTTGCTTTTTTGCATTTTTGAATGTGTTCTCTTAGTACTTCTGGATACATAGATCCAGAACCAATTAAACCTAATCCACCTGCGTTAGAAACAGCAGAAGCTAGTTTCCAACCACTAACCCAGATCATTCCTCCTTGTACAATCGGATATTTAATATTAAAAAGTTCTGTGATTTTATTCTCCATCTGCCCTGTTCCAATAACTTGTGTTAAAATTTAATGGGATTGAATAATTATATGGAATCTTTCGATTCATATGAATCGCTGGTGTCCAGCCTTCAATGTTTTTGAAATAAATTCTCAATCTCCTTTCTAATTCTTTCGGTATTTTATCGCTTGTAGAAAAATTGACAATCTTTCCATTCACATCAATATCAAAATTTAAGATAATTAATCCATTAATTTGATACCCTAATTTACTATGTACTTTTCTAATACGTTCCCAAAACTTACCGAAATCCCCTCCTTCAAATTTTGGTTTCTGAAATCTAATCAATTCAGATTCTGTTTTCTTTCCTGTCTCATCATAAAAAACAGTTTTGACAGCTTTAAAATTTTGAAAATACTGTTTACACGCTATCTGTCCATTGTAGTGATAATACTTCCAAACTCCTATTTTCTTGCCAAGCTTATAATTTCCTATGAAACTAACACTTTTATTGTCGAACCACATTTTAGTGTTACCACTTAACTCTCCATCTTCGTTATGTGAATAGAAACTTTTTAAACTACTATTTCTAAAAAACTCGTAGAAAGTTCCAATAGGTTTGGTTTTATTTTTCTTTTTGTATTGCCCTTTTTCTTTAATTTTACCGCTCCTGTAATATTCTGTATACTCCCAGGTTGCACCTTTTTTCACAACTGTTTCTATAGAAAAAGCTTTGCTCTTTTTAGTTGATTTTCCATTAAAATCAAGATAATTTACAATAGAGTCTTGAGCATTAGCCTGAAAGCAAAACGCACAAATAAATAAAATAATCAGTTTTTTCATAGCATATGTAAACTTAAGATATTACTCCTGAACCTAATAACTCTTCTCCTTGATACCAAGCAACAAACTGACCTTCTTGTATAGCAGATTGTGGGTTTTTAAATTCAACAAACAATCCATTTTCTACTCTATAGAGCGTTGCTTTTTCTAACGCTTGACGGTAACGGATTCTTGCTTGCACTTCCATTGTTTCATGAGGTTTCATTTGTAAATCTTCACGAATCCAATGTTCTTCTTCATAAGTTACAAACAACACACTTCGATACAATCCTTTATGTTTCTTACCTTCTCCAGCATAAATAACATTGGTGTTTACATCAGTTTCAATAACAAACAACGGTTCTTTGGTACCACCTACTGCCAATCCTTTACGTTGACCTTTTGTGAAATAATGAGCTCCTTGATGCCTTCCAACAACTTTCCCATCTTCTTGATCGTATTGATATTTGGTTGCAAAAAAGTCGAGTTCTTCTTCTTTGTTTGTAAACTCAGGAACAATTCTTTGATATACAGTCGCATCTTCAGCAACCTGAACAATTACTCCTTCTTTCGGTTCTAGTTTTTGTTGTAAAAATTCTGGCAAACGTACTTTCCCTATAAAGCATAATCCTTGCGAATCTTTCTTCTCTGCAGTAATTAAGTCGGCTTCTTTGGCAATCTCTCTTACCTCTGGTTTTGTTAATTCACCTATAGGAAATAATGCTTTTGCCAATTGTTCTTGTGATAATTGGCATAAAAAATACGATTGATCTTTATTGGTATCTTTTCCTGCTAGTAACTTATATACAGGCTCTCCATTAATCGTTTCTTCTCCTTTTCTACAGTAATGACCAGTAGCAACATAGTCTGCTCCTAAGTTCACTGCAATGTCCATAAAGACATCAAACTTGATCTCTCTATTACAAAGGACGTCCGGATTTGGAGTTCTTCCTTTTTCATATTCATCAAACATATAGTCAACAATACGATCTTTATATTGTTCACTCAAATCAACCACTTGAAAAGGGATTCCTAGCTTTTCAGCAACAATTAGCGCATCATTACTGTCTTCTAACCATGGACATTCATTTGATATAGTCACAGAATCATCATGCCAGTTCTTCATGAACAAGCCAATCACCTCATGTCCTTGTTGTTTTAAAAGATATGCTGTAACGCTACTATCTACACCTCCAGAAAGTCCTACAATTACTCTTGCCATTACTTTAGTTTATCGGTGCAAATTTACAAAAATGCTTCTGAAGTTTGTATCGAAAGAATTGATGTTTTTATTGTAAAAAGTGATCGCTTAAAAATGACCGTTATTCACCTCTTATTTTTCAAAAAGCTGAATCCGATTACCATCAGGATCTTTGACGATGACCATTCTCTTTCCAGTTTCATTACTCTTTGCAACTCTTCCGTGAAATTCGACCTTCAACTTGGTGAGTTCTTGAATCCATTGATCAAAATCTGCGATTAAAAAACCTACTTTGAAGAAACCTTGTAAACGAGTCTTTTTAGTATAGCTAGGAATAACTACTTCAGGAGAAACAGCCGATTCTAATTCTATGAGTTCTATTAAAATGTTTCCTCGTTTTAAATTCGCTTGTTTGTAACTCATTTCTTTAGATTCGTTTTTATTGATCAGTTCAAAGCCTAGGTTGTTAGAATACCAATCAATTGATTTCTCTATATCAGAAATGATTAATGCAGAAAAATAAGCTTCTGGATCAGGTAGTTTAGTTGTTTGTGAATAACCATTAAATACCGTTAAAACAATAATTAAAAGGGTGAATGCTCTTTTCATTTTGATTCTTTTAAGTGATGACTAATATGCTCATTTTATTTATAAAGCATTCCCTAAAAGATGTTAATTCATTTACTTGATAAACTGATGAATGCGTTCAAACTCCATCACAGATTTACCGTTTGTAGAAGTTAGTGTTAAGTTTTTTCCTGAAATTGAGAATTTCCAAAAACTAAATGTAGAAGACTCTCCGTAATTAACTAGTTGAATTTCTGGCTTATGACCATGAATCTTATAAACGCCATATTGTTTTCCTTTGGGAAGGTTGTGCTGAACATACATGTTGTCCCATCGTATGTGCAACATAGCTTTCGAATCTGGATTAGACATAACAGTAATATCATTTCCATCATTTGTAGACTTGATTAACTTCCAAAGACCTAATAATTTATTTCCTTCTGATGTGGGAATTTTTTCTATTCTTTTTAAATGAACAGTCACCTCTTGCCCTTCTTCATTTCTTTTCCAAATCATTTTATCATTCATAAAACTGAATGAAAACGGTTCAGCTTCATCAAGAACTCCATTGGTGCTTTTAATAGTAATCTGATTATCTTTTAAAGACCAAGTTCCTATAGAATGTTGAAACCAACCATTCCCAGAAACCAGAGTACTATCTGAGTTAAATTTTGTCCAGCGAGAAATAGGTGTCATCGAATTTTCTCCCATTGTCATTTTCTCAACTTCCCATAACCCAAGAAGCTCATTGTTTTTTTGTTGTTCATTATTACACCCAACTATTAATGCTGTCAGCACAATAAAAAATATGGTTTGCTTAATTTTTTTCATTCTTTTTTTTGGTCTCTATCTCGCTCTTTTTTATTTTATTCTCTTGTCTTTTTTGTTTTTCGGTTGCCTTCTTCCCTCCTATATAAAATTGCCATTTTCCATAACGCTTTCCGTTTCTGTAAACTCCTTCTTCTTTTAAATCGCCATTTAATTCATAATATTTTCCAATGCCATCTAAAACATCATTCTTATAATTTACCTCTTCAATCAAAGTACCTTTATCAGAATACTTTTTAGAAAATCCATTTTTCATTCCATTGCTATACTGAGTAATTTCTAGCGTTTTTCCATTTTCATAATAATTTTTAAGCTCTCCTTCTAACTTCCCATCTGTATAAAACTCTTCTGAAAATAGTTTTCCACTTGGAAAATAGTAAATCCATTTTCCAACTCTTTTTCTACCAATCATGCTACCTTTCGTTCTAAGTTTTCCTTGTAAAGTAAAATAGCGAACAAAAGCTGAATCTGAAGTAGCTGAAAATTCTTTAATAATTGTAGGATACTTAGAAGTGGTAATATCGTAGTACTTAAATGTTCCTACTTCTTTTCCATTGATAAACCTTCCAACATAACGAACGCGTTTATTAGAATGGTATTTTTTCCAAATACCTGTTCTTTTTTTATTTTTATCAAACTGATTGATTCTTTGAGCTTTCATAGAAGAAAGTCCAAAAAAAACAAAGAATAAAAGGAAAAGAGATACGAGTCTTTTTATCTTTAGCATTCATTTAATTATTTAAAGTAAATATACATATTTCGACCAAACCTAATGAGTAAAGATTATTTAATACAAGAACTCACTAACATTGAGAACGCTAAAAGAGATAACCGACAAAGAGTTGCAAATATTGTGTGTGACAATCATGATTTGGTTGAGTATTTGGTTGAAATTACTTTTGAAATAGAAAGCAAGCTTTCTATAAGGGCTGCTTGGGTATTGGAATGGGTGTGTACTCATAACGATTTGAATCTAATCCTTCCCCATTTAGACCTATTCACCGAGAAAATAAGCTTATTAACTTTTGATAGTGCTATACGTCCGTGTGCAAAAATATGTGAGCACTTAGCTGTTGCTTATACCAACAAAAATGAAAATCTAGTAAAAGAGGCTTTAAAGGATTCTCACATTGAAGCGATTATAGAAACTGGTTTCGATTGGTTAATTACTCCTCAAAAAATTGCTGTACGAGCCTATACCATGACTGCTTTGTACTTATTTGGCTTATCTAGGGATTGGGTGCATCCTGAGTTAGAACATCTCATTAGAACAAAAATTATTCACGAGAGTAAAGGTTGTAAAGCTAGAGGAAAATATATCTTAGAAGCAATAGAAAAACATGCTAGATCATAAATTTTCGTTTATGATTCTAATCATAAATAAAGTCTAGTCCACATAATAACTTTGTAGTATAAATACAAATATTATGGGCACAGCAATCACACAACAAATAGTTACAAAAAACACATTTTCTCTTTCTCCAATTACAAAAATCAATCAAATCATTAAAAAGGAGAAAGATAATGCAATAGGAATTTCAATAGCATTGATTATGTTAGGAACAGGAATAGCGTCTATTACTGCTGCCATGGCAGTAAGTACAAGTTCTTTCTTTATTTTAATAGGAACTACTATTCTTGCAATGGGAGCAAATGTCATGGCAATTAGTCAACGATCATTTAAAACAATCGTTTGGACATTCATCTTCAATATTGGATTGAATATTGGATTAATCATATATCAAGCTACTCTTTTGTAGCCAACCTAGATTCATAGATTCTAAGAAAGAGTAACGATGCAATATTTCTTGCTCTTTCTTTAGCTTCTGTGGCTTTATCACCATCAAAAAGAGAATCTACCGTAGAAAACCAAAGCTCTAACCACTTCCCAAAGTGTTTTTGTGTAAGTGAATTATTGAAGTGCTTATCAACATCTTTGTGAGCTTTCATTGGGTTTCCTTTGTAACTTCTCTTGAAAAATAACGTTGACTCCCAAAAATCAGTCAACTTTTCGATATGTAAATCCCATTCATCTTTAGGAATGATTTCTAAAAAAATAGGACCTATATAATCGTCTTTCTTTATTTTATTATAAAATGTTGAAACCAATAAAAAAACGTCTTCTCTACTTTTTATTTCTCTTACTTTCATTTGAAATTATTTATGCTTCAAAAGTATATCTTTACCAATGTAAGATTTTATGACCTAAATCATAATGATAAACGAAGAATTACTCTCAAAATATAACGCCCAATTAAAAGAATATTCTAAAGGAGATCTTATTTTTTCTGAAAATGAGCACGCCCGTTATTATTATCAAATAGTTAGTGGTGTTGTAAAGATGAACAATTATAATGATGATGGGAAAGAATTCATTCAAGGAATTTTTTATAAAACTCAAAGTTTTGGAGAACCTCCTTTATTTGTAGATGTTCCTTACCCTGCAAATGCAGAAGCGCTTTCAAATAGTTCTCTTTTAGTTTTACCAAAGAAGTCATTAATCGATTTGTTATATGACAATCCTGAAGTTCATTTAAACATTACCGAGGCTTTAGCAAACAGGCTCTATTATAAGGCTATTATAGCTTCTGAAATATCTAGTCATGAGCCAGAACATAGAGTTTTGCGTTTTATTGATTATTTAAAGCATGATGTTCATAAAAACGAAGGTGAATTTACATTTCAAGTAGATCACACACGGCAACAAATAGCTGATTTGCTAGGTTTAAGAGTAGAAACTATCATTCGAGTAATTAAGAATTTAGAGAAGAAAAACGAAGTGAAAATTATTAAAAGAAAAGTTTATAGATAAATCCTTTTTTATGATGATATCACTCTAGTAATTTCTATTTTTGTGTCTTAGAACACAACACCAAAATGGATATCACACAACTCAATGCCATCTCTCCTATTGATGGTCGTTACCGCGGTAAAGTTGCCCAACTAGCAAACTATTTTTCAGAAGAAGCTTTAATTAAATATCGAGTTTTAGTAGAAGTCGAATATTTTATTGCGCTTTGCGAAATTCCTTTACCACAGTTATCAAATTTCAACAACTCTTTATTTCCTGAGCTTAGAAAAATTTACACAGATTTTAGTTCTGATGATGCTCAGAAAATAAAAGACATTGAAAAAGTTACCAACCACGATGTAAAAGCGGTTGAATACTTCATTAAAGAGAAATTTGATGCTTTAAACTTACAAGAATATAAAGAGTTTATTCATTTCGGATTAACTTCTCAAGACATCAATAATACCGCAGTTCCTCTTTCTATCAAAGATGCTATTCACGAAGTATATCATATAGAATATGACAATTTACTAGCTAAATTAAAAGAGTTAGTTGTAGATTGGAAAGATATTTCTATGCTGGCAAGAACTCATGGGCAACCAGCTTCTCCTACTCGTTTAGGGAAAGAGATTCAAGTGTTTGTTACTCGTTTAGAAGAACAAGTTAATTTCTTAAAAGAAATTCCTAATGCAGCCAAGTTTGGAGGTGCTACTGGAAATTATAATGCTCACAAAGTTGCCTATCCTGCAATTGACTGGAAAGAATTCGGGTCTAGTTTTGTAAACAACAAACTAGGATTATATCATTCATTTCCAACAACTCAGATAGAACACTACGATCATTTGGCTTCTTTGTTTGATTGTCTCAAAAGAATCAATACAATCTTAATTGATTTAGACAGAGATATCTGGACGTATGTTGCTATGGATTACTTTAAGCAGAAAATTAAAAAAGGGGAAGTAGGTTCTTCAGCAATGCCACACAAAGTAAATCCTATTGATTTTGAAAACTCTGAAGGAAACTTAGGAATTGCTAATGCTATTTTTGAGCATTTATCAGCGAAACTTCCTATTTCTAGAATGCAAAGAGATTTAACAGATAGTACAGTATTGCGTAATGTTGGTGTTCCGTTTGGACATACACTAATAGCTTTTGCATCTACCTTAAAAGGATTGAACAAATTATTATTAAACGAAGCGAAGTTTAAAGAAGATTTAGAGAACAATTGGGCAGTAGTAGCTGAAGCCATACAAACCATTTTAAGACGTGAGGCATATCCAAATCCTTATGAAGCATTAAAAGGGTTGACGAGAACCAATGAAAAAATAACACAGCAATCTATTGCTAATTTCATTGATACTTTAGATGTTTCAGAAAGTATTAAGAATGAATTAAAAGTAATTACACCATCAAATTATACTGGAATCTAATGAAGAATATTGCTCTTATACTATGCTTTGGTTTTTTATTTCTATCCTGTCGGCCAGAAATTAAAGGTGATCCAAATCGGTTTAAAATTGGAACTTTTGAGTCTCCTGAGAAAAAAGGAATCGTAAGTAAGAGTATTATAACAAGAATAGACAGTTTACAAATTGAGAAGTATACTAAATATGCTGAAATCTCTACTGATTCTGGTGTTTTTATTAGAGAGACAAAAAGGATTGATACTTTTTATATCAAATGGAAAAACAACTTCTTTTATACATTAAAAATGAAGTCTCCAAGAAATGATTTAGATAAGCAACCTGCGTTTTTTCAAATAACAAAAGTTACTAATGACTCATACGAATTTAGCCTTCAAATTGGATATTCAAAATTTAAACAGACAGGAACTGTATATAAAATAAAGTAATTAATGGAGCTGTTTCTACAAGTCGATACATGGATCGCGTTGTTAACGCTGACATTTCTAGAAATTATTTTAGGAATAGATAACATTATTTTCATTTCAGTTTCTGCTAATAAGCTTCCTAAACACCAAAGAAAAAAAGCTACGTATATTGGCATCTCTTTGGCGATGATTACACGTGTCTTATTATTGTTTAGCGTTTCATACCTAATTGCTTTAAAAGATCCTTTTTGGACAGTAGACACTTCTTGGTTACAGGTAGATTTTACAGGTCAAGGCTTAATACTTTTTGCTGGTGGATTGTTTTTAATTTATAAGAGTACACAGGAAATACATCATAAAGTACATCTTAGTAAAGCTGAGGAAGTTGTTGAATCTATTAAGAAGACATCATCATTGTCTAAAATTATCATCCAGATTATTTTAATTGACATAGTCTTCTCTTTTGATTCCATACTTACTGCTGTTGGAATGACCAATGGTGTAGAAGGTTCTTTAACCATTATGGTTGTTGCTGTAGTTATTTCTATGATTATTATGATGGTCTTTTCCAACTCTGTGAATCGTTTTGTAAGCAATAACCCAACCATACAAATGTTAGCGTTCTCCTTTTTATTATTAATAGGTTTTATGTTAATTGCTGAAGGAGCACATTTATCCAACTTAGAAATTTTTAACAACTCAGTAGGAGCTATTCCAAAAGGTTATTTGTATTTTGCCATCGCTTTTTCACTTGGTGTAGAAGTGTTGAATATGAAAATTCGAAAAAACAACTAAAATTAAGACGATTAGGAAACATAGCATCCTCCTATTAGCATGTATCTTGCTTTTACCAGCAGCCATTCAAATGGTACATGCATTTGAGCAACATGAACATGTAATTTGTACTTCAGATGAGGTACAGCATATTCATGATGGTGATGATGTTGAATGTGTTTTATGCCACCTTCAAGCTGATTCTTATACAGATTTAGACAGAAGTACTTACCATATTGATATCATACCTCTTTTGAGTGAGTATCAATTACATTATAATTTTTTTAAAAGTCATCAGCATTTACCTTTCTCACTTCGAGGCCCTCCATCATTTTAACTCTCCACAAATTTGTAGAAGTTAAAAGAAATATAAAATGATCAAAAAGTATTATTGGATCATATTTGTTGCTTTATATGCAATAAATATGACTGCACAGGATTGTAATATCTCATTAAAAGGGATTGTTACGGATTTTCATGATGGAACACCAATATCTGAAGCTACAGTGCAAATTGAAGGCACAAAAAAGTATGCTGTTACAGATAAAAAAGGTGCTTTTACTTTACGTAACTTATGTAATTCAAGTTTTTTATTGGTAGTGTCTCATATTTCTTGTGATACCAAAAAAATTAAGGTAGATACTCAAAAGAGTAAATCGATTAAAATTCGTTTGGAACATCATATTGAAGAACTAACTGAGGTAAAAGTGAAAAGTAAAACAGTTCAGAAGTCTAAAACTTCTCAGGAAACTGTTTTAAAAACTGATATTTTACAACGTTACAGTTCTCAATCTCTTGGAGATGCTATCAAAGAAATTCCTGGAGTTTCTTCGATTAATACGGGTAATGCAATTGTGAAACCAGTAATTAATGGTCTTCATAGTAGTCGAATCCTTATTTTAACTAATAATGTTCGTTTACAAGACCAAGAATGGGGAATTGAGCATGCGCCAAATATTGACATCAATTCAGCGGGTAGTGTTTCCTTAATTAAAGGAGCCAATGCTTTAGAATTTGGTGGAGATGCAATTGGTGGAGTTATTATTGTTGATCCGGCTAGAGTCTTTAGAAAAGATACACTTTATGGTAGAACAATCGTTAATGGACAGAGTAATGGTTTAGGTTATGGAGTAAACTCTACATTAACTCGTTCTTTTGAGAATAGCTGGTTCGTTAATGGACAAGCTTCCTATAAAAGATCTGGAGATTATAAAGCTCCTGATTATAACTTAACAAATACAGGGAACCTCTCAACTGCTTTTTCAACACATTTTGGATTGAAAAAACTTGAATATGGTTTCACTGCTTATTATAGTTATGTTAAAAATGAAATCGGAATTTTACGCTCTTCTCATATTGGAAATGTAGAAGACTTGGTTAATGCTATCAATTCTCAAGAACCTTTAGTTATTAAAGATTTTAGTTATCAAATTAATGCTCCAAGACAAGAGGTAACACATCAAGTTTTTAAAGTCAATTTTTATAAAAGATTTGAAGACTTTGGTAAGCTAGACATCCAATATGATTATCAAAACAATAGACGATTCGAATTTGATATCCGTGTAGGTAACGATAGAGACAAACCTTCTATTGACCTTGAATTAGAAACACATACATTAAAATCTGTATTACAATTAGATTCAAACGCTGGTGAGGAATTCAAAATTGGTGCCTTAGCATCTTATCAAAATAATTTTGCCAATCCAGATACAGGGGTACGAAGGTTAATCCCTGATTACAACAAATACGATTTGGCTTTATTTACTGTTGGCAATTTTGAATTGAATGATGATTTCATTCTTGATGTTGGTCTTCGTTATGACTATAACAGAATAGATGCTAAAAAATTCTACATTACTACCAGATGGAATTCTCAGGGATATAATGTTGATTTTGCAGATATTATTATTCAAGATTTTGGCACACAATTACTCGTGAATCCTGTTTTCGATTACCACAATATCTCAGCTTCTGCTGGAATATCGTATGAGGTTAATGATCGTAGTTCTTTTTTATTCAATTATGGTTTATCTAATAGAGCTCCTAATGCTTCTGAGTTATTTAGTGATGGTTTACATCATTCGGCAGCTCGTATAGAATTAGGTGATCTAAGGATTCAAAAAGAAACGTCCAATAGAATTTCAGGGACGTATACATACAAAGGAGAAAAACTTCAGTTAAATGCTGAGGCTTTCTTTAACAATATTCAAGATTTCATTTATTTAGAACCAGAGGGTGTAGAAACTACCATAAGAGGGTCATTTCCTGTTTGGGAATACAAACAGATTAACGCTTCTCTTTTAGGAATTGACACACATATAAATTATGCTATAAATGATCGTTGGAATTTCAAAAACAAAATGTCTTTTATTAAAGGTAGAGACAATACAAATGACAGACCTTTGATTGATATTCCTGCGTTTAAAACAGTCAATAGCATTCGTTTTACACAACCTAAATGGTCTGGATTGAATCTTGAACTACAAAGTGAGTGGGTATTTAGACAAAATGAGTATCCAGATAATAATTTTGAAGCGTTTATACCAAGAACAAATTCATTTATTTTGGTAGATATCAGTACTCCTCCTCCAGCATATCACTTGCTAAACCTTAGAGGAGATATTGATTTGAAAATATCAAAAAACTATGATGTGAATTTGTCTCTTGCTGTAAACAATTTATTAAACACATCTTATAGAGAATATTTAAATAGGCTAAGGTATTTTGCTGATGACCTTGGAAGGAATTTTATGATTCAAATTAAATTCAATTACTAAATTAAAAAACACAAAAAATGAAAAAAATAAATTTATTAGCCATATTATTTGTAACAGCATTAGCTATTACATCATGTAAAAACAATGATCCAGAAATTGTAAATCCTGAAGAAGTTATTACTACTCTGAAAGCTACTTTAACTGGTGGTGGAGCAACGATTACTTTGCAAAGTCAAGATTTAGATGGTGATGGCCCTGGTCTTCCTGTTGTTACTGTATCAGGAAATTTAGCAGCCAATACTGTATATACTGGTGTTCTTGAAGTTTTAAATGAAACTGAGACTCCAGCGGAAGATGTTACAGTAGAAGTAAGAGAAGAAGGTTTAGAACACCAGTTTTTCTTTACGCCTAGTAATAGTGTTGTTACTGCTGCCTATACAGACATGGACACCGCAGGAAATCCAATCGGAATCGGTTTTACTTTAACAACTATAGCTGCTGGTACTGGTAACTTAACGATTACATTAAGACACGAGCCAAACAAATCTGCTTCTGGTGTTAGTGGTGGTGACATTACAAATGCAGGAGGAGAAACAGATGTGGAAGCAACATTTGCTATTACTGTTCAGTAAGTAACACAACTTTTTAGTAAAAAAAACGCTGCAAACGCAGCGTTTTTTTATGCTTTATTATGAAAAACCGCATTTTAAAATGCCGAAAATCACAGAAAAACACGCATTTATACGCATGTAAAAAAGTTGGTTTTATTGTAATTTTATCAAATAAATTAATAAAAAACAACATTATGGGAGATTGGAATGCTACTGGAGATATAGATGTAACTATTTGGATTACACTTAAAGACCTTAAACAATTGAGCACAAATTATAGCGTAAGCGGAAGTTTGAAAATGTCTGATTTGACTTTTTACAATCATTTATCAAGTCAAGCTGAAAGCCCTATCGCTGCTAAAATGCTTGCTGTACAAATAGACAACATACTTATGGATACATATCGTTGTGAATATGAAAGCGGAGTAACTGCTGCATCTGCTGTTAGCGGTATGGTTGCCGTTTTGTCTAATGCTGATAAACTGGTAAGTGATTTTGCTACTACCTGTGATAGTTTATACAAATTTCTTACAGAGTAAGAATTAATCAATTACACTTAAAACATTTATTATGAAAAAAATCCTTTTTGCACTTTTATTTATAGTGTCAATAAATACATTTTCTCAATCGAAAGCTGGTCAGTTTTTAGATGAGGCTATTAAACCTTTAGTTGATCAATTTAAATCTGGAGAAATAACAAAAGAAACACTAAAAGCATCTTTAAATAAGGTTATTAAAAATCCAGAATTATATGATGATGTATGGAAACAATTTATAGACTATGCAGTTAAACAAGATAGTGCTTGGAGTTTTTTAAATGATTTAAACTTAAAGTTTAAAACATTCCAAACTGTAAGTAATCCTGCATCTGCATTAGGATTCACATATGATTTCAATTTTAATTATTCAAACTTTGTAAAAAAAGAAAATGCACGAACATCTAGTACTTTTAGTTTTAAAATGAGTGGAGATGTTGCATTCAATGGTAACATTAATCCGAATGATTTTTTAGATACTTCTATAAATTATAGTTTCTCTAGGTATACAGGAGGTGTAACCAAGAAAAACAGTGTAGAAGATGCCGAGAAGCTAATGGCAATCAATCGGAAAATAGCTTTGAAAGATGATGATAAAAGTAACTATTCTCAAGACTTGTTTAAAGAAAGAGCACAGTACATAAAATTATCTGATCAGTATTATTTTGCTTTTGGAGCTAAGGCTAGCTTAGAAGCTGACCAACGATTTATTAAAAAACAATATACCTACGGGGCCACTTTAGAACTAGGAGCTAAAGGATGGGATAATAATAGCACACTATCTAAATTAAATATTTTCGATTATCCATTTGCTCTAATAAGATGGATTACTGGTACAGATACGAAGTTTGAACCTTACGGATCAACAATTCCTACTGTTTATATTGGATTAGATAATGTAAATCCTCAAAACGACGTACAACGTCAAGCTATCACAGGAAACCTAGATCCATTTGGAAGGGTTAATGTTCAATCTAGTTTTAGAACTTTTGTTTCTCGAATTCAAAATGAAAACATCTTCTTCAATGCAAATATTCGATACTACCAAGAGTTAAATGCTAGTCAAGCTATTAAAAATGCAAAATTAGCAGATCACTTCTACTTTGTAATGGCATTAGAATCTACAACAGGATTGTATGTAAGTTATGCAAAAGGAACTTTGCCATTTGATGCAATCAGTGATGAAGTATATTCTGTTGGATTCAATTACAAGCTTTAACTTCATGAAAAAACATAAAAAGAAGAACTTATTTAAAAAGTTGTTCTAATAAAAATAGTGTGGAACTTAACTTTCATTACTACTTTCAGGAAGCATTGCGAGAGCAATGCTTTTTTTATACCTTCGACTTTCAAACTACTGCATGAAGATTGCTTTTACCTCTTGTACACGCTACGAAGCCTTTAAGGAACAAAAGGAATGGGATCACATTTACGATGAAGATCCTGATTATCTTTTTTTACTAGGAGATAATATTTACATGGATTATGGTATTTGGCCTTTTACGAAAGAATACATAAGAGCTCCAAAAAAATACTCTCTTGAAAAATTCAGTTCTCTCATGAGGCAGAAATATATTAACCAGTTTGAAAATGTACCTAGTTTTAAAAGGCTGGTTGATAAAATGCGAGCTAAAAATGGTTTTTTTGCTACATGGGATGATCATGATTTTGCTTGGAATAATGCCAATGGCGCAAATGTAAGTGACGAAAAAAAAGAGGTGTCAAGATCTTTATTTCATGAGTACACACAGTGCTCAACCAATTTACCTCATGTCTATTATCATGTAGATACTCCCCTAGCCCGTGTTATTTTTATAGACAATCGTTTTGATGCAGAAAGACCTGGAAAAACAAATCAATTGATTAGCGATGCGCAATTTCAATTTATTGAAGAAAAACTGAATCACGATCTGCCTTACACCTTGTTTTGCGGAGGTATTTCACTAACACTTAGCTCTGAGAATTGGAGCAAATATCCACAGCAACTTCAAAAATTTTGTCAGCTTATAGAGCATAAAAAAAAGGTTCTTTTTTTAGCTGGAGATGTGCATTACAATGCATTTGTTCCTCCAAAAAAAATTCACAAACTAAATTGTAAAACGCCTCCACAACTTATCTCTTCAGGAATGCAAATAAACTTACTAGGCTTAGATATTGAACTTGACAATAGACACAATTGGGCTATTTTAGAGATTGAGGAAAATCGTAGTCATATTACCTTCTATGGTAAAAATAAAAAGCAAGAGAAGAAATCAAAAAAAGCCAATGAATGGATGCAACAGCATTTCTTTTAAGTTCTAGTTTCTACAAGTATTTCAATTAATTTTAGTACAATTTTGTTCAAAAGAAATAATTCTTATTATTCAATATGGGTTTCCATATTATTATTCCTTTCATTTTTTGTAAATTACTAACTAAACCATTTAACTATGAAACGCTTAACACAGATTTTTGCATTTGTATCCTTATTATTTTTTAGTTGTTCACAAGCACAGGATAGCATTCGAATTTCGAATTTAAGTTCGCAAACTAAAAAAATTGTAGAGCAAGAAGGCTATAATCATAATGAATGGCAAACGCTACCAATAGATTTAAAGTATGAATTCGCTGCCTACATTTCTTCCTTTGATTCTGATGATCCAATAAATAATAATAAAGATAGTATTGCACTCGGAATTCCTGAATGGGTTTCTTTTGAAATTCATAAAATTGAAGGAGAAAAACTAAAGTGTAAGCGCCCTACACCATGGCTTACTGACAAAGTATTACATGAAAAAGGAATAGTCCCAAGTGATGATACTTACAAAGTAGCTGGTACAAAAAAGCTGAGTGTTGTTAGCGGTGATTACCGATATGTAAGAGGACATGTTTGTCCGTTTGATGCCGCTGCTAGAATTAGTTGTGATGCTGCGTGGAATACTTGTATTACTCTAAATGCTGTTCCTCAATTACAATGGCAAAACAATGGTATATGGAAAAAATTAGAAAAGAATACAACAGATTGGGCAGACAAGCATGAAAAAGTATGGGTGATTGCTGGACCTGTATTCTTTGATAATAATCCCTCAGTATGGCTAGGTCAACAAGGAGAAGTAAAGGCTGCGGTGCCTGATGCTTTATTTAAAATTATCATCCGAAAAGCTGATACAGAAACGGGAATAGAAACCATTTCTTTCATCATCCCTAATGTCATTCCAAAAAGCAAAGAGCTTCATGAATATGTCACAAATATCAAACAGATAGAAGAACTTACCGAACTTACTTTTTTAAACAAGCTTTCAAAAGAACTTCAAGAAAAGGAAAAAGCTAAGCACGGAATGCCTAGTCTTCCAGATAACTATAGTTCTTTAAGTTCCTCTGAAAAACGCAAAGCAAAAGACGAATTAAAAAAAGAATTTTATCAAACCAATAAAGATCTAATCAATAGCTGGTTTTAAAGACTGATTCTACTTTACATACTTATTTCCTTCCAAGAAACTTAACACAACAAAAGAAGCGATAAAGAAAACTGCTAAACACAGTACGCTATAATTCATAGATCCTGTTATAGAAATTAAAACTCCAAAAGTAACCATCCCTACAACAATGGCGATTTTTTCAGTCACATCGTAAAAGCTAAAATATGTAGCATGATCTTCTGTTTCTGGCAGTAATTTTGAATATGTAGAACGAGATAATGATTGTATCGCCCCCATGACTAAACCTATTAAACCTCCTAAGCCATAGAAGTAGTAGTTAGCATTAGGTCCTTTTTCTATAAAGAAAGCTGCTAAGCATACAACAGCCCAAATTATAATCGTGGTTTTTAAAGCCATTATATTACCATGTCGTTTAGACAATCGTGAAAAAATTGCTGCCCCGCCTATCGCCACAAATTGAACCAATAAAATGGCAGCTATTAATTCGCTTGTTTCTAACTCTAACTCTTTGCTACCAAAGATTCCAGCCATTAAAATAATTGTCTGAACTCCAATACTAAACAAAAAGAAACTCCATAAGAAAACTTTTAAATGAGGTTGATGCTTTAGTTCTTTCAGGATTAGTTTTAATTCTGCTAAACCTTTCCAAAAGACTTTCTCTTCTCCTTTATTTTCTTTCTTATGATTTGGTAACTTCTTATATGTAATCTGAGCAAAACCTAACCACCATAGTCCGACTAAAATAAAACTCAAACGAGTTGCCAACCCTTTTTCTAGTCCAAAAGTTTCATGCATTTCAATCAATACCAAACATAAAATCAATAATAAGATAGACCCTGCATAACCATTAATAAAGCCTTTTGCACTCACTCTATCTTGATTCTCAGGATGAGCAACTTCTGGTAAATACGCATTGTAAAATACGATACTTCCCCAAAAACCTATACTCGCTAAGATTGTAAACAAAATAGCAACCCACAGTGTGGATTCTCCTTCAAAGAAAAACAAACTCATCACCGACAATGATCCTATCAAACAAAAAGTTTTTAAGAAACCTAACTTATTCCCTTTGTAATCAGCAATTCCAGATAAAATAGGTGATAAAAAAGCAACAATTAAAAAAGACAAAGCCATTGTGTAATCATACAAAGTAGTTGGGTCCCATTCGGTTCCTAAAAACGTTACTTTCCCTTCTATACTTTGAAAAGACTCTGTAAGGTTAGAGTAGTAAATTGGAAATACTGCTGTACTAATTACTAAAGAGTATACTGAGTTTGCCCAATCATAAAATGCCCATGCATTGATTAGTTTCTTGTCTCCTATTTTTAACATGTTGTTTGGTTTAGATCAATTCAATAAAAAAACCGTTCTCGATACTGAAACAAGTTCAGCATACTAGAACGGTTTACAAGATAATTAAAATTCGTTGACTTTCTATTTTCTTTAGTTTGTCTGTGCATTATATTTTGCAGCTAACTTTTTTGCTTCTGGTAAATAAGCCCTCAATGCTTGTATCCTACTTTCATTAGAAGGATGAGTACTTAATATTTGTGGTGGTCCTTTCTTTCCTCCAGAATTTTCACTCATACGAACCCAAACTTCTGCTGCTTCTCTTCCATCATAACCAGCCATAATCATAAACACCAAACCTAACTTATCAGCTTCTGCTTCATGTTTCCTACTAAAAGCAAGCATTCCAACATTAGAACCAACTCCGTAAGCCATACTCCAAATTCTTTGTGTATCTTCATCTTTTCCTCCTGTTCCTAAAGCAACAGCAATTCCTCCTAGAGCTTGTAATTGTCCTTGAGACATTCTTTCTTGTCCGTGTTTAGCAAATGCATGAGCGACTTCATGTCCCATTACCGCAGCAATTCCGTCTTCATTAGCGCAAATAGGTAAAATACCCGTGTAAAAAACAACCTTTCCTCCTGGTAGGCACCAAGCGTTGATGGTTTTATCTTCTACCAAGTTGAACTCCCACTTATATGAATCGGCTTCTTTTTGCATGTTATTGTTACGCATAAAACGATCTACAGCTTCAGATATATTTTTCCCAATATTCTTTATTTGATTTGTTTTTTTCTTATCCTGAGACAGTTTATTTTCTTCTAAAAACCCTTTGTATTGAGCAAAACTTGCAGGTAATACATTTTCGTCTTTTACTATATTGAATTGTTTTCTACCTGTTATAGGCACTGTTGTGCATTCTACAAGAAGTCCTGCTAATAAGAATAGGATGATGATTTTTTTCATTTTTGATTTTATTAAGATCTAACGATATTGAATTGCTTATTTTTGTATGACACCATTTCCTGTGTAAAGTCACTTAAAAATACAGATTCTATCCGAATTTAAAAATAATTCTGTGCATCTTTTAACCACAAATAAAAAATTGATCCCTAGTTTAGTAATTCCTAAACCTCTTGTATTTGCATCGAAAATAATTGAAACAGCTTCTAAAGGTTTAGCCGCTCGTTTAGCTGCTAGATTATTTGTAACGCCTATTAACTTTGCCACACCTAAGCGTGAAGAGTATATGCTTAAGAGTGCACAAAAGAAACGACTAGCTGTTCCTGAGATTAACAAAGAGATAGAAATACTCTCTTATGGTTATTCTAAAAAGAAGGTTTTATTAGCTCATGGTTGGGCCGGAAGAAGTACACAATTATTTGCTTTTGCTGATCGGTTATTAGAAAAGGGATACATGGTTATTTCTTTTGATGGGCCTGCACATGGGATGTCGACAGGAAAAACAACATCCATGCTAGAGTTTTTAACTACTCTCAAAAAGATAGATGAAGTATATGGACCTTTTGAATCTGCGATTGGGCATTCTTTTGGTGGAATGAGCTTGTACAATGCTAACGCAAGTTTTTTATCGCTTAAATCTTTTGTTACTATTGGTGCTGGTGACAAAGTTACTGATATCATTAAACGATTTGCTAGTAATTTAAGCCTGAAACCCAAATCAGCAATTAAAATTCAAAAGAGATTGGAAAAAAAGTGGCAAACTCAAGCGGAAGGATTTGCAAGTCATTATGTTGCTAGAAACATCACAATTCCAGTTTTAACAATTCATGATTCAGAAGATGGTGATGTTCCTGTAAGTTCTGCTTATAACATTCGTCAGAATCTAGAGAAAGGCTCCTTATTAATTAGTCATGGTTTGGGACACACCAAGATTCTACGAAATAAGGAAATAGTAAACAAAAGCATAGATTTTATAATCGCAAACTCATGAAAAAAATATTCTCACTACTCGTTATAACACTATTAATTAGTTGCTCTACCTCAGCTCAAAAGAAAGACAAGAAAGTATATCCTCTCACAAAGTCTGAAGCTGAATGGAAAAAAGAACTCACAAAAATGCAATATTATGTATTGCGAGAAGCTGGAACAGAGAGAGCCTTTACTAGTCCTTTAAATAATAATAAATCTAAAGGGGTCTATGTTTGTGCAGCCTGCGAAACAGTTTTATACAAATCAGATCATAAGTTTGATTCTGGAACTGGATGGCCTTCATTTGACAGAGCTGTTGGCAACTCTGTAGAACTAGACGTAGATTACAAGATTGGATATGCCAGAACGGAATTAAAATGTGCTACTTGTGGCGGACACCTTGGACATTCTTTTGATGATGGCCCAAGAAATACGACTGGGAAACGTCATTGTATCAATGGAGTCGCTTTAAAGTTTAAACCAACGAAATAGCATACCATTATAAAAAATGTATTAATTTTAAGAGCTGTCTTTTCAGCTCTTTTTTTATGCAAAATTCTTACTTACAGAGTATTGGCAAACAGTTTCAATATTACAAAAGCCTAGGAGATCAAACTTTTAATCAATTAACTGACGATAATCTTTTTTGGTCTCCCGACTCAGAAGTCAATTCTATTGCTATCATTGCAAAGCATATGGTAGGTAACATGCTAAGTAGATGGACTAATTTCACTACTGAAGATGGAGAGAAGTCATGGCGTAATAGAGATGATGAATTTGTGAATACGTATCGCAATAAATCTGACATCATTACTTCTTGGGAAAAAGGATGGAGTTGTTTGTTTAACGCATTAAACTCAATTGATGAAAGTCAATTAGAAGAATTGATTTACATTAGAAATCAAGGACATACAATCACTGAAGCTATTAATAGACAGCTTTCTCATTATTCATACCATGTTGGTCAAGTTGTATTGATCGGTAAAATGATTAAAAAAGAACATTGGAAATCATTATCTATTCCAAAGAATGCTTCTCTATCTTATAACAAAGAGAAATTCGATTTAGAAAAAGGAAAAAGACATTTTACAGAAGATCTATAGTTTTAACTCGTCCTTCTTTTGTGCAACGTTGAATTTACAATAACAGACTCAGCATCTTTTAAAGGCTTCTTTAACTTGCTAAGCAATAGGTTTGCAGCAGTAATCCCTACTTTCTTTCCGTGTTGATTAATTGTTGTTAAACTTGGCGTTAAGTGCTCCGAGATGGTTGTTCCTGCATACCCTATTAGAGAAATTTCACGATTGTTAAGAACCGCTTTCTTTTTTCCAGCTCTAAACGATGCTAAAGAGGCTTCTTCATCTAAACCTACAATAGCGTCCACCTTTTTTTGTTCAATCAATGATACTATTTGATTTTCAATTTCGTCTACTTCTCCTTCGATTATGATGGATTGTTGATGATTTTCAATAGCAGCTAAATACCCTTTTGTTCTTAATTCTCCAACACTTAAGTTTCCAATTGTTGAAGCTAAAGCGATGTTCTTTCTCCCTCCTTTTTGTAATTCTTTTGTTGCATTAAAAAGGGCTTCATAATCATCTACTAAAACTTTATCACATTCAATGGTATCTACAACACGATCCAACATTAACAAAGGTTTCTTGCTTTGGAAATTAGTTAAGTGAGAAAAATCTTGTTTTACCTGAGTTTCTTCAGAAACAGCAATAATAATAGCATCTACAAAGCCATTTGCTAATGTTCTCATCGATTGCACTTCCTTTTCTAAGGATTCATTCGTAATACTAATAATGATGTTGTAAGAAGTATCAGCAATCACAATTTCTATTCCTCGTAATACACGTGATAAAAAAAAGTTTTTTATGCTAGGTAGAATAACGCCTATGGTATTCGTTTTTCCTGATTTTAGATTAACAGCTATTCTATTAGGTTCATAGTTGTACTCTTTTGCTGCCTTTTTAATTCTTTCTTTTGTAGACTCACTTATTTCATGACTATCATTTAAAGCCTTAGAAATTGTAGAGATTGAAACTCCTAAAATTTTAGATAACTCTTTTAACGTTGTATTTTTTGCCATATTGAATTCTTGAAATTCGGGAAGGAAATTACAACAACCATCTTACATATTAAAACTTAAGAAAATTTTATTCTAATCTAATTTCCTTCAAACCACTTTTTAAACGAAGAAACTTTCTCTCTACTTACAATAATTTCCTTATCAACTCTGGTCTTAGGAGTGACTTTTAATCGATTGCTAGAATACACAACAACATCCTGAATTGTATTGATATTGATAATAAATGTTCTATTCACTCTATAGAATAGTGAGGTTTCTAACAATTCGCATAAATCTTCTAACTTATAATCTAAAATAAACTTCTTGTTTTCGTTTGTGACTAGATATACAGTTCTTCCTTCTGCATAAAACAGCGCGATATCTTCTACTTTTATCGAATGAATATGATTTCCTAAGCGGACTAAGAATCGATCCTTTAGCTTCTTTCTTCCAACCATTTTCTCAACTTCCTCAATAGCTTTACCTATTCCAAAGATGTTCTGCATTGATTTCAGTTTATTGATAGCCTTAGATACATCTGTAAAAGTGATAGGCTTCAGAATGTAATCTACACTGTTTACCTTAAAAGCATCGATGGCATATTCATCAAAAGCTGTTGTAAAAATAACAGGCTTGTTGATTTTTGTTTTGTGAAAGATTTCAAAACTCAATCCATCTGTCAATTGAATATCCATAAAGACAACATCATAGCCTTCTTCATTGTTTTGAAACCATGTAACAGCTCCTTCAATAGATGTTTGTTGAGTAACAACCTCTGTATCTGCATCGAATTTTAATAAGTAACGTTCTAGCTTTTCAGCTGCTAAGTTTTCATCTTCGATAATAACAACTTTCATAGGTGATTATTTGGTGGTTAGTTTAGGGAAAGAAATTGTTCTCTCTCGTTCAGATTCTGTAATGGTGATTTCTTGTTTACTATATACGGAATACACCCTATTCAATTCTTCAAACTCATTTGATGTAAGTTTGGAGTTTATTTTATCGTGAGTCTTATATATAATATTCACCATATCGTCCGACTCAATAATATCAATTCTCAACTGGATACTTGAAGACATGATTGTTTTTCTTACAATCAGTTCAATCATAAAAAGCAAGCTGCCGGGAACCAATAAGAAATTAGAAATAACCGTATATTCTATATTCACTGTACGATATGGCAGCTTATTGAATAGTTTTTCTAAGTCAATTAAGTTTTGGTACTCTTCTTTGACTTCTACCAATTGGCGGTCTTTACTTGATAAAATATACCTATAGATGGTTGCTAAATGATCTATAAACTCATCTGCCTTATCTTTATTCTCACGCATTAAAATTAATAAGGCCTCAAAGCTTTCGAATAATAAATTCGGATTAATTCCTTTTTCAAACTGACGAAAATCGTCTTCTATATTCTGCTTAATTAATTCTTCTTGTTGTAACTTTTCTGAATTGATTTTATACAAATATTCATGACTGATAAATAATAAAATGTAGATCAATGTGATCACACAAAAAATACTATTGAACATTAGAAGATCCTCATTATCAGCAGAGAATCTTATCACATGTTCGTAATATTGAATTATAAATATTGTTACAATAACAATACATAAGATAAGTGATATCAATACCTGGAAAAGAAAGTTTAAAATTGCACTTCCTTTTTTAAGGACTCTTTTCAAGATCAACAGTAATGCTCTTGAAAACTCTTGTGTGATATATGAAAGACCGATACAAGCATATAGCTCTTCTCCTAAAAACTCTTCTTGGAGCTGCACAACATCATTGTTTAGCAGTAGAATCAGCAAATAAACTACTACTCCACTAAAAATGGGGCTTAACAATCTAAAGAAAGGTTGATGGATAAACAGTTTTTTCATCTGCTTCTGATCCTTCCCTAATTTGCTCTGGAATGATTTATCTTGATATATTTCGTTTGATTTTTTCATATCCATTTTTACGAAATAATTGGGATTTTCACTTCAAATCGTTCACCATTAGTTACCATAATGCCTTCTTTGTACAACAATAAATAACGTGCATTGATATTTTTAAGCCCTATCTTAAAAGAAGTTACTTGCTTAGGTTTTGAGGTAATATTGTTCTCTACCTTTATGTACTTTTCATCAGCTGTAATATGTATTAATAAAGGATTTTTTTCATCTAAAACATTATGTTTAACGGCATTCTCTAGTAACATTTGGATAGTTAAAGGAGGTATTTTTGTTGCTAACAATTTCTCATCTATAGAAATTGAGCATTCAAGCTTTCCTCCAAACCTAGTTTCTAATAAGTATTGGTATGAATTTACAAAGGCGAGTTCTTCTTTTAATGAAGTTAGTTTCAGTTGATAACTACTTAATGTGTATTGATACATATCTGCCAAGCATCTAATAAATCCTTCAGCTTTATTTTCATCTTTAAACACCAATGATGAAATTGTATTTAAACTATTGAATAAGAAATGAGGACTTAATTGAGATTTTAAAGCCTTTAATTGCAATTCAATTTGTTTTCGTTCTTGCTTTACAGTAGCTATTTGAAATGTTGTATATGAATAGTAAGAATATAATGCGAAATAGATAATTTCAATGATAATAATTAGAATGAAAAGGATAATACCTAGTTTCACTAAGTACTGATTTTCTTCTTGTTGAAAATCAGAATATTCTAAAAAGATACTATTGTAGCTATATATCAACAGAAAAACCCATAAAAACGTAGATACAAAATGTATTAATATACCTATGAGTAATCTATTCCCTTCGTATTTATTCCAGGGCAATAAGACATCTAATCTTAAAGCTATAAAGTAAATCAGATAGGCGCTACTGATTCCTGCAAAAATAGATGAAGAAATTTCTAATGCATTAAGTGATACTGAATCTTCAGTACCTCCTATTACAATGAAATAAGTAATTAGTACACCTAAAGTGGCTCCTATGAGGGTTATGAAAAGATGTTTTTTCACAAAGAAATTGTCGGTTAGTTGATCATCAATTTGCATAGAACTAAAGTAATCAATCTTATTACAAGATCAATTACCTTAGTTAAATAGTCTTAGTATAAGGCTTTCATTGCTCTACCAAAGTAAGTGTCTGAGCTCATTGTCTTAGCAGCTTTGCTATATGCATCTTTTACTTTCTGAGAAGATTTCTTCGCTTTTCCAGAATATGCAATCAAAACTGTAGATAAATAATAATCAGATTGGATACTACGAGAAGCTGATTCTATTAATTGAATCAATAAAGCATCAGTAAGGTTATTGTTTTTTGCTAATTTCTTATAGATATTAGTTGCATAATGATCTGAACTTATATTTCTATTTACAATGTTTAAAAGTTTAGACAAAGAGTTGCTGTCCATGTTTTTAACCATTAAATCATTAATCACCTGAGTTGTGTAATGATCTGATTTAATATCATTCAAACTATTTAAAAATGTTTCGTAGTTTGATTTAGAAATGTTTGTCTTTTTTAATGCTTTACGTAAAATTTGAGTTCTATAATGGTCAGATTTTATTTGTTTAGACAAACTCATTATCGTAGCCATGTTCTCTTTATTTAACTCTCTCTTATCCATTAATGAAGATAATGTCTGCGTTAAGTAATGAGCCGAGCTAATTCCTTTTGTAATGTTTAACAAATTAGCCATTTCTTTGTCATTAATAGATGAATCATTAATAACAGTTTTCAAAATTTGAGTAACATAATGGTCAGACTTTATGCTTGCAGCAGCATCGATGTATGCATCTCTTGTCTGTGCTGTGGCTAAGAATGCTTTTTGGTTTGATTTTAAAATTTGAGAAACATAATAGTCTGATTTTATTTCTGTTCCAGTCGTTTTAAGAACACTTACGAGTTCTTTGTTTCCTAAGTTTTTCTTGAGTAAAAGTTTAATATAGGCAGATTTGATATAATCAGAATCCATTTCTTCTACTTCATTCATTACTGCATTTGCACCTCCTTTTTTATAAAAACGATCTACTCTACTCTCAGCAGCAATGGTAGTACTTCTTACAATATCTGGTAAGATTTGTGCTAACCAATTTTTACCTTCTGGATCATAAGACACTTCTTTTCTTCCTACATAATATGTTTTAGAAAGTCTTCCTCCGCTTTCAGCTTCAATAACAAGTCTTCTTCTTTTACCAAATCTAGATTTACGTATTTCAATATAACCACCTCTAGAGATTCCGATAATATCTTTATCGTCGTCAGATACTGTGATTTCTCCTTCGTATTCTATACGAAAGTCTTTCGTTCCATTTTTAACTGTTATGGTTTTTGTTCCATTATTGTTATTTGAAGAATATGAATATGAATTCCCTTTAACAACTGTTTGCCCAAATGCTTCTGTTGTGCTTACTAAAAAACTAGCGGTTAGAGCAATGATCCAGAAAGCTTTTTTTAATACTATTGATTGCATGATTTTTAATTTTATTATTTATTGATGAAACAAATGTATATGAGTCTTCGTCTGTATAAAAACGAGATGTATTGAACTGCTCTTTTTTTGTAGTGAATTGTAAGATCCGTTTACTTTTGTATCTTGTCTGATATAAAATCAAGGAAAACTGTGGATAGAATAGGTATTATTGAATTGTTAGAATCTCAGCATCAAGAGGTGTTTCAATGGTTAGAAAATCAACCTGATGAAAAATGGATTACGGGTCCAGAAGGTAAATGGACAACAGGTCAGCATATTCTTCATTTAGTAAATTCAGAGAAGATGCTTAACAAAGCGCTATCATATCCTAAGTTCTTAGTGAAACGTAAATTCGGAGTTTCTAATAGAGAATCGAGAAGTTATAGTGAAGTTGCAAAAAGGTACCAAGAGCGTCTTTCAGAGAATCAAGAAAAAGCCAGAGCATTTAATAGCGGTTTAAGAACACCTTCTTTAAAAGAGAAGAAACATTTGATGAATACCTTGAAAATTCAGAATAAAAAGCTACAATACAAAACAAAGAAGTTAAAAGACAAGCATATAGAAACATTACTATTACCACACCCTTTAATGGGAAGAATGACTTTGAAAGAAATTATTATGTGGACAGCTCATCATACAGAACATCATTTAACAATATTAAAGAATCACTATTAACATGCGAAAAATTATTAGCAAACCTCACTTTTTCTTTATTTTCTTAGCAGCTATTACTCTTTTCTGTGGAATCTTAAATAAAGATGCAACCATACAGGTAGCGCTTTATGGAAGTTTAGTTGATGTTAAAATATGGACTGTTAGTCTATTTTCTGTATTGTTCTTTATCTTAATTTCTGTCAACTATGCGTCATTGTATATTATCAAAAAACCTGCTAAAAAGTGGCTTACTATTCTGCATATTATACTACAAATCATAGCATTAATCCCTTTCTTCTATTTTGTTTTTCAAGCTAATGTCCCGAGAACTTACGAGGAAGTATCTGCAATTAACATTATTCTTGTAATGTCTTTTGCTATTTTTATACTTGCAACAATTGTTCATCTCATTAATTTTGTCATGAGCCTTATTGCTAAGAAAGATTAAATTTCTATAAGTAAACTCTAGATAGCTGTATGGCAAGAATAACGAATAGCGAATAGCGAATAACGAATAACGAATAACGAATAACGAATAACGAATAACGAAGTTCAAAATAAGTTTGCTAAACACAAAACCACACAAACTCTTTAAGAAACAAAAATTAACCGCTAATCAACCTGCTAACAATCAACGACTTAAATCCAACCCTACTAAGGCTTTTAAAGTTGTTTTTATCAATTATTTATCTAGCTAGTCATGGTTCTTGGTTCTAATCTCATCTTCTTAATAGCTTATCGTAGGTCATAGACAATATATAAGGTCTACTATTTGTTTATCAAACAACAATGATTAAGTCTACTTTTTACTTTAGTAAAAGAGTAGCATTTTCTATATTTGTAGCTTCCAAAAAAGCAAGTACACTTTATGTTTAATAATTTAAGCGAAAAACTAGATAAAGCCTTACATACTCTTAAAGGTCACGGTAGAATTACAGAAGTAAATGTTGCTGAAACTTTGAAAGAAGTTCGTAGAGCGTTACTAGATGCCGATGTTAACTTTAAAATTGCCAAAGAATTCACCAAAAGAGTGCAACAAAAAGCATTAGGTCAGGATGTATTAACAACCTTGAATCCTGGTCAGTTAATGGTGAAGTTGGTAAAAGATGAATTAACTGAACTAATGGGAGGAGATTCCGTTGGTATTAATTTAGGAGGAAGTCCAACAGTAATTCTAATGTCTGGTTTGCAAGGTTCTGGTAAGACTACCTTTTCTGGAAAACTTGCTAATTATCTAACTACTAAAAAATCTAAACAAGTTTTACTGGTTGGGTGTGATGTATATCGTCCTGCGGCAATTAATCAATTACAAGTAGTTGGTGAACAAATTGGTGTAGAAGTATATGCTGAAGTAGGAAATCAAAATCCTGTTGAAATTTCTCAGAATGCGATAAAGCATGCAAAAGCGAATAGTAAGAATGTAGTTATTATTGATACCGCTGGTCGTTTGGCTGTGGATGAAGAAATGATGACAGAAATTTCGAATATTCATAAAGCTGTAAATCCACAGGAGACATTATTTGTAGTAGATTCTATGACAGGGCAGGATGCTGTAAACACAGCCAAAGCTTTTAATGATATTTTAGATTTCGAAGGAGTTATCTTAACAAAACTAGATGGTGATACAAGAGGTGGAGCTGCATTATCTATTAAATCTGTCGTAAACAAGCCGATTAAGTTTATCGGTACTGGTGAAAAGATGGATGCAATTGATGTATTCTATCCAGATCGTATGGCTGATCGTATTCTAGGAATGGGAGATGTTATCTCATTAGTTGAGCGTGCACAGGAGCAATACGATGAAGAAGAAGCTAGAAAACTACAAAAGAAGATTGCCAAAAATCAATTCGGTTTTGATGATTTCTTGTCTCAGATTCAACAGATTAAGAAAATGGGAAGTATGAAAGATTTAGTTGGAATGATTCCTGGAGCTGGTAAAGCGATGAAAGATGTAGATATTGATGACGATGCTTTCAAAGGGATTGAAGCCATCATTCACTCAATGACTCCTACTGAAAGAAGTACCCCCACAACTATTAACTCTAGTAGAAAGAAGAGAATTGCAAAAGGTTCTGGAACTACTGTTCAAGAAGTGAATCAATTGATGAAACAATTCAATCAAATGAGCAAAATGATGAAGATGATGCAAGGTGGCGGTGGTAGAAAGATGATGCAAATGATGAAAGGAATGAAATAACAATGATCAATTAACGCATTACGAACTAATTGATAACTGATAATTGGCAACTGATAATTGGCAACTGATAATTGATAAAAATATGATTTTACTCGACGGAAGAAAAACATCTTCAGACATTAAAGACGAAATAGCAATTGAAGTTGCTCAATTAGTAAAAGATGGCAAGAAAAAACCACACTTAGCTGCAGTTATTGTTGGTAATGATGGTGCGAGTAAAACCTATGTTGGTGCAAAGGTAAAAGCATGTACCCGTGTTGGATTCGAATCTACTTTGGTAGAACTTTCTGAAGAAACTACTGAAGAGGAATTACTTTCTAGAATTGATGATTTGAACAACAATGATGCTATTGATGGATTCATTGTTCAGCTGCCTTTACCAAAACATATAGACGAGCAGAAAATTTTAATGGCAGTGCATCCAGATAAAGATGTAGATGGGTTTCATCCAACCAATGTTGGGAAAATGGCATTAAATCTACCTACTTTCATTTCTGCTACTCCTTATGGAATTTTAGAGTTATTGGATCGTTATCATGTAGAAACTTCAGGAAAACACGTTGTTGTAATTGGGCGTAGTCATATTGTAGGAAGTCCAATGAGCATCTTATTATCTCAAAAGAGAAATGTGGGAAATGCTACTGTAACCATCACACACAGCAGAACTCAAAACTTAAAAGAAATTACATTACAAGCAGACATTGTTGTAGCTGCATTGGGAATTCCAGAGTTCTTAACTGCTGATATGGTTAAAGAAAATGTAACTGTAATTGATGTTGGAATTACTAGAGTTGAAGATGCTTCTAAAAAAAGTGGTTATCGATTACTTGGTGATGTTGCTTTTGAAGAAGTTTCTAAAAAATCAGCTTTCATTACTCCTGTCCCAGGAGGTGTTGGTCCTATGACGATTGCGATGTTGCTAAAGAATACATTATTGGCTAGAAAAAGGAGAGCTTAATTTTCCTTTCTCACACATTCAATTTTCCAAGTAGCAAATACAACAGATTCGGTTTTGTCTGTCCACTCACCTACCCATTTGTATCCTTTCTTAGAAATATCGTAAAAAGTTAGGCGATAAAACCCTTCAGTTCCATTGGGCGCTTTTTGATTTCTGTACAATACAATATTACCCTCTGTATTGGTGTTTCCATTCCATACAGACAAAACACTTGATGCTCTTCTTGTTGTATAGTAATGAACATTCCAACGCAGACTATCTTTATCATATTGACGAATACTTCCTGAATGAAAGCCATCTTCTTTTAACGTGTTATCCTGAACTGCCATTCCGTTCATAATATACTTCCAATTCCAAATCATATTTACAGGTTTAGCCCATGTTTGATCTGGTTTTCTTGCTTGTGATTTGCATTCGCAACTTCCTATTAAAGCCTTGTAATCTTTTATTTGTTGAGGAGCTTTGGGATTCGGTCTTCCAAAGGGAAACTCTTTGGAAGGTTCATAATTAAACTGACCGTAGGCAGAAGCAGCAGTAAATAATACAATAACGTATAGTAGCGTCGTTTTTTTCATTTTAAAAATATTTTAATCCAAATGAATGAAAAATATAAATGCAAAAATCGAATTTGCAGTAAAGCCATCCTCTTTTGCAGTAAAAGCTTTCTTTTTAGTTCTTAATAAAACTATTCACCAGCTTAATTTTTATTTTGGAAACCGGAACCTCATCTTCATTTTGTAAAATAAGCGTTGGTTGAGAAGAAGTATCAAACTCTTTTACTTTTTTCATATTAACGATTCCTTTCCGATGCACCCGCAAGAAATTTGTATCTAACTTATTTTCAAGCGTTTTAAGGGAGCTTCTCATCGTATAAGAAGGTTTGCTTTGTGTATGCACAATAACACAGTAATCATCAGCTTCTAGCCATAGTATTTCATCGATCGAAATTACTTTCTTCTTGTTTCCTACCTTAATACTCAAAACCTTTGCTTTGTCTGTGTTGTTTTCCTTTAATCGTTTATACGCTTCTTCATTAGAATTTTTAATTTCAATTAAATCTTGTACTTCAATACTTAACTTTTGATTCTCAAAATTGAAAAACAAAAGAATCGAGATTGCTAAGTATCCTAATGTATACATAGGTGCTTTCTGAAAAAGAAAGAATGAGAAATTTTCTTCTAGAAAAGTAACAGCAGTAAACTCTTGTCCGGAATTAACGACTTGTAAAAATGAAATAATAGCAATATTCAATAAGACAAGTAATGAGATTATAATAAAATGCTTAAAAAATAAAGGCAGCGTTTTCTCCTTATAGCGATCTCTTTTCACAATAAAAGGAAGCATTGTAGCAATTGCTAACCAAATAACCCAACGATATGACTGATTCTTCAGAACATCAAAAAACTCAACATTCTCTGCTAAGTTAAATCGCTCTATATAAAATATTTGTTGAAAGGTTTGAAATGATATGATCAAAACGAGAACAAAAAGTATGATGATGATTGTTCTATAATATCGTTGAAACAACTTCATTACTGTAGGTTATGAGAATTGGTTAGTGATCTCAAGTTATTTAAAACTACCCTTTAAAAGAAAAAAAATGTTGAGTTTAGTATAAATTTAACGAAATACTATTTCTTAGAAGTATCCATCACTTCTCCTAAAAGAGCTGGTAATCCATTGGGTTGTAATCTGTCGTTATCCCAATGACTTAAAATACAACTCACATGTTTCCCACGAATTGTTTCAGCAATATAATAGACAATTAAATTCTTAGCTCCAGAGCTTATATTTAATAATAGTGATTTAAAGCCTTTAATGTCGTAAACTATTTTTATGGCTTTTGTTTTCTTTCCTTCAAATACAATATCTACTGAATCTCTAGAAATAAGTTTCATTTTCCTTTTATAAGTACTTATTCCTTCTCTCAGTTTATTAAACTCTTGTGCATCTTCTAATGTCTTATGAAGTGTCCAATCCATCTGACCATTATATGGGCATTGAACATTACGAACCCCCATCCACCTACATGCAGGACCTAGCTTGATATATCTCTGTACAAATTGGATAGAATCAATCTTTGGTGCCACGTAAATCTCATTAGGAATTTTATTCTCTAAAAATCGTTTTATAAATGTTCGATAAAAACTAGGCTGCAAGTCCTTTGTGCTACTGAAAAATAGTATAGAAATAAAATCGTCATTCTTAACAAAGAACACATATGAGTACGATTTGTAATCGTCTACAATTAGATCGATATTTTTAACATAGTAATGGTCAACTCCTAACTCATCATCTACCAACTTATTCACTTTCTTAAAATTGAACTTGTACTTTCTAAAAGCTTTTCTCAGACCTTTTTCGTTAAATCGATAACTATAGGTTTCTGTAGAAATGGTCGTTCCACTGACATTATAAAAAATAGCTTCACCATTCTTTATGGATTGAAAATCATCAAAAAAACCTCCCTCTTGAGCTTGAGTTTGGAGCGAGATAAAAAGTAGTAAAAAAAGAAGCTTCTTCATAGGTCTTATTTTTTATTCGTCTTCTCTATGAACTGAATTTGGGGAGAATGCTGGAAGGCAAATAGCTAAATACTCACATGCATCCTCAAAAGGGTTTGAATATTGTATTCTCGTATTTTTCTCAATTTTAATAGATTGCCCTGCTTCTAAGACAATAACCTCTCCATCTATAATAAATTGTTTTTTCCCTTTAATAATGTAGGTATACTCATCAAACTCTGGAGTTTGAAAAGGTTCACCCCATCCTGAAGGAGCTACCATGTGAGCAATGCTTAATTGAGAATTTCCGTTAGTTGCATTTCCAAAATGTTCTTCAATTAGTTTTCCATCTGTTGTGGGAACTACGAAAGGATTCTTTTGAATGGTATATTTCTTCGGCATTTAATTAAACCAAACAATAAATGTTTTCATTTTTGCTAAATCAGGGATTTGATCTAACCTTACTTGTTGAGTACTAAACCCTTTTAAACCCAATTCTTCCTTATCAATAGCAATGGTTGCATTTAAATCATCTATGAATAAGGTAGCAGAAGAAAGTGATGATTCTACTTTGTTGATATTGTTGTTTAGATTGATTTCAGCAAACGAAGATCGAATGTTTAGACCTGTCTCAGTTTTGAAACGCTTATCGAATATCTGAATGCTCTTAATTGTTGATGTAGAATCTAATTGTTCTTTCGGAATAATCGTTAACATATGCTTGCCTCCTTTTTCATAAACCAAATATTCATCATCATCTTGAAAGTAATTATCACCTAAAGAACCTTCACTTAAATTAGAAACAATTGAATCATTCTTAAAAAGCGTTTTTAAATCTTTAATTAAAGTTTTAGAGGTAATATAACTCACCTTTCCTTTTTTAATTTCAAATCGCTCACTATCATTGCAGCTAGTAATTAATATTGAGACTAAAACCATAAGAGTAAAAAGTAATCTTTTTTTCATCATTCTTTTCCTTATTAAAATCGCTTATTAAACGATTTAATTGATAAAATGTTATTCGCAATCTAAAATTAATACTGTAAAGATATAAAAATGACTTTGTAATTAAAGATAATTATTCACTATCTATCGATCCAGTTCTTAAAATCTTTTACTCGATCTCTGCTAACAATAATTTCAGTCTCGTTATAGGAATGGAGTATTAATCTAAGTCTGCTATTTGTATATGCTACAATGTCTTTTAAAGCATTTATATGCACCATGTAAGTTCTGTTTACTCTAAAGAACTGTTCTGGATCTAATTGATCCTGCCAATGCTCTAAGGAACCGTCTATTAAGTAATTTCTTTTGGCATTTGTATGAATATACGTTGCTTTGTTTTCACTATAGAAACATTCAATTTCATCAACATGAATGATCTTAATATGCTGTCCAATTTTAATTGTAAAACGTTTCTTGTATTTTCTGTCTACAGGATTAATTAACAATCTCCGAATGTCATCAATATTTACCTGTAGGTTAGATTCTTTTGGTTGTTGACTTTTATATT
The DNA here is from genome assembly GCA_049115595.1 of Flavobacteriaceae bacterium. Taxonomy (GTDB): domain Bacteria; phylum Bacteroidota; class Bacteroidia; order Flavobacteriales; family Flavobacteriaceae; genus Polaribacter. The sequence goes on from JAGDZS010000006.1 coordinate 544,355, forward strand.
TATCAACTGCTGTTCTCAATTCATCTTCATCAATAGGCTTCAATAAATAATCTACACTATTTAATTTGAATGCTTTTAAAGCATATTCGTCATAAGCCGTTGTAAAAATAATTGCACTGGTTACTTCAACCTCTTCAAATATCTCGAAAGACAATCCATCGGATAATTGAATATCAAGAAAAATTAAATCAGGGTGTTCATTTGTTTGAAACCAATTTAAAGATTCTTCTACTGAATGTAACATTGCTGTTGCTTCAATATCTAACTCTTTTAGCATTCTACTCAGCCTTCTTGCTGCTGGTTTTTCATCTTCTATAACAATTACATTCATTCCTGGATATTTTTATCATTCATATATTTCTCTATCTTTTTATCTTTCCAACTTTTTCCCATTACTGATGGAAAGATAAATACTTTTATGGCATCTACAAGCAGGAAGAATCCCCAAATATACCATACAGGATGTTGAACAAATACAGAGTTAGATCCTGAATTTCCAAACTCTAAACCTTCAAAAAGCCTGATAGTCACATCAAAATTTTGTGTAATAAATGTTAGAAAAAGGTTCACCAATAAGTAAATAGTTAAATGTCTATAGAAGCATTTTATTTCTTTTATTCTCTTCTTAGCTCTGGCTAACTTTCTGTCTTCAGGTAATTGAGTTTCCATCATTATTTTTCGTTCATGTATTCTTTGATCTTTCTATCTTCCCAGTCTTTATTCATAAATAAAAGACTTGCTCCAAAAATCTTATAAGTGTGAAAAGCAACTCCTATTCCCCACCATACCCATAGTGAGAAAGTATCAAATCTAAAAATTGCTTCTTCTAATGACCTTCCGTCGTCGACATCATGAACTATTTTTGTAATACTTATAAATGTATTCACGATAATGAAAACAGCTAAGTGTATATAATACCCTTTTAGTTCTTCTACACGTTTTTTAGCACGTATATACTTCTGATTCATTTGATTATTATCAATATCCATAACCTATTTCTTTAAAATTTTCTTACTTCTTTCATCATCTTCTTCCATCAATTCTCTAATCTTTCTTTCTTCCCAAGATTTTCCAATGATATTTTTAAATCCGAAAACTCCTAGCCAGTGAAAAAACAATCCGATTCCCCAAAATAACCATGTAGAATACACTCCGAAATTTGAAAGAGCGTCAGAAAAATCATCATTCCCATCGTAAGTTAATCCATATATAATAATTCCACTAATAAATATATTAACGATGATGTATACTGTTAAATGAGAATAGAAACCTTTTATGTCTTTAACTCTCTTCTTTGCTTTTAAATATTGCTGTTCTTTTGTATAATTTGCTTCCATAAGTATTTCTATTTTCTTTCGTTATCATTCTCCATCAACTCTCTAATCTTTTTTTCTTCCCAATTTTTTCCTAAACCAAATTTATCAAATCCAAAAACTCCAAACCAATGAAATAAGAACCCTACAAGATTTCCTATAACCGCATACCAAAACCAATGATACTCTGGGGTAAATTCTAAATTAACATAGATGATTACTGGTATGATAATAATCATAACAAACAAATGTGCATAGAATCCTTTGATTTCTTTTACTTTCTTTTGAGCCTTTAGATACAGCTGTTCTTTTGTATAATTAGTAACTTCCATTTGATTCATTTTTACGTTTTTTTTCTTCTTCCATTATTTTTCTAATCTTCTTCTGCTCCCAATCAATTCCTAAACCTAATTTAGAAAATCCAAAGATCCCTAACCACATCATAAACAGAGCAAATAACATCCCTAAAACTACAAACCAGAAAAAGTGAAAATCTGGTACAAATTTTAAATTGATATACGTTACCAAAGAAATTGAAATTATGGTTACAATTAAAAATGCGTAAAACCCTTTTATTTCTTTTACTCTCTTTTTTGTTCTTATATAGAACAACTGCTGGATCTGATCTGATTCTGATTCAGGTGAGGCTGTCTGATAACCCTCTTCCATGATTTCTTTGATTTTCTTTTGCTTCCACTCTTCATTTAATCTAGATTTTAAAAACCCAAAAACTACGAACCAATGAACTAAAAGGCCTACTCCCCATGCGGCTATAAAAAACCAAAACCATTGAAACTGAGGAACTGTTTGTAAATTAATGAAGATGATAAAAGGGATCAACAATGGCGTTGCTGCTATATGAGTGTAAAATCCTTTGATGTCTTTTACTCTTTTTTCTGCCTTTATAAAACCTTGATCTTGAGCGTAAACTTCTTTCATTTTATTAAAATTTACGTTTTCTATCTTCTTCCATCATTTTTTTAATCTTCTTCTCTTCCCAATTTTTTCCTAAGAAAACATTGTAATTATTGGCCTCTAACCAATGGAAAAGAACTCCTATTCCCCATCCTATCATCGGAAACCAAAACCAATGGAATTGAGGTGAAAATCTAAGGTTGATAAATACCAAAAATGGAATGATAATTACATAGGATGCTAAGTTCTGGTAAAACTCTTTGAGTTTTTCTACACGCTCTACTGCGCGTACATATTTGTTATTTTCTAAATCGTCTGAATACATAATATTGTTAATTTGTGTAAGGAGAGGTAAACTCACCTTAAATGTTTTGTTATCGTTTTCTATCACCACCCTTTTTTGAGTGATTAATCCATACCTATCTGCAATATTGCTTAACCCAACTTTGGTGCTCTTTCCTATTGCTTCTTTTGGATTGATATTATTTTCTATAATTAAATAGCCATTCTCTTCATAAATCTTAATGCTTAATGGTTTTAAAGAAGAGACTACATTGTGCTTTACCGCATTTTCCAATAGCAACTGTAGTGATAGAGGTACTATTTTTAATTCTTCTTTGCTTACTGTTGTTGGAATCTCGAACTGTACAGCGTCTTCAAAGCGCATTCCAAGTAATTCCATATATGTTTTTGCAAATCGTAATTCTTCAGTTAAAGGAATCAAATCTTTATTCCTTTGCTCTAAAACGTATCGATAAATTTTAGAAAGTTTTGTTGTAAATTTTTCTGCCTGATAAGGGTTCTCACCTATTAAAGAAGTCAACACATTTAAGCTATTAAATAAGAAATGTGGATCGATCTGACTTTTCAGTGATTCAAATTTTGCTGTTTCTGTTTTGGCAACAATCTCTTGTCTTGTTGTTTTCTGAGTCATTGAATCTTTCCAGTTTCTCATAAACCCTCTAGCGTGAAAGAATGTTGAAACTCCTAAAGACAAGATCACATAGAATAAGTGTCTCCAGAAATTATTCCCTACAAAGAAGTTCGCAGGATCACCTTTTCCCCAAACTACAATCATTAAATAATTAATTCCTAATACTAAAGGAACCGTATATAAAACAGTTGTTATAATCCCTGCAGATACCCTTTGATTCGTTTGTGTAATCCAGTCCCACTTAGAACTTAGATAGTTATTGATTAGTCCGTTACCGAATCCCATTCCGTAAGAGAACAGTCCTGAGATTACAAATGATTTCCACAAGTTTTCAAAAGAGAAATTAGGTAAAGGCATAAGTACTCCGAATAGTAAAGTAAAGAATAGTGTAATTTTTAAACACAATGTAAATCCTTTTCTTAATTCGTTGCTTTTTATTGTAAAAACTCCTTGAGTACTCATTTGATGTATCTTTTAGTTCTGGTTATAAATTTAATTAAAGTTATCTTACCTCTAAATACTATTACTTAAAACTTAATTTCTAATACTACATTTTTTTCAGATACAGTAAATTTTGCATTGTCATATTGTGGCGGTCCAAATGTCATTACGTTGTTAGATGTTCCATAATCTTCCATTGGCATTCCGTTTTCTTGGAAATCCATTTTGTCATTATCATTCTTGTCATGGAAACAAATTACTGCATACTCTCCTGATTCCACTCCTTCAAATTTTACTGTACTTTTTCCTTCTACAATTTTTGCGTTTTTTGATTGTAATGGTTTTTGCATAAAAGTAGCTTTGTTATACAATGCGAAACTTACTTTTCCACTATCGCTAGTTACATTTACTACTGTTGCTGTAATTGTTTGTTTTTTATTAAATGCTAAACTTCCTGTTAACATTAATGCTGCTGTTAAAATTGTTGCTAAAATTTTCATCTTGTTTTGTTTTAATGATTAATTACACAGCAAATGTGCAATAGTTTGTCCTTGACAGAAACTAAAAACTACCGAGTTGTATTTTTTTTAGGACGAATTGTAAGAAAAAGTATGAATCTCTACTACATTTGTACAAACAACGATATTCAATGAGTTTTAAAGAAAAGAATCCTGCATTACTATTAATTGACTTACAAAAAGGTTTTGAAGATGAAGCGTATTGGGGCGGTAATAGAAACAATAAGGATGTTGAATTAAAATCTAAACACTTACTAGAAAAATGGAGAAGTATGAAACTTCCTGTATTTCATATTAGACATAGTTCTCAAAATCCAATTTCAAAATTACATGCATCACACCCTGGTTTTGAATTTTGTGATGAAGTAACTCCTCTACCTAATGAAACTGTAATTACAAAAAACGTGAACAGTGCTTTTATAGGAACAGATTTAAAAGAACAGTTAGATGATTTAGGCATTACAACTTTAGTTATTATCGGGCTAACAACCAATCATTGTATTTCAACAACCACAAGAATGGCTGGGAATTTTGGTTTTGACAATTACTTACTTTCTGATGTAACGGCAACTTTCGATAGAAAGGGAATTAACCGAGAAACGTACGATTCAGAAACTATTCATTTAACTTCATTAGCTAGTTTACAAGATGAATTTGCTACAATTATAAATTCAAGTACTCTTTCAGAAATGATGGAATAGTATCGATGTTAGGCAAGAAATTTATTAAAAAATTCTTTTGAATAGGGCTATAATAAACTTCAAAGGAGGTAAACTAAACATAATTTTTACGTCTTCTGAAAAACGTGTCTCTTCATCTAAAAATCTAAAGATAGACTGAATCGAATTCTTTTTAAACAGAGCAGAAAACACTTTAGTTCCTTGTTCATTATACTTATACAACACATCTAACAGCAATAAATCATATGTCCAAAATCTAGTTTTTTTTCTGAAATCTCTAAAACTATCTTCTGTTTTTAAAAACTCCACTAGCTCTTTTGTTTTCTTTGTTGTATTCATAAAAGTAAACCCCGTACTAGCTTTAGACCATCCTCCTACTGTTCCTATATTCATCACTTTTTTAGAATTATGCTTCCAAAACTTATATGAGGTCATAGGAATACTTCCTTGTTCTTTTTCTACAATTGTATAATCAGTAATCGATTTATTTTTTAGATATAATTTTATTTCATATTCATATTCTTTGTACGGTAACAATCTCTCTGAAAATAATGTGTATTCTACCAACGCCTTTTTAGATGACAAAGGAAGAACATACATAAATCGAGTATTATTTTTTTGATTTACAGTAAAGTCCATAAAGGTTGCGACCTCTTTATCAAAAGAATCTTCTTTGGTTTCTATGAACCATCCAACAAAATGTTGATGAAGTGACGGGTATTTTATCTGTTGATTATATGCTTTATCTAGCGCAATACTATTCATCAATTGATTGGTATGATATTCTGTTTTTAAGGTTAAAACAGAAGCGCTATATGCTTTATGACTTATATTAATTACGGTGTCCTCTACAAATGTAAAATTGTCTTTTTCATCTATAACAGACCACATTTTTTTGTAAAAATCACCACTTCGGATCATTTTATATGTATAAGGGTCTATCGATGGCTGAGCTTTGTAAGTATCACTTTTGAAAAGGATTTTTTTCCATGTTTTGTGTAAAATGTCATCCCATTCTCCATCATCTTTCTCCCAATAACACCAAGTTCTATCGTTTGTGTGCTTTTTTTCTTTATCAATGATTAGGATTGATTTATCATCAAAGAAAGAATCATTTGCCATGCGGAAGGCAAGCATCAAGCCTGAAGCGCCACTACCAGTAATTATATAATCAAATTCGAGCATGATAAAATTCAGTGACTAATATAATGCAGAATTTTTAAACTCTCGGCTTTCTGTAATATTTAAAAGGAACAAACAACATTCCAAAACACTCTCCATCGACTTTATAAAGCTTTTTATGATGAATTTTATGTGCTTTTCGTAAACCCAATAAATATCTATTATTGGTATGCTTAAACCATTTAAACCTTTGATGTATTAAAACATCATGCACTAGAAAATATGCGATTCCATAAAGTAAAATACCTAAGCCAATAAAAAATAAATAATTGATTTCTGGACGTATTCCATAATAGAACAATAAAATACTTGGAATGGCAAAAATGACAAAAAACAAGTCGTTTTTTTCAAAAGGGTTTTTATATTTTGGCTGATGATGATCCTCATGTAAGTACCATAAAAAACCATGCATCACAAATCTATGTGTGCACCAAGTAACGCCTTCCATTACCAGAAAAGTACCAAATGTTATCAGAATAAATAAAAACATTATATCATGTTAAGTTTATATTTCACATAACTTCTTGCCAACAAATTTATCTTCATAGGGTCGGATATTCTTACTCTAGTTTCAATAATTTTTGAAGAAGGTACTTTATTTAGTTTTTTGAGCAAACGTCTGTAATATCTATAAGCCATATAAACTCCAAATTTTGCTTCTACAGGTAATCGTAAAATACCATGATTAAATGCATAGGCAAAATCACTTTCTATTTCATCAATAATTTGTTGCTTTGACTCTTTGGTTAATGATGTTAAGTTTACATTAGGAAAATATGATCTATTTAATAACTCATAATCGTCTTTAAGATCTCTCAAAAAGTTTACTTTTTGAAATGCAGACCCTAAACGCATTGCTGCATCCTTTAATTCATGATACTTTTCTTCATCTCCATCTACAAAAACTTTTAAACACATCAAACCAACCACGTCGGCTGAACCATAAATATACTCATCATATTCTTCTTGAGTTGAATATACAGATTTTGATAAATCAGCCCTCATACTTTTTAAGAAAGCCGCAACTAAGTCATCTGTGATGTTGTATTTTTTGACTGTAATTTGAAAAGAGTTTATAATTGGGTTTAAACTAATTCCATCTTCCATTGCTTTGTAGTAAGATGTTTCAAACTCAGCTAATAATTCCTCTTTATTGTAGTCATGAAAAGTATCTACAATTTCATCTGCAAAACGCACAAAGCCATAAATATTATAAATAGCTGATCTAATTTTTGGAGATAACATTCTTACAGCCAACGAAAAAGAAGTACTGTATTGTTTTGTTACCAACTTACTAGCATCAAAGGAAGCTTTATCAAATAGTTCTTTCATTCTTAATATCTAGTTTTTTTTATAAGCTCAGATGTTATTTTACCAGAAATTAAAGACGGAGGAACACCAGGCCCTGGCACAGTCAATTGCCCCGTAAAGTATAAGTTTTTAACTTTCTTACTTTTAATTTTTGGTCTTAAAAAAGCTGTTTGCAATAATGTATTAGCCATTCCATATGCATTTCCTTTGTATGAGTTGTAATCTTTTACAAAATCATTTACACAAAACGACTCTTTAAATATAATGTTTTTTTCAACTTTCTGTTGAGTTAATTTCTCGAGCCTATCTATAATCATTTTAAAATACTCTTCCCTTATTTCATTTGTATCTTCTATCCCAGGAGCAAGAGGTATTAAAAATATTGCTGCTTCCTTTCCATCTGGAGCAAAATTGTTATCTGTAATGCTAGGAAAACTTGCATAGAACAAAGGTTTCTCTGGCCAACTAGGATCATCGTATATCGTTCTTGCATGTTCGTCAAAATCAGTATCAAAAAATAGTGTATGGTGCTCTACATTTTCAATTTTCTTATCAAAACCAACATAGAATAATAAAGACGAGGGAGCAAATATTTTCTTTTCCCAATAGGTTTCAGAATATTGTCTATACTTCTTATCTAATAAAGTTTCTGTGTGATGATAATCTGCGCCACTTAAAATCAAATCAGATTCAATGTCCTCTCCATTAACACGTAAACCTGTTACTTTATTATCTGAGACATGTATTTTTTCAATTGTAGAATTGGTTCTAAAATCGATTCCTAAGTTTACTGCTAGCTCTTTCATTCCCTCTACAACACTATACATTCCTCCTTTCGGATGCCAAGTTCCTAAACCAAAATCGGCATAGTTCATAAAATTATAAAATGCTGGGGTATTGCTAGGCTTAGCGCCTAAAAACAATACCGGGAATTCTAGAATTTGAATTAACTTCTCACTCTTTATTTTCTTCCTGACTTGTTTACGAACAGTTGAAAAAAACTGTGAGACGTTCATCATTGTGGATGAAGTGACTAACTCCATAGGGGAAACTCCCGGCTTATATACCAGATCTTCAATTGCTATTTTATAATTGTTTCTGGCTGTTTTTAAAAAATCTTTTAAATGTTTAGAACTGCCTTTTTCTTCTTTTTCAAAAACTTTATAAATTTCTTCTAGTGTAGCTCCAATAGTTAATGAATCATTTTCGCCAAAATAAACTTGATAAGCTGGGTCTAGTTTTTTTAATTCATAATAGTCAGAAGGTTTTTTTCCAAAGTCTGCAAAAAATCGCTCGAATACATCAGGCATCCAATACCACGTTGGACCTATATCAAATGTAAAGCCATCTCTTCTTAGTTGTCTCGCTCTTCCTCCTACTGTATCATTCTTCTCGAAGACAACAACATTATATCCAAGTTTCGACATATAACAAGAAGCTGCCAATGAAGAAAATCCTGAACCTATTATGTGTATTGTTTTACCCATTTATTATTTTGTTTAACAAATATAATAATTTATTAAACAAAATTGAAGCTAAATTAAAAATTACAATACTTTTAACAAATCAGTAACGGATGGATACATTACAATATTTGAGTTAAAATCATAACTAGACATATCCATTGCCTTTCTACCTATAGCTATTAAAGAGTGTTTGGAATTATCTAATATAGAATCTATTTGGTAAAAATACTCTGAGAGCTTATCATCGTAAGGTTTTACCGTCATTGAAGTGATAAAACAGATTTCTTGATCTCCGTCAAAAAAGTAATTAAGGTTATCTAAAGGTAAGCTTTGTCCCAAATAAATAGTTTGGTTTCCTCTCAAAACCAATTCATAATTCAAATAAAGTAATCCTAACTCATGTATTTCATTTTCAGGCAGAAACAACACATAAGTCTTTTGTTGATTGGTGACACTATACTGAAGTTTCTCAGTATTTATTTGAATCTTTTGAGAAATTAAATTAGAGATAAAGTGCTCATGTGCTGGCAATAAGGTATCTGTTTGCCAAAGCAATCCAATATGCTCTAAAAAAGGCATAAAAATCTCTTTGAAAATTTCTCTAAATGTTATTCTATGAAGTAATTTATTATAAGTGTTGTTAAAAAGAGCTTTGTCAAATTGGAACATTGATAGCTTAAACGAATTAATCGCCTCATCATTCACAGCTACCTTAAAAGCTAACTCCCTAGCATTCAGTATAATATCATCATCATTCATTTTTGCTATTTTAGAAATTTTAAAATTATTCCTATTAAGCAAAACGATGTTAAGAAGCTTCTGCAAGTTTTGATGAGAGTAGTATCTTATGTTTGTATCTGTTCTTTGAGGAGAAAGTAAGCTGTAACGTTTCTCCCAAATACGAATAGTATGTGCCTTGATTCCAGAAATATTTTCAAGGTCTTTAATCGTAAAATCTCTCTTGATACTGTTCAATCTTCATTGATTTATATTAAACAAAGATACTTTTTTTTATTTTAAAATAACTTTCTATCTATTTTTTGTAACAATTTTAACGAAATTGCTACTTATTTATCAAACTAACGAACAAACTAATAGTGCAAACTGAACTAGAAAATAATTTTTTACTAGACTTTGAGGCAAATCAGAACATTGTCCACAAAGTTTGTAGGATTTATACGTCCAATCAGGACGCTCATAATGATTTGTTTCAGGAGATCGCTATTCAACTTTGGAAAAACTATTCTAAGTTTAGAGGAGATTCAAAGTTTAGCACTTGGATGTATCGTGTGGCTTTAAATACTGCTATTTCCCTTTATCGGAAATCGACTCGTAGAATTAAAACGCAAGATATTAGTGAAGTGTCATTTAAGATAAAGTCTAACGACTATGATGACACTGAAGAATTACAATTAGAAGCTCTTTACAAAGCGATTAGAAATATGAATGACATTGATAAGGCATTAATTTTCCTGTATTTGGAAGATAAACCTTATAAAGAAATTTCAGTAACTCTAGGAATTAGCGAAGTAAATGCAAGAGTAAAAATGAATAGAGCGAAAGATAAGCTCAAAAAAATATTAAACCCATAAACTATAAACATATGGATTTAGCACAATATAAGAAAGCTTGGGAGAACCAACCAGAAGAGAAAAATAAACTCTCTGCTTTAGAGATTTATAAAATGACTCAAGCAAAGTCTACTTCAATTATTAAGTGGATTTTTATTATAGGTTCTCTAGAGTTTCTACTTTGGATAGCACTAAATATCATTTTCTCACAACTAAATTATTTGGACATCTATGAGGAGTTACACTTAATGAAATTTATCAATTTCGTTTACTATTTTAATTTTCTTGTTTTGGCTTTGTTTTTAGTAGCTTTTTATAAAAACTATTCTTCTGTATCTACAGTAGATAACACAAAAAGATTAATTCAGAAAATTATTAGAGTTCGGAAAACAGTTAAGCTCTATGTTTATTACAATATACTTTCAACAGTTTTAGTAATGATAGTTTTTAATATCATTATTGCAAATACACCTGGAGCAATTGAAACAATTCTGAAACATCAAAACATAGATATTGACTCTTCTCAGTTATTAACGGTATATATTATTTCTCAAGCCATTGCTATGCTAGTCCTTCTTGTATTTTTATCTTTATTTTATTATCTTCTATATGGGCTTTTATTAAAGAAGTTAAATAGAAATTATAAAGAATTAACAAAGCTTGAAGAAGCAAAATAAACAAAAAGCCCTCTAAAATTTAGAGGGCTTTTTGTTTAAAATGATTTTAATTCAATCAATAATTTATCTAACATTTCATCCGTAAAATCTAGGTGAGTGACTATTCTTATTTTTCCATCACCCATAGGAGTTAGCAAAATTTCTTTTTCTTCCATCTTGTCAATGAAATCATCAGCATCTAAATCGTCGTTCACATAGAATATAAGAATATTCGTTTCTACAGGCTCCACTTTTTTCACATAAGACAAATTGGTGAGTACACTTTCTATTTTTTTTGCTTTTAGATGATCTTCAGCTAAACGATCTACATGATTCTCTAAAGCATACAATCCTGCAGCTGCTAAGAAGCCTACTTGTCGCATCGCTCCTCCAAATAGTTTTCTTATACGTAGTGCTTTTGCTATATGTTCTTTGGTTCCTAATAAAATAGATCCTATTGGAGCTCCTAAACCTTTAGACAAACAAATAGAAATTGTATCAAACAATTCACCATATTGTTTAGGTGTTTCATTTTTAGCTACCAAGGCATTGAACAACCTTGCACCATCTAAATGATACTCTAAATTATTGTCTACACAGACTTGTTTAATTTTTTTTAACTCTTCAAAATCCCAACAGGCTCCTCCTCCTTTATTGGTTGTATTCTCTACGCAGACAAGCCTAGAATAGGCTACATGAATATCTGCTCTTCCAGCTGCAGCCGTTTTCAATTGTTCTGCGGTAAACATTCCTCTATCACCATCAATTAACTTACAAGAAACTCCTGCATTAAATGCTGCTCCTCCACCTTCATAATTATAAACATGTGCCCATTTATCACAAAACAGTTTATCTCCTGGTTGTGTATGTAATTTTATCGCAGCTTGATTTGCCATAGTTCCAGAAGGAAAAAACAACGCATCTTCCATTCCAAACATTTCTGCAGCTTTTTCTTGCAATAAGTTAACAGTTGGGTCGCTACTAAAAACATCATCTCCAACTTTTGCATTCATCATCGCCTCCAACATTCCTTGAGTTGGTCTAGTGACAGTATCAGAAATTAAATCTATAATCATAATAAGTGTATTAATCTTTTTTCATCTTTTGGACTTTGTAAAACAATCCATTTCTTGTCTGAAAATGCACCATTCATCCAGTTATTCATTCTCTTTTTCCTATTCCAATATGTTTTAAAGATCCATAAAAACAAACTTTCTTTAGAAAAAGTTTTACTCAAAGTTTCATAGTTTTCTCCGCAACATTTTTCCTTAAAAACAACTCTTTTCCAAGTTCTTATGAAAAAACGACGAACGATTAAATTCAGCGGGTAATCTAACCATACAATGGTTGAAGCTTCTTGCCAAACAGTATCTTTCAGTAATGTTTGATAACTTCCGGTAACAATCCATTCCTCCAATCCTTTAATCTCATTATTCACATCTTCAACAAAGCGCCTCTTCTCTTTTTCTACCCAATTTGGAAGAAAATGCAAATCATCTAAATCTATTTGAGGAACAGAAATTTCTTTCATTAGTTTTTTACCTAATGTAGTTTTACCAGTGCAAGTAGTTCCTGTAATAATGATTTTCTTCATCAATTTTTACTCCATTCCTATTGGAGATCCATCTGGAATTTTAGGTGTGTTCTGTTTTTTAAACTTCGTTGGATTCTTTTTGAAATCAGCAATCATTTTCATCATTTCTTTATTGTAGATCTGCTGTATTCCTTTCGATTTTGATTTTTTTAACAGCTCATGAATTTCATAAATCTTCGCATTTACAATAGCATTTACTTGCTTGTACATATTCTGATTTGATGATAAATAGAATAACTGATTTAGCACTTGAATGTTCACTACGTTTTGTAATTCTTGATAGTAAGAATCTTTATAGGTTTGCTTGATTGTTTTTGAAATAAGTTCATCTAAAACCTCAACCAATCCTAATTGTTTTTTATCCAAGCTTTTATGTTGCACAAGTCTTGTTACACGTTGTGGGTGTAGCAACAAACCTAACGTCATACTAGATGCTGTTTCTACAGCTCCAAACGGATCGAAAGCGACACCCGTTTTACTTTTAAAAGACTCTCTACTTCTTCCGTAGCTCATTGCTCTAGGAGGAAATAATGCAAGTAATCTTTTAGGAATAGCTATTTCTTCTACAGAAATTGTTTTTAATACTGTTGCCAATGCCTTTCTCTCTACTTTACCATCAATTCTTTTTACAATAGTGTTTCCTCCACCTTTTACAGCATAAGTATAATCCAATCCTCCTATTACCTTAGTAACACCTTCTGTCTGGTATCTATGAAAGAAATATAACGGGACAAACACGTCTTCAAGGACCGAATATGGTTGATCTGTTTTGATATTATCTTTTGAAAAATTGGCAATCGCTTGTTTTCTAATAGCCAATAAGTTTTCTAATTCTGAAGTTACATTTGTTCCGTTATCCCATAAATGAGCATAAGCATGAGCGCTACCTTGTGGCCTAGCATCTTGATCGGAAATAAAACGCGCACCATTTTTAAAAGCATTTTCCAATAGTTTTCTCAACTGAGTTTGCTCATTCTCTGCAAACTCAGAATATGAATACGCTATGGACACTTTATCCCAGTCTCCAATTTTCGTATCATATGCGTTTGAGAAGTCTACTTTTCCGTTTTTTAATGATAATGTTGGGTGTGGATAATCCATCACTGATGCTCTTCCTTTTGTACTCGCTGCAAAGTTATGAGCCAACCCAATTGTGTGTCCAACTTCGTGTGCAGATAATTGTCTAATTCTCGCCAATGCCATTTCCAATGCAAAATTATCATCAATATTGTTATTCGCATAAGGAGCTTGCAAAGCTTGAGCAATTAAGAAATCTTGGCGAATTCTTAGCGATCCAAGACTAACATGTCCCTTTATAATTTCTCCTGTTCTAGGATCAGAAACTGAACCTCCATAACTCCAACCTCTCGTAGATCTGTGAACCCATTGAATGACATTGTATCTTACATCTAAAGGGTCTACATCGGCAGGCAACATCTTCACTTGAAAAGCATCTTTATATCCAATAGCTGTGAAAGCTTGATTCCACCACCTAGCACCGTCTAATAATGCCGAACGAACAGGTTCTGGAGTTCCTCGATCTAAATAATAGATAATAGGTTCTTTTGCTTCACTTATCGCTGCATTTGGATTTTTCTTTTCCAATCGGTGACGATAAATGAATCGTTTTGTAATGGATTGATTTACTGGAGTTGCATAATCTAAATACGACATAGAGAATGATCCAGATCGTGGATCAAAAACTCTTGGCTTGTAATTATCATCCGGCAATTCAACAAAAGAATGATGTTGATGAACTGTTACCAGTGACGATGTAGGCGTAACACTTCTTATATTAAACCCCTTTGGAGACCCTTTGAATGTTAACATCACATCAAATTCAACATTTTTTGGAAATGCTTTTGTTCTTTCTAGATTAAAAGCACTTTTACTTTTGTCCAAACTATAACTTCCATTCCCTCCTCCAGCTAAACGGTTTTTCACACCATGTGCATCCCTCATAAAAAATGAAGTAGCATCAACTAAGTATTTACCTTCTTTTGTTTCCTTGATTACGAAACCATGAAGTACCGATTTGGCAAAAGCTTCTTTTACAGATTTCTTTTCTTCAATATTATCTGTAATCGCTCTATAATCTAAATTGGGCTGAATTAATAATAACTTATTTCCAGCTTTTATAAACTTTACAACACGCTCTCCTCCTAGTTGTCCTCTGTCCAATCCGATATCATTAGATCCTACACCTTCAGAAAGTGAATTGACATATAAAAACTCTTGCCCAATGTTATCAACTTCTAAGAAGAGTTGATCTTTCGCTTCATCATAGTAAAAGGTAAAATAACCGTCATACTTTTTTACAGTCTTTTTATCTTTAAAAAATTGAGCCGATAGTTGAGATGCAAAGCTTAAAAAAAGAATTGCCGTGAATAGTTTTTTCATTTTGATTAGTTTGAAGAATCGTAAATTTACAATAATTAAAGAAAAATACTTTCTTAGAAGTAAGCAGTATTGTAAAAATTCACAAATCTCTACTCCTTGTTAAAATTAATTCTCCTTTATTTAAATTTCTTGTTATAAAACTGTCCCTTTTATTTTCCTCCAAATCTTTATGAGTAAGAAAGCAAAAACAACAATCACAGCAGAGAGTATCATTGCATTGGTGTACTCGCCATATAAGAAATAACCAATAGCAAACATACATGAATAGATAAGCACACAACCTATTAACATGGCTATAATTCCATTAGGAACACTCCATTTTTGAGTATTTTCAACAATCTCTTTGTTATCTTCTTTAGCTCTGACTAGGATTTTTTTCCATCCAGGGCCACCTGGTTGTGTTTTTTTATAAAATCTAAAAAGTACTTTGTCTGTTTCTGGAGGTGTCATATAGGTAACTACAAGCCATATAATTGTTGTTATCAAAACTGCCAATGGAATTTCTCCCCAGCTTGGAAAAACACCCTCTATGAATTCCTCAGTGTTTTTATCTTTATGGTCAAACAAAAATTCGCCAACAATAGTAAACTTAAATAGTATAGAGATAACTCCAGATGCTACCATAGCAGAAATTTCTGTCCATGAATTAATTCGCCACCAAAACCAGCGCAATATAAAAATCAACCCTGTACCAGCTCCAAACAATATAATAACATCAAATAGTTGTTTTGCATTGGTTAATGCTAATGCGATTAAAGCACTAACTACCATTAAAACTACAGTACTGATTCTACCCACATTCACCAATTCTCTTTCTGAAGCTTCAGGTTTTATTTGCTGCTTGTAAAAATCGTTTACGACATAAGAAGCTCCCCAATTTAAGTGAGTGCTTATAGTACTCATATAAGCAGCAGCTAACGATGCCAATACCAACCCCAACAAACCGCTCGGTAATTTTGTTAACATTGCAGAATACGCTAAATCATGTCCTAATTTATCTTCAGTTACAGTTGGAAAAGCTTCTTGAATACTTGCCAAATCTGGATACAAAATAAGAGATGCTAACGCAACAATAATCCACGGCCACGGTCTTAATGCATAGTGTATAATATTATAAAAGAAAGTAGCTCCAATTGCATGATTCTCATCTTTCGCTGCCAACATACGTTGTGCAACATACCCTCCTCCTCCAGGCTCAGATCCAGGATACCAAGAACTCCACCATTGTACAGCTAAGGGAATAACTAGCAATGTAATAAAGGTTTCAGTATCATCTAAACTTGGAAGGATGTTTAATTTATCTTTTACATTTTCATGAGCAATTAAATTTTCCAACCCTCCTACTTCAGGAAGCCCTACAATATAATAAGCAGCTCCAAAAGCTCCAGCCATCGCTACAAAGAATAATATAAAATCGGTGTACACAACACCTTTAAATCCTCCAATAGCGCTAAAGATTACAGTAACAAATCCTGCAATAACAACAGTGGTAGCAGGATCTAACCCTAACATTACTTGTCCGATTTTTATAGCCGCTAAGGTAACCCCAGCCATTGCCAATACATTAAATATAATTCCTAGATATACCGCTCTAAAGCTTCTTAAAAAACGTGCTGGCTTTCCTCCATATCGAAGTTCGTAAAATTCAATATCTGTTTTTACTTCCGACTTTCGCCAAAGCTTTGCATAGACAAAAACGGTTAACAAACCAGTGACCAAAAATGCCCACCATACCCAGTTTCCAGAAACTCCATTGGTACGTACAATATCTGTCACCAAATTGGGGGTGTCTGTAGAAAAAGTAGTAGCAACCATAGAAAGTCCTAACAACCACCAAGGCATGTTTCTTCCGGAAAGAAAATATTGATTGGTGTTTTTTCCTGATGTTTTTCCAACATAAATCCCTATTAAAAGGATAATCGCAAAAAGTGAGAAAATAATAGTGTAATCAAAATTCGATAAGGAAATCATAATATAATTAGTTTTTTGGCCAATGTAAATTAACAGGGTGTTCTGCAAGATATTCATTCATAATGAGAATATCATCTTTTCCTGTTAAATCAGGAACATGTTCTGAAAGCGGTATTCCTACAACAGAAGTTGGATAAGAACGAGTCATTTCTAATAAAGCAGAAGGCAATTCTTTTTCATTTCTTTCGGGATGAATAGCACAGGATTGTAAAAAAGGATAAAATAACGCTCCGTCAAACTTGAAAATATTCATGCTTACTCGAAATTTACCATCGTTATCTTTATACTTTTCTGATTCTAAAGCTGTGGGTTTTTCTATAATATCTTGTAAATAATTATTTGAATCAACTTTTGTCAATGCAAAGCGTTCAATTCGTTCTTGAGAATATTCCAAAGCATCTCTATCATAATTGATAAATGCATTAGGGCTTTCACTTGTCTGAAGTAAATCAAAAGCTTTTTCACTGTATAGATTATCACAATTACACACTACAAACTGGTTTTCTTGCAATTCGGGGTATTGTTCTAAAGATTGACATACTGCATCGGCAGTTCCAAATGGTTTTATACGTCCTTCTGGAATGTTCTGATGAACATAAGAAACCGACAATCCATTAAACAAATTTCCTGTGGTTTCTTCTCCGTAATAGGTTTTAAAAAGCGCTCCTTCTTTTCCTATAACAATATAAATTTTTTGATACCCTGCTTGCTTTGCATTGTACAATACATAATCTAGCATTGGACGATCATTCAATAAAATAAGCGCTTTACTTCTTGAATTTGCTTGTCGTATAAGGTCTTCTGAAAGTTGAGAAGAAGAAGGTTTCTTCATCCTAGATGAAGCTCCTCCTGCAAGTATAATGAGGTGATTTGTCATGATGCTATAAACTGTTTTCCAGAAGTGACACTAACGGCATAAGCATCTTTAGCTCCTGCAGCAGAGATACTATCAATGACCCGTTGTTTATTTTCTTCGGAAGCAATAGCGCAAATACTTCCACCACCACCAGAGCCAACAATCTTTGCGCCATAGGCTCCAGCTTTCAAAGCTGCATCTATCATATTATCAATCTTAGGAGGTGTAATTTTTAAAATGTTTTTTAATACCGAATGATGTTCATTCATCAGCTTCCCTATCTTTTCATAATCCAATACATTTTCATTCAAAGCGATCAAAGCATCTTGAGTAATCAGATGATTTTTTATTGAAGAATAGAAAAATGGTTTTAATTCTTCAGAAAGCACTTCAGAATACTTCTCTACATCAGAAAGTGTCGCTAAATGTAAATCGAATTTCGGGTCGTAATCTTGGACTGCTTTAATGGAAGCAAGTGCTTTCTCTTTTCTATCGCCAAGCAAACCAACAGTATTTTTAGGGATACCGGACTCTCCTATCACTAATCCTTCTAATGGACTTTCAATCTTTTTGCAAGCAGCTGAGTCATCGGTCTCTAAAAATATAATATCTCCAATTGCGATGGTATATTGATCCATTTTTCCTCCAGGAGAATTATGCTCTATAACTTCTGCTTCATAGGCAATCTGTGCAACTAACACATCAGTAATCTCTTGATTACATCCAAAAGCATCTAACAGAAATCGAATCCAAGCCACAACAACAGCTGAAGAACTAGAAAGCCCCGCATTTATTGGAATGTCTCCTTTTATGGTAACTGTATACCCTTTATCTAGAACACATCTATAACGTCTTACAACACGCACTACTGAGGCAATATGATCACTTTTTTCAAGCACACCGAAAGGCTCATGAATATGAAAACTTCTAGATGTATTCATATCTGGCATTTCCAAACGAATCTCTTCTGAATCATTTGTAACAGCATGAATTTCAACAAATCTGTCGATAGCACAGGCAATAATTGGTAATCCTAGATAATCTTGATGGTCTCCAAAAAGGCAAATCCTTCCAGGAGCTTTACTAGTAATTTGAGTCATGCTTAGTAGGTATCTTTAATCCAGTCGTAAGGTTTACGAGTGACCCACAATCCTCTAGTGAAATCTGGGAAATCTTGTGGTGCTCCATTGTTTTCGATGGAGGCTTCTGAAAGAGGTGTAATTGCACTCCATGCAGCAGCATCATAAGCATCTAAAGGCGGAGCAATATTTTGTTTCGCTGATTCTACAAAAGCATTCAGTACAAAGAAATCCATACCTCCGTGTCCAGATCCTTGTGCATATTCACCATATTTCTTCCATAAAGGATGATCGTATTTCTCTAACCATGGTTTTGCTTCATCCCAACGGTGTGGTTTCGATTTTCCTTCTAAGTATATACGGCTTCCGTCTACTTCCCAAAGTCCTTCACTCCCTTGAACACGAAATCCTAGTGAATAAGGTCTTGGGGAGTTACAATCGTGTGTTACTATAATTGTTTCTCCATTAGCCGTTTCAATTGTAGAGGTAATAATATCTCCTTGTTTAAATTTTAATTTAGCGTTCGGGTGATCCTTACCTCCATGCTTCACAATGTATTTATTCAATCCCACAGCTTTTGTAGCATGAGAAGTCATCGAAACAAAACGGTTTCCTCTATTCACATTACACATCGTAGCTATAGGACCTACTCCATGCGTTGGATATACATCACCATTACGAAGCAATGAATGTTGTGTTCGCCATTTAGATTCAGAAATCCCCTTCTCTCCAAACTCCACTCCTTTTCCATAAGCAGTAACGCCATCGTTTAATTTTACAAATCGTAAATCATGTTGGTATCCGCAACGGAAATGAAGTAATTCACCAAACATATTCTGACGAACCATATTCAACACAGCCATAATATCACGGCGATAGTTTACATTTTCAAGGATCATTAAGTGTGATCCCGTTTTCTCATGCGTATTTACCAAATCCCAGCATTCTTCCATGGTATTGGCTGCAGAAACTTCTAGTCCTGTATACTTCCCTGCAAGCATCGCATCTTTTGCCATACGAGTATGCCATAACCAAGGTGTAGATATAATAACTGCATCAATAGACTTCTCTTCAAGAAGATTTCTGTAGTCTAGTTTATCCTTTCCAAATGTTTTTGGTTTTGGAGCCTTTGCTTTTTTGATATGTGACAAGCACAATTCAATACGCTTCGGGTCTATATCACAAATTGCACTAATCAAAACGTCTTTACGTTGCAACAAATTATTTAGGTGATTTGTTCCTCGTAGCCCTACTCCAATTAAGCCTACATTCAATTTTTCTTTTTTTCTATCTGGTGAAGTAAAAGCTAAGCTGGGTGCCAAAGCTACACCAGTTCCTAGCAGTGTGGCTTTTTTAACAAAATCTCTTCTTGTTTTCATTTTAGTTGATGTTTGCTGATAAAAATAATTATAAATTTCAATTAAGTAGGATAAAGAACATATTAAAATTTGACCTCTTACATAAAAGTGTTTTTAACTTCCAAGAAGCCTAAGTTTGTTTTCAGTTTTTTAAGCTATTTTTGCTGAGACTATGATAACACACGACCAGCTTAAAGATATTTCAAACAGGGTTTCTAAACTGAAAGGGTATTTGGAAATTGATAAAAAAATGATTGAAATATCTAATGAAGAAGAGAGAACAGCAAATCCAGATTTTTGGAACAATCCCAAGGAGGCCGAAGTTTTAATGAAATCGCTACGTTTCAAGAAGAAATGGGTTGAAGATTATAACAAAGCCGTTTCTTTTGATGAGGATTTACAGGTTCTTTATGATTTTTACAAAGAAGATGAAGTTGAAGAAGATGAGGTAGAACAACATTATGAAAAAGCGATTTCTTTCATCGAAGACATCGAATTTAAAAACATGCTTTCAGAAGAAGGTGATAGTTTAAGTGCTGTGATTCAAATAACAGCAGGTGCCGGAGGAACAGAAAGTTGTGACTGGGCTGAGATGTTATTTCGTATGTACTCAATGTGGTCCGATAAGCAAGGATTTAAACTAAAAACACTGAATTACCAAGCTGGTGATTCAGCAGGAATTAAAACTGTTACTGTTGAAGTGGATGGTGATTATGCCTTTGGATGGCTAAAAGGAGAAAATGGTGTTCATCGATTGGTGCGTATCTCTCCTTTTGATAGTAATGCCAAACGTCATACTTCCTTTGCTTCTGTTTATGTATATCCAGTTGCAGATGATTCTATTGAAATAGAAATCAATCCCGCAGATATCGAAATAACCACTGCTCGTTCAAGTGGTGCTGGTGGTCAGAATGTGAATAAGGTGGAAACAAAAGTTCAATTAACTCATAAACCAACAGGAATTCAGATTTCTTGTTCTAACTCTCGTTCTCAACATGACAACAGAGCGACAGCTTTACAGATGTTGAAGTCTCAACTGTATGAAATAGAACTGCAGAAAAGACAAGCTGCAAGAGCAGATATTGAAGCTGGAAAAATGAAGAATGAATGGGGAAGTCAGATTCGTAACTACGTAATGCATCCTTATAAATTGGTGAAAGATGTACGAACTGCTCATGAAACAGGAAATGTAGATGCTGTGATGGATGGAAATATCAATCCTTTTCTAAAAGCTTATCTAATGCTGAATGGACAGAAAAAGAGTACTGAATGATGAAAAGGCTGAATGAAAAGAATTACTTACTATTAATCCTTTCTGTTGCAATATGTATGTTTCCCAACATATTGCTTGTTCTTATTGGCGAAGATTCAGTTACTGGGACCATTCTAAAAAAAATTGTCTACCTAATTTTAGGGCTTGCCGTTGTACTACTTCCTCTTACTTTTTTAAAACCTAAATGGTATTCATTACTCATATTATTATTATCTCCTTATTTATTATTTGAAACTTATGCTATTTATGTCTTTAAAGCTCCTTCTAGTGAAGAAGCTATTGCGTCTGTATTTTTAACCAATTATCAAGAAACAACAGAGTTATTAGGTGCAAATATTTTCACTATTATTAGTGCAATAATTGTCATTATATTTTCACTTTTGATTACTGTTATGATTAAAAGAGAATATACTCTTTCAAAGAAAATACGGTTGAGAATTGCCTCGTTTACCATCATTGTTTTCTTAGCTTTATATGCTAGGAATTATTTATCAGCTTCAAGATTGCGAGATAGTTTTTCTGAAACTATCAGTTTATCAAACTATTCATTAAGAATGCAATTGAGCAAAATATACCCTATAGATGTATTTATAAAAACAAAAGATGCATATTCTGGAATTAAAAAAAGAAAAACATATTTAGAGAATGTTAAAGGTTTTAAGTTTAACGCAATAAAGAACGACACGCTGAGAAAGCAAGAAGTTTATGTCTTGGTCATAGGAGAAACAGCTAGAAAACATAATTTCGGTATCTATGGTTACCATAGACCTACTACTCCTAACTTAGATACTATTTCAAATATTATTCATTTTACTGATGCAAATAGCAATGCTAATTTAACATCACTTAGCGTTCCTTTTATGGTCACTAGAGCTACTCCTGAAAAAGCATCTTTAAAATTTGATGAACCTGCTATTATTACTCCTTTTAAAGAGGCAGGTTTTAAAACCTATTGGTTAACAAATATTCCTTTAGGTATTGGTAGCGTATTTGGTTTTTATTCTGGCTTAGCTGATGTCTATAAAAATACTTCTGTTTCTATAGATGCTGTAAACTATGATGAGAAATTAATTCCTGAATTTGAAAAGGCTTTACAAGACACTACTTCTCAAAAGAAATTTATTATCATCAATACTTTAGGTAGTCATTTTCGATATAATTACAGATATCCAAAAGAGTTTGAAAAATTTAAACCCAATTTAAAAAGAGGGCTTTCTATTGAGAGTTCCACCAGTATAAAACATAAAAACAAAATCATAAATAGTTATGATAATTCTATCTTATACACAGACTATATTATGAGTAGGTTTATATCTTTATTAAAGAAAGAACAAGCAATCTCTTATCTCTATTACATCTCTGATCATGGAGAAAACTTATTTGATGATGAATCAAACAAGCTGTTGCACGCCTTTGTAAATCCAACTAAATACGAAATAGAAATCCCTTTAATCACATGGATTTCTGACGAATATAAAAATCAGTTTCCCATTAAATATAATACGCTAGTTAACAATAAATCTAAAAGAGTGTCTTCTGTAAACACTTTTCACACGCTTTTAGATCTATCCAACATAAAGTACCCTGAAGAAAACTTATCAAAAAGCTTTGGGTCTATCAAATTTGACTCGCTCACTAAAAGAACCTTTTACAGAGTCAATAAAACAATTCTAAAATTAGATCAATGATAAAAATATACCACAATCCACGTTGTTCAAAATCTAGACAAGGTTTAGAAATCTTAAAAGAATCTGGTCAAGAATTTGAAGTTAGAGAATACTTAAAGGAAATTCCTAATCTCAATGAATTAAAAGAGGTGATTCAATTACTAGGAATTTCACCAATCGATTTAGTTCGTAAGAATGAAGCAATCTGGAAAGAGTCGTATAAAGGCAAAGACTTATCGGATGCAGACATCATTACCGCAATGATAGAAAATCCAAAATTAATAGAAAGACCTATCGTAGTTAACAATGGGAAAGCAGTGGTTGGAAGACCTCCTGAGAGTATTAAACAAATCATTTGATATTGTTTAGTTTAAGAGCCACTTTTTTTGTTTAACAGAATATTAACAAGCACTAGTTAAACTTAAGAAGACATTTGCAGTCGAAGAGAAAAACTAACAACCCAAAAATGAAAAAAATTATTGCATTTTTTGCACTTTTACTATGGACTTCTTTTAGTCTTTATGCACAAAAAGCTTCGTCACCCCAAACTACTACTCCTAATAAGAAAGTAACCATTTCAGGAAAGATTGTTGACGCAAAAACAAACGAAGTACTCGAATACGCTACTATCGTTTTAAAAGATATAAAAACTCAAAAAATTAGTGGTGGAATTACCGATGAAAAAGGGAATTTCAATATAGAAACTCAAACAGGCACCTATGATATTAGTTTTGAATACATTTCTTTTAAAAGTGTCATTCAAAAAAACAAAGTCATTGATAAGTCAATGGATTTTGGAACTATCAAGTTATCTGAAGATTCTAACAAGTTAGATGAAGTTGTTATTGTTGCTGAAAAAACAACTGTAAATATTCGCCTCGACAAAAAAATATACAACATAGGAAAAGATTTATCTGTTCGTGGTGGAACTGCTAGTGATGTATTAGGGAATGTTCCTTCTGTTCAAGTAGATGTTGAAGGTGCAGTAAGCCTTAGAGGAAACGAAAGTGTAACCATCTTAATTGATGGGCGTCCTAGTGCCTTAGTTGGAATTAACGGTGCTGACGCATTGCGACAAATTCCAGCTGAAGCTATTGAGAAAGTTGAAGTAATCACCTCTCCTTCTGCTAGATATGATGCAGAAGGTACTGCAGGAATCATTAATATTATTTTACGTAAAAATAAAATTACAGGTTTTAATGGATCATTGCAAATTAATGCAGGAAGCCCTGCTCGATATGGAACTGCATTTAACGCAAACTTGAGAAATGAAAAATGGAATTTCTTTACCAATACTGGGTGGCGCTATAGAGCAGCTCCTGGAAATTCGTTTAGTGATTCTCAATTTTTCTCTGCTACTGCTCAGAATGCTCGTGTGATTGAAGAAAGAGTATTTGGAAGATTAGGGAGATCTCTAT
This sequence comes from Flavobacteriaceae bacterium, assembly GCA_049115595.1. GTDB lineage: Bacteria > Bacteroidota > Bacteroidia > Flavobacteriales > Flavobacteriaceae > Polaribacter. Next base: position 568,958 of record JAGDZS010000006.1, read on the forward strand.
TTACAAGTTTTGGAATAGAGCACTATATCAATGACAATTCAAGTATTATTGGTAACATTGTTTTAAACAAAGGAAATGATGATGATACTAATACAAACATTATTAATCGTTTTGATGGTGTAGGTGGTTTAAACGAAGCTACTTTAAGAACTGAAGACGAAAGCGAAGATGAAGATAGAATCCAATATACGTTAGATTACATCAATAATTTTGATAGAAATGGGAAAAAACTTTCCATTAACCTGCAATATTCTACAGAAGCAGAAGATGTTTTGAATAACATTACAGAGATAGACACACAAGCAAACCTATTGAATGACTTAGAACAAGTAATTGAAGATCAAGAGGAGAAACGTGGATTATTACAAATTGACTATGTACTTCCTGTAGGAGAAAAAATTCAATATGAGTTAGGATACAGAGGGAATTATAGAGACATTTTTAATAGCTTTTATTTAGCTGAAAGACAAGTGTTCCCTAATGGCCCGTTAGTTCCTGATACTGGATTAAACAACTCGTTTAACTACAAAGAATTAATTAACGCAGCTTACTTTCAATACGGACAAGAGTTTGGAAAAGTATCTTTACTAGCTGGTCTTCGTTACGAACATACTGGGATAGAAATAGAGCAAGAAACTTCTGCAAGTACAGATTCTAAATCGTATGGAAAATTATTCCCAACAGTTAACTTTGGATATGAATTAAAAGATGGTGAGAGTTTTACTGTAGGATATAACCGTAGAATAAGACGTCCACGTGGTCGATTCTTAAACCCATTCCCTAGTCGTTCAAGTGAGAGTAATATTTTTAGTGGTAACGTAGACATCGATCCTGTTATTTCTGATGCCTTTGAAGTTGGATATTTAAAACGATGGAGTAAAGTAACTTTAAGTACTTCTGTTTATTACAACATAAGTACCGATAACTGGGAGTTTATTCAGCAAGATACTGGTGAGTTGACAGATAATGGTGACCCAATCATTCGAAGATCTCCAGTAAATCTTTCTACACAAAAACGTGTAGGATATGAATTTACCTTAAACTACCGTCCATTTAAAATATGGAACATCAATAGTGATTTCAATTTATTCCGTGTAACTACAGAAGGGGATTATGTAGATCCAACCACGATGGTTTCTCAAAATTTTGATTTCGAGAATACAGCTTTTAGCATCCGATTAAATCAGAAGTTAACATTGCCAGGGAAAACAGATGTACAGGTAAATATGAATTACCGTGGCCCGAGTCGTAATGCTCAGTCTAAACGTGAAGGAATTTTTAGCATGAACATCGCAGCAAGTAAGGATTTATTTAAAGAGAAAGCTTCTTTAAGTTTGAATATAAGTGATGTTTTCAATAGCCGTAAAAGACAACAGAATACATTTGTAGACGGTGTTTTCGAACAATATAGTGAGTTTCAATGGAGACAGAGGCAGATCTCTTTAAACTTTACCTACCGTTTCAACCAAAAGAAGAAAAGAGGTCGTCAAGGTGGCGGACAAGACTTTGATGGTGGTGGAGAAGAATTTGGAAGACCTTAATCTTAAATGACTCTTTTTATGTTAGTTTAATTATTATTGTAGTCCAACCAAGCTAAAGTTAATATGAATGATGTTAAGTCATAGCCATCCATGTCATTTAAAGTTTTACCTATATACCTTTCAATTTTAGTTTCATATTCTTCATAGTTATTCTTTCCCAAAAGAGTCTGTTTTAAAAGATAAACTCCCATAAAAGGATCACATAAAGTACAATTATAATCTACTACATCATTTCTTGAGAAGCTTAAGAAAGAACCATTCTTTTTTATATTAATGTGAGTATAGTACCCACCGTTGTAATATATAGTTACTTTAACATTACTATAATCAACAGTATAATTAGCTGACTTAAAAGTATCAAAAGGATGTGCTACGCTTGCAAGGAATTTTATTGCATTATTTAAAAAAAAATTATCAATTTTTAATCTATGGCTCTGATTTTTATTAAGTGAAATATAATTCCAATACCAAGTAGTACTACTAACACCTTGGTAAGGTTCTTTTATATTAATATCTGTCCATGAAGATGGTATTCTTTCAAACTTAAGAGTGAAATTATAATTGGTCATTGGTTCGATACTATATCTCGTATTAAATTTATTATTCATAAAACTCTTGATGCGATATTTTATGCCTGGATTGTTATAATTCTCAATATACATATCTGGCACAATCCAAAACTCGTAATCTGATTGATGCGTGTAAACATTCAGGTGAACATAAGTACCGTCATAGTTGTTTTCAATTTTCGTTATGGTCCAACCATCGACATTTGAATAGCAAGAAGGATTGAATGTCTGAGCCTTCAAATTTGTAATACAAAAAAAAGCAGTAAAAAAAAGCAGAGTGATGCGTTTCATTTTAGTAGTCTTTTTGCTTACTCTTTCAAAATGTGGTTTTCAGCTTCCCCAGATATAGTAGCTTGAATTTAAAAAATCATTTCCAAATAATACTACGGAAAACCACATCCTAGAGTGCGGATTTCCGCATTTATTTCTAGAATAGAAAAAGATGATATGAGATTTCTCGACTGAACTCGAAATGACAAAAAATAACGCACTTCAATGATTCAACAGCTTTGTAAGCTTCGGAACTATTAAATATAATGAGACTTAATGATTAAGCTCTAAATGATATTTTAATTGTCATTTATACCGCTTGTACTGGACTTGTCAAAGTAAAGTGGGAAGATATCAATGTATTATAAACCATCAATGAAGAGATTTCTTTTTAAAACTCTGAAAGACATCTAACAATCCTAGCAAGAAACTCATTGGCCACAATATAGCCATTAAAACCCTCCTGCTTTCTTTGACATCTGACCATTTTCTTGGGCTGTTCTGTGCAGAAATAGAGATGATAATAGAGTTTAAAATGATGGTTAAAACATATCCAAGGACTAGTTTCAACGTCCACCCCATGCTCCAATCACTGACGAACCATAAATATGTTAACCAAAATAGAATGTCGATAAAGAGGTATTTTTTAAACATGAGTACTTTAGAGGTAACTGAAGTTTTATATCAAATATAAAATTAGAAGATTATCTTCAAACCATACTGCGGAAAACCACACTCAAAAGTGCGGATTTCCGCATTTCAGATTAGTGATTTCTCAAAATTCACATACCTTAGAATACGAAAAGGTTATCGTAACTATTTCTAAATGAAAGCGCTTAAATAAGTATTTTTGACTCCTTTAAAAGAACATACTCTATCATGAAAAAGATCGTATATCTATTCCTTTTTCTACCAATCATACTATCGGCGCAAATCAACGAAAGTGATACTTTGAGCTTGAAAGCAAATCTTTCTTTAACTGGATTTTGGCAGTCTGGGAATGTAGAAACTCTAATTTTCAGAACAAAGTCTGAAGTAAGTTTTATCCCTTGGAATAAATGGGTTTTTAAAACTCAAAACTCCTATGTCTATCAAGAGTTTGGAAAGGAAAAAGCGGATGAAGATTTTTTAAGCCTTAATTTCCTATATATTAACCCCACTCGAAGGTTCTATCCATTGTTCTTGGGATTTGCAAGCACCAACTTTAGGCGTGAAATTAACGCACGTTATCTCTATGGAGGAGGAATTACTTACCAAGTACTCAACAAAAAGAAAAATTGGTTAAAGGTATCTTTAACAGGAGAATACGAACAAACGAACTTTAAGCGAGCCGACTTTAATATTGCAGCATACAATAACAGTACATCCATCAACACATTCCGAAGCACATTGTGGGTACATGGGAAATACCATGTATTTAAAAACAAATTTATTTTGAGTCATGAAATGTATGTCCAGCCGTCATTGGAAGAAAGCAACAATTTCCGTTGGCGAGCTGATGTAGCACTAGAAATTCCTGTTTGGAAGTTTCTAAACTTTAAAATCAACTACTTACGCACCTATGAAAGTATCGTGATTAAAAATCAAGAGCGGAAAGATGAGTTTTTAACGTTTGGAGTTACTTTGAAAAGTTATTAAGTTATTTTAAATAGTGAGATTTCTCCACAGGGTCGAAATGACAGGAAACACTTCGAGAATCTCAATCTACTGCAGAAAAAAGGCTCGCACAAATGCGAGCCTTTTTTAAGATATATGTTTTAGAAACTACTTTCCTTCAGCAGCTTTCTTTGCTTCTTTCTTTAATTTAATGTTTTCCCAAATAGTTCCACCAATCCAGTAAGGAACTACAAACGTTAATAAGAATATTAACAACCAGAATCCAGCTGTAAAAATAAACATGAATAAAACCAATCCTGAAAACTGAGAAAAATCTAACATTTTTTGTTATTTAAAATATTCTTTGCAAAAATAACAGATAATTTTAATTGGAACTAACATTTCTGTAAATATTTCAACAAGAAAATTGTTCCAATTGTTGATAACTGATTGTTGCAGATTCCTGAAGGAATTTCAGGATAATATCGTAATTTTGCAATCTAAAATCAAAGTACATATCATGAAGTTTAGAATAGAAAAAGACACCATGGGAACAGTTGAAGTACCCGCTGATAAATATTGGGGAGCTCAAACCGAAAGATCTAGAAATAATTTTAAAATTGGCCCAGCTGCATCGATGCCTTTAGAGGTGGTTTACGGCTTTGCTTACCTTAAGAAAGCAGCAGCTTATACCAATGCGGAATTAGGTGTTTTAGCAACTGAAAAACGCGATTTAATTGCGCAAGTATGTGATGAGATTTTAGATGGAAAACTGGATGATCAATTTCCATTAGTGATCTGGCAAACAGGATCTGGAACACAATCAAATATGAATGTGAATGAAGTGGTTGCCAATAGAGCACATGAAATTGCTGGTAAAGTAATTGGTGAAGGAGAGAAAACGATTCAACCAAATGATGACGTGAACAAATCACAATCATCTAACGATACGTTTCCTACAGGAATGCACATTGCTGCCTATAAAAAGATTGTAGAAACAACGATCCCTGGAGTTGAGCAATTAAGAAATACATTACAAGCAAAAGCGGAAGCTTTTAAAGACGTTGTGAAAATTGGACGTACGCATTTAATGGATGCTACTCCCCTAACCTTAGGTCAGGAGTTCTCTGGATATGTAGCACAATTAAACTTTGGTTTAAACGCACTGAATAACTCATTGGCACATTTAAGTCAGTTAGCTTTAGGAGGAACTGCTGTTGGAACAGGATTAAATACACCAAAAGGTTATGATGTATTGGTAGCTAAGTATATTGCTGAGTTTACAAACCTTCCTTTTATCACTGCTGAAAATAAATTTGAAGCTTTGGCAGCACACGATGCCATGGTGGAAACACACGGAGCTTTAAAACAATTGGCTGTTTCTTTAAATAAAATAGCAAATGATATTCGTATGATGGCTTCTGGACCTCGTTCTGGAATTGGAGAGTTAATAATTCCTGCAAACGAACCGGGAAGTTCTATTATGCCAGGAAAAGTAAATCCAACGCAAGCAGAAGCGATAACCATGGTATGTGCACAAGTAATGGGGAATGATGTTGCTGTCACTGTAGGTGGAACTCAAGGACATTACGAATTGAATGTATTCAAACCGATGATGGCAGCAAACGTATTACAATCAGCTCAATTGATTGGAGACGCTTGTGTCTCTTTTGATGTGAACTGTGCTGCTGGAATTGAACCTAACCAAAAAAGAATTACGGAGTTGGTAAACAATTCTTTAATGTTGGTGACAGCATTAAATACGAAAATCGGATACTACAAAGCAGCTGAAATTGCGAATACTGCACATGAAAACGGAACCACGTTAAAAGAAGAAGCAGTTCGCTTAGGATATGTAACTCCAGAACAATATGACGAATGGGTGAAACCAGAAGATATGACTGGAAGCCTTAAGTAACAGTAATCAGTTGTCAGTGAACAGTGATCATTGTTAACTGAATATTGAGCACGTAAATATATTTACGAAAAAACCGAAGTCTTGTGCTGAATTTGTTTCAGAAGGGCTTCGGTTTTTTTTATATTTTTATTGTTCAGAACAAAAAATTGCTTTTCATAACAAAATTGTTGAATACTCATATTATTTTTTAATGTTTGCATTAAACTGTAAACTCCTAAAAACCAAGATCTATATTTCGATGCTTAAAATCAAACTTCTCATATTCTTTACAATTTTCAGCATTTTAGTGATCACTCCTAGCAATGGGCAAAATAAAAGCTTAGAAGGAAAAATAAAACAGATAGATGCTCTGATGTATGCCAATAGGCCCAATATTGTAATTCCCATGATAGACTCTTTATTAACAAAAGAATTATCTATTACTGAAGAATTACACTTAAAATCGGTAAAATTAGAAGCTTTGGTTCATATTGAAAAGCTAGAAACTGCATTAATTTATTCTAATGAACTCCTAAAAAATAAAGATTTAAAGGGAGCTGACCTAATAAGAACTCATTTAGAAAGAGGACTTACATTTGCGTTGTTAAATCGATTTAAAGAGACCAGAGTAGAATTAGATTTTGTAAGAGATTATTACAAAAATCCAAAAATTACTAAAGATGAATTATATGGTGAATACCTTTTTAGAGTAGCTAGTTTAAATCAAGTTCAAAATTTACTTGATAAAGCCATAGTGTATGCAGAAAAAGCAATAGATTTTGGACAAAAAAACAACTACCTTAATGTAGAAGCTACTGGTTTAATGATTGTTGTAATTTGTAAATATAAACCAGATTCTAAGGAATATATTGAATATAGAGAAAAAGCCTTAAGCATATGGAAAAAAACAGGTAATATTCATGGAACAAGTTGGGTGTATTCACATTTATATTCTTATTACAAAAAGAAAAAACAAATAAATAAAGCATTTGCTTATTTAGACTCTTCTTTAACTAGTGCAAAAAAGGTAAAATATTATAGAGGTATGGCTAATAACTACAAACTTATGAGTAAGTTTTATGAAGGTACCAATAATATAGATAAAGCTTTAAACTATTATAAACTATTTAAACAAGCTTCAGATAGTTCTTTACTTCAAACAGAAAATAGAAAAGTTGAAGAAATACAATCTAGATATAATTACGAAACAGAATCGCTAAAAAATGAAGTATTAGAACAGGATTTAACCAATGAAAAACAACAGAAAAATAACTTACTCATTGGACTGATTGTACTTGTAGTACTTATAGGAAGTCTTGTTTTTTTAGCAATGAATCTTACTAAAAGAAGAAAAGAAATCAAAAGTAAAAATGTAGATCTAACTAGTACTCTAGATAAAAACAAATTATTGCTTAGAGAGCTCAATCATAGAGTAAACAACAACCTCGCCTTAATTTTAAGTTTGGTGAAGTTTCAATACTATGAGATTGATGAACCTAAATACAAAGACAAGTTTCAAAGCTTGGAGCATCGAATTAAGACCATTGCTGCTGCTCATGAACAATTGCTATACAGCAAAGAAAATATAGAAGGTGAAGAATATGATGTGCAAGAATATCTTTCTAAAATAACAAATGCGTTAATAGATATTTCAACTAAGAGTGTTCAATTAAATTTAGATGCTAAAAGTATCAACCTTAATATTGATACTATGTTGCCGATTGGTATTTTAATTAATGAACTGATGTCTAATAGCTTAAAACATGCCGTATATGAAGATATATTAATCATTGATATTCAAATCTCTTTACAACAATCAAACATTGGTATTATCTATAAAGATTCTGGAACAACGTTTAAAGAAACTAAGAATACCAAAAGTTTAGGAGTTAGCATTATTAATAGTATGGTGAAACAATTAAAAGGAACTACACAACGTGTAAACTCTGAGTATACCATTTCGTTGCAATTAAAAAATTCTGAAAAATAAAATGAGCCAAAAAAGCATATTAATTGTAGAAGATGAAGTACTAATTGCCAGTCAGATTGAAATGTTCTTAGAGTTGAATGGTTATAATTGCGTTGGCATCGCTGTAGATTATACTGGAGCAATAGAATTGCTGGAAAGCAACCCTGTCGATTTAATTTTATTGGATATAAAAATTAACGGATCTAAAGACGGAATTGATATTGCCAAATATGTCAATAAAAATCTTGGAGTTCCTTTTTTGTTCTTAACATCCTATAACGATGCAGAAACCTTAAAAGAGTTAAAGTATTTAAACCCTATTGGGTACATTAACAAACCTATTAATGATGCTACCTTACTCACCAACATCGATTTATATTTTAGTTCTACAAAAATCCATACACAACATATTGTACCTATTCAATCAGGGACAAAAATCTACAATATTAATTGTACAGATTTACAGTACATAGAATCAGAACACGTCTACATAAATCTTCACTTTACCAAGCATACACAAACCTTGCGTTTATCATTAACCAAATTCCTAGAACAGCTACCCAACAAGGAATTGGTCCAAATCAATAGAAGTACTGCCATCAATCCTAATGTAATACAGCATACAGGAAAGTCTAGCTTGCAAGTACATGATAAAGTTTTTAAAATTTCTGAAAAGCACAAAGATTACTTTAACTCTTAAAATAGATCAAGAACAATCTTTTCAGAACAAAAAATTCGTTTTCGTAACAAATTTTGAAAGCACATTTGTTATTTCTCTTCTTTTGAAGAAAATTAATTAAAAAACTTAACAAACATTTATTATGAAAAATTTATTGAAATTTTCTTTTCTCTTGTTGATCGCTCTTAACTTTAGCGCCTGTGAAAATAATGATGAAGATCCTGCCCAATTAGTACAACCAGCAACTGTTCAACCTAATGTTGAAATAGGGTTGAATGATGGTACGGACGTAAATTTCAACGCGGGTACTGTTTACATCACAGATTTTAATCCTGGAGTTCCAAATACTACACTTTTGGTCATTTCTGATGCAAGCTCAAACATTGATTTAGATGGTAACAATAATTTGACAGGGTCAGGAAGAAATGTGAAATTATTTTTAACCAATACCTCAGGAAACCTTTTCACAGAAATTAACAATGCAGCAGCTAATAATATGTATGCAACATATACATTAGGTATTCCAGCCAACGGAGCAGATAACGATGCTTCTTATCAGAATGGTGAAGCTAATGAATCGCCGAGTATTGTAGATGGATTTGCTGGCCAAGTATTTATAGGAGACAAAATAGGAAATGAATACTATATTTATGTAAATGCTACGGATCCAAATAATCCGAATGCCTCAATCTTTATATCTTTGAGAGCATCATTGACTGAATTTGTCTATTAAACTAATTTTTGTCATAAGAAAACTTTAAAACGTCATCCTTAATCCGGGTGGCGTTTTTTAATACCCTTTTCAGAACAAAAAACAAGGGTTCTAGAACAAATTTTAAAGGTGAATAGTTTTCCTTTTTACTTTCACTGTAGATAAATTTTAAAACACATATTATGAAAAAAATTTTAGTTTTTGTTGCATTGTTTACAGCAACTATTTCGCTGAACGCACAAAGCCTTAATGGTAGTACTTTTGTTATTCAATCTATGGGGCCTAATGCTAATGGAAGAGCTATCGATGCAGATGGTTACACATTAGGTAAAAATGGTACAAAAATTCAATTATGGGATAAAAATGGTGCAACGCATCAGAATTGGATTTTTGTTTATGCAGGGAAAGGAAAAGATGTTTACCAGATTGTAAGTGCAAGTCCAAAAGCTGGTATATTTAAATATCTTGATGCAAGCTATGATGATTTAGGAAAGAACGGTGGTAAAGTTCAATTATACCAAAATGCAAATTCTCAAAATCAACTTTGGAGAGTAACAAAAAATGCAAATGGCACCTATCGTATACAAAGCATACACCCAAAAGCAAAAGGTGCTTGTTTAGATGCAGATGGTTATACTCAAGGTAAAAATGGAGGAAAAGTACAAATGTGGCAATATTTAAACAATCCAAATCAAGCTTGGAAATTGATCGCTGACACACGTGCTTTTTCGATATTGGATAAAGTTTGGAAAAATACTTCTGGTAATGTTAGTCAGGAATTTAAAAGTAATGGAGTTTACCTTTTAAATGGAAAGAGCTCTAAGTGGTCTTGGTATGATGAAAAAAATCTAATAATGAAAATAACTGACTCATCAAATAATATCTCTTATTATAAATTTTCTAGAGTAACAGAAAAATCGATGGGAATGGAAATGACTACGTCATCACCTAAAAAAAATCAATGGTACGGCCTTAAAGGTTATACCACGAATTAATTTCTTTTTTTCATTGTAAAAACCTTATAAATTTTAAATAAAACTTTAATTTTGTTCTCAACTAAAAAGCTGCAATTTATTTTGCGGCTTTTTTTATCGCATTAAATATAGAGAAGATGAAGAATCATGAAGAGTTTATGAGTGAGGCTGTACAAGCAGCTTTAAAAGGAATGAGCAACAATGAAGGAGGTCCTTTTGGTTGTATTGTTGTAAAAAACGGAGAGATTATAGGAAGAGGAAATAACAAAGTTACTTCTACCAATGATCCTACGGCACATGCAGAAGTAACTGCCATTAGAGATGCGTGTAAAAACGTAGGTTCGTTTCAATTAGATGGATGTATTGTCTATACTTCTTGCGAACCTTGTCCGATGTGCTTAGGTGCTATCTATTGGGCTAGGCCTGATAAGGTATACTACGGAAGTAACCAGGTAGATGCTGCCAATATTGGTTTTGATGATGAGTTTATCTACAAAGAGATTCCATTGCCTTATGAAAAACGTAGCATTTCTTTCGAACAAGTCGGAAGAGAAATTGCCTTAGAACCTTTTCAGAAATGGTCAGAAAAACAAGACAAAATTGAGTATTAATAAAAGATAGTGTTTATGTCTGTTCGAGCGCAGTCGAGAATACATTGATACCTTCGTTTCAAATACATCTTGACTCCACTTCGACAAGCTCAGTGTGACACATACAATGAGACATTATTAATAATTATTCATTGATCACTAATCATTGATTTACAAATACCTTTCTTGAAAAACACGAATGTGATGTATTTGATGTCCAGAGGTTATAAACCCTAAAGCTCTAACAGAAATTGCATTTCCAGAAGCCGTTCCCATTCGTAATAAAGCTTCATCAGATAAACCTTGATACAATGCAATAGTACTTAATCGAACCGCTTTAAACTCATCTAAAAGGTTTTGTAATTCTCTTTCATTTGCGTTTGAGTGATCGTTATACTCATCTTGCTCAAAACCTTGTACATCTGTTTTATCATTTCTAGAAAAACGCAACGCTCTGTAGTTGAAGATTCTTTCTGTATCAATAATATGCAGTAATAATTCTTTGATGGTCCATTTACCTTCTGCATATCGATACAATTCTTTCTCTTTTGATAAATTAGAAACTACATCTTCCAAAAACTGACCTGTTTCTTTCAAGTTTTCTACAATTGATTTCCCGTTACTTGATAAATCTTCAATAAAAGATTTGAAATAAGGATTGTATTCATTCTCTGGCACCATAAAGTTTTCGTTTTTTAATGTAAGTTTGTCACACGAAAGTAATCAATTCATATGACAACTTTATTCATCAACATCAAAGAGCTTATTCAAATTAGAGATGCTTCTATAGAGAAAGTATCTGGACAAGAAATGAGTGTTTTACCAACCATTAAAAATGCATTTTTATTGATTGAAGATGACATAATTATTGATTTTGGAACCATGGAATCACTCGATGGGATATCTGCTGACAAGGTTATTGATGTAGAAGGACAATTGATTCTACCTACTTGGTGCGATAGTCATACGCATTTGGTTTTTGCTGACACTAGAGAAGAAGAGTTTGTTGATCGTATTCACGGTTTAACGTATGAAGAGATTGCTCAAAAAGGAGGTGGAATTCTAAATTCTGCAAAAAAACTTCAAAACAAACCTGAAGAGAAACTCTATAACGAAGCTGCTCAACGATTGCATGACGTGATGAAAATGGGTACAGGAGTTATTGAAATTAAATCTGGGTATGGTTTAAGCGTTGAGGCTGAATTAAAAATGCTTCGAGTGGTAAAACGATTGAAAGAGAATTTTTCAATTCCAATCAAAGCTACCTTTTTAGGAGCCCATGCCATTCCAACAGATTATAAAGAAAACCGAGAAGATTACATCTCTTTAATCATCAATGAAATGCTTCCTAAAATTGCAGAAGAAAAATTAGCTGATTTTATCGATGTTTTTTGCGAAAAAGGATACTATACAACCGAAGAAACTGATCGCATCCTTAAAGCAGGTATGAAATACGGATTAACACCCAAAGTGCATGTAAATCAATTTAATTCTATTGGTGGTATTGAAACGAGCACAAAAAATGGCGCACTTTCTGTAGATCATTTGGAGGTGTTAACTGATGAAGATTTGACTATTTTAAAGAACTCACATACCATGCCTGTTTCGCTTCCCTCCTGTTCTTTCTTCTTAGGAATCCCTTATACGAATGCTAGAAAAATTATAGATAGCGGTCTTCCTTTGGCATTGGCCACAGATTACAATCCTGGTTCTACACCTTCAGGAAACATGAATTTCGTCGTTTCTTTAGCAAGTATTCAAATGAAAATGACCCCAGAAGAAGCTATCAATGCAGCGACTATTAACGGTGCTTATGCTCTAAATTTATCGAGAGAGGCGGGTAGTATTACAAAAGGGAAACTGGCGAGTTTCATCATCACAAAAAAAGTGAAGTCTTATAACTTTTTACCATATAATTTCGGGAATCACTGTATTGATAAAGTGTATTTAAAAGGAAAGGAAATCTAGTCAGTTATCGTTTAGGCTTAATGAAATTAATCACCTTAGACATAAAGCTAGTTGGTTCTTCATTTTCATGATAACCATTACCATATTTTCCATAACCATATCCGTATCCATATCCATAACCATATCCGTAACCATAACCGTAACCATATTTGCTTCGGATGGTAAAGTCGTTTAAGATATAACTGATATTCGTTACTTCTTTATTGATATACTTCTCATCAATCATCTTCATCATTCCTTTTTCTGAATAATTCTGACGAACAACATAACATATAGCATCAGCATACTTAAACAATTCTAAAGCATCTGACACTAGTCCTACTGGAGGTGTATCAATAACGATATAATCATAGTCCTTTTGCAATTGATGTATTAAAGCATCACATCTGATATTTAAAAGTAATTCAGAAGGGTTAGGAGGAATCGGTCCAGAGAGAATAATATCTAAATTTGGAATTTTTGATTCCGTAATAATTTCATCAACGCTTTTCTGATTGATTAAATAGTTTACAACACCTACATCATTCTTCAAATCGAAATCAGAATAAATTTTAGGTTTTCTTAAATCCAACCCTATTAAAACCGTCTTTTTTCCACTTAAAGCAAAAACGGTAGCCATGTTGATAGAAATCATCGTTTTTCCTTCTCCACTCACTGAAGATGTTAACACCAATGTTTTCGCTCTTTTTTTCGTCTCATTTTTAAATAAGAATTGAATATTTGAACGTAAAGCTCTAAATGATTCAGCCACAGAAGATTTTGGTCTTTCAAAAACTGCTAGGTTATTTGATCCTGTATTTCTACCTACAACACCTAGTAGAGGAATTTGGTATTTCTTTTCAAGATCATCAACTGTGTGAATCTTATTATCTAAAAGTTCACGGATGATAATATAAAACAATGGGAATATAATCCCTAACATGATGGCTAACAGATAATTAAACTGAGGCTTAGGATAAATAGGCCCTTCTCCTAAATCCATTGCAGAGTCTATTGTTTTTACATCAGAAACACTTGCCTCAATAGCAGTACCTGCTTCGTAACTCTTTTGTTGTAGATAACTATAATAAAATTCAGAAAAACTATATTCTCTTTGATACTTAACTAATTGTTGCTGCTTGTCTGGAAGCAATCTTAATCGATCATCATAAACAGCAATTTCTTTTTGTAAAATCTCTCTTGTCTTTACCAAAGCTGCTATATTATTAGCGATGTTTTCGTAAAGATTCTCTTTAAGTTGATTAATTGTTCTATCAATAATTTTAAACCCTGGGTGGTTGCCTTTTACCTGATCGGCGTAATATTTTCTTTTATTAGATTCTGAAATTAAGTTCGATATGATTCCTTTTATTTTAGAATCATCTATAGCTATATCTGCTGGAACAGGAACATTATCATAGACAGTATTTGTTCGAACATATAATTCAAGAATTTTTAAATCGTCAAGATCTCTATCGATTTTCTTTAGCTGATTGTTTAAATTGGTAGTTTCAGAAAATATTTCCCCTCCTTCTAAAGATAAATTATAAACACCATTATCTTTCTTAAAATTTTTAATCTTAACCTCTATAGTGTCTAATCTACGTGCTTCATCTTCAAACAACTTCTCAATATAATCTTTAGTTTTTTGAGCAAAACGTGTTTTTTGCTTTTGTTTCTCAACTCTTAAAACCTCTACAGAAGCATTCAAATAATCGACAATCCTATTCTTATTTGTCCCTTGCATTGCCAATCGCATCAAAGAAGCTCCTGTAGTTACGTTTGTAACTCTTACTGATCTGTATCCTTTTACGGTACCTTGAAAATCTTTGAATTGAATATAATAGACTTGGCCTGGATCTATGTAATTTTTATTAGAAGAAACTTTAAACTTAAAAAAATCTGTTTCAACATCTACCCCTCTATGATTAAATTCAAATTCTCCTGTATAACTTGGTTCTAAATTGTTGTATCGTCGATTAGAATCATTATCTGAATAACGTATCATTTGGTTTTCTCCCGATTCGTTAAAATCTACAGAGACTTTAAACTTATTACCCTTGAGCGTTTCAATTTTAATCAGTTTATTTTTTAATTGATACTCTAGAGTATCTACTTTTATTGTGAAAGGAGTTTTACCGTAAACATCTTCCATTCGATATCTACCGTCTTGTAAATAATCTACATAAAACTGTAATTTCGAAACAACTTTTTCATTGTGACTTCTAGATATTAGTATGATTTTAACTGTTTCTATCACATCACTGGATCCTCCCCAGTTAAATGTTAAGTTAGTTCCTGTAGAAAATAAAGGATTGGTTTCTTCCTTAACGGAGATCATCGTATTCAAACTAAATAGCTTTTGACGGTATCCGTTCATAAACCTAGCAACAATTAACGCTATAATAATTGTCACTAAAAATAATTGCCAGTAACCTAATATCTTAAATATGTAATATTTTACATCAAAAGAACCTTGCTGTTCAGAATTGTTACTAGTTGAGATATTAGAATTGTTACTCATGAATTATAATCCTCTTACAATTAAAATAGTGGATGTTACCAAGGTAAATAAAGAAACAATCGTAGTTAATGATTGTAACCCTGTTGTTCCTGTTCCCCATGATTTCTGACGTAATGGCATTACATTAATATAATCATTAGGTTTTATATAAAAAATATCGGAATTCAATGCTTCAATATTAGTCAAATCTATATTATACTTCTTCACTCCTGTAGATGTAGTACGAATCACTTCTACATTTTTACGATTACCCGTAACTGTTATGTCCCCTGAATTCGTAATTGCTTCTAGTATACTTACTCTGTTTTGATATATTACATTGGTTCCAGGCTGTCCTACTTCTCCCATAATAGTATATCGAATACCATCTAACTTTACATCAACAAAGAATTCAGTACTATCTTTAATTACTTCCGTTAATTTTTGTTCTACTTTTAATCGGACTTCTTTAGTTGTATAGCCTAAAACATTAATCTCTCCAAAACCACGCATCCTTATATTTCCATATCTATCAACAGAATAACCTGAAAAATAACCACTAGCTTGATTGACTTGATTTGCATTAGACTCTATAGATGATTTTAAATACGGAGCTACCAACTCTTGATTGTTGGCTTTAATATCAATAGAAATAATATCATTTACCTGTAACCTATAAGGTGCGTCATTAATTTTATGAATTTCTTTTTTAGAAACTGGCTGCCCTTGTAAATAAATTAGATTTTTATTTGGAACACAAGAAGATAAAAAGCAAACAACAGCAAGAAACAGAAATGTTTTTTTCATATAATTACGAAGTTAATAAAGACAAATATAATTTTTATAAGTGGAACCCAATAAATTTTCTATTAATTTCGTCCCTAAATTTAAAAGAAGTTGTTTTCTAGAATTATCTCTTATTTAAAATTTTTATTCAAATCAAAAAATCATCATGGTGTTCATTCTCCTTTTGTTTTTGATTTAGTAACCAAGTCTTTTTACAAAAAACTAGATTACAGTGATTTAAATACTTTCTACCTAATCAGAAAAGACCTTTTGTCTAATCCTTCAAAAATCAATGTTTCAGATTTTGGAGCTGGTTCAAAAATATTTACATCAAACACAAGAGAAATTTCAAAAATTGCAAAACATGCAGGAATTTCGAAAAAAAGAGCGCGCCTTTTATTTAAAGTCGTTCGTTATTTTCAGCCTACATCGATTTTGGAGATTGGCACTTCTGTTGGGTTAGGAAGTTCAGTACTAGCATTAGCGGCAACAAATTCAAAGATTACTTCTATTGAAGGTTGCCAAGAGACCTCCCAAGTTGCACAAACGATGTTTAACAAATACAGCTTCAAAAATATTAAACTAGTCACTGGCAATTTTGAAACTGTCCTGCCAAAGTTATTTCAAAACAATAACTATGATTTCATATACTTTGACGGAAATCATACCAAAAAAGCAACACTCAATTATTTTAATTTAGCGCTATCATCGGTTCATAATGACTCTATTTTTCTTTTTGACGATATTCATTGGAGTAAGGAGATGGAAGAAGCTTGGGAAGACATCAAGAAGAATCCAAGAGTTACTGTTACTATCGATACTTTCCAATGGGGATTTGTCTTCTTTAGAAAAGAACAACAGAAAGAACATTTTATCATCAGAGTATAAAGACTTAAATTTGTGACTATGAAAATTTATACAAAAACAGGAGATAAAGGAACTACTGCGCTCTTCGGAGGAACAAGAGTCCCTAAACATCACTTACGAATAGAATCTTACGGAACTGTTGATGAACTAAACTCTTATATTGGTTTGGTTAAAGATCAAGCAGTAGATACAGTAACTAAGAACTCACTCATAAAGATTCAACATGATTTGTTCACCTTAGGATCTATGTTGGCAACACCTACAGAAAAAGAAACTTTAAAGAACGGAAAAGAACGTTTAAACATTCCCAAAGTAAATAATGACTCGATTCAGTTTTTAGAAGATCAAATCGATTTGATGAACACAGAGCTTCCTCAAATGACACATTTTATTCTTCCAGGAGGTCATACAACGGTGTCATTCTGTCATATTTCTAGATGTGTTTGTAGAAGAGCTGAGCGATTAGCCGTTTCTTTAAGTGAAGAAGAAGAGATAAATCCAGACGTTTTAACCTATTTAAACCGACTTTCTGACTATCTTTTTGTGCTGGCACGGAAGTTGTCACAAGACTTATCAGCTCAGGAGGTTAAGTGGATTCCTGAGAAATTATAACTAAGTTCTTTTTTTATTAATATATATTTCGAAAAAAACTTGCTTTTTTCAGTAAAAAATTTATTTTTGCAGAAAATTAAATCCTACTAGAAATGTATTGGACTTTAGAACTAGCATCATATTTAGCAGATGCACCTTGGCCGGCAACAAAAGATGAGTTGATAGATTATTCTATTAGAACAGGAGCTCCTCTAGAAGTAGCAGAAAACCTACAAGACATTGAAGATGAGGGAGATGCATATGATTCTATCATTGAGATTTGGCCAGATTATCCGACCGAAGAAGATTATCTTTGGAACGAAGATGAATATTAAACAAACACAATCAAATACAAAAAAAGTCTCTCATGAGGCTTTTTTTTTGTTTACTTTTAAAGCCTTTTAGTTTAGTAAAAAAAGTAAAGAAAAAATACAACATAAAGAATGAGTATCTTAAATTCAGTAATTAAATTATTTGTTGGAGACAAACAACAAAAAGATCTTAAAATATTACAACCCATCGTAGATCAGGTAAACGCTTTTGAAAGCTCAATAGCTAGCTTATCTAATGATGGATTGAGAGACAAAACAATTGAGTTCAAGCAAAAAATTGCTGATGCCACTAAAGCCATCAATGAACAAATTAGTCAATTAGAAAAAGATGCTATTGAAGCTGATATTGACAGTCAGGAAGGTATTTATACTCAGATAGACAATTTAAAGGATGAAGCCTATACAGCATCTGAAGCGGTACTTTTAGAAATTATGCCTGAAGCATTTGCTGTTGTCAAAGAGACTGCAAAGCGTTTTGTGGAAAATGAAGAAGTTGAAGTAACAGCGAGCCCATTTGATAGAGAACTTTCTGGAACTAGAGAACATGTTGTTTTAGAAGGAGATAAAGCATTTTGGCAAAACTCTTGGGATGCAGCAGGAAAACCTGTTACATGGGACATGATACACTACGATGTTCAATTAATTGGAGGGTCTGTATTACACCAAGGTAAAATTGCTGAGATGATGACTGGAGAAGGAAAAACTTTGGTTTCTACCCTACCTGTCTATCTAAATGCTTTAACAGGGAATGGAGTTCATGTAGTAACAGTAAATGATTACTTAGCGAAACGTGATAGAGCTTGGATGGCTCCTATGTTTGAATTCCATGGATTAAGTACAGATTGTATTGATTTCCATCAACCGAATTCTGAAGAAAGAAGAAAAGCTTATAACGCAGATATTACTTATGGAACTAACAATGAGTTTGGTTTTGATTACTTACGTGATAACATGGCCAGCTCTAAAGAAGATTTAGTACAAAGAGCGCCTAACTATGCTATTATTGATGAGGTAGATTCTGTATTGATTGATGATGCAAGAACGCCGTTAATTATTTCTGGACCTGTACCACAAGGTGATCGTCATGAGTTTAACGAGTTAAAACCTTTGGTTTCCGATTTAGTAACCTTGCAGAACAAATATCTTGTAGGTGTCTTGGCAGAAGCAAAGAAGTTAATCGCTGATGGAGACACTAAAGAAGGTGGTTTCTTATTACTTCGTGTGTATAGAGGAATTCCAAAAAACAAAGCCTTAATCAAGTTTTTATCTCAAGAAGGTGTAAAACAAATTTTACAAAAAACTGAGAATACGTACATGGCAGACAACAACAAGTTAATGCCAGAAGTAGATGCTGAACTATGGTATGTTATCGAAGAGAAAAGTAATTCTATTGATTTATCAGATAAAGGTGTTGCTCAATTATCTACAAATACGAAAGATGAAGATTTCTTTGTATTACCAGACTTAGGTGTAAAAATCGGAGAAATCGATGCTAGTGAAGATACACCAGAGAAAAAAGCAGAACGAAAAGAGAGCTTATACAAAGATTTCAGTGTAAAGAGCGAGCGTATTCACACGATGAATCAGCTTTTAAAAGCATACAGTCTTTTTGAAAAAGATACTGAATATGTTGTTGTAGAGAATAAAGTAATGATTGTAGATGAACAGACGGGTCGTATTATGGACGGTCGTCGTTATTCAGATGGATTGCATCAAGCCATTGAGGCAAAAGAGAATGTAAAAATTGAAGATGCTACACAAACTTTTGCAACAGTAACACTACAAAATTACTTTAGAATGTACCGCAAGTTATCAGGAATGACAGGAACTGCGATTACTGAAGCTGGAGAGCTTTGGGAAATTTACAAATTAGATGTTGTAGAAGTTCCAACCAACAGACCTTTATTAAGAGATGATAAAGAAGATTATATCTATAAAACTACACGTGAAAAATACAACGCAGTAATTGACGATGTTGTTCAGTTAGTTGCTCAAGGAAGACCAGTACTAGTAGGTACAACTTCTGTTGAGATTTCTGAATTGTTAGGACGTATGTTGAAAATGCGTAAAATCAATCATAATATTTTAAATGCAAAACTGCATAAGCGTGAAGCTGATGTTGTTGCTGAAGCTGGAAAACCAGGAATTGTAACCATCGCAACCAATATGGCGGGTCGTGGTACGGATATTAAACTGTCTGATGAAGTAAAAGCATCAGGAGGTTTGGCTATTATAGGTACTGAGCGTCATGATTCTCGTCGTGTAGATAGACAGTTACGTGGTAGAGCTGGACGTCAGGGAGATGTTGGATCTTCACAATTTTATGTAGCACTAGACGACAACTTAATGCGTTTGTTTGGTTCAGATAGAATTGCAAAAATGATGGATAGAATGGGATTAAAAGAAGGTGAAGTAATTCAGCATTCTATGATCTCTAAATCTATTGAAAGAGCACAAAAGAAAGTAGAAGAGAATAACTTCGGAATTCGTAAGCGTCTGTTAGAATACGATGATATTATGAACTCACAACGTGAATTTGTATACAAACGCAGAAGGCATGCTTTGGATGGGAATCGTTTACAAATTGACATTGCCAACATGATTTATGATACTTGTGAAGCGATTATCAATCAGAATAAAGAAGCGAAGGATTTTCAGAATTTCGAGTTTGAACTAATTCGATTTACTTCCATGACTTCTCCTTTTAGTGAAGATGAATTCAACTCACTTACTGAGCAAGAATTAGCAAGTAAATTATACGATGTAATTACAGCCCACTACAAAGCAAAAGTGGAAAGAAATGCTGTATTAACGTATCCTGTAATTAAGGATGTATTTGAAAATGAAGGAGATAAATACGAGCGTATTGTAGTTCCATTTACAGATGGAATTAAAACATTGCAAGTAGCTACTAACTTGAAAGATGCTTATGAAACCAAAGGAAAATCATTAGCTACAGATTTTGAGAAAAACATCACACTCGCTATTATTGATGAAAACTGGAAGGACCACCTTCGTAAAATGGATGATTTAAAACACTCTGTTCAGAATGCATCTTACGAACAAAAAGACCCTTTATTAATTTATAAGTTTGAAGCTTTTGAATTGTTTAAAGTAACTATAGATAAAGTGAATCGTGAGGTATTGTCTTTCTTATTCAAAGGAGAGTTGCCTAATCAAGCGAACAATCAAATTTCTGAAGAACGTCAGAAAACAAGAGAAAAACTAAACTTAAGCAAAGCAGATGTAGAGAACACTACAGAGCAAGCAATTAGTAGATCTCGTCAACAACAAACAGAACCTGTAGAAACCATCGTAAGAGAACAACCTAAGATTGGTAGAAACGAGCGTGTGATGATTAAAAACATCATGAGCGGTGAGGAAAAAGAAGTAAAATACAAACAAGCCATTCCTTTAATTGAAAAAGGAGAATGGGTTTTAATAAACAACTAAAATCTAATCATAAAAAAAAGCCACTCAAATTGAGTGGCTTTTTTTATTCAAATAAGTAATACTATTTCTTCCTTAGGTAAATACTCCCTAATCCTGCATTTAATTTCATTTTTACTTTTCCATTCTTCAATTTCAATCGCATGTTTTGCATTCCTGATTGTTCATCGTCTTTCAAAACATTAAAATCTAAATCACTGTAAATAGAAGCTCCCATTGCATCTACAAGCAAATCAGAAGTATTTGGTAGTTTAATATCTATGAAACCATTGTTACTGTATATAGAATACAACTTCTTAGGTGTTTTCTTATCAAAGGTAATTGTAACGTTCCCTCCTATTGTATTAATAGAAACCGGACCAACTACATCATTTAACTTCATATTATTCAACGATGAAGATATCTCCACTTCTCCATTAAAGTCTGATAAAGAAGAGGATTTAGAATCGATGTAAAATGGATGATTATTGTTACCACATCTACTAGTGTCCCATTGTAATTTCAACGTGTTAGGAATCATAATCTCATAACTTTCATTACTTGACATTATAAATTGCCCTTGAGTATTGTCTTTAAAAGTTAACATCCCATCTTCTTGCTCAATGGTAAAATAAATTCCATACTCAAGATTCTCTTGTTTTTTACCTAACTTCTTCAATCCCTCTCTACGTTTTTTATCACGGTTCGAAAAAAACAGATTCCCTCTTACAGTAGTTGCTACTGTTATACTGTCATTTTTCCCTAATTTTTTCCATTGATTTAACTTAGATTCCGTATTCTGTACTTTTCCGTTAACAGCATAAGTATATGCATTTTGAGCATTCGTTGATCGTAGGCCTACATACGTTATTTTTTTATCATGGAGGCTTTTAATGACTACTTCATTCCCATTGTATCCTTTTATTGCAAAATTCTTAGAAGAACAAATCTTTAAAGTTCCTTTGTTAAATTTTATTTTTTTCTCTTGTGCATTTACAAACACGACTAGGAATAATAGAATTCCTGAAATTATAGTTGCTTTTTTCATTTTTTTATTCTTTTAAATTAGCCATAGCCAGACTTGCATTATTTTTGACTATAGGAAATGTTTCTTTGTTATTTATGATTTTTTCGAGAGGTTTTTTTGCGCGCTGATCTCTCAAAATACTCAATGAGTTAATTAATTTTATTTGTACTAGAGGTTCTTTTTCTTGCCCAATTGCTTTGATAAAACTTTTTCGTATCTCTTCATTTTGAGGGAATTTCAACAAAGCATCGATTGTAGCAATCTTAACATTATTACTTTTATCATCTAATAAGGTTTTGATTAATACCTTAATAATTTCCTGATCTTCTTTTTGATACGCATCATCAAACTCATAAACTGCTTCTAAACGAGTACCTGTAGAATCATCTTGCAAATTGGCTAACAACTGTTTTCTATCATTCTGATTATCTGAATTATACATCAAAAACCCAATGGTAAATAAAATTGCTATTGAAGAAGCAACTGACAAATACTTTAAGTAGATCACCTTCCCTTTCTTAGGCTGATGAAACTCTTTTTGCAACCTGTCTTTAAAAAGATCATCTGCTTTTGATGACATTTGCTGATCATCAAACGTTTCTTTATGTGCCTGTATGTGTTCCTTTAAATTCATATTTATTTCTTTTTTGAATCATTTCAAGTAGCATATTTTTCCCTCTTCGATATTGGTTTCTAACGGTACTTTCTTTTATATTTAATAGCTCACTTATTTCTCGATGATTGTAATCTTCAATCATGTATAAGATTAAAATGACACGGTATTTTTCTTTTAATTCTTCCATACATTCTTTGATCATTTGTATGGTGGCATTTGAATCATTCTCTAACTCAACCTCTTCTACTTCTGCTTCTACTATTGCTCCTTCTTCTATCCAAGATTCTTTTTTTCGTTTTCTAACAGTATCTAAAGAAGCGTTAATCACAATTCTCTTTAACCATGCTCCTAAATTGACTTCCTCTTTTAAATCTCCAATCTTTCCAAACCCCTTCATAAAAGACTCTTGAACGATATCTTCAGCGTCGTGCTTATTCCTTACAATACGTAGGCTTGCATTGAACATCATATTCTTATACCTATTATACACTTCTAATTGGGCAGAATAATTATTCTTTTTACATTTTTGTATGAGCACGCTCTCGTTCAAAAAGGATTCTTTAGGTTGGTTTTCTATTACTATAACGTAAGGTATTCATTTGTGTCGCAAAAAATATTAAAAAAAAGTTTTTTGTAATAAAAAACGCCGCTGATTTCTCAGCGGCGTCGTTCATTAATTATCTTTTAGAGTTCAGAATACACTATAATCCTTGAAAGTCAGAATCCATTTTTAAATAATCTAAGAACTCTTGCTTGGTATCTTTGTTTTTAAACTTTCCTCCAAACTCTGCAGTAACGGTACTACTTTCTATGTCTTTAATTCCACGAGAATTCACACATAAGTGCTTTGCATCAATAACACAAGCCACATCATCAGTTCCTAAAGCTTCTTGCATTGCTTGTACTACTTGCATTGTTAAGCGTTCTTGTACTTGAGGTCTCTTTGCAAAATACTCTACAATACGATTCATTTTAGACAAGCCAATTACTTTTCCATCAGAAATGTATGCTACATGAGCTCTTCCTACAATTGGTAATAAATGATGCTCACAAGTAGAATACACAACGATATTCTTCTCTACTAGCATTTCACCGTAGTTATAGTTGTTATCAAAGGTAGAAGCACTTGGTTTGTTTGCTGGGTTTAATCCCATAAACAATTCGTTTACGAAAGCCTTTGCAACTCTCTTTGGAGTTCCTTTTAAACTATCGTCTTCTAAATCCATTCCCAAAGTGATTAAAATATCTTTTACACTTTCTTGGATTCTATCGATTTTTTCTTCGTCTGAAATATCAAAGGCATCAGCACGTAATGGAGTCTTAGCAGATGTTCCTACATGGTTTTCGCCTATCTCATCAATTCTATCTTCACTTATTTTCATCTTCACTTTGTTCTGAGTGTCTATATTAAGGGTGCAAATTTACGACTTTTCCTGAAACACACATCGACAAGCTCAGTGTAAAATTTCAGAGTCTAAGGCGACTTTTATACTGTTTTTGCAATCAATTCTTCTAGTGAACAGTTTTCTTGCGTTCCATTCACCATGTCTTTTAAAACAAATTGGTCGTTGTTAATTTCAGAAATTACAAATTCAATCGCTCTTGTAGTTACATATTTCCACTGTTTCTTTTGTTGCTTATTGCTTGAAGCAGTATCTGGATAAATTTCAGATTTAACTCCCGCTTTACGTAAAGCTTGAACAGCTTTTAATTGTGCAAGATTGTCTTCCTTATTGAAGTTTAAAAATAAGACTTTGGGTTTCGGTAATTCAACAGAATCGAATAACCCTAATTCTTCTAAGACCAAGTAGATTCTATCCAATCCAAATGAAATTCCAACACCACTCACATCTTTCAATCCGAAAATCCCAGTTAAATCATCATATCTTCCACCTCCTCCAATAGAGCCCATTTTTACACCTTCTGGTGCAGCTACTTCAAAGATTGCTCCAGTATAATAGTTCAACCCACGAGCCAACGTAACATCCAACTCCAAGGAGGCCGACTGTAATCCCAATGCATTCACAGTATCAATTACAAAACGTAATTCTTGAACACCGTTAGTTCCTTCTTCAGATTCAGACAATAAACTTTCTAAAACTGTTAACTGTTCTGTGTTAGATCCAGATAGTTTGAATAAAGGTTTTACCTTTTCAATGGCTTCTTGCGAAATTCCTTTGGACAACATTTCTTTTTCAACTCCATCCTCTCCTATCTTGTCTAACTTATCTAAGGCAACCGTAAAATCGATTAACTTATCTTTTGCTCCAATCACTTCAGCAATCCCTGATAAGATCTTACGATTGTTTATTTTGATGGTCGTTCCTGTCAATTTTAAATTGGTAAAAACAGCATCATACAATTGTACAAACTCTACTTCTTGAATTAAAGACTTGCTCCCTACTACATCTGCATCGCATTGAAAGAATTCTCTAAAGCGACCTTTCTGTGGTCGATCTGCCCTCCAAACTGGTTGAATTTGATAACGTTTAAAAGGAAATGTAATGTCATTTTGATGTTGAACAACGTATCTCGCAAAAGGAACGGTTAAATCGTAACGCAACGCTTTTTCTGAGATTAAATCAGGGGATAAAATAAATAATTCATAAAAATTATTTATGACAGCCTTTTCTAATAAATCTTTATTCTTTTCAAAATCTCCATCACTCATACTTTTAAGAGACTCATTCTCAAAATCGAGTGCTAAAATCAATCTAGCTAATAAGTCTTCACTTGGCAACCTAGATTCAAACTCTTTTCTCCTGTCTTTTAAGAGTTTTAAAAAGTTTGAAACCATAGAAGAATAATCATCTACATTTGGACTTAATAAACACTCCCTATAGATATCAAGTATTCTAGGAAATAAATTTTCTAAATCACTTTTTATAGATTTAAAATAATCTCCCGAATTTAAAATCTTAAAAATCAAGCGATCTCCCTCTTCTCCATATTTTCCCATTAGCGTAGATGAGTTCTCAAAACTAGGCGTTTCAATAGGTTGAAAGCCATAAGTTTCAAAAGCAGTTCTCATCGTATTCATGATGTATGTACGATTGGCTACTTCTGTAGATGAAAAATCTCTAGTTCCTTTTGGAATGCTCGGTTTCATAGTTAATTATGAATTATGAATGACAAATTATGAATTTTCGTAAATCATCAATTCGTAATTCATAATTCGTAATTGATAATTAATTCGGCAAATATCCGAAAAATCTTCGAAGTCTTATTCGGTCACTTCTGTTTTATTTTTAATTCGCAATGAGTTAATACTAGCGTTTAATTCGAAGCCAAGTAAGAGAATGATGGCATTCAACCAAATAAATAACATTAAGATTAATAATGTACCTATAGAGCCATACAGCTTATTATATTGAGCAAATTCATTTACATAATAAGCAAACAAGTAAAAGGTTAATATTGACAATATTGTTGTAAATACAGAGCCAGGTGATAAGAACCGAGAGTGTTTCCCTGTTTTAATTCCATACTTGTATAGAATAGATACAATCGTAAAAATCATAAATACAAACAAGGCTCCTCGTCCAAAAGAAAGCCATAGCGTTTCATTCTCTATCCAAGCTTTATTAATTGCTGCATCCAATAACAGTTTGTAAAATACTGTTAATGTTACTGTAATAATTAAAAAAAGTGCCATAATTAAAGATACTAGCATCGAAAGGAAGTAAGCTCTTAAAAAATTGCGTGCTTCTTTTACATGGTATGAAAATTCAAAACCTCCAAAAATAGCATTCACGCCATTGGTCATTAAAAAAATAGATGCTAAAAAACCAAAGGACAGCCATCCTGCTTTCTTATTCTTAATAATATCTAACAAAACTGTATCAACATCACTGAAGGTTTTGGGTGGTAAGATTTCAGAGATTAAAGTCATTAAACTTTCTTGAAATCCATCAATTGGTATGTAAG
Source organism: Flavobacteriaceae bacterium (assembly GCA_049115595.1). Taxonomy (GTDB): domain Bacteria; phylum Bacteroidota; class Bacteroidia; order Flavobacteriales; family Flavobacteriaceae; genus Polaribacter. Next base: position 595,780 of record JAGDZS010000006.1, read on the forward strand.
GAATCAATGTTAAGACGAATAGCATAAACGGAAAAATGGCCATAAAAAAACTATATGCAATACCGCTTGCTCTTGTTGTTAAGGCTCCTTGTACAATACCGATGATGTACATTTCTATGACATCATATAAAGACATTCCTTCTAGACCTGGGATTTTTACTTTCTTCCCAAGTCGCACCAGTATGTTTAGCACTGGTATTTTATCTAGTTTGTCTTCAACTTCTTTACTCAATGGAAATTTTATATTTATCTAACAATCCTGTTATATTTTCTTTTGAAAACTTTGCTCCTTTTAATCTATTTTCTTCTGGATTTATACTAAAAGTTTCTGCTGTTCTAAAATCAACTTTTTCTAAATTTGTTTGACTGAAGACTGTTCTGTTTAGTATTGAACTGTCAAAAACAGCACTTGTTAAACTTGCATCAGAAAAATCTACTTCTTCTAAAGTACAGTTTTTAAAATAAGTATTGTTTAATTTCATTCCTCGAAAAGATGAAAAACTTAATTGGCACTTGGTGAAATCCATTTTCAATAAAAAAGGGTCTACTTCGTGAAAATTGACACCTATCATTTTACAATTCTCAAAATGAACTTCTTTAAACGCAGTGTTCTTTACGATAGCATTGCTAAAATTACAATCTATAAACGTGCATTCTACAAATTGAATATTTGAAGCGTGAACATCTGAAAAATTACAACTTGTAAAACTACAATTGTCATATTCTCCTTTGTTTATCTTCGATTCTGAGAAATCCACTTTCTCAAAATCTTTGCTATCGAAGTAATTGTCCATTTTTTTTAAAATATTCTATTTTAAATAAATATGAAATTAAAAATGTAAAACTCAAAACTGTTGAATGCAAAAGTGCACACTTTTAATTTTTAAATTTTGTTGTTTTACATTTTTCAGTTTAAATCGCCTTCAAACTTAAATCCATGTTGTATACAGAGTGTGTTAACGCTCCAGAAGAAATAAAATCGACTCCACATTCTGCATATTGTCGAATTGTTTCTTCATTAATCCCACCAGAAGACTCTGTTAAACATCTTCCTCCTATTAATTCTACTGCTGCTTTGGTATCTTCAAAAGAAAAGTTGTCTATTAAAATACGATGGACGCCTTCGTTTTGAAGTATCTCTTCAATCTCTTTAAGACTCCTTGCTTCTACTATAATTTTAATATCGATGTTTTCTTCAGCTAAATATTTTTTTGTTTTGGTAATGGCTTCAGTGACTCCTCCTGCAAAATCGATATGATTGTCTTTAATCATGATCATGTCATATAAAGCAAAACGGTGATTCACACCTCCTCCAATACGTACAGCCCATTTTTCAATCGCTCTAATACCTGGGGTTGTTTTTCTGGTATCTAATACCTTTGTATTAGTTCCTTTAAGTAAATCAGCAAAAAACCAAGTTTTGGTTGCAATAGCACTCATTCGTTGCATTGCATTCAACACGATACGTTCAGCTTGTAAAATGGATTGAGAACGACCTGATACATAAAAAACAATGTCTCCATGATTAACTGGAGAACCGTCATCGATTAATGTTTCAACCTCTAACCTTGGGTCTATATAATGAAATATCTTTTTTGCAAAAGCCACACCTGCAATAATTCCGGTATCTTTTACGAGAAGTTTTGCTCTTCCTTGAGCATTTGAGGGAATGCAAGACAACGATGTATGGTCACCTACACCTACATCTTCTCTGAAAGCATTTTCGATAATGAGTTCGAGTTCTTTTTCAAATTGTTCTGGGGATATCATTTTTTGTTTTTTAACAACGCTAAAATAAGGATAGATTTTAGCATAAAGAAAGATATTGCTAATTCATGTCTATTTATAATTGAAAACAAATAAATTTGTATTGTTTTCATTCCTAAAGAATGTCTCCTCGAGTGCAGTCGAGAGGTTTTAAATAGGTCTCGACTGCGCTCGACCTGACAAAACTTATGAAAATCAAACTCCTTGTTATTGGTAAAACAGATGATAAAAATCTCATTCAGTTGATTGAGAGTTATCAGAAACGCTTACAGCACTATATCAAGTTTCAATTAGAAGTGATTCCAGATATTAAGAATGTAAAAAACTTAAGTCAGCTTCAACAGAAAGAAAAAGAAGGTGCTTTAATTCTCTCTAAACTTCAAAACACAGATCAGTTGGTGTTGTTAGATGAAAAAGGAAAAGAGTTCAGGTCTATTGAATTTGCTAACTTCCTTCAGAAGAAAATGAATTCTGGAATTAAACAATTGGTGTTGGTGATTGGTGGTCCTTATGGATTCTCTGATGCCGTATATAAAAAATCGATGGGAAAAATATCATTATCTAAAATGACTTTCTCCCATCAAATGATTCGTTTGTTTGTTGTAGAACAATTGTATCGTGGTTTTACAATTCTAAAGAACGAACCGTATCATCATGAATAAGTTAAGCGCTCACCTTCTGAGCTATTCTATATAAGAAAACTGTTTCTGTAATTAAAATTGGAATGGCTAATAAAATAGATATAGGAGACAAAATAATGGTTATTAGAGTTCCTCCATATACTATCTTTAAAATACCTATAGTGCTTGCAAAAGAACCATAATGATCTTTCAATTTCATAATTCCTAATCCTAAAATTAACTCCGCTACTCCAAGCAAAAGAATCAATAGGACTCGACTAGTTAAGTGTATTGCATCAGAATCAAAATCGTAAATTGTCAAGACAATACTAATTGAAATCATTAAAAATTCTAGTAAAAAATAGACATACGTTGCATAGACTAATGTTTTATTTCCAGAATGGTCTCCTAGTATTTTATATCCTTTAAGGAATATTAGCAAAGATCCCAATGACAATATACCTAGGATGGTCCTAATCCATAACTCTTCAAAAGAATACTCGTAGTTATATAAGATGGTAAATTCTGCAAAAATACTTATCGCAGTAAACACTGTAAAGAAAATTGCTGCTATCCAGCTTTTTCTTAGTGAAGACAATTCTTCGTTAGAAAATTTCTTTTCTTCATGAATACTGCTTTCAAAAAATTCACTAGCATTTATACCTAAAGCTTCTAAAATAGTTTTTACAGTAAAGCTTCTTGGCGTTACATCTCCAGCTTCAATTCGCTGTATGGTTCTTACATTGATATTACATTTCTCTACCAATTCTTCTTGAGTAAACCCTTTTTGTTTTCTCAACTCTAAGATCTTTTTACCTAAATCTGGTTGTTTCATCGTAAATACATTTTTAAATTCCATACAATGTTACGTGTGTTTGTGGTTTACTCAAATTATTTGCTCTTACATTCACCCGACATTTAAACGACAAGTCAGTGTTTGTAAGGGTTTACAAAAGTATTCTATTACTTGCAAAATAATAGTTTTTCTAGAATTTTTAACTTTTTTTCTTATAAAACAACCAAGTTTAATTCCTTACTTTTACCATTTAATCTTCGTATCAACTCATGAAATTAGTCTTTGCGACAAATAATCTTCACAAACTAAAGGAAGTTCAAGATATGCTCTCTGATACAATTCAGGTTGTTTCATTAAAAGAAATTGGATGTCATGAAGACATCGAAGAAACAGCAAATACTTTGGAAGGAAATGCCAAACTAAAAGCAGATTATATTACTGAAAAATATGGATACGATTGTTTTGCAGATGATACTGGATTAGAAGTAACGAGTTTAAATAATGAACCTGGAGTCTTTTCCGCTAGATATGCTGGCGAACATGGAAATACAGAAAAGAACATGGAAAAACTTCTTCGTGAACTAAATGGCAACACTAATAGAGATGCTCAATTTAGAACGGCTATTGTTTTAAATTTAGAAAAAAAGCAGTACCTATTTGAAGGTATTTGCAAAGGTGAAATATTAAAAAGTAAATTAGGAAATGAAGGTTTTGGATATGATCCTATCTTTAGTCCTGAGAGCTTCTCCGAATCTTTTGCTCAAATGAGTTCCAGTCAAAAAAATAGTATTAGTCATCGTGGGCGAGCAATTCAAAAATTGGTTTCTTTTCTTAAAGATTATCGTTCTTGATCCCGCAAAAAACATATACAAAACAATTTACATTATTATCAATTTTATTGATATTTCTTGTCTTTGCAAATATTAGTCTAGGTTCTGTCTCTATACCATTTAAAGACATCTTTTCTGTTCTTTTTGGTGGAGAAGCCACAAAAGAGAGTTGGGAAATCATTGTGTTGAATTTTAGAATCCCAAAAGCTATCACAGCAATACTCGTGGGTGCTGGTTTGTCTATAAGCGGACTCTTAATGCAAACACTTTTTAGAAATCCATTAGCAGGTCCGTTTGTTTTAGGGATTTCCTCTGGAGCTAGCTTAGGCGTCGCTTTATTAATTTTGGGTTCAAGTATTTTTGGTGGAATCTTTGCCACATTACTCTACTCTAGTTGGTCACTAGCCATTGCTTCTAGTTTAGGAGCTGCATTGGTTTTATTTGCCGTAATTCTCGCTGCCAACAAAGTTCGGAACACCATGTCTATCCTAATTATAGGGTTGATGTTTGGTACTGTTTCTGCTGCCATTATTAGTGTGCTTACCTATTTTAGTGAAGCCGCTCAAATTCAGCAGTACATTTTCTGGGGCTTCGGAAATCTTGGGAATTTATCTTGGAATGAGTTATTAGTATTCGGAATTATTTTTCTCATAGGAATCCTAGGAGCAATTAGTGTTATCAAACCTTTAAACAGTTATTTGTTAGGAGAAAACTATACTAGAAGCTTGGGGATAAATATTAAACGAAGTAGAAATGTTATTTTATTAGTAACAAGTTTGCTAACAGGTGTTATTACGGCTTTCTCTGGGCCTATTGCTTTTATTGGATTGGCTGTCCCACACATTACAAAACTGATTTTTAAAACATCAAATCACAAAGTATTGATTCCTGCTGTGGCTCTTTTAGGTGCCATTATTTTATTAATCTGTGACATCATTGCACAATTGCCTACAAGTGAGTTCACGCTACCTATCAATGCAATTACTTCATTGTTTGGAGCACCAGTTGTGATTTGGTTACTTGTGAGAAAAAAGAAAATTTACGTGTAATGGAGCAACAGAACAATCATACTATTTTAGAAGTAAAAGATTTGACCATTGGTTACGTAACTAAAAAGTCAACTTCTAAAGTTCAAGAGGGTATCAACCTATCTATTCAGAAAGGGAAACTTGTAAGCATCTTAGGTAAAAATGGAATTGGAAAATCGACATTTTTAAGAACCATCACCAAGTTACAAAATGCGATTAGCGGTACTATTCTTTTAGACAACAAAAAGATTGATCAGTACGACTATAAAGAGCTTTCAAAAAAGGTCAGCATGGTCTTAACTGAGCGCTTACCGGAAAGTCAGTTAACTGTTTTTGAACTAGTTGCCTTAGGGAGACAACCTCATACAAATTGGATCGACAAGCTTCAAAAAGAAGATATTGATGCTGTTACTTTGGCTTTGCAGCAAACCGACACAGAAGACCTCTCCAAGAAACGTTTTTTTGAATTGAGTGATGGACAACTACAGCGTGTTTTAATCGCTAGAGCTTTGGCTCAGGATACTGAAATTATTATTTTAGATGAGCCTACAGCACATTTGGATATACATCATACCATCAAAATATTTCAATTGCTAAAAAACTTGGTTGTTGAAACGGGGAAAACAATTATTATTTCCTCTCATGAGGTAAATCTTGCTATTCAGTTTTCTAATCAGCTTATTTTATTAACTGCTAACAAAACGTACAGCGGTACTACAAAAGAATTGGTTGCGATCAATGCTTTTGAATCTTTATTCCCCCCAGAAGTCATTAAGTTTAACACCTCACTAGAACAGTTTATTATTAATAAAAATTAATTTATTTCAATGAGAAAACTATTTTTTGCAGCTTGTATGCTAACCCTAGCTTCCTGTAACATCTTCAAAAGTTCTTCAAGAAAGAATGCCGAATTACATATAAAGTATGCCTCAACAATTACAGCAGATGAACTAAAGACACATTTATACATCTATTCATCTGATGAATTTGAAGGAAGAAATACTGGAGAACCTGGTCAGAAGAAAGCAATAGAATATTTAAAAAACTTTTATGTAAATGAAAAAATTGCTTCTCCTTTAGGTGGAGATGATTATTTCCAAGAAGTTCCATCCTCTTATTTAAGTAGGAATGCTGGACAATACTTAAAAAGTTCTGAAAATGTTCTTGCATTTATAAAGGGATCGGAAAAACCTGATGAAATTGTTGTGATCTCTGCTCACTTAGACCATGAAGGCATGAGAAACGGAGAAATATACAATGGCGCAGACGATGATGGTTCTGGTACCGTAGCTATATTAGAAATTGCTCAAGCATTTAAAAAAGCAGCTAAAGAAGGCAATGGGCCAAAGCGTTCGATCTTATTTCTGCATGTTACTGCTGAAGAAAAAGGGTTATTAGGCTCAAAATACTATACAGAAAATCCAGTTTTTCCTATTACAAATACTGTGACGAATTTAAATATTGACATGATTGGTCGTGTTGATGATGCTCACAAAGAAAACCCAAACTATGTGTATTTAATTGGTTCTGATAAACTCAGTACCGAATTGCATAACATTTCTGAAGCAATGAACACAAAGTTCACAAAGATTGCTTTAGACTATACGTATAATGATGATAATGATCCTAATCGCTTCTATTATAGGTCTGATCATTACAATTTTGCTCAGTACAATGTGCCAATCATTTTCTATTTTAACGGAATACATGAAGATTATCATAAGCCATCAGACACTCCTGATAAAATCAATTATGAACTGTTAGAAAAGAGAACGCGTTTGGTATTTCATACCGCTTGGGCAGTAGCAAACATTGAGGAAAGAATTGTTGCTGATAAAGCTGTAAAATCTCAATAAAAACTTTACTTAAAAAAATAGTGAAAGCCGATTTGTTTATACTTGTAAGATGCTTTTGCATAACAGATATAAGTCGGTATACTTCACCAAATTCCCTTCAAAATAATCAATGTTTTTCCTTTCTAAGTTGGCAGCCATTTTAGGAGTCAGTTCATCATAATGAATTACTTCTTTTGTAATAAAATATCCTTTCTTCTCAAATTCTTCTTTAAAACGTTTTGTTAAAACTGGATCAATTTGGTAGATCGCATTAAAAACAAACAAGCTCACTTCATCAGTGTTTTTTGAATTAGATAAAGTACTGTTCCAAATACTTTCTCTGATTATTTTCTTTTTAACTACTACAGGCTTCTTTTTTTTCTTAATAATTTTGACTTCTCCTACTTTATAGTTCCTCTAATCCTTTAGGGCAACAGCTTTCTTTTCAAGTTTTAGGCTCATTTTATATTCATTAATAATTGCTTCTGTTACTGGTTTTAAATCTTGACCCGTAATAGGATGCACTCCTTTTGTTTTGTAAAAGATAATGCTATCATTTACCATGGTATACCAAAGCAGAGACTTTCCATTTTCTTTTGAAAAAAATTCAGTTTTTTCGCTGGGAATAATTTCTTCAATAGTGGTTTTCGTAATTTCAACAAAAGGTTCTTTGGTTTCAAGAATCGATTCTTTAATTTCAGAAGTTATTTTCCCTTCTGAATTGGAATAAACAATAAGTAATGTGAGACTGATGGCACAAAGAAAAAATACAAACAGCAAGGAAAGCCGTCTATTTTTTTCCTGAACCTTGAATTTTTAGGGGATTTCATGGTTAGGGTTTTAAATTAAATTTCATTCACTATAAATAATAGTGTACGAATTTGCTCTCTAAATATAATCAAAAAAAGATTTTCTAGCTCAACTAGAAATAATAAATATTAGTGCATCATTTTAAACAGCAACTCTTTTAAGATATCTCCTTGAGTTTGATTGTTCGCTCCTACTCCCTTACTCTTTACATCTGCATCTCGTAACATGGCTATAATCTGTGCCACCTTTCTCATTGGATAATTTCTAGCTGCTGTAACATAATCTACAACAAAGAAAGGGCGTATTCCTAAAGCTTTAGCTACATGATCTCTAGACTTGTTTTGCAATCCATGATAGATTAATAATTGAGTAAAAAAACTATTCAGTAAAGAGATCGTCATCACCAAGGGATTGCTCTTAGGATTTTGCGCAAAGTAGTAAATGATTTTATTCGCTTTTAAAATATCTCTATCTCCAATTGCCTTTCGTAATTCGAAATTATTGAAGTCTTTAGAAATTCCAATATTGTCTTCAATATGTTGTGGAGTAATGATACTTCCCTCAGGAAGAACTAGCATTAATTTTTCTAGTTCATTATTAATCTTACTCAAATCTGTCCCTAAAAACTCCACCAACATCTGAGCAGCTTTGGGTTCCACTTGGTATTTCTTTCCTCCTAAAACTCTACGAATCCAATCAGCAACCTGATTTTCATACAACTTCTTACTATCGTAAATAAGTCCATTCTTAGCAACTGCTTTGTAGAGCTTCTTTCGTTTGTCTAACTTTTTATACTTATAGTTAAGTACCAAAACGGTAGAGGGCTGTGGATTCTCCACATAGGAAGTCAACTTTTCTATTGTTCTACTTAAGTCTTGCGCCTCTTTAACAATAAGCACTTGACGTTCGGCCATCATAGGGAAACGTTTGGCGGATGCGACAATTTCTTCAATAGAAACATCTCTACCATACATAACAGCTTGATTGAATCCCTTCTCAGATTCTTCTAATACATTCTCTTCAATGAAATCGGAGATTTTATCAATATAGTATGATTCTTCTCCCATTAAAAAGTAAACAGGCTTAATGGCTCCGCTTTTTATATCTGAAACAATCTGGTTGATTTCGTTCATTATAATTTAATTATTCCGTGTATTTAGAGAATAAAAAAAGGAAGATTTCACTACATTTAACCCATGCAAGAACTGAATCTTCCATCCTATCAATTTCGACTCAAATCTAGCGAAAATAAGACACTTATTTTTGATATTGTTCGAAAAAAATATGTGGTGTTAACTCCAGAAGAATGGGTTCGTCAACATATCTTACATTATTTGATTGAAGAAAAAAAGTATCCGCTTTCTTTAATCGCTGTTGAAAAGCAATTAAAAATAAATTCTTTGGTAAAGAGAACTGATATTGTTGTTTTCAATCGAAACGGAGAACCAGAAATCATTGTAGAATGTAAAGCTCCAAATGTTCCTATTTCTCAAAATACTTTTGATCAAATTGCCAGATACAACCTATCGCTACAAGCAAACTATTTAATGGTTACCAATGGATTGGCTCATTATTATTGTCAGATTGACCTAACAAATGAAACGTACCTTTTCTTACAAGAACTTCCTAACTATTAATTTTAGTAAATCTTTACATTTCTGATTCCGATAGAAATGGTAAGTTTGCACTCTTGAAACCCTTGCAGAGGGATTCAATATTATAAAATATATTCTTGTAAAAAATACTCATATAGATAATAGGTTGTTTGGTCTGTAAATTTTGAAAGTAGCTATCGTCATATTAAACTGGAATGGTCAGCAATTGTTAGAACAATTTTTGCCATCTATTGTTAATTTCAGTTCGGAATTAGCAGATATCTACGTTGCTGACAATGCGAGTACAGACAGCTCTATCTCTTTTATTAAAGAATATTATCCTTCTATAAAGATTATTGAAAATACAAGCAATGGTGGTTATGCAAAAGGGTATAATGATGCGTTAACAAGTGTAGATGCTGAATTGTATTGTTTGATAAATTCTGATGTTGAAGTCACAGAAAATTGGTTGCCTCCCATTTTAAAAGTCTTTCAGAATGAAGAAGATACTGCTATTATACAACCAAAATTACTAGATTTTAAAGACAAAACTAAGTTTGAATATGCTGGCGCTGGTGGTGGTTTTGTTGACTTGTATGGATATCCTTATTGCAGAGGACGTATTTTTAATTCCTTAGAAAAAGACGAGGGTCAGTTTAATGACATCTCTGAAATATTCTGGGCTTCTGGAGCTTGTTTTTTTATTCGTGCTTCAGTCTTTGACAAATTAGGCGGTTTTGATGTAGATTATTTTGCCCATCAGGAAGAAGTGGATTTATGTTGGAGAACACAAAATGAAGGATACACAATTAAGTATGTGGGTACTTCTACGGTATATCACGTTGGTGGTGCTACACTACAAGAAAGCAATCCTCAAAAGACTTTTTTAAATTTTCGGAATAGTTTACTAAACGTTATTAAAAATGTACCAAAACAATGGTTCTTATTTGTTGTTTTCTCTAGACTACTTTTAGATGGCGTTGCTGGAGTTAAATTCTTATTCGAATTGAGACCAATTCATACTTGGGCAATAGTAAGAGCACATTTAAGCGTCTACCGAAATTTTTATAAATTCTTGAAGAAACGTAAAACTCTTCAGAAGAAATACGAGTATAACCTACATACTAGTGTTGTTTGGCAATATTTTCTTTTAGGAAGAAAGAGGTTTAGAAGCCTTCGCTAATTTAAGATCATCTTTATAAATATATAGTAGTAAGAAAAATACTGCGACGCCTCCAAAAGTGTGCCATAGCCAATGAGTTCCCATAGGCAATAATTCTACTTTGGTATCTAAAGTTCTAAAAGTAACAGCAATTCCAAAAATGACCATTCCTAAAATTAAATCTTTTACATTTTCCCACTTTTGCAAATACGCATACCAAAAAAATGGAGTTAATACTGTGATTGCTGTAATCGCATATCCCATAGATATTCGAAATCCATTGGGTAGTTCTATTAATCTTGGCAAAGAGGTGAGTAAGAAAACCCCTGCAAAAATGAGCAGTCGTTCCCACCATTTTTTACGAATCTTCCCTATAAAATAAATAATCCCTAAAAGACAAACGATCATGATAGGCAACCAATCCATCACCAACCATACTTGATGGCTTCTAGTGGCATGAAAGATAGTTCCTCCTACCCAACTCACAAAGATGATGGGAATACAAATCCATAAGAACACATGATTTTTTGGTTGTTTATAAATTCTAACAATGAAGTATATAAGAATGGCTATAAATATCAAATTACTGAAAGTATTAAAAGGCTCTACAGGCAACCTTCCTTCAATAGTCTCTTGATAAATTGGCCCAGTATCATTGGGGAATGTTTGTTGGAAAAATATCATATTTCTTTTAGGATTTCATATCCTTTTGAGGTTTCAGCATATTCTTTAATTGTTTTATTTCTATCTTCTAAAAATCGTTTCATATAATTTTTAAGAAAAAGGATATCTATTACTCTTCCTACTATTCCATAGGGTGATTCATATTTAAATATATCCTTAATTATGACCGTTTTATTTTCTACTTTTAAATAGTGTTCGTGCCGAAAGCTTTTAAAGGCTCCTTTTACCATTTCATCAGCAAAAAATGTTGGACATTCAAAATCTGTAATGATTGAAGTAAGCTCTTGATAAAATCCCAAGTGCTTTGCTCTCCATGTAACAGTTTCTCCTAATGAAATTAATCCAGATGTTTTCCCTGCTATTGCCTCTTCTTTTGTTTTCTCTGTAGAAACCAGGTGCAAATCAATACTTCTTATTAAATCAAAAACAAGCGCTATGTCTTCGGAATTGATTACAGTTTCTATCTCTATTTTAGGCATCTACAAAATATTTAAAGATCCTTTTCCTTTTCTAATCACTTCTGGCTCATCTTGAGTTAAGTCAATCACAGTAGACGCATGGTTATCTCCATAGCCTCCATCTACAACAATATCTACTCTATTTTGCCATTTTTCGAAAATCAGCTCTGGATCGGTTGTATATTCTAAAACATCATCTTCATCATGAATAGAGGTAGAAACAATTGGGTTGCCTAATTCTGCTACTATGGCTCTGGCAATAGAGTTATCTGGAACACGAATTCCTACAGTCTTTTTCTTTTTAAATATTTTAGGTAGAGAATTACTTCCTGGCAAAACAAATGTATAAGGGCCAGGTAGCGCTCTTTTTAAAATCTTATACGTTGGTGTGTCAATCTGCTTTACATAGTCAGAAAGATGACTCAAATCGTTGCAAATAAAAGAGAAGTTCGCCTTTTCCAGTTTTACTTCTTTTATTTTGGCTATTTTCTCTAACGCTTTTGTGTTCGTTATATCACATCCCAAACCATAAACTGTATCTGTTGGATAGATTACCAATCCTCCATTCCGTAAGACTTTCACAACCTTTTCGATTTCTTTAGGATTTGGATTTTCATTGTAAATTTTAATGAATTGTGACATATTATAAAAGTACAAAAGCTCAATTTGATAATCAAATTGAGCTTATATTATTTGGGAAGTTTTTGTTGATTACGTTTTATCGACCAATCGAAAACCTTCTCCATGAATATTTAAGATCTCTACTCCTTCATCTTTCTTTAAGTATTTACGCAACTTTGCGATATAAACATCCATACTTCTTGATGTGAAATAGTTATCATCTCTCCATATTTTGGTTAATGCTAACTCTCTAGGCATTAAATCATTCTTATACAAAGCAAGCATACGAAGAAGCTTACTTTCTTTTGGTGATAGCTTTTGTGGCTCATCATCTCCAACAGAAAGGTGACGTAATTTAGAATTGAAAAAGAAATTCCCAATATTAAATTCGAATTGTTCATTCTCTGTGGTTGTTTCTGATTCTTTTCTTTGAAGAATTGCTTTTATTTTAAACAATAAAACTTCAGAGTCAAAGGGCTTGTTTAAATAATCATCTGCTCCTACTTGATATCCTCTTAAGACATCTTCTTTCATTGTCTTAGCAGTTAAGAAAATAATAGGCACTTCTTTGTTTGTAGAACGAATGTCTTTCGCCAAAGAAAAACCATCTTTCCTAGGCATCATTACATCTAAGATACAAAGGTCGAAATCATTGTTTTTAAACATGATTAACCCTTCTATACCGTCCTTAGCATGTGTTACATTGTAATCATTTAATGCTAAATAATCTTTTAAAACCGTTCCAAAATTTGGATCGTCTTCTACTAATAAAATCTTTTTACTTCCCATGTTGTTTCGTTTATATTAAAGGTAATTTTACTGTGAATGTGCTTCCTTTTCCTTTTTCGCTATCTACAAAAATCGTTCCGTGATGATTCTCTATGATTTCTTTTGCATAGGCTAATCCTAAACCATGACCTTTTACATCATGAATATTTCCCTTCTGCTCTCTGTAGAATTTATCAAATATGTATCTCTGAGCATTTTTGCTCATACCAATCCCTTCATCACTAATTTTGATGATTAAGTTCTTACTTGTACTTTCTGTGTACACATCTATCTTCGGGGGGTTTTCTGAATACTTCAATGCATTTTCCAATATGTTAACCATGACGTTTGTCATATGAAACTGGTTTGCCAATACTTCAGCTTGAATCGCTTTAAAATGCGTTGTTATTGTTCCTTTTTTATCTAAAACTAATAAGTTCACATGCGAGATTGCTTCTTCAATGATATCATGGCCATCTGCAGCATCTTTGTCTATCTCTATTTGATTCTTTTCAAGCCTAGAAATTCTTAATACATTTTCTACTTGTCCATGCATTCGTTTGTTTTCATCTCGGATCATTTTAATGTATCTCAAGACCTTACTTTCATCATTAATGACTTTAGGGTTTTTAATAGAATCCAATGCGAGATTAATTGTAGCAATTGGTGTCTTAAACTCGTGTGTCATATTATTGATAAAGTCCGTTTTAATCTCAGAGATTTTTTTCTGTTTTACCAACTGATACAAAGAACTTGAAAACGCAACGATAATAATGAATATAAAAAACAAGGAAAGAATTAGGATATAAGAGATACCTGAAAGAATATGCTGATTCTTGTCAGGGAAGTCTACAAATAGTGTAAACCCACTTCCTTCTTTATCGATAAACAATGGATAACTATAACTTTCTTCAGTATTTATCGTGTAATATCCAGATTTTAACTTTGTAGCCAACTCATTATTATATACTCCATATTTAAAATCAATTTTTATATCTCTCTTATTTAACTCATCTCGTAAAGTATTATCCAACTCACGATTACTAATTCGTTGATGTACAGGTATAATACTTTGATATTCAGTTAAATAATTTTCCAAAAGAATATCTTTTTCTTCGTCTTCTAATCTACTAGTAATAGAAAATCTTTTTTCATCAAAAGTTGATTTTAAATCTTTATTCTCTCCAGTAATATTATACTGCGCTTGAAAATAATCATTCTTTTTAGTGAATCTTTTTACAATAATAGAATCATTGTCTAAAAAGCTCGACTCATTTAAAAAATCTAATGGTATTTTAAAATCCTCTTCTATAATGGTCGTCCCAAATGAAAACTTACTTTTATTTGTGGTATCAATTCCTTGAATAAAGTAATTTCTTATTTGCGCACTATTTAAAAACTCTTTCCCCCTAATTAAAGGTTTTATTTTGTTGTAAAACTTATCCTTTTCATTCTCATTTATCCTTTCAGAAACAGCGGCTAAAGCTTTTTTTACATCACTATTAAATTGGTTGTCTTTACTCTCAATAGCATTGTTAATCCAATACAATTGAACAGAGATAATTCCAATAAGCGAAATGCTCATTAAAACAACAATAAGGACAAATATTTTTTTACCCATTAATCAAAAATATAAAGATATTGTTCGCTAGTTTTCGATTTTAACGTAGATTAACAAAACTAGTCGATTTTTAAGTAAATTTTAACAAATTTCTTGAATTATCCTAAAGGGATGTTTGTTTTTTTGTTAAATTATTATGAATCTTTTTAATTTTTAACAAAGTATCCTTTTTTTCTATATTCCAAATAATGTAATTTGATAGCAAGTTTCGCTTAAAATCTGGCCATTGATTTTTTATTCTATCTATCACCGCTTCTCTTGTTGTATTATCTCGTTTTACAACACGATTTATTCTGTCTTCTAGCAATGCATTTACAGCAATCACATAATCACAAACAACATCACTTCCTATTTCGAAAAGGATAGCGTTTTCATAGATAATTAAAATATTATCTGGCTGATTATTGATAAAGTCTTTAAAGTGCTTTTTAACAATTGGATGAACAATAGAGTTTAGTAGCTTTAATTTTGATGGATCTTTGAATACTATAGAAGAAATGTACAGCTTATTTAATTTGTTTTCGAGATAACTATCACTTCCAAATGCAGTTAGTAATTGATTTTTGATTTCATCAGATTGATTCATCAATTTTTTAGCCTCTTCATCTGCATGGTAATAAACTGTATTCTTATAAGAACATAAGTGTTTTGCCACTAATGACTTTCCGCTACCTATACCTCCTGTAACTCCTACAACCATACTATTTTTCTGTAGTGAAATCAATTTTAGTTGGCGCTATTGTAGTATTCTTCACTAAGCTTGACTTCTTAATTAGTTTCGGCACCAAATACGTTAAATTGTTTTCTAAAGACATTTTATAATCACATTCCAGCACAAATGAAGTTTCATTTATTTTATTAAAATTTGAAAGCGCTACACGATAGGTAACCTTCACCAAACTTGGGTATGTATTAATTGAAACTCCTTCTGGAAGGTTAATTAAACGAAATGGAAGCTCAATGGTTCCTTCGGTATACTTCTCAACATTAGCAGTTACTATGACCTTGTTTCGATCTAACTTTACATTACTTTCTGCTGAAAAATCTTTAATTGCTAGCTCTTCGTCAATAGGTTCATGAACTTCATTTTTGACAAGATCACTAGTTTGCACATAATTAATCGTATCTAAAACAGATTCAGGCCCAGAGATAAAAATAGAATCTGGAGTAATTTTAAGAGTTCCATCCATATCATAACCTAGGTCATAGGATAGATTAGAATTCACTCTTACGGGTATTTTTTTGTTTTTAAGCAAGCCAAGACTAAAGTTAATTGAATCTGAAATAAAATGATCAATTTCAACTCCAGTTCTCATTTGTCGTTGTATTGCTAATTTTTGTTGCGACACCAAAACATAATAATCCGTAGCCGTTTTTGCATTTAATTTTGATGTGTTGATCTCTATTTTAGGAGGAAATAAAGTAGCAGAAATTAACTTAAAACCTGTTGTTTTAATATGAATGTCTATTTTTTTAACCGGCTCTTCTTGAAGTAGTTTATCTGTTGGTAAATCCGTATACGCTACATTATAACTTATGGTAGCATCGTATTCTTTAGACAACTTGGTTAAAAACCAAATAAAAACAGAGGCGAGTATAAAAAGCGTAAACTTTTTTGAAGCTACATTATTTTTAGATTTCAACTGATTCATTTCCAATAATTATGATATGCAATCTAACCAATCCTTCAAACCCATCAAAATTAACTGCATAAAAAAAGTGAGCTTATAGCTCACTTTTTTTAATTCTTCAGTGGTTATTTCTTTTGTGGTGCTTGTAACTTCTTACTAAGTTCCATAGAGATTGCTGCTCGCTCAAATTTTATTTTACCTGCGCCAGTTTCAACCGTTATCGTCCCATCAGTATCATTCACCTCAACAATCTTTCCATGAATTCCACTAGAGGTAATCACTTTAGATCCTTTTTTAATTTCTGCTTGGAATAGTTTTTCTTTTTTTTGCTTTTTTACTTGAGGTCGTATCATAAAGAAATATAATACAACAATCATCGCTAGAAAAGGAAGCATAGACATTAAGCTAGAACCTCCATCTGCTTGTAAAAATATAGTTTCGAATATCATTTGTTATTTTTTGGCTTTTGGTGTTACAGAACCTTTCAACGTTAATACTTCTCTTCCTGAAGCTGTATTTGTAGTTAAGGTTATTGTTTTAGATTGTCTGTTAGGCTTACCAGCCGTATTAAACTTTGCTACTATTTCAGATGATTCTCCTGGCTTAATAGCTTCTTTAGGCCAAACTGGCACTGTACATCCACAAGTAGATTCGGCGTTAGAAATTACCAAAGCGGTTTTTCCTGTATTGGTAAGGGTAAATTTTGCTTCCACAATATCACCTTCATTTACAGTTCCAAAATTATATACCGATTTATCAAAACTAATTGCTGGAGCTCCTTTCTTTATTTCTATATCTCTCTTTTTAGCTGAATCTAAATTTGCTTTATTTATTTTAGAAGAAGCGTTTGTCTCAGCACATGAGATAAAAAGCACTGTTGAAAATGCTACTATAGATGCGATTACTATTTTTTTCATGATTATAAACTTTTTGTAAAAATAATAAATTATAACAATCCTCTACCTACTTTAACTAATCTTTTGCTTTGGAGATACTCTTTAGATAATTTATCTAAAACACCATTCACAAAATAGCCACTTTTCTGAGTCGAATAATCTTTTGCTATTTCTATGTATTCATTAATTGTTACTCTTGTAGGTATAGATGGGAAGTGAAGAAACTCACAAGCTCCCATTTTAATTAAAATCATGTCCATATCAGCAATTCTATCTGACTCCCAATTTGGGGTATGATTTTTTATATCTTCTTCAAACTTATGATGGTTTAACATCACCTTTCTAAAGATTTCCGTTACGAAATCTTCATCATCTTGATTTTTATACAAGCTTCCAAGTAAAAATGAACCATTTGTATTTTGCTTATTCAAAGTACGTACAACCCAAGTGTTTACAAACGGAATGTCATCTACCCAAGTGATATTTGTATCTTCAAAATATTCTGAAAGCTTTTCATTTGGTGCAATAATTTCCTTGAAAAAATCAATCACAAAACTTTTATCGACTTTATAAGAATCCTCTACTGTATCTAAGTACCTAGTATACAATTCGCTCTTTTGCAATTTGTCCCATATGATTTTCACGTATTCATCATCTAAGGTCCAATTGTTTAGTTTTTGAGCTTCTAAATGAAGAAGTAAAGAGTTGCTATCTGCAATCTTTTTAATCAATTTATTATTGATAAACTTTGTGTTAGGAGCTAAATCCTCTTTTGTGGCAAGGTATTTCTTCTTAGATATTTCTAGCTTTTCTTCTGCTAGCTTTTGAACTTCTACCAATAAGTGAAGTAATAAGGCATATAAATCAAACATCTTCTTGATGCTATGCTTTACAAATTTCTCTTCTTTTACGACGTCATCATTATGAGATTGAACCATCGCATAGACAGATTGCATTACTTTAACTCGTATATGTCTTCTATTGATCATCTAAAGAACTTATTTTATAAAAAAGAGCGTTTGATATATCAAACGCTCTGCAAAAATATGATTATTTCTTTTACCTCTTCTAAGAGTTTTGTTCTTTTTTACGCGTATCGATTCTATTTTGCGCAATATTAAATGCTGCTCTATGAGTTGTGATGTTTTCTTTTTCTGAAAGTTTGAAAATTTCTAATGTTGTATTGTAGATATTTTCAGTCTTTCTAATGCTTTCTTCTTTCCCGTATCCTTCAATCTCTGCATATACATTAATAATACCTCCAGCATTGATAAGAAAGTCAGGAGCATAAGAAATTCCTCTTTCTTTTAATAGCTTTCCGTGCTTCACTTCGTCAGCTAATTGATTATTCGCTGCACCAGCAATCACTTTAGCTTGTAATTGATTAATTGTTGTGTCATTGATTGTCGCACCTAAAGCACAAGGAGCATAAATATCGATGTCCAATCCGTAAATATCGTTTCCTAAAACAACATTTGCATTGTATTTCTTAGACAGTTCTTCTAAACGAGCTTCATTAATATCATTAATAATAACTTGAGCGCCTTCATCAGTAATATGTTTTACTAATGTTTCTCCTACATGACCAATTCCTTGCACTAGTATTTTCTTACCTTCTAAGCTATCAGAACCAAATCTGTATTTCGAAGCAGCTTTCATCCCCATATAAACGCCATAAGCAGTTACAGGAGATGGATTTCCTGATCCTCCTTTAGATTCTGAAATACCAGATACGTGTGGTGTTACCTCTCTGATGATATCCATATCTCTAGTTTCCATCCCAACATCTTCTGCTGTGATATATCTTCCACTTAAAGAATGAACAAATTCACCAAATCTGCGCATCAACTTATCATTCTTCTGAGTTTTAGCATTTCCTATAATCACCGCTTTTCCTCCACCAAGATTCAATCCAGTAATCGCTGATTTGTAAGTCATTCCTCTAGACAAACGTAATACATCATTTAAAGCATCCCATTCGCTTTTATAAGACCACATTCTAGTACCTCCTAAAGCAGGTCCTAAAACTGTATTGTGAATACCAATAATTGCTTTTAATCCCGTATCTTCGTCGTTGCAAAAAACGATTTGTTCGTGCCCATCAAAAGACAATTGTCCAAATACAGGATCGTTTTTAATTGCGTCAGTGTCTATAATTTGTGATGTCATATATGATTTTTAATAATTTTGAAAAATTAAACATTTCTCAAAAAATAACGCACAAAAGTACGATATCTTCAAATCATATCAAATAAAATACCTTCAAATTATACATATTTTAACAGAAAAGATATTAACAAAACTAGCGAATGAAGGCCCTTAGGTATCTAAATAAGTACTTTATAAAATACAAATGGAGATTATTGTTAGGAATCTTCATTACTATTCTTTCAAAAATTCTATCACTTCAGATACCAAGAATCATTGGTCAATCTTTTAATTCTGTAGAAGACTATTTAAATGGTAAAATTACAGGTAAATCTCTGGTAGAAGAGGACTTATTATGGAATGTGCTGATTATTATTGGAGTCGCTGTTTTGGCAGGTATTTTTACCTTCATGATGCGACAAACTATTATCGTTACATCTCGATTGGTTGAATTTGATTTAAAGAATGAAATTTATCAACAATACCAACGCTTATCCATTAATTTTTACAAAAAGAATAGAACAGGAGATTTAATGAATCGAATTAGCGAGGATGTTTCAAAAGTACGTATGTATTTTGGTCCAGCTGTAATGTATTCAATGAACATGATTTTTTTATTCATTGTTGGATTCACTCAAATGTTTAAGATTGACCCAACTCTTACAATATACACACTCATCCCCTTTCCTATTCTATCGCTGTCTATTTTCTTTGTCAGTAAATTAATTAATGAGAAAAGTGCAGTTGTTCAACGATACCTTTCCAAATTAACAACCTATAGCCAGGAGTTTTTCTCTGGTGCAAATGTGGTAAAGTCTTACGGCATAGAACCTGTTGTTATTGCAGGTTTTGAAACTTTAGCAGATCAAAGCAAAGAGAAAAACATTAGCCTTTATAAAATACAAGCACTGTTTTTCCCATTAATGATTCTATTGATTGGAATTAGTAATTTAACGGTGATCTATGTAGGGGGTCAACAATACATCAATGGAGAGATCCAAATTGGAGTTATTGCTGAATTTATTCTGTATGTAAACATGCTTACATGGCCAGTTGCTGTTGTTGGTTGGGTCACGTCAATGGTACAGCAAGCAAGAGCTTCACAGGAAAGAATTAATGAGTTTCTACAAGAAACTCCAGAAATACAGAATAACAGCTCAGAAAAATTTGAAACGAATGGTGATGTTGAATTTAAAAATGTTTCGCTTACCTATGACGATACAAATATCGAAGCCCTTAAAAACATTAGCTTTTCTGTAAAATCGGGAGAAACTATTGCTATCCTTGGAAAAACAGGTTCTGGAAAATCTACCATCGTAAATTTAATCTCGAGGCTATACGACACTACTAGTGGAGAAGTTTCTATTGATAACCAACCTATTAAGAACATCAACTTAAATGACCTCAGAAATGATCTCGGTTTTGTTCCTCAGGATCCTTTCTTATTCTCTGACACCATTTCGAACAACATCCGATTTGGAAAGGAAGATGCTACAGAAGATGAAATTATTCTAGCAGCAAAGAAAGCTGTAGTTCATGAAAATATTATTGATTTTAAAAATGGATATCAAACAATCCTAGGAGAACGTGGCGTTACCCTTTCTGGCGGACAAAAACAACGTGTATCCATTGCAAGGTCTATCATTAAAGACCCTAAAATCCTCGTATTTGACGATTGTTTATCTGCTGTTGACACAGAAACTGAAGAAAAAATATTGGGTAACCTACAGGAAGTTTCTAAGAATAAAACAACATTTATTATTAGTCATCGAGTTTCCTCTGCTAAAAACGCTGATAAAATCATTATTCTAGATGAAGGAGAGATCATTCAACAAGGCACTCACAATCAATTAATAGATAAAAAAGGGTACTATAAAGAGCTTTATGAACAACAACTTCTAGAGAAAGAAATATAGCTTGATATTTTGTCAAGAAAAATATTTTGTTAGATTTGTTCCTTATTTAAAAACAAACAACACATATTATAATAGAGTTATGGCTGAAAGAGTTGAGCAAGAAGAGATATTCTCTCAAGTATTGAGAGCAGGAAGAAGAACTTATTTTTTTGATGTTAGATCTACCAAGGCAGATGATTACTACCTAACAATCACCGAAAGTAAAAAATTCACACATGATGATGGTTCTTACCATTATCAAAAGCATAAAATATACCTATACAAAGAGGATTTTACTGATTTTCAAGAAATGCTATCTAAAGCTACCGATTTCATTGTCAATGAAAAAGGATCTGAAGTAATTAGTGAACGTCACCAAAAAGACTTTAAAAAGGAAGAAGACACTTCTACCAAGAAAGAAACGACTACAGAAAGTTTTACGGATGTTAGTTTCGAAGATATTTAACATCTAAATTCAAATTCAATTTACACACCCATGAGTCATCAATTTTATTGATGGCTTTTTTTTATAGAATATCTTGAATCGTTCTTGTCTTATACAATGTTTCTTGCCACTCTTTTTCTGGATCACTCCCTAAAACAATTCCCCCACCCACATAAAGAACAGCTTTAGTGGCATCCAAGAATTCTACACATCGTAAATTCACAAATAACTCTGTTTCTTCCTTAGGATTAATCTCTCCTAAAAATCCAGTATAAAAACTGCGATCATAGTTTTCATGTTTTAAAATAAAATCTTTTGCCATCTTCTTGGGCAAACCACAAACCGCTGGAGTAGGATGCAATGCTTTGACTATTTTTTTTAAATGAATGTTCTCAGCACTTCCTTTGATATCTGCTTTTAAATGCAATAAGCTCCCCGCTTTTACCGTATAGGTTTTGGAAACGGCAAGTTCATCTAAAACAATTTCATTCCCTTCATCTTCTATTTGAGAGACAATATAATCTACTACATATTGATGCTCTTTCTTTTCTTTCTCTCCCCAATCCGGGTCTAAATTCCCTTGATATGGTTGAGTACTCGCTAAAGCCATCGTTTTAAATTCACCTCCACTAAGTGTAATCAATCGCTCTGGGGTTGCTCCCATCCATAGTCCTACTTTTGGGTGAAACCACACATATACAAAGGCATTGTTATAGGTACTCAACAGCTCTTTAAAAATCTTTTCAATTTCTAGATGGGTCGTTTTCACAATTTCCTTTCTAGACAATACTACTTTTTTAAACTCCCCTTCCTCTATCGCTTCAATCCCTTTCTTAATTAATTTGATATGAGATTCTTTATCAGAAAAAAAAGTTTCAAGTTCTGTTTCAGTTTTTGAAGTTTCAACATCCTTAATCTCTTCTTCAATAACTTCACAAGTTTCTTTTAAAAATATAATTGAAGGATTCGAATCATCAAATGGAGCAAAGACAAAGCCCTCCTCCTCTAATGTACTTGTATAATGTATTTCTACATCTGTATTAAAATACCCTTTAATTGTATTTTCATTTGGTTTTCTAAAGCTAACAAAAGGAGTCTTTTGCGCATAGGATGTTGAAATTTTATCGAAAATCAAATTCAATTGAATAGATTTAAAAATTGTTGTTTTATTTCTTCAAAATTCGACCAAACCAAACCATGCCCAGCACCTTTAACTGTCACCATTTCAAATTGATCTTTAGGAAATTGATCTAACAAATATTCTGAATTTGAATAAGGTACTATCCAATCTTCATCTCCATGAATACTTATAACACTGTTTGGAGTTATTGACCATTTTTTTTCAAACTTTTCTAAATCTTGTCGATGCGTCATTTTCTCCCTGGATGCTTGTTTCCATACTGGAGGAACCATCCAACGAGTTAACTTCCATTTGTATAAGTTTAGCATCCATGGCATGGGCTCCACTTTGCTATAGACAGCTGGAGCTAACAAAATGACTTTCTTGTATTCCTTTTTTGTGGCTAATGCTATAGGCCCTCCATAAGAATAGCCGACCAAAATTGTTCTTTCTGGCACTAGTTCTTCTGTGATACTTTCTAACATTTCTACTTCAAAAGCAATCGACTCTTGCACATCATTTTTATCGTCGTAGCTATACCCTATTCGATCATAAATAATCATATTTGCTTTTTCCAACAATAAAGAATCTGTCATATACTGTTTAAAATCCAGCACAGATCCAATCGCTCCATGTACAAAAACCACCGTGGGCAATGCAGTATCTTTAATAACAGAAACTTTTCGGTAGTCAAAAGATTTGAATTTATCTTTAGAAATCAACGGAGTAACGCCCAGTTCTTTAAATTCAGCAAGCACTTTTTCATCTGATTTTGGCATCGTAACTCTATAAAAAAGTATGTATACCCCAATAAAGAGTGTCAAAATTACAAGACCAAGAATCTTAAGTGCCTTCTTAAAAATCTTCATTTATATTTTTTTATCTAAGATAATACTCGTCATTTTACAAATAGAAATTAGCTGACCTTCTTCATCTTCTATTCTTACTTCCCATAGTTGTGTCGATCTTCCTTTGTGAATATTTCTTGCCGTAGCAAAGACTTCTCCCTCTCTCTTGCTTTTCACATGATTTATGGTGAGTTCAATTCCATTCACCAACTTATCGGTTGAGTTTATAAAAAAATGACATGCAGCACTTCCAACGGTCTCAGCTAATGCGGCTGTTGCTCCACCATGAAGCTGACCATAGGGTTGATGTACCTTAGAAGAAACAGGCATCTTAGCAGTCAAAAAGCCATCTCCCACATCAACATACTCAATATCAAGAGTTTCCATTAACGTGTTTTCACAACGGTCATTAAATCTTTTTAAAATCTGATTTTTATCCATGCTATTTCTTTAGTTGTGTAAAAATACATATAAATTATTGTAATTTTGTCGCAGCAAACTAGCAATAGCTCATGTATAAAATTCGTGTTATTTTAGATACTCCAGAGGATGTTATTCGTACTGTTTTAATAGACAATGCGACCAATCTGAAATCTTTACATCATACCATTGCCACATCTTTTGGTTTTGATGGAAAAGAAATGGCTTCTTTCTACAGAACAGATCATGAATGGAATCAAGGAGGTGAAATCCCTTTGTTTAATATGTCTGAAGCTGGAGAGGGAATTTCTATGGAAAATTGCTTTATCAGAAAAACCCTTCCTGAAGTCAATGATAAATTAATTTATGTGTATGACTTCTTTGCTATGTGGACGTTCTATGTTGAAGTTATTGAGATCTCAAATACATCTTCACCCGACTTACCAAAAACAATTTTATCTGTAGGTGAAATTCCTAAAGAAGCTCCTGAGAAAGAATTCGTTGCCGAAAATTTCGAAGATGATATTGAGGATGAATTTGATCCACTTGATGATATGGATTTTGATAACTACTAGTAATCAATTGTCAATAATCATTGATCAATGAACAATAAAAGATCATTGATTTAAAAAATCTGCTTCAATTTCAACTCCAACCTCAACTTCAATTTCAATTTCAACTTCAATTTCATCCTCCATTCTTGTAACATATTTGTATATTGGTCGTCAAACTTTAGTAATTAACCAACAGCTATATTTTTGGAAACAATCTTATCACTCAGAAACCTCGATAAAAAGTACGGTCGAGTTCACGCAGTAAACAATCTTTCTTTTGACATTCAAAAAGGTAACGTTTACGGTATATTAGGTCCCAACGGAAGTGGGAAGTCAACTACTTTAGGTATTATTTTAAATGTAGTTAATAGAACCTCTGGCGAGTTTAGCTGGTTCAACGGACAACTTTCTACACACCATGCCTTAAAAAAAGTGGGAGCGATTATTGAGCGCCCAAATTTTTATCCATACATGACGGCTGCTCAAAATTTATCTTTGATTTGTAAAATAAAAGGTATTTCTACTGACAATATAGATGATAAGTTAAAAACTGTAAATCTTTACGAAAGAAGAAACAGTAAGTTTAGAACATTTTCTCTAGGAATGAAGCAACGTTTGGCAATTGCCTCTGCGTTGTTAAACAATCCAGAAATTTTAATTCTTGATGAACCTACCAACGGTTTAGACCCACAGGGGATTCATGAAATTAGACAAATCATTAAAGGAATTGCTAAAAACGGAACAACCATTTTACTCGCTTCTCACCTTTTAGATGAAGTAGAAAAAGTATGTAGTCATGTGGTTGTTATTAGAAAAGGGGTAAAGTTGTATAGTGGTCGAGTAGACGAAATGACCGCCTCTAATGGGCTATTTGAGTTACGTGTTGATGGAGATGAAAGTCAGTTATTAAGCCTTCTTGAAGATCACAAAGGAATTGGGAGCGTTAAAAAAGAAGGAGATTTAATTATTGCAAACATCAATCAGCAATTAGAAGCTTCAGAAATCAATTCTTATTTGTTTAGCAAGGGTATTACATTATCTCATTTGGTAAAACGTAAACCTAGCTTAGAACAACAATTTTTAGATCTAACCAACAACAACTAACCACAAAACTTACAGTCATGTTTAGACTACTTACCATAGAATTTCACAAATTAAGACATAATAGAGCTAGTAGAGTTCTTTCTATCATTTACTTTGGACTATTAACTTGTATTGCATTAATTGCTGCAATAAAGTTTGATATTGGTCCGATTAAATTTCATTTCGCCGATTCAGGAATCTTTAACTTCCCATATATCTGGCACTTTAACACATATGTAGCAGCAATTATAAAGTTCTTCTTATTGCTTGTAATTGTCTCTATGATGGCAAATGAATACAGCTATAAAACCCTAAAACAGAATCTAATAGATGGTTTAAGTAAAAAGGAATTTATTTTATCTAAATTCTACACGGTACTTGTATTTGCTGCAGTTTCTACAGTTTTTGTTTTTGTTGTTTCTTTAATTTTAGGATTGATTTACTCAGACTATAATGAGTTTGGAATTATTGTTTCTGGATTAGAATATCTTTTAGCCTTTTTTATAAAACTCGTTGGTTTTTTCTCCATGGGATTGTTCTTTGGAATCTTAGTAAAGCGTTCAGCTTTTGCTGTAGGAGCAATTGTTATTTGGTTCATTATTGAAAACTTGTTTAGAGGTTTATTCTTCTATAACTACAGAGGGTCTGACACCATCTTTGAGGAGGTAGCTAATCTAATGAGAGTTTTCCCACTTGAAGCGATGTCTAACTTAATAAAAGAACCTGTATCTAGGTTAGGTCCAGTTCGTACTGCCGCCAATCAACTAGGTGAACAGTTTAATAAAAGTTATGATGTTCAAATTTTCGATGTTCTAATCGTTTCTATCTGGACTTTCATCTTTATTTATGGATCGTATGCACTGTTAAAAAAGAGGGATTTATAATACTTTTCAGTTATATTTGACGTTTGTATAAAAATTACCAACCTTACATGCGTTTAAAATATTTACTCCTCTTTATTCTTTGTTTCATTGGCATTCAGACAACTGTTGGCCAACTAAGTACAAAGCATTATATCCCGCCAATTACAACTGCAACAAATGCAGGAGACAATATAGGTGTACAATATCTTTATATTTCTACACCCAAAGCTCAAAACATTCCTTTTACAATTACCCCTATTGGAGGTACTCCTGTAAATGGATTTGTTTCTAATGGAACTCCATTCGAATACAGGATTGAAGATCCTGCTGGAACTGGATCAGCAAACAATTCGCAATTTCATCAAAATGCAGAACAAACAAGTGTTGTTAATGCAGATAAAGGTTTCATTATTGAAGCTGACGATGTTGTATACGTTTCTGTTAGAGTTCGGCAAGCAGGAAGTCAGTTTCATGCAGGCGCTCTAGTTAGTAAAGGACTCTCTGCCTTAGGAGACACCTTTAGAACAGGAGGATTTATTACTGAAAATGCACCTATAGGTGGACATCAGAATTTTGTTTCTGTAATGGCCACTGAAGACAATACCGTAGTTACTTTTACGCTTCCTCCAGGAATTGTAATTGCTAATTATGCAGGACCTACACCAGTTGTTGTCAACTTAGATGAAGGGGAAAGCTACATACTTACTGTAGGAGTAAATGCTGGAGGAAACCCAAATGATTTAGTAGGAAGTTTGGTGACTTCAGACAAACCTATTGTTGTAAACACAGGTTCTTCTACAAGTACTTTTGGCCCTGGAGCAGGAAGAGATTATGGAATAGATCAAATAGTTGATGCTACTAAAGTTGGAAGCGAATACATTTTTGTACGAGGTGATGGATCAAATCCTTGGGAAAATGTTTTAATTGTTGCCCATCAAGACAATACCGATGTTTTTGTCAATGGAAATCCAACTCCTATAGCTACTATAAATGCTGGTGAAAGAACAGTAATTGAAGGAGGCTCATACAATACAAATGGAAACATGTATGTGCAAACATCCAATCCTGCATTTGCCTACCAAGGTATTGGAGGATTGAATAATGGAGGTGGGCCTGCCGAACCTAATCAAGGAATGTTTTTTGTCCCACCATTAAGTTGTGAAAATCGTGGAAATGTAGACAATATTGCGAATATTAATTGGATTGGAACCGATAATAGTTTCACAGCTGGTGTTACCATTGTAACAAATAGCGGTTCTACTGTTTTAGTAAATGGTGTGGATATAGGAACCTCTGTTATCCCTGGGGTTACCGTAAGCGGTCCTTTTGCTGTTACCGGAAATACAAATTACGAAACCTATCGTATTACAGGTCTTGCAGACAATGTTTCTGTTGAAAGTACTGGAGAATTATACTGTGCATACTTCAATTATAGTGGTGCAGCGGCATCAGGTAGTTTTTATTCAGGATTTCCTTCTCCTCCAGAAATTAATTTT
The DNA here is from genome assembly GCA_049115595.1 of Flavobacteriaceae bacterium. Lineage (GTDB taxonomy): Bacteria > Bacteroidota > Bacteroidia > Flavobacteriales > Flavobacteriaceae > Polaribacter. The sequence goes on from JAGDZS010000006.1 coordinate 623,774, forward strand.
GACACCAACATTGCGACCTTAGGAAACTGTATCCCGAATGTTACCTTACAAGCCTTAAATACGGGTTTGTTTGATTCTGTCGAATGGTTTTATGACGATGGTAATGGAGGTGGCTTTGTGACTACAGGGAATACATCAGGAACAATTATACCTCTGCAATCTGGTGATTATAAATTAATAGGTACATTAACTTGTTCTGGATCTACTTTTGAATCACAATCCATTCCTGTAAGTTTATGTCCAGATGATTTAGATGGTGATTTAATTATTGACAATTTAGACATCGATTTTGATAATGATGGAATTTTAAATACTGATGAGTCTTTAGGCGATGTAAATATTGATTTTACCGATACCAATCAACCCGTACTTAATTTCATTGGAGGTGCAACAGATGCTACCTTTATTACTCCAACCACTACAATTAACGGAACAACAGCTACATTGACAGGTGATAATGTAAGTAACTTTATTACAAATATTCAATCAACATCGACTGCAGATATAGAATATAACCTGGCTTTTAATAGCCCTTCTAATGTAGAATTTACGCTAAACAATGCAATTCCCCATAATATAGTGACTGATGAAGTTTTCATTTTAACTGTTGATCCAAACACCAAAAATATTACTTTGGTAGACCCTGATGATCAACTGTTAATTGATACTGATTTTGACGACATCTACGAAACAGGTGTTGTAGGATTCTCTTCGTCTGAAATACGTTTTCGTTTTAACCCAGCACCAACTGGAACTACACCATTTAGATTCGTTGCGAATAGCGTTGATGAAATTACATTTAGACATGAATTAAATAACGCTACTGCCACCACAATTTCTTCTGCCTTTGCAGGGACAATCAGGTTGACAACATTTGGAGTCGATTCCGATGGAGACGGAATTAATGATGCTTTTGATGCTGATTCTGATAATGACGGTATTCCTGATGTTGTTGAAGCGCAAGGAATTATAGTTACTCCATTAGGAGATGCAAATATGGATGGATTAGATGATGTGTTTCCAGTCACAGGAGTCACACCAATAGACACTGATGGTGATGGTATCCTTGATTATTTAGATTTGGATTCCGACAATGATGGAGTTTATGATCTCTTTGAAGCTGGACATACTCAATTGGATGCCGATTTGGATGGACGAATTGATAATGCTGTTACTTCGGTTGGAGCAAATGGATTAATAGATGCACTAGAAACTGTAGCAGATAATTTTATTTTAACCTATACTATTCTTAATCCTGATTCTGACCTTCTCTTTAATTATCGTGATTTAGATAGTGAGGCAGATGTATGTCCTGATGTTATTGAAGCAGGGTTTGCAGATCCTGACAATGATGATATTATTGGAACCTCTCCTGTCACCGTAGATGCAGAAGGAAGAGTTACAGGGATTCCTGATGGATACACAGTTCCAAACTCTGATTACAGCACAGCTGCTCCTATTGTCATTAACACACCTTTTGTTGATGTAGCTTTTTGTGAAGAATCTACTTCAACAATTACGATTGATTCTACTGCTGATACTTTTCAATGGGAAGTAAGTACAGACGGAGGAGCCAACTGGTCTAATGTTGTTGATACTCCTGGAGTCTATGCTGGAGCAACCACCACTACCTTACAACTTATAAACTTACAATTGTCATTTGACAACAATCAGTATCGAGTGTTTTTACAAAGAGCGGGTAACAGCTGTGATGACACATCCAATGCAATTACATTAACTGTAGAGCCTTTACCTATTGTTACTGCCGCTGTTGAATTACGTCAGTGTGATGATGATAATGATGGGTTTATTCCCTTCAATTTAAACGAAGCAGCTTCAGACATCTCTACAAATTTCATGAATGAAACATTTGTATTCTATCCAACATTAGCAGATGCGCAAGGAGATAGCAATGCAATTACTCCTACGGATGCACTTACCTATACAAACACTATTGTAACAACTGATAGAGTTTGGGCAAGAGCCATCTCTGCTTTTGGATGTTATCGTATCTCTGAAGTAACATTAACCGTTTCTGCAACTGCTATTACTTCACCGGGTAGTGGCTTAGATAGAGTTTTTAATGTTTGTGATGATTTCTTAGATGAAGATGGAATTAACAATATTGATAATGATGATACTGATGGTATTGCTACTTTTAGCTTTGATATAACCACCGATATTATCAATTCGTTTATTCCTAGTCAGAGACCTTTCCTACAAGTTGCCTACTATAGAAATCAAGCAGACGCACTTGCAGAAATCAATGCAATCGCAGATCCTACAAACTATCGTAACATCGGATATCCAAACTCACAAACTATTTATGTTCGTGTAGACAATACAACGAATAATGATTGTGTTGGATTAGCACCTTTAATTACGCTTAATGTTGATCCAGTTCCTACTGCTGATCCAGTTGGAAATCTAGAACTTTGTGACGATGCTACTGATGGTGATGGGGCCAATGGAATTGTACAAACATTTAATCTAGATAGCCAGACAAGTACTATTCTTGGAACTCAGAATCCTTTGAATTATACAGTAAGCTATCACCTATCGGCTGCTGATGCAAATTCGGGAGCGAATGCTATTACAACTACTGCTGCCTATACAAACGTTACACCCAACACACAAAGAATCTTTGTACGTGTTAGAAATAATACAACAAATTGTTTTACAGACCATACCTTCTTTGATTTGATTGTAAACCCATTACCGATTGCCAACTTTGTTGCTGATCTTGAAATCTGTGATGATGATTCGGATGGATCGGCTCAAAATGGATTCTCTCAAAACTTTGATCTTGAATCGCAAACGGCTACAATTCTTGGTACACAAGACCCTGCTAGATTTTCGGTGACCTATCATGCTTCTCTTGCACATGCGCAAGCTGGAACCAATCCTTTAGGAAGTCTTTTTTCAAATACGGTACCGTTCTCTCAAATTATCTATGTTCGTGTCTTTGATTCATCGACAAACTGTGCTAATGGAATTTCTAACTTTAATGCGATTGTAAATCCTGAACCAACAACTACAAACGTATCAAACCTATCCTATTGTGATGATGATAGCGATGGGGACGATGCTAATGGCTTTGTACAGAACATTGATTTGGATAGTTTGATTCAACCGATTCTAGGAGATCCTGCTATTCAGGATGAAGATGATTTTACAGTTACCTTTCACGAATCTCAAGCTGAGGCTACCTCGGGTGCAAATCCGCTTTCGAGCCCTTATGCAAATACAACTGCAAATCAACAAACCATTTACGTAAGAGTTCAAAACGATGATACAGGATGTGTCAATGATGATTACACCTTTGATGTCATTGTTCATCCACTTCCAGATTTTGAAGTTACCACACCTCAGATTGTATGTCTCAATGGACCACCATTAACCATTTCCGTAGAGAATCCAGCAGCTGTCTATGATTACGTATGGACAGATCCTCAAGGAAATATGATTGTTGGTTCTCAGATTACCATCACCTCTGGTGGACTATACAGCGTAACGGCAACAACTACCAACGGAACAGGATGTACAAGAACTCGTGAGATACAAGTAAACGAATCCATCATTGCAACGATTACGGACAATGATGTAACCATTGTAGATGATTCTGAAAACAATTCAATTACCATTGATCCTACCAATCTTGGAATTGGAGATTATGAGTATGCACTAACTGACGAGAACAACAATGTGATTCGTAGTTACCAAGATACTCCTGTCTTTGAAAACTTGGATGGCGGGTTCTATATCATTTTAGTAAGAGATAAAAACGGATGTGGAACGGCTAGATTGCTAGTTTCCGTAGTAACCTTCCCGAAGTTCTTTACCCCGAACAATGATGGTATCAATGATACTTGGGCGATCAAAGGAGCTAATTCGACCTTCTTCCCTACTGCTCAGATTTATATCTTTAATAGGTACGGAAAAGTTATTGCCCAAATTGATATTGACAATCCTGGATGGAATGGAATGTTCAACGGAAAAGTAATGCCTTCGGATGACTATTGGTTCTCTATCAATCTAATCGATAGAAATGGTGTAGTAAGAGAGCGAAAAGGAAATATGTCTCTTCTGAGGAAATAAGGTTCTTTTAAACGAAAAAAAAATCATAAAAAACGTGTATTCAATCGAGTACACGTTTTTTTTATGTTAAATATCATAAATTCCTTAACAAACCGTTAACATAGTATAATGGTTTTTTTTACCTTAGCCAACCAATTAAAATGACATAATGAAAAATAGATTCATAGTATCCCTAGTAATTCTATTATTCTTTAGCCAAAACCTACTCGCGCAAAAGTTTGACAGTAAAAGATATATCAATACGGTTCATAAAAAATATGAAGCAGAACTGAAACTTAATAAAAAGCAATCCATTGCCTTTAAAAAAGTTCTGAAAGCGTACAATCCTGAAATCAAAAAAATGATTTCAAAAAAAGTCTCTGCAAGAGAGTTTAATAAAAAGATCAAACTTCATGATTTAGAAGTGTATAAAATATTGACGAAGGAACAGTTTGCTACTTATAAAAGAATAAGAGCTGTTTTAGAAGAATATAAAAAATACAAGAGGTCATGAAAAAGTTATTCCTATTCACCTTACTAGCTTTTTCCTTTACTAGTATTTACAGCCAAAATATTGTCGTAGCTGATGCAGCTCCATTCTGTTCAGATACTGGAATTGAATTTGCAAACACTACTGGAGTTGCAGCAGCAGAAGTAGGCCCAAATTATGGGTGCTTAGCTACACAACCCAATCCTTCTTGGTTTTTCATCAAAATTGATCAACCAGGAAATCTATCATTAGAAATAGAACAAAACACATCTTCTGATTTTACAGGTACTCCATTAGATGTTGATTTCATTACTTGGGGACCTTTTTCACTATTACAAGTTCAAGCAATACAAGGAGGGAATTATTCTTTTCTAAATGCTGCCAACACTGTAGATTGTAGTTATTCTCCAAACGCTGTAGAAACATTAAATATCAATGGTGCATTAGCGGATCAATATTTTTTAATCCTTATCACCAATTTTAATGGAGCTGCAGGATTCATTAGAATGAATGAAAACAACCCTGGAGGTATAGGATCTGGAAATACAGATTGTTCTATTATTGCCGGTGAATTAGGTGCTGATCAAGATGTATGTGAGGGAACAACCGTAACATTAGACGGAACACCTACTACAGGAACAGCTGCAAGCTATAAGTGGTTTTTAGATACTGGAATGGGGTTTGTTGAACTTGTTGGTGAGACCAATCCTACCTTAGTAATTGACAATAATGTTTCTGGAACGTACAAAGTAGAAGTAACCGACGTTGGTGGTGCCACAGCAGATGATGAAACTGTAATTACTTTCTATCCACAACCTATAGCCACAAAACCTTCTGACCTAGCCGTCTGTGATACTGATGGGCCAAATGATGGTTTTTATAGTTTTGATTTGCAAGCACTTTTTGCAGCTGATATTTTAAACGGTCAAGACCCAACTATTTATAACGTTGCTTTTTATACAAGTCTACCCAATGCTGATAGCAATACCAATCCTTTAACCAACCCATATACAAATGCAACTGCTTTTACTGCAGAAACCATTTATGCCCGCGTTTTAAATACCGCTTCTCCTGGCGCATGCCCAGGAAGTTCAGGTGGAGCTACAACAGATTTTGAAATTAGAGTAGATGAATTACCAACCTTACAGAACCCGGCAAACTATGAGTTTTGTGATGATAACACTGATGGAGATGATACTAATGGGATTGTGAGTAGTTTTATCCTATCTACTAAAGATGTTGATGTTTTAGGAGCTTTAACTCCTGCAGACTACACAGTGAGTTATCATGTGTCGCAGAATGATGCAGATAATAATTTAAGCCCTATAGACAAAGTAAATCCTTACACCAATGTTACGGCTAATTCTCAAGGTGTTTTTGTAAGAGTTGAAAACAATACCACAAACTGTGTAACTACGTCAACAGGTCCTTTATTTAATTTGGTTGTAAATCCTTTACCCGTTATTGTTAATAACCCAGCCATTTTAAGTATTTGTGATGATGACCAAGACGGATTTGCTAGTTTTAATTTAACACTTGCAAACCCAGATATATCAGCTGATTTTGCCAGTGAAACATTTCGTTATTACCCAACACAAACGGATGCCGACAACAATAGTAATGAGATTTTAAATCCTACTAATTATACAAACACGACCAATACCAATGATGCCGTTTGGGTACGTACTTTTACTGTAAACGGTTGTTTTAGAATTTCAGAAATTACATTACAGGTAACAAATACTGTCATTGCAAATACCTTTCAAAGAACATTCAATGAGTGTGATGATTATTTGGATATAAATGGTGTAGATAACGCGAACAACGACGATACTGATGGGGTTACTACGTTTGACTTTAGTAGTGTAACTCAAGAAATAATTGATGACTTCCCTCCTAGTCAAACGTTCAACATCACTTACTATACATCCTTGGCAGATGCAAATGTACCAATCAATCCTATTGCAGATATTAGCAATCATAGAAATACAGCTTCTCCTAATTCACAACAGATTTATATTAGAGTAGAAAACCCTGCGAATGCAACATGTTTATATGTTGGTACACATATTACATTAACAGTAGACCCTGTTCCTACAGCTGCTGTTGTTCCTACCATAGAGTTATGTGATGATGATGCAGATGGAGACGACACTAATGGGTTTGTACAGTCTTTCGATTTAAATAGCCAAACAAGCACCATTTTAGGAACGCAAAATCCTGCTGATTATACAGTAACCTATCATGAGTCAGCTGCAGATGCAACTTCTGGTGCTAGCCCATTAGCTAATCCATACACAAATACAATTCAAAATGGTCAAATAATTTATGTTCGTGTAACAAACAATACAACACTATGTTACACAGATAGAACAAGTTTTGATATCATTGTTCGCCCTCTACCTACTACGATAGCTAATGTTGAATTAAAACAATGTGATGATGATACTGATGGTTTTAGTGTTTTCAACTTAAATGAAGTTGCTTCGGATATCTCTACAAACTATCTCAATGAAACATTTGTATTTTATCCAACATTAGCAGATGCTCAAGGTGATACCAATGCTATTTCATCTGCCGATGCTCTTGTATTTACAAATAGAACGGTTACTACCGATATTGTTTGGGCTAGAGCTATCTCTACTTTTGGATGTTACCGCATCTCGG
>JAGDZS010000007.1:0-428528 GCA_049115595.1 Flavobacteriaceae bacterium
ATATCGTATGATATGAGGTTTTTTTTGTTTATATACTTATCTTTGATAACCTATGAAATACTCTTTTTCTTATTTAGTATCTATTCAGTTTTTAGGTTTTCGATTTCATGGATGGCAAAAGCAGAAAAATGCGATGTCTTTACATGAAATGATGGACAAAACTCTGTCTTTTGTTTTAAAGGACATTGATTTTAAAACATTGGGCTCTGGAAGAACAGATTCTAAAGTTTCTGCAAACCAATATTTCTTCCAGTTGTTTGTTGATAAAGAGCTAGAAACTTCTTCTTTTCTTGAAAGTTTCAACTTAAATGCTCCAATGGATTTAAAAGTCATTACTATTACTGAAACGGAAGAAGGTTTTAATAGTATTCAATCGGTGAAATTGAAAGAGTATCATTACTATTTTTCTTTCGGAAAAAAAAATCACCCTTTTGCTGCTCCTTTGCTGGTAGGATTTACAGATAACTTGGATATTGATCTTATGAAAGAGAGCGCTCGATTGTTTGAAGGAACTCATTACTTTCACAAATACTGTACAAAACCTTCTAAAGAGACAATATTTAAAAGAGAAATTCTGTCTTGTGTGATAGAAGAGAACACAATATTAGAAGCTAGTTTCTTTCCGAAAAATAGCTACGTTTTAAAAGTAAAAGGGAAAGGTTTTTTGAGATATCAAATTCGTTTAATGATGGGAGTCTTGGTTGAATTAGGAAAAGGAAATGTTGATATTGAATTTTTAAAAACATCATTATCAGATGGTAATGACCGAGAGCCTTTAAAAACGATTGCGCCAGGCTCTGGATTACAATTGTATTCGGTAGCATACGAAACGATTTAATTGTGTTCGTATTTTGCGTGAGGGATAGTAGTAAATTACCGTGTAATTCGGATAGCCCGACCTTTAGGTCACGCCAAAAAAAAAATCCACCTTTTAGAAAGATGGATTTGTATATTTTATGGTAAGACCTTATCCTTTGATAAGGCTTCTTGAAATTACAATTTTTTGAATTTCTGAAGTACCTTCGTAAATCTGAGTAATTTTTGCATCACGCATCAAACGCTCTACATGGTACTCTTTTACAAAACCATTTCCTCCATGAATTTGAACGGCTTCAACAGTATGCTCCATAGCTACTTTAGAGGCATATAACTTAGCCATAGCGCTTGAAAGATCATAATTATTTCCTTGATCTTTATCCCAAGCAGATTTCATAACTAAATGACGAGCGGCAGTAATTTCCGTGTACATATCAGCTAATTTGAATGCAATGGCTTGATGATTACAAATTTCTGTACCAAAAGCTTTACGTTCTTTAGAATATTTTAAAGCTAATTCATAGGCTCCAGATGCAATTCCTAATGCTTGAGCAGCTATACCGATACGACCTCCAGACAATGTTTTCATGGCGAATTTAAATCCAAATCCATCTTCTCCAATTCTATTTTCCTTAGGAACTTTCACATCATTAAATTGTAATGTATGTGTATCGCTACCACGAATTCCTAATTTATCTTCTTTTGGCCCGATATCAAATCCTTCCATTCCTTTTTCTACGATGAAAGCATTAATTCCTCTATGTCCTTTCTCTCTGTCTGTTTGCGCTATTACTAAATAGATACCTGCTCTACCTCCATTGGTAATCCAGTTTTTTGTTCCATTTAATAAGTAGTGATCTCCCATATCTATGGCAGTTGTCTTCTGAGAAGTTGCATCACTACCAGCTTCAGGTTCACTTAAACAAAAAGCTCCAATTGTTTCACCAGTAGCTAATCTTGTTAGATATTTTTGTTTTTGCTCTTCGCTTCCGTAAGCTTCAATACCATAACATACTAAGGAGTTATTTACAGAAACCATTACAGATGCTGAGGCATCAATTTTAGATAATTCTTCCATGATTAATACATAAGAAAAAGTATCCATTCCGCTTCCTCCGTATTTTGGATCTACCATAATACCTAGGAAACCTAAATCTCCCATTTTCTTCACCAGCTCGTCAGGGAACTCTTGTTTGTTATCTCTCTCAATGACTCCAGGCAATAATTCTGTTTGAGCAAAATCACGCGCTGCATCTCTAATCATTATATGCTCTTCAGTAAGATTAAAATCCATTTTTATATGTATTATTAAATTCGTAAAAAAAGTCCTCAAAGATACTTTTTTACTGGCATATTTTCAATAAACTTTTTATATTTTTACGGATATGGATAGTGATTTTGTTTATGTTATCGGGTTAATGTCTGGAACATCTTTGGATGGGTTGGATATTGTTTATGTGAAGTTTGATGAAAAGGATTTGAGGAACTTTAAAATTTTGTCTACAGAAACAATTTCTTATTCTAATTCTTGGAAAGAAAAACTTCAAAAAGCAATTCAATTACCTGTTGATCAAATAGAAAAACTAGATATTGAATATGGCGCTTTTTTAGGAATGGAAACTCAAAAATTTATAGAGAAAAATAAGATAAATTCGATTGATTTTATTGCTTCTCATGGACATACAATATTTCATCAACCTGATAAAGGAATTACATTGCAAATAGGAAATGGGCAAGAAATTTCCGATCATACGGATTGCAAAGTTGTATGCGATTTTAGGGCACAAGATGTACAATATGGTGGTCAAGGAGCTCCGCTAGTTCCTATTGGAGATCAACTTTTATTCTCTGATTATGATGCTTGTGTGAACCTAGGCGGATTTGCTAATATTTCATTTGAGAAATCTGGAGAGCGTATTGCTTTTGATATTTGCCCAGTAAATATTGTTTTAAATTTCTTTAGTAGAAAGATTGGCTTAGATTATGATGACAAAGGAGTGGAGGCTTCTAAAGGGCAGATAGATGAAAAATTATTGGAGAAGTTAAATGGTCTTGAGTTTTATAAATTTGTGCCTCCAAAATCTTTAGGATTAGAATGGGTGAATCAATTTGTTTTCCCATTATTTAATTTCACAGAAAATACGATAGAAACTTTTTTAAGAACCTATGTAGAACATGTTGCTCTACAAATAGCAAGTGTGATTTTACCTTATAATAAAGTCCTTTTTACTGGTGGAGGAGTTTATAATGATTTTTTAATCAGTCGGATTAATAAAATTTTGGAAACAGAGATTATTGTTATCCCATCTACAGAAATCATTGACTATAAGGAATCCTTAATTTTCGCGTTGTTAGGCCTCCTGAAGCTACAAGGAAAGGTGAATTGTTTGTCTAGCGTAACAGGTGCTAAAAAAAATCACTCTTCTGGGCGAATATTTAATCCAAATAATTCTTATTAGCGGTTTATTTTTTTTAATTTGGTGACGTTTTTAATACTTCAAACAAAACAATGCTAAACGACTTTTAATGAAGGAATTACTTAAAAAGTATGAAGATAAACAACCCGAAATAGTTTTTAACTGGAAAGATCCAGAGACTGAAGCTGAGGGTTGGACTGTTATAAATTCACTTCGCGGCGGTGCAGCTGGAGGTGGAACTAGAATGAGAAAAGGGTTGGATATGAATGAGGTGCTTTCCTTGGCAAAAACAATGGAAGTAAAATTTACAGTGTCTGGACCTGCAATTGGAGGTGCAAAATCTGGAATTAATTTTGACCCCAATGATCCAAGAAAAAGAGGTGTTTTAGAGCGTTGGTATAAAGCTGTAACTCCTTTATTAAAACATTATTATGGAACAGGTGGTGACTTAAATGTTGATGCTGATAAGGATGTAATTCCTATTACTGAAGATTGTGGAGTATGGCATCCTCAAGAAGGTATTTTTAATGGTCACTTTAAACCGACAGAAGCAGATAAAATCAATAGAATTGGTCAGTTGCGACAAGGGGTTATTAAAATCATTGAGAATGAAAAATTCTCACCAGACTTATCTAGAAAGTATACGGTAGCTGATATGTTAACAGGTTATGGTGTTGCGGAAGCAGTAAAACACTATTACGCTATATATGGAGGTTCAGTTGAAGGAAAGAAAGCCGTAGTTCAAGGGTTTGGAAATGTAGGTTCTGCAGCAGCTTTTTACTTAACACAATTAGGCGCTAAAGTTGTTGGAATTATCGATAGAGACGGAGGAGTGATTAATGAAGAAGGTTTTACCATGAATGAAATGACAGATTTGTTTCTTGGGAAAGACGGAAACAAATTAGTGTCTGAGAACATGATTCCTTTTGATGAAATCAACCAAAAAATTTGGTCATTGCCCGCTAAAATATTTGTTCCAGCTGCTGCATCTAGATTGGTTTCTAGAGAGCAAGTAACTGAAATGATATCTTCAGGACTGGAAGTGATATCTCCAGGAGCTAATGTGCCTTTTGCTGATAAGGAGATATTTTTCGGACCTATTATGGAATACACAGATTCTCAAGTAAGCTTATTGCCAGATTTTATTTCGAACTGTGGAATTGCTAGAGTATTTGCGTATTTGATGGAGGCACGCGTTAAACTTCCAATGCAAGATGAGGCTATCTTTAAAGATACTTCTGAAACAATTAGAAAAGCACTAGTAAATACATTTGAACAAAATAATAGCAAGAAAGAAATCTGTAAAACAGCTTTTGAAATTGCCTTAAAACAATTAATCTAATCAAAATAACATACATATGGAATCAATAATCATTGTAGTATTTGTGTTAGGGTATTTAGCCATAACCTTAGAGCATAATTTAAAATTAGACAAGTTAATTCCAGCATTAGCCATGATGGCTATTTGTTGGGCGATCGTTGCATTAGGAATTGATTCCTTTTCGAATTGGTTCGATTCATCTGCGCATTCTTTGGTAGACGGATTTTCTTCCATGGATCATGATTCAAAACTTCACTTAGCTGAGGAAACATTGCTTCATCACTTAGGGAAAACAGCTGAAATCCTTGTTTTTCTTTTAGGAGCGATGACCATTGTTGAAATCATTGATTACTTTGATGGATTCTCTACCATAAAAGGGTATGTAAAAACCAATAGCAAGAAAAAAATTCTTTGGATATTTTCAATTCTTGCTTTTATTCTTTCTGCAATTATTGACAACTTAACAGCTACGATTGTATTGATTTCTATTTTACAAAAGATTGTAAGAAAAAGAGAGGAAAGGATTTGGTTTGCAGGAATGATCATTATTGCGGCTAATGCTGGTGGGGCTTTTTCACCTATTGGAGATGTTACAACCACGATGTTGTGGATTGGTGACAAAGTAAGTACAGTGAAATTATTCATGTATTTATTTATTCCTTCTTTATTATGTATGGTAGTGCCAGCGTTTATTGCTTCATTCTTAAAGCCTTTTCAAGGTACTATTGAAATGGAAGAAGAGACTCCTGATGCTAGACCAAAAGGAAGGTATAGTGCTGCAATGTTGTATTTAGGATTAGGGGCTATTGTTTTTGTTCCAATCTTTAAAACAGTTACACATTTACCTCCTTATGTAGGAATGATGTTGTCTTTGGCGATTGTGGCTACGTTTGCTGAAATATTTAGTAGAAGAAAATTCTCTTTAACAGATTTTAATACGATGGAAGAATCTAGAGAACATGCTTATCATAGTCCTGTTCACAGTTCATTGTCAAAAATTGAGATGCCAAGTATCTTGTTTTTCTTAGGTATTTTAATGGCTGTTGCTGCTTTAGAATCTTTAGGTGTTTTATTTGGTTTTGCAGATACGTTAAAGGAAAGTGTTCCTATGTTGGGTACAGAATTAAGTGGTGCAGGAGTTTCTGATACTGTGGTAATGTTACTAGGTATTGGATCTGCAGTAATAGATAATGTTCCTTTAGTTGCTGCAAGTTTAGGAATGTTTACAGAATCATTAGATAATCCATTATGGCACTTTATTGCATTTTCTGCTGGTACAGGAGGAAGTATGTTAATTATTGGTTCTGCGGCAGGAGTTGTTGCTATGGGAATGGAAAAAATTGATTTTTTCTGGTATTTAAAAAAGATATCATGGCTCGCATTTATAGGCTTCATAGTCGGATCAGCCTCCTTTATGATCATGCGAGAGTTCATATAAAATATTAAACCGAGAATTTCTCGGTTTTTTTTGAAACAATTTCTCAATAAAAAGGTCGTTACTATAAAAGAACTTTAAAAGCATTTAAATGTTGTCATTCATTCAAGAAACCCCCGAATTGCTAGATCCAACTACAGAAGAAAAAACATTATCTATCTATAAATTGATAGTAGATGGTGGGCTGGGAGGTCAAATTATTATCGCTATTTTATTTGTATTGCTAGCAGTATCACTTTATATATACTTCGAACGATTTTTTGCAATTAAAGCAGCGTCCAAGGTTGATAAGAATTTTATGAATCAAATAAAAGATTATGTCTCTAATGGTAAAATTGATTCAGCAGCAGCGTTGTGTAAAAGCACAAACTCGCCAACAGCTAGATTAATTGATAAAGGAATTTCTAGAATAGGAAAACCTCTAGAAGACATTAATAAGGCTATTGAAAATGCAGGAAAGTTAGAAGTCTATCAACTGGAAAAAAATGTAAGCGTAATTGCAACCATTGCGGGTGCTGCACCAATGATTGGTTTCTTAGGGACAGTTATCGGTATGATTGTTGCTATTCATGAGATAGCAAATGCAGGAGGTCAAATAGATATTAAATTACTTTCAGACGGATTGTATACAGCTATGACAACAACAGTTGCTGGTTTAATTGTAGGGATTATTGCTTATATTTCATACAACCACATTGTGGTGAAAACCGATAAGGTAATGTATCAGATGGAAGCGAAGACTGTTGAATTTTTAGATTTATTAAATGAACCTGTCTAATGAATTTAAGAGGAAGAAATAAAGTCAACCCGAATTTCAATATGTCGTCTATGACGGATATTGTTTTTCTGTTGTTGATCTTTTTCATGCTAACATCAACACTGGTTACTGTAAGTGCCATTGATGTTTTATTACCGAAAGCAGGAGGGAAAACAGAGAACAACACATCAGTAGCTGTGTCGATAACCAATCAGTCTAAATTCTATATAGATAAGTCTTTGGTAAGTGAAAGAAACTTAGAGTTAGAGATATTAAACAAGGTTGGGGCAGATAAAAAGAAAACAATTGTCATCAGAGGAGATCAAGATGTACCTTATAAAAGTGTGATGAAAGTGATTGATATCGCAAATAAGAATAAACTAAAAATGATTTTAGCCGTCAAAGGAAAATAATGTCAGTTTTTGATACACAACATAAAAAGAAATCTGCTATAATAACATCTGTTATTCTTGCTACATTAATTTATCTCATTTTTACTTTTGGGATGAAGTATTTAGATCCGCCTGCTGAATATGGTATTGCTATTAACTTTGGTGATTCTAATGTTGGTAAAGGTGAGCCTAAAGTTACACCAATAAAGAAGGCGCCGGTAAAAGAGGTGAAAGAAGAAAAGGTTGAAGAAGTAGTAAAGGAGGTTCCTAAAGAAACAATTAAAGAAGAGGTTATTACAAGTGATGATAAAAAAGCTCCAGTAATAGAAAAACCTAAAAAGATTGAAAAGAAAGTAGAACCTAAAAAGGAAGAACCAAAAAAAGAGAAACCAAAACCAAAGCCGAAACCAAAGAAACCTTCTGAAAATACACTTAAAGCATTTGATAATTTATTAAAAGGAGATAAGTCAGATGGAAAAAAACAAGGAGAAGGAGATGATGATAAAGAAGGAGTAAAAGGAACGAAAAATGGCGATCCTAAATCTTCAAAATACTACGGAAATACAGGTGGTTCCGATGGAGATATTAATTACAATTTAGCAGGAAGAAATGCAACTTCAAAACCTAAGGTTAAGCCAAATTGCGAACAAGAAGGAACTGTGGTTGTTCGTATTGAGGTAGATAAAAATGGAAAAGTAATCAAAGTCAAAGCAGGACATAAAGGGACTGATAATACTGCGGATTGTTTGATGAAAGCTGCAGAAAAAGCCGCTATGAAGACTACTTGGAATGCTGCGCCAGATGCGCCAGCTGTGCAAAGAGGAACTATTACCTACAAGTTTACATTAACTAAGTAAATGACATATCAGGAAACCATTGCTTGGATGTTTTCTCAGCTACCGATGTACCAACGTCAAGGGAAAGCTGCATTTAAAAAAGACTTAACCAATATTATTGCTTTTTGTGATGTTTTAGAGAATCCGCAAAATCAATTCAAGTCGATACATGTTGGAGGTACTAATGGGAAAGGCTCTACTTCTCATATGATTGCAAGTGTTTTACAAGAGGCAGGTTATAGGGTAGGATTGTATACGTCTCCACATTTAAAAAACTTTACTGAGAGAGTTCGGGTTAACGGACAGGAGATTCCTCAAGAGCATGTGGTTAATTTTATTAGTCGAAATAAAACCTTTTTAGAGAGACAGAAATTGTCTTTTTTTGAAATGACAGTAGGTTTAGCATTTCATTATTTTGCTGATGAAAAAGTTGACATTGCAATTATAGAAGTTGGATTAGGTGGAAGATTAGATTCAACAAATATCATTACTCCAGAATTGTCTGTGATTACGAATATCGGATTAGATCATACTCAGTTTTTAGGAGAAACACTACCAGAAATAGCTTTTGAAAAAGCAGGAATTATTAAAGCCGAGGTTTCAGTTGTTATTGGTGAACGACAAAAAGAAGTTGAATCGGTTTTTTTAGAGAAAGCTCTCGCATTGAAATCTTCTATTGTGTTTGCTTCGGATGACTATTCAGTTTTTGAAACAGATCTGTTAGGAGATTATCAAAAGATAAATGCAAATACAACGCTACATGCCATTAGAAATTTGGATTGTTTTGATGTGTCTGATGAAGTTGTTTTTCAAGGTTTGAAAAGCGTTGTTAAGAACACATCTCTAAAAGGAAGATGGCAGGTTTTGCAGGAGCTACCAAAAACAGTTTGTGATACTGCTCATAATAAAGAAGGGCTTAATTATGTGATGAAACAGTTAAATCATCAAGAGTTTTCTAAGTTGCATATTGTTTTAGGTGTTGTAAATGATAAAAAATTAGAGGATATTCTTTGTTTATTTCCTAAGCAAGCGATTTATTATTTCTGCAAACCTGATATTCCAAGAGGTTTAAATGCAGATGAATTGAAAAATAAAGCCAAAGAATTTGGCTTAGAAGGAGTGGTTTGTGATTCAGTTTCAGAAGCTTACAATGCGGCTTTAAAAAATGCCAAACAAGAGGACTTAATATTTGTCGGAGGAAGCACATTTGTTGTAGCAGAAGTAATTTAAAATAAACTTCTTTTTTCTTTGTTAAAATCAAAAACCATTTTATATTTGCATCCGCTTAGGGCAATTAGCTCAGTTGGTTCAGAGCACTTGGTTTACACCCAAGGGGTCGGGGGTTCGAATCCCTCATTGCCCACAGGAAAAACCCCCACAAAATGTGGGGGTTTTTTTATTAGTAAACTGAAAAGTAAAATTAGCAGATGCCAACCCTTTTTTGTAATTTGCGGCACATTCAAGCAAACTAGTTCAAGCAAAATGGATATCCAATTATCTGGTAAAAAAATATTAGTAACCGGCGCTGCTGGTTTCATTGGTTCTAACTTAAGCGAGGCGTTATTAGAGAAGAAAAATCAGGTTGTTTGCTTAGATAATTTTTCGACAGGAAAAAGGGAAAACATTACTCAATTTTTATTAGATTCAAATTACACTCTTATCGAGGGAGATATTAGGAATTTAAATGATTGCCATAAAGCTGTTGAAGGAGTTGATTATGTATTGCATCAGGCTGCATTAGGATCTGTTCCACGGTCTATAAAAGACCCCATTACTTCCAATGATGTTAATGTAAGTGGTTTTTTAAATATGCTTATTGCGTCTAGAGATGCAAATGTGAAAAGATTTGTTTATGCTGCTAGTTCTTCAACGTATGGAGATTCTGAATCTCTTCCTAAAGTTGAAGATGAAATTGGGAAGCCTTTATCACCTTATGCAATTACAAAATATGTAAATGAGTTGTATGCAGATGTTTTTTCGAAAACGTATGGGTTAGAAACAATAGGGTTGAGGTATTTTAATGTATTTGGAAAAAAACAAGACCCAAATGGAGCATATGCTGCAGTAATTCCAAAATTCGTGAGTCAATTTATGGCTGGTGAATCTCCTGTTATCAACGGAGATGGAGAGTACTCTAGAGATTTCACCTATGTAGATAATGTAGTGCAGGCAAATTTATTGTCACTTATAGTTGAAAATAAGATGGCGATAAATACGGTTTATAATGTTGCTTATGGGGAGAGAAACACGCTAAATCAACTTGTTAGATATTTAAAATACTACCTATCTAGGGTAGATGAAAAAATAAATGATATTCCTATTTTGCACGGTGAAAATAGAGAAGGAGATATTCCTCATTCTCTGGCATCAATTAATAAAGCAAAAGAGTTATTAAATTACAATCCACAGTTTTCCTTACAAGAAGGATTAAAAGAAGTTGTAAAATGGTATTGGAAAAAAATATAAAAATAAAAATGAATCAACCAAAGATAGCAGTTATAGGTTTAGGCTATGTGGGATTGCCATTAGCAAGATTATTTGCAACCAAATATTCGGTAGTTGGATTTGATATTAATAAAGAACGAGTATCTGAATTAATGTTAGGTATTGATAGTACTTTAGAAGTCGAAAATGAAATTCTTCAGTCAGTATTAATGAAAAATGGATCTAATGAAAATGGATTATATTGTTCTACTTCCATAGAAGACATCAGAGATTGTGATTATTTTATTATTACAGTTCCAACTCCAGTAGATAAAAATAATAGACCTGTTTTAACTCCATTAGTGAAGGCAAGTGAAACAGTTGGTCGTGTTTTGAAAAAAGGAGATACTGTAGTCTATGAATCTACAGTATATCCTGGTGCTACTGAAGAAGAATGTATTCCTGTTTTAGAGAAGATATCTGGATTGAAATTTAATGAAGATTTTTTTGCGGGCTATTCTCCAGAAAGAATTAATCCAGGAGATAAATTACACACTGTAGAAAAGATATTGAAAGTTACCTCTGGATCTACTCCTACTGTGGGAGAAAAAGTTGATCAATTATATAAATCTGTAATCACAGCTGGAACTCATTTAGCACCAACCATAAAAGTTGCAGAAGCTGCAAAAGTAATTGAGAATTCTCAAAGAGATATCAATATTGCATTTGTAAATGAATTGGCTAAGATTTTTAATCTGATGAATATTGATACCCATGCAGTTTTAGAAGCTGCTGGGACAAAATGGAATTTTTTACCCTTTAAACCTGGGTTAGTTGGAGGACATTGTATAGGTGTTGATCCTTATTACTTGGCTCAAAAAGCTCAAGAATATGGGTACAATCCTGAGATTATATTAGCAGGTAGAAGACTAAATGATAGTATGGGAGATTACGTTGCTTCAGAAATCATCAAGTTAATGATCAAAAAAGACATAAGAATTAAAGAAGCAAATATTTTAGTATTAGGAATCACATTTAAAGAGAATTGTCCTGATGTAAGAAACACGAAGGCTGTTGATGTTGTAAATGCATTAAAAGATTTTGGAACAGAGGTTGCTATTTATGACCCTTGGGCAAATGAAGAAGAAGTAATGTATGAGTATGGAGTAGAGTCGAATACTCAAGCTCCTGATTCAAAATTTGATGCAATAGTACTAACGGTAGCTCATAATGAATACAAAGATTTAAACTTTGATTTGTTGTTAAAAGATAAGTCTGTCGTGTATGATGTGAAGAATTCTTTAGATAGCTCAATTAAAGATGGAGGACTTTAATTTTATTAATTTATTTTAAATGAAAATAGCAGTAATAGGTACAGGTTATGTTGGATTAGTGACAGGAACTTGTTTTGCTGAAATGGGAAATTCAGTGATCTGTGTCGATATTGATGAGAAAAAAATTGAAAACTTAAAAGAAGGGATTATACCAATATATGAACCAGGTTTGACCCAAATGGTTCTTAAAAATATTGAAAGAGATAATCTTAGGTTTTCTATATCGTTAGAAGACAGTATACAAGATGTTTCTACAGTCTTTATTGCTGTTGGCACGCCAATGGGAGATGATGGATCTGCAGATTTACAATATGTTTTATCTGTTGCTAAAGAGATTGGAGTAAACATGCAAAAGGAGCTAGTTGTTGTTGATAAATCAACAGTTCCTGTAGGAACAGCAGATAAAGTTAGGGAAACAATTCAAGCTGAATTGGATAAGAGAAATAGTGAAATTAATTTTCATGTTGTTTCTAATCCAGAATTTTTAAAAGAAGGGGCTGCGATTAGTGATTTTATGAAACCAGATAGAGTAGTTATCGGAGCAGATAATGAAGATGCTATTGATTTAATGAGACAATTATACAATCCTTTTACCATGTCTCATGACCGTTTTATCGCAATGGACGTTCGTTCAGCAGAAATGACTAAATATACAGCGAATGCAATGTTAGCAACAAAAATTTCTTTCATGAATGAAATTGCTAACATTTGTGAAAAAGTTGGAGCTGATGTAAATCAGGTAAGAATAGGGATAGGTTCAGATTCAAGAATAGGATATAGCTTTATTTATCCAGGAGCTGGTTATGGAGGATCTTGTTTTCCTAAAGATGTAAAAGCTCTGAAAAAAATTGCAGAACAACATGATTATAAAGCTGAGTTAATTTCAGCTGTAGAAGAAGTTAACAATAGACAGAAATATGTAATTGCTGAAAAAATTGTAAAACGATTTGGAGAAGATTTAACTGGGAAAATTTTTGGTCTTTGGGGGTTAGCATTTAAACCTGAAACTGACGACATGAGAGAAGCTCCAGCAATTTACGTTGTAAATGAATTAATAAGAAGGGGGGCAAAAGTTCAAGCTTATGACCCTAAAGCAATAGATGAAGCAAAACATTTTTATTTAAAAGATGTTGAGAATATAAATTACGTAGACTCTAAGTACGACGTTTTAAAAGAAGCGGATGCTTTAATTCTTTTAACTGAGTGGAAAGAATTTAGATCTCCAGACTTTTCAGAAATAGAATCTCAATTAAATAACCCTGTTATCTTTGACGGACGTAATCAGTATAATGCGTTTAGGTTAGAGGAAAAAGGATTTGAATACTACCAAATTGGAAAATAACAAAAAAGTTTTGGTTACTGGCGCTGCGGGATTTATAGGTTTTCACCTATCAAAAGTTCTGTTAGAGATGCAGTATCATGTTGTAGGTTTGGATAATATTAATAGTTATTATGATATTAATCTAAAGTATGCACGTCTTAATGAATTAGGTATTCAAAGAAATCAAGCAGAAGTTTTTTTACAAAAGAATAAAAGTTCTGCGCAAAATTCTAATTTTACATTTATAAGGATGAAACTTGAAGATACAGAGAATCTTCAAGCGCTTTTTAAAGACGAATCATTTGATTTGGTTTGTAATCTAGCTGCTCAAGCAGGTGTAAGATATTCTATAAAGAATCCACAGGCTTATATAGACTCTAATATACAGGGGTTTCTAAATATATTGGAATGTTGTAGACACAACCAAGTTTCTCGATTGGTTTACGCTAGTAGTTCAAGTGTTTATGGTAATAGTACCTCTATTCCTTTTAAAGAAGAGGATCAAATAGATAAGCCTATTAGTTTATATGCTGCTACTAAGAAATCAAATGAACTAATGGCACATACGTATAGTCATCTTTATGGATTACAGACTATAGGGCTGCGTTTTTTTACAGTTTATGGACCATGGGGAAGGCCAGATATGGCAATGTTTTTATTTACAAAAGCAATCTTAAATGATGAACCAATAAAGGTATTTAATCATGGAGATTTATCTAGAGATTTTACATATATAGATGATATTGTTGCAGGGATAGTATCTACTTTAGATCAGAATTCTATCGAAAATGAAATATATCAATTATATAACATAGGAAATAATAACCCAGTTAAGCTTTTAGATTTTATAGAAGCTATTGAGAATACAATTGGAAAACAAGCTAAAAAGGAGATGTTGCCAATGCAAGATGGGGATGTTAGTAGAACATGGGCAGATTCATCACGATTAATGAAGAATTTTAATTATAAGTCTAGCATTCCAATAACAAAAGGAGTAGAAAAATTTGTAGAATGGTATAAAACGTTTTATTGTTAATATTAAAAGAGAATTAAGATGAAAAACTTTGCATTAATTGGAGCTTCAGGTTATATCGCTCCCAGACACTTAAAGGCAATTAAAGATACTAATAATCAATTATTAGCTGCTTTAGATAAGTTTGATAGTGTTGGTGTTATGGATAGTTATTTTCCGAATGCAGATTTTTTTGTAGAAACAGAAAGGTTTGATAGACACATAGAAAAGTTAAAATATGATAAAGGTATTCAGTTAGATTATATGAGTATCTGTACTCCAAATTATTTACACGATGCTCACATAAGAATGGCATTAAGAAGAGGAGCAGATGCAATCTGTGAAAAACCATTAGTTTTAAATCCTTGGAATTTAGATGCTCTTCAAAAAATGGAGAGAGAGTCAGGTAAGAAAGTTTGGAATATTTTGCAATTAAGAGTGCATAAGAGCATTATTGAGTTAAAACAAAAAATTGATGACGCTCCAAAAGACAAGGTTTTTGATGTAGATTTAACTTATTTAACATCTAGAGGTAATTGGTATTATGCTTCCTGGAAAGGAGATATTAGTAAATCTGGTGGTATTGCAACGAATATTGGTGTTCATTTTTACGATATGTTATCATACCTTTTTGGAAACGTGAAAGAGAATGTTGTTCATGTTCATACTCATGATAGAGCATCTGGTTATTTAGAGTTTGATAGAGCTAGAGTGCGATGGTTTTTATCAATTAACTATGAAGCTCTTCCAGATGAAATTAAAGCAAAAGGACAAAGAACATACCGATCAATAACAATTGAAGGAGAAGAACTCGAGTTTAGTGGTGGTTTTACTGATCTCCATACTAGAGTTTATGAAGGTATTATGGAAGGAAATGGTTATGGGTTAGAAGATGCAAGGCAAGCCATAGAAATTGTTCATAGAATTAGAAACCAAGAACCAGTAGGCTTAAAAGGAGAGTACCATCCTTTTGCAAATAAAAAACTAGTAACACATCCTTTTAAATAAATGATAGTTAATATTGATCAGTTTATATCTGAAAATATAATTCATAGAAAGACGAGTATGTTTCAACAGGACATGCTTGACAATAATAAGAAACTTACTGAAAGAATTGAAAATAAATCAGTTTTAGTAATTGGAGGGGCTGGAACTATAGGTAGTTCATATATTAAAGCACTTTTGCCATTTAAACCTAGTTCCCTTATAGTTGTTGATATTAATGAAAATGGACTAACAGAGTTAACTAGAGATATAAGAAGTACTAAGGATATGTATATACCTAAAGAGTATATTACTTATCCAATGAGTTATTCAGATCCTGTTTTTTATAAAATGTTTAAAAGCAGAGGCGGATTTGATATTGTAGCTAATTTTTCTGCTCACAAGCATGTGCGAAGTGAAAAAGATATTTTTTCTGTAGAAGCATTAGTTAGAAACAATGTTATTAATGCTAAAAGATTGCTCGATGTTCTGGAGCATTTTCCTCCGAAACACTTTTTTTGTGTTTCAACTGACAAGGCAGCTAACCCTGTAAATATTATGGGGGGAAGTAAAAAAATCATGGAAGACATGATAATGACTTACTCAAAAAAATATCCAGTTACTACAGCTAGATTTGCAAATGTTGCATTTTCTAATGGATCGTTACCAGCAGGTTTTCTAGAAAGAATTGCTAAAAAGCAACCGATTTCTGCGCCAAATGATGTTACTCGCTATTTTGTTTCCCCTAAAGAAAGTGGTCAAATATGTTTGCTAGCTTGTATTATTGGAAAATCTGGAGAAATCTATTTCCCTAAACTAAGAAAAGAGCAAGTAATGACATTCTCTAATATGGCTACAAAGTTGTTAGAAGAATATGGGTTTAGTATTCATAATTGCCATTCAGAAAAGGAAGCAATTGATAAATCAGTTGATATAGATGATAAATACCCTGTATATTATACAGGTAGTGATACAACAGGAGAAAAACCTTATGAAGAGTTTTATACGGAAAGAGAAGAGGTCGATTTAGAAATACATAAAGCACTAGGAGTAGTAACAAGTAAGGAAGTTAAAACAGTATTTGAGATTGAAGAATTACTGGTTAACTTAGAAGCTGCTTTTTCAAAAGAAATTGTTGTAAAAGAAGAAATAATAAAAATAATGAAAGACTTTCTTGTTTACTTTGATCATAAAGAAACTGGAAAATTATTAGATTCTAAAATGTAATGCATAAAGAGTTAATAGATTTTATTAGAGGTAAATTTAAAACTGAAGATTTTATTCCACTTCATTCTCCAATTTTTCGAGGAAACGAGAAAAAATATTTAGAAGAATGTATAGATTCTACATATGTATCTAGTGTTGGTGCTTATGTAGATTTATTTGAAAATATGATGAATAAAATAACCAACACAAAAAAAGCAACTGCAGTCGTTAATGGTACTGCAGCATTACAAGTGGCTTTAAGGTTGGTAGGAGTTAAAGCTGATGATGAAGTGATTACACAGGCCTTAACTTTCGTAGCTACAGCAAATGCAATTATTTATAATAATGCTCATCCAGTTTTTTTAGATGTAGATATAGATACTATGGGGCTTTCTCCTAAGGCTGTTGAAGAGTTTTTACAAGAATATGGAGAGCTAAGAGAAGATGGTTGTTATAATAAAAAAACAGGAAGAAAGATTGCGGCTTGTATGCCAATGCACACATTTGGATTTCCTGTGCATTTAGATGAACTAATTGTTGTTTGCGAAAAATGGAATATTCCTATAGTTGAAGATGCGGCTGAGTCAATAGGTAGTTATTATAAAGGACAACCTACTGGAGGTTTTGGTAAAGTTGGAGCTGTTTCATTTAATGGGAATAAAGTTGTAACTTCTGGAGGTGGTGGTGCAATTATTACAAATGATGTAGACTTAGGTACTAAAGCGAAGTTTTTGACTACTACAGCTAAAAACCCTCATGCTTATGAGTATTTTCATGGGGAATTAGGATATAATTTTAGAATGCCTAACATAAACGCAGCTTTGGCATGTGCTCAATTAGAACAGCTCGATGTCTTTTTGGAAAATAAAAGAAAGCTTGCTGAAGATTACAAAATATTTTTTGACAAAAAAGGAATAAAATTTAGAACAGAAACTAAAGATACTAGAGCAAATTACTGGTTAATGGGAGTAGAATTAAATGATAGAAAAGAAAGAGATTTATTTTTGAAGTGGACCAATGAATCAGAAGTAATGACGAGACCAATTTGGCAGTTAATGTTTCGCCTACCTATGTATCAACATAGTCAAAGAGATGAACAAAAAAATGCTCAATTTTTAGAAGAAAGAATAGTTAACATACCAAGTAGTGTCAGATAAAAAAGTAGCAATAATAGGTTATTCAGGTCATGGATATGTAATTTCAGATATAGCAATCTCTGTTGGATTGAATTTGAAATTTTATACAGAGAAACATGAGCTTAATAAAAATCCTTATGGTTTAGATTATCTAGGTTTTGAGTTAGACAAAAGTTTTTTTAATAATATAGAAAATATTGAATTTATTCTTGGTTTAGGTAATAATGAAATAAGACGTAAAGTTTATAACCTTCTGATTTCAAAAAGAGTAAATGTTTTGAATGTCGTTGATAGTTCATCACTAATTAGTAAGAACTCTTTTATTGGAAAAGGAAATTTTATATCAAGAGGAGTGATTATAAATGCATTAGCTAAAGTTGGGAATGCATGTATATTAAATACAGGTTGCATAATCGAACATGAATGCGTTTTAGGTGATGCTGTTCATATAGCACCAGGTGCTGTTTTAGCAGGAAATGTTAATGTTGAGGATGGAGCTTTCATAGGCGCAAATACAATTATAAAGGAGGGTGTTAATATTGGTAAAAATGTAATAATTGGTGCAGGCTCAGTAGTTGTTAAAGATGTTCCAGACGATGTGATTGGTTATGGGAATCCATATAGGATAAAAAATAAGTCAAAATAAGACTTTTCTAGATGGCAAATTTATTTGAAGTAAATAAACAATTAAAGAAGAGTAAAGTTGTAGTTTTTACTACCGTATTTCCGAATTCATATAAATATCTTGACGAATTTTTAAATTCTTTACAAACTCAAACATTCCTAGATTTTGATTTGTTTATTGTAAATGATGGAGTAGAAGATTTATCTAGAAAAATAAAAAAATATGATTCCTTAAATACAATAATAATTGATGTAAATTTTACAATATCAAAGAATAGAGAAGTTGGAATTAACCATATTGTAAAATTAGGTTATGAATATGTGGTTTTTATTGATAGTGATGATTACGTTGAAAATAATCGTTTAGAAGTATCATTAAAAAAAATAAAAAACTTTGATATCATTGTTAATGAACTGAGTCTATTTGATGAGAAAAGTATTTACAATAAAAATTATTTTTCTAAAAGAATTGAGAATGATTGTCGTATAAATGAAAGTTTCATTGTAGACAAAAATATTTTTGGACTAAGTAATACAACAGTTAAAGTGTCATTGTTAAAAGGAATTGAATTTAATAAAGATTTGAAAGTAGTAGATTGGTTCTTGTTTAATGTTTTGTTGTCTAAAGGAGCTACAGCCATTTTCACTAATCAAACAAAAACGTATTACAGACAGTATGATGATAATTTATCGTCAATTGATAAATATGATAAAAAGTACTTGATTAATTGTATTTCAGTAAAAAAGGACCATTATAAGGAGATGAGCCCAATTAATGAAAAATATAAACAGCTATATCGTAAATGCCAAGCATTGGAAAGTGCCGTTTTGTCAAATAACTATACTTTTGATTATAAAAAAGAAAATGAAAAAAACCTATTTTGGTGGGAG
Organism: Flavobacteriaceae bacterium; assembly: GCA_049115595.1. GTDB lineage: Bacteria > Bacteroidota > Bacteroidia > Flavobacteriales > Flavobacteriaceae > Polaribacter. The sequence continues at coordinate 18,907 of JAGDZS010000007.1, forward strand.
ATTACTAATTATTTAAATATAACTAATTAAAAAATGAAAAAAATTAATATAAATCTCAATAAAGAAGTATTTAATTATTCAGAGCCATATATAATTGCTGAAATAGGCGCAAATCACAATGGAGATATTGATTTAGCTAAAAAAATTATAGACTCTGCAAAAGAGTCGGGCGCTAATGCTGTCAAGTTTCAATCATGGACACCTAAATCATTAATAGCAAAAGAAGAATATGATAGAAATCAATCGTATGATGATGGTGATGGAGGGAAAAAACATTTCGGTTCTTTAAAGGAAATGGTTGAGAAATACTATCTTAATGAAGATCAGCATTATGAATTGAGAGATTATTGTAAATCTATTGGTATTGATTTTTGTTCATCTCCATTTTCCAAAAAAGAAGTTGACCTTTTAATAAAGCTTGAAGTACCTTTTCTTAAGGCAGCATCTATGGATATTAATAACCTTGAGTTGTTAAAACACATGGCTAAAACTCAAAAACCAATTATACTTTCAACAGGGATGTCTACAATCTCTGAGATAGAACAGGCTGTTAAAACAATTGAAGGAGAAGGTAATAATAAAATAATTTTATTGCACTGTATTTCAATTTATCCTCCTAAGCATGAAGATATTCATTTAAACAATATCCTCATGTTACAGAAAACATTTGATTATCCTATTGGATTTTCTGATCATACAATTGGTACCTCAATACCACTTGCCTCAATAGCTTTAGGAGCATGTGTTATAGAAAAACATTTCACACTTGACAAGGACCTTCCTGGGTGGGATCATCAGATATCTGCTAATCCTGTAGAGTTAAAAGAAATAGTTCAAGGAGGTAAGAATATTCAGAAATCATTAGGTGGTTTTATTAGAATTGTTACAGAGGATGAGGAGAATAAGAAACTGAAATTTAGAAGAAGTGCGGTAGCAGCAAGAAAAATAATAAAAGGAGATATTCTTAAATTAGAAGATATTGAATTTAAAAGACCTGGAACTGGAATCTCTCCTGATGAATTAGATTATATGTTAGGAAGATCAGTAAATAAGAATTTCGAAGAAGATGAATTAATTTCTTGGCAAGATTTAAAGTAATCATAAAGTTTAAACTAAATGGATAATATACAAAAGTATTTAGTGAAATCTGACGCTAAAATAAGGGATGCTATCAAGCAAATTGACTCCCATGGTGAAGGTTTTATATATGTTGTAGATCATGAAGGTAAAGTAAAAGGGTTAATAACAGATGGAGACTTTAGAAGAGCAGTTATCGAAGGTGTTTCTTTAGATGAAAAATGTTTAGAAATAGCTAATAAAGATTTTATAAAACTTGATGAAGAGTATTCTCAAAAGGATATTATTAATATTTTCTTGCAAAGTAGAATTCGCAATTTACCTGTAATTCAAAATGGGGTATTGAAAAAGGTTTTATATAGAAAGGATGTTGACCTGGAGAATAAAGTCGTTCTTTCTGAAAATAGAGAAAATATTTCTGTAGTAATTATGGCAGGAGGAAAAGGAACAAGAATGAAACCTTTTACAAATATTTTACCTAAGCCTTTAATCCCTATTGGGGATAAATCTATGTTAGAGGTGATAATGGATGAATACAATTTATATTTTAATGGAAAATTCCATATTTCGGTTAATCATAAAGCCAATTTGATAAAAGCCTATTTAGAAGAGTTTGAGGATGTATATGATATTTCTTATGTATCAGAAGATAAACCTTTAGGTACAGGGGGAGCTTTAAAATATTTATCTGGAAAAATCGAAAACCCATTTTTTGTTTCTAATTGCGATATATTAATAAAAGCAGACTATGGTAGTATGTATAGAACGCATTTAGACAATAAAAATGACTTAACAATTATTGCATCTATAGTTCATTATAAAATACCATATGGAGTATGTGAAATAAATAATGGAGGAGAATTGAAAAAGTTAACAGAAAAACCTGAATATGATTTTTTGGTAAATGCAGGAATGTACATACTGAATCCAAACGTATTAGACTTAATCCCAGAAAATGAATTTTATAATATTACTGATTTAATAAATAAAATTAAAAAAACTGGAGGAAAAGTAGGGGTGTTCCCAGTCTCAGAAAAGTCATACTTAGATGCAGGACAATGGAAAGAGTACAGTGTAATGTTAGAAATGCTTCAAAAATAATTTAGGAGTTAATATTATGAATAAAACAGTTGCAATTATACCCGCAAGAGGAGGTTCAAAAAGAATTCCTAAAAAAAATATTATTGATTTTATGGGAAAACCAATGATCTATTGGACAATAAAAGCGGCCATGGATAGTAAGGTTTTTGATAGAATTATCTTAACGACTGATAGTGAGGAGATAGCTCAAGTAGGAAGAGATTGTGGATTAGATGTTCCTTTTTTAAGACAAAACAAGAACGATGATATATCCCCTGTAAGTGAGGCAACTATAGAAGCAATAAAACAAGCTGAAGAGTATTATAAAGAATCTTATGATACAGTAATTCAATTAATGGCAAATGCTCCTTTAAGAAAAGGTCATGAAATTAAAGAGCATTACCAAAGTTTTACTGAAAATAAAAGAGACTTTCAGCTAAGCTCGTTTAAATTTGGGTGGATGAACCCATGGTGGGCAGCAAAACTCAAAGAGGATAATTCCCCAGAGTGGATGTTCCCAGAAGGAATAACAAAGAGATCTCAAGATTTAGATGACTTATATTGTCCTACAGGTGTTATTTGGATTGCTGATGTAGAAAAGTTAAAAGGATCAAATACTTTTTATGGACCTAATTATAAGTTTTGTGAGATCAATTGGAAATCAGCCGTAGACATTGATGATTATGAAGATTTAGAATTTGCAAAAGCATTATTTTTACTAGAAACGAATAATGGAGAAAAAAAAATATAATGTTTTAATAATCGGAGCAGGTGACATTGGTTCTGAATATGATTCTCCTTTGTCTAGAGATTACCTAACCCATGCTCATGCTTTTACTGATCATACTGGGTTTAATTTAATAGGTTTTGTTGATCCTAATTTTGAGTCAGCCAAAAAGGCTTCGTTAAAATGGAATGTAGATTTTTTTTTAACAATAGATGAAGCTTACTCAACAAATCATATAGATGTTGTTTCAGTAGCAGCTCCGGATGAAGTACATTATTCAATATTAAAGGAAATAGTAAAATATAAGCCTAACTTTGTTTTAGCGGAAAAACCATTAACACTTTCAGTAATTGAAGCTAAAGAAATAGTAGAAATTTATAAGAGAATACCAGCTATTGTTAATTTTAAGAGAAGGTTTATCCCTGAAATTAATTCATTAAAAGAAAAAATTTCTAATAATAATTTTGGCGAATTTGTATTTGGGACTTCATATTACGGAAAAGGATTTAAGCACAATGGTTCCCATCTTATAAATCTCTTATTATTTTTACTTGAGAATGAATGGGATTATAAAGAGATTATAGATAGGGTTATAGATTACAAAGAAGAAGACCCTACATTCTCAATTCTTTTAAAGGATACAAAAAGAGAAACATCTTTTTTAATTAAAGCATTTAATGAAAGTAATTTTTCAATTTTTGAATTTGATTTGTTCTTTACAAAAGGGCGTATTAGAATTACGGATTTAGGTTTTACAATTGAAGAACACGTTAATCAAAAAAATCAAAACTTTAAAGGTTTCACAACCCTTAAGAAAGTAGATACTTATAATACTAGCTTAGAAAGCTCGTTACTGTTAACTGCAAATCATATTTATGATCATTTAATTAATGGGACAGAATTGTATTGCACGTTAGGAGAAGTTTTTAAAGAAATGAAATTTACGGAACAAATAATAAAATCAATATAGAATGGCTAAACTAGCAATATTAGGAGGGGAGATCATCAGAAAAGAAGAATTCCCTAATAGGAAATCAATGGGAGCAGAAGAAATCAACGCTGCTACTAGAGTTTTAAAGTCTGATGTTCTTTCAGGATTTATTGGAGCAGCTGGGAAGTATTTTAACGGAGGAAAAGAAGTGGTAAGCTTTGAGAGGTTATGGGCTGAATCTTATGGGTTTAAACATGCGATAAGTGTTAATTCATGGACATCTGGTTTGCAAGTAGCTGTTGGAGCAATAGGGATAGAACCAGGAGATGAAGTTATTTGTTCCCCATATTCAATGTCTGCATCAGCTACAGTAGCTTTCATGTATGGAGGAATTCCAATTTTTGCAGATTTGGAAAAGGATTCTTATGGATTAGATCCGAAATCAATAGAAGAAAGAATTACGCCAAGAACAAAAGCAATAATGGTAGTTCACATTTTTGGTTACCCATCAAAAATGGATGAAATAATGAAAATAGCTAAAAAATATGATTTAAAAGTTATTGAGGATGCTGCGCAAGCTCCAGGTGTTTTGTATAAAAATAAACCAGTTGGAACCATTGGAGATATTGGCGGTTTTAGCCTTAATTTCCATAAGCATATTCATACTGGAGAGGGTGGACTTTTAGTAACAAATAATGATGATATCGCTTTAAGATGTCAGTTAATTAGAAACCATGGAGAGAATGCAATTGAAGCATATGGAGTAGAAGATATTTCAAATACAATAGGAGGGAACTATAGATTTACTGAATTACAGGCAGCAATTGCTTCAGAACAATTTAAAAAGTTAAACCCTATTTTAAGTCATAGAACTGAAATAGGAAAGTATTTAACTAATAGATTAAAAGATATTGATGGACTTGAAGTTCAAAAAATAGAAGAGGGATGTACTCATTCATATTATATGTTCCCTATTAGATATAATAAAGATGTATTTGGAGTGAGTAGAAATCTATTTTTAAGAGCTGTTTCTGCGGAGTTGCCTAAGCCAAAGTATTGGGATACAACTCCAATAACAGAAGGTTATGTAAAACCGTTGTATTTGAATCCTATATATCAGAAACAAATAGCCATTGGGAAAAAAGGATTTCCGTTTAGTTTTAATAAAGATGTAAAATATGACTACTCTAAAGGAATTTGCCCAGTAACTGAAAAGCTATATGAAGAAGAACTCTTATTGTCACCATTAGTAAGAGAAGGAATGACGCAAAATGACGTTAAAGATTTTGCAGATGCTATTGAAAAAGTAATAGAAAATATATCTGAACTTCGTGATTCTGAATTAAATAAGAAAGGAAGTGAAGAAGTGTACGATGCTGTAAAAGCAATTGATGAAAACGTTTAATTCATTAAATAAATTATATGGCAAAAAAGGAATAATAACCTTTAGCGATCCAGCAGGTGCTAAGGCTTGCCTTTCTTTAGGAGCATCTCTTAATAAAGAGGATATTATAATTGTATCTGATAGGGAATATCATTTTTATGAGGATTTTGATACTGTGACAGTAATTAATTTTGAGAAAAATATTAATGAATACTTTGATTTGGTTAACCCAGATTTTGTCTTTACAGGTACATCTTGGCCAGAAAAAATAGAACTTAGCTTTATTAAAGAAGCTAAGAGAAGAGGTGTGAAGACGTATTCTTTTATTGATCATTGGATTAACATTAAGCAAAGATTTAAAAAAGACGACACATATTTGTATCCTTCAGAAATTTGGCTGATAGATGAGGAAGCTAGAGAAAAAGCTGTATTGGAAGGAATTCCAGCAGAGCTACTAAGAGTAACTGGGAACCCTTATTATGCTTATTTAAAAGAATGGAAACCTAAAGTCAGTCAGTCAATACTAAATGATAAACTAGGACTCGCATCTAATCAAAAATACATGCTATATGTACCTGAACCGCTTTCTACATTTAACCTGCAGGAGAAATATGGATTTGATGAGTTATCAGGCTTAAAGCATTTAGAGAAAGCTTTAGATGACATCAATGAAGAAAATATTATTATTTTGGTTAAAGGACATCCAAATCAAAATGATAAAATATTCACTAATTATATTAACCAAACAAAAAGTAACACTATTTATATTAAAAATTACAGTATAAATGACTTAATTTGTCATAGTGAATTTGTAGTTGGATATTTTTCAAATAGTTTAATTGAAGCAAGCATAATTGGTAAAGATGTAGTAAGGATACTTATTGACCTAAAAGATTCATCACTGGACCCTATTTTAAATAAAGGCATTGGCGAAATTATTACGACTAATGGTCAATTAAATAATTTTATTAAAGAGTTGTAAAAATTATTAAACATGGAAAATAATCATTTTATTTCAGGAGAAAGAATATATTTAAGATTACTCAAACTTACAGATTTAGAAGGCAATTATGTGTCTTGGTTGAATGATCCAATAGTTAGTCAAAACAATTCTCATCATATATTTCCTTATAGTAAGGAATCTGCTGAAAAATTCATAAAAGATGCTTATGTTCAAAAAGATAAATTAGTTTTAGCTGTATGTGTCAAAGATAATAATGTGCATATCGGAAATATATCACTTCAAAAAATAGATTTCTTTAATCAAACTGCTGAATTTGCAATTATGCTTGGTGAAAAAGAGTACTGGGGTAAAGGATATTCGAAAGAAGCAGCAGAATTAATAATTCATCATGGATTTAATACAATGAATTTAAGGAGAATATATTGTGGAACATTTGAAAATAATGTTTCTATGCAAAAATTAGCCAAATACCTTAATTTTGCACAAGAAGGAAGAAGAAGAGAAGCATTTTTTAAAAATGGAAATTTTATAGACATTGTTGAATTCGGACTGCTAAAAAAAGAGTTTTATAATAAATTTAATATTATTTAATCAATAGAATTGAAAAAAGAAATTACAATAATTCTTCCTATAGAATTGAAAAAAAGGGAGTTTGATAGCAGGTTATTGTTAGCTTATCATTTAGTCAACAAAGGGTATAAAGTAATTATTGGAGATAGAGCAGGTTGTGAACGTGAGTCTAAGAATATTCAGAATTGTATTTATATAGCTAAAAGTTTAGCATATAGCCAGAAAGCTATGTATGAAAATTTTCATGCTAATAATGGCAAGGTCTTAGTTTTATATGAAGAAGGAGCTTATGTTGGTAGAATAAATAACGTACTTTCTGAAATAGAATCTGCTTACCCGTCAGGAATGTTAGAACATGTAGATGGAATATTGGTCTATGGAGATTCTTTTAATGAGTTATTGAAAACCAATGTAGATAGCTTAAATGATTCTAATGTTTTTACTGTTGGAAATCCAAGGTTTGATCTACATAAGCCATCATATTTCCCTTATTTTAAGGATGAAATAAGTGAGATAAAAAAAGAAGTTGGTGATTATATTCTTTTTAATGGGAATTTTGTAAGAGGAAATCATCACCTAGGACAAGTACATCTTAAGAATGAAATAGATGAAAATAAAGAACTAACTGAAGAGGCTAAACTTATCTTCTATTCGATGATGGAGGAGTCGAAAGAACAACTAGATTCTTTTATTAAAATGATTGAGAAAGTAGCTGAGTCATTTCCAGAAAAAACAATGTTGGTAAGGCCTCATCCAGGAGAGGATAAAAAAATATACCATCAAATCCTATCCAAATTTAAAAACGTACGAATAACAAATGAAGGGATGGCATATCCATGGATTATAGGAGCAGATTTAGTTATTCATCAGGATTGTACCACGGCAGTTGAGTCTGTTTTTGCTGAAAAACCTGTAATTTCATATTATCCTTTTGAAGACAAATCAAATCTTTTTTGGTTATCTACCTTTTTGAGTGAAATGGTGTCTACGGAAGCAGAACTTATTCAAAAAGTTACCACAAACTTGAAAAATACATCCTTCTTGTCTGAAGAACAAGAAAAGAAAATTACCGATGAGATAATTAATTATAAAGATTTTTCCCATAAACGTTTAATCAATATACTATCTAATTTTACTAATGATATGTCTCAAAGTTATAATAAGAAACAGTCAATTGATGAGAAATTAGCGTTGTCTTATCAAAGGTTTCGAGCATTTTTAAGGTGGAAAAAAGGGAAGTATTATTTAAAAACTCGGTATGTATTGGCATATGAAGGAATAAAAAAAACAGAGGTATTAAAAAAAATCAAAACTATTAGTTCAATAGAAAACGATAGTCAACAAGAAATTAAAGTTTCTAGAAGAGGAATAAATGTATTTCATTTAAAAGTATAGATTCATTTTTTAAATATCGACAGGATAAACACCATTAATTAAAAAAAAGTGTCTAAAAGCATAAAACAATTTTTTTTAGGGGGACTTTCTCTTTCACTTGTGAATATTTCAGGTAAGATAGTAAACTTACTTGTTTTACCTATTATTACCGCCTACCTTAGTCCTGATGATTTTGGTGTGATAGCGGTATACATGCTCATAATTTCAATTTTAGGAATGGTTTACAATCCAGGAATTATATCAGTGACACTAAGATTATATTATGATAATGAAGATGATAGTGAAGAAAATAGAAAATTAGTAGGGTCTTCCGTAGCATTTCTCATTTTTTTACCTTTATTAATTTTATTATTATCCTGTATATTTCAAGATAGATTATTTCAACTTTTCTTTAAAAATTTTAATTTTTGGCCTTTTGGCTTTTTAGCCATTCTTGCTTCCATTACACCACAAGTTGTGAGATTGTGGAGTACACTATGGGTGGCGAAACATAAAACAAATAGAGTAGCTATTGTATCATTTGTAAGAATTTCTTTAGCAATAACGATCTCTCTTTTTTTAATTATCTCATTTGAAATGAAAGCTATGGGGAGAATCCTTGGGCTTTTCATAGGTAATATAGTTGTTTTTTTTGTAGCCTTTTATGACATATTTAGATATACAAAGTTTAAGATTTCATTAAATGTTTTAAAGCATACATTGGTATTAGGTTTCCCTTTAATATTTAGTGTATTTTCTTATGTTATTATGGAATCTAGTGATAAGTATATGTTAGAAAATATGGGAGGTCTTCATGATTTAGGTATTTATGATATTTCATATACATATTCAGCAATTCCTTTATTTCTTATTGTTGGATTTAGTCAAGTTTGGCAACCAGTTTTTTTTGAAAATATGAAAAATAATTCAAAAAAAATCTTAAGAAAACTATCGAATTATTACGTAGTAATATTTTTCTTAATTTCAATATCTGTAATAGCTTTTTCTAATGAAGTATTTAATATATTTGTAGATGAAAGTTATATTCTTGCAATTACTATTGTACCATGGATAGTTTTTGGTATTTTTTTCTTAGGACTTTCAAACCTTATAGCTTCTATTTATAGCTATCAAAAAAGATTCAAAGAGATAGGTGTAATTGCAAGTATAGTAGCACTTTTGAATATAATATTGAATTATTTTTTGATTAAAAAATATGGTATGTCTGGAGCCGCTATTGCATCTGCATTTACATATTTATTGTATTTTTTAATCCTAATATTTAGGATAAGGAAAGATTTTACCTCTATTTTTTCATCCAAAATTTTTGTTTTAGTTTTTATAGTTATGACAATTGTGTTTATGTCATTTCTAGAGATTAATGAAAATTACCTTGAGTTTAATACTTTAAGTCTCACTATAAAAATAATAGGATTAATCGTTCTGGTTGTATTTCTTCTGTTCTCTGGATTAATTGAAGCAAAAGATAAAAAAGAGATTTATAAATTTTTCCGTAAATAACTAAACTTGAAAAAGAAATTATTGATTATAAATAAAGCTCAATTTGGTTATCATATTGATACTTATTATTACTGTAAGTTTTTATCAAAAGATTTTGATATAACATATGTTTGTTTTGATGAGAAAAAAGAAAAAATCACAAATAAAGATATTAATGTTGTTTATTGCAGTTATGATTATAAGTACTTTATGAGAGTTTTTAGCTTTTTTAAGCTAATTATAAAAAGTTACTTCAATTTTAAACCAAATGTGGTCTTCATAAAATATTTTTTAGGCTCAGTTTTTACTCTTTTATTTATCAGGAGATCTAAAGTTATTCTAGATATTAGAACAGGTAATGTTTCTGGGTCTTTGAAAAAAAGAATTAGAAAAGATAAAATATTAAAAATTGAAGCAAGTTTCTTTAAGAATATAACAGTCATTTCTAAAGGTTTAAAAGAACGCCTTAAACTTAAATATAATACTTGTATTATTCCACTTGGTGCTATTCAGATTTCTTCTAGAGAGAAAGATTATAAAAGTATGAAGTTATTGTATGTGGGAACTTTTGAAAATAGAAAAATTGAGGTTACCGTAAAAGCTGTCGCTAAATTTGTTAAAGAAATTGATGAAAACATATCATATCAAATTGTTGGATTTGGAAGCGATAAAGAGACTCAATTAATTAAACAAACAATAGAACAAAATCAGTTAGCAGATAAGGTTAGTTTAGAGGGGAGAATACCTGTTAATCAATTAAAAAAATATTTTGACTCCAATAATATTGGAATAGCATATATTCCAATTACAGATTATTATGCAAATCAACCTCCTACAAAAATTTTTGAGTATGCGATGTCTGGGTTAATTAATGTAGCGACAAAAACAACAATAAATAAGACTTTAATTAACGAAAATAATGGAGTACTATGTGATGATAATATCGATGCTCTTTTTGAAGCATTGAAAAAAGTTAATAATAAGTTACCGAGTTATAAATACAATGAAATTACTGATTCTTTAAAAGATTATCAATGGCAAAATATCATTATTAATCAATTGAATCCTTTATTAAAAAGTATAGCTGATGCAGCTTAGAATATTTTTACATTTTATTTTGTGGACCCTTGTTTTTTTACAAGGATTAATACAAACTCTTCAACTTCCAACTTTTTTGTACAAAGTTGGAATACCTGCTGCTGTTATTTCTCTTTTTATAATTACAAATAAGAAAAGAAAGAATCAAATGCCATATTTTAAATATGTATTGCTAATATTGTTAATATCACTATTGTCTTTTCTAATAAATGAAATACCGCTATTTAATTTCATTTATTTTATAATGTATCTTACATTACCATATTTCTATTTTATCATTATACTAAATGAGAGAAGTGATAAATTAGTAAAAAAAATCAAGAGTATTGTCGTAATTTATATACTATTACAAATCCCAATAGGGATAATTAATTTTATTCTTTTTGGGCAATATGAAGGTAATGCAGGGACGTTAACAAATAATGCAGGGAGTGTTTCTGCAATATTTCCGGCTATTATATCTGCCTATGCATTTGCTTTGTTTGTTATGCAAAGAAAAATAAAGTATATCTTGGTAATCCTTGGGTTTTTCTTATTCGGATTGATCGGTGAAAAGAGAGCTGTAACAATTTTTATACCCATAGTAATTTTTCTTGTTTATTTAATCCCAAGAATAAAGCAAAGAAAACTATTTACAGCAAAAACAGTATCAACATTTATAACAATAATTATATTGTCAGGGCTAGCTTTTTATGGAGCAGTAAGGTTGAACCCAACATTAAATAGAGAAGGTAAAATTGGAGGGAGTTTTGATTACCAATTTTTTGTAGATTATACTAAATCATATAATGAAATAGGGAAGCATGATGATTTCTCAGAAATGCAAAGAGTTGAAGGTTTTTTATATTTTAATAACTATATGTTAGAAGCTCCAACTTTTGTAATGCTATTTGGAGAAGGGGCTGGGAAGTTAATTTCTTCAAGATATTCAAAAAACACAAATGCTAATTTAATGTTAGAATTTTATAATGTGCGTTATGGTGGTAGAATGGGCTTTGTTTGGGTTTTAATGCAGATAGGATATTTAGGGGTTATAGTATATCTTTCAATGTTTGTCTCTTTTTATAAACGAGTCTGGCGATTAAAAAGGTTTGGAGCTAATGAAATTGCTTTTTTAGTAATGTCTATTATACTATTTTTAGATACACTTTTTTATTCTAAAGTATTTATTAGATATTTTTATATTATCGGAGTATATATGTTCTTATTTGCTTTAGTGATAAGAAATGTAAATAATAAGAAACAATTTTTGAAAAGATAGTTTAAGCATTCCAATAAAATTTTTAACGGACAAAAAATATAGTTAAGCATATAACTAGAGTAGAATAATGAAAGTACTTTTTGTAAGTAGTGGTAATATTAGAGGATTAGTTCCATTTATTGAAAGCCAAGGTGAATCAATAAAAGAAGAAGGTGTAGACCTTGATTATTACCTTGTTTATGGTAGAGGAGTTAGAGGTTATTTAAAAAACATTAAACTCATTAGAAAGCAAATAATTGAAAATAAATATGATGTTGTACATGCTCACTATGGTCTTATAGGATTACTATGCGCCTTAGCTTTTACTAAAAAACCAATTGTCTTGTCTATAATGGGATCAGATGCTTATGGAAATTTTAATGAAAAAGGCGAAAGATTGAAGAAAAGCTATATTGATATGCTTTTAACGCAAATAGCTATTTTTTTTGCAAAACATATTATAGTGAAATCAGAAAACTTATTAAAATATATACCAAAGAGGAAAAAATGTGATATTGTTCCAAATGGTGTGAATTTTGAGATCTTTGCCCCAGACAGCAACACATTAGTGAATAGCAATAGCATTTTATTTTTAGCAAATGAAAATGATTCACGTAAAAATTATGCTTTATTAAAAGAATCTGTTAAGTATATCAAAAGTGAAAAAGTAAATGTTATAAACCCATATCCAATTAGCCATTCTGAGTTTCCTTATTACTTGAATAAATGTTCTGTTTTTGTTCTTACCTCCTATCAGGAAGGATCACCAAACGTTATTAAAGAAGCAATGGCATGTAATATTCCAATTGTTTCAACAAATGTCGGAGATGTAGAAAAGATAATTATGAATACGCAGGGTTGTTATCTTACCTCTTTTGATCCAAAAGAAGTTGCTGAAAAAATTGATAAAGCGATACTCTTTAACAAAAGAACAACGGGTAGAAATGATATTAAACACCTAAATTCTAAATTAGTAGCGAAAAAGATTATAGAGATATATAAAAGTGTTAATAGATAAAATAGTAATAAAGATTAATTTTGAATATAGCATTAGTTACAAATAAAAAACTACATCATAAATATTGGTCTAGCCAATTGTACTTAAAAAACAATGTTAGACTTATAATACATCCAACTGGAATTCAAGAGCCACTACTAAAGAAAATTAAAAAAAAGAGATTGTTCCATTATGGAGCTTTTTACTTTATTTTGAAAATTGTAAGTGTGCTATGTAATAAAATTTTCAAAGCTGGATTAACAAAGAGTAATAATAGAGCAGAAAGGGAATATTTTTCACAATATGAAAAACAATATGATAAAATTCCTAAAAGCATGATTCATGAAGTGAAAACTGTTAATTCAAAAACTACTTTAAAATTAATAAAAGAAAATAAAATTGATATTATATGTTTTTTAGGAGGAGATGTAGCTAAGAAAGAGTTTATCAATTCTGCAAAAATATGTTTGAATTATCATAGCGGTACCTCACCGTTTTACAACGGGACTAAAACAAACTATCATGCTGTTTCTGATTTTAGACCTAACTTTGTTGGCGGAACATTAATGAAAATGAATGAAAGAATTGATGGAGGAGAGATACTTATGCATTATTTATGCCCTATTAAAGGTACGGATAGAGCAGAGGATCTGTTTATGAAAGGAATAATAGGATCTGTAAAAGTCTATCAAGAATTTTTAGATAAGTACAAAGATTCTGCTAAAGGAATAAGCCAAAGAAAATCATTTAAATACGTCCGTAATATAGATTGGACAATTATTAATGACATAAGGTTAAAAAAATTCTATAAGAATAATAGAATGAAAATTTATGAAAGAGAAGAAAGTATTATTGATTATGTGAATAAAGATTATAGTTTAGAAGACTTGTATCGTATAAGTTTAAAAAAAATATTGGCATAGTTTTATGAAGTTCATTGAAAATCAAATTATCAAATACAAAGGGAGTAGCCTTAGGATTGTTTATTATCATATAATTTCAGACAGTAATCCAGAACATTATTTTTCAAATAAAGCTCTGAGTATAAAAAACTTCAGGAATCATATCAGGTTTTTTAAGCAGAATTATGATATAATTACACTTGATGAAGCTTTACATTTATCTTCACATAATGAAACTCTAAAAAATAAATTAGTTATCACATTTGATGACGGGTTTAAAGAGAATTATTCTATTATAGCGCCTATTTTAGATGAAGAAAAAATATCTGCCACTTTCTTTATTATATCAAGTTGTATAGACAATGCCGACTTAATGTGGAGGAATAAAATTTTATTATTTGAAAAATATAAAAAAGGGAATATCGCAAAAATTATAGATGATATATCCAGAGATTTTAAATTAAAAAAACCAACTAAGAAGCAAGATATTCTACAATGGAGTTTTGAAGCATGGCCTATGGATATTAAGGAAAAAATTGTGAATAAACTTTGGCATGAAATTATGCCATATCAGTTAGAAGAATATTTGCAAGAAACGAACCCATATTGTAGTGCCAAAGAAATTAAAGAGTTATCAGATGCTGGTTTTGGAATAGGTTCACATTCGCATACTCATCCAATATTTAGTCGGTTAAATTATAAGGACTTTTCTTATGAGATATCAAAATCTACAGATATCTTAACATCTATAATTGAAAAAGAGATTTCTAGTTTTTCTTATCCATTTGGAGTTAGAAGTAACGCTGAACTTGAAAATCAATTTTGTATAGAAAGTTCTAAAAAATGGACTTTTTTAGGAACAAAAAATAGATTGAATAATTATGTAAATAATTATGATAGATGGGAAAGAGATAATATTGAATATTCTAACCTACAAATGAAGTTGAGATTTTTATATTTGCCACTTTATAGGTCGTTAATACTAAAATAATGAAATTATTAGTTGATATAATTCATCCAGCAAATGTTCACTACTTTAAGAACTTCATTTTTCAGATGAAAGAAGAAGGCAATAATGTTAGCATTACAAGTAGAGATAAAGATGTTTCTTTTAAATTAATGAATGCTTATGAACTTCAATACATAAACTTTGGAAAAGGAGCAATAGGTAGAGGAGCAATAGGGAAAATGTTGTACTTGCTATTTGCAACAGTAAAATTTATTTTCCTGTTCATTAAAAATAAACCAGATATAGCTTTAAGTTTTGGCTCAGCACCATTAGCATTTGTATCATGGTTGTTTCGTGTTCCTCATATTTCTTTTGATGACACAGAACATGCCAAACTGAATAAAAAACTATACGTTCCATTAACAGATTTAGTTATTTCCCCAGATTGCTTTTATGATGATTTAGGGAAAAATCATTTTCGATTCAAAGGTTATATGGAGCTTTTCTATTTGCACAATAAACGTTTCACTCCTAATGAAGATGTATTAAAAATACTGAATGTTAAGAAAGGAGAGACTTTTACATTATTTAGGTTTGTATCTTGGGAAGCATTTCACGATATAGGTCAGAAGGGATTGAATTCTCAAGAAAGAATTGATTTAGTGAATGGAGCAAAAAAATTTGGAAAAGTATTCATTTCCTCTGAAGGTGAATTACCTGAAGAACTTAAGGAGTATGAAATTAAAATTGCTCCAGAAAAACTTCACGATGTATTATACTATGCAAAATTATACATAGGAGAAGGAGGAACTACTGCATCTGAATGTGCAATGTTAGGTACTCCATCTATTTATATAAATACGTTACCATTAATGGGGTATTTGAAAGATGCTCAGAAATATAACCTGTTATATCACTTAATGGATTTAGAGACCATAAAGAGTCAAATGATCAAAGTATATAACAATTCTAATGATTTTTATGAAAAACAGAATCAAGAGATGTTAAAAACTGTTATAGACCCAACAGCTTTATTATTATGGTTGGTAAATAATTATCCTACTAGCAAACAAACATTATTAAAAAATCCTGATTACCAAGAAAAATTTAAAGACTTATAGATATAATCTGGTTTAGTTAGAATCAGTTCATTTTATGAGACAAAACTAAAAACTATAGAGAGAAATGTGTGGAATATTTGGAGTTATTACTAAGGAAGAAGCTACTTATGATAATCAATTTTTAAAAAAATCATTAAAAACATTAGCTAAGTTATCAGAGACTAGAGGTAAAGACTCTTCTGGTCTTTGTACTCTTAATAATAATAAATTCGATATTGTAAAGGGACCTATACCTGCTCATGATTTACTTAAGAGAGATAAAGTTAAGAATAATTTAAAAGACGTTTTCTCTAAACAGAATAATAATTTAAAAATTGCTTTTGGGCATGCAAGATTGGTTACTAACGGAACTCAACTTGAAGATGCAAACAATCAACCTGTTATTAAAGATGATATTATCTGTATCCATAATGGAATTGTGGTGAACGTTGATAAGTTGTGGGAGCAGAATTTAGATTTAACAAGAGTAAATGAAATTGATACAGAAGTAATTCCTTCTCTAGTTAGAAAAGAGCTGACAAATGGTTTTTCATTAGAAAAATCTGTCAGTAATACACTTGAAAAAGTTGATGGAACTGCTTCAATTGCTTTAACTACAAATGATTTAAATAAGTTTGTTTTAGCTACAAACAATGGCTCATTGTATGTAATTCATAATAATAAAGATATTATTTACTTTGCTTCAGAAAAAGCAATGTTAAAGAAATTGGTAGATAAATTAAATCTTAAAAGCAAGATTGGAGAGTTTGATTTATTCCAATTAAAAGCTAATTCATTATTATCAATAGAAACTTCTGAATTTGTTTTTAAGAGAAGTGATTTTTCAGAAATAACAAGTGAAAACTTTCCTAAGGAAAGTATTCTCAATAAAAAGAGAGAGCTAAGTTTGTTTAGCGAGAAATCTCTTAAGAAGCAAATTTCTACAGTACTTGATTTAAATGAAATACACTTAAATCCAAAGGCTGAAGAAGAAAAGGCAATGCTTGTATATCCAGTTGAGGAAATAAAAAAATTAAAAAGATGTACAAAATGTATATTACCTGAAACTTTTCCTTTTATTGAATTTGATAAGAAAGGTGAATGTAATTACTGCAAAAATTATAAAAAGAAGGATGTTAAAGATTCTTTAGATGAATTGAAAGCTATGATAGAACCTTATCGTAGCAAAGATGGGTCTCCAGATTGTTTTGTTCCTTTAAGTGGAGGTAGAGATAGTACATATGTTTTACATTTTTTGAAAGAAGAATTAGGACTTAATGTTGTTACTTATACCTATGATTGGGGTATGGTTACAGATCTTGCTAGAAGAAATATTGCTAGAATATGTGGTAAGCTTGGAGTAGAAAATATTATTGTTGCTGCTAACATACATTGGAAAAGAGCTAATATTAGAAAAAATATTAAAGCTTGGCTAAAAAAACCAGCCCTAGGGATGATTCCTTTATTCATGACAGGAGATAAGTATTTTTATTACTATGCTTATAAGGTTAAAAAACAACTAGGGATTGATCTAGAAGTTTTAGGAATTAATGATCTGGAAAACACAAATTTTAAGACCGGATTTGGAGGATTATCTCCTGAGTTTGATAAAAAGAGAATATATTCAATATCATTAAAAAATCAATTAAGGTTATATGGATTTGTATTTAAGAATATAATCTCAACTCCTTCATATCTTAACCAATCTGTTCTAGATTCAATAGGGTCTTTTGCCGCAAGATATGTAACGCCTAAGAAAGATTATTATCACTTATTTGATTATATGAGCTGGGATGAAAAAACGGTAGAAGACACTATCATAAATTCATATGATTGGGAAAAGTCTGTTGATACAGACTCTACTTGGAGAATTGGTGATGGTACCGCCAGTTTTTATAATTATGTTTATACTTTGGTCGCAGGTTTTAGTGAGAATGATACTTTTAGAAGTAATCAAATAAGAGAAGGTATGATTACAAGAGAAGAAGCATTGGATCTTATATACAAAGAGAATGAACCACGTTATAATTCACTTAAGTGGTATCTAGAAATCATTGATGTAGATTTTGAAAAAACAATAAAAACAATAAATAAAATTAAGCGTCATTACTAAGACTTATGAAGAACGTATTGATAATTACACAGAATGAACCTTTCTATATTCCTAAGATGATTAAGTTTATGCTAAATCACAAAAGCGAAGAAATTAATATAGTTGGTTTTACAGTGTTGAAACCTCATAGAAAAAATAAGAGCATATATCATTGGTTTATCGAAAGAGCTAAGATTTATAGTTACTATGAACTTATGTTGGTTTTTATAGCAATGGGCATTGTTAAAATAGGAGCTTTTTTTAGCAATAGGTATTCTGTCAAAAAAATAATGCTTAGCAATGGAGTGAAAAATATACCTTCAGTAGATATAAATTCAGATGAGTATCTTAAAAAAATTAAAGACCTTAATCTAGATTTTATCGTTTCTATTTCATGTCCACATTTATTCAAAGAAAACCTTTTAGCTTTACCTAAACAGGCATGTTTAAATGCTCATGGAACTTTACTCCCTAGACACAGAGGAGTTTTTGGAAGTTGGTGGACAATTTTTAAAGATGATAAAGAAGCCGGAGGTACTATACATACCATGGAGTTAAAATTAGATGCAGGAGCGATTGTTTGGCAAGATGAGTTTCAAATATCTAATTCTGACACTCAATATTCTGTAGCTTATAAGACTAAAAAAATGATGTCTCATGGATTGTTAGACGTTATGGAAAACTTCAATGAGAAAATTAAAGAACCAATTAAACCAGTATATAAAACTTCTTACCATAGAGCTCCTTCCAAAGAGTTAGGTAAAGAATTTCATAAAAAAGGGAAAAAGGTTTTGACAATTAAAGACTTGAAAAGAATGTTGTCTTCTAAATATTAAATATGGATTTTACATTAAAGATATACAAAGAATTAATTCAAGCTTTAATTGGTCAAGGGTACGATTTTCAGACTTTTAATGAGTTTTTGGTAAGCCCGAAAGCGAAAGCGATTATACTTCGTCATGATGTAGATTTGATGCCTGAAAATTCTTTAGAATTTGCGAAAATCCAACATAAATTTGGCGTGAAAGGAGTTTACTATTTCAGAGCAGTAAAAGAAAGTTGGGATGAGGATATTATTAGAGAGATTCATGAAATGGGTCATGAAATAGGCTATCATTATGAAAACTTGACTGTATGTAAAGGAGATTACGAAAAATCTATTGAAGACTTCAAAAATAATTTAGAAAAACTTAGAAAGCTAGCACCAGTGTCAACAATATGTATGCATGGTAGCCCAATGTCTAAATATGACTCTAAAGACATGTGGAACAAGTATAAGTATTCTGATTTCAAAATTATTGGAGAGCCTTACTTTGATGTCAATTTTAATGAAGTTTTTTACATTACAGATACTGGAAGAAGATGGGACGGAAATAAAGTAAGTGTAAGAGATAAAGTAGATTCAAAGTTTACGCAATCTTTTTCAAGAACAAATCAAATAATTGAAAAAACTATTAGTAGTAGCTTGCCAGAACAAATAATGTTTACTTTTCATCCACAAAGGTGGAATGATAATCGTTTTAAATGGGGGAAAGAATTAGTAATGCAGAACATAAAGAATATAGTAAAAAAACTATTATTTGTAGGTAAATAAAAAGGTTAAAACTAAAATAATTAGGTTTATGAAAAAAGTAAGTAAAATACTCTTTCTCTTCGCATGTGTTATTTTTGTATCTATTCAAAATATTAAGGCTCAATCATCAATTGATGATTTAGTTGAAAATACTAGTTGGTTCATTAGTCTTGATTATGGAGTGCAAATGTCTGGAATTAAAAGTGAAGACTTTGTTTCATCAAATTACTCCCCAGTTCATAGATTTTCTATAGGTAAATGGATTAGCCCAAGCATAGCTGTAAATGTTGGATATCAAGGCAGGTATTTTCGTGCAATTAGCGATAACTATAAATACTCTTATGATTTTTATTTTATAGAAGGTGTGTTGAGTGTTGGTCATATTTTTTCAAAAGACAAAAAACAAAGGTTTTATGATTTGTTATTACATGCTGGACCAGGGTACTTTAATCACCATAGATATGGCAGATCAAGAATTCATGGTAATTTGGGAGCTGCTAACGTTTTTTCGATATCAAAAAAAACCAAATTAAAACTAGATATTTCTGCCATTGTTGGTTGGGATATTTACCAAGGTGATAATGATATTTTGCCTAATATGTCATTTGGAATATTTTATTCACTATAATGGATTTTAAAGAGAAGAATTAAATTCTTTTATTCTTAAGTGTTTCCCCTGAATAGGTCAAAAATATAACTCTGTAAAATATAGGTGTTTTCCCCTTTTTTAATTAGATAAAGTAAAGATATACCTAGTGAATATATATTTTTCATATATTTGCAAAAGTGTCCTCCTAAATAACCAAATATTAACTAACATATGGGGGTATTAGCTATAAAAAGAAAAAATAAAACAGATTCTAGTTTGCAAGAATTGGATTTTTTGACAGCCTTAAGAGACTGTGAAAACACACAAAAGGAAATTAGCCAACTTATTTTACAAGAAGTAGAAGGAGACAGGACTGTATTAGAATTTTTGAAAAAATATTTTGATATATGTTTAAAAACTAATTTTATAACGGCTACTTCTACTCAGTTTAATATAGAAAAACTTCAGGCTAACGAATATTCTTCCATCATTAATATAAAGAAGATTAATGATGTTAGGTATATCAATAAGTTTTTCGAGTCTATTAATGCAGCTTTACCTAATTCTGGATTCTACTTTGGTAAAGTAGAGACTTACCCTAATAGAAGAAAGGCTTTATTAAGTAAGTATCCTCCAATTATCAATTGGCTTGTTTATGCCACAGATATGATCTTTACAAGGATTTTTCCAAAACTTTTGATAACAAAGAAATTATATTTTTATTTAACGAAAGGAAAAGGAAGAGTGATTTCTAGAGCAGAAACTTATGGGCGCTTGTATTCATGTGGTTTTGAGGTTATTGATGAAAAAACAATAGACAATTCACTATACTTTGTAGCTAAAAAAGTAAAAGACCCAATGTTTGATACAGATCCTACATATGGACCAGTAATTAAGTTAAAAAGAATTGGGAAAAATGGAGACAAATTTAATGTGTATAAGTTGAGAACTATGCACCCTTTTTCTGAGTATTTACAAGAATATGTTTACAAGAAAAATAAACTTCAAGAAGGAGGTAAAATAAAAGATGATTTTAGAATTTCACCTGAAGGAAGAGTTTTAAGAAAATTTTGGATTGATGAACTTCCTATGCTAATAAATATATTAAAAGGGGATATGAAAATAGTTGGAGTTAGGCCTTTAAGTCCTCATTTTTATAGTCTTTATGATAAAGAAATTCAGGAGAAGAGAATAAAAACTAAACCAGGTTTTATTCCCCCGTTTTATGTAGATTTACCAAAAACGATGGAAGAAATTATGGAATCTGAAAGAAAGTATTTAGATTTATACGAGAAATCACCAATCAAAACAGATATCAAATACTTTTTCTTAGCTTTTAAAAACGTAATTTTTAGAGGAGCTAGGAGTAATTAATTTCATTGTTGACAACTAAGAACAGGATTACCAAACGACTTTTCGATGTTTTACTAGCATTAATACTTTTTCCAATAATTATTGGTCCTATTATTTTATTGGTAATAGTGGCCACCATAGATACAAGAATTATAGGAATCTTTCAACAAAAAAGAATTGGATATCGTGGTAAATCTTTTATCATTTTAAAAATAAGAACTCATAATAAAGATGAAAAAATTACTCGGTTTGGAGAAATACTAAGAGTGTCTAAATTAGATGAGTTGCCACAGTTGTTTAATGTGTTTATTGGAAGTATGAGTTTTGTAGGACCAAGACCAGATCTTGAAGGGTTTGCAGATATACTTCAAGGCGATGATAGAATTATTCTAGAGGTAAAGCCAGGAATTACGGGACCTGCATCTTTAAAATATAGAAGTGAGGATAAAATGCTTAAGGACTCAAGTTTGCCTATAGAAGAATTGAAGGAAAAAATTTGGAGAGATAAAGTAAGAATTAATAAGATGTACGTTCTTAATTACAGCTTAATAAATGATATTAGGTATTTGCTTCATACTGTTATTACTTAGTATTGATATAATACGCTAATAACTAATCTTTTTTTGATTTTTTAATAGAGAAATTAGTTATATGACTAGATATTAAAAAGTTATTCTATAGTTTTCATGCTGAAAAAAACATAAAATAGTAGATAGAAAAGATTCATCGAGGATAGCTGTTAAATTCAATAAATATAGTATTTTCGCTAAAAATAAATGTATCCATATGTCTAGGAAAACCTTAGGGATGAGTATAATCTGTGCTTTCATCTTAAGTTCTTGTGTGTCAAAGAAAAGTATTACATATTTTCAGAATGATGATGTAAATCAATCTTTGGTATCCAACAGTTACAAAACTATTTTTAAACCAGATGATTTGTTGCAAATAACTATTTCAGCATCAAATTTAGAATCTGTTCGACCATTTAATCTTCCAACGGTTACTTTTGATGTTACAACAACAAGAGCTACTGGAGTTCCACAACAACAACAGTATCTGATAAATTCTAAAGGAGAAATTGATTTCCCAATATTAGGGAAGTTAAAAATTGGTGGGTTAACAAGAGAGGAAACTATTAAAATGTTCAAAGATAAATTAGATCCTGAGTATGTTAAAGATCCAACAATAAATATTAGGATTGCTAATTTTAAAGTGACAGTTATGGGTGATGTTAAGGTACCAGGAACTTATGTGATACCTAATGAGAGGATAACAATTTTGGAAGCAATTGGTTTAGCAGGAGATTTAAATATTTCTGGACAAAGAAATAATATTAAGGTTACTAGAGAAGAGGAAAATAAAAAAGTTTTTTATACAGTTGATTTGTTATCAAACAAAACCTTTACTTCACCAGTATATTATTTGCAACAAAATGATGTTGTTTATGTTGAACCTAATGGGGCAAAAGCTCAATCTGCTGCTACAAATCAAAACACAGGACTGTTTGTGTCTATAGGTTCTATATTAATTTCTTTAATAGCCGTTTTAACTAGATAATTTATGCAACAAACTCAAAATTATATTTCAAATCCGTTTGATAATGAAGAAAGTAGTTTAAATATTCGGAGTGAGATTGAAAAATATATTAGATATTGGAAATGGTTTGCTTTAGGGGTTTTCATAGCTATTGGAATTGCCTATGTATATTTGCGTTACACTTTACCAACATATAGTGCTACAGCTACAATCTTGATAAAAGATAACAAAAAATCAGGATTGTCAGCAGAATTAGAAGCTTTTAAAGATCTAGGTATTGTTGGAGGAGGGTCTGTAAATAATACAGATAATGAAATTGAAATTTTAAGATCTAGGAAAGTAGTTGGTAGTGTAGTAGACTCTTTAAATCTCTACATACACTATTATATTTCTGAAGGAGTAAAGCAAAGTGAAGTGTATAAGTCTTCTTCTCCTATAAATATTTCCTTTGTAAAGAGAGATTCTATTTTAGAACAAAAAGACACTATATTTAATGTTAATGTATTGAATAATAGTGATTTTGACCTGTTGAATGTAGATGGGGAATTAATTTCATCACATAAATTTGGAGAATTAATTACTAGTAGCTTAGGAATTTTTAAGGTTAGTAAAAGCAGAAACAATAGTAGTGCTACTAATGTACTGGTTAGTTTATCTCCTAAGTTTCATATGATAGATAGTTATAGAAATAAAATAAGTATATCTCCAGTTAATAAAAATTCAAGTGTATTAGTTTTAAATCTACAAGATGCAACTTGGGAGAAAGCTGAAGACTTTTTAGATGAATTGGTGAAACAGTATAATTTAGATGCGATCAATGATAAAAACCAAGTGTCAAAAAAGACAATTGAATTTATTAATGCTAGATTAGATACAATTGGAAAGCAATTGGCAATTATACAAGACAATGTAAAAGAATTTAAAATATCAAAAGAGTTTACAGGATTGCCAATGGAGGTTCAATTAGCCTTGGAATCTTTAAAAGAAACTAATGGGAAAATTATTGAATCACAAACTCAATCCAGTTTAGCTAAATGGATAGAAGGAAAGTTAAAAAATGAGAACACAAAGTATGACGTGTTACCAGCTAGTTTAGGGTTTAAAGATCATCAATCAATAGATTTATTAATTGCAAAATATAATGATTTAATTTCGCAAAGGAACCAAGTAAAGGTAACCGCTGGAGACAAAAACCCTGTTTTAGTTGGAGTTGAAAAAGAAATAGAAAATAGCCGTTCTTCTTTATTACGTAGTTTGTCAAATATAACGAAATCTATAGATTTTCAACTTTTGGAACTAAAAAAGGAAGAGTCTAAAATGTTGTCAAAAGTAAAATCAATTCCAGCAAACGAAAGAGGTTACATTGATATTGCAAGACAACAAGAAATAATTAGCGCTTTATATCAATATTTACTTAGGAAAAAAGAGGAAACAGATATTTCTTTAGCTGTTACTGTCCCTAATGCCAAGATCATTGATGTTGCTTATAGTTCTAAAAGACCAGTTTCTCCTAAAAAGAAGGTGATATACTTAATAGCTTTATTGTTAGGCTTGATGATTCCTTTTGTGATAATTTATATTCTAGATATACTTGATACTAAAATTCATAATAAAAATGATGTAGAATCCCATTTATCAGTTCCTTTTTTAGGAGATGTGCCGAAATCAGAGAGTAAAGAAAAAGTAATCATTGGAAATGACATAAGATCTAGCACAGCAGAAGCTTTTCGTTTGATAAGAACTAATTTAGATTTTATGTTAGCTAGTAATAGGAAGCAAAGCAAAGCTATATTTGTTACTTCTACGACTAGTGGTGAAGGAAAATCATTTATATCTATAAATATAGCAGCTACATTAGCGCTATCAGGTAAAAAGGTGTTGCTAATGGGAATGGATCTTAGAGCACCAAAGGTAACCGAGTATTTAGGGATACCAGATAGAAAAGGGGTTACAAATTATATTACTGATGATAATTTAACACTCGATGATATTAAATTTAACATTCGTAACATCAAAGGATTGGATATTATTTCTTCAGGAGTAGTACCTCCTAATCCAGCAGAATTATTAATGACTAAAAGGGTAGAAAACTTATTTACTATTGTGAAACAAGAGTATGATATAGTAATTGTAGATACAGCACCTGTTAATTTAGTAACTGATACGCTATTAATTGGTAAATATGCAGATATGTTTATGTATGTTGTAAGAGCAAATTACTTAGATAAGAGACTCTTGGCTGTTCCTCAAGAATTATACAACGAAAAGAAATTACCTAATATGGCTATTGTACTGAATGATACAGATCCTAAGCGTAGTTATGGTTACGGATACGGCGGATATGGTTATGGTTACGTAGTAGTAGAAAAACCTTGGTATAAAAAAATATTCAATAAAGGATAATAAGTAATAATTTAACTCTTAACTTTAAAAAGTTGAGAGTTTCTTTTTAGAAGAAGATCTAATTTTTTTTTATTTTTTTCTGTTAGCATAGTATCCAAAAGCTCAACATGTTTAGAATGATGCGTATCAGTACCAACAAAATCATACATTTCTAGCTCAAGCAATTTTTGACTTACCTTCTGAACATTCCTTCCATATTGCTCTGTAAGTGACAAGAAGTTTAGTTGAAATAAGCATCCAGCTTTTTTTAGCTTGTAATAATTCTCAAAATCATTATGAAAAAAATTATATCTTTCTGGGTGTGCCAAAATTGGCTTATAACCTTTTAATTGTATTTCAAATATAATTTCATATAGGTTCATAGGAGCACTAAAATAAGACATCTCTACAAGGATAAAGTTATCTTTTAGGGTTAAGATGTCATTCTTTTCTAACAGCTTAGAAAACTGCTCATCCATCATGTATTCAGCAGCTGAAGAGATCGTAACATCATTGATGTTTTGTTCTTTAAGTTTTAATTGTACTTCTTGTAACTTTTCTTTAATTGTTGCAGAAGAGTTAGGATACACATCACCTAAAACATGAGGAGTTGTAATAAAGTTCTTAATTCCTAGAGCACGCATTTTTTTAATAAGCTCTAAGCTATGGCTAATATCTTTTGCTCCATCATCTATTCCCGGAAGTAAGTGAGAATGTATATCTACAAATGAATTAGTAAAAAAGTCTGTAATTTTTTTACTCTTTTTCTTAAAAAAAGCCATGAATTAAATTTTGATAAAATTACACTATTTTAAATTATTTTTCTTCGAAAACGATTGAGATTTTATAAGCTCTTGTGTAAGAGTAATTGTTGTGATATATTTGATTTCATAAAGAAGGTAAAATGATTTTAATAGCGGATGGTGGCTCTACAAAAGCTGATTGGATAGCATTGGATGATGACAAGAAAGAGCTTTTTAGAGTTCGAACATTAGGGTTAAACCCCGCAGTGGTTTCTGAAAATGAACTGTCTAATAGAATCACAAACATGTTTGAACTCATTAATGTTAAAGATAATATTAAAGAGATTCATTTTTATGGTGCAGGTTGCGGAACCCCAAAACCAGTTGCAATCCTCAAAGATGTGATGCAGTCTATTTTTACAAATGCAGAAGTGTTAATTTCTGAAGACATGTTGGCTGCGGTTTATGCTTCCGCAAAATTTGAGCCAGCAATTGTTTGTATCTTAGGAACAGGCTCTAACAGTTGCTACTTTGATGGTAAAGAAATGCATATAGAAGTTGCTTCTTTGGGATACTCATTAATGGATGAAGCAAGCGGTAATTATTTTGGTAAACTTTTAATAAGAGATTATTACTATAAGAAAATGCCCAAGCGAATAGCTGAAGAATTTGAAAAACAATATGACCTTGAAGCTGACATAATAAAGTTTAATTTATATAGACAGCCTAATCCAAATATGTACCTAGCAACATTTGCTAAGTTTATGTTTGATTTTAAGGATGATAAATATATCAAGAAGATTATCAAGAAAGGGTTCCAAGAATTTTTTAAATACCGAGTTTTGCCTTATCAAACAACAAAAGAAACCCCAATATATTTTATAGGATCTATTGCGTTTTATTTTAGAGAAATCTTAGATAAAATAGCAAAGAAAAACGATCTGGAAGTGACAGATGTTATACAGAGGCCCATAGATAACTTAATTGACTTTCATAGAAACCACCTTAATTAATAAAGTCTAAGAGCCTTTCAAGAGCCATTCCTCTAGACCCTTTTATTAAAATCGAACTATCTTTAAAAGTAGTCTTTGAAATTGATTCTTTTAAAGCTTCAAAGTCCGTGAATTTTTCGACGGCATTGGTCTTGTAGTAATTCGATCCAACAAAAATAACTTGGTTAATGTTTAGAGAATTGCTAAAATCAACCATGTATTGATGTTCAGTTTCCGCTTCTTCTCCTAGTTCAAACATGTCTCCTAAAATAGCAATTTTAGAGGAGCTATCTATTTGACTAAAGTTCTTTAAAGCTAATTCGGTACTGGACGGATTTGCATTATAAGCGTCCAAAATGATTGTATTTGTTCCGTTTTCTATGATTTGAGATCTATTATTACTTGGAATATAATTCTCCAAAGCTTTAACAATATTAGATTCATTTATTTTAAAATACTCACCAATTGATGTAGCAGCCTGAATATTTGAAAAATTATATTCACCCACTAAGTGTGTATGGATAATTGTGCTCTTATAGTTTATCTTGAGATAGGGGTGTGTAGAAACAATTTTTAATGTATTATTTAAAAGAG
Source organism: Flavobacteriaceae bacterium (assembly GCA_049115595.1). GTDB lineage: Bacteria > Bacteroidota > Bacteroidia > Flavobacteriales > Flavobacteriaceae > Polaribacter. Next base: position 46,654 of record JAGDZS010000007.1, read on the forward strand.
TTCTTTCATGGTTTTCTGTAAGTTCAACTTGCTTTTTATCATTAGGATTGACAAAAACCATTTTGCCATTGGATCGCAAATAATTGTAAAGCTCAGATTTCCCTTTGATGACTCCTTCAATTCCGCCAAAACCTTCTAAATGAGCTTTTCCAAAGTTGGTGATGTACCCTAAGTCTGGTTCTGCTATTTCTGATAAAAATTCTATTTCCTTCAAATGATTAGCACCCATTTCTACAATACCTATTTCTGTTTTATCAGTAATAGATAGTAAGGTTAGGGGAACTCCAATATGATTGTTCAAATTTCCTAAAGTAGCTGTTGTAATATATTGAGTACTTAAGACTGAATTGATCAGCTCTTTGGTTGTTGTTTTTCCATTGCTTCCCGTTAGCGCTAGTATGGGAATAGATAATTGTTTCCGATGATAATTCGCTAGTTCTTGCAATGTTTTTAAAACATCCTTAACTAAGATGGTGTTTTCAACTTGAGAGTATTCAGCCTCGTCTATAACACAATATCGAGCTCCTTTATGAAGCGCTTGCTCTGCGAATTCATTCCCATTGAAATTATCACCTTTTAAAGCAAAGAATATAGTTTCAGGTCTTATTTTCCTAGTATCTGTATCTACTAAGAAGTTTTCAATGTAAAGGTTGTATAGCTCTCTAATTCCCATTTTTTAAAGATAAAAAAAACCTCATTGAATATGTATCAATGAGGTCTTTTTATGAATAAAATTTTATTTTATCTTGGAGGATTTCTAGCCGTTCTCTTCTTGTGAGTTAAGGCTCCAACAATATCTGTTGCACATCTAAAACCAATAAAGTTTGTAGACATATACTCAGGTAAATATCTTCTATGAGCAGGATCTAACCAATATTCTCTATCTCTCCATGACCCTCCTTTGTGTACTCTAGTCTTATCACTAATTAAAGTTGTACGTTTTGTTGGATCGTATTGATTTAATTTTCCAGTAATAGAATCTCTATTGCTTACAGGAGAATTATACATTCTTGGTTGTCTGTCAAACTCATCGTCATCTAAATCATAGTTCTTACCAGAGTTTTTGTCTCCATCATTTTTATTTACATTTTGAGCTAATCTATAGTTTCTTCTCATAAATGCGTCGTCTCTTGTAATAGGAACGTATTTAATTTCACCAGGAAGTTCTACAGGAACTATTTTACCGTTTGGTAATGTGTCATAAGTAGCTGTAGATTTTGCAGTTTCGCCAACAACAACAACTCGACCAGTAGAGTCAATTAATTTTTTTGTAAAAATGTTTCCTCTAAAGTAATTGAAATCACTAGCCTCTGTATCGATAATAGGTCTATAAACATCAGAAACCCATTCTGCAACATTTCCAGACATGTCATACAAACCAAAAGCATTTGGAGGGTATGATTTTATTCTAATAGGAATATCAGAACCATCATCACTCCATCCAGCAAGTCCACTATAGTTTCCTTTACGTTGCTTGAAGTTTGCGAGTTGATCTCCTTTATATCTTGTAGATCTATCTCTAGTATATTTACCATTCCAGGCGTATTTCTTTCTACCTCTTACATTATTGTATTCTCTGTTTTCAACAACAGCTTTAGCAGCATATTCCCATTCTGCTTCTGTTGGTAGTCTGAATTTCTGAGTTAAAACTCCATCAAGAGCAGTAACGTGTCTTCCTGTAAAAGATCCTTTAGGTGGTCTAGGTTGACCTTTCTTTCTAGCTCTGTTGTCTGGTAATCCTCTTTTGTATACTGTAGAATCTCCATCAAATAATCTGCTAGGATCTTCTAAATATAGATCTGTATCAAAGTAATTTCTAATAGAATCATTCTCTAATACATTATTCAAAATACCACGGTCTATTAATGTCTTTAAGTTAACAGCACTAGTTCTCCATTTACAATATTGAACAGCTTGTAACCAACTTACACCCACTACAGGGTAGTCTGCATAAGCAGGTTGTCTTAAATAATTCTCAGATAAAAGATCTGTATTTCCTAAGCTGGTTCTCCAAACAAGAGTATCGGGTAATGCAGCTGCATAAATATTTTTATATTTCTCATCATCTGGAGGGAAGATGTCTTTGGTAACTTGTAAATACAAAGAGTATTCAGAGTTTGTTACTTCTGCCTCATCAATATAATAAGAACGAATGTGCATTTGCCTTGGAGTGGTGTTCCAATCAAACATCACATCATCTTGGACTTGTCCCATAACAAAAGTTCCTCCTTCAATAGCAACCATTCCATCAGGAGTTTTCTGTCCTTCGAAGGCTGTACCTTTGATGTAGTTTCCATATTTAGGATCGTTGAAATTCCATCCAGTTAGAGAAGATTTACTCTTGTTGGCAGAATTACAATTATACAATAGCAATGCGCTAAGTAATAGTAAGTTTATTTTAAATAAGTTCTTCATATCTTATTTTCAAATATTAAGGGTTCTGTTTCAGCTTGGCAATTTACAATAAAATTATCTTCACACAAGGCGAATCGTTAATTTTAATAGCCTCCTTTTATTTTCAATATAAGTTTAAACGCATTAGTTTTTTATTTATTATCACATATGTAAGTTTCCTGTAAAATATCTAAGTTTTATTTACGTTATTTGATGTATGATTATGATGAGAAAATCGATTGCTACAGTTCTATTCATTCTCCTTTCTAGTGTAGTATCAAGCCAAGTTACTAACTCAGTGTTAGCAAATGGCGATTGGTTTAAATTTTCAGTAGATACCACAGGAGTTTTTAGAATAGATAGAACGCTCCTTCAACAAATAGGTGTTTCAACTGGGAATTTAAATCCGAAGAAGATTCATATCTATGGAAATGGAGGCAATTTAGTAGCTGAAGTTAATGGAGATTTTCGCTACGATGACTTACAAGAGAATGCAATTTATATAGAAGGAGAAGACGATGGGTCTTTTGATGCAGGAGATTTTATACTTTTTTATGCAAAAGGACCACATGATTGGATTGTAGACACCAATAACGGAACCGCAAGACACAGACAAAACATTTATTCAGATAAAGGATATTATTTTATTACAGTAAACGATACTGATGGAAAACGGATTCAGAACCACACAATTGTTACAGGTGCAGCTGTAAGTCAGGTAAGCATTTTTGATGATTATGTTTTTTATGAAAAAGAAACAACAAACCTTTTTGCAACTGGACGCAAATGGTTGGGGGAAGATTTTAGTGTAGAGAATGATCAAACATTTCAAATACCATTTCCAAATGCAGTTCCTAATGAAAATATAAATGTTACCATTCGTGCTACAGCATCTTCAGCACTTTCTTCCAGTATGCAGGCGAGTGTTAATTCTCAAAACATTTTCAATCTTACTTTTACTCCCAATAGCCCTAGCTCATTAATTTTAGCTTCTGAGAGGGTAGGAAATGCCACTGTAGCTAACTCAAGTACAACGATTGATGTTGCTTTAAGTTATAATAATGGAGGAAATCCATCAGCAAAAGCGTATTTAGATTTTATAGAAATCGTAGGTAAAAAGCAATTAACAGCGAATGATTTTCAATTTTCTTTCCGAAGTTTCGAAGCAGCAAATGCAGCGAGTACTGACGTTGTTGAGTATCAAATTCAAAACCAACAAAATATTTTTCAAGTTTGGGATGTAACGGATCCAATTAATGTTACCACGATAGCAAATGAATCAAGCGCTAATTTTTCGTTCAAAGCAAATGGCGGTGAACTGAGAGAATATGTTGTAGTAAACTCAAATGATTTTTATACTCCAGAGGCAATACAGAACCCTAGAGTAGCAAATCAAAATTTACACGCAATTAAAGACATTAATTATTTATTAATAACCAATCAGGAGCTTTCGCAACAAGCACAAAGGATTGCCGATTTTCATATTCAAAACACAGGGTTAACTGCGCAAGTAGTATTGGTAGATGATATTTATAATGAATTTTCTTCTGGAGCTCCGGATATTACAGGAATTAGAGATTTTATTAAGCATGTGTATGATACAAATACTACAGCTGATAGTAAATTGAAGTTTGTATGTCTTTTTGGAGATGCTTCGTATGATTATAAAGATAGAATTATAGATAATAATAATATAGTGCCTGTATATGAATCTGATCAGAGTTATAGCTTAGCCTTTTCATATGTTACAGATGATTTCTTTGCAATGCTTGAAGATGGAGAAGGGTCGATGTCGCCATCACATACTCTAGATGTGGCTACTGGAAGAATTCCTGTTAGTACAGTAAGTCAGGCCACAGATGTAGTAGATAAAATATTAACGTACTATACTACCGCTTCTATAGGAGATTGGCGTAATACAATTACGTTGGTGGCAGATGATATTGATGCTACTTCAGATATTCCTATTCAGCCTGGAGTTGAGAGTATTGCAGATGATATAAAAGCAAACAAGCCAGTTTTTAATATCAATAAAATCTATGTTGATGCATTTTCTCAACAAAACTCATCAGGGGGAGAAAGGTATCCGCAGGTACAAGAAGCAATTACAACATCCATAGAAAGAGGAACACTCATTTTTGATTATTTTGGACATGGTGGAGAAGATGGTTTTGCTTCAGAACGATATTTAGATGTGCCTCAAGTTCAAGGGTTTCAAAATGAAAACACATTGCCATTATTTATTACAGTAACCTGTGAGTTTTCTAGATTTGACAATCCGAATAGAACAACAGCAGGAGAGTTAACATTCTGGAATGCCTCAGGAGGAGCTGCTTCTATGATTACAACAACAAGAGAGATTTTTATTAGCGTAGGTCAAGGTTTTAATGAAGATCTAATGAGTGTTTTACTCCAATACAATGGAGAAGATTTAACAATGGCAGAGTCGTTAGCTACTGCAAAAAATGGCTTTACAAATTTTCAAAAGTTTTTTGTGTATTACTTTGGTGATCCAGCAAAGAAACTAGTAATTCCTCAGCCTAATGTGAGAATCACTAAGATGAATGGAGTAGATATTACACAATCTTTAGATACTTTAAAAGCATTGGCAAGAGTTAATTTTGAAGGAGTAGTTACAGACAATGCAAATAATATTTTGAATGATTTTAATGGAACTTTATCGACAACAGTTTTTGATAAACCTATAGATAAAACTACCTTAGATAATGATGGTTTTGGGGTTTTTGTAACTTTTGATTCTCAGGAAAGTAAATTGTTTAGAGGGCAATCTACTGTAGAGAATGGAAATTTTAATTTTGAGTTTATTGTACCAAGAGATGTGAGAATCGCTTTTGGAAAAGGAAAGATGAGTTTCTATGCAGAAAATCAAGAATCAGACAAGGCAGGTTTTAATGGAGATGTTATTGTAGGAGGTATTAATGAAAATGCACCCGAAGATACTACAGGTCCAGAGATTCAATTATTCATGAATGACGAATCATTTTTGGATGGAGGAAATACAAATGCTTCTCCAAATCTAATCGCAAAACTGTCTGATATTAGCGGAATCAATACTTCAGTTACTGCTGTAGACCATGATATTGTGGCAGTTTTAGACGGAGATGAGTCTAATCCAATTATTTTAAACGATTTTTATGAAACCGAATTGAATGATTTTACAAATGGTAAAGTAACATTTCGTTTCAGAGACTTATCTGTTGGTAATCATACAATTAAGTTGAAGGCATGGGATACATATAATAACTCATCAGAAGCAACAATTAACTTTGTTGTGGTGAGTGATGCTGGTTTAACTTTAGATAATGTTTTGAATTATCCAAATCCATTCGTAAATTACACCGAGTTTTGGTTTAACCATAACAAGCCGAACGAGACCCTTGAAGTTCAGGTGCAAATTTTTACAATTGCTGGTAAACTCATCAAAACAATTAATGAACAAGTACAAACCACTGGTAATTTAGCCAGGAATATAGCATGGAATGGCTTGGATGATTTTGGAAACAAAATAGGAAAAGGTGTCTATGTCTATAAACTAAAAGTAAAATCAACCGTAAGCAATATATCGGCAGAAAAGTATGAAAAGTTAGTCATACTATAATAAATAACGATATTTGCAGTTAAGAAGGAAATCAATCGTATGAAAAAATTAGCATTATTGTCTATTATTTGTTTGTCTAGTATTGGAGGAGTATTCTCTCAGACAAACACATCGCAAACAGGAGGGATCACTACAGCAACACCATTTTTATTAATTGTTCCAGATGCAAGATCAGGAGCAATGGGAGATGTTGGAGTTTCTACATCTGCAGATGCAAGTTCACTTTTTCACAATCCTTCTAAAATAGCATTTAGCGGCAGACAAGTAATGATTGGAATTAACTATTCTCCTTGGTTACGTAATCTTACAGATGATATTTTTATAGGAAGTGCTTCCTATATCAACAGGTTTAGCGAAAATGCCGCTTGGGGAGCAGAGTTTAGATACTTTTCTTTAGGTCAGGTTGAATTAACGGACAATGTAGGAGCTTCAACAGGAACTATCAATCCAAATGAATTTGCTTTTTCTGGAACCTATGCTTTAAAACTAAGTGAAACATTCTCAATGGGAGTTACCGGTCGTTATTTTAGATCCAATTTAGCTTTTACAGGAACAGTTTCATCACTAGAACCTATCAACTCATTTGCAGTAGATGTTTCTGGATATTTTCAATCTGAAGAAGAAAACTATGGAACTTTTAATGGACGATATAGAATAGGGTTTAATATCGCAAACATCGGGCCTAAAGTATCTTATGTTCCAGGTGAAGAAGACTTTATCCCTACGAATTTAAAATTTGGAGGAGGGTTTGATTTTATCCTAGATGATTACAATATTGTTAGTGTGAATACTGAATTCACAAAATTATTAGTGCCAACTCCTTTATCTGATGGTTCAGAGCAAGATAAAGGATTTATTTCTGGTATTTTTAGTTCTTTTGGTGACGCTCCAGGAGGATTTAGTGAAGAATTAAAAGAGGTTACTTACGCAGTAGGAGCAGAGTATTTATATAACAATGCATTTGCTTTACGTGCGGGATACTTTCATGAGAGTGAAGACAAAGGAAACAGACAGTTCTTTACCTTAGGAGCAGGGTTTAAAACCAATGCACTTAATGTAGATTTATCTTACTTAATTAATTCATCTGATGTAAACAATCCATTAGAAAACTCTCTTCGTTTTTCTTTATCTTTTGATTTAGGAGAGATTTTCGATGATTATTAGTAAATTAGTTTTTTCCTAAAGAAAACATTCTTAATGAAAAAAATTAATATAGGCTCTTCTGGCTTTGTTTATGATAACATTGACGAATTACCAGAAGCAGACAAAGAATTAATGCTAGAAGCTATCAAAGCTACAAACAATTCCTATTCTCCTTATTCTAAGTTTAAAGTTGGTGCAGCACTTTTAATGGAAGATGGTTCCATAATTACAGGAAGCAATCAAGAAAACGCAGCATATCCTTCTGGAATGTGCGCAGAAAGAGTAGCCATTTGGAAAGCAGGAGCTACTTTTCCAAATAAGAAAGTTAAAAAGATAGCAATCACAGCGATATCATCGAATAAAAAGGTAGACAAACCTGTAGGTCCTTGTGGTGCTTGTAGACAAACATTATTAGAGTACGAAATCAATCAGAATGAACCAATGGAAGTAATTTTCATGGGCGAAATAGGTAAAGTAGTGAAGGCAAATTCTATTTCTTCAATGTTACCATTTTCTTTCGATAGCTCTTACCTTTAATCGTATTTTTAAAAGTTGAAAACTTACATATTCTTAAATTTATAAAGAGTGTTTTTAAGAATATGGTAAAAATCAAAAATATCTTAAATTATTATAGGCAATACCTATAAAAAAACGCTAATTTGGCGTTAACTAAACTAACTTCAAAAGTATTTCTCGCATGATTAATTCTGTTATCACAGGAACTGGAACTTATATTCCAACAATAAAGAAAGAGAACGAAAAATTTCTAGAGCACCGTTTTTTAAATGCTGATGGAACTGAAATTCCAAGTCAGAACACTATCATCATAGAGAAATTCAAAGCGATTACAGGTATTGAAGAAAGAAGGTATGCCGATATTCAGTACAATACTTCTGATTTAGCATATTTTGCTGCCTTAAAAGCTATAGAAGATGCGAACATAAATCCTGAAGAATTGGATTATATTATTCTCGCTCATAATTTTGGAGATGTAAAATCAGCAGCAATTCAGAGTGATATTTTACCAAGTTTAGCAACTCGTGTTAAATATAGATTGGGAATACAAAACCCTAACTGTGTTGCGTACGATATCTTATTTGGTTGTCCAGGTTGGATAGAAGGAGTTATTCAAGCTCAGGCATTTATAAAGGCAGGGATTGCAAAGAAAGCATTAGTTATTGGTGCAGAAACTTTATCGAGGGTTTTAGACAAACACGATAGAGATTCTATGATTTATAGTGATGGGGCTGGAGCTTGTATTGTTGAAGCAAGTGAAAGCAATGAGTCAGGTATTTTAAGTCATGCTACGCAGACACATGCTAAGGAAGAGGCATATCATCTGTTTTTTGGAAATTCTTTTGATAAAAACGAGCATCCAGATGTACGTTATATTAAAATGCATGGTCGAAAGATTTATGAGTTTGCACTAAATAATGTTCCCAATGCAATGAAAACCGCTCTAGACAAAAGTGGTATACCTATTGATGAAGTAAAGAAGGTATTCATTCATCAGGCAAATGAAAAAATGGATGAAGCAATTATTAAACGTTTCTTTAGGCTATACAAAAAGCCTATCCCTGAAGGTATTATGCCGATGAGTATCCATAAACTTGGAAATAGTTCAGTGGCTACCGTTCCTACATTGTTGGACTTAGTTTTAAAAGGAAGTATAGAAAATCAAGAGGTAAATAAAGGAGATGTTATTATCCTAGCATCTGTTGGAGCAGGGATGAATATTAACGCAATTGTTTATCGATATTAATTCCTGTAAATTTTCTAAAACAAAGTTTTCAGTTCTAATTTGAAGTACTATTTTTGCACATGCAACAACACAACGTACTTATTTTAGATTTCGGTTCGCAATACACACAATTAATTGCGAGAAGAGTAAGAGAATTAAACATCTATTGTGAGATTCATCCTTACAACAATCCACCAAAAAACATAGACAATTTTAAGGCAGTAATTTTATCAGGAAGCCCTTTTTCTGTAAGATCTGAAGATGCACCGCATCCAGATTTATCAGAGATTAGAGGGAAGAAGCCGATGTTAGCTGTTTGTTATGGAGCACAATACCTTGCGCATTTTTCAGGAGGGAAAGTTGCACCATCAAATACAAGAGAATATGGTAGAGCAAATTTATCATATGTAAAAAAGGGTGAAGATTTCTTTTCAAATATTGATGAAGGAAGTCAAGTGTGGATGAGTCATTCAGACACAATTAAAGAATTACCAGCTGGAGCTGTGCATTTAGCAAGTACATCAGATGTAGAGAATGCAGCTTTTAGAATAGAAGGAGAACAAACATATGCGATTCAGTTTCATCCAGAAGTATATCATTCTACGGATGGGAAACAATTACTAGAAAACTTCTTAGTACATATTGCAGGTGTAGCACAAACGTGGACTTCAGATTCATTTGTTGAAACTACGGTAGCTGGTTTAAAAGAAAAACTAGGAGACGATAAAGTTGTATTAGGTTTGTCTGGAGGAGTTGATTCTTCTGTTGCTGCGGTCTTATTACACAAAGCTATTGGTGAAAATCTATACTGTATTTTTGTAAATAATGGATTGTTAAGAAAAAATGAGTTCGAAAGTGTCCTCGATCAATACGAAGGGATGGGATTAAACGTTAAAGGTGTAGATGCATCGGAACGTTTTTTGAATGCACTAGCTGGGTTAACAGATCCTGAGAAAAAAAGAAAGGCTATAGGAAATGCATTTATCGAAGTTTTTGACGATGAAGCAAATCGAATAGAAGGAGTTAAATGGTTAGCACAAGGAACTATTTATCCAGATGTTATTGAATCGGTTTCTGTAAATGGAGGGCCTTCAGCAACAATAAAAAGTCATCATAATGTAGGAGGGTTACCAGATTTTATGAAGTTGAAAATTGTAGAGCCTTTGCGCATGATTTTTAAGGACGAGGTAAGAAGGGTAGGTGCTTCTATGGGGATAGATAAAGAGTTATTAGGAAGACACCCTTTCCCAGGACCTGGTTTAGCGATTCGAATTTTAGGAGATATTACATCAGAAAAAGTTCGTATTTTGCAAGAAGTAGATGCTATTTTTATCAATGGATTAAAAGAAAGCGGGTTGTATGATAAAGTTTGGCAAGCTGGAGCAATGTTGTTGCCAGTGAATTCAGTTGGAGTGATGGGAGATGAAAGAACCTATGAGAAAGTAGTAGCATTAAGAGCAGTAGAAAGCACGGATGGTATGACGGCAGATTGGGTAAATTTACCTTATGAGTTTTTGCAGAAAACATCAAATAACATTATCAATAAAGTAAAAGGAGTGAATAGAGTGGTATATGATATAAGTTCTAAACCGCCTGCTACTATTGAATGGGAATAATATATGAGAGGATTTAAAATATTTGTAATTCTATTTTTTGTTTTTGTTGCTACTTCATGTGGGCAACAAAAAAAGTACATATCCTATTCAGTCAAAAAAGGTGAAACCATGAAGGTAATTGCCAAAAGGCTGGATATGAAAACGAGAGATTTATTACGCTTAAATCCAGATGTTGGGAGAAGACCAAAACCTAATACAGTTATTGTCATTCCAAACAAAGACTTTACGGAAGAGACAACTACAGATGAAGATAAAGTAGTTATTGAGGAGATTGATAGCACTGATATTGCTAAAAAACAAATTGACATTGATGAGTTGAAAAAAACCTTTGTGGTTCACCAGGTAAAGAAAGGAGATACTTTTTACAGCTTAACAAGATTTTATAATGTTTCCGAAGATGAATTACGAGCATTAAATCCTGAACTTCAGGAATTAAGCTTGGATATGATTTTGATTATCAAACCTATTGAAGATGAAGATGAAATATTGATTTATCAAGATACAATCCAAGAGAGTACTTCTATACGATTGGCAATGATGCTTCCTTTTAGAGCAATTGAATATGATACAATTGAAGCAAAGGACATTTTTAAGACCAATACATTAGCCAATATTACAACAGATCTATATCTAGGAGCTTCTGTAGCCATCGACTCTTTAAGAGGTCAAGGGTTAAATGTAGAACTATCTTTATTTGATACAGGAAGAAAGGATACAAAGTTAGATTCAATTTTAGCCGCTACAGACTTCAGTGATGTAGATGCTATTATAGGGCCTTTGTATTCAGATGAAGTTCCTAAAGTTGCCAATAGAGCAGGAGTGCCAGTGATTTTTCCAGTCTATTCAAAAAAGCAAAAAGAATTTAGATCATCAAAAGTAATTAAGACCTATGCTGATAGGGAAATACATCAGAAAGAATTGATGGATCATATTTTAAATGAGTATGCTAAAGAAAATATTTTAATTATTGGAGATAGTACGCCAACATCGATTCGTAATAGTAGTTTAATCCAATCTGCTTTGTTGAAACACGATTCTATTCAAGAAACTAAAATTATTCACCCAAGCAATGGATATATTGCAAAACACTTTATAATTAACGCTCTAAAAGCTGAAGTTGGGAATTGGGTAATATTAGCTACAGATGATAATGTAATCGCTTCTGATGTTATAAATAGCTTAATAAGTTTGCCTGTTGAAGAAGAAGAGGAGGAAGATGATGATAAGAATAAGAAGAAGAAAGAAGATGATAAACCAGAAATGCAAATTCTTCCTGAAGACACAGTTATTAAAGTCTTTGGGTTTGACAAAGCAAACACGTATGATAGAATTGATAACAATAAGTTAGCGAAATTCGGTTTTACCTATACAAGTGATGTGTTTATTGATGAAAATTCACCGGCGGTCCAAATTTTTAATAAACAATACCTAGAGAAAAACAATGCTTATCCGTCTTATTATGCAACTAAAGGATTTGATATTGTGTATGATACAGCGATGAGGTTGGCTTCTGGAAACACATTAAAAGAGACGTTTAAGAAAGGAACATCGTATCGAATGGAAAGTAAGTTTGAATACAGCAGAAGGTTGTTTAGTACTTCTTCCAATAACGGTATTTATATTATTCAGTACAATCCAGATTTGACCTTAACGAGATTAAAGTAATCTTTAACATATAAAGCATAAAAAAAGCTCCTGAGACTAGTGCTGAATTTATTTCAGTATCTCAGGAGCTTTTTTGTTTTATGGATATGAGAACAGTTAGATTTTCTTCATCTGTTGTTTCATCATTTGCATTTGCTCTTTTAGCATTCCGTGCTTGTCAAGTTTTTTAGCTTCTGCCATTAACATCGTTGCTTCACGTTTACGTCTCTTAGTCATTGCTATTCCTGCCAATTGTAATTTAGCCATTGCTAAATCATGGTTCATTGCCAATCCTAATTTTACAGCCTTACGTAAATACTTTTCTGCTTGTGTAATGTTAGTTTGAGATAACATAATTCCGTGAAGGTAATTATAGTATCCTTCTTGCTTTTGAATTAAAGCACCGCTAGGGTTCTTAATATATGAAAGCCATTTTTGCGCACCTACAAAATTCTGTTTTCTCAATTGTAAAAAAGCGAGTAAAATGAATTCATTTTTAAAGTATAACAAGATGAACATTCCTGTTAACAATAGGATAGCAATTCCATTACCAATATTCCCTTGTGAAAATTCGTAAACAGACCAAGCTACTGTTAATGCTGCTAAAATTAATTTTATATTCTTATGAAACATATTCTTTTTTTAAGGAGTACAAAAGTACACTTTTCTTTTAATTTTTATTGACGACTTTGTTTCTGATACTTGCAAAAACTGTAATTAAAACGATAAATGCAATATAGATATAAGCTTCTCTAGGGGTAACTTGCTTATCTCCACTAGCATAAGAGTGTAATCCAGATAAGTAAAAGTTTACGCCAAAGTAAGTCATCATAATAGATAGATAAGCAAATGCCGACATGAAGTTAAAACTAATTTTACCTCTTAAGCCAGGAATCAAGCGCATGTGTAATACAAAAGCGTAAATCATGATTGAAATCAAAGCCCATGTTTCTTTAGGGTCCCATCCCCAATAACGACCCCAGCTTTCGTTGGCCCACATTCCACCTAAAAAATTACCAATTGTTAACATCACTAAGCCAATAGTAATTGCCATTTCATTAATTGCTGTAATTTCTTTGATATTTAAATCTATTCGTTTTTTATTCTTTTTGGTTTTAAAGATGCTTAAAATCAACGCAAGAATCCCTAAAATCATTCCTATTGTAAACGGGCCATAACTTGCGACAATAATAGATACGTGCACCCATAACCACCAAGAATTTAATACAGGAACAAGATTGGCAATCTCAGGGTCTAACCAGTTTTGATGCGCAAAGGCTAATATAATTGCAGTTACAAATGTTGTAGCAGCAACTGTTAGTGTAGATTTTCTTCCAAATGCCAGACCAAAAAGCATGGTAGACCAAGCAACGTAGATCAGTGATTCATAGGCATTACTCCAAGGGGCATTTCCACTAATATACCATCTGCTAACCAATCCTGCGATATGCATTAAAAAGAGAATAATGGTGATAGCTATTAAAAACTTTACTAGGTATTGTATCCATTTTGTTTTGTAATAGAAGATTTGTAAAATCACAAAAAATATTAGGAATACGCTTACAATCCCATAATAAAAAGCTAAACGTTTAAAGATTACAACTTTATTATAAGTAATCTCTAAGTTTATTCTTTTCTCACTAGGGTATACTTTTGCACCAAGTTTCTTTTGAAACCTTTTAAGACCATTTAAGATTTTATCAGCCTCTTTATAGTCTCCGCTTTTCTTAGCGATCTGAAGTATGTCAATATAAAGAGGTAAAGCTTGTTTCACAAATAATGAATCTTTTCCTTTAAAATTCGCTCTAGATGTTTCTGGATGAGAAACCCAAGTATTGTTATCGTCACCTGGTATTGGATAGATTTTAAAAATCCCTCCTGCAATAGCACGATACAATAAGCCAACTCTTCTGTCTATCTTGATAAGATCCTTTTGGAATTTATTTTTTACATTTTCCTTTTGAGCTTCTGCCACATCTTCTCGAATCTTATAATCACCTTGAAGAGTAATGAAATCAGATAATCTAGCATGGGTAACATCTTTATCGACTCCAATCAATTCTCGAATCTTCGTATTTTCTTCTTCTAAATAAATGAATGGAACTTCAAACCAAAACCTTGAGTTTTCTATAATTGAAATAAGTACCTGACTAGGTTCCATTTCATTAAATGTTTCTTGCTGACTTACCTTACGAACCAGTTCAGAAGCAAATGTATGAGCTGGTTTCATACGACCTCCTGAATCTTGAATCACTAATTTATTGAATTTTTCCGCATGTGCTAAATCAACAATATTTGCTTTTAAGATAGAGTCTATTTGTTGATCAGTAATCTTATTATTAACATGACTGGTGCCATCTTGAGCAAAAGAAGATGTACTTAGTAAGATTCCAGCGAAAAGACTTAATGCTGCTTTTTTCTTTTTGATTTTATTCAAAGTCTTTTTCAAATAATCAAAACGAGTGTTTTTCGCGAATAGGATACAAATCATTCCAGTATATAAGAATGAGTAACCAATATAAGTAATAAGCATTCCCCAGAAATCATGATTCACAGATAAGTGAGTTTGTTCTACTTCTCCAGTAAGATCGTAACTAGATTGGAAAAATTTATACCCTTTATGGTCTAAAATATGATTCATGAAAATTCGATAGTCGTAAATATTACTACCGTCTATTACAGTAACTTCACTAGCGTAAGATGCTGCACTCTCAGAACCTGGATATTTCTCTAACTGAAAATCGTTTAATTTTATTTGAAAAGGAGCTTCAAGAATTTGAGACCCATATAGCATTCTGAAATTCAATCCATTTACAGAAAATTCTTTTGAGTTTTCAACATTGTATTGTCCACCTACTAATTCTATTTCTTTAGTTGTTCCATCAACGGTAATGTCTAATTTAAGAACGTCTAATTTTTTCTTATCGAACTTTTCTGCTCTGACTGTTTTTAGTTCCCCTTTTTTGATAGGATCAGGAATAACAAAAGGTAATCCATCGATGTTGTATAAGGACCTCAATTGTAAGTGTTGTATGCTGTCTTTGGTAACAAGACCTGTCTTCTGATCGGCCATTCTTAACCAATCTCCGTTAGATTTAGCTAATATTCGTAAACTTTCTTCTTGTCTGAAAATATTAATAGTTGCACTATTATTTTCTGTTTCAAAACCAACCAAAATATTGTGGATGTTTTTAAACGATCCTTTTTTGATATAATGCTCATGGCGAGAACCACCACTAGATTCCACTAGAAAAATGTATTCGATCCCATTTTCATCTTCTATAAATTTTTCTTCAGCAGATTGGATGTAATCGGTTAGTTTAATAGAAAAGTCTTTTCCTCTAAAATCATCGCTTAACCCCCAATTGTTTGTTCCTTTTCCCGAAAGTAATGTTTTCTTATGGTAGGTTTTTTGTTCCTTGCTATTGTCTACGATAACGTTGACATATGTTGTTTCGGATAAAAATTGACTGGTAGCTTCTCCTTCATTAATAAGCATGATACCTTCATAACCTATATATCTAGTGATTCCGGCTCCAATTAAGATAAAAAGGAAGGCTAAATGAAACATTAAAACAGGCCACTTTTCTTTTCTAAGAAGTCTGTATCTAAAAATATTTCCAAAGAAATTAATTACAAAGAAAATCATGATAGCCTCAAACCACCAAGTATTATAAACAAGCGCTTTGGCTGTTTGTGTTCCGTAATCGTTTTCAATAAAAGTTGCGATTCCCATTGCTGCTGCAAAAACAATAAAAAGGAAGGCCATTAAACGTGTTGAGTAGAGAATTTTGAAGATTTTTTTCATCCGAAAAAGGGCTTTTTAAAAGTGATACAAAAATACGGATTAAACATTTAAAAATAGATGGATTATCTCTTTTTTAGATGCAAAAATCCCTTATTAATTGTGCATCAATAAGGGATTTTAATATTATTTCTTTTTTGTAGGTATTGGAGGAGGTCCATCAGGGATAATTGCCTTGTAGACTTCTTTCCCTTTTCGCTCTTTATATTCGGCTTTTACCTTTTTTACCAATTCAGGGTTTTCAAACAAATCGAGCATCGTCATCGACATTGCTTTTGATGAATAGACCATTCCTTTATGACCAATACTCATTCCTCCACAAGCGACAACTGCCCATGAGTGCCAAGGAGTGTCTTTTGGCGCAGTGGTTACTCTCAGGTTGATATTAGCTACATTCCAACTAACATCACCTACATCTGTAGAACCACCTCCTGGGTTTTCTTTAGTAGCGGCTAATGGTTTTATAGAAACATCCATTCCTACTTGTTCTTTCTTAGTGACTTCTTGAATCTTTTTTCCAAATTTAATTTCTTCATCTGTATAAGTTATTGGACCTAGGAGTTCTAAATTTTGCTGCATGATTTTTCCACCTTCTCGGTTGACCAAAACCTCGTAGATTCCTGAAATTAACGAAATTTTATAATCAACATTTGCCAAGATAGCTGCTCCTTCCGCCATCTTTTTTACGCGTTCATATACAGGTAGCATTCCTGATCTTTTACTATCTCTAACACGAACCCATATTCTAGAATAATCTGGTACAACATTCACTACCTGTCCGCCATCTTGAATATGATAATGCATGCGTACTGTAGGTTTTACATGTTCTCTGTAATAATTAATTCCTGAAGCATACAATTCAAGAGCATCGGAAGCACTACGTCCATTCCATGGGTCTCCAGCAGCATGGGCAGCCTGACCAAAAAATTCTACTTTAAAGTCAACCAACGCCAAAGAGCTTTGTACATCGGCTTCAGTTTTAGCTGCAGGATGCCAACTGATGTTTACATCTACATCGTCCCAGAGACCAGCATTCACCATCCAGATTTTTCCAAAGAACTTTTCTTCTGAAGGTGTTCCAAAGAATTTTACAGTTCCTTTAATTTTTCCTTTTTGAATTAGTTCTTTAATAGCAATAGCAGCTCCTAGGCTTCCAGCACCAAATAAATTATGACCGCATCCATGCCCAGCAGCTCCTTCATTGAGAGGAGATTTTGTAGGTTGTGCTTTTTGTGAAATGCCTGGCAACGCATCAAACTCACCTAGAACACTAATCACTGGAGAGCCTGAGCCGTAAGTAGCTACAAAAGCGGTAGGCATTCCTGCAACACCTCTTTCGACTTTAAAACCTTGTTGCTCAGCATAACCTGCTAAAATTTCAGAAGATTTTGTTTCTTCAAAAGCAGTCTCAGCGAGACTCCAGATGTTGTCACTAATTCGAATAAGTTCATTTTTATGCTTTTCTACTGAGGCTAGTAGTGCTTTTTTGTTTTTTGAAAGCTTTTTTTGAGCATAAGAATTTACTGATACAAAAAGTATCAATAGCATTAGTATTGTACGTCTCATTTTTGGAAAGTTGAAAATTAAGACTAAAAGATACTAAGATTCTTCGACAGAATCAATTAAAATTGTAATCATGTCAATTGCAGCTTGTGCGATTTTGGTTCCAGGGCCAAAAACACCCACTGCACCTGCGTTGAATAGGAATTCATAATCTTGTGCTGGGATAACGCCACCTACAATAACCATGATATCTTCTCTTCCATATTTCTTCAATTCTTCAATTACTTGAGGAACAAGTGTTTTATGACCAGCTGCTAACGATGAAATTCCTAAAATATGGACATCGTTTTCAACAGCTTGCTTAGTGGCTTCTTTAGGTGTTTGAAATAAAGGACCAATGTCTACATCAAAACCGAGATCTGCATATCCTGTAGCCACTACTTTAGCACCCCTATCATGACCATCTTGCCCTAGTTTGGCAATCATAATTCTTGGTCTTCTACCTTCTAATTTAGCAAACTTGTCTGCTAACTGAGAAGCTTCTTGAAATAGTTTATCGTTTTTTATTTCTTTACTGTACACGCCAGAAATGGTTTTATGGACTGCTTTATGTCTTCCGAAAACAGATTCTAAAGCATCAGAGATTTCACCTAATGTAGCTCTCTCTCTCGCTGCTTTCACTGCCAAATCTAATAAATTTCCTGTACCTGATTTAGCAGCTTTTGTTAAATCAGCCAATTTAGTCTGTACTTCTTCAGAGTTTCTAGTGCTCTTTATGTGGTTTAATCGTTCTATTTGAGAGTTTCTAACGGCTTCATTGTCTACTTCTAAAATATGAAGAGGGTCTTCTTCTTTTAATTGGTATTTATTCACACCAACAATAACGTCTTGGCCACTATCAATCTTTGCTTGTTTTTTAGCAGCAGCTTCTTCAATACGCATTTTAGGAATTCCTTTTTCAATTGCTTTTGTCATGCCTCCTAGCTCTTCTACTTCAAGCATTAATTCCCATGCGCTGTTTGCAATGTCTTCAGTTAGTTTTTCTACATGGTAGCTTCCTGCCCATGGATCTACTGTTTTAGTGATTTGAGTTTCTTCCTGTAAATATATTTGTGTATTTCTAGCGATTCTTGCAGAGAAATCTGTAGGTAAAGCAATGGCTTCATCAAGTGCGTTTGTGTGCAAGCTTTGTGTTCCTCCAAATGCAGCTGCCATGGCTTCAATAGTAGTCCTAGCAACATTGTTAAAAGGATCTTGCTCGGTTAAACTCCATCCACTTGTTTGGCAATGAGTTCTTAAGGCTAGTGACTTTGGGTTTTTAGGATTGAACTGCTTCACAACTTTTGCCCAAAGCATTCTAGCTGCTCTCATTTTAGCAACCTCTGTAAAGTGATCCATTCCAATGGCCCAAAAGAAAGAAAGTCTAGGTGCAAATGTGTCGATGTCCATTCCAGCATCTAATCCTTTTCTAATATACTCTAGTCCATCTGCTAGTGTATATGCCAATTCAATTTCTGGTGTGGCACCAGCTTCTTGCATATGATATCCAGAAATAGAAATTGAATTGTATTTCGGCATGTTCTTACTGGTATATTCAAAAATATCAGCAATAATTTTCATAGAAGGAGTAGGCGGGTAGATGTAAGTGTTTCGTACCATAAACTCCTTTAAAATATCATTTTGAATCGTTCCTGAAAGTTGTTTAGGCGCTACGCCTTGTTCTTCAGCAGCAATAATGTAAAAAGCTAAAATTGGTAAAACGGCACCATTCATGGTCATAGAAACCGACATTTTATCTAATGGGATTCCATCAAATAAAATCTTCATGTCTTCAGCAGAGTCAATTGCTACACCAGCTTTCCCAACATCACCTTGAACACGTTCATGGTCAGAATCATAACCTCTATGCGTAGCTAAATCAAAAGCAACTGAAAGCCCTTTTTGCCCAGCTTCTAAATTTCTTCTATAAAATGCATTACTTTCTTCAGCAGTGGAGAACCCAGCGTATTGTCTTATAGTCCAAGGTCTTCTCACATACATTGTAGAATAAGGACCTCTTAAATTGGGAGCAATACCAGCAATAAAACCTTCATGATCGAAGGTTTTAGGTTCTTTTTCTTTAGAAGAATTTAATGAAATATTTTGTACATTTTTTCTACTCATTCTCTAATCTCATTAATCGGTATAGCTTAGTTCGTATCACTTTAATTTCTTTTTCTCGCAGCCTTGTTTTGTATTTTGTAATTAGATAATATATAATTATACTAACAATTAGCAGCGATAATATTGTTATTAAAAAAATAACAGTACTTCCAAATACTGAATACGCATATTCTAAAAATAAAAATGAGGATACAGCAATTATAATAGAAAACCTAAATATATGCTTTCGCATTTTCTGTTTGTACTCTTTTATAAGTACTGTTTTTTCAGCTTGTATAGCTTTAAGTTTTTTAATTTCTGAACTGTTTCCTGTCATAATAATTCCGTTTCCAATCGATGTTTTTCATGTTGCTCTGAGAGCCTTTTTTGGAGGATTGGGGGAATTAATGTCTTTGAGTTATTTTGTTTTAAAAAAGGATAAATCTGAAGATTGTCTTTCATTTTATCCTCCTTATTAGGTAGTTTATTTGTCCCTAATAAAGTAATTTGCTTTGTGTTGAATTGATCTTGCTCTTTTTGAGCACTTTCATGAATCTTCTTCTGGATGATTCCACTTTTTAATTGCTTTAAAAAGCCACCACCTTTTTCTATTTGCTTAAATATAGTCAAAGCTTTTTCTGCTAGCTGATCCGTAATGCTCTCTATATAATAGGCACCATCTGCATAAGTTTGTGCTTCTTGTAAATAAGCTTCTTTTTGTAAAATTAATAATTGATTTCTTGAGATTCGCTCTCCGAATTCATTCGATTTATGATACAATCTATCATAAGAAATATTTGAGATAGTATTAGAACCACCTATAATTGCACTCATGCATTCACTTGTGGTTCTTAGCATATTTACATTGTAATCATAAATAGTTTTATTTCGTAAACTGGGGTTTGAAAATAGATGAATAGAATGGCCTTCTATTCCATGTTCTTGTAATAATGATTTATGTAAAATGCGAAAAGCTCTTAGTTTTGCTATTTCAAAAAAGTAATTGTTTCCAACAGAGAAGGAGTAATGAATTTGTTTTGCTACATTACTTCCAAACAACTCTATGTATTCATTAGTATGGGCTAATGCGTAGCCCAATTCTTGAACCATTGTTGCCCCTGCATTTTGATAGATCGAAGCATTTACACAAATTGAATTCGAAACATTATTGACAATATTTTGAGTCTGTTTCACATCATCAGTGAGATTAACAAACCAATTACCAGTAGTTGCTAAGTTTCCTATAATGTCTGATTGAAAATAGAAATTATTTTCAGGGTAGAAACCTGAAAACTCTATCATGAAATCAGCATTTAAGAAATTTAATTTGAAATAAATAGCAGTACTCTCTAGATTAATATTTTGAAGTAATCCCTTGTAGTCAAAGCTTTTGTCAGCAACAAACTGAATGGCGTTAGCTCCTCTAGATAATGCGTTTAAGGCAAGTTTATTAGCAATGGTAACATCATCAACAAAAATGGATTGACAAATTTTATAGCCTTTGATAGGTAAAGAGATTTGGGTATTACTTCGATCTTCTTTTGTGTAAAATGGTTTTACAATGATTCCTTCATTTGTTTTCCACAAAAGAGAATCATTATAATCTGCACCTTTCAAATCTACTTGAATTTTTTGTTTCCAAGCAGCAGGTGTTAGTGTGTCAAATTCATCGAATAAATAAGCTCCCATTAATTACTTTACTGTATCGTGTTCTATAATAAAAACATCTTCATTTTTCTTCTTCATGAGATATCGTTCTCTTGCAAATCGCTCTAATTGTAACGTGTCTTGCAATTGTTTAATTATACTTTTATCTCTCTCTATTTCTTTTTTATAAAAGTTAACCGTGTTGTTTAACTCTTTTATTTCTTTATTAAATTCCCTGTTCAAATGCGTGTTCTCATCAAAAAAGAACATCCAAACTAGAAAGATTGTTAGAATAAAAATATAACTATTCGTTAGAAATTTAAAAAACCTATTCTCTTTTATTTTTTTAAAGTTCATAGTATCATAGTCGTTCAGAAATTACTGTCCTAACGATATCAATGGCAACTGTATTGTACCTGTCATTAGGAATAATAAGATCTGCAAAATTCTTTGTAGGTTCAATAAACTGCTGATGCATGGGTTTTAATGTGTCTTGATAACGATTTAAAACCTCGTCAATATCTCTACCTCTTTCTGTAATATCTCTTCTAACTCTTCGTATCAATCGTTCATCAGCATCGGCATGAACAAAAATTTTGATATCAAATAAGTTTCTTAATTCTTTACTATTAAAGATTAAGATTCCTTCTACAATAACAACTTTTCGGGGGTGTGTTTTTACGGTGTCTTTAATTCGATTATGAGTCACAAACGAATAAACCGGCTGCTCAATAATTTCATTTGATTTTAGAGCAGTTATATGTTCAATTAATAGCTTAAAATCTATGGCTTTTGGATGGTCGAAATTAATCTTTGTTCGTTCATCATAGCTAAGATTATTCGTGGCTTTGTAATATGAATCTTGAGAGATAACACATACTTCATCAGCAGGAAGCTCATTTATAATCTGACTTACAACAGTGGTTTTTCCACTTCCAGTACCTCCAGCTATTCCAATTACAAGCATTCTTCGCGTTATTAATTTGACAAATAATTGGATACAAATTTAGCAAATTAATAATGGAACAGAAACAAAAAACAGTTCTTTCATTGAAAGCTCAATTTAGAACTGTTGAAGGAGCAAAAAACTACTACTCTTTAATCAAAATTAATTGGAGAATTTTTACTGCATTTGGTGTCCATTTCTTCGTTGTTTAAAAACTTTAAAACGGAATTAAAAAAACAATTATTAAATACCCCATGTCCATCAAAAGGGAACTCAAGTAATTGTGAGTTGGGCATGTTTTCAACAATTAATCGAGCATCTTTTGTTGGAGTGATAGGGTCAAGATTCCCATTAACCATCAATGTAGGCGTTTTAATATGTTTTAAAAACTCGATAGAATCGTTGTTGTAAATCCCTCCCCAAGATTTAAAGATGTCTGAATTAGGAATGAAAAATGAGAATCCGCTTGAACGATTTTTAGAGTATAATTTATGGGTCATAATTTGTTCTTTCGGCTCATTGGTTAAATACCCCCAAAAAGCTCCAGGATTCAATCCGGAAATCGCATTTATTGTATTTGAGATTCCTATTCTTATTGTTTCTTGATTTTTGTTTTGAATTGAGTAAATATACTTAGGAATGAGTTGGGCTGTCTGTTTACTATAAAGCATTTGTTGTAGGATTAATAAGTAATCTTGAGTATTTAAATAAAAGTCTCGATTGTTAAAATTCACTTTAAAAGGAGATTTTTGTAGTGAGGCGATATTTGCACTGTGAACAGCTGTTAAATCAGAATACTTTGAATTGCAATTTTCATCGTTCTCGCATAAATTCACCAAATACTTGAGTGAGCTTTCAAAATTCTCCATTAAATTATTGTGGAGACTAACCGATGGAGGGAATGCTCCTGTTAATATAGAAGCAGAAACATTCTCTTGATATTTTTGTAAATATTTAAGACCGAGCCTTGTTCCGTAAGAACCTCCCAAAAGGATCATTTTATCCGCTTTAATCTCTTTTCTTAAAGCTTCTAAATCTTCTACGTTTTCAGTAGTACTAATTGTTTTTATATCAATACCATTGTCAATGAACTCTTTTCGACATCTCTTAGCAATTTCTTTAATTGCCGAAACTTCTTCTTGTAAACTCATGTCTTTTCTTGCCAATTCCAATAAAGATTCAGAAGCCCATGAACAGTATGATTGTGAAAAACCGGTGTATCGTTGATCAAAAAGAATAATGTCATGTTCTTCACGTAATGGATTGTTTAACCAATAGCTCGACCAAAATAAAGAAGAGCCTCCAGGTCCTCCTTGTAAAAAAACAATAGGAGGTTTTCCTGATTGCTTTAAAGCAGGAATTACTTTGTAAGCAATAGCAATGGTTTTAGATTTATCAGGATTGTCTCTATTGTAAGGAACGGTAAAGAGTTGATAATCTTTATTGGTTTGACTTTGTTCTGCGCTACATCCAATAAATGGAATGAGGAATAGGTAAAATAAGATTCTTCTAAGCATACGAATGTAAAATAAAACTGAAATTTATAAAATCTATGCTATATGGAAGTAGTTTTTGTTGTAATTAGAAAAAACTGATGCCAGTGACATTGTACTTCACTTAGGGTAAACGCTTCTTTCTTCTTAAGTTACTGCATAAAAAAAACTCCTACTTTATTGAAAGTAAGAGTTTAAATTATAAAGAGCCGATGGAGGGACTCGAACCCACGACCTGCTGATTACAAATCAGCTGCTCTAGCCAGCTGAGCTACATCGGCTTTTGCGGCTGCAAATATATTTTTTTTATACAGGATTCAAAATAAAAAATGACTTTTTTTATCCATTGCAAAGTCAATCGTTAATTCAGCTCTTTGATTTATCTTCGTGGAGAAATTTTGAAGGATGAAGCAACAGGAATCAGATACAAATAGCACGGAATCTTATTGGTCAAAAAGATATATTGATGGAATGATTGGTTGGGATCTTGGAGAGCCATCAAAACCTCTTGTAAGTTATATTGACCAATTAAAAGATAAGAGCATTAAAATCTTAGTGCCAGGAGCAGGGAATGCCTATGAAGTAGAATACTTGTTCAATAACGGCTTTAAAAATGTTTATGTGATGGATGTTTCTGAACTCCCTCTTCTGAATTTTCAACAAAGAGTTGCTAATTTCCCTAAGAATCAAATTGTCCACGAAGATTTTTTTGAGTATTCTGAACAGTTTGATTTGATTATTGAGCAAACATTCTTTTGTTCTTTTCCTCCTATTGATAATAATAGAGAAAAGTATGTTCAGAAAATGTATGAGCTTTTAAACCTCGGAGGGAAGTTAGTGGGCCTATGGTTTAATATTCCTTTTTCTGGAGATTTCACAAAACGACCTTTTGGATGTACAAAAGAAGAATATTTGAAACTGTTCTCAGCCTCTTTTGAAATTAGAAAGTTTGAAGAATCATACAATTCTGTTGAAAACCGAGGAGCTCCTGAGTTTTTTGGAATTCTTGAAAAGAGATAGTTTTTCTGACTTGAGAGGATTACTTCATTTTATTCGATGATTCTCCATGGGGATGTTGCAAATTAAAGCGGAGCTTTAATTTTAGTTAAAACTAAAAACATCCTCTTAAGAAAGTGAACTTTCTATGAGGATATTCAGTTTTAACTTGTCGGGATGAGAGGATTCGACTCTTTTTGATCATTTTTTAATTTTTAACTAGCTGATTATCGTTGTTTTAATTTTTTTAAATCTTCAAAAATGACATCATTTTGACACGATTATGACACGGGACAAAGTACCATTTGATTAGTGATAGTATGACTTACAGGTTATTAAAGCGTAAAGTTTTCATAGTAAATAGTTGTAATATTTATAAAAAGAGCAAATCTACCTATGCTTTTTTACCTTTCAATGTATTTAAATCTTTTGCTATTTTAAATGCACTATAAAAAGAACCTGACAACTTTGACATTTTTATGTCTGCTATTTTTAGCTTAACATTATTCATCATTTCAGTTTGAGAAAAGAAACCAGAAGTTTCTAATTCATTGAGTAATAATAATGTTTCTATTGATGTCCATTCTTTATATTTCTGTATAGTATTTATGTAATGCTGTACATCTCTTTTCTTGACTAAGAAATACTTAATGAACGTATAATAGTTACCTTGATAATCTATGACATTTACTTTCTCATGAATAGATTTAGAATCTAACAATTTGACGAATTCATTTTCGTTTGGAATTTCATTAAATACAAAATCTGTATCTTTTTGTAGCTGTTTAATTAATGATAGAAAAGATCCATGAATTTTTTCTATGTTTTTATCAATAATCGGTTTGAGTTTCTTTTTAGCCTCTTTTTGTGGAATATAAGTTGTGAAAAAATAAAAAATAAAACCAGCTACTATACTTAGACATACCCCATATATAATATTCCCTAAATCATTTCCCCAAGGAAATATTTCTGGGATAGTATCTAAATAAAATTCAATTGTAATTATAGTTATAAACGCAATTATAACTATAATAGTAATTTTTCTATTCATAATTTTTTAGACCAGTTGTAAGTATGAGTTTAGTTAAACACTTAAAATCAATGATGCTATTATTAGAATAATACCACCTAATGTTGTAAGATAGAAATTGTTCTTCTCACTAGGAGCTAAAGATTTCCACCAATCAGATATTTTTGTTGTTAAAAAATATTTTTTTCTGACAAACTTCCATCCAAGTTTCTCATAATCTTTCAATTCTTTTGGTAATATAGTTTTCATATCATATCCGACCATTATCCAACCTTGAATTTGTTTTTTAGGCCTTTTCACCTCAATCCTCAATAATAAACTCTTAAAAATATTTTCCATACTGCAATATAGATTGAAAACCAAAAAGTTGAGGATTGAAATTACTTCAATCTTTTGCAAAGTTATTAACATTTAAAATATTTAAATGACTGAAAATAAATGTTTTATGGGATTTATTCGTGACACGATTCTGACACGCATTTTTTTTTGAGAATCGCTGTAGCTCTTATGAATAAAGGGCTTAGCGCTTGTCGGGATGAGAGGATTCGAACCTCCGATCTCTGGTCCCCCAGACCAGCACTTTAACCGGACTAAGCTACATCCCGAATTTAGTAGGGCAAATATAGAGTTCAAAAGAAAGAAAAACAACCCTTTTAAGCCAAAGCTTCTTTGTAAGTTTTTAAACAGCGTTCTCTAGCAAACTTATGATCTACTATGGGAGCTGGGTAGGTGAGCTCTTGAAAATTGGGAACCCATTTTGAAACATATTTTAAGTCTTTGTCAAATTTCTGAACCTGACTTGTAGGGTTGAAAATTCTGAAATATGGAGCAGCATCAACACCTGTGCCAGCAGCCCATTGCCAGTTTCCAATGTTACTAGATAGTTCATAATCGTGTAACTTCTCGGCAAAATAAGCTTCACCCCAACGCCAATCGATTAATAAGTGTTTGCACAAAAAACTAGCAACCAACATTCGAACACGATTGTGCATAAATCCAGTTTGATTTAATTGTCGCATACCTGCATCAACCAAAGGATATCCAGTTTCTCCATCGCACCATTTTTGAAACTCTTCTTCATTATTTCTCCAAAGAATTCGATCGTATTTTGGTTTGAAAGAACTTTTAACTGTGTAAGGAAAGTGCCATAAAATCTGCATGAAAAATTCACGCCAAATTAATTCCTTTAGAAATGTTGGGTTCTCTTCTTGATTTGCTCTAGCAACCATTTGACGTACGCTTACGGTTCCGAAACGTAAATGTGGACCTAATTTAGAAGTATTGTCTAAATAAGGATAATTGCGAGTTTCTTCATATTCAATAATAATTCGAGAGTTAAAAATGTATTCTTGAATAGGTACTTCCGTTTGCGTAAAGCCAATTTCTTCTAAAATTAGAAAAGAAGCTTCTGTTTCAATAGAGAACTGATGTAATAGGTCTTCGCTAGGGTAGTGTATTTTTTTATTCTGACGGTAGGCTTCAATCCATTTTTTAGAATATGGAGTGTACACTACATATGGATTTCCATCTTGCTTGGTGATTTCGTTTCTTTCGAAGATTACTTGATCTTTATAGGTCTGGAATTGAATATTTTTTGAAGCTAATAATGTTTCAATTTCTAGATCTCTTTTAATCGCATACGGTTCGTAATCGTGATTTGTAAATACCTGATTAACCTGATATTTTTCAGTTAGAGATTCAAAAACCTCATTAGGAGTACCATGATAGATATTGATGTTTGTTCCGAGAGATTGTAAATGATTGTTTATTTTACTCAGCTCTTTGTGAATGAAAGAAACACGAGCATCATTCTTTGGAAGTTTTTCCAAAATCTCTTGATCAAAAATAAAAATGGGAAGTACTTTTTTACCTGAATTTAAAGCATGGTATAATCCAGCATTGTCATGCAATCGTAGATCTCTCCTGAACCAAAAAATTGAAATTTCACTCATTACTTCTTGTAATCTCCAAACAGTTCTATTAATTTTTTCTGACGATAGCTAAAGATTTCTTCTAGTTTTGGTTTTACTATGAACGGATGAACCATTCTTCCTAAAACCCCAAAGGGTACTTTGTAATCAATAATGTCTTCCATTTCTACACCTCCATCAATTTCGTTAATAAAATGCTTGTGATGCCACAAAGAATAGGGACCAAAACGTTGCTCATCAACAAAATATTTTTTGTCCATCACATGCGTTATTTCTGTAACCCATTTGGTTTTAATTCCCATAATAGGAGTGACAATGTATTGGATGATTTGTCCAGGGTACATTGATTTTTCATCACCAGAAAGAATGTCAAAACTCATATAATCAGGTGTAATGGTCTTGAGGTTTGAAGGGCTTGATAAAAAGTCCCATGCTTCATCTATGGTAATAGGTAGGTTTTGTTTCTTATGAAGTCTGTAGATTTTCATGATTAATTATGAATTAAGACATAAAGGTTTAATGAGTTTGCTACACATAACCAAATTAAATAGGGAAGGAGTAAATAACTTTTTCTTTTTTGTTCCTCTTTATAAGTGAAAAATAAATAAAAGATAAGAGAGGTTAATAATAGTAATACAACCAAACCAAAAGCAACTTGATGTTGATTAAAGAAGATGTAATTCCAACTTACATTTAAAATCACTTGTATGACGTACAATACTAATTTTTTTGAACTGTACTTCTCTGAGAATAACCCTACTAAGTAGATTGAGAAACAGATCATAATAGAAGTCCATGCTGCTCCAAAAACCCAACCTGGAGGTGTCCAAGGAGCTTTGTTGAGGGTTAGATACCATTGGTCCATTGGTCCATTTTCCATTAACCAAGTACCTAAGGCAAGTCCTCCAAAATTGATCAAAAGAAATAAAACAAGGTATTTTACTTTTTGTGCTGCCAT
Organism: Flavobacteriaceae bacterium; assembly: GCA_049115595.1. GTDB lineage: Bacteria > Bacteroidota > Bacteroidia > Flavobacteriales > Flavobacteriaceae > Polaribacter. The sequence continues at coordinate 75,262 of JAGDZS010000007.1, forward strand.
AATTATTTTTCTAACTGCTCTATTTTATCAAGAATTTTTTGTGCTTCTAGATATTTTTGATCACTATCACTTCTATTGATAGATTGTAAATCATAGCCTTCCTTCATTTTCTTTTTATACTGGTCTTGAAGTTTTTCAACCTCAGATTTCTTTTTAAATAGTCCGAACATTTTAGTGTAAGTGCTTTGTGATTTTTGAACTTAAAGGCTTTGTTAATGAGTAGTAGTAGTCGATTAATTCACCATGCTCATCAATTAAGTATTTTTGAAAATTCCATTTTACTGAAGAACTCTTTTTTCCATTTTCAGATTTCTTAGTTAACCAAGAATACAAAGGATGTTGGTTGGTTCCTTTTACTTCAATTTTTTCTGTGATTAAAAAAGAAACACCATAGTTTACTTCGCAGAACTCTTGAATCTCATTTGAGTTCCCTGGTTCTTGTTTTCCAAATTGATTGCATGGAACTCCAATAACTATTAGCTTGTCTTGGTATTCATCATACAATTTTTGTAAACCTTTGTATTGAGGCGTAAAGCCGCATTTAGAAGCTACATTGACAAACAATATTTTTTTGCCTTTGTATTCTGAAAAATCAATAGGTTGACCTTGTAGAGAGTCAATTTTAAGATGGTGTAGAGAGTTAGACATAGTGATTATGATTAGGTTGGTTACAAAAAATGTCAGTCTACCTTATACATATACAAGTTAAACTGACACTATTAATTAGGGGATCGTTTTCTATATTTTTAAATTAGAAATTTTTCTAAGATGCATCTAAAGGTCGACCTTTGAGTCGTTTTTCAATCTTCTGCTTGATTACTGTCAATCGTTTCATCAAATCCATCAATTCAGAATCTTTATTTTGTTTATAGATGTCATTTAATCCGAGAATCAAACTTTTAACTTCTCTTGAAGCTACAATACGATCACTTGTCGTGATGAATTTATGTTTTCTATTCTCAAACTCTAGAGCTTTTTCTACAATATCCATCGTTTAATTATTTAAATAGTTGAACAATTCATTTATTTTTGAAGGAGTGTTAAACTTCCCTCCGTAATATGAGGTAACTGTTGCAGATGTATCATCTTTAATACCTCTTGATGATACGCATAGGTGCTTGGCGTCTATAATAACAGCAACATCTTCTGTTTGTAAAACCTCCTTCAGCTCTTCAGCGATTTGGTTTGTTAAGCGCTCTTGCACTTGTGGTCTTTTAGCATAGTATTGAACAATTCTATTTAACTTTGAAAGTCCAATAACTTTTCCAGAAGAAATATAAGCTATGTGTGCCTTGCCAAAAATTGGAACAAAATGATGTTCACAATTCGAGTACAAAGTAATGTTTTTTTCGACCAACATCTGATTGTATTGATATTTATTATCAAACAATGCAATTTTTGGCTTATTTTTAGGGTTTAGGCCAGAGAAAATCTCCTCTATATACATTTTTGCAACTCTATCTGGAGTTCCTTTTAGTGAGTCATCACTTAAATCTAAGCCCATGACATCCATAATTTCTCCAAATAAAGATGAAATTTTCTTCTTTTTTTCTTCATCTGATATAGAAAAAGCATCTTTTTTCATTGGGGTATTTAATCCAGTAAATAAATGATCGTCTCCTACTTCTTGATGTGTGAAATCACTTAAATTGATTTCTTTTGTCTTTTTTTGAACTAATGTTTCAATACTCATGTTTGTCTTTTTTTAGTGCTGTTTTTAAGTACTCTAAGCTTAAAACAAAGCACTGTTTTACCTTTTTGAAATAGAGTTGTTCGAGATTTGTCTTTGTCTGGTGCATTTAAACCGTCCTTCTTGAAAACCTCTCAGTTTACTATGTTTTGTTTTTCGACCTTGGACTCTTTTTCTCCAAAGTTTAAAACTTTTAGGTTTCATTTCTGTTCTCATGAGAGTGATTACTTGTTGTTCACTCAAACCAAACTGAAACTTTATGGCATCAAACGTGGTTCTGTCTTCCCATGCCATTTCAATAATTCTGTCAATTGCTATCTCAGATAGATTATTCATATGCAGGCATGGCAAATCTTTCTTGATTTTTAACTTTCAATCGAATCATTTTTTTAAAGAAACTTTTATTTTCTTTAAATGTTTTGTTATTAGCAAAACGAATAAATTTTCCTTGAGCATGTATGCTCAACCCATACGTTTTGTATATAACTAACTGTCTATAAGGAATGCCCCAAGAATAGTTTTCTAAACCTTTGTTTATTCTTACAACAATACCATCTGGGCGAAGTTCAATATTACCATAATTAATGTCAGAGACCTTATTTAACAAATTATCTAAATTGTCACTTACTTCCTCTATGATCATCCTTTTTGAACCAATTCCTCCCATTCTTAATGATTGTAGAAATGTGAAAGGTAGACCTAAGCTGACATTAATTAACTCTTTAGCTTCATTATTAGTATATGTCGTATTAAAAATCATTCCCTTAAATATTTACTCAAATATAGTTTTGTTTAATTAATTAAAAAAATGATTAAACAAAAATTAACATTTCGTTATGATAGGCTTAGTTTTTAAGGAAAAGTTTCTCTATCAACGTTTTACTGTATAAAAATACAGCAGAAAATTTAAAAATTCTAAGAATTAAAAGCACTTTATCTTATAACTCTATAAAGGTTTCTTATACTAAGAAAATCCTTTAAATACTTATTGATATAATGAGTTATTTTGGACGTTGATATTCGAATCTTGTATTCGATTTCGCTACAGTATATGCGTCTAATCCATTGATAGCTGCTATGTTTCCTTTTGATAAGTTAATAAAGCCATTCTCTTGTAAAATTTCATCATCTACATATATGTGTTCAATTTGGGCAATGATATGTAGAACATCATTAGTTTTGATGTAATATTCTTCAACAAACTTCATAGTTAATTGAACAGGAGATCCTTTTACAAATGGAGCGATGCTTGTTTCTTTATAATCTGTTTCTAGTCCAGTAACATCAAACTCTGAGACAGATTCTGGATATTTAGCAGATGTATGATGCGCATCAGCCAAAATTCCTTCATGAATATGATTTATGGTAAAAACGCCAGTTTCTTTGATGTTTTTATAAGTATTTCTGGGAACTGTTGTTGGTCTAAGAATAAAGCCTAGTGTTGGGGGATCAGACCCTAAATGAGTTACAGAGCTAAATACTGCAACATTGGTAATTCCTTCTTTAGATACCGACCCTATCAGATTTGCTGATTTATACCCTGAGCAAGAATTAATCAAATTAATTTTCTCAATCTTTTCTAGCTTATCAATATCTTCTTTAGAATAGTGCACTTATAGATTTTGGAAATTATTGATTTTTACATTTTTTGCTTTTAAGTCAAACATTAAATTATACAGACCAAAAAATGTTCTATTAATGTATATGAAATGCTTTGAGCCTCTATTTCCATTCATTTTTCTAAGCTCTGTACTTTTGCTATAACGCTCACCTAGTTCTGTGATTTTATTGAAAAAAACTGGGTCAGAAAAATCAAACACTTCTTCATTAAAAGGTTGTGTAAATAGGCTTAACAACTCATGAAACATCGCTGTAAAAAACTCGATCTCTTCAGGTGAGTCATCCTCTCTTAAAATTTCTAATTCGTATAACTTCTTTGTAAAGAAAGTAGGGTTTGCAAGGTTGTCTTTTTCTGCTAATTCAAAATAAGGTACATAGAAATCATTAGGAATAGCTTTCATACATCCGAAATCTAAAGCAATTAAATTCCCTTCTTTTGAAACTAGGAAATTACCAGGATGCGGGTCTGCATGCACCTTTCTTAAATTGTGAAGCTGGTGCATATAAAAATCCCAAAGAGCTTGTCCTAAGGTATTCGATAATTTTGGATCTTCATTATATGCTGTAAACTCAGAAAGATGTTCTCCTTTCATCCAATCCATTGTAATAATTCTATCCGAAGAAATCTCTGGATAGTACTTAGGAAACAATAAGTTAGGGATGTGTTTGCATTTTTCTGCTATTTCTTGACTTTGTTTAATCTCTAAAACATAATTCGTTTCTTCAATTAATTTGTCTTCTACTTCTTTAAAATATTTATCAGAGTCTTTCCCTCTAATATTAAACATTTTAATAGCTATTGGTTTTACTAATGACAAATCAGAGGAAATGCTATCTGCTACCCCAGGGTATTGAATTTTTACTGCCAGTTTTTTTCCAAATTTTTCCGCTGCATGTACTTGTCCAATGCTAGCGGCATTTGTAGAAGTAGAATTAAAAGTGTCGAAAATCTCATCAGGATGCTTCCCGAAGTATTTCTTAAAAGTTTTAATGACCAATGCAGGAGATAGAGGAGGTACTGAGAATTGAGCCAGTGAGAATTTTTCCACATAAGCCTGAGGCAAAATACTTTTCTCCATGCTCAACATTTGAGCGACTTTAAGAGCACTTCCTTTTAACTTTTTTAGGCCATCATAAATGTCTTCAGCGTTATTTTGATTTAAACGCTCTTTAGCCTCATCTTCAGTTTTGGTGATTTTATCACCGTAATATTTCAAATAATTAACGCCCACTTTAGCTCCAGTTTGAACTAATTTCGTGGCACGCTGTATTTTGGAAGTAGGTATTCTATCTATAGTTTTCATGGCGTGTATTTAATTCATGTGAACTTTTTCTTTGAATAAAAATTTACCCAAATCGATAATGCTTTTAAGAGGCGTAGTATCAATTAAATCAAAACTAGCCTTGACAGATTTCTCAATAAACAAATCTGTTTTTTCAAACGAAGGTGAAGTATCATCCATCCAAAATTTAAGTGTGACTAGCAATTGAAACCAAGCGGATTCCTGAATTGATTTCTCTTGAAATTTCATGATTCGCTCTTCCTTTAAATCGATAGTTTCAATACCTAAGCTGTCTATATATTCAATGAAAGACTTTCTTAATTCTGATAGGGATTGAAGTGACTTTAATTGATTTTTATTCTTATTTAAAGCATAAATAACATAACTTCTATTGGCTGTTAAATTCTCGAAAAAAGTATAGTAAAAACTAAGAAGTTTGTTACGAGCATCAAAAGTTTCGTAATCTTGACTCTTCTCTAAAAGAATGATAGAATTGTCTAGAAAGGCTTTAAAAATACCTTTTTCAACAGCATCAAATGAACCAAAGTGTTTGTAAAAAGAAGCTTCTTCAAAATTATTTTCTTTAGAAAAGCTAAAGACTGATGTAGGTTGCTTACCATTCTCTAAAACGTATTCCATGTACCAAGAGATGATATCGTTCGCTGTGCTATTTTTCTTTTTTGCCATTGTCTTGTAATTATGATGTAAAAATACAAAATGTTTAACAGTTTTTTCATATGATTAAACAAAATGATTTGTTAAACTTTCCATATGATCAAAAAACGATTGTCTTTGAAGATTTTTGAGCAACTAAATTGAGTAACTTTAAAGAATATCAAAATATTTTAAAATGAAATCATTTAAAAAGGAGTTTGTAACTATTTTACTATTCATTCTAGTAAGTACTAGTGGATTCTCTCAAATAAAGAAGAGTAAGTCATACGCAAAAGATGTAAGTAGTGTTCAAAACATTTTAACAGCTTATTACGATTGTATTTCAGGGCCAATAGGGGAGAAAAGAGATTTTGCAAGGCTAAGGAATTTATTTGATCCAGAAGCAAGACTAATTTATAGTCATTGGAATCAGGAATCTACAAAGGCTAGCAATTTAATTTTTAAAACACTTGATGAGTTCATTGATCGAATGGGGTATTTGGATAAAAAAGGGTTTTATGAGCATGAGGTATCTAATAAGATTCATACGTTCAGTTCGGTAACACAAGTGTTTAGTACCTACAAGTTTCGAGTAGAAGATAAGAGCATCCCAGATGGTCAGGGTATTACTAGTTACGAAATTTTTTACGATGGAGAGCGCTATTGGATACTATCGATGTTTTGGGCTGCTGAAGATGCTATGCATAAGATACCGAAGAAGTATTTGGATTAGAGGTATTTAAGTTTCATAAGACACCAGTAAGAAATTGCTGGTCTTCCTCTTGTTTTTAAGATTCTTGCAGCTTCTTTAAAGACCTTTTCTTTTTCGCTTGATAAGTTGATAACACCGTTGCTAATTACTATATCAATGCTATTAGACATAATTGGAAGTTCTTCGACATAGTTTTTACGAAAATAAGATATTCTGAAAATAAAAGAGCCAACAATAAATTACTGGCTCTTTGTCCTGGTGGCAGGATTAACTTCGTTGATCCTGATTATAGGTTGCTGCAAATTAAAGCATAGCTCTAATTCTACTTAAAACAAAAAAGTCCTCTTAAGAAAGTGAACTTTCTACGAGAACTTTTTGCTTTAACTTGTCGGGGTGGCAGGATTACTCGCTACCACTCGTGATCCTGAGATGTTATGTTGCTCATTAAAAGCCAACTTGTTTATTCAAGTTGTTTTTTTATTCTCATTTAAATTTTGAAGTAAACTTCAATTTCATTCAAATAAAAAAGCCAAAAATCATAATGATTTTTGACTTTTAATGGTCGGGGTGGCAGGATTCGAACCTGCGACCTCCTCGTCCCAAACGAGGCGCGATGACCGGGCTACGCTACACCCCGAAAATATTCGGACTGCAAAGTTACTATATTATTTATAAATATTGAATTTATTCGTAGTTAAATTATATATGATTTTATCAAGAACTTTTGGGTTTATAAATGTCATCTTGTTTATTTTTTTGTATTCAATAAATTAGTAGTTAAAATATCAACAAATCATCTAGAACAGGCAGACTTATAATATCTTTACCATGTTGATTTATTTATAAATATGATGAGATTTTTTCTATTGTTCTGCCTTCTATCTGTTCATTTTGCAGTTGCACAAAACCAAATACAAGGAAAAGTCATAGATGGAGAAACGAATGCTACGCTTTCAAATACGAGTATTTATAATGTAGATACTAAAGAAGTTATAATTACAGACAAGTTAGGTCAGTTTACTCTTAAATCTAAAGGGACATATCGTTTTCAAAAAGAAGGCTATCAACAAAAGATAAGAACGGTTAGTTCTAATACTTTTTTAATTGTTCAATTAAATGTAAAGCCATTAGAATTAAATGAAATTATTGTTAATACCAATCAGATCCCAAAAAGACTTCAAAAAGCTGTCACAACAATAGACATACTTTCAACTAAAGAGATCAATAGAGGTAGTGATATTAATGTATCTCAAATATTAAATAGAACTCCTGGGGTTTTCATGCAAAGCGGCGCATTAAATACCAATAGATTAACCATCAGAGGGATTGGTTCTCGAAACCTTTTTGGGACATCAAAAATAAGAGCTTATTTTAAAGACATCCCATTAACAAACGGAAGTGGCGAAACGACTATAGAAGATTTTGAATTGGGATCTATATCTCGTTTAGAAATAGTAAAAGGAGCAACTTCTAGTATTTATGGAGCAGGTTTAGGAGGAGCAATTCATTTGATACCTCTCAATGCATATTTGGATGAAACCTCTTTAAATACTGAATTAACGATAGGTTCTTTTGGGTTGGTGAAAAGTACAGTGAATTTTAATCAAGGTTCAGCAAAGAATAGTTTTAGAGGTGTTTATAGTAATACACATTCCGATGGGTATAGAGATAATAATGAATATGACCGGCAAACATTTACGTTAAGTACAAATCATTTCATAAATGATGCGAATGATTTTTCTATCCTAGTAAGTTATGTAGATTTAAAAGCATTTATTCCTAGTTCTTTGAATGAAAACACATTTTTGAATAATCCTACAGCAGCTGCATTTACTTGGGGAAGAGCTCAGGGGTTTGAAGATGCTAAACGTGGTATTTTGGGAATTACGTGGAATCATCAGTACCATAGAAAATTAAAACAAGTGACAAGTGCTTTTGGATCTTTCAGAAATGGATACGAACCAAGACCTTTTAATATTTTAGAAGAGAATACTCTGGCTTTTGGGCTACGTAGTCGATTTGTAGGTGAAACGCAATTACTAGGGAGTTTATTTAAATACACTTTCGGAGCAGAGTATTTTAAAGATAACTACATCTCAAAAACATTTCAGAATTTATACCAAAATTTTCCTATTGGAACAGGAAGCGTTCAAGGTGATAGCTTGTCTGATTTTAAAGAGAAAAGAACGTATTATAATGTGTTTTTTGAAATAAACTATGAAATCGCGAAAAATACGACGATGGCTCTCGGTTTAAATTATAATCAAACATCGTATGATTTAGAAGATCGTTTTACGGTTACGAACGATAATCCTGATCAATCCGGTAGTTTTAAATTTGACGGTATCGTATCTCCTAAAATTGGAATTTCTCATTTAATTTCTGAAAATACGAGCCTGTATGGAAGTATAAGTCAAGGTTTTTCTCCAATCTCTTTGGAGGAAACGTTGTTGCCAGACGGACAAATTAATACAGAATTAAAGCCAGAAACAGGGTGGAATTACGAAATAGGAACTAGAGTTGTAGCTTTAAGCAATAAATTACAATTCAACCTTGCGATCTATCGTTTAGATGTAAAAAACCTCTTAGTTTCTAGACGTGTAGCACAAGATCAGTTTATTGGAGTTAATGCAGGGAAGACACAACACGATGGTTTGGAATTGACGTTCAATTATCAATGGACTCGTAATGATGTTTTTAACCTAAGTACATTCTTTAATTATACATTGAATAACTATAGTTTTAAAGAGTTTGTAGATGATGATGCCAACTTTTCTGGAAACAAATTAACCGGGGTTCCTTCAGAAATATTGAATGCAGGGATCGACATAAGTTCAAAGTTTGGGATGTATGGAAATATTAATTTTCAGCATGTGGGGAGTCAGCCTATCACAGATAGTAATAGCTTATTTAGCAGTAGCTACAATTTAACAAATATTAAAATAGGATATAAAAAAGAACTTTCAAAACGACTAACTCTCAACGTGTTTTTTGGGGTAGATAATGTTTTTGATGAAGCATATGCTTCTCAAATTTTAATCAACGCAAGTAGTTTTGGAGGTAGTGCTCCCCGTTATTTTTATCCTGGAAATCCTGTGAATTATTTCTGGGGAGTAAATATTAATTACCTATTTTAATCAAATATTTATAACTTCACATTTCAAAAATCATTCAAAATGAAACAGTTAAAACTTTTACTTGCAGTCTGCTTTATTTGGCTTTTATCGTTTGCACAAAAGAAAACCGATGTTAACGTTGTAGATACAACTATAAAATACCAGACAGAAGTTGTTGTCCCTGGGTTAAATATTCCTTGGGGATTTACTTTCTTACCAGACAATTCAATCTTAATAACTGAAAAGGCAGGAAAGCTAATACATTTTAAAGATGGAAAGAAAACTGAAATTACAGGTTTGCCAAATGTAAAGCAATATGGGCAAGGTGGATTGATGGATGTTGAATTACACCCCGACTTTAAAAACAATAATAAAATATACTTTACCTACGCTTCCACTTCCGGAGAAGGCCGGGGCGCAAATACAGCTTTAATGAGCGGAATCTTTAAAGATGGTACACTAAGTCAGAAAAAGTTATTATACAAAGCCTCTCCAAATTCAAGAAGAGGTCAGCATTTTGGTTCTCGAATTGCTTTTGACAGAAAAGGATATTTATATTTTACTGTTGGAGATCGAGGGAATAGAGATGTGAATCCACAAGACATTACAAGAGATGGCGGTAAAGTGTATCGATTAAAAGATGATGGAAGCATTCCTAAGGATAATCCTTTCGTCGGCAAAAAGGATGCTAAAGAAGCCGTATATAGTTACGGACATAGAAACCCACAAGGAATGGAGATTAATCCGTTCACTGGAGAAATTTGGACACATGAGCATGGACCTAGAGGAGGCGATGAAATAAACATTGTACAACCTGGTAAAAACTATGGATGGCCTAAAGCTAGTTTTGGAATCAACTATAGTGGTACTAAATTCACAGACAAGACTTCTATTGACGGAATGGAAGACCCTATGTATCAATGGACACCTTCCATCGCACCAAGTGGAATGGCTTTTGTGACCGGAAATAAATATCCAAAACTCAAAGGAAACCTACTAGTGGGTTCTTTAAAATTCCAATATGTAACTAGCTGTACATTAAAAAACGGCAAAGTTGTTAAAGAAGAAAAAATTCTTGAAGGTTTAGGAAGAGTTCGTTCTATAGAACAAGGAAGAGATGGCTATATATATGTAGGAATTGAAAACTTGGGAATTGTAAGAATTACTCCTTAAAATAAGTGTTCTAAACCAGTCTAAGTTCTTACAATGTAAGGATTGAAAATATTTATGCTCTAATTGTAAAAATATATTTGATTTCAACCGTGTAGAAATCAAAAAAAATTACATTTGTAATCGTAAAAAAAAGAATAGAACAATGTCTGATACTACAGAAAAAATAAAATGCTTAATTATTGGTTCAGGACCAGCAGGATATACGGCAGCAATCTACGCAGCTAGAGCTGATATGAAACCAGTAATGTATACAGGTTTACAAATGGGAGGACAATTAACAACGACTACAGAAGTTGATAATTTCCCAGGGTACGCTAATGGAACAGACGGAACTGCCATGATGGAAGACTTAAAGAACCAAGCAGAACGTTTTGGTACTGAAGTACGTTTTGGAATGGTTACAGAAGTTGAGTTAAGCGAAGAAGTAGGAGGTATTCACAATGTGACTGTTGACGGTTCTAAGAAAATTGAAGCAAATACAGTGATTATTTCTACTGGAGCGACAGCAAAATATTTAGGATTAGAAAGCGAACAACGTTTAATTGGTGGAGGAGTTTCTGCTTGTGCAACATGTGATGGTTTTTTCTATAAAGGACAAGATGTTGTTGTTGTTGGAGCAGGAGATACAGCTGCTGAAGAAGCGACTTATTTAGCAAACATTTGTAAGAAAGTAACCATGTTGGTTCGTAAAGATTATATGAGAGCTTCTAAAGCTATGCAACATAGAGTAAATAAAACTGAAAACATTGAAGTATTGTACAATACTGAATTGGATGAGGTTTTAGGTGAAAATGTAGTAGAAGGAGTTAGAGTTGTTAATAATGTTTCTGGAGACAAACATGAAATTGATGTAACAGGATTATTTATCGCAATCGGACACAAACCAAATTCGGATTTATTTAAAGGAGTTTTAGATATGGACGATACTGGGTATTTAATTACTGAAGGAAAATCTACCAAAACAAATTTACCGGGTGTTTTTGCCGCAGGAGATATTCAAGATAAAGAATACAGACAGGCTGTCACTGCCGCAGGGACGGGTTGTATGGCTGCATTAGATGCCGAACGATATTTAGGAGCTTTGGCTTAACAGATCAAATAAAAAAGATATTAAAAGGAGATTGCAAAACTGCAATCTCCTTTTTTTTGTAACGTTTTTTAAAACCCTCAGTAATTCTGTTTGATAAAACGTGCAAATCATGAGAAAATTCAAACTGCTAACCACATTACTATGCATTGCTTTCTTAGGTATTAATGTAACTGCTCAGGTCACATCGAAATCCATTAGCAAAAATCAAAAAGAAAAGATTGATGCTTATGTGCTACATCTTCAAAAAAGACACTCTATTCCAGGTGTTTCATTAGCGATTACTCAGAAAGGACAAACTGTTTATAAAGAGAATTTTGGAAAAGCTAATATTGAACACCGAAGCCCTATTGTTGATGAATCTATTTACAGAGTTTACTCTTTAACGAAACCGATTGTTTCTGTTGCTGTTTTTCAACTTATTGAACAGGATAAGTTGTCACTCAATGATGAAGTAGGGAAGTACATTAAAGATATTCCTAAGAGTTGGAGAAAGGCAAAAATGAAACATTTATTAACTCATTCTTCCGGATTTCCAGATATGGCTCCTTATCATCGAATGGAGAAGCTAACTGAGAAGGAAGCGAAAGATGTAATTTTTGAAAAGAAGTTAGCGTTTGATTTTGGAGAAAAATATCAATACAATCAGACTAATTTTTGGTTGTTACAAAAGATTATTGAAAAGCTATCAGGTGAAAAGTTAGAAGATTTTATCATCAAGAATCAGTTTGAAGGTGAGAAGAAGAATGTTTTCTTTTCGTCTAATTCCAAAAAGATTGTGATGCATCGCGTCACGCCATATTTTCCTTTTGAAACAGGCGAAATTCAAATAGATCATTCAGCTCTCAAAGGAAGATATATGTTTGCAGCAAACGGATTGAATATCACTTTAGATGAGTTTGTGAAATGGGATCAACGATTAAGAAATGATGAGTTGATTCGAAAAGAAACCAAAGAAGAAATGTGGAGTACTTTTTCCTATTCAAAATCCAATAAAAGGTTTGCTTATGGGTGGGATAAGAGAATTATTAATCAGCATGATTCTTATGGGTTTTCAGGATCTTTAATCACGGCATATCGTATTTTTCCCTTAGATGATATGAGCATTGTATTTCTATCAAACGGATTGGGGAGTTATTATAATATTGAAAATATTATCAATCATATTGCAACTATTGTTGATGATGATATTATTGATTTTCAAAATGAAGCATTTGAAACGCTGTTACAAGCTATTGTTGAAAATGGTGTAAAATCGTTAGATAACGAGTTTTTAAAACTCAAAAGGTTGGAAAACTTTGATCAAATGAATTTAGAGCCCGTAATCAATGATGTAGGTTATCAATTAATCAATCAAAAGAGAATGGAAAAAGCGGTTCAAGTTTTTACATTTAACACAAAGAAATACCCAAATTCAGCCAATGCTTTTGATAGCTTAGGAGAAGTGTATCTAATGACGAATGAATTCGATTTAGCAGCGTTAAATTATCAAAAGTCTGTTGACCTTGGAGGTACTCGAGGAAATGCGAAAAAGATGCTTGAACAAATAAAGCAAACAAAAAAGAACTAATTTGTAACGTTTTTAAAATACAACAGTATATCTGTTCAATTATAACCAACCAACAAAGTACAACTTGAATACATTAACCGACAATTCATTAATGCTCAGAGTAAAAGAAGGAGAGATTCAAAAACTCGGACTGCTATATGAACGTTATAAAAAAAGACTCTTTGGATTCTTTTTTCAAATGAATAAAGATGCAAGTCTTAGTGAAGATTTAGTTCAGAATGTTTTTGTGAAAATTTTAAAATACAAACACACGTATACTGAGGATAGCAAATTTGTAGTATGGCTATTTCAAATCGCTAGAAATGCAAGTCATGATAGCTTTCGGAAAAGTAAAAAGTATATGCACAAGGACATTGATGAGGTTGGATATGCATTAAATTCAGTAGATGATATTCAAGAGGAAATCATCAATAAAGAGAATACAATGACATTAAAAAGAGCGATTGACTTATTATCACCTGAAAAGAAAGAGTTGATTGTTTTGAGTAAGATTAAAGAATTAAAACATAAAGAAGTCGGAGAGATTATTGGCTGTACAGAAGGAAATGCGAGATTAAAGGTACACCGAGCATTGAACGAATTAAAAGATATTTTTCTAACATTAGAAACGAGGTAAGCATGGATTACAAAGAATTTAAAGAAGCAATTGTCGATTATCTCTCAGGGAATTTAGCAGAGAATAACGAACAAGAATTTGAGCAGTTCCTGACAGAAAATCCTCAATACAAAGAAGAATTCGAAGCAACAAAGATGTTTTGGAATGGGGTAGATGAAGAAATTCCTGAAGCAACAGCAGCGATGGATGTGAAATTTTACACCATGTTGAATGCTCAAGAAAAAGCAACAGAGAAAGTCTCTGTTTTGACAAGAATAGAACAATTTTTTATTGGAAGTTTTCCAAAACAATTGGCATATACATTCGCAATCTTAGCCATCGGATTTTTTGTTGGGAATCGAATGGATTTCGGGAAGGAAACTACAAAGGAGGTTATAATTGCTCAGCAAGAAACGGAGAAAGTACGCTCTGAATTGGTGTTGACTTTATTAGATCAGCCCTCAGCGAATCAAAGATTACAGGCTGTAAATGAGGTTAATAAATTGAATACAGTTACAGAGACGATTATCAAAGCATTGTTTTCAACATTAAACAATGACGAGAATGTAAACGTACGATTGTCTGCTATTGAAGCTCTAAAGAATTATACATATATGCCTATAGTTAGGGAAGGATTGGTAGCATCTATCGTACATCAGAAGTTTCCAATGGTTCAAGTAGAGCTCGCAGATTTAATGGCAGTTTTACAAGAGAAGAAAGCAGTAAAGTCTTTCGAGAAATTAATCAAAGAAGAAGACGTTAATACAAGCGCAAAAGAAAAAATGGAAGAAAGTATACAAAGTATTCTTTAATTCCGAATATCAACAAATTTGATGTAAAATGGCAAATCCTAGGTCGCTTTTTACAGAGATAAACAAAGTCATTCATCAAAAAATAAAATCATGAAGTTTTTAAAATCAATTACAATAATTACGATGATAAGCTGTGTTGCAGTAGCCTCTGCACAGCGATATCAAAAAGATAAAAAGTTAAGCAATAAAGAAACGATCACCAAAGAATTACAGTTCCCTACTTCATCACCAGATAATATCTTGGTATTGAATAATGTCTACGGATCTATTGACGTAGAAGGGTATAATGGAAGTACAATTCAAATAGAAGTTGTAAAAACAGTTTCTGCAGATACACAAGAGCATTTGCAACAAGGAATGAAAGAAATCGGTATTAAATCAGCGAAAAAAGAGGATGCTGTATATGTCTATTTAGATTCTCCATATTCACGTTTCGATTTAGCAACGGGTCAGTTTGAGCATCACGAATTTAATTTCAGTTCTCGTAGAAGTTACAAGCACAGAAAGAAACGTATGTATGTATACCGACTAGATTTTAAAGTGAAAGTTCCCAAAAACAGTAGTATCGATGTAAAAGCAGTGAATCGCGGAAATATTACAGTGAATGATGTGCATGGAAAGTTATTGATCGTAAATAACATCAACGGAGCCATTGATATGACAAATGTATCTGGACAAACAGATGTAAATGCTTTGAATAAAGACATTAATATAACCTATAGTAAAAACCCAACAGAAGAAAGCTGGTTTAGATCTTTAAATGGCGATATTAATGTGAAGTTTAAAGACGGATTAGGAGCAGTGATTAGTTATAAAACCATGAACGGAAAGTTTTATACCAATTTCGATGTTGAAAAAACAACTCCTAAGCTTGTGAAGACAAAAGAGAACGAACACAGAGGAACTAGATATAAAGTAAATTCAAACAGACATTTTAAAATAGGAAATGGGAATGTGCATTTACACTTTGATCAATTAAACGGAGACGCAATCGTAAAAAAATAAAAAAATGAATACCAAGAATATAAAATTAGCAATCGTAGCAACGTTATTTTTACTGACAGTAAACCTAACAGCTCAAGAAACTATCACCATCCCTTTAAGTAATCCAGCGAAGGTTGGAACCCTAAAAATAGGAATCATTAATGGATCGATTACTGTAAAAGGAACGACAGGAAAAGAAGTGATAGTGAAAGGAATAAAAAGTGAAAGGAGATCACGCACCAATCACCGTAGAAATGGGAAAGCAAGTAAAGATGGTTTGAAGAGAATCTCGAATACCTCATTAGAATTTAGTGCTCAAGAATACGATAATGTAGTTCGTGTAAAAGGCTCTCCAAATGCAACAACTGATTTTGAAATTCAAGTTCCAAAGAACTTTTCTTTAAAATTATCGACAGTGAATAGAGGAGATATCTATGTTGAAAATGTCAATGGAACAATTGATATTACGAACACAAATGGAAAAATCACCTTAAAGGACATTAGCGGTTCTGTAAGTGCAAATACTGTAAATAGAGACATTACTGTCAATTTTATTAATGTAACACCTAATGTAGCCATGGCATTTAGTAGTTTGAATGGAGACATCGATATTACATTTCCAAAAACAATCAAAGCAAATGTTAAAGTAAAATCTGATCGAGGAGAAATTTACACTGATTTCGATTTAAAAGCTAAACCATCAAAAGCTAAGGTGACGAAAGGCGAATCTAAAAAAGGAAATGCCTACAGCGTAAAAGTTGAAAAATGGATTACAGGAGCTATCAACGGTGGCGGAGCAGAAATCTTATTTAAAAGCTATCATGGAGATGTAATTATTAGATCGAACTAAGAAATAGTGAAGAACAAAAAAGGCTACCAATGGTAGCCTTTTTTTATTTCTATATTTAATCTAAATCGACTCGTGTTCCTGCTATTCTAGATAGTGGGTAAATAATAAAAAAAGCAACAATATTTACAATCAACATTGGGATGAGAATTGCTAAAACTGTAACAAAATTTTGATTCCAACTTCTTAAAATTCCTAGTTCATATACAGAATATTTCATTAATTCAAAGGTTTCCCAAGAGTGAACTAAATAGATAACATTTATAAAAATCAGAATAGCAGCTATCACTTCTACAATGATTTTAAAAATACTTTCTACTATGCCATAAGCCAGCATGTAAATAATAATTCCTATAAAAACACTACCCGCTCCAATACCAACAAAAGGCCAAAAATCATATTTTTCATAAAGGGGTGATTTCACCATAAAGATTATAAATACAATTAGTAATATAATAATGGTAATAGCAAATGCAGGGGTTTGAGTGGGTTTTCCTTTTTCTTCCATGCTGAAAAATAATTAATTACCTTATAAAGTTAATGAAAAACCAATGTACTAATTTATGGAAAACCATAGTGAATAACTCTATTATAAAAAAGGCTGCCATCGGCAGCCTTTTTGTTGTTTTTTACAAAGTTTGATCATAATTCTCAATCACTTGAATAATGAGCTTAACCGCTTCATAGTAAAAATCTTGATTGATATTTTCAAAGGTGTCGGTATCTTGGTGATAGTCTTTGTGATCCTCTACACCAAAATAGATAAATGGAATTCCTCTTTTGTGGAAAATTCTGTGATCTGAAGAGAAGGTCCAATCTTGTAGTTTTTTATCTTTAGGATCGTCATGACCAAATAACAAAGTAATCGGAGATTCAATATTCTCTAATTGTGGTTTTAATTGCGGATAGTGATACAATCCAGAAGCATACATACGTAAAGAGTCGTTGTGTGCTATCATATCCATATTCACATTCAAAGCAATCTTTTCTTTGGCATCTTTAAAGTTTGCTGCAAAATATTCTGCCCCATGAGAACCTATTTCTTCAGCATCTACAGCAGCAAAAATTAAAGTGTGATTTGGTGATTTGTTTTTAAAATATTCAGCCATAGCAAATAAGGCAACTGTTCCAGAAGCATCATCGTCTGCGCCATTGTATATTTTCCCATTACGGATCCCTAAATGATCTAAATGTCCAGTAATCACAATAGCTTTATCACTTTTTCCTTTAATTACTCCAACAACATTTCCACCAACAACAGTGGTGTCAGGAACATTTGAAAAGTCTTTTTTAGCATCAGCAATAGGGAAGAGGTACTGTCTTGTTCTACCTTTTAGTGTTTGATCAAATTGTTGAATATATCCAGATTCTAAATAAGTATCTAACCCTAACTCTTTAAATTTAGAAGCAATGAGCTTTTGCGCTCTGTAGTTTCCTGGTCTTGAAAAACCACGCCCTTCATAGGCATCACTAGAAAGTTCTTTTAAATTGGCTAATAAGGCTTCTTTATTAATGGTGACTTCTTTTTCAGTTTGACAAGAAGTTAAAGAAGCTACTAAGATGAATGCAAATAAGATTCTGAATTTCATGAATGTTTTGTTTTGAGGGTTAAAAGTACGCCTTAAAAATGATTCACAAAAAAACCGCCCCATTTAGGACGGTTTTAAACAAACAACTAAATTCTAAAACCTATTAAGTTGAAGAAACTTGTTATCCTCTGTATACCAGAGGAAGTGTTTTTAAAAACAATAACTGTTTTCAGCTTTGACTTTCTCAGCGATCATATTTCTTAATTCAACCACATTTGGATGGTTTGCATATTTTGTAAAACGCTTTAATCCCATTAACATCATACGTTGTTCATCACCTTCTGCAAAAGAAACAATTCCTTCTTTTCCGTTTTTGTTAATGATATCTACAGCATTGTAGAGGTATAATTTTGCCATGGAAATTTGCTCAGCCTGTGTTTCTTCTCCAAAACGTTTTGCATTCTTTTCTGTTCTTAAAATTGTAGATTCAGCCATGTAAATCTCTATTAAGATATTAGAAGCAGCCATTAATAATTGTTGGTGGTCATCTAGCTCAGCTCCAAACTTTTGTACAGCAGAACCTGCTACCATTAAAAATGCTTTTTTAAGCTTAACAATCATTTCTTTTTCTTCAGCAAACAATTCTGTATAATCTGGTACATCGAAAGAAGGAATTCCCATCAATTCATCAGCAACAGCCATTGCAGGATTTAGTAAGTCTACATGACCTTTCATTGCTTTCTTAATCAACATTCCTACAGATAACATTCTGTTGATTTCGTTTGTTCCTTCATAGATTCTAGCAATACGAGCGTCTCTCCATGCAGACTCCATTGGAGTTTCTTCCGAGAATCCCATTCCACCAAAAATCTGAATTCCTTCATCTGCACAATT
Source organism: Flavobacteriaceae bacterium (assembly GCA_049115595.1). Classification (GTDB taxonomy): domain Bacteria; phylum Bacteroidota; class Bacteroidia; order Flavobacteriales; family Flavobacteriaceae; genus Polaribacter. The sequence goes on from JAGDZS010000007.1 coordinate 93,828, forward strand.
TTGCACATCTTCAGAAACAGCAACTTTTAAAATAGAACATTCAATAGCATATTCTTCAACACCTTTTAACTCAGCTTCGCTATGAGAATTCCCATCAGCTAAACGTGCGTTGATTCTATCTTCAATATTTTTTGCAGCTCTATAACTTGCAGACTCACCAGCATAACAGTTGGTTGCCATTTCAGCTAATTTCGCTTTGATTGCTCCAAAATCGGCAATCGGAGTTTTAAATTGTTTGCGCTCATTCGCATAACCTACAGCATAGTTTAAGACTCTTCTTTGAGAATCTAAACAAGCACCTGCTAGTTTGATACGTCCAACGTTCAATGCATTCATCGCAATTTTGAATCCACCACCCCTGGTTGATAACATATTTTCGATAGGAACAACAGTGTCACTATAAAATACCTGACGAGTTGAAGAGGCACGAATTCCTAATTTGTGTTCTTCTTCTCCCATGGTAATTCCATTACTAGGATCGTTTTCTACAATAAAACCTGTAATGTTTTTATCATCCTCAATTCTTGCAAAAACAATCATTACATCACAAAAACCGGCATTTGAAATCCACATTTTCTGACCATTGATCTTGTATGCTTTTCCATCCTCGGTTAGCGTCGCAGTTGTTTTTCCTGAATTTGCATCAGAACCTGCTGTAGGTTCTGTTAAACAATAAGCACCCATCCATTCACCAGAGGCTAATTTTGGCACGTATTTTTTCTTTTGCTCTTCATTTCCATACAAAGTAATTGGCATGGTTCCAATTCCAGTATGTGCTCCAAAAGCAGTACTGAAAGAACCTGTACCACTAGAAATATATTCACAAACCAACATGGTAGAAACAAAGCCCATTCCTAATCCGCCATATTCTTCAGGAACAGAAACACCCAGAAATCCAAGTTCACCAGCTTTCTTCATTACTTCCTCTGTTAAAGCATAATCTTTTTTCTCAAAACGATCTTTGTGAGGAATGATCTCACGATCATTGAATTCCATCACTGCTTCTTTCATCATTTGTTGCTCTTCAGAAAAGTCTTCAGGTGTAAATACATCATCACAGTTAGTCTCTTTTACTATAAACTGTCCTCCGCGTAAAATTTCTTTCTTTGTTGTCTCCATTTTCTTTTAAATATATTGTCTTATCTCTTGTTTCTAAATCTCTTTATTCTAGCTTAGGAATTCGAAAATACCGGCAGCACCTTGTCCAGTACCTACACACATGGTTACCATTCCGTATTTATTCTTCATATCTCTTTTGCGCATTTCATCAAATAATTGCACAGAAAGTTTTGCTCCTGTACACCCTAATGGATGTCCTAATGCAATGGCTCCTCCATTTACATTGACGATGTCTTGATTTAAATCTAACTCTCTCATTACTGCTAATGATTGAGAAGCGAATGCCTCATTTAATTCTATTAAATCAATATCGCTTTGCTTTAATCCTGCTTGCTTTAATGCTTTAGGAATGGCAGCTACAGGACCAATTCCCATAATTCTTGGTTCAACACCAGCGGCAGCATAGTTTACCATTCTTGCTATAGGTTCAAGATTTAACTCTTTCACCATGTCTTCACTCATCACCATTACAAATGCAGCTCCGTCACTCATTTGAGAAGAATTTCCAGCTGTTACACTTCCGCCAGCAGCGAATACTGGGCGTAGTTTGTTTAAGACAGCTGTGCTTGTTCCTGCTCTTGGTCCTTCATCTTTGTTAACCGTATAACTTTTTGTTGCTTTCTTTCCGTTTGCGTCTAAGTATGTTTGGTTTACTGTAATCGGTGCAATCTGATCTTGAAAACGATTTTCAGCTTGTGCTTTTAATGCCTTCATATGTGATTGATAAGCAAACTCATCTTGATCTGCTCTGGATACTTTGAATTGGTTGGCAACCGCTTCCGCTGTGTTTCCCATTCCCCAGTAATAATCTTCATGACCTGCCTTTACAGTATCATAGTTTAATTCAGGTTTGTATCCTGTCATTGGAACTGCACTCATGCTCTCAGCTCCACCTGCAATAATACAATCTGCCATTCCAGCTTGAATCTTAGCAGTAGCCATTGCAATTGTTTCTACTCCTGAAGAACAAAAACGATTTACAGTTACTCCAGGTACATCAACACTATTCAATCCCATTAAAGAGATTAAACGAGCCATATTCAATCCTTGAGACCCTTCTGGCATTGCATTTCCTACGATTACGTCATCAATACGTTTTACATCCAATTGAGGAAGTTCTTTCATCATATGCTGAATAGTTTCAGCAGCCAACTCATCTGTTCTTTTGAAACGGAACAATCCTTTTGGAGCTTTTCCAACGGCTGTTCTATATCCTTTTACTATATATGCTGTTTTCATATTTTTTAGCTTTTGGCTAATTGCTTTTAGCTCTTAGCGCTACATTATTAAATAATCTGCCAATAGCTGATTGCTAGAGGCTAATAGCTTGAGTAACTTTAGTTACGAAGCGGTTTACCAGTTTTTAACATATGCTGAATACGTTCTAAAGTTTTACGTTCTGTGGTTAAACTTAAAAATGCTTCACGCTCAATATTTAAAAGATACTGTTCAGAAACCAACGTAGGTTCTGATAAATCCCCTCCAGCCATTACATAGGCCAATTTGTTTGCAATTTTCTTATCGTGTTCTGAGATATAATGACTTGCTTCCATAGAATCTGTTCCTACTAAGAACATTCCTAAAGCTTGTTTTCCAAGAACTTTGATGTCTTTTCTTGCTGGTGGTTGTGTATATCCAGCTTCCGCCATTAATAAAGCGTGCTTCTTTGCTTGTGCAATCTGACGATCTTTATTCACGACAACAACATCTTTTCCTTTTTGTAAGATTCCTAAATCGAAAGCTTCATAAGCAGAGGTTGCTACTTTTGCCATTCCGATGGTTAAGAAGTTTTCTTGTAAAACATTTAATTCTACATCTCCTTTCTTGAATGAATCTGAAGCTCTCATAGCTAGTTCTTTAGAACCACCACCACCAGGAATTACTCCAACTCCAAACTCTACCAATCCAATGTACGTTTCTGCTGCTGCAACAACTTTGTCAGCATGCATCGATAATTCACATCCACCTCCTAAGGCCATTCCGTGAGGAGCTGCAATGGTTGGAATTGATGAATAGCGCATACGCATCATCGTGTCCTGAAAGTATTTGATGGCCATGTTTAACTCATCATATTCTTGTTCTACAGCCATCATGAAAATCATTCCAATATTGGCTCCAACCGAGAAATTGGCAGCCTGATTACCAACGACAAGTCCTTGGTAATCTTTTTCTGCCATATCGATGGCTTTGTTTAAGCCAGCTAATACATCTCCCCCGATTGTATTCATTTTCGATTGGAATTCTACATTTAAAATTCCATCTCCTAAGTCTTCTACAACAACTCCAGAATTTTTGAAGACTGCTTTCGACTCTCTAATATTGTCTAAGATGATAAATGCATCTTGTCCAGGTTTCTTTGTTTGTGCTTTTGCAGGAATGTCGTAATAGAATGTTGCTCCATCTTTGATAGAGTAGAAAGAAGTAGATCCTTTTTCGATCATTTCTAATACCCAAGCTGCTGGTTCTTTTCCTTCAGCTTTCATCATTTCAATTCCAGCTTCAACCCCAATAGCATCCCAGATTTCAAAAGGTCCGTGTTCCCATCCAAATCCTGCTTTTAAAGCATCATCTATTCGATACAATTCATCAGAAATTTCAGGAATTCTATTTTGCACATACGCAAAAATGGCAGCGAAGCTTTTTCGATAAAACTCTCCAGCTTTGTCTTTTCCTCCAACCAATACTTTGAAACGATCAATTACATTATCAATGGTCTTCGTTAACTCTAAAGTTGCAAATTTTGCTCGCTGTTTTGGTCTGTATTCTAAGGTGTTAAGATCTAAAGAAAGGATTTCTTTTTTACCACCTTCACCAACAACTCTCTTATAGAAACCTTGTTTTGTTTTGCTTCCTAACCATTTGTTTTTCATCATGGTATTCACAAAATCAGGAATGACAAACTGTTCTTTCATTTCATCATTCGGGCAGTTGTCTTTCACACCATTTGCGGTATGTACTAGAGTATCTAATCCAACCACATCAATGGTTCTGAATGTTGCAGATTTAGGGCGACCAATTACTGGCCCCGTTAATTTATCTACTTCTTCAATCGTTAATCCCATTTCTTTTACAACATGGAACAAACTCATAATTCCAAAGATTCCGATTCTATTTCCAATAAACGCAGGAGTATCTTTCGCTAAAACTGAAGTCTTTCCTAAGAATTTATCACCGTACATCATTAAGAAGTCGGTAACATCTTGAGTACATTTAGGACCAGGAACAACTTCAAATAACTTTAAATATCTAGGAGGGTTAAAGAAGTGAGTGACTGCAAAGTGCTTTTGAAAGTCTTCGCTTCTTCCTTCGTTCATAAACTTGATAGGAATTCCAGATGTGTTTGAAGTAATTAACGTACCAGGTGTTCTGAACTTTTCTATTTTTTCAAAAACTTGTTGTTTGATGTCTAATCTTTCAACAACAACTTCCATTACCCAATCTACATCTTTGATTTTATGTAAATCATCATCAATATTACCTGTGGTAATTCGGTTTGCAAATTTTTGAGAATAAATAGGTGAGGGCTTTGATTTTAATGAAGCCTTCAACGCATCATTTACCAAACGATTGCGAACGATGTTGTCTTCTAAAGTTAATCCTTTTGCCTTTTCTTTATCATTCAATTCTCTTGGAACAATGTCCAATAAAAGAACTTCTACACCAATGTTGGCAAAGTGACAAGCAATACCGCTTCCCATAATTCCGGAACCGACAATTGCTACTTTTTTAATTCTTCTAGTCATTTGTTTTTTAGTTTGTTTATACCGCTTTCTTATTGACTTTATCTTCTTGATAAATAGCCTTGTCTGCGATTAATTTGTTTATGGTTGAGGTAACTTTAAAGAAAGCACCCAATTCTTCTTCTGTGATATGTTCTCTAATAGCATCATTAAATATGATGACAGACTGTCTAGAGATTTCTCTCATTTCTTTTCCGTAATCTGTTAGTTTAATGATGACACTTCTTCCATCTTCAGGATTTTTCTCTCTAGAAATAGCTCCCTTGTCTTCCATATTTTTCAGAATTCTGGAAAGACTTGTTGGTTCCATTCCCATTAAAGGACCTAAAGCAGTAGAAGGAGTTCCGTTTTCATAATCAATATTTAACAAAACAAAGGCAGTTGCCATCGTACTATCGTGCTTTGCTGCACGCTCGTTGTATAGTTTTGCAACGGCTTGCCAAGTGGCTCTTAATTGATGATCTATCGATTTATTTTTATCCATTGTGTCAAAGATATAAAAATATATTATGCATGCATAGTAAATTAAGAAAAAATTATGCATGCATAATAAATAACTGTAACAATTTTAAAAAACTTGCATCTAATAGAGGAGTTTTTCACATAAAAAGTTCTGTAGCTACAATAGATTATAGTAAGTTTGTGATACTCGATTCAATATAAAATCAACTAACTAAGTATGGATAATTTATTAGAAATTAACAATGTTGTAAAAACCTATGGAGATTATACAGCATTAAGTGATGTGTCTATTCATGTTCCAAAGGGAAGTGTCTATGGACTTCTTGGGCCTAATGGTGCAGGGAAAACTTCATTAATTAGAATCATTAATCAGATTACAATGCCAGATAGTGGCTCTATCATTTTAGATGGAGAAGCACTACAGCCTAATCATATCGAAGATATTGGGTACATGCCAGAAGAACGTGGTTTGTATAAAAGTATGAAGGTTGGTGAGCAAGCTATGTATTTAGCACAGTTGAAAGGGTTGAGTAAGAAACAAGCCAAAGAACGATTAAAATATTGGTTTGAGAAGTTTGATATTCTAGCTTGGTGGAATAAAAAAATTGAAGAATTGTCTAAAGGGATGGCGCAGAAAGTACAGTTTATTGTGACTGTAATGCACCAACCGAAACTATTGATTTTCGACGAACCTTTTTCAGGATTCGATCCCATTAATGCACAATTGATAGCAAAAGAAATTTTACAGCTTCGCGATGAGGGAGCTACCATTATATTTTCTACACACCGAATGGAGTCTGTAGAGGAAATGTGTGATGATATTGCACTGATTGATAAATCGAATTTAATTTTAGAAGGAAATTTAGAAGATATTAAACGTAAGTTCAGAACAAATACTTTTCAAATAGGATTAAATACTGAACATGCAAAAGAAGTTGAATCTAAATTAAAAGAAAGCTTTGAAGTATCTCCGGCTGATTTTAAACTATTGAATGATGGATTGAGGTTAAATGTGAAATTGACTAATGGAAACACGGCAAATGATTTGTTGTCGTTCTTAACCAGTCAAGGTCAAGTAGAACATTTTGTAGAATTGGTGCCAGACGCCAATGAAATTTTTATTCAAGCTGTAAACAAAAATAGTTAAGAAGATGAGTAAGTTAAAACTAATTATAAAGAGAGAGTTCAACGCAAAAGTGCGTAATAAATCATTTATTGTAATGACATTTTTGAGCCCAATATTAATGGTGGGTATCGGATTCTTAGTCTATTTTTTAAGCAAAAAGAATAGCGAAACAGTAAAAACGATCGCATATGTAAATCAATCTGAATTGTTTAGTAAGGATGATTTTGCAGATAAGAAAACAGTCAAGTACGAAGATTACTCAGATCTATCTTTAGAAGAAGCTAAAAAGAAAGTTGAGGAAGGTGATTTCTATGGGATGATTTACATTCCGAAGCAGGACAGCTTAGAGCTATTGGCAAAGTCTATCGAGTTTTATTCGAGTTCATCGCCAGGTGTGGGAACTATTGAATCATTAGAGCGTAAAATAGAAAAAAGGCTTCGAGATACAAGATTGAACAATTTAAATATAGATATGACAGCATTGAATTCTTCTGATTTTAATGCAGATATCAAGCTGAATAATTTCTCAGGAGAGGAATCTTCTAAGATGGGAAGTTGGATTAAAATAGGGGCTGGAGCTATTTCTGGATATCTGTTAATGATGTTTGTGATTATTTATGGAACATCGGTTATGCGAAGTGTTATCGAAGAAAAGACAAGTCGGATTATTGAAGTGATCGTTTCTTCTGTAAAACCATTTCAATTAATGATGGGTAAGATTATCGGAAACGCCTCAGCAGGATTGTTGCAGTTCTTTATATGGGGAGTCGTCATTTTTATATTGAGTATTGTTTCCTCTTCTGTTTTTGGTGTCGATTTGGTTGAGGCGCAAACTTCTAAAGTTGGCCCAGAACAGTTGGAAGTTATTAAACAATCTACTGACGGAGCTGATCAATTGCTTCAAGAAATACTAAAATTGCCAATCTTAAAAATGTTTATCCTATTTATATTCTATTTCTTAGGAGGATATTTCTTATACAGTTCTGTATTTGCTGCGGTTGGTGCTGCAGTTGATAATGAGACTGACACACAGCAATTTATGTTGCCAATCATGTTGCCTTTAATTATTGGAGTGTATGTTGGATTTGCTACCGTAATAAATGATCCTCATGGATCTATTTCAACGATATTTTCTATGATTCCATTAACCTCGCCTATTGTGATGTTAATGAGAGTTCCTTTTGGAGTGCCATGGTATGAGATTGCCATTTCTATGGTATTATTATTGTTTACCTTTATATTCATGGTGTGGTTTGCTGCTAAGATTTACCGAGTAGGGATTTTAATGTATGGTAAGAAACCTACCTATAAGGACATGTATAAGTGGATAAAGTATAAAGGGTAATTAAGAGAAAAGACAAAAGATTGCTAGAAAAAAGAAAAAGAAAATGGGAAAGCATAATTTTAAGAAATTAAAAATATGGTTAAAAGCGATGGAACTTTGTAATGATATATTTAATATTACAAAAGGTTTTCCAAAAACGGAGATTTATTCTTTAACATCGCAAATTAATCGTTCAGTTGTATCTGTTCCTTCAAATATTGCTGAAGGATCAAGTAGAAGTTCGGATAAAGATTTTAAGAGGTACCTTGAAATAGCTTTGGGATCTCTTTATGAACTTCAAACACAGATTGTATTATCAAGCTATAAAGAATATATTAGTAAAAAAGAATTAGAAACCTTAGAGAATAAGGCAGAAGAGTTACAGAAAATGATTTCAGGATTTATGAAGTCATTTTAATCGTCTTTTGTCTAATGTCTTTCATCTAAAAGTCTTAACATAAATGAGCAAAATATTAATTATAGAAGACGAAGCTGCAATTCGTAGAGTATTGACAAAAATTATCTCTGAAGAGAATGAAGCCTATCAAGTTTCTGAAGCAGAAGATGGTTTGTCTGGAATAGAAATGTTGAAAGACAACGATTACGATTTGGTATTGTGTGATATCAAAATGCCAAAGATGGATGGAGTAGAGGTCTTAGAGAAGGCAAAAAAGATTAAACCTGAAATCCCTTTTGTGATGATTTCTGGTCACGGAGATTTAGATACAGCTGTGAATACAATGCGACTAGGGGCTTTTGATTATATATCAAAACCACCAGATTTAAATCGGTTGCTAAATACGGTTCGTAATGCCTTAGATAAAAAGGTATTGGTTGTAGAAAATAAGCGTTTAAAGAAGAAAGTGAGTAAGAATTATGAAATGATCGGAGAGAGCGATGCGATTACTCATATCAAAGACATGATTGAAAAGGTTGCAAGTACAGATGCTCGAGTTCTCATTACGGGTCCGAACGGAACAGGAAAAGAGTTGGTAGCTCATTGGTTGCATGAAAAATCTGACCGTTCTAAATCATCTTTAATAGAAGTAAATTGTGCAGCAATTCCTTCTGAATTGATTGAAAGTGAATTGTTTGGACACGTAAAAGGTAGTTTTACTGGTGCTAACAAAGACAGAGCAGGAAAGTTTGAAGCTGCTAACAATGGAACGATTTTCTTAGATGAAATAGGAGATATGAGTCTGTCAGCTCAAGCCAAGGTATTACGTGCATTGCAAGAGAATAAAATTCAACGTGTTGGAAGCGATAAGGACATTAAAGTGAATGTTCGTATCGTAGCAGCAACAAATAAAAACTTAAAGGAAGAAATTGCTGAAGGTAGATTCAGAGAAGATTTATATCATAGATTAGCAGTTATTCTAATTAAAGTTCCAGCTTTGAATGACCGTAGAGAAGATATTCCGCTGTTGGTAAATTATTTTTCTCAGAAGATAGCAACAGAACAAGGAGTTGCTAAAAAAGAGTTTTCCAAAAAGGCAATTACATTACTGCAAGCATACGATTGGACAGGAAATATTCGTGAGTTAAGAAACGTAGTAGAACGTCTACTAATTTTAGGAGAGCAAGAGATTTCTGAAAGTGATGTAAAGTTATTTGCTAGTAAGTAGCTTACCAGATATTCTCTAAATCTTTTTTCGAATATGTAATCGAACGATCTACGTAGGTCGTTGCGGTATCTTTAATCTTTAGAGGATCTTTAGAAGAGACTAACTTCTTAAGCAAAGCTAACGGTGTAAGGAAGATAAAAAATACTAAAGTCAAAACAACTCTAGACATAAACCACCCTAAGGTTAAGGCAATCTTATCCCACACAAAAACAATGTAGCTTTCTAATGTAGAAGATAAAGCAGATAAAAGGCCTGCACCGAAAGCAATATAGAAAAGAGTTTCTGCCGTTTGTAATTTTCCTTTATAGTTAAAATACCATGCAATCGCCAAAAAGCCAATCACAATTGCTAATACCGTTTTGGATTTATTTTTTGGTGCAACCATCTTAAAATAAGCTATAGATAAAAGGTGCAAAAGCAGAGCTTCCACCAAGTACTAGTATAACACCTAAAACAAGGAAAACGATAATCATTGGGATTAACCAAAACTTTTTCCGTTCTTTCATGAAAAGAAAGAGATCTCTTAAAAACTCCATAACTTATTGTTTAATTGTACTTTTTAATAAAGCGCTTAAATGTTCTGCTACAAATTTATGACCTTTTTTGCTTAAATGCATAATGTCATTCGGGTAATAATATTCTTTTAAAGATTCATTTTTAGACATATTGTCAAATTTATCTTTTAAAAACAACGTTTTAAGATTTTTTTGTTTTGCGTATTCCTTGGTTTTTAGATAAAAATCTGAGTTACCTTGGTCTGTTGTATTAGAAGGAATCAATAAAACAACAACAGTTGTATTGTTTTTATCTTGATATTCTTTTAGATAGTCTATGTATTCTTCAATGTAAGAAAATGAATATAGCTTTGGATGTACATTTTTCTTATAGTGAATATTGATGAATTTTTTAATCAATCGAGAAGGAATCCATTCGTACTTTGACGCTGGATGATCTATCCAATTTAGTACAGAAGGAGTTCCTGTAGGCTGATTGTCATTTGAGGTGATATTAGCAATCAAGTAATCTAGTTGAATCTCTTTTGTAGCGTCTACTTTTTTCAGAACTTCAATATATTGGTGGGCATTGTAACCATTCATTGAAAAGTTATAAATATCTGTAGGAATAGAATCTTTAGCTAATTCGAGTTCGGTGAAATATTCATACCCTTCTTCTTGATTAAGACCATAAGGGAATCCAACAGAATCACTAATCAGACCCATTTTTACCTTTGTTGTATCCTTTAAATTCCATTCGCTATCTCTATACCCTAAAGAGTTCACGTTATAAGATGTCTTGTTTATTTCTACACTAGCATTGGGTATTAACTCTACAAGCAATTTTTCGTTTTCAGAATAACGAACCATCTCCTTTGTTTTTGAATACACAGTGTAATCTCCAAAAAAGCGAAGCTTAATTCGGTAAGCTAATTCAATAATTATAAAGGTGATAAATAAACCTATAAGGATTGATACTATTTTTAAAGATAGTTTTCTCATATTTTTAATCTAAAACGAATTCTTCTTTCCAATTGTCTTTATCTTCAAAATTGGGTTGTTTCTTTTTCTCAAAGATATAATTTTCAATAACTAGGTAGTCCATTTCTGTTCTCATGAAACATCTATAAGCATCTTCAGGAGTACAAACAATAGGTTCTCCTCTTACATTAAAACTAGTATTCACCACCAAACCAACACCTGTTCTCTTTTTAAACTCATTGATTAAGTTCCAGTACTCAGGATTGGTTTCTTTATGAACAGTTTGAATCCTCCCAGAAAAATCGATATGAGTAATGGCTGGAATACTTGATCTTTCGGTATATAACTTTTCTTTGATAGATAAAGAATCAAAATTACTCGGTAGCACTTTCTTAATGCGATCACTTATTTTGTGCACTAATAACATATAAGGTGAGATACCATCATAGTCAAAATACTTATTGACATCTTCAGCTAATACAGAAGGCGCAAAAGGTCGAAATGATTCTCTATACTTAATTTTAAGATTCAATTTCTTTTGCATGTCAGGGTTTCGTGCATCACCTAGAATACTTCTTCTTCCCAGTGCTCTAGGTCCGAATTCCATTTTTCCTTGCATCCATCCAATGGCATTTCCTTCTTCAAGATATTTAGCAGTTGTTTGCGTTACTTCTTCAAAATTTTCAAACTTAGTAGCAATTGCATCGTATTTCCGAATTGTTTTTTCAATATCTAAAGAAGAAAAACTAGGGCCTAAATAAGATCCTTTCATAGAATCTCCTTCGCCTACAGTTCTTTCGTTTTTAAAGTAAATGTGGTGAGCTGCTAAAGCTGCTCCCAAGGATCCTCCTGCGTCACCAGCAGCAGGTTGAATAAATATTTCTTTGAAAATATTTTCTTTTTGAAGTTTTCCATTGGCAACACAATTTAAAGCAACACCACCGGCAAGACATAAATAATCTGCGTTGGTAATCTCTTTAACGTGTTTGGATATTTTTATGATAATTTCCTCGGTAACTAGCTGAATTGCTAACCCAAGATCGGCATGGTGTTGTTCAAATTCACTTTCAGAATCTCTACGAGGGAAACCAAAAAGAGCTTCCCATTTTTTATCTTTTGCCATTCGCAAACCTACCGCATAATTGAAATAGTCTTGATTCAGCCAAATAGATCCATCTTCTTTTACAGAGACGATTTCTTTTTTGATTTGAGCAACAAACTTTTGTACACGATCACTCTTTTCATTTCCATAAGGAGCCAATCCCATTAATTTGTATTCTCCAGAGTTCACTTTAAATCCTAGGAAGTACGTAAACGCAGAATACAAAAGACCTATGGAATGAGGAAATTGAATTTCCTTCAACATTTTTATGTCGCTTCCTTTTCCTTCAGAAATAGATGTAGTAGCCCATTCACCAACACCATCCAACGTTAAAATAGCAGCATTCTCATAAGGCGAACAATAAAAAGCACTGGCTGCATGTGATAAGTGATGCTCAGGAAATAGAAGTTTTAACTTTCGTTTATTGTAAGGTTGAATTTCTGAAAGCTCATCTTTGATTAACTTTTTGAGAAACATTTTTTCCTTCAACCAAACAGGAATTGCCATCATAAAAGATTTCAATCCTTTAGGTGAAAATCCGTAATACGTTTCTAGAAGGCGTTCAAATTTGAGTAAAGGTTTATCGTAAAAAGCAATTGCATCTAAATCATCAATACTTTTTCCTGCTTCCTCTAAGCAAAATTTGATTGCATGAGAAGGGAATGAAGCATCCTGTTTCTTTCTAGTAAAACGCTCTTCTTGTGCTGCAGCAATAATTTCTCCATTAATAATGATGCTGGCAGCTGAATCATGATAAAGGCCTGAGATACCAAGTATGGTCATTCATGTACGTATTAAAGTGCCAAAATACAGATTATTTCACAATTAAGATGAATCGTACATGATTAAAAAGCAATAAATCAAATCTATTTTTAAATCATAAAAGTATAAGTAAAATTTATCGTTAGATAAAAAAATTACATCAAATTTTTCATTTTAAAAAGTATCTGTGGGTATATTTGTAGAAGTAAAAAGAAACAAATTAGATTATTAATCAATAAAATTATATCAAATGGCTACAGCGGTAGGTAAAAAATTTCCAAATTTAAGCGTAGATGCAATGAACGAAATGGGAGATACGTTCAAAATTAATGTTTTAGAAGAAGCAGTAAATAACAAGAAAAAAGTACTGTTATTCTGGTATCCTAAAGATTTTACTTTTGTATGTCCAACAGAATTGCATGCTTTTCAAGCAGCTTTAGGTGAGTTTGAAAAAAGAAATACAGTAGTAATCGGAGCTTCATGTGATACTCCTGAGGTTCATTTCGCATGGTTAAGTACAGCAAAAGATAATGGAGGAATTGAAGGTGTTACTTATCCTATTTTAGCTGATAGTAACAGAAATTTATCAAGTATCTTAGGGATTTTAGATATCACTAATGAAACGTATGATGAAGCTACTGACACTGTTCAAGTGGAAGGAGATAACGTAACGTACAGAGCTACTTACTTAATCGATGAAGACGGAATGGTTTTCCATGAAGGAATCAACCACATGCCAATTGGTAGAAATGTAAATGAATATATTCGTTTGGTTGATGCATATTCACATTTACAAACTCACGGTGAAGTATGTCCAGCGAACTGGGAAGAAGGAAAAGACGCAATGGCTCCTAATGCAAAAGGAACAGCTGAATATTTAGCTTCTCACTAAAACAATTACGAATTATGAATTACGAATTTGAAAATTTGTAATTCATAATTTAAAAATGAATAATTATGGTACAAGAATTAAATCAAGATAACTTGGCACAATTAGTTGCTGACAATCCTAAAGTAGTAGTTCAGTATTCTGCTACTTGGTGTGGAAACTGTCGTATTATGAAGCCTAAGTTTAAAAAGTTAGCTTCAGAGAATGAAGGTGCAGTCTTTGTTATTGCTGATGCAGAGAAATTTCCAGAGAGTAGAAAGTTAGCGACGGTTGATAATTTACCAACATTTGCAACTTTTACCAACGGAAGTTTTGACGGACAGGTGCAAACAAACAAGTTTGAAGTATTAAAAGAATTTTTAGGTTAATCAATATCATATGAAACTACCAGTAATAAAACACTTAACGAACTTTATTGAAGAAAACGATCAAGATTATGTGTTAGAAACAATTGAAACGTTAGAAGCTTTAACTGAAGTTCCGTTATTGAAAGATGAAGAATTAGACGTTATTGGTGAGTTAATCTCCAATATGTATGGAGCAGTTGAGGTAGACAAGATGATTAAAGAAGGAACTCCTAAAAAAGAAGCATTGAATGCTTTTATGAAAAGAGTTTTGGGATCTATAGATTCCTAAGTATTTTAGATAAACGACAAAAAGGCCCGAGCATTCGCTCGGGCTTTTTTATTTTAGGACTAGCAGCAACCTGATCCAGGTGCACAAGAACTTGCTGTTGCTGTTTCTTGCTCAGGCACATTACAAGCATCTAGAGCTAAGCAAGCGGTATTGGTAGAGGTTAACACGAAACTAGTTCCATTAAACTCTAAACTATATTTTCCAATAGTATCTCCTTGATATTCTACTTCAATTTCATGATCTCCTAAACCTAATACTTTTTCTGAAAGCTCTATAATGTGTACTAGTTTTTCAGGATGCAATCGGTGGTCATAATCATTGGCCTCCCATAATTGAAAATTAACGACTTCTTCTTTTCTAATTGTGCCTCCACAATCGATAAAATTCTTTGTGATTTGTCCTACTTCCGTTACATGGAAATGGTTAGGAACTAGTGAACCATCAGGTAATTGAAAAGAGATGGTTTCAAGATTTGCTAAATGATGTTTAATTTCTGATAATTTCATTTATAGTAATATTACGATTAATGTTTTTAAATTTTTTTAACAACAATTTCCTGCATTTCCAAAATGTAAGAATTCAGTAAGAGAGCTTTGTATTTCTTTCCAGTTCTCTTGATCAATACAGTAACATACGCTTGTTCCTTCGATGTTTCCTTTAATGACCCCAATATTCTTCAATTCCTTTAGATGTTGTGAAATTGTGGGTTGTGCCAAACCAATAACATCTACTAAATCACCACAAATACACGATTGTATTTTAAACAAATGCTGAAGAATAGCAATACGAGCAGGATGCCCTAAAACTTTTGCAATTGCTGCCAGCTTATTTTGTTCTTCAGTAAATATTTCTGACTTCGTTAAACCCATATTAAATTATATATTGCAATATTACGATTAATACTTTAATTTCACAAAAAAAGCCTGATAAATTATCAAGCTTTTTTTGTCAATAAGGTCGATTATTAATTTCTGCCAGCCATTACTCCACCATCTATATCTAGAATTGTTCCTGTGATCCAAGAAGAATTGTCAGATAATAAGAACAGGATGCTAGTAGCGACATCATCTGGAGTTCCGTTTCTTCCAATAGGGTGGAAGCCATGAAATCCTTCCAATGCTTTATCTGCTTCTTCTTTTCCGCCAAAGACTCCATGATATACAGGTGTACTCACTACTGCAGGCGAAACTGCATTAACTCGGATATTGTCATCCGCTAATTCCATTGCTAGATGTTGTGTTAAAGAATGCAATCCGGCTTTTTGCATAGAGTAGGCAGATGATGGTGTAGCCTTTACTGCTTGTTTTGCCCACATAGACCCAACACTTACTATAGATCCACCTCCAGTGGCTTTCATTTTTTTAGCAACAGCTTGTGTTATGAAAAAGAAACCTCGATTCAAGTCTAAATACGAATCGTAATCTTCAACAGTATGATCTAAAAATGGTTTTGGTCCAAAAATACCAGAAGCGTTTACCAAGTAATCTATAGACTCTAATGAGTTAATAGTTTTGATCAGTTCATTTACTTCTTTAGTATCTGTAATGCTTGCTTTGTGCTTTACGATCTTGTCATGATCAGTTAGTTTATCTGTACTCCTCCCGACAACATGTACTGTTGCTCCTTTACTTACTAATTGATGTACAGTTGCTTTTCCGATACCACTGGTTCCGCCAATAACAATGGCTACTTTGTTGTTTAAATTACTCATAATTGCTTTTATTTATTATTAATTAGACAGACAAGTCTGTCTTTGTTTATTAAAAATTTTTTATTCAATGATTTTCTGACATACATCAATAGCAGAGTGTATTGGCCAGTCATTTTGATGTAAATGGCTTTCTGCTACAGCTCCTTCATACAAAACATAAATTTGTTTTGATAAAAGCACCCTGTCTTTTTCTGATGTATTGGATAGATTTTTTTGAATTAGTTCTTGGATATAGTCGATTAATTGCTGCTTTTGTTTTTGAATTTCTAATCGGATTTTCTGATTATCTTTAGGAAGTTCAGAAATGGTATTGATACACCAACAACCATTAAAATTACGATCGTTATAAAAGAGTTGAAGGAATGTTAAGACTCCTAGTACTTGTTCTTTTCCTTCATTCTTTGAACTACAATGTTCTTTTATCTTTTCTAAAAAAGCAGTGTTCTTATACTGTAAGTATGAAACACAAATATCTTCCTTAGATTTAAAATGATTGTATAACGTAGCTTTCGCAATGCCTGCTTCAGAAATAATTTGATTGATCCCTGTCAAATTATATCCATTGGTATAGAATAAATTTGAAGCTGTTTCTACAATATGATTTCTTACTTCTGAATGTTTCATGATGCAAATGTAAAACAAATTTTTCAAAAATAGACAAGTCTGTCTATTTTATGATTCTTTCGATTCGTTTGCTTTTTTTATGATCGCTTTTAGCCGCTCTTTATTTTGCAGTTTTTGTAGCTTTACCTTATTGACTTTTTGATTCATCAATTTGGTATGCTTCGCTTTATTAACGGTATTTTTAGCTTTTCCTTTTTTAGGCATGTTTATTTCCCAATATTTTCGAGCTCATCCTTATCATTCCTAATCTTCTCAATCTTTACAATCTTTCGTATGTGAAAAAAGAAGGTAATAAAGAACGTCATGTAACCTATAGAGGCCATTACTAAAGATACAACCATAAAATCATCATTCTGAATGATATTATTATTTCTTAAACTGGGCATTACATAAAAAATAAAACAAAATGTTATAAACATCAGAAAAGAACCTGCTAAAAGAAACTTACTGATGAGATTATTTTTTTTCTTTACGTAATAAATAGAAGCTATTAGCGCTAATAGATTTGGAACAATCAATATGATTGTTGTTAGAATTAATTCTTCAGTTTTCATAGCGTCTTTTTAATGATGTGTTAATTTATCAATGACTTCTTTATGTTTGGGATACATCTCTATCAATTCTTGCCTTTTAGGTAATGTAAAGTCTGCGAAATCAAAACCTGGTGCTACTGTGCATCCTACTAAGCAACAACTTTCTTCTTCTAAAACTTCGGCAGCAAACCAATCACCACCTTTTACTACATGCTGGGGTGTTTCTCCATTATCAAAGTTATTTCCAATCATCACAAATGAATAGTCTCCTTCTGGAGATATGGTATGCAGTTTTATAGGAGCACCTTTGTAATAGTGCCACATTTCATCCTGATTTACTTTATGAAAAGCTGAAAATTTTTCAGAAGTCAGTAAGAAATAAATTCCAGTACAATGATGTCTATCTCCTACATATTTTTCATTCAATTCACTATTCGGAATGGTTTCTTTGCTACGATAGGTCTCTTTAAAATATCCACCTTCTGGGTGTTCTTGAAGTCCTAATTGTTCTATAATTTCTTTTGCAATCAATGTGTATGTATTTGTTGCCTAAAAGTATCAATAATTTTGTTAGCATCGTCATGAATTTCAGATCCATCAAACCAAGTATGAATATCGCCAAGGTAATTCATCCCTAAATAGTTGGCACTTTCAATAAACGGCTTATTAAAAAACGAAAAGCGATCATTGTCGTTAGAATTGCTAATCATCCCCATACTTTTCCCTCTAAGCTGTCTTCCAAGTTCTTTTTTGTAGTGTAGTAAATCAGAAATACGATCGAAAAATACTTTTAAGATTCCACTCATGGAATACCAGTAAACAGGAGTAGCAAAAATAATAGTGTCATATTGCTCAATTACCTTTTCCATCAGCGGGATAAAATCATCGTCTGAATTTTTAAAATCATAATCAAAATGACCAATGGTGTAATCCAAAAGATCAATGACATCAAAATCATTATTGGCATTTAAAGAGTCTATTATTTTTTGTGTATTTCCATTTCGATTGGAACTTCCTTTGATAATTATTTTTCGATTCATTTTGTATTCTTTTCAAGTGAATCTAAATTCGTAAAAGAAATAAAAAGAATAAGGGAATAGCGATTGTTAATTCTTATAAAATGAAAGAGAAAAATGATAGTAAGCGCAAAAGGTTCTTTATATTTATAAAATATTTAAATAGTATCCCTAAAAATCATCATATGGAATTGAAATTAAGTAAACCTATCGCGTTTTTTGATTTAGAAACTACAGGAATTAATATTGGAAATGATAGAATTGTTGAAATCTCTATCTTAAAAATTTTTCCAAATGGAACTCAAGAAAGTAAGACATGGTTGGTAAATCCAGAAATTGAGATTCCCGCAGAAGCTGCTGATATACATGGAATTACAAACGAAAAAGTAGTGACAGAGCCTACATTTAAAGAGCTAGCCAATACCGTGCATGATATGATTGCAGATGCCGACTTGGCAGGTTTTAACTCCAATCGCTTTGATATTCCTTTGTTAGCTGAAGAGTTTTTGCGTGTTGGTATTGATTTTGATATGAACGATCGAAAAGCAATAGATGTCCAGGTGATTTTTCATAAGAAAGAACAAAGAACATTAAGTGCGGGATATAAATTTTACTGTGGTAAAGATTTAGAAGATGCACATTCAGCGGAAGCTGATACCAATGCAACCTATGAAATTTTAAAAGCACAATTAGATAAATACGACGATATTGAAAACAATGTAGATGCCTTAAGTGAATATTCAACACATTCAAAAAGAGCAGATTTTGCAGGCTTTATATTGTTTAATGAAGAAGATCAAGAAGTGTTTTCTTTTGGAAAGTACAAAGGGAGAACTGTAGTTGAGGTATTAAAAGAAAATCCAGGATACAATGCTTGGATACAAAACGCAGACTTTCCTTTATACACAAAGAAAGTATTGAGAGAAATAAAAGAAAGAATGTCTACGCCTAAAAACACAATGTCTGATGAAGAGAAATTGCAAGCATTGCAACAGAAATTTAATTTAAGATAGATGAAAAAGCTCTTTTTTGTATTCTTTTTGATTAGTAGTTTTGTTTTTGCTCAAAAAGTTGAGTTTACAGGAAAGTTGTTAGATAAGATAACAAATGAGCCAGTTGTTTATGCTAACCTTAGTTTTTTAAATTCTGAAAAAGGGGTTTCTACCACTGAACAAGGAGACTTTTTAATGTACATCAATCAGAAGGATCTAAATGCTAAAATTCATATCTCTTGTTTAAATTATAAGGACACAATTATCAGTGCTTTAGCGTTACAGAAAGCAACCTTGTTTTTACAACCAAAAACAGAAGTTCTTAATGAAATCATTTTATCAAGAAAGCTTGAAAAAAGTGTTGTTTTAGATCCAGTGAAGAAAGGCATTATATCGATGCATAGTCGAGGATTGAGAATGATTGCGAAATATTTCCCAAACACAAAGAAGAATACATGTTGTTCCTACTTGACCAAAGTCACCATAGAGTTCCCTAGAAGGATTAATAAAAAATCAAAATTTCGTTTTCGAATATTTGACGTTGATGAAGCAACAGGGAAACCGCTTAACGATCTATTATTAGAAAATATTCCAGTGACCATAAGAGAAGACCAAATTCAGGTAGAGTTGGATATTACAGATCATAATATTAAAATGCCAGAAAAAGGTTTTTTTGTAGCCTTTGAAAAATTGTTCATTCCGTTTAATAAGTATGGAAAAGGTGATTCAACAGAGGAAGGATTTTATTCCCCAGTAATTGGAGTCACAAAATCTAGAGCGTACAAAAAAGTCAACAGAAACTACATTTATACAAGAGGGCAATGGATGGAGTTACCTTTCACAAAGAGAGGAAGATTAAAAGGTCATGTGCCCTCAATTTCCGTAACGTTAAGTAATTAGAATTAAGAAAGAAGATGTTAAAATACTTCTAATTAACAAGCCCTTGTGATTTTACTACACTATTGATTTTTACTTTCGAGTAAAAACTAATCATGAAAATTACACTACTCATTTTATTCATTTGTGCTCAAACTTTTGCTCAGAAAATTGTTTTTAAAGGAACACTACTAGATAAAGAATCTAAAAATCCAATTGCTTATGCTAACATCAGTTTCATTGATGTCAAAAAGGGGATATCTACTTTAGAAGATGGGAGTTTTGAATTAGAAATCAAAAAAAAATATTTAAACAAAAAGGTACATATCTCATGCCTTAATTATAATGATACTCTTGTCTTAGCTCAAGATTTAAATAACAAAATAATCTATTTAACTCCAAAAGCGTATGAATTAGAAGAGATTGTACTAAAAAATTCTAAGAAAAGAAATAAAGAATTAATCATAAAAAAAATAAAGAGAAAGGAGCTTAAATTAAGTTTAGCGGGAGTAATAGAAAGACCTTGGACAGTTGCTAGGTATTTTGAATATAAAGAAAACTACAAAGAAACCCCATACATTAAAACTGTGACAGTTTTTTCATCTAGGTTTGAGAAAAGAAAAGCAAAATTTAGAATAAGGATCTTTTCAAAAGACGCTATTACAGCTTTACCAAAAGATGATTTGCTAAAGGAAAATATGATTGTAGATATAAAAACTAGAGGTAAAAATGTTCAAATAGATGTGTCAAAATATAATATAGAGATTCCAGAGAATGGATTTTTCATCGCTTTAGAGCGATTACATATCCCTTATAACTTTCATGAATTTGAAATGAAGTTTAAAGGCGGTACGATAAAAAAAGTGAACGGAGTTGCACCTGATTTTGGAGCGATAGGAACATCTAATGAAAAATTCTATGGTTATTTAAGTGGAAAATGGTATAGAAGAAGTAGTACTTTTGTTCCCGCAATTTTCGTAACTTTATCCAATTAAAAGAGGTTAAGAATAATGTTTGTAGAATATAAAAAATTACCGAATAATTCGAGAGTTTGGATTTATCAATCTGAAAGAGAATTTACCCAAGAAGAAATTAATTTTATTTCTGAAAGAGCCATCGATTTCGTTGAGCAATGGACCAAACATGGATCTGATTTACAAGGATCATTTACGATCAAATACAATCAGTTTTTAGTGTTGGCTGTAGATGAAGGATTTAATAATGTTTCTGGATGTTCCATCGATTCATCAGTTCGTTTTGTGCAAGAATTAGAAAAGGCATTGCAAGTAGACATGATGAATAAAATGAATATTTCATTTAAAGATGGAGAGAATATCAATATTGTAAAGATGACTGCTTTTAAAGAATTTGCAAAAGCACTTAAGATAACTGAAGAAACCATCGTTTTTAATAATATGATTACTACAAAAGAAGAATTAGAAACAAAATGGGAAGTAGCTGCAAATGATAGCTGGCATAAACGTTTTCTAGTTTAGATAAATTTCTGAAATAACCTATGTTGAAAAAACTGCTATTTTTTGGTTTCTTATTGACAACCGTTTACTCTTACAGTCAAAATTTAGATCCGTTAAGAACGGATGATTATTATGCGCAAGAGAAATGGGTAGATAGTATTATGAATGGAATGACCATAGAAGAAAAAATTGGTCAATTGTTTATGGTACAAGCCTATTCTAATAAAGATACAGTTCATGAGAATTTCATTATTGAAATGATGGAGGAATACCATGTTGGGAACTTAATCTTTATGCAGGGAACTCCTACCAAACAAGCAGCACTAACAAATAAGTATCAATCATTATCCAAAGTTCCATTAATGATTGGATTTGATGGGGAATGGGGATTGGATATGCGTTTAAAAAACACCTATCGTTTCCCTTGGAATATGACCTTGGGAGCTATTCAAGACAATCGGTTGATTAATGAATTTGGAAAACATTTAGGAAACCATTGTAAGCGCTTAGGCATTCATGTCAATTTTGCACCAGTGGTAGATATTAATACCAATCCACTAAATCCAATTATAGGAAATAGATCCTTTGGAGAGAACAAAGAAAATGTAACCCAAAAAGCAATTGCATTTAGTCAAGGAATGCAAAGTAAAGGGGTCTTGGCAAATGCGAAACACTTTCCAGGACACGGAGATACATCAACAGATTCTCATCATAAACTTCCAGTATTGAATTTTGATATGGATCGGTTGAAATCAATAGAACTATACCCTTATAAAAGAATTTTTGATGCAGGAATGGGAAGTGTAATGACCGCTCATTTAAATGTACCCGCATTAGAATCTAGTTCGAACCATTCAGCATTCGATGATGAAACAACAAGTGGAACCAATGTAACTTTAGATGTTCCAGTATCAACGGCAAACTCTGCATTACCAACATCGCTCTCTAAAAAAGTAGTAACAGGTTTACTCAAAAAAGAGTTAGGCTTTTTAGGTTTAGTTTTTACCGATGGGTTAAACATGAAAGGAGCTGCAAATTACTCGACATCTGCAGAAATTAATTTAGCGGCAATCTTAGCAGGAAATGACATCTTATTGATTCCGCAAGATATACCTGCTACGGTAAGCTTGATGAAAGTATCATTGTTGAATGGATCATTGTCTGAAGAACGTATTAATGAATCTGCTCGTAAAGTATTGTTAGCAAAATACTGGGCAGGGTTGAATCACTATCAACCGATAGATACATTAAATTTAGTTGAAGATTTAAATACTGTAGAAGATGAAATTTTGCATCGAGAATTGGTGAAAAATTCAATGACTATCATTAAAAATAAAAGAAAAGTACTTCCTGTAAAAGATTTAGAAAAAGTAGAGAAAATAGCCTATGTAAATTTAGGAGACGATGAAGGAAGTATCTTTCTAAACACCTTAAAGAAGTACACAAAAGTAACACACATTACTGCACCTAAATTAGATGGTATTGTTGATCAATTGAAAGACTTTGATTTGGTAATCGTTGGTTATCATAAATCGAATGCGCATCCATGGAAGAGCTTTAAGTTTGAAAATAGAGAGCTAGTTTGGTTGCACGAAATTGCACGACAGAAAAAAACAATTTTAAGTGTTTTTGCTAGCCCTTATAGCTTGCTAGATGTAAAATCATTTACAAACATTGAAGGAATTTTAGTCGCATATCAAAATAGTAAAATTGCGCAAGAAATTGCTGCTCAAACAATTTTCGGAGCTATTGAAGCAAAAGGAAAACTGCCAGTATCTATTAAAAATAAGTTTTCTGAAGGAACAGGACTAGCGACTAAGAGCTTACAAAGACTTCAGTATTCTATTCCTGAAGCAGTAGGTATGTCTTCTAAAAAACTAGAAAGAATAGATTCTATTGCTGAGGTGGTGTTGAAAGAAAAAATGGCTCCTGGATTGCAAGTTTTGGTAGCTAGACACGGACAAGTGATCTACGAAAAGAGTTTTGGGTATCATACAGCAAAAAAAAAAGACACCGTAAAGAACAGTGATTTATACGATGTCGCTTCCCTAACGAAAATTCTTGCTTCTTTACCCATGTTAATGAAGGCAGAAGAAGATCGAAAAATTAAGTTAACTGCTAGTATTCGTGATATTCTACCAAAATTCAAGAAGTCTAATAAAGATACGGTAACAGTGCAAGAGATTTTATCCCATTATGGACGCTTACAAGCTTGGATTCCTTTCTACAGATTAACACAAGACAGCATTACCAAGAAGAATTTAAAAGAGTATTATAGTACCAAGAAGTCCAAAAAGTATACCATTCAAGTAGCAGAGAGTTTGTATTTAAATGCTTCTTATAAAGATTCGATTTACAAATTTATTAAAGAAGCCGATCAAAGAGAAAATGCAGGATATAAGTATAGCGATTTGGGCTATTATATTTTTAAAGAGGCTATTGAAAGAAAGTACAAACAGCGTTTAGATGTTCTAGTACAAAAAGAGTTTTACAAATCATTAGGAGCAGATAGAATGTCGTACTTGCCTTTGCAGAAATATTCAAGAAAAGAAATTGTTCCTACAGAAAAAGATACATATTTCAGAAATCAATTATTGCATGGACATGTTCATGATATGGGTGCTGCAATGCTAGGTGGAGTAGGAGGTCATGCAGGTTTGTTTGCAAATGCAAATGATGTGGCAAAAATGATGCAAATGTACCTTCAAAAAGGATATTACGGAGGGAAACGTTATTTTAAATCTACAACTTTCGACAAGTTTAATAAACGTTATTATGAAGGTGAAAAAGTACGTAGAGGTTTAGGGTTTGATAAGCCTCAGTTAAACCCAGATGTAGAAGCTACCTGCGGATGTGTTTCAGATCAAAGTTTTGGACATAGTGGGTTTACAGGAGCCTATACTTGGGCTGACCCTAAAAGTGGTGTTGTCTATGTGTTTCTTTCCAATAGAGTATATCCAACCATGGAAAACAAAGGCTTGGTCAAAGAAGACATTCGTACAGAAGTACAACGAATTATTCAAGAGGCTATTCTGCCGGAGTAGGGTGCGATTTACTATACAAAAGAACTAGCAATAAAGAACCAGCGAAATACGAGATTGCTATTTTCCAATCAAAAAAGAGAAGAACTAAATAGGCTTGTAAGAGATAGAAATTTATAAAAGCTAATGCGTTAATTGCAAAACGAAAGGTGTCTACAAATTCAATCTCATCATTTTTCCGATCAACATACTTCCATAGCAACCAAGGAACAATACTATTTAGGATAATGATGTATTTTAAAAATCCCAAAAGATTTACCCGTCTTTTTCTTCCTAATATTTTGCCAGAACGAATCATCTCATTGACCTCATCAACCTTTGTGAAATCAACATTTTCTTTGTTGAGTTCCGTTAATGTATCTTGATAATTTTCATCATTAGGAATGTGCACAGCTAGTTTTTCTAACTGCTTAGAAATGGTGTCCTTTAATCGTTTTGTTTCTGCATTTAAATTATTTACATCGTAATAGTCATTTGCTAAAATTGAAGTTCCATATTGAAGTGTAATGTTAGAAGGATACACAGAAGAGTTTTGATAGGTAAGCCCTACAGGAACAATCTGAATTTTTAATTCAGGATTCCTTTCCAAAGCTCCGAAAACAATTCTAGAAAATCCTTTACTTAACGGTCTGATAGTTCTTCTTCGATCATGACTTCCTTCAGGGAAAATCATCAGCGCTTTTTGATGGTCAAGAATGGAAAAGCACTTTTCGAAAATTTCTTGATTTCTCCCCAACTGTTTTACACCATCTCGAATTCTATAAATAGGCATCAGATTTAAAGTGCTTAAAAACTTTTTAGCGAAAGGGCTTTTAAAAGCTGCAGCTTGAACTAAGAAATGCTGTACTCTAGGATTGTTCACTGCAATAATTAAAGGGTCTATTAATCCGTTGGGGTGATTTACCATAAAGAGAACGGCTCCTTTTTTTGGAATGTTATGCCTACCAGTTACTTTAATTCGTTTCGAATAAAAGAACAAAGAAGACTTAACAAGAACTTTTACAAAATACCACCAGAGAAGTTTCACACACTAAGGATTAAAAACCTTCAGCAATTCGCTGAAGTTGTTTCGTGTCTAAAATATAAATTTCTTTCCCTTTAAGGTGGATTAATTTTTCTTTTTTGAAAGCAGACAGTAAACGAATGGCCGATTCTGTTGCAGTTCCAATAATATTGGCAATGTCTTCTCTAGATAGTTGAATGTCTAATAAACCACTTTCATCTCCAGAGCTATGAGATTTGTTTAAATGCAATAAGGTCTCTGCTAATCGTTGTTTTACAGTCTTTTGAGCCATGTCTACAATCACATTGTCGGCTTCTTTTAAAGAAGCAGCTAAATCTTTTAAGACACTCATAGCAAACTTAGAATTGGCATTAATATCTTTCACAATTTCTTGTTTAGGGATAAAGCAAACCTCCATATCATTAATTGCCGTAGCTTTTAAATTAGCAGCTTCATCACTTACAAGACTTCGTTCTCCCAAAAGATCACCTTTCTTAATGAGTTTAACAATTTGCTCTCTTCCGTTAGAACTCATTTTTGTAACCTTACAAACACCGTCTTTAATACAGTAAACTCCATTGATATACTCTCCTTCATTGAAAAGAACCTCACCTTTTTTGACAAGTTCCGAAGATTTACAAGCAGAAATACGAATGAGTTCCTCTTTAGTAAGTTCACCTAAAGAGTTCAGTTGACGCACAATACATTGCTCACATTTACTCATTGTAATCAGAAAATATAGTGACTCTAATTTACTGAAAAAAGCTGATAAATATCATATTTTAAGCAAAAATGATGGCAGAAATTTGCTGTAGGCAAAGAGTAAATAATTATGGAGAATCCATCATGCTATCATTGTGGCAATTTATGCGACACTGTAGTCATAAAAAGTCAAGAAAAATCATTCTGTTGTAATGGTTGTAAAACAGTTTTCGAGATTTTCTCTGAAAACGATATGACTTGTTACTATGATTTTCAAGAGAATCCCGGAGCAATCCCAAAAGAGATTCAAGGGAAATATGATTATTTATCGAACGAAAGTATTGTTACAAAACTCTTGGATTTTAATGATGGAGATCGACAGATAGTGTCCTTATATGTTCCTCATATTCATTGTAGTTCTTGTATTTGGGTTTTAGAAAACCTTCATAAGTTGAAAAAAGAAGTGATTTCTGCTCAAGTAAACTTTCCAAAGAAAACAGTGAGAATTACGTTCGATTCTGAAAAAACAACGTTAAAAGAACTGATCATTCTGCTAAGCTCTATCGGTTATGAACCTTATATCAGCTTAGAAGATTCTGAAGGAAAAAAGAAGTCTGTAGATAGAAATCTGATTTATAAATTAGGAATTGCAGGGTTTGCTTTTGGAAACATTATGTTCTTATCCTTTCCAGAATATTTTGAGGTTTCAGGATATTGGCTAGAAAAATATAAATACATCTTCAGATGGTTGATGCTTTTCTTTTCGTTACCTGTCGTTTTCTACGCAGCAAGCGATTATTTTATTTCTGCTTATAAAGGATTACGTTCTAAAATTTTAAATATTGATGTTCCGATCGCTTTGGGAATTTCAGTTTTATTTATTCGAAGCACATTAGAAATTTTGTTTGATTTAGGAACAGGCTTTTTTGATAGCCTGTCTGGATTGGTTTTCTTTTTGTTATTAGGAAAGTTTTTTCAACAGAAAACTTATAATTTTTTATCCTTTGAACGAGATTTTAAATCCTACTTTCCAATAGCAGTTACACGTTTGTTGAAAGGAAAAGAAGAGAATATTGAAATTTATGATGTAGAAAAAGGAGATCGATTATTAATTAGAAATCAAGAGTTAATTCCAGTAGATGGAATTCTAATAAGTACTTCGGCTCATATAGATTATAGTTTTGTTACTGGAGAATCGAAACCAATCGTAAAAAAATCTGGAGATAAAATTTTTGCAGGAGGAAAACAAATCGAAGGAGTTATAGAAATGGAAGTTTTGACTTCGGTGTCTCAAAGTTACCTCACGCAGTTATGGAGTAATGATGTTTTTACTAAAGGAAGGAAATCGTCGTTTACTTCATTAACCGATAAGATTAGCAAGTATTTTACAATAACTATTTTATCAATAGCATTTCTAGCTTCAGCTTTCTGGATGTTCTATGATGCTTCAAAAGTATTGAATGTCTTTACAGCAATTTTAATTATTGCCTGTCCATGTGCAATAGCATTGGCAGCACCATTTACCTTTGGAAACATGCTTCGGATTTTTGGGAGACATAAGTTTTATGTGAAAAATGCACAAGCTATTGAAAAGTTAGGGTTTATTACTACAACCATTTTTGATAAAACGGGAACAATTACAACTAATTTAGAAAATGAGATTCAGTATGAAGGAGCTGAACTTAGTGTTCAACAAAAATCAGAATTAAAAAGTCTCTTAAGAGCTTCCAATCATACGTTAAGTAGAAAAATATACAACGAATTTAAAGAAGAAGAAGTAAGACCAATTACCAATTTTAAAGAGTTTGTAGGAAAAGGAATAGAAGCAATTGTTGAAGGAGACTTTGTAAAGATAGGATCTCAGTCTTTTGTGAACCAAAAGGAACAGCAGGCCAATTTAGATACTTCTGTCCATATCAGTTTTAATAATACCTATACAGGTAAATTCACTATTAAGAACAAATACAGAGCTGGAGTAAAAGAAGTATTTGATGAACTTTCTGAAGTGTATGAAACTGCTATTCTATCTGGAGATAATGAAGGGGAAAAGCTGTTCTTGAGACAGATGTTACCTAATAAAACAAGCTTACACTTCCATCAAAAACCAGAAGATAAACTCAGATACATTGAACAATTACAAGAACAGGCGCAACATGTTTTAATGGTAGGAGATGGTTTAAATGATTCTGGAGCCTTAGCACAAAGTGATGTTGGAATTGCATTGTCTGAAGATATCAATGTGTTTTCTCCCGCTTGTGATGCAATTTTAGATTCAGAAAAATTTCAATTAATACCTACCTTCATTCTGTTGTCTAAACAGTCAATCAAGATAATCCATAAAGCATTTGTAGTATCTCTTGTCTATAATTTAGTGGGGTTATATTTTGCTGTAACAGGTCAACTTTCTCCAATTATAGCTGCAATAATAATGCCTTTAAGTTCAATAAGTATTGTTGTTTTTACAACTGTAGCAACCAATTTTATTTCAAAAAAACTGTAATGAAAAATTTAATTCAGAAATACAATGTTCCAGGACCAAGATATACCAGTTACCCAACGGTTCCTTTTTGGAATGAAGAAAATTTCACAAAAGAAAAATGGATTGCTTCTTTTCAAGAGACATTTAATCTAAGCAATCAAAAAGAAGGAATTAGTATCTACATTCATTTACCATTCTGCGAGAGCCTATGTACGTTTTGTGCTTGTCATAAACACATTACGAAACAGCATGATAAAGAAACATCATACATACAAGCTGTATTGAAAGAATGGGGGTTGTACATGGAGTGTATGAATGAAGTTCCAGTCATTAAAGAGATTCATCTTGGAGGAGGAACTCCAACTTTTTTTTCTCCTAAAAACTTACATCTTCTTATGAAAGGAATTATTTCCTCTTCAGAAGTATATTCAGAATATGAATTCAGCTTTGAAGGTCATCCTAACAATACAACCAAAGAACATTTAGAAGTATTATATGAACTTGGTTTTACTCGTGTAAGTTTTGGAGTACAAGACTATAATGAAAAAGTCCAGAAAGCAATCCATCGGGTTCAATCTCTAGAACAAGTTCAAAAAGTAACGGAACTAGCTCGTGAAATCGGATATACTTCCATAAGCCATGATATCATTTTTGGGTTACCACATCAGCGATTGGATTGTATGATAGATACCATTCAAAAAACAAAAGAACTAGCTCCAGATCGAATTTCATTTTACAGTTATGCACATGTTCCTTGGATAAAAGGAGTTGGGCAAAGAGGGTTTGATGAAAATGATTTACCTACAGGAGAAGAAAAAAGAGAGCTCTATGAGGTAGGAAAAGAAATGTTGTCCGAATTAGGATATGTCGAAATAGGGATGGATCATTTTTCACTTCCAACAGACAATTTGTACAAAGCATCAATTCGTAAAAAACTACATCGAAATTTTATGGGATATACTGCCCAAAAGACACAGTTGATGATTGGCTTGGGAATGTCTGCCATTTCAGATTCATGGGGAGCTTTTGCGCAGAATGTGAAAACAGTAAAAGAATATGAAAGCTTAGTGAATAGAGCAGTACTTCCAGTTTTTCGCGGACATATTCTTTCCGATACAGATGTTGAAATCCGACAACATATATTGAATTTAATGTGCTCGTTTGAAACTACTTGGAATGAAGGAGAAGAGCCGAGTATGAATGTGTCTAAGCTGATTGATTTAGAGGCAGATGAACTCATTGAGATTAAAGAATCAAGTATTCAAGTTCTTGAACAAGGAAAACCCTTTGTGCGTAATGTTTGTATGGCTTTTGACCAATACTTGAAAGAAAAAGAAGAGATAGAAAAACGATTTTCAATGACTGTGTAAAATAACATTCAAAACATGACAAATGTCATTTTTTACAAGAAGATCCCAAGGTAATTTTACAGTGATTTTATCAGGCAACTTATGAGCGTAATTTACTTACTACTTGCATTAAGCATTTTAGTGGCTTTAATTTTTTTTATCGCATTTATTGTATCGGTAAGGAGTGGTCAATATGACGATTCTTACACGCCCTCTGTTCGTATGTTGTTTGATGATGAAATCGTCAAAGAAGAAAAGAATAACTAACTAATATATTTAAACACACAAATTATGGAATTGCAACAATTTTATTACGATAACAAAATCGTAAAAAAATTCATTTATGCAACCTTGATATGGGGAATCGTTGGATTCTCTATAGGATTGTTGCTGGCATTTATGTTTTTATTTCCTAATGTAACTGACGGAATCTCTTGGTTGAGTTTTGGTCGGTTAAGGCCATTGCATACAAATGCGGTGATTTTTGCCTTTGTAGGAAATGCAATTTATGCAGGAGTCTATTACTCATTGCAGCGATTGCTGAAAACTAGAATGGCAAGTAATTTTTTAAGTAATTTCAATTTCTGGGGATGGCAATTAATTATTGTTGCTGCAGCAATTACACTTCCTCTAGGGTATACATCGTCTAAAGAATATGCCGAATTGGAATGGCCTATAGACATTGCAATTGCATTGGTTTGGGTAGCATTTGGAGTGAACATGATTTGGACAATCTTTAAAAGGCGCCAAAGACACTTGTATGTTGCTGTTTGGTTTTATTTAGGAACTTTTGTTACTGTAGCTGTACTTCACATTTTTAATAGTTTAGCATTGCCAGTTGGAGCTTTAAAAAGTTACTCTGTATATGCGGGTGTTCAAGATGCTTTGGTTCAATGGTGGTATGGGCATAATGCTGTGGCATTCTTCTTAACAACACCATTTTTAGGATTGATGTATTATTTCGTTCCAAAAGCAGCAAATAGGCCTGTATATTCATACCGATTGTCTATTGTGCATTTCTGGTCTTTGATTTTTATTTATATCTGGGCAGGTCCACACCATTTACTATATTCTTCATTACCAGATTGGGCTCAGAATTTAGGAGTTGCTTTTTCAATAATGTTGTTAGCTCCTTCATGGGGAGGAATGATCAATGGATTGCTAACATTACGTGGTGCTTGGGATAAAGTAAGAACTGATCCAGTTTTAAAATTTATGGTTGTCGCAATCACAGGATATGGGATGGCTACATTTGAAGGTCCAATGTTGTCTTTAAAAAATGTAAATGCGATTGCTCACTTTAGTGATTGGATTATTGCACACGTACACGTAGGTGCATTGGCATGGAATGGTTTCTTCACATTTGGTATGCTGTATTGGATGATTCCGAGAATGTTTAAAACGAAATTATTCTCTAAAGGATTGGCAAACTTCCATTTTTGGATTGGAACTTTAGGAATTGTAATGTATGCACTACCAATGTATGTTGCAGGATTCGTACAAGCTTCTATGTGGAAACAATTCAACCCAGACGGAACACTTACTTATGGTAACTTCTTAGAAACGGTTAATGAAATTATTCCTATGTACTGGATGCGTGCTATTGGAGGAAGTCTATTTATCGTTGGAGCAATTGTAATGCTATACAATGTTGTAATGACGGTTCGTAAAGGATCTAAAGTAACAGACGAACTGGCTGAAGCACCAGCATTGAAAAAGGTTTCAAAATATAGACAAAAAGGAGAAGGATATCATACATGGTTAGAAAGAAAACCTGTAAAACTAACAATCTATGCTACAGTTGCAATTCTAATTGGTGGTATTGTACAGATAGTTCCAACGTTATTGGTAGATTCTAATATTCCAACAATTACAAGTGTAAAACCATATACTCCATTAGAATTAGAAGGAAGAGATCTCTACATCCGTGAGGGATGTGTGGGTTGTCACTCGCAAATGATTAGACCTTTTAGGAGTGAGGTAGAGCGTTATGGAGAGTATTCAAAAGCCGGAGAGTATGTCTATGATCATCCATTCTTATGGGGAAGTAAACGTACAGGACCCGATTTGATGAGGGTTGGTGGAAAGTATTCAGACAATTGGCATTTAAATCATATGTATGACCCACAAAGTACATCATCAGGTTCTATAATGCCAGCCTATCAATGGATTATTAGAGATCGATTGGATAAATCCAATACAGAAGGAAAAATGAAAGCCATGGTTGCTTTAGGAGTTCCTTACACAGAAGAAGACATAGCGAATGCACAAGAGAGCATGAATGCCCAAGGAACAAAGATTCAGCAGAATTTGTATTCCGATCCAGACTTTGTAGAAAGTTATGAGGCAGATAAAAAGGAAGCGAAGGCAAACGGTGAGGAATTCATAGAAATGAAAGATCGTGAGATTGTAGCCTTAATAGCCTACTTACAACGATTAGGAATCGATATTAAAGTGAAAGATGTGAAAGATCAATTAAGTAAAAACAACTAGTGATATGTTTAAATTCGTAAAAGGTCACCTCGAGAGTATAACAGGGATAGAGATTTACCCACTAATTTCTCTTCTCATTTTCTTCACCTTTTTTGTGGTGCTGTTCTGGTGGGTATTCACAGCAAAGAAGCAATATATTAAAGAGGTAAGTGAATTACCTCTCAACGATAACTTAAAACAAATGAAGTAATGAAAAAGTATCTACAATCAATAGCGTACGTAATTTTTCTGGTTATTTCTTTCGTAGGACTAATAACCGCCTTTGTAAGCTATGAGAACCCTTTAAATATCTATGAGAACCCATTGGTATGGATAGCTCTTATTGGACTAGTTTTAGTTGTTCTGTTAAGAGAAGCTCTGAATGTAGTCTTACAACAAAAAACAGAAGAACTTCAATTGGAAAAAGAAGGAATAGATCCATCTACAATAGACAAATATGCGTGGTATAAAAAGATCATAAAAAAATGGACAAAATTAAAAGCCATAGAAGAGGAAAGTGAAATTATCTTAGATCATGATTACGATGGCATTAAAGAGTTGGATAACTCACTTCCGCCATGGTGGTTGTATATGTTCTATGCAACTATTTTATTTGGAGCAGTCTATTTAGTGAGATACCATATTTTAGATGGGGATGATCAAGCAACAGAATACAAAAAATCAGTAGCAGAAGCACGTGCAAACTTAGAAAAGTACAAGAAGGCTACTCCTAATGTTTTTGACATTAAAAGTGCAACCTTGCTAACTGAAGCTTCAGATCTAAAGAGAGGGAGAGCCATCTTTAACCTGAATTGTACAAGTTGCCATGGGAAAGATGGTGGTGGAGGTATTGGGCCTAATTTAACAGATAAGTATTGGATCCTTGGTGGAGGTTTTAAAAATGTATTCTCTACAGTTTATAATGGAGGTAGATCTGGAAGAGGAATGGTTCCGTGGGGGAAAACACTAAAAGGAGTAGATGTTCAAAAGGTAGCTAGTTATGTACTATCGCTACAAGGGAATACAACAAAAAAACCTAAGAAAGCCGAAGGAGAACTTTGGGAAGAAGAGTAAATAATAAAGATAATTAGTTGTTAGTAGTTAACCATGGAAGCACCCAATAACGAAAATTTTAGAGACAGTATTGGTACAATCAACCAAGAAGGAAATCGTTCTTGGGTGTATCCTAAAAAACCTAAAGGAAAATTCTTTACCTATAGAACTTGGGTCAGTTACTTCTTATTAACATTTCTTTTATCTGCTCCATTTATAAAGATTGATGGGAATCAATTTTTGATGTTCAATGTCTTAGAAAGACGATTTAATGTTTTCGGATTTCCTTTTTGGCCACAAGACTTTCACTTGTTTGTGATTTCAATGATTATAGGGGTCGTATTTGTAACCCTTTTTACGGTGGTTTTTGGACGAATCTTTTGCGGTTGGATTTGTCCTCAAACCATTTTTTTAGAAATGGTCTTTAGGCGTATCGAATATGCAATTGAAGGAGATAGGGGGAAACAAATTCGATTAGATAAACAACCTTGGAATGCAGAGAAAATAAGAAAGAGGTTGTTGAAATGGTTCATTTTCTTTTTAATTTCTTTCATCATAGCGAATGTTTTTTTAGCCTATCTAATTGGAGGAGATAAATTAATAGATTATGTGTTTTCATCGCCATTTGATCATATAAGTACATTGATTTCGTTGTTGATTTTTACCGGTGTATTTTATTTTGTTTTTGCTTGGTTTCGTGAGCAAGTATGTATTATAGCTTGTCCTTACGGGCGATTACAAGGAGTTTTGTTAGATAACCAATCTGTTGTTGTTGCTTATGATTACAAACGGGGTGAAAAAGAAGCTGGTAGAGCTAAGTTTAAAAAGAATGAAGATAGACCATCATCAGGAAAAGGAGATTGTATTGATTGTAAACAGTGCGTCCATGTTTGTCCAACAGGAATAGACATAAGAAATGGAACGCAATTAGAATGTGTGAACTGTACCGCTTGTATTGATGAATGTGATGATATGATGGAGAATGTTGGTTTGCCAACAGGATTAATTCGTTATGCAAGCATTGACAATATTGAAAAGAAAACATCTTTCAAGTTCACGGCTAGAATGAAAGGTTATACGGCTGTTCTTGGAATTCTGATTTTCGTTTTGGCAGGGATGTTATTTTTAAGAAATGATGTCGAAGCAACCATCTTAAGGTTACCTGGCCAATTGTATGAAAAGAAAGAGAACAATATTATTAGCAATGTGTATACTTATAAGGTGATTAATAAAACGAGTAAGGATATTGCAGATGTGAGCTATCAACTCTTATCTCATGACGGAGTTATTAAACTCGTTTCTAATGATTCCTTTGAAATTCCAAAGGGAGGTTTAGCAGAAGGTACGTTGTTTATTGAAATCTCTAAACCAGCTTTAAAGAAGGATAAAATGAAGCTACGTATAGGAGTATATAGCAAGGGGAAACGAATAGAAACAGTAACAACAAATTTCTTGGGACCAAGAAGTTATCGATAAAAAATAGAAGACATGAAAATTAGTTGGGGAAAAGGAATTGTAATAGCAATGGTAGGTTTTGTAAGTTTCATCATGTATTTCGTGATCAGTATGAGTACGGATAAAAAATTCAGTCATGATTTAGTAACTGAAAAATATTATGAGAAAGAACTGAACTATCAACAAGTAATTGATGCTACAAAGAATGCAAAGTCTTTAGGTGAGGACATCAACATTGTAAGAGATGAAAAAGGGTTGCAGATACAATTTCCTAAAATATTTCAAGATAAAAAAGTAGAAGGAAAAGTATTCCTATATAGACCATCTAATAAACAATTGGATTTCGAAATGCCAATTTCGATAACCGATAATTATTTGCTCGTGCCTGAGAAACGTTTATTGGGTGGTCGCTGGAATATTTTCGTGAATCTAAAATACAATAATAAGAACTATTATTTCTCAAAAGAAATAAATTACTGATGTTATATACCGCTTTTCTTTTTGGTCTGTTAGGAAGCTTTCACTGTGTTGGGATGTGTGGCCCCATTGCTTTTATGCTGCCAATTGATCGATCTTCCAGAATGAAAAGCATTTTTCAAACTGGCTTGTATCATTTGGGTAGAATTTTTTCTTATGCATTAATGGGAGCCATCTTTGGAATGTTAGGGAAAGGATTTTATTTCTTTGGTGTACAACAGCAATTATCAATAGCGGTTGGAGCGTTGATGATTCTCTCTATCCTTCTTCCAAAATTATTTCAGAGAGTACCGATTACAAAACCGATCGTTAGGTTTACCAATTCCATTAAAAATAACTTAGGAGCTTCTTTAAAAAAGAAAGGTAGTTCAGCTCTTTTTACAATTGGATTTTTAAACGGATTGTTGCCTTGTGGATTGGTGTATATGGCCATCTTTGGAGCATTAACGAGCACAACTTTTTACGAAGGAGCTATCTATATGGCATTGTTTGGATTGGGAACAGTTCCGTTAATGACTGCAGTAGTTCTATTAGGAAATATTACGACAGCGATCAATAGAAGAAAAATTCAACAGTTAATTCCTGTTGTCGTTGTTATTATTGGAGTTCTATTTGTTGTGAGAGGTCTAGAGCTGGGAATTCCGTATATGTCACCAAAACCTATATTGACAGTTGTAGATGCAGCTGGATGTCATTAGCTTCAATTATCAATTATCAATTATCAATTATTCATTGTTTATTGATAACTGTCCACTGATCATTGTTTAGCTTTCCTTCCCCAATATGCAGCTAGTGCCATTCCTGAAAAGATATCCCAAATTCCCCAGAAAGCAGCCAATAAAGCCATTCCTCCTAGGCCTTCAAAAAAGCCGAAAATGAGTAATAACCCTAATCCACCATTCTGAATTCCAGTTTCAATAGAGATGGTTTTTACATCTTTTTTCTCTAAACCAAAGGCTTTTGCCGTATAGAATCCAATGATGTAAGCTCCAATATTATGAAAGATCACCAAAGCTGCAACTAGATAGATATAATCCAAGAAGATATCGATGTTCTCATAAAAAGCAATAACAATTAACGCTAAGAAGACAATCATAGAGAAAGGTTTCAATACTCGCTCTATCTTTTTAGAAGCATCAGGAAATTTATAATTAACGTACATTCCAGCTAGTAAAGGAATTCCTAGGATCAGTAATACCAATTTAAACATGTCTAATGGACTCAACTCTACAGATTTGAGAATCGCATTTGTAGGCTCGTACAGACCGCCCCAAAATTGTAAGTTAAAAGGAGTCATAAACAAACAAACTAGTGTTGCAAAGGCAGTTAAACTAACCGACAATGCTGCATTTCCTTTTGCCATCTTGCTGAAAAAATTAGAAACATTTCCGCCAGGACAGGCTGCGATCATCATCATTCCTAAAGCAAAACTTGGATGAGGTTTAATAATAATAATGGCTAAAAATGTAAGCGCTGGTAAAAGAATAAATTGAGAGAAAATACCAACCATTAAAATTTTAGGCTTTTTGATAAGGCGCTTAAAATCGTCCATGGTGATTCCTAATGCAACACCAAACATAATGATGGCAATGGCTATGTTCAGAATCCAGAGGGCTTCTGTATCAAAATTGATTTTAATACTATCTATGTCAAGATTCGGATCAGTTTTTAAAAGCATATTCAATGATGTTCGCACCCATTTTTAAAGCCTTCAATCGAGTTTGTTGCGGGTTGTTATGAATAGAAGCATCTTCCCATCCATCACTAAGATCTGATTCAAAATCATAAAAACAAACCAATCTCCCTTCATAGAACAAACCAAAACCTTGAGGTGCTTTTTTATCGTGTTCATGAATTTTTGGCAAGCCTTCTTTAAAGGTAAATGTCTGATTATATATAGGGTGGTTTCTTGGAATCTCTCTCAATTCTAATTTTGGAAATACTTTTTTTAATTCTTTTCGGATATATTTATCCAAACCATAATTATCTGAAACGTGTAAAAAACCTCCAGAGATTAAATAGTTTCTAAGATTCTCTGCATCTTCATCAGAAAAAAACACATTTCCATGACCTGTCATAAAAACAATTGGGTAATTGAAAAGATCAATATTCCCAACAGCAACTGATGTTGGGTTTTTAGAAATCTTTGTGTTCGAATTTTCATTGGAAAATTCAATTAGGTTAGGCAATGCTGTTGGATTCGAATACCAATCACCACCGCCATTATACTTTAATACCGCCACTTCTTGTCCAAAAACTTGGACTGAAAGGCATAAAAATAAAGATACTATGAAGATTTTATTTTTCAAGAATAACTAATTTAAGGCAAGATAAGAATTCTTATTGATTGATAAATGAAATATTTTGAACACTAACCAACGCAGCTGTCTCCGTTCTTAATCTAGCTTCTCCTAATGTAATTGGAATACATTTGTGTTCTAAACTCTTAGCAACTTCAGTAGGAGAGAAGTCGCCTTCTGGGCCAATGAGTATGGTTGCTGCTTCTTTTGGTTGAATAAGGTTTTTTAAGAGTGTTTTCTCTCCATTATTACAATGGGCAATACAAACCTTTTCTTTGCGCTCTATTTTTAAAAACTCGGAAAATGGAATAGCATCATTTAATTTCGGCAAATGAAACTTTAAAGACTGCTTCATGGCGGAAAGGATGATCTTTTCTAAACGTTCTCTCTTAATTACTTTTCGTTCTGAATTCTGACAAATAATCGGTGTTATTTCATCAATTCCTATTTCCGTTGCCTTTTCTAAAAACCATTCTAACCGATCGTTATTTTTAGTAGGCGCAATAGCTAGATGCAAGTAATAATCTCTGAATCTTTGTTTCTCTTCAGTATTAGAAATTCTAACCAAACATTTCTTGTCATTCGCAACATCAATTAGGCAAGTAAACAAAGAGCCTTTTCCATTGGTGATGTAAATACGATCACCTTCTTTCTTACGAAGAACTTTTACAATATGTCGACTCTCAACTTTATCAAAAGTGATCTGTTGTGTGTTTTGGTCAATATTTGGATTGTAAAATAGTTGCATTATCAGTTATCAGTTATCAGTTATTGGTTTGAAGGAGGTTTTTGTTTGTGATATATATTATAACTTTCATTACTCATTACTCATTACTCATTACTCATTACTCATTACTCATTACTCATTACTCATTACTCATTACTCTTTACTCATTACTTTCTTATACGTTCTTCTTCTTTTGTGTGTTAAGGGATCAAAGTTTTTCCACAATTGGTGTATCGCAGTGTTGTCTTCTAGCTCAGGTGTTCTTACAACTGTTTCTACTCCAAGTTTGTTAAAGGTGTTTGTAAAGTCACTAAATATAATTGCAGTAACCCCTTTGTTTTGATATTGAGGGTCAACACCAATCAAATAAGAAGTAACAGTTTTTGCGTTCTTTCGAGCTTTCAATAAATGAAAAAGTCCAAAAGGAAATAGTTTTCCTTTTGCTTTTTGCAATGCTTCAGAAAATGAAGGCATCATAATTCCAAATGCAACCAATTTTCCATCTCCATCAATGACAAACTTTATAAATTCAGGATTGATAAAACTGATATATTTCTTTTTAAAGTATTCGATTTGTGTATCAGAAATCGGGACATATGTAGATAATGTTGAATAAGTCTTGTTAAACAACCCAAACATTTCATCTACATACGGCATGATGTCATTTGTTTTTGTAAAGTTCAAGGATGTTAAGGTGTAACGTTTCTTTATAAGATCAGAAATTCTTTGATAGTAAACAGGATCAACTTTTGCTAGTTGAAATTTATTTTCCAAGTATTCTTTTTCTTTTACAAATCCTAATTCCTCTAAATGTTCTTTGTAATGAGGAAGAGAATACCATGTAATCATGGTACCAATATGATCAAATCCTTCAATAAGAACTCCTACTTTATCTAAGTTAGAAAATCCAACAGGACCTTCCATGTATTCTAAGTTATTTTGTTTACCGATTTCTCGAACTTTTTCAATCAAAGCTTTGGAAACTTCTAAATCATCAATAACATCATACCAACCAAAACGCATTTTTTTGATTTTCTGCTCATTAATTTCATACCAATTAAGTATTGCAGCAACACGCCCTACAATCTCTCCATTTCGTATCGCTACAAAGAAACGAGCCTCAGCGTTTTCAAATGCTGGATTTTCCTTCTTATCAAGAACCCTTAATTCTTCCTTTATAATAGGCGGAACCCAATATTTATGATTTTTGTATATCGAAAAAGGAAACTTCACAAACTGTGTCATTTCCTTTTGAGTCGTCATTTCTTTTAGTATAATCATAAGTTCAAAAACTTAATTGTTGCCTCCTCCATTTTTCTGTTCATCTTTCTTCTTCTTGGCTTCTTCCTTTTTTTTCTTAGCCTCTTCTTTTTTCTTTCTTGCTTCGTCTTTCTTTTTCTGAGCAGCTTCTCTTTTCTTATCTCTTTCTAGCTGCTTTTCTTTTTGACGTTTAGCCTTCTCTTTTCTAGCTCTGTCTTTTTCTACAGAGTCTTTCTTTTTAAAGATACTGAAAATACCTCCTTTGCCTTTTTTCTTAACAGATTTAATTTTAGTAGGTTTTACTCTCTTACGTACTGGTCTAGTTCGAATAGGCTTTTCTATTTTCTTGAGTGTATCGTTGTTAATCGTTAACTCATCTTTGTTTGTGTTTTTTCTAATAGACTCAATAGTTTTTTCTTTCAATTTCACAGTAGGCTGACTTCCTTTCTTTTTAAAGATTCCAGTGATTTTACCGAATAGCCTTCCGAAGAATCCTTTTTTCTTGATAGACTCTTCTTTTTCCTCTACGATTGGATTACCAGATTCATCTAGTTCAGTGACTTTATCTTTATGCCTATCCAATCGATAAGAAACACCAAAAGACGTGTAGAAACCAGAAGATTTACCATTAACTAAGAGGCGTAAAGAACTATTTACTTGAATGTCTCTGTTGTATAAAAAAGCAAGTCCAGAACCTAAGCTTGTCCTATTTTCAAATTTATTAAAGAATGTTTGATTTTCTATAAATGTAGACCATCGTTCATTAAAACTGTAAGTTCCAGTAATGATGTATGAGATTTCGGAAAAATCGGTTCCAATTTTATCATAGAAAATATTGGTAATAATATTTAAATCTCGGGTAAGATCATTTTGCAATAAAACTCCAACTTTGGGTGAAATCTGCCCCACTTTATGTACTTCACCAACAAAATCAGTATTTAACCCTGCATAGACTGCTACAGAAGGAATTACTCTCTTCCAATCAAAACGGTGACGTTCAGTCCAACTACGTATCTCTTTCGACTTGTCTTTATATTTTTGTTCGTAAACTAAATATTTTCCAGCAATGGTAAGTTTGCTTAATCCTGATGTAAAATAACTTGAAGTAAAAATATTTTCAAAAGCAATTTTATCTTTCTGAAAAGCAAAATTAGCATTCAATTCTAACTTCTCTTTAAAGAAACTTGTCCTAAAAAGCAGGTCAACTCCACTAGATTGCGGTTTTGAAAATGTTGGATAGATTCCAGTTTTTCTAAAAAACAGGCTTGTCTCTAATTGATAAATACCCGTTCCAACACTATAAGGGCTTTCTGAAAAACCTGGTCGATTGGAATTAATAACCCCTGTATACTGGGCAGACAGTGTGCTAGTAAACAGTATGATCCATAAAATAAATAATTTCTGGAATTTCCGCATAGGGTAGGTAGGTTGTAAAATACCAAGTATATTTTTGGATTTACACAAACATACTGTAAAATTAGGACTCATCAAATGCAATAAATACTTTTTTAGAGAATTAAAGTTTTGTAATCTATTAACGTATCAATTATCTTCAAATTGTTACTTTTGATATTAAATTTAAAATATATTAAGTAGGCAAGATTTATGGGTTTAATTAGAACACTTCTTATAATAGGAATTATCTACTACGCTTTTCGTTTTTTGGCAAGAATTTTTGCCCCAGTATTAATGAAGAGAATGATGAACAAAATGCAGCAAAGAGCGCAACAACAGCAACAACAATATAACCAACCAAACCAAAAGTCAACAAGAACTAAGGAAGGTGAAACTGTCATAGACAAAAAACCAAATGCTTCTAATCAAAGCAAAAATTCTGTAGGAGAATATGTCGATTTTGAAGAAATAGATTAATTATGAATTTTAAAAAGTTCTTACCTCATTTAGCTGCATTAGTAATTTTTATTATCGCAGCTATAAGTTATTTTCATCCAGTTCTGAAAGGAGAGAAAATGTCACAGTCAGACATTACTCAACATATTGGAATGGCAAAAGAAGTGAATGATTTTAGGACAGCTACTGGAGTAGAACCCTATTGGGCTGAAAGCGCTTTTAGTGGAATGCCAACCTATCAAATAGGAACGTATTTCCCCAATGATTTCGTAACACAATTAGATAATTTACTTCGATTTTTACCAAGACCAGCTGATTATTTATTCTTATACTTTTTAGGGTTCTATGTCTTAATGTTGGCAATGAAAATAGATTGGAAATTAGCCATTGTAGGCTCACTTGCCTTTGGATTTTCTACTTATTTGATCATTATTTTTGGTGCAGGACATAATGCAAAAGCACATGCTATTGCCTATATGCCGATGATGCTGGCAGGTGTTCTCTGGGTTTTTCAAAAGCGATATTTACTAGGATTTACAATCACTGGGTTGGCAACAGCTCTAGAAATAAAGGCGAATCACCCTCAAATGACGTACTATCTTTTGTTTGCCATTTTAATTCTTGGAATCATTGAATTGATTGAAGCAATCAAAAAGAAAAAGATACCTCAGTTTATCAACCAATCTGCAATTATAATTGCTGCAATGATTATTGCAGTAGGGGTTAATGCAACCCGATTAATGGCAACAAAGGAATATGCAGATAATAGCACTCGTGGGAAATCTGAGTTAACTATTAACCCAGATGGATCTGAAAAAGAAGTAACTAGTGGGTTATCTAGAGAATACATTACTCAATACAGTTACGGTAAAGCAGAAACATTCAACCTTTTAATCCCAAGATATATGGGAGGAGGTACTTTTGAGAATTTGGGTAAAAATTCGTACACACATGAATTTGTAACATCTGTGGCTGATAAAAGACAGGCGGATGGATTTGTTGAACGAGTATTATCATATTGGGGAGATCAACCTATTGTCGAAGCCCCAGCATATATAGGAGTGGTAATTTTCTTTTTCTTCTTTCTAGGAATATTTCTAGTTCGAGGAAAACTAAAATACTGGCTGGTAGCAACTGTTGTCTTTTCAATCATCATGAGTTGGGGAAAGAATTTCTTCCTCACAGATATCTTTATAGATTATGTTCCACTCTACAATAAGTTTAGGGCGGTTTCATCTTTCCAAGTCATTGCTGAGTTATGTGTACCTCTATTAGGAATTCTAGCCATCAAAGAGTTTTTCTCGAAGAATGTAACCAAGGAAGAGAAGCAAAAAGCGTTAAAAAAAGCATTATATGTTACTGGCGGACTTGTTCTTGTGGGATTGATGTATGCAATGGCAACTTCTACTTTTGAAGGATTGAGAGATAGTCAATATGCACAATATGAAGGATTGATTGATGCAATAAAAGCAGACAGAGAATCTTTACTGTATTCAGATAGTTTTCGTTCATTGGTGCTAATAGGTTTAAGTTTTGGAATCTTATGGTTGTTCTTGAAAGAAAAATTAAATCAGACAAAAGCCATTATAGGGTTTTCGGTATTGATTCTTTTTGATTTACTAAGCGTCAACCTTCGTTATGTAAATTCTGATGATTTTAGATCAGCCAGAAGAGTAGAAAAACCTTTTATTGCTTCAGCAGTAGATAAAGAGATTTTAAAAGATAAAAGTCACTATAGAGTTGCAGATTTCACTTCGTATCCTTTTGAAAATGGAAGAACTTCCTACTTTCATAAATCGATTGGAGGTTATCATGCTGCCAAAATGGGTAGATATCAAGAATTAATTGATCATCAACTTGATAAAAGAAATTTTGAGGTGTTTAACATGTTGAATGTTAAGTATTTTATTGCAGGAGAACCTGGGAAAGAGCAAGTACAGATAAATCCTGATGCAAATGGAAATGTTTGGTTTGTTAATGAGATGGAATATGTGACTTCAGCAGATGAAGAAATGCGAGCTTTAGATAGTTTGCAAACTAAAACACAGGCAATTTATAATGTTGCAAAATTGAAAGGTGTGGCTGACTTTAATTTCTCGCCAGACTCTACAGCGACTATAAAACTGACAAAGTATTCTTTAAACGAATTGACATACGAATCGAATGCAGCAAACAAACAGTTTGCAGTCTTCTCTGAAATTTATTACGGAGATGGGTGGAATGCATACATAGATGAAGAGTTAAAACCACACTTTAGAGTAAATTATGTGTTACGAGGAATGCCAATTCCTAAAGGTGAGCATACCATTGAATTTAAATTTGAACCAAAAGCTATAGCGTCTGGGAGTATAATTTCATTGCTATCGTATGGGTTACTTTTAATAATACCTATCGGTTGGTTTTTCTTTGAAAAAAAGAGAGCTAAGAATTAATTGTATACCTTTTGTGTTATTCTAGAACATAAGGGATGCAGAATAATTTTAATCCCAATTTTTAAATAAATGAGATATTATCCTAAAAGAAGATTTGATCAAACAATTAAGTTTTTACAAAAAGTTCTACCAGCTCCCGCTACTATTTTAGACTTAGGAACTAGAAATGCGTTCTGTGATGTTATGGAACAACACGGATACACAGTTTTTAATACCAATGGAGAAGACTTGGATCTTTTACCAGAAATTGTAAAAGAATATGATGTAGAT
Source organism: Flavobacteriaceae bacterium (assembly GCA_049115595.1). Taxonomy (GTDB): domain Bacteria; phylum Bacteroidota; class Bacteroidia; order Flavobacteriales; family Flavobacteriaceae; genus Polaribacter. The sequence continues at coordinate 138,186 of JAGDZS010000007.1, forward strand.
GCGGTAACAGCTTTTGAAATTTTTGAACATCTTCTAGCACCTTTTAATGTGTTACGTCAGATAGAATCTACTAAATTAGTAGCTTCAATTCCTTTAGATTTATGGTTTGCAAAAGCATATAGAAATAAAACAGAAGAGTGGGATAGACATTACCACGAATTTGAAGATTGGCAGTTTGATTGGCTTTTAGAGAAATCAGGCTGGAATATCAAAGAATCTGAAAAATGGACAAGCCCAATTAATAAAATAGGATTTCGTCCAATTTTAAGGACTTTCACCCCTAGATATTACGCTGTTTATGCAGAAAGATAGATAAGATATGAAAATTGGAATGGTGCTGGATGGAAGTTATCCATCAGATATTAGAGTTAGAAAAGAAGCAGAATCGCTAGCAGCATTCCATGATGTTTTCGTTTTATGTACTGGAGGAGAAAATGAAAAAGGAGATGAGGTTGTTAATGGAGTTAGAATACTTCGATCTGTAAAAAAACGAAGCACAGTTGTTAGAGGAATAACTGATGTAGTTGCATCTATTAACTTTATTCACCCTTTCTTTAAAAGAGCACTTCCAAAGTTTGTTAAAGATCATAAAATTGAAGCACTTCATGTCCATGATTTGCCTTTGGCTAAGACGGTACTTCTAGCAGCTAAGAAATATAAAATAGTTTCTGTTTTAGATTTACATGAGAATTATCCAGCTGCTCTTACTACCTGGTTTTCTTGGAGAACAAATAATTTTGTTAGATTAAAAAACAAGCTGTTTTTTAGTTATCATAGATGGAGGAGTTATGAATCTAAAATGCTGAAACGATATGATGTTTTAATTACTGTTGTAGACGAAATGAAAGAGCGGATTGTCAATCAGCATTCCATTCCTAAAGATAAAATTATAGTTGTTCCTAACAGTGAGAAAAAAAGTTTCGCAGAAAATTTTAAAGATACTCTTCCCAACTACTTTAAGGAATACCAAGATAAATTTATTATTTCTTACGTAGGAGGTTTTGGTCCACATAGAGGTTTGCATACGGCAATAGAAGGAATGGAGTATGTCTCTAAAGAGATTCCAAATGCTTTGTTGGTTTTAATAGGGCCTTCAAATAGAGACGTAAGATCACATTTAAATGCTATTATTAAAGAAAATAGCCTAGAGGAATTTGTACTCATTAAGGGAAGCGAACCTTTTCATAATGTAGTGAACATCATGAAAAGTTCTCACCTTAATATTATACCTCATATTTCAAACGAGCATACAGAAAGTGCGGTGCCACATAAGTTTTTTCAGATTTTATTATCAAAAAAGCCATTGTTGGTTTCAGACTGTAGACCAATGAAAAGGATTATTGAAGAAAGAGAAATAGGAAACTATTTTACATCTGAAGACCCTCTTAGTTTTTCCAAAAAAGTTCTTGAAATAAAAGAGAAATACGAAGAGTCATTACAAAAAGCAAACAAAGGATATGAGCATGCTTATGAAGGAAATTTAAATTGGGAAGTGACCTCACAAGCATTAATAGAATTGTATGAAAAACTCTAGAATAAAAGTTTTAATACTTACATATTATTGGCCACCAGCAGGTGGTTCTGGAGTTCAGCGATGGTTGAAGTTTGTGAAGTATCTAAGAGATTTTGATATAGAGCCTATTGTTTATACAGTAGAGAACCCAAACTATGCAATTAGTGATGAAAGTCTTAAGAATGAAGTGCCTGAAGGTATAGAAATATTGAGACAGTCGATCTTTGAGCCAAATTCAATACTCTCAATTTTTGGCAATAAGAATAAAAAAGAAAGCGCAGGATTTTTAAATCCCAATCCAAGTTTCTTAGGGAAAATAATGCAATACATTAGAGCAAATTATTTTATTCCAGATGCAAGAAAATATTGGATAAAGCCTTCAGTACGATTTTTAAGCAATTATATAGATAACAATGAGATAGATGCAGTAATTACAACTGGGCCTCCACATAGTTTACATCTTATTGGGTTACAATTAAAGAAAGAAAAAGGAATCAAATGGATTTCGGATTTTAGAGATCCTTGGACAGAGATTGATTATTTCCATCAATTACCATTGACTAAAAGAGCAAAAAAGAAACATCATCAATTAGAAAGAGAAGTTCTAAAAAATTCAGATAGTGTTATTGTTGTAAGTAATACCATGAGAGAACGTTTTTTAAAGGATACTGAAAAAGTGATTACTATAACAAACGGATTCGATACGGAAGAATCTCAGAACTCAACAGTTCTAGATTCTGTATTTTCAATTACTCATGTTGGAATGATGAATGCAGATAGAAATCCTTCTGTTTTATGGAATGTTTTGAAAGAAATTTGCGAAGAAAATATCAACTTCAAAAAAGAATTAAAAATTCGATTGATTGGAAAAGTAGCAAAAGAAGTTACTAACGATTTAAATGTATTTGATAGAGATGTTTTGGAAGTTATAGACTATGTTAGTCATGGAGACGTAAAAAAACATCAATTATCTACACAAATATTATTGCTTAGTATTAACAACGTACCTAGTGCTAAAGGAATTATTACTGGGAAAATATTTGAATATTTACAAGCAAAACGACCTATCTTAGCCATTGGACCAGAAGATGGTGATGCAGCTGAAATAATTAAGAATACAAATTCAGGATGTATCTTTGGGTTTGAAAATAAAAAAGAATTAAAGCAACACGTTTTAAAACTTTACAAAGAGTACAAAGAAGCTGAGTTAATTGTAAGCTCTACGAATATTGAGCAATATCATAGAAAAGAGTTGACGAGAAAGCTATCAGATTTAGTCAAAAGTATATAAGTACATGAAGAAAGTTGTAACCATATTAGGAGCTAGACCACAGTTTGTAAAAGCAGCAGTTTTGAGCAGAGTATTTAAAAAACACAATCAAATAGAAGAGGTTATTGTTCATACTGGTCAGCATTTTGATGCAAACATGAGCGATGTGTTTTTTGAGGAAATGATGATTCCTAAGCCAAAATACAACTTAGATATTAATAGCATGAGTCATGGAGCTATGACTGGAAAAATGCTTTCAGAAATAGAAAAAGTTTTGGAGGAAGAAGCCCCAGACGCTATTGTTGTTTATGGAGATACAAATTCTACAATTGCTGGATCATTAGCAGCAAAAAAAATGCATATTAAAGTAGTGCATGTAGAAGCTGGGTTGCGTTCTTTTAATATGAAAATGCCAGAGGAAGTAAACCGTATTGTAACTGATAGAATAGCAGATTTACTGAGCTGCCCAACACAAACTGCTATTGATAATTTAGAAAGAGAAGGATTTTCAAATCTACCAATACTGATTAAAAAGCATGGCGATATAATGAAAGATGCCGTTGGGTATTATAGTCAGTTTTCCTCGGAGAGATCATCAATTATTCAAGATGAACAATTGATGAAGAATGAATTTGTATTGGCCACAATTCATCGTCAAGAAAATACAGATGATTTAGAAAAACTCAAATCAATTTTTTCAGGATTAGAAGAGGTTCATAAAAGTAAAACTGTAGTGTTACCTATTCATCCTAGAACCAAGGCAATCTTAAAGAAGCATTCAATAAAGCCAAAAATAAAAATTATAGATCCAGTGGGTTATTACTCTATGCTAGAGTTATTAAAGAATTGTTCTATGGTTGTTTCAGATAGTGGAGGTTTACAAAAAGAAGCTTTTTTCAATAAAAAACATTGCATCATAGCGAGAGAAGAAACAGAATGGGTAGAATTAGTCACGAACGGATTTGCAAAAATAGTAGGAAGCAATACTGAAAAGATAATCAATGCGTTTAAAGAATATCAAAGCTCCGATAAAGATTTCTCTATTGAACTATATGGAAACAATGTAGGAGAAAAAATTTACCAATCAATTTATCAATTAATCCACTAGACTTTGGGAATCGTATTAAAGCAATCATTTAAAAATATTATAATTGTTTACGCAGCCTTTGCTATAGGTGGTATTAATACAATATTCTTATATACTCGTTTTCTTGACGGAGATTATTATGGATTGGTAACATTTTTATTATCAGCAGCAAACTTATTAATGCCTTTAACAGCTTTTGGAGTTCAATACACAATAGTAAAGTTCTTTTCATCATACGAAACAAAATTGGAAAGGGATAAGTTTTTAAGCTTAGCCATGTTTTTGCCACTACTGATTGCTATTCCATTTGGATTTTTAGGGACAGTTTTTTACGAGCAAATAAGTACGTTTTTATCATTAAAAAACCCAATTATAAAAGACTATACATACATTATTTACCTAGTTGCAATAGCGACAGCGTATTTTGAAGTATTTTACGCATGGTCTAAAGTACAACTAAGATCTGTTTTTGGAAACTTTATAAAAGAAATGTACAATAGGTTAGCGGTGATGACACTACTATTCTGTGTGTACTTTGAATTTATTTCTGAAATAGAATTTATTTACTATTTAACAGGAGCTTATTTTTTAAGGCTTTTAATAATGATGTTGTATGCTTTTAAGCTTTACTTACCTAAATTCGGCTTATCGTTACCATCCAATTATAAAGAAATATTTAGATACTCTGCCTATATAATTCTTGCAGGAAGTGCAGGAGCTATTTTGTTAGATATCGACAAAGTTATGATTCCAGGTAAAGAAGAAATTGCCTTAGCAGCTTATTATGCAGTTGCTTTGTACATTGGAACAGCTATAGAAGCACCGGGAAGAGCTATGTTGCAAATATTACAACCTTTAACTTCTAAGGCTATTAATGAGAATAACTTCAAAGAAGTGGGTAAGTTGTATCAACAAAGTTCTATTAATTTATTTCTTGTTGGAGGTTTGCTTTTTTTATTGGTTAATTTAAATATCAATGAGATTTTTAAATTACTACCGCCTGAATACTCAGGTGGTGCTTGGGTAGTCTTATTAATATCTGGAGCAAAATTATATAAGATGTTCTTAGGAATCAATGGAGAGATTATATTGAATTCTAAATACTATAGAATATTATTACCATTGGGTCTAGGGATGGCACTTTCTGCAACTTTATTAAATGATTGGTTGATCGATTTGTATAGTACTAATGGTGCTGCAATTTCTACTCTTATTGTTGTTTTATTTTTTAATAGCATTAAACTTTGGTATGTTAAAAAGAAGTTTTCATTAGTTCCTTACTCTCAAAAAACACTACTTCTTTTAGTATTAATAGTATTGTTTTTTTGTGCTTTTCATTTTATAGAATTCTCTTTCCATCCAATCATTAATATTGGTTTAAAAAGCTTTTTAATTGTTATAGGTTATATAATAATAGTTAAGCAATTAAATATATCAGAAGATATAAATAAGGTATTGAAAAAGTATTTAAAGTTTTAAAGGTAGCAATCAATAAAATCTGCAAGCATATGTAGAAGAAGCCCAATGGCTATTATTCTAAGCTTTTTGGGAATTAACATTGCTACATAAATAGCAATGGCATAATAGGAGTGTAGTGGATGAAAATTGATGCTACATCTGTTAGGGTCGTATATTGGAGTTGCTAATAAATGGTCTAAATCTACAAGCATTGTTGCAATTAAAATCAAGAAAACAACTTTCCACTTCTTCTTGTAGAAAAAAAATGCAATACCTAAAGGAACAATATAATGTAATCCATAATGGATTATAAACTTTAAAGACATAACATTAATAGTGATGTTTAGGGAAATAAAAAACTTGCTTTTTATCAAAGCAAGTTTTGTAAATACGGGTAAAATAATAATTTCTTGGGGGAAATATTATTGATAAATATACACCTTTTTTTTTAAAGTGAGGTGAACTTAAAGTAATAGGTTACTTTCGATATAAACTCTTCCTAATCCTGCTTAGTTGTACTGGGGTAATATTTAAATAAGAAGCAATATGATACTGAGGAATTAAATTTTCTATTTTAGGAATTCGCCTCTTCAATTTTAAATAACGCTGTTTAGCATCAAGCATGGAAAGTTCTAAAATTCTTTTCTCCATTTTTACGAAAAGCAACTCCAATACTTTAGAATATAAAATTGCTAAGTCTGTATTCTCAGAAACTAACTTTTTAAATTTATTAAAATCACCAGCATACAATTCGCAATCTGTAAGACATTCATAAATAATATTAGAAGGTTCTTGTTTTATCAAAGCAGAAAATGCTCCAACAGCTGTTATAGATGTATATAAAGAACGTGTAAACTCTTTTCCTTTTTCATCAGCAATATATGACCTTACAATTCCCGATTTTAAGATGTAAAAATGAGAAGGAACTTCTCCTAACTCAGCAATAACGGTCTTTTTTTTGAAATTCTGTACCTCTAATATCTTCGAGAATTCTTTTTTAGATTCCTCAGATAAAGGGTGTAACTCATCTATCGCAGCGACTAATTTTTTCATTCGATCTTAAAATTCGGCTATTGTAGGTGGTAGAGTAAGGTGCTCTAAGTTAGTTATTTTTTTGCGAATAGAATAAAATATAAAGGCTCACTATAAAAAATAGTAAGCCTTTTAACGTTGGGGGACGTCAATTCTTATTGTTGGTTAGAATTACACTGCAAAATAAAACATATTGTTTAAGTTATTGATAAACTTATGTTTAGAGTTGTTGAGAAGGTGCTATTTAGAGTATATTTTTTTTCGAATTCTACTCAATTGTATAGAGGTAATACTTAAATAAGATGCGATATGATTCAACTGAATTAACTTCTCAATATTTGGTATTTGATTTTTCAAATGAAGGTATCTTTCTGTTGCATTTAACGTTGAAAGAATTGTGGCCTTGTCTTGCATTCTGATGAAAGCTTCCTCTAAAAACTTATTATAAAGAATTGAAATATCGTGATATTCCTCTGTTAGCTTAATAAACTCTAAAAAATTCCCTTCAAAGATCGAAACATCCGTTAGACAATTAAATTCTGAGTTAGAAGGTTCGTTGGTTAAACTAGAAACTAGAGAGGTAAAAACAATGGGGGCAGTAAAAAGAGTTCTTGTTTTTTCTTTTCCATTATTATCTATAACCATAGATCTAGCCACCCCTTCCGTTAGAATAAAAAACCTACTTGAAGCTTCCCCAGAGCGATACAATACATCATTTTTCTTAAAAGTTTTTACAGAAAATAATTCTTCAAACTTTTCTAAAGATGTAGATGATAATGCATGATATTTTGAAACAAACTCTTCTATTATTCCCATGATAATGGAAAATTAAATCATCTAAAATGAATAGGGGATTAACTCAAAGTTACATTAACTTTTTCTAAAAAACTAATTGTATTAGGGCCTTCCATAAAAATTAAATCTAAAATAGAAAGGTTTTCTAGGTAGCCGTATTTGTCATCAAACATTTGTATATAAGGGGTTAACGTGTGTTTTTGGTTGGATTTAGCATTTGCTAAATATCTATAATCTTCCTCTGTTGAATCCTGGTATTCTTCAGTTAAAGAAATGGTTTTATTTAAATCAAGAGCATCATTAATGAATTCAAAAGAGTCTATAGTGACATCTATAAGGTACTTGTATTTTTTTTCAAATATTGAATATAAATCATCTACATAAAACTCAAAAAAAGGTGAATTTCGATAGGCAACTTTTAAAGATTTATAATGTTGACTTTGCCAATTAGAATTTTCTTCAACTAAAACATCTTTTGTCATCTTACGACCTTCTATTTTAGGATGAGAAATAGGAATATTTAAACGTTGCTTTCCATTCGGTCCGAATATGTAACAACGATTTCTGTAGGTTTGCTTTTGATAATTGTCTTCAACTTCAAATTGGACATTACCTGATTGAAACAGCATTCCATATTGCGAAATAGGAGAGAAGTATGTAGGTGTGAAAAGGGCCATAAGACCTTATTTAGCTTTTTTTCTTTTTCTATAAAAAGAGTAAACAATATACAAGCCTAATGCAATCACAAAATACATTAAATAAGAAACAGGTTCTCCACTTCCGCCTACAGTAGTAAACATTCTATCCCATCGAATAGACTTTATCTTTGCTCCAAGGCTTGGTGCATCTGCATCCCAACTAAACCAAATAAAAACAGGTTTTCCAAGAACATGGTCATAAGGAACAAATCCCCAATATCTTGCATCTAATGAATTATGTCGATTATCTCCCATCATCCAATAGTAATCTTGTTTGAAAGTATAAGAAGTTGCTTTTTTACCATTAATATAGATATTTTCCCCGATAACATCTAAATTATTGTATTCGTAACGAGTTATAATTTCTTTATAGAATGGCAATGATTCTAAATTTAAACTCACTGTTTTGCCAGCTTCTGGAATATACATTGGGCCAAAATTATCTTGTGACCATCCATTACTTGTATGTGGGAAAACTTTTGGATCTGCGTCATGTATTATTTTCTCAAGAGAAACAGTTTGACTTTGTTTTCTTAATTTTTCTGCTTCTTCATCCGTTAAATTGATGTTTCTTTTGTTTTGAACAATATTTATTTCAAGTCTATTGAAAAGTTCTTGTGAAAGATTTCCTTTAAACTCAGTTCTTATACTATCTCCAAATAATTTTGTCGCAGCTACTTCATCTTTAATAAATCTTCGTTGAACAGTTGGATCATCCCAATATTTTGTTGGAATTGAAAATACATACGACCTTTCTTTATCTCGAACAAACCTTGGCATATTGTTTTCAGAGATATTTCCTTTGGTAGTGTAGGTATAAAAGAACTGTAATTTAGCTCTGTCAGGAAGCTCATTTAATTTTCCATTAATATATACATAACCGTCAACAAGAGACAATGAATCTCCAGGAATCCCTACGCAACGTTTTACATAATTAGAGCGTTTATCAATAGGCTTATGATCAATTCCTTTTCCAGGATTTGTCCAATGTACTAAAGTGTCTGTTGGCCAACTAAAAACAACAATATCATTGCGTTTTATTTTTTGTAAACCAGGCATCCTCATGTAGGGTAGTTGAGGAGACCTTAGATATGATTTGGTGTTTTTTCCAGTTAGTATTGCTGTAGGTAAACTATCATGTAGCATTGGAGCAGCAATAGTAGTCATTGGAATTCTTGCTCCATAATGAAATTTACTTACAAATAAATAATCGCCTACAAGCAATGTTTTTTCTAATGAAGATGTTGGAATGGTGTAGGGCTGCATAAAATAAGTATGAACCATGGTTGCAGCAATGATAGCAAAGGCAATAGAACTTACCCATTCTCCTAAAGGTGTTCTAGGATCTAAACTTCTATCTGCCCTATATTTAGCATCCGTTGCATAGTTGATGTAGAATAAATATAGTCCTAATGTAAGTACAACCAATGCGGTATCTTTTCTTTGATAGAATCCAAAGCTTCTAGCTGATTCTATCCAGAGAATTGGAAACATCAATAGATTAACAATGGGGAAGAATAATAGAATAGTCCACCATTTAGGTCTTTTAATAATTCCTAAGAGAACGATAACATTGTATACTGGAATCGCAGCTTCCCAAGCTTTTCTACCAGCTTTTTGATATAACTTCCATGTTCCTGCAAAATGAACAAGCTGAACTAACAGAAAAAAAAGTAACCACTCTGTAAATGTCATAATCTATATTTTTTGTTCTTCTATTCGTTGCAAATAAAAGAAATTGTTACGGTATTTAACCTATGTTTAACACATCTTTCATATTGTACACTCCCACTTTATCTATCAACCATTCGGCGGCAATCACTGCACCAAGAGCAAACCCTTTTCTGTTATGCGCAGTATGTGTAATTTCTATTGAATCTACTTCAGATTCATAAGAAATGGTATGTGTACCAGGAACATCGGGAATTCTTTTTGCTTCAATAGGAATGCTGTGAGCGTCTGTTTGATTTTCATTATTTTGTAACTCCCAATGATTCTTATCTGTGTGCTCAATAATTCCTTCAGCTAAAGTAATTGCTGTTCCGCTAGGAGCATCTAATTTTTTTGTATGATGAATTTCTTCAAGAGAAACTGTATAGTCTTTCAAAGAATTCATCATTAATGATAGTTTTTTATTTAATTCAAAAAAGAGATTTACACCTAAACTGAAGTTGGAAGCATAAATGAAACTTCCTTTATGTTCATTGCAAATATCTAAAGCACTATCATATTTTTCTAACCAGCCTGTAGTTCCAGAAATTACTGGAACCCCGTTTTTAAAGCAATTGGTAATGTTTTTATATGCAGCGCTTGGAATACTGAAATCAATAGCAATGTCTGCAATCTTAATATCGTAAGATTGTTCGTTAGAAATCCTTAATACGATTTCATGACCTCTTTGTAAAGCAATTTCTTCAATTTCTTTACCCATTCTACCATAACCTAACAGTGCTATCTTCACGATTGTTTTTAATTTAAAAGGAGTATTTGAGTCGTAATCCAACTGTAGGTGCTTCTATTCGAATTGGATCTGGAATCATAATTGGTTTTACAGAAAGGTTGTCGCCTGTATCAAATTGAAGTAAATGTGCATTAACACTAGCTTCTACAATTTGTAAAACATAAATTAAAACAGTGGATAATATAGATAAATCACGATTTCCTCTCAATGTCTTTTGAGCACTTATTAATCCGTTTCTTGAAATAAGTTCTGAACCATTATCTAATGTGAATTCGTCTTGAAGTCCAGCTTCACGTTGTTTAAATGCTGTTCGATATCTTTTGTACTCTCTGTTGTTGTCTAAATACAAATAAATACTTGTTCCCATTGCTGCCCAAACAATAGGTGCTTTCCAATATTTTTTATTGTATATCTGTCCACCTCCAGGAAAAATAGCAGAATAAAAAGCTGCTTTTGCTGGTGATAACGGATTGTAAATGCTATTTGGAATTACTTTAGAAACTCTAATTGAATTAACATTATCAACAGAGGTACTGTCTTTTTGCCCATAGCTTTGAAAACAAGTAAAAAGAAGGATAAGGAATGATATGACTCTATACTTAAACACTTATTTTAATAAGTTTTTGATTCTTTCAAAATCTTCTTGTGAATGAAAAGGAATGGATATTTTTCCTTTTCCTTTTGAATTAACACTGACATCAATTTTATGCCCTAAGTATGTGCTCATTTCAGACACACCTTCTTTTACATACTTCGGAAGTGTTTTTCTTTTAGGTTTCGTAGTTGTATTCGACTTTAAGTTTTTTACCAACTCTTCAGTTTGTCTTACAGATAGTTTTTCGCGAAGTATTTTTTCATAAATAGTTAGCTGATCTTCTGTGCTTTCTACATTGATAATGGCTCTACCATGTCCCATAGAAATAAAACCATCTCTCATTCCAGTCTGTAGAATTGGGTCTAGCTTTAATAAGCGTAAGTAGTTTGTAACAGTAGATCTTTTCTTCCCAACACGAATACTTAATTCTTCCTGTGTTAGTTGAATTTCATCAATTAACCTCTGATAAGAAAGAGCTACTTCTATTGGATCTAGATTCTTACGTTGTATGTTTTCAACCAATGCCATTTCTAGCATTTCTTGATCGTTTGCAATTCTTATGTAAGCAGGAATTGTTTTATTACCAATTAACTTGGAAGCTCTAAAACGACGTTCTCCGGAGACAAGTTGAAACTGATTGGCTATTTTTCTTACGGTAATAGGCTGTATAACTCCCAATTCTTTAATTGAGCTTGCCAATTCACGTAAAGCTTCTTCGTCAAAATAAGTTCTAGGTTGATAAGGGTTTACTTCAATTAAGTCTAAAGAAATCTCAATAATATTTCCAACAACTTGATCTGCATTTTTATCAGCTGCAGATTGAATATCATTAGCGTCTTTTAACAATGCAGACAAACCTCTTCCTAGGGCTTGTTTTTTGGTGGCTTTAGCCATAATATTGATTCTTTTTTATAAGTTCGTTAGCCAAATTTAAGTAATTTACCGCTCCTTTACTGGTAGCATCGTAAGCAATAATACTCTCACCATAACTAGGTGCTTCTCCTAAACGTGTATTTCGTCTAATAATTGTGTCAAAAACCATCGTGCTGAAGTGTTTTTGAACTTCATCTACAACCTGATTGGAAAGGCGTAAGCGAGAATCGAACATTGTTAATAAAAGCCCTTCTATGTCTAATGTTGGATTGTGTATTTTCTGAATGCTTTTTACAGTATTCAATAATTTACCTAAACCTTCTAAAGCAAAATATTCACATTGAATAGGGATGATTACTGAATTGGCAGCAACCAAAGAGTTTAAAGTAATTAAACCTAATGAAGGTGCACAGTCGATTAAGATATAATCATAATCATTTTTCACTTCCTCAAGAGATTCTTTCAGCATGTATTCTCTATTTTCCTTGTCAATAAGTTCAATCTCTATAGCAACTAGGTCAATATGAGCAGGGATAATATCTACATTAGGTGATGTTGTCTTTTGAATAGCTTCTTTTGCGGATACAGTATGCTCTAGAACTTGATATGTTCCTTTGGTGACAGTTTCTACATCTACACCTAGACCAGAAGAAGCATTCGCTTGTGGGTCAGCATCGATCAATAGAATTTTTTTCTCTAGAACTCCTAAGGAGGCCGCAAGATTAATAGAGGTGGTAGTTTTTCCTACACCACCTTTTTGGTTTGCTATAGCAATAATTTTACCCATGCAGTTATACTGGTTTCAACACGTAAATTTACAATTAAATACGATTTCTAGAAATCAAAGATGTTAACAAAAAGATAAAAATGTAAGTGGTTGATTATATTTGTGTTAACTGTTTTTTCTTAAAGCTTTTGAACAATTTAAATAAAAGGACTTTTAACGTAAAGCTTTCAGATTGTTCGTATGGAATTAAGGCTATTTTTCTGGGATGTTTTTTAAGATTTCTAATAAGAATTTCCAAAACTTCTGTACTGAAGAAATACTAACCCTTTCATCTGGTGAATGTGCTCCTCTAATTGTAGGTCCAAAAGAAATCATATCCATTTCAGGATAATTTTGCCCTAGAATACCACACTCTAATCCAGCATGACAGGCAACAACATTTGGTTTTTCTTTGAATAGTTCTTCGTACAAAGAGTTTAAAACTTTTAAAATAGCTGAATGTACATTAGGTTGCCATCCAGGGTATGAACCTGAGTATTCAACTTCAAACCCAGCAAGTTCAAATGTAGATCGCAAAGAATTTGCTAAATCATATTTTGAAGATTCGGAAGAAGAGCGTGTTAAGCAAGCAATGGATATTGTTCCGTTGTTTACAGTAACTCGTGCAATATTATTTGATGTTTCCACTAAATCCTCCATGTCGACACTCATTTTGTAAACACCGTTCAAAGCACCATAGATAGATTTGATAAGTCCTTCTTGTGCGCCTAAATCCATGATGGATTCAGGATTTTCTGTTATGTCTATTTCTATAGAGAGATTTGGTTCTACTATTTTAAATTCACCTTTAATAGATTCAATTAAAGCATCAATTTCAAATAAAAAGGTTTCTTTTGTTGCATTGTCTATAACAATGGTTGCAAAACTTTCTCTAGGAATAGCATTGCGTAAGCTTCCTCCATTAATCTCTGAAATACGCAAATCAAAATGCTCAGAACCAGTATAAAGTATCCGATTCATTATTTTGTTTGCATTTCCTAACCCTTTATGAATGTCCATACCTGAATGTCCTCCATTCAATCCGGTAATCGCTATTTTGTAAGCTATTGTATTTTCAGAAATAGGTTCTTGATTGTAGTTTCTTGTAGCAGTGACATCTATTCCTCCAGCACATCCCATGTCTATCTCATCATCTTCTTCGGTATCGAGATTTAATAAAATCTCACCTTCTAAGATACCTCCTTGTAACCCCATGGCTCCAGTCATTCCTGTCTCTTCATCGATGGTAAATAAGGCTTCAATTGCTGGATGTTGAATGTCTGTAGATGATAGTACCGCCATAATAGCAGCAACACCAAGACCATTATCTGCACCAAGAGTGGTTCCGTCTGCGGTAACCCAGTCATTGTCAATCAGCATTTTAATTCCTTGAGTGTCAAAATCGAATTCCGTATCAGAATTTTTCTGATGCACCATGTCTAAATGGCTTTGCATGACAATGGTTTTTCTGTTTTCTAAACCTTTAGAAGCGGATTTTTTAATGATAACATTACCAACGGAGTCTACAAAGGTTTCTAGATTTAAGTTTTTGCCAAAATCGACCATGAATTGAATCACTCGTTCTTCTTTTTTAGAAGGTCGAGGAACAGCATTTAAATCTGAAAAGTGATTCCATAATGAAGTAGGAGATAATTGTCGAATATCTGTATTCATAGTATTGGGGGTTATAAGGTGTAAAAGTGAATTCAAATATATAGAAATGGACGTCAGTCAAGAAATTTCTATGACAATTTCTTCAATGTTTTTTCGAACCTTCTTTTGTTCTTTCATAAAATCGTCTTCAGCTCTGTATCCTACGGGAAAAACCAAGACAGAAACAAGGTTTTTAGATGTTAAATCTAAGATTTCATCATATTTTTCTGGGATAAAACCTTCCATAGGGCAAGAGTCTATTTTCTCATTAGCACATACGGTTAATAAATTACCCAATGCTAAATAAGCTTGATTTTTTGCCCAAGCGTGTAAATCGCCTTTAGATTTATCAGAGATTGTTTCTTTTAAATAGTCTTTAAAAGGATTGATAATTTCATCAGGAGTATTCCGAACTGCTTTTACTTTGTTAAAGTAGTTTTCTACATCGGCTCCATTTAAGTTTGTTTCCACACAAAGAATCAATACATGTGACGCTTGTGCAACTTGTTGTTGATTCCAACTATGCTCAACCAAACTTTTTTGGATCTCTTTGTTTTGTAAAACAACTAGTTTTATAGGTTGCAAACCATAAGAGGTAGCGGTTAAGTTAAACGCTTCTTTTAAGAGGTCTATTTTGGCTTGAGATACCATTTTGTTCTCGTCAAATTTTTTCACAGCATAGCGCCATTCTAAATTTTCTATACTACTCATCATCATTAAATTTTACACAAAAATACTTCTTTGTTTTTTGATTCATGAAGTACTTACATTATTAAAACTGATAGACGTATAAACAAACCTTTTGAAGGTTTTTTGTAACGTTCTGTGTATGATTTTGTTGCATATTTCAGTAACTAAATTAGCAAATACAAACCGAATAGAAAATCCGAGAAGACTTTCGGAAGTGGGCAATAAAACAGCAATAAAGTTTATATGGTGTTAGCAACAGTATTTTTTATTCTAAATAACCTTCCTTTTCCGTCATTTATGTAAATATTATTCTCATAAATAAAAGGGTTTCCTATTCCATATTCAAAATCTGATTTAAAAACTGTTTCTCCTTTTTCATTTATTCCAATAAGTTTTCTGTTCACAGTACCAAAAAACAAAACGTTTTTATGAAATACAAGTTCTGTATTTGGGCAGAAATTCTGATTCAATTTCCATAATATTTTTCCTGTTTCGTTATTAATACAAACAATTCCATTTTTGTATGAAGGAACAAATACTTTATGATTATAAACTTTTGATTTGTAAGATATAATTGGATTTGTATCTGTTTTCCATAAAGTTTTTCCAGTTATTAAATCTAACTTAGTTGTAAAACCTTTCTGATATGCTGAATCTGAATTAGTTATTAAGTTCTTCTTTTCAATTATTGATTCTCCATTTAAGTAGCCTTTATTTTCAATTTCCCATTTAATTTCTTGATTTTCAATATTTATACAAGTTAAATGACTTCCAATATTTTCCTTATAATCGAAATTTCCTAAAATTAAAAGGCTATCCATCATTGATGGATTGGACATTGACAACATTTGATATTTAGGTTTAATACTCCATACTTCTTTTCCACTTTTTATGCTGTTAGCAAAAAGACCTTCATTAGTTCTTGTATTGAATATAAGATTATCATTGATTGTTAGCCCTATCGTTTTTGAATTAGTAATTTCTGACCACAATAATTCTCCATTTTTATTAAAAGCTTTTATGTTTTCAGCTCCACTAAAAAATATCTTCTCTTTTTGAATTTTTGGTGATTCATTAGAATAAGTTCCCTTTAAATATTTTTCCCAAATTACTTTCCCTGTTTTAAAGTCTAACTTAAAAATACTGTCGCTAATTTTATGACCATAAATACTACCTTTATTCACAGTTAAAGAAGTAGCATTCCAATTAATGTTTTTAATTTCCCAAATTAAATCAAGGTTTTGATGATATTCAATCGTATCTTTTTTATTCGTACAGTTGAATAAAATAAATATGAAAATTAAATAAAAAAGTCGTTTCATAGTTCGATTTTCATGTTGTTGCCAACGTGTCGTGTATGATTAGTTAGGGTAAATTCGTTGCAATTCTCCCATAAGTACACAAGTTAATTAATTTAGAGGAATTTCCGATGAGGAAATTCAGAAGTAATTAATTATACACAGTTAGCCGCTGTATTTTTTATTTACAGTTTTTCTTTTATTGCTTTTCTCCAAAAGTAAATTCCAAAAACACAAGTCACAATTGCAAACATAATTCCGTTTTCCCCAAGCCAATGTTCAGTTCCTTCATTTTTGATTGTTAATTCAGGCAATATTTTTTGGATATATACATTGCTTACTGCGTGAAAAATAACTGCTGGCCATAGACTTTTAGATTTAAAAGTGTAATATGTCATAATAAATGACATGGAAACAATAACAACATAAAATGTAGTTAATTCCATTATTACGTTTTCTCCATAGTATACAATTAATGGCCAATGCCAGGAAGCCCAAATGATTCCACTAAAAACAGAAACGCCAGTAAAAGAAAGAACTTTTCTTAACTCATAAATGAAAAAACCTCGCCACCCAATCTCTTCCCCTAAAGTTGTTGCAGAGGCTCTTATTACTTCTACAGTGCCTAATAATATAATTGCTATTACTGTAATTGCCGTTGGAGTTAGTGTACCTATTCCAAACAAACCAAGTTCTTTTCCCCAATCTGTTATTGTTTCTCCATTTGCCAAACTTCCATATCCGAAAGCCCATATTAATACATAAGCTATTATACCATATAAGGCAGGAATGAAATAAGACAATCGGATATATTTCCAATCTCCCCAATTCCAATTTAGAGATGAAATTTTACGGCTTTTAATTTTTAAAGTAATAATTGTAGCAATCGCAGGACACCACATCAAACCTCCAATATATATTCGTGAAGGATATAAATTAACTATTGCATAATGAAATAGTGAGCTTGTAACTGTAAGAAATGCGAGGAAAATAAAGATTGTATTCCAGGTCTCTTTTCGTTCCGATAAATTTTCTGGCATTAGCCTTTTATGATTGGTTAGTTTAGTGAAGACGAAAAGGTATTAGTTTTGTTACATTGCGTTTAACGGTTTCGTGCATGATTTTGCTGCGTGATTTAGCAACAACAAACCGAATAGAAAATCCGCAAGGATTTTTGCAAGTAGACTCGTGCTAAGCAATTAATTTTTATATGTTTTTATGTGCTGGATTCTATTTTAATTTTATGACTTTTTGTCGATTATTCAAGAATATTTTTAAGTGTTTTTAGTAACTCTAGATTTTTTGTATCTTGAAAACAAAAAGCTATGAAAGAAGAATTTCTCCATTATCTATGGAAAAATAAACTGTACGATTCTCTAAAATTAAGAGCAATAAATGATTTCCCTATCGTTGTTTTAAATTCTGGAATTCATAATCAGAATACAGGTCCAGATTTCCTAAACTCTAAAATAGAAATAGCACATCAAGTGTGGTTTGGTAATGTGGAAATACATCTAAAGTCATCTGATTGGTATGCACATCGTCATGAAACGGATGAAAATTACGATGCTGTTATTCTGCATGTAGTTTGGGAGCATGATGAAGATGTTTATATGAAAAACAATATGCCAATTCCTACTCTAGAATTGAAGCAGTATGTAGATCAAAAATTACTAGAAAAATATAACCAATTAGATCAGCAATCATTGCGATGGATTCCTTGTGAAAAGGAAATAAATGCTATTGATTCCTTCCTCTTCAATAATTGGTTAGAGCGTTTGTTTATTGAACGCTTAGAACGAAAATCGATACTGATTAATGAATTGTTGCGTGAATCGAAGAACGATTGGGAATATGTGATGTTTTGTTTATTAGCGAAGAATTTCGGGTTGAAAGTGAATGGAGATGCATTTTTGGATTTAGCAAAATCAATTTCGTATTCGGTTATTAGAAAAGAGCAAAGTAGTTTTGATGTATTGTCAGCATTGTTTTTTGGGCAAGCAGGATTTCTTTCTGAATCCATTGAGGAACCTTACCATGCTCATTTAAAAAAAGAATATGACTACTTGAGGCGTAAGTATGAGCTAGTTTCATATCTCAAAAATAGCTTTCAATTCTTTAGAATGAGGCCTTCTAATTTCCCTACGGTTAGAATTGCACAGCTAGCCGCACTATATTCTAAATATCAAAGTGTTTTTTCTGAGGTAACGAAAGTGAAAGCCATCAATGAGTTTTATCAGCTATTTAAAATTGAAGTCAGTGGGTTTTGGAATACACATTATAATTTTACAAAAGAATCAAAAAGAAACAAAAAAGGTTTTACCAAATCCTTTCTAGACCTCTTATTCATTAATACCATCATTCCTTTACAGTTCAGTTACCAGAAAACCATGAATACTCTTAATGAAGAATCGTTGTTTGAAATGATGAAAGCAGTGAAGTCTGAAAAGAACAGTATTATTTCTAAGTTTTCTGAGTTGAAAGTTACAGCGAAAAATGCCTTTGAAAGTCAAGCGTTATTGGAACTTAAAAACAACTATTGCGCATCCAAACGTTGTTTAGAATGCGCAATAGGGAATCAATTGTTAAAGAATTGATTTATTTTTTTCATCATTGAAAATGATGTTCCTTATTAAAGGAATTAAGTTATCAAACACCTTGGATGAATAGACTCGAGGAGATGTTATATTTAATATAAGCTTTTAAACTTCGTAGGATCAGCTTCATGCATCATTTCGTAGACTTTCTCAAAAATATCCTCAGCTGAAGGTTTAGAGAAATAATCTCCATCAGTTCCGTAAGCCGGTCTATGTGCTTTGGCGGTTAAAGTAGCTGGTTTGCTATCTAAGTGTTGGTACCCATTTTGATTTTCTACAATCTCTTGTAATAGATATGCAGAAGCTCCACCTGGAACATCTTCATCCACCACTAGCAATCTATTTGTTTTCTCAATAGAATGTACAGTGTCGTGATTGATATCAAAAGGCAATAAACTTTGAGCATCAATGATTTCTACGTCAATACCTACTTGTGATAATTCTTTTGCAGCTTCTTCAACTATTCTTATGGTAGATCCGTAAGAAATAACAGTAATATCTGTTCCCTCTTTAATCGTTTCTACAACTCCTAAAGGTGTTGTGAACTCTCCTAGATTGGTTGGTAATTGTTCTTTTAAACGATATCCGTTTAAACATTCAATAACAATAGCAGGCTCGTCACTTTGTAATAGTGTGTTGTAAAAACCAGCCGCTTTGGTCATATTTCTTGGAACCAAAACATGGACTCCTCTTACGTTGTTAATAATACCTCCCATTGGAGAACCCGAATGCCAAATTCCTTCTAAACGGTGACCTCTAGTTCTAATGATTAATGGAGCTTTTTGCTTTCCAAAAGTTCTGTATCGTAATGTTGCCAAATCATCACTAATGATCTGTAATGCATATAGTAAGTAATCTAAATATTGAATTTCAGCAATAGGACGTAAACCACGCATTGCCATTCCAATCCCTTGACCTAGAATAGTAGCTTCACGGATTCCTGTATCAGCAACTCTTAATTCACCATACTTTTCTTGCAACCTTTCTAATCCTTGATTTACATCACCAATCTTACCTGCATCTTCCCCAAAAATTAAAACCTCAGGATGGTTCTTTAATAGCGTGTCAAAGTTCTCTCTCATGATTACCCTTGCATCTACCATTTCTTTTTGGTCCCCATAGGTAGGCACTATTTGAGGAATATTAGTAGCGGCTTCTTCTGTTTCACTGAGTAAGTGAGAAGAGTATTTTATAGCAGCACTCTTTATCGCTGATTTGATGAATTCTTGTAATTCAATTTTTTCAGCAAAATTTTCATCCTTAATATATCGTAACGCTTTTCTGGTAGCTGCTAAAACATCTTTTCTGATAGGTTCAACAATATCAGATAAATCGTTTTTAAGTTTTGTGATGAAAGTTCCATTGCTACTTTTAGAAGCAACTCTTTCTAATAAATCGGTTGCTGTAGCAACTTCAGATTTTATTTCATTAATAAATGCACTCCAAGCATTTCTTTTGGCTGCACTTACTTCCTTTTTAGCTTCTTTATCTAACGCTAATAATTCTTCTTCTGAAGAAACAAATTTTAAATTTCCTCCATTCCCATCTTCTAATTCGAAATCTAAAATCCACTGACGCATTTTTGCAATACAATCAAAATTTTGTTCCCATTGCAAACGATTTGCATCTTTATATCTTTCGTGAGATCCAGAAGTTGAATGCCCTTGAGGTTGCGTTAATTCTTTTACATGAATTAAAACAGGAATATGTTGCTCTCTAGCAATTAGAGAAGCTTTATTATAAGTGTCAATTAGTTGAACGTAATCCCAACCATTAACAACAAATATTTCATAACCATTAGTTCCTTCTTCTTTTTGAAATCCTTTTAGAATCTCAGAAATACTCTCTTTGGTTGTTTGGTGTTTTGCATGTACAGAAATACCATATTCATCATCCCAAACACTCATTACCATAGGAACTTGTAATACACCAGCAGCATTGATGGTTTCAAAAAACAAACCTTCACTGGTACTTGCGTTTCCAATGGTTCCCCAAGCGATTTCATTTCCTTTGTTTGAGAAATCTGTATGATTTTCTAAGCCTTTTACATTTCTAAAGATTTTAGAAGCTTGTGCCAATCCTAAAAGTCGTGGCATTTGACCAGCGGTAGGAGAAATATCAGCACTAGAATTTTTCTGTGCAGTTAAATTTTTCCATTGACCATCTTCTTGTAAACTGTGGGTAGCAAAATGACCTCCCATTTGTCGACCCGCAGACATAGGTTCTATATTAATATCTGTATGAGCATACAAACCAGCAAAGAATTGTTGAGCATTTAACTCGCCAATTGCCATCATAAAAGTTTGATCTCTGTAATACCCAGATCTAAAATCACCATTTTGGAATGATTTAGCTAAGGCTAACTGAGGTATTTCTTTACCATCTCCAAAAATTCCAAACTTGGCTTTTCCTGTTAAAACTTCACGACGTCCCAATAAACTACATTCTCTACTTATTCTAGCGATCCTATAATCATTTAAAACTTCATTTTTGAAGTCGTTGAAAGAAAGTTCGGTAGTAGTAGGTGCAGTAGTGGTGTTCGACATAATTCAGTTCCTTTTAATGTTTTGCAAAGGTAGTTTTTTTAAACGAAATTTAAAAATTTTACCATATATTGATTATATCGTAATAAAAAAGGCTTAAAATGAGTTTTTATTGAGTATTCTATAAAAAACCACGCTTAAAAAAGTTAAAAATAGCTTTAGGCTTTGCAGTAATCACAAATCGAATACTTTTAGGATATGCATTCTGACTAACTTCCCAGCCATTATTTGAATATAATGGAAGGTAAATTTCAAATATGTTGTTGATGAAATTCAAGCGAATTCCATTCTCATACCCTAAAAAGATGTCCCTGCCTTTGTTTTTTAGAAAAGCCACATCATTGTAGAATTCTAGCCAGCGCCAAAGCCCTATGCTTGAATTAAATGAAACCATAAATTGATTTGCATAACGTTCTTCTAAGACGGATTTAAACCCTCCTTCTGCTAATATGAATTGCTGACTAAATATCCCTGACCTTTCGGAGCGTCCGATATAATTGAGTTCAAATAAATAGTCATTAGCTCTGTCTAGTCCGAAACTAAAAAAATCTGAATTGGTGTTGTTTGTTAAGAAAGTACCTGCGTAGAGTCTAAAATCTAACTGCCTGTTTTTTGCAGTTAATTTCCTGTATCGTACTTCTCCGATGGCTTTAGAGTACTTGCTCCCAATTTCTGCACCTAATGAGTATTGGAAACCTCTAATGATGTCTGGTTTGTTGTAAGAATATCGTAATTTAAAAATACTATACTTATCTGAATCAGTTGCTGTACTTCCTGGTGCAAGCTCTCTGTTGATATTTAACAATCTAGCAGAAAGAAAACTACCTCCAACATCTCGTAAACTTTTTCTTCTGAACTGAACAGTGACACTTTGGTTAAACGTATTGTACGATAAGTCTTCTGTATAATGTAGGTTACTTCCAGCTACAGTGTAGAAAATCCTTCTAATTTTTGATTTTTCAAAATATTGAACGTACTGTGTTGCAAAATTACCATTAATAGAATTGCTTTTCGTTCCATATAATGGAGTGATGGTAAATTGAAAATTCCTAGACAAGATAGGCTTATTATGAATTTTGAAGCCTAATAAAAGTCCGTCGTAAAAATTGTATTTAATGTTGGGCTGTATGTATAACTGATGATAATAAGGATCATCAATGTCTTTGTATAACTTAAACCGAATAGGTTTGTTAAGGATGTTTTTCCCAATTTTTTTCCAATTATCTAAAGAATTAAATTCAGGATAGGAGTTCTCAAAATTCAAAGATATCCGATTAAAATCCCCTTTAGGAATTGCTATCGTTTGAGTACTATCGATATTTTCTAACCATTTTTTAAATTTTATTTTCTTGTCTTTAACTCCATACAAAGCTACTGGGGCTGTTACGTTTCTTTTGTTTTTAATGGTTATGTAAACAGAATCGTTTTTAATAACAGCTTTCTTAACTGTGTAATCAATTTTTTTATCGGTTTTTAGGTAATCACCAAAAAACCAACTAATGTCTTTGTCTGTTTTGGAAGAAACAATATCACCAAACTGGTCACTACTTGTATAGCGGAGTTTATTCTTTAAATAAAACTCATGAAACGATTCTTTAATAATAGTATCTCCAACATAATCAGCTAGGTACCGTAAACCTAATCCGGCTTTGTATTTACTGGCAATCTTACGATTGAAGTTTGATAAAGAATCTGATCGTGTAGTAAGCGCTTGATCTAAAAACTGACGAGCGCTAAATTGATACACAAAAGGATATTTATCGTTGAAATTTAATTTTGAAAAATTGAAGCTTCGAAGTCCCCACATTTTTGAAACATTTCCTGCAAGTTTAATTTCTGGATAGTATTCAGAAACATACATCATCATTAAATACGTTTGCAAACCATCTGTTAGCCAGTAGTCTTTTCTTTTGTCTAATAACAACGTATTCTCGATATACTTTTTTGTCATTGCTTTCATCATGGTTAAATCCCATTCAAAGGCATCTGAAAAAGGGCGAATGAATTTAGGAAGTTGATTTAAGCCATAAATTGGATTTTTCTGTTGGGTGATTTTGTCAATAAACATCTCTTTATGAGGGTATTTCCCTAAAAAACGTTTAATAAATAAGAGTTGTCTGTTTAAAATATCTGTCCCTAGTTTATGAGCAATAACTGTTTTATGTAAGTCGGTTTTAATATCAATATCTTCCGTCTTAAAAGATTTGAAATTATTCTGTAAATCAATATTTAAAAAGACTTCAGTTTTATTTTTACCAACTAAGAAATACTCGTTAACACTTTCTTTTTCTGTTGTGTATTTGTATAAGTTAGAGCTTAAATGATACTGTTTGGAAAGAGATAGTCTAACCTCATAATCAGTAACGTTAGAAAGAAGGTCGTCCATGTTTAAATTACTCATGGTTTTCCAACCGTTGTCATATAAAGCAGGAATTAAATACCAATACCTAAGATGGTACCCAACTCTATTCCTTCCATATCCGGTAAAACTTGCATTGGGTATTTTTACTTCATAAGATACTGAAATTTCTACCGATTCGTTTGGCGGTAACGGTTTTTCTAAAAGGACTTTTAGAATATCACTTTGATCTTTTGAAGCTTCTGCAAAGGGTACACTCTTAAAATCAATCGATAAGTTTTTAATAGTTGTATATCCGCGATCTTCATCTTTTGCAAAATATAAAGACTTATCATAATCCTCTATTAATCGTTTGGATAGAGGAGAATTCTTGTCTTTATAACTATTGGTCCAATTGTGA
Organism: Flavobacteriaceae bacterium; assembly: GCA_049115595.1. GTDB lineage: Bacteria > Bacteroidota > Bacteroidia > Flavobacteriales > Flavobacteriaceae > Polaribacter. The sequence continues at coordinate 162,274 of JAGDZS010000007.1, forward strand.
AGGTAGATTTCAGTTAAGGTACTATCGGAACTATTGTGAAAAACAATGGTCTGCTTAATTTTTAAGATATCAGTAACATCATTCAATTGAGCTTCAATTGAAATTGCATGCTTTTGCCCAAAAACTTGGGCAAAAGAGAATGCTAAAAAGAATAGTATAAATACGTGTTTCTTCAATGAAATCTTAACAAACAATAAGGGTCTGTTTTTGTTCTGTGCAGAAAGATAGTAAATCCGCCTAAAAAGAGGCATTACTTTGATGTTTAAAGAAAAATAAATTCTGTATTTCTAGAAGTTTGGTTTCAAACTGTACTTCGCATAGAATTTGTTCAGGTGTTCTATCGCTTCGTCAGCTGTATCAACAACACGAAACAATTTCAAATCGGCTTCACTAATATTACCTTCTTCTAGTAATGTGTTTTTGATCCAATCGAGTATTCCTCCCCAGAAAGAAGATCCTACTAATATAATTGGGAATCGTCCAATTTTCTTTGTTTGAATGAGAGTAATCGCTTCAAAAAGCTCATCCATGGTGCCAAATCCACCAGGCATTACTATAAAACCTTGCGAATATTTTACAAACATTACTTTGCGGACAAAGAAATAATCAAACTCTAAATTTTTATCGCTATCTACCCATGGATTGTCGTGTTGTTCGAAAGGAAGTTCAATATTTAATCCTACAGAAGTTCCTTCTCCTCTACGAGCACCTTTATTACCAGCTTCCATAATTCCAGGTCCACCACCAGTAATGACACCATATCCGTTCTGAGTTAATTTATAACCAACTTCTTCAGCTAGTTTATAATATTTATCTTCTGGTTTAGTTCTTGCAGAACCAAAAATGGATACACAAGGTCCAATTTTACTTAGTTTCTCATAACCATCTACAAACTCAGACATGATCTTGAAGATTGCCCAAGAATCATTTGTTTTTATTTCGTTCCAAGTTTTTTGTTGAAGTTTCTCTCTAATTTTTCTATCGTCGTTCGTCATATTCTACGTTTTTATAGAAGGCAAAGATAAATGGTAATTTTAAGAAATAGGAGCAAGTGAAAAGAATTATATTAAGACATCCTATTTTTTCTTCTAAAGACTTCAGTCTTAACACTAGATAACACTAGATAACATAAAATGATTTCTAGCTAAGCTACATTTGAAAGTAATAACGTTAAAAATATATTTATGAGAAAAAAAATATTAGTTGAGTTATCTGTTTTTGGGATATTGAGTTTTCTTCATTAATCTGAAAAGCTTACCTCAATCAATTCAGCAAAATTAAATTCCAATATATATGAAATTTGAAGTAGTCTGTAGATGTCTAGTTTTGTTTTTCCTTTTTCAATTTTATAGTAAGAGTTTTGACTTATGTTAAGCCTTTCGGACATTTCGTATTGTGTTATCTCTTTCTTAATCCGAGTGGTTTTAATTTTTTTTAAAAGAATATCTAATCTCTCTTGAATAGGGTTTTGTAATGTCATTTCTTTTAGCATAGTTATATTATCTAAACTATAACAATTTTATGAATTAAAAAACGGCTTTTTCGATTCACTAAAAAAGGGGATAAAACTACCTGAAAGTAGGTAGATAAAAAAAGAATAATTTATAGCTTAAGGCTATTGGTTTGATAGTTAATAGTTTATATGTTTATGATATTAATTGCAATTAATAGTCATGAAGCTATGAGTGACTAGAAAGAAATCATATCATTTTTAACAATTGGAATTGTTTTTGGTAACTATTATTTATATATAAAAAGTTTTCAAAAATAGTTCCCCAATAATTTATATTATGAAAAAAATATTTTTATCAGTAGTATTTCTACTAACAGTAACATTTGCATTTGCATTAAATAATGTAGAGAAAGCTTCATCAATTAGTTTAGAAGAAGCTATAGAATCCGTAAAATCGATGGAAACAACTAGTGCTAATTATCTGTTGGTATCAGATAATTCTGTAGAAGATTTTGGAACCTGTACTCTTACACTAACTTTTTATAATGCAGACGGTGAAGTAATAGGAGGAGGAACATTAGTGATCAACGATGTAGGAAGTGCCGCAGAGTGTGATGCAATAGGCGATGCTATAGAGGATGCAATAAATAATTAGTAATAAATGAAAATGAGGTTTGTACATTAAATTCATATTATTGTTATTTCTTTGTATAAGCCTCATTTGTTTAAATATACCCTAAAAATGAAATATACTATTTCCATATTTTTCTCCGTACTTTCTATGATGATTGTTAATGCTCAAAACGATGAAAAAACAATTGTCACTTATGATATACAATACAATACTGAATTGCCAAATGTAAAGCAAGGAACCTTAGAAATCAGTGGAGATGGAAAAGAATCAGTTTTTCTCATTACCTCTAATAACAAGAATAATAAAAGAGCACAAAAAAGAGATGATGGCAGCCTTGCTATTATGTCAGCAAGTAGTAAAAAACGTTTTATTTATTTTAATTATAACACTGATACCATTTATTCAACGGCTAAATTTTCTTCTAAAGAATACCTAGTAGCTGAAAAAAAACCTACTATAAAATGGATTCTGGTAAATGAAACGAAAACAATTGGTAGCCTGCAAGTTCAAAAAGCTACTACAAAATTTAGAGGTCGAAATTATGTAGCATGGTATAGTTTAGATTATCCATTAAAGTTTGGGCCATGGAAATTTCAGGGGCTTCCTGGTTTAATTGTTGAAATCTATGATGATACAAACCGGTATCATTGGATATTAAGATCCATTAAGAGTCATGAAACAAGTTTTGCGTTTCAAATTGATAAAAAAAAGTATAAGGAAATAAGTTTGAAAGGTTATGTAGATGAGCGTTACAATAAGAAACCGAACTTTGTAATTGCAAAACTTCCTAGAGGAGCTAAAGTTACTTCTACAACAAGAGGACCAAGAAACAGTATTGAAATTGAATTTGAATGGGAAAAAGAAAAACGCTAAACCTTCTTCTTTTAGTAACTTCACTGTTTTTCATTCATCACTTTACCATTGCTCAAACAAGAATCTCAGGATTGGTAATTGATAAAAGTAATAATCCGTTATATTCAGTCAGTGTCGTACTTAAAAATAAAGAAAATAATTCTATTGTCTCATATACATACACTGACGAAAAAGGGAACTATATCATTAGTGTAGAAAAGGTAGGGTCGTACAATCTTACCTTTTCTTCATTAGGGTTGGAAAAAAAAGTTGTTGATATACGTATAGAACCGTCACAAAAAGGGCTAAAAATTAATGTAGAGCTTCAAGACAATCCTTTCGAATTAAAAGAAATTGTTGTAAAAGCTGAACTGCCCATGACGGTGAAAGAAGATACGATTAGTTTTAAGGTGAAGCATTTTACACGTGGGAACGAGCAGACTGTTGAAGATCTACTGAAAACGATTCCAGGGTTGTCTGTAGATGAAAATGGAACGATTAAGATTGGAGATCAAGAAATCGAAAAGTTAATGATTGATGGCGATGATCTTTTTGAAAAAGGGTATAAAATCTTGTCTAAGAATATGCCTGCTTATCCTATTGAAGTTGTTGAGTTTTTGAAAAATTATTCTAATAACCGCTTGTTAAAAGGAATTGAAGAAAGTAATAAAGTAGCTGTAAATCTAAAACTTAATGAGAAATCGAAGCGCGTATGGTTTGGTAATTTAGAAGTGGGTATAGGTAATGATTACTTTTATGATTTCAGAGGAAATTTAATGAATTTTGGAAAAAAAAATAAATTCTATTTTCTGTCAAATCTTAATAATATAGGGTATGATGCTACGGGAGATATTGAGTATTTAATCCGACCTAGTCGAAGAAATGAGCCTTCAAGTTTAGGAGACGACCAACAAGTAGAAGATGCGGTGAGTCTAACAGGTTTAGTGCTTGATTTTAAGATTGATAGAACCAATTTTAACAATGCGGAACTGACGTCATTAAATGCTATTTTTAATCCTTCAGAAAAAATTAAAATAAAAACTCTCGGTTTTTTTAATTGGGATGAGATCAATTTTTTTAAAAATTCTATCAATACAGTAGATATAGGTGGAGGGGGAAGTTTTGTCAATGTTGAGAATTTTCAATTGAGAAAAAAAAATAGAATTGGTTTTGGGAAACTTGATCTGACCTACGATATTTCAGAGAACGAAATATTAGAAAGTATTACCAAGTATAATGAAGGGAGTAATGATGGTAGAAATAATTTACTTTTTAACAATCTGTCAGTTATTGAAAATTTAGAATCAAATAATACTTTATTTGATCAAAAGATAAAGTACTCTAATAAATTTAAGGAGCGAAAAGTTTTTCTCCTGACAGGACGTTATATTGATGAAAAAACTCCACAAAATTATCGGGTAAATCAATTTTTTTATGAAGACATATTTAATGTTGCTGGGAATCCAAATAATGTAGATCAAAAGATTAAGAATGAAATGCAATTTTTTGGCGTTAATACGCATTTGTTAGATCGTAAAGAAAATGGAAGTCTCTTAGAGTTTCAGTTTGGAAATGAATTGAGAAAGGATAAACTATTGACTAGATTTTCAATTAAGGAAGATGAATTTGTATTAGAAGAGCCTCTTAATTATCAAAATCAAACGACTTACAATGTGAATGACCTATATATAAAAGCAAAATATTTATGGAACATAAATGATTTTGGTATTGTTAGTAAGTTTGAAGTGCATCAGTTGTTTAATGAGCTTAAAAACATCAATTTTTCAGATCGACAGAACTATTTTTTCGTCAACCCAAGTTTAGGTTTTAATTGGAAGATAAATGATAAAAATAAGATTATCACTACCTATTCATACAATACTACAAATGCAAAGGTTTTAGATGTCTTTAGCGATTTTATTTTTACAGGTTTTCGCTCTTTTTCTAAGGGAATAAATAGTTTTAATCAATTAAGCTCCTCTAACATTTTTTTTAATTATCAGTTGGGTAATTGGAGCGACCGTTTCTTTATTAATACGTTTATTCTTTATAGTCAAAATCATGACTTTTTTTCAACCAATACACTATTAAATCAAAATGTTCAGCAATTAGAAAAAATACTCATTGAGGACAGAGAGTTTATCAATATTAATACAAAATTAGATTACTATTTTAATTTTATTTCCTCCAATCTAAAATTAGATATTAGTTATACCAAAAATCAATTTAAGAATATAGTAAACAATTCAAGCTTACGAGAAATCACTTCTAGTAATTACAATTATGCTTTTGAACTTCGTTCTGGGTTTGAAGGTTTTTTTAATTATCATTTTGGAACCAAATGGATTACAACAAAGATAAATGCAACCATCGAAAACTCATTTACAAACAATGTTAGTTTTTTAGACTTAACTTTTGTGTTTAATAAAAAACTTAGTGTTGACTTGAAGTCTGAACGCTATTTTTTCGGGAATTTGCCATCAAATAATGTTTATAGTTTTCTAGACTTTGATGTTAGATATAAAATGATGAAAAATAAATTAACTCTTGCTTTAAGGGGTAATAATCTGACCAATACAGAAAATTTTAGGAGTTTTTCAATAAGTGATATTGGCACCTCAACAGAGGAGTATAGATTGCTGCCAAGATCAATTCTTTTAAAAATTGAATACAGATTTTAAACTTTATAATTTATGATTAAGAGGTTTGTTGTATCTGTAATCTATTACAATTTTTAAACAAGCTCTCTCTTCAAAAACTTAGCTGTATAACTTTTTATATTTTTAGCAACTACTTCTGGTGTTCCCGTGCATAGAATTTCACCACCTTTTTTACCACCTTCCATCCCAATATCAATAATGTAATCAGCTAGTTTGATGACATCCATATTGTGTTCAATAATTAAAACGGTATTTCCTTTGTCGGCTAATTCATTTAAAACATCCATCAACACTCTAATGTCTTCAAAATGAAGCCCAGTAGTTGGTTCGTCAAGAATATAGAAAGTATTCCCAGTATCACGTTTAGAAAGCTCTGAGGCTAGCTTGATTCGCTGTGCTTCACCACCAGAAAGTGTGGTTGATTGTTGCCCTAAGGTAATATACCCTAGACCAACATTTTTAATCGTTTTTAGTTTGTTGTGAATTTTAGGAATCAATTCAAAGAATTCAACGGCTTGGTTGATGGTCATTTCTAAAATATCAGAAATGGATTTTCCTTTGTATCTAATTTCTAGAGTTTCTCTATTGAATCGTTTTCCTTGACAGGTTTCACATTCTACATGTACATCTGGTAAGAAATTCATCTCAATTACCCTTACACCTCCACCTTGACAGGTTTCACAACGTCCACCTTTTACATTAAAAGAAAAACGACCAGGTTTGTATCCGCGAATAGAAGCCTCAGGTGTTTTAGCAAACAAACTTCTAATCTCGCTAAAAACTCCTGTGTAGGTTGCAGGATTAGAACGAGGTGTTCTTCCGATAGGGGATTGATCAATATCAATTACTTTGTCAACATGCTCTAAACCTGTAATCTTTTTATAAGGCATTGGTTTCTTTACGCCTCTGTAAATATGCTTGTTTAAGATAGGGTAGAGGGTTTCGTTAATCAGTGTAGATTTTCCACTTCCAGAAACACCTGTAACACAAATCATTTTTCCTAAAGGAAATTCAACAGAAACATTTTTTAGATTGTTTCCAGTAGCTCCAGTAATTTTAATTTTCTTTCCGTTTCCTTTTCGACGTTTTTTCGGGACCTCAATTTCTTTTCTTCCTGATAAATAATCGCCTGTTAATGTCTCTTGAACAGTTAAGTCATGAAAAGTTCCTTCGCTTACAATCTCACCACCATGTCTTCCAGCTCCAGGTCCAATGTCTAAAACAAAATCGGCATGTTCTATCATGTCTTTGTCGTGCTCTACCACTAAGACAGAGTTTCCAATGTCTCTCAACTTTATTAAAGAATCAATCAGTTTTTGATTGTCTCTCTGATGCAGTCCAATACTAGGCTCATCCAAAATATAGAGAACTCCAACCAGTTGAGAACCAATTTGAGTTGCCAAACGAATTCGTTGTGCTTCACCACCAGACAAAGATTTAGAAGTTCTATCCAGCGCTAAATAATCCAACCCGACATCTAATAAAAACTGAATTCGTGTTCTGATCTCTTTTAAGATTTCAGCAGCGATAATCAATTGTCTTTCAGAGAGCTTTTCATCTAAATTCTGAAACCAATCAGCTAATTCGTTAACGTCTAATTTGGCAAGGTCGCTAATATTGCGATTGTCAATCTTAAAATGAAGACTCTCTTTTTTTAATCGATTCCCTTCACATACAGAACAGGTAACCTCGTCCATAAACCCTTTTGCCCAACGTTTTATTGAAGTGCTTTCGCTGTCTTTGTATTGATTGGTAATAAAAGCAACAATACCTTCAAAATCTATTTCGTAATTACGAGTAACTCCCATTGTTTTGGAAGCAACAGAAAACTTGTCATTTCCACCATTTAGGATGATATCTAAAGCTTCTTCAGGAATGGATTCTATAGGATCGCTTAGTTTGAAGTTATAGCGATCAGCAATGAGTTGTAATTGTTTGAAAATCCAACTGCTTTTTTGTTCCCCTAAAGGAACAATTCCTCCATTCTTAATGGAGATACTTGCATCTGGAATAACTTTGATATGATTGATCTCATTCGTGGTTCCTAGTCCATTACAATGAGAACAGGCACCTTTGGGCGAATTGAATGAAAATGTGTTTGGTTCTGGATTTGGATATGCGATCCCTGATGTTGGACACATGAGTTCTCTACTGAAATAACGAGGTTTCTCATCATCTACATCAATCACCATGAGAATGTTATTTCCAGTATAAAGTGCAGTTTTAATGGTTTCCTCTAATCGTTTTTCTGAATCAGAATTTACAACCAGTCGATCGATTACAACTTCAATATCATGTGTTTTGTATCGATCCAAACGCATTCCTTTTTCAATCTCTTTAATCTCTCCGTCTACACGAACGCGAACAAAACCTTGTTTAGAAATTTGTTCAAACAATTCTCTATAATGCCCTTTTCTTGATTTGATTAATGGAGCAAGCACTGCAATTCGTTTGTCCTGAAAATCAGAGAGAATTAAATTCCGAATTTGCTCATCACTATAGCTGACCATTTTCTCTCCTGTGTTGTAGGAGTAAGCATCGGCAGCTCTGGAGAATAATAATCGTAAGAAATCGTAAATTTCTGTAATGGTTCCTACAGTAGAACGAGGACTCTTATTGGTTGTCTTTTGTTCAATAGAAATCACAGGTGATAAACCATCAATTTTATCGACATCTGGACGCTCTAATCCCCCTAAAAACTGTCTTGCATATGCAGAGAAGGTTTCTATGTAGCGTCGTTGTCCTTCAGCATAAATTGTATCAAATGCCAATGAAGACTTTCCACTACCGCTCAAACCAGTAACAACCACGAGTTTTTCACGTGGAATTTTAACATCTATGTTCTTTAGATTGTGAGCTCTGGCCCCGAAAACTTCAATATATTCTTGGTCTTTCACTATAGGTAGTATTCAGAAAAACGCAAAGTTACAGAATCCTGTCTGAGTTAGAAAGTTAGTTGATAATAAAGTTTATAAATTAAAAATGTAAAAGTTATTCAATGATTTAATGAAGCAATGAAAGAATGAGTGAATGTAATAGTGACTTGTAAATATATTTTCGAAATCGAACTCGAACTTGAACTTGAACTTGAACTTGAACTTGAATTTCAGTTTCAGCTTCAACTTCAACTTCAATTTCAACCAAATAACTTTCCAGCTTTCAACAAAAAAAGTATCTTGCAATAAATTAATGAGCATATGAGTTTTGTGCATTCTGTACGACATTACTTTGAAAGAAACGGATACCATGTATCGTCTCGTTTAGCAGACAGATTAGGGATGCGAGCTTTGAACGTGCGACTGTTTTTTATTTACATCTCTTTTGTAACCGTAGGCTTGTCCTTTGCATTTTATTTAACACTTGCCTTTTTATTGCGTTTAAAAGATATGGTCTATACAAAACGTAGCTCTGTATTTGATTTATGATGAACTTATTTCAATCTAAATTACAGAAAGCATTCCTGCTCTTAGTCTTGGTCATAACCATCGGTGTTATTGGCTACATGTATATGTCTGGAGAAACATTTGTAGATGCGCTCTATATGACCGTTATTACAATTTCTACAGTAGGATTTAGTGAATTACACCCTTTAAATGATCAAGAAAAATTATTTACCATATTTTTAATAGCCACAAGTATCATTTGCTTTGGGTATACAGTATCAGCATTTACAGAGTATATTGTAAGTGGTCAGTTGTTTCAACAATTAAAATTGAAGAAAGTGCAAAAAAAGATTGAAAAATTAAACGGACATACCATTATTTGCGGTTTCGGGAGGAACGGAAAACAATCAATGGTGAAATTGAATAATTACAAGCAAGAGTTTGTCATTATTGAAAAGGATGAAGATGTTGTCAATGCAATTGATTTAGAGAAGATATTGAATGTACATGGAGATGCAACAACAGATGAAGTTTTAAAAAGAGCTGGAGTAGACAAGGCATCTAATTTAATTACTGCCTTGCCTTCTGATGCAGACAATCTTTTTGTCGTACTCACAGCAAGGCAATTAAATCCGAATTGTAAAATTATCAGTAGAGCTTCCAATGAAAGTTCTTATGATAAATTAAAAATAGCTGGAGCTAATAATGTGATCATGCCCGATAAGTTAGGTGGAGATCATATGGCTTCATTGGTAGTAACTCCAGACGTGATTGAATTTGTAGGAAGATTAACTATTGAAGGAGAAGCGACTGCAAACTTAGAAGAAATATCTGTAAATGATCTTCCTGAAAAATACTTGCAAAAAACAATTTTAGATTTAGATTTAAGAAAGAAGACAGGTTGTACTGTTATTGGGTTTAAAGCTCCAGATAACAGCTATCTGATTAATCCAGAAGCATCTGTTGAACTCGTGAAAGATTCCAACTTAATCGTGTTGGGAAGACCAGAGCAAATTTTAAAACTTAGAGAACTTTTTTAATGAACCCTCTTGGAGGGTTTTAGTAAAACAAAAGTAAATCACTCATTAATAGTGAGTTATTAAACGTTAGATATTAAATATAATAGAGGCAAGTGAAAAAGATTGTAATAACAGGAAGTAATGGGTTGCTCGGGCAAACGTTAGTGAACTTACTTTTAAAGGAGTCTGACGTATATGAAGTCTACGGATTGTCTCGAGGAGACAATAGAAGTGGAAGAAGCGATTTTGATTATTACAATGTCGATATTACAAATTCAGAACTATTAACTAAGACATTAAAAGAGATTACACCTCATTATATTGTGAATACTGCAGCTATGACCAATGTAGATGCCTGTGAAGACGATCAGGAAAATTGCAGCAAGTTAAATATTGAGGCTGTTCAGTATTTAGCAGATATTAGCAAAGAGATCAATGCACACTTAATTCATATTTCTACAGATTTTATTTTTGATGGTGTTCAAGGATATTATAAAGAAACTGATACGCCAAATCCATTGAGTTATTATGGGTTGTCTAAGTTGAAATCGGAAGAGGTTTTGATAAACACTACAATTGATTTCACCATTTTAAGAACAATCTTAGTTTATGGTCAAGTGAATAACTTAGGGAGAAACAACATTGTCCTTTGGGTGAAAGAAATGTTAGAGAATGGGAAAGAAATTACCATTGTAGATGATCAGTTCCGAATGCCTACCTATGTTGAAGATTTAGCAATGGCTTGTAAATTAGCGATCGATAAAAAAGCCAAAGGAGTTTTTAATATCTCGAGCAATCAATTGCTAAGTATCTATGAAATTGCACAACAAATTGCAATTACTTTTGAATTAGATAAAACCTTGATAAAACCGATTTCTACTTCGACTTTAAATCAGCGAGCAGCAAGGCCTCCCAAAACTGGATTCGATTTATTGAAAACAAATACTGACTTAGATTTCTATCCGAAAACTTTTCAAGAAGATTTACAAAGATTTAAAGAGTTCCTAACGTAAAACTCACTTTTAACGTACAAATAGTTGTTGGAAGCTCATTTTTTTATGATATTGCGGACTACTTAATTAAAAACAACTATTTCTCATGAAGAAAAAACTTCTAACACTACTACTTTTAGTAGTTCCTATGTTAACATTCGCACAAGAAAAAGGATTAGATCAGCAAATTGATGAAGCTTTTAAGCCTGTATCAGATTTCTTTAGTGCAGTAATATTCTTTACTATCCCAATTGCAGGAATGAATGTGCCTTTTGTGTTACTTTTATTAGTAGGTAGTGCATTGTTTTTTACAATATATTTTAAGTTTCCAAATATTTTTCATTTTAAAACGGCAATTAATGTTGTTAGAGGGAAGTATGATGAATTAGATCACGCTACAGTGAATCCTGAACTAGCTATTGATGGAGATATTGCAGATACTATTAAAGATGAAAGCGAAGAAGGAGAAGTAACTCACTTCCAAGCATTGGCTACTGCCGTTTCTGGTACCGTAGGAAATGGTAATATTGCAGGTGTTGCATTAGCAATTGCATTAGGAGGTCCTGGAGCTACGTTTTGGATGGTTGTTTGTGGTTTCTTAGGAATGTCAACAAAATTTGTTGAATGTACACTTGGAGTACAATATAGAGATGTAGGAGAGGATGGAACTGTATATGGAGGACCTATGTACTATATAAGCAAAGGATTAAAAGAAAGAGGTTTTGAAATATTTGGAAAAATAGCAGCTATTATTTTTGCTATTTTCTGTATTGGTGGATCATTTGGAGGTGGTAATGCTGCGCAATCTAACCAAGCAACGGTAGTATTAAAAGAGCTAATGGGTCTTGATAGTACTGGGGCTGGATTCTGGATTGGAGTTATCATGGCAATAGTTGTTGGTATCATTATCATTGGAGGAATAAAAAGAATTGCTTCGGTTACAGAGAAAGTAGTACCGTTTATGGCGGTTTTATATTTATTAGCTTGTTTATATATTTTAGGAGCTAATTTTTCTTTAGTTGATGATGCATTTTCTTTAATATTTAGAGAAGCTTTTAACCCAACAGCGATTGGAGTTGGAGGAGTTATTGGTGTGTTATTAGTCGGATTTAAAAGAGCTGCATTTTCCAATGAAGCTGGAGCAGGTTCTGCATCAATAGCGCATTCGGCAGTAAAAACAAAATATTCTGCATCTGAAGGGTTGGTTGCTTTGTTAGAGCCATTTATTGATACAGTAGTAATTTGTACAATGACAGCTTTAGTAATTATTATCTTTAACTTTGGTGGAGATGCATCTGGAGCAACAATTTTCCAATATGGAGGAGACGGAGCTGGAGCAGTAATGATTGATGGAGTAGCTTATGAAGGAGCAGGAATTACATCGAAAGCATTTGCTCAATATATTCCTTACTCAAATGTATTTTTAACTGTAGCAGTTGTGTTATTTGCTGTTTCTACAATGATTTCTTGGTCTTATTATGGATTGCAATCATGGAAATTCTTATTTGGAAGAGGAAAAGCAGCAGATATGACCTACAAATTGTTATTCTTATTATTTGTAATCATTGGAGCTTCTGCAAGTATGAGTTCAATTTGGGCATTCTCAGATGCAATGATTTTTGCAATGGTATTCCCTAACATGGTTGGATTGTACTTCTTATTCCCAGTAGTTAAAAAACAACTGAAAAGATATACTGATGCGATAAAAGGAAGTAACGCGTAACGTCTAAACAGAGTTTAGGACTATTTATCGGCAAGCTAAGAAAAAGAAAAAAATGAAAAAACTGAAATCCCATTTCTGGTATACTAAAAACCAACGAAATGGGATTTTACTTTTATTAATCTTCATCTTAGGACTTCAAATTGTATATCACATGGTTGATTTTAATGGTGAAAAATTATTTGACACACATCAATCAGAAGTTATTGCTTTTCAATTGCAACTAGATAGCTTAAAGGAAATAGCATTAGAAGAAAGAAAACCTAAGAGTTATCCGTTTAATCCAAATTATATAACAGATTATAAAGGAGATCAATTAGGAATGTCGATCGAAGAGATTGATCGACTTTTAGCATATCGAAAAAAAGGGTTGTTTGTTAACTCGGCTCACGAGTTTCAGCAAGTCACAAAAGTTTCAGATAGTTTATTGAAGAAGATCTCTCCAAGTTTTAAATTCCCTGATTGGGTAACCAGAAAGAATAAAAAGAAAACCCAAAAGATAATTTCATCCAATAATAAAGATGTTGAGAAAAGAAAGGTTAAGGTTTCTACTATAGACATTAATAGTGCAACGCAAAATGATTTTGAATCTATAGGTGTAGGGCAAGACCTTTCAGAACGAATTGTAAAATATCGAACAAAACTTCAAGGTTTTTCACTGCCAGATCAGATATTCGAAGTTTGGGGCTTAGAAAAAGAGGTAGGAGATAGAATCCTTAAAATTTTTAGTGTTGTAGAAGCGCCGGTAATCAAAAAGTTGAATGTTAATATTGCAACATTTAAAGAAATTCTGTCTATTCCTTATATAGATTACAATTTGTGTGTAAAGATCTTTGATTATCGAGACGAAGTAGCTGAGCTTCAATCAATTTCAGAATTGAAGAATATTGAAGATTTTCCAATAGAGAAATACAACAGAATAATCTTATATTTGTTGGCTCAATAAACACACAACAAAATTCATTGAATGGCGAATATGTATTTTACTGAAGAACATGAAGTCTTCAGAGAAAGTTTTAAAGATTTCTTACAAAAAGAAGTTGTACCACATATTGAAAAATGGGAGAAAACAGGAGATATAGAACGTTTTATCTGGACTAAGTTTGGAGAAATGGGATATTTCGGATTAAGTTATCCAGAAGAATATGGAGGGCTAGATCTAGATATGTTCTATATGGTGATCTTTTTAGAAGAACTACAGAAAATTAACTCTGGTGGGTTTGCAGCCGCAATGTGGGCACATGTTTATTTAGCAATGACGCATTTAAACAAGGAAGGGGATGACCGAATTAAGAGGAAGTACTTAACGCCAAGTATCGATGGAGAGATGATAGGTTGTTTGTGTATTACAGAGCCTTTTGGTGGTTCTGATGTTGCAGGTATGAGAACAACAGCGGTAAAGGATGGTGATCATTATGTTATTAATGGATCAAAAACATTTATAACCAATGGTGTGTACTCAGATTACTTAATTGTTGCTGCTAAAACAGATCCAGAGTCGAAACATGCAGGAATGTCAATTTTTGTGATGGATAGAAAAGCAGAAGGTATTTCTGCAACGAAGCTAGATAAACTAGGATGGAAAGCCTCAGATACTGGAGAGATTGCTTTTGATAATGTAAGAATTCCCGCTGAAAACTTGATGGGTGAAGAAGGAAAAGGGTTTCCTTATATAATGCAACACTTCGCATTAGAAAGATTAATCATGGGAATCAATGCACACGCAAGAGCAGAATATGCTGTAGAGTATGCAATCCAATACATGTCTGAAAGACAGGCGTTTGGAAAATCGCTAGATAAGTTTCAAGCATTAAGACATAAGGTGGCAGAAATGGCTAGTCAAGTAGAAATGTGTAAAGAGTTTAATTATTCTATTGCAAAAAGACTAGATGAAGGCGGTTATGTTGTAAAAGAAGCAAGTATGTCTAAATTACTTTCAACAAAAATGGCAGACGAAGTAATCTATGAAGCATTGCAGTTGTTAGGAGGATATGGTTATATGGAAGAGTACCCAATGGCAAGACTCTTAAGAGATAGTAGGCTAGGCCCTATTGGTGGTGGAACTTCTGAGATATTGAAAGAAATAATTGCCAAGATGGTGATTGATGGAAAAGAATACAAACCTGCTACTTAAATAATTAATAATTATTAATTGGTAATTAATAATTTACTAGTATCTTTGCAGTCCAATTTTAAAAACTAGAGAACATTGAAGGGAGGTGCTAAGATATGTTAATCATACCAGTAAAAGAAGGAGAGAATATAGATAGAGCTTTAAAGCGTTTCAAGAGAAAATTTGATCGTACGAAGACTATGAAGAACTTGCGTAACAGAAAACACTTTACAAAGCCATCTGTGGCGAAAAGAGCTCAAAAGATTAAAGCATCTTATGTTCAGAGATTAAGAACTCAAGAAGAAGTCGGTTAGGCTTTTCAAACAAATAAAAAAACCCGTATCAATATTGATACGGGTTTTTTATTGGATACTATTTAGTAACTTTGAGTTATCTACTTGGATTTTATGATGTACATAGATGCTTTTCTTGACTATCTTTCATTAGAAAAAAAATATTCCCAACATACCATTACGGCATATAAAAATGATTTGTTATCGTTTAGAGATTTTTGTGCAGTCACCTATGATCAAGAAGATGTAAAAGATGTGCATTATTCACAGATTAGATCCTGGATGATTAGCTTGGTGGATAGTGAGGTGTCTAATAGGACTGTGAATCGAAAAATGAGTTCTTTAAAATCGTTTTACAAATTTCTGCGAAAAACAAAACAGATAGAGAACAATCCATTAGCAAAACATAAAGCATTAAAAACTATAAAAGAAGTTCAGGTTCCCTTTTCTGTAAAAGAGATAAATAAAGCAATTTCTGAGATTGAAATAGAAGATAATTTTGAGGCTATTAGAGATAAGTTGATTGTTGAGCTGTTTTATTCTACAGGAATGAGAAGAGCTGAGTTAATTAATTTAAAAATGAATGCGATTAGTTTTTCCGATAAAATGGTAAAGGTTTTAGGAAAAAGAAACAAAGAAAGGTTTATTCCTTTGTTACCAAGTGTTTTAATAACGCTAGAGAAATATCTAGAAGCTAAAAAACAGATTGTAGAAAAAACAGATTACTTATTTTTAACTCAAAAAGGAAACAAAATTTACGAAACACTTGTTTATAGAGTTATAAATAATTACTTTAGTAAGGTCTCTTCGAAAGTCAAAAAAAGTCCCCACATACTTAGGCATTCTTTTGCGACACATTTATTAAACGAAGGAGCAGATTTAAATTCGGTTAAAGAATTACTAGGACATTCAAGTTTAGCCTCAACCCAAGTTTATACTCACAATAACTTGGAACAAATAAAAAAAGTGTATAACCAAGCTCACCCTAGGAGTGCCAAAAAGAACAATTTATGAAAGTATATACGCAATCAATTAATTTTAACGCCTCATCAGACTTATTAAACTTCATTGAAAAGAAAGTAGCGCTATTGTCAAAATTTTATGATAAAATAGTTGATGCTGAAGTTTTTTTGAAAGTTGAAAATTCAAGTGATAAGGAAAATAAAATTACAGAAATAAAGATTAATATCCCTGGAAATGAATTGATAGTAAAAAAACAATGCAAGAGCTTTGAAGAAGGGGTTAGTATTGGTGTTGACTCTTTGAAGAGAAGGCTTAAAAAAACGAAAGATAAATCACGAGATTCTATAGCTTTATAAAAAGTATAAAAAAGAATACAAAAAGTTTTAGAAATTAAAAAAACTTATTACATTTGCAGTCCGTTAGAAATAACGGATTGTTTTTGTTTAAAAACAGCCGATGTAGCTCAGCTGGCTAGAGCAGCTGATTTGTAATCAGCAGGTCGTGGGTTCGAGTCCCTCCATCGGCTCTAAAAGAACAAAAAAAGTTCATTAAAATAGTAAAATTTTTGGGGAGATACTCAAGCGGCCAACGAGGACGGACTGTAACTCCGTTGACTATGTCTTCGCAGGTTCGAATCCTGCTCTCCCCACAAAATTTTAAAGAATGCGAGAGTAGCTCAGTTGGTAGAGCGTCAGCCTTCCAAGCTGAATGTCGCCAGTTCGAACCTGGTCTCTCGCTCAAAAATCCAACAAAGCCGATGTAGCTCAGTTGGTAGAGCGCATCCTTGGTAGGGATGAGGTCACGGGTTCAAATCCCGTCATTGGCTCATTTTAGTACGTATTGAATTAGAACTAAATATATTAAAAATTAAGAATTAAAATTAATAATCATGGCAAAAGCAACTTTTGATCGTTCAAAACCACACTTAAACATTGGTACTATTGGGCATGTAGATCACGGTAAAACTACTTTAACTGCTGCAATTACGAAAGTGTTAGCAGACGCAGGATTGTCTGAGGCTAAAGATTTCGATCAAATCGATAACGCTCCAGAAGAAAAAGAAAGAGGTATAACAATTAATACTTCTCACGTTGAGTATCAAACAGCAAATCGTCACTACGCGCACGTAGACTGTCCAGGTCACGCGGATTACGTAAAGAACATGGTAACTGGTGCTGCTCAAATGGACGGTGCAATTTTAGTTGTTGCTGCTACAGATGGTCCAATGCCACAAACTCGTGAGCACATCCTATTAGGACGTCAGGTTGGAATTCCACGTATCGTAGTATTCATGAACAAAGTTGATATGGTTGATGATGAAGAATTACTTGAATTAGTAGATATGGAGGTAAGAGAATTACTTTCTTTCTATGAGTATGATGGAGATAATGGACCTGTAATTGCTGGATCTGCTTTAGGAGCATTGAATGGTGAACAAAAATGGGTTGATACTGTAATGGAATTAATGGAAGCTGTTGATAACTGGATTGAAGAGCCATTAAGAGAAGTAGATAAAGACTTCTTAATGCCAATCGAGGATGTATTCTCTATTACTGGTCGTGGTACTGTTGCTACTGGTAGAATTGAAACTGGTATCGCTAACACTGGAGATCCAGTAGAAATTATCGGTATGGGAGCTGAGAAATTAACTTCTACAATTACTGGTATTGAAATGTTCCGTCAAATCTTAGATAGAGGTGAGGCAGGAGATAACGCTGGTATCTTATTAAGAGGTATTGAGAAAACTGATATTAAAAGAGGTATGGTAATCACTAAGCCAGGATCTGTAACTCCTCACTCTAAGTTCAAAGCTGAGGTTTACGTTCTTAAGAAAGAAGAAGGTGGTCGTCATACTCCATTCCATAACAACTATCGTCCACAGTTTTACGTTCGTACAACTGACGTAACTGGTACTATTAACTTACCAGAAGGAGTTGAAATGGTTATGCCTGGAGATAACTTAACTATTACTGTTGAATTAATCAACACTATTGCAATGAACGTAGGTTTACGTTTTGCAATCCGTGAAGGTGGTAGAACAGTAGGAGCTGGTCAGGTAACTGAAATTTTAGAATAATTTTATTATTCAATAATAATAAGTTCAAGCATTAAGGTGTCCCGATTTTATCGGGACGCCTTTATGAATAAAATAGAGACGGGTTTAGCTCAGTTGGTAGAGCACTGGTCTCCAAAACCAGGTGTCGGGGGTTCGAGTCCCTCAATCCGTGCAAATAAGGAAACAAAATGAAGTTTATACAATATATCAAAGACTCTTTCGAAGAATTGAATAACCACATGACGTGGATTTCAAGAAAAGATGCACAGAAAACTACTGTAACAGTAGCAATATTTACAATTCTGTTTGCATTAGCAGTAGCAGGAGTAGATTATGTATTTCAACAAGGGTTAGATAACTTTTTCAAATTATTTTAAATAAGGAATTATGGCTGATTCGGTAATGAAATGGTATGTTGTGAGAGCAATCGGAGGACAAGAGAATAAAGTACAGTCTTATATAGAGACGGAGATTTCTCGTTTAGGTCTTTCTGATTTTGTGAGTCAGGTATTAGTTCCAAAAGAAAAAGTAATTCAAATCCGTAATGGGAAAAAGGTAAATAAAGAAAGAGTTTATTTTCCTGGATACATTATGGTAGAAGCAAATTTATCAGGTGAAGTTCCTCACGTTATAAAATCAATTACAGGAGTTATTGGTTTTTTAGGTGAAACTAAAGGAGGTGAGCCAGTTCCAATGCGTAAATCTGAAGTAAACAGAATGCTAGGAAAAGTTGATGAATTAGCTGTGCAAGATGAAAATGTTGCAATTCCTTATACAATAGGAGAGACAGTAAAAGTTGTAGATGGTCCTTTTAATGGTTTCGATGGAACAATTGAAAAGGTAAATGAAGAGAAGAGAAAGTTAGAAGTTATGGTTAAGATTTTTGGTCGTAAAACACCATTAGAGCTTAGCTATATGCAAGTAGATAAAATATAATTGTTACACAAATATATATCGGTGTGTTTTTTGGCTTCCAATTAAAAAAGACATCATTTTAAACATTTAGTAAAATGGCAAAAGAGTTAAGTAAAGTAGTTAAATTACAAGTTAGGGGAGGTGCTGCGAATCCGTCGCCACCGGTTGGACCCGCTCTAGGTGCTGCTGGTGTTAACATCATGGAGTTCTGTAAGCAGTTTAATGCAAGAACCCAAGATAAACAAGGTAAAGTATTACCTGTTGTTATTAGCGTATATAAAGACAAGTCTTTCGAGTTTGTTGTGAAAACGCCACCTGCTGCAGTACAACTAATGGAAGCGGCAAAAATCAAGAAAGGTTCTGGAGAGCCTAACAGAAAAAAAGTAGCGTCTGTTACTTGGGATCAAATTAAAGTTATTGCTGAAGACAAAATGGTAGATTTAAATGCATTTACTGTAGAGTCAGCAATGAGAATGATCGCTGGTACAGCACGTTCTATGGGATTAACAGTTAAAGGTAATGCACCAGCATAAACTTTATAAAAACTAGTAAAATGGCAAGATTAACAAAAAAGCAAAAAGAAGCTCACGCTAAATTAGATAGCGGGAAATCGTATGATATCAATGCAGCTTCAGCTTTAATCAAAGAAATTACTAATGTAAAGTTTGATGCATCTGTAGACCTAGCAGTTCGTTTGGGAGTAGATCCTCGTAAAGCTAACCAAATGGTTAGAGGGGTTGTTACTTTACCACACGGTACAGGTAAGGATGTTAAAGTGCTTGCATTAGTAACACCAGATAAAGAAGCTGATGCTGAAGCGGCAGGAGCTGATTATGTTGGTTTAGATGAATACCTTCAAAAGATTAAAGGAGGTTGGACAGACGTAGATGTGATTATCACAATGCCTAGTGTAATGGGTAAATTAGGTCCTTTAGGAAGAGTTTTAGGTCCTAGAGGTTTAATGCCTAACCCAAAGACAGGTACAGTAACTATGGATGTTGCAAAAGCAATTAAAGAAGTAAAAGCAGGTAAGATTGATTTTAAAGTTGATAAAACAGGAATCATTCATGCATCTGTAGCAAAAACTTCTTTTGATGCTGATAAGATTGCAGAAAATGCAAATGAATTATTACAAACAATTATCAAACTGAAGCCAACTGCAGCAAAAGGAAATTATATCAAGAGTGTCTTTATGAGCTCTACAATGAGTCCTAGTGTTGAGGTTGAAGTAAAATCTGTTTCGTAAGCAGTTAAAATGTATCATTATGACTAGAGAAGAAAAATCACAAGTAATACAGGACTTAACAGCAACATTAGCAGATACTAATATCATCTATTTAGCAGATATTTCTGGATTAGATGCTATGACTACTTCTAATTTACGAAGAGCTTGCTTTAAAGCGGACGTAAAATTGGCTGTTGTTAAAAACACATTGCTTTCTAAAGCAATGGAAGCTTCAGACAAAGAGTTTGGAGATTTACAAAGTACATTAAAAGGTAATACTTCTATTATGATTGCTGAAGCTGGTAATGCACCTGCTAAAGTAATTAAAGAGTTCAGAAAGAAATCAGACAAGCCTGTTTTAAAAGGGGCGTATGTTGAAGAAGCTATTTATGTTGGTGATGATCAACTAGACGCTCTTGTAAACATCAAGTCTAAAGAAGAACTTATTGGAGATATTATCACAATCTTACAGTCGCCTGCTAAGAATGTTGTTTCAGCATTACAATCAGGAGGAAGTAAGTTATCTGGTATCTTAAAAACGTTATCAGACAAATAAATTAGCGCATTAATAAACTATAATAAAAATTTTTAAAAACAATTGAAATGGCAGATTTAAAAGATTTCGCAGAACAATTAGTTAACTTAACAGTAAAAGAGGTTAACGAATTAGCTGATATTTTAAAAGATGAGTATGGTATCGAACCAGCTGCAGCAGCAGTAGTAGCAGGACCAGCAGCAGGTGGTGCTGAAGGAGGTGCAGCTGAAGAGCAAACTGAATTCGATGTAATCTTAAAAGCAGCAGGTGGTTCTAAACTTGCAGTTGTAAAGTTAGTTAAAGAATTAACTGGATTAGGATTAAAAGAAGCTAAAGGTATCGTAGATAGCGCGCCTGCACCGATTAAAGAAGGTGTTTCTAAAGATGAGGCTGAAGGTCTTCAAAAATCTTTAGAAGAAGCAGGAGCTGAGGTTGAGCTTAAGTAAGCTTTAACAGATCTAACAAATTAAGGTTTAGGTACTAGGAATCTATGATTCTTAGACCTAAACCATTTTGTGTATATATTCGTTCTTTATTTAATTCAGATTTTTAATCAAAAAATATTCACTTTTGGCAACGAAAAACACTACTGAAAGAATCAATTTCGCATCATCTCAATTGGGAACCGATTATCCAGATTTTCTAGATATTCAGGTAAAGTCATTCCAAGACTTTTTCCAACTTCAAACAAAAGCAGAAGAGAGAGGCGAGGAAGGTTTGTACAAGACCTTCATGGATAATTTTCCAATTACAGATACACGTAATAACTTTGTACTAGAATTTTTAGACTACTTTGTAGATCCACCTAGATATAGCATTCAAGAATGTATTGAAAGAGGACTAACTCATAGTGTGCCGTTAAAAGCACGTCTAAAATTATACTGTACAGACCCTGAGCACGAAGATTTTGAAACAATCGTACAAGATGTTTATTTAGGAACTATTCCTTATATGACAAACTCTGGTACTTTTGTAATTAATGGTGCTGAGCGTGTTGTAGTATCTCAATTACACCGTTCTCCTGGTGTATTCTTTGGACAATCTTTTCATGCAAACGGTACAAAATTGTATTCAGCAAGAGTAATTCCTTTTAAAGGTTCTTGGATAGAATTTGCAACAGATATCAATCAAGTGATGTACGCTTATATTGATAGAAAGAAAAAATTACCAGTAACTACGCTATTCAGAGCCATCGGTTTTGAAAGAGATAAAGATATTTTAGAAATCTTTGATCTTGCAGAAGAAATTAAAGTTTCTAAAGCTGGATTGAAAAAAGTATTAGGTAGAAGATTAGCAGCTAGAGTTTTAAAAACTTGGTTTGAAGACTTCGTAGATGAAGATACTGGAGAAGTTGTATCTATCGAACGTAACGAGATTATTTTCGATCGTGATACGATTATCGAGAAAGAACATATTGATGAAATAATTGAAGCAGGTGCCAAAACTGTGTTACTTCATAAAGAAGATAATCAGCAAGCTGATTATGCAATTATTCACAACACATTACAAAAAGACCCTACAAACTCAGAAAAAGAGGCTGTAGAACATATCTACAGACAATTACGTAACGCTGAGCCGCCAGATGAGGAAACAGCAAGAGGAATTATTGATAAATTATTCTTCTCTGAACAACGTTATAACTTAGGTGAAGTAGGACGTTTTAGAATGAATACAAAGTTAGGTTTAGATGAGCCTATCGATCAAAAAGTATTGACAAAAAATGATATTATTACGATCATTAAATACTTAATTGAATTAATTAATTCTAAAGCTGAAGTAGATGATATTGATCACTTATCTAACCGTCGTGTTAGAACAGTAGGTGAACAATTAGCAAGTCAGTTTGGAGTAGGTTTAGCTCGTATGGCACGTACTATTCGTGAAAGAATGAATGTTCGTGATAACGAGGTGTTTACACCTATCGATTTGATTAATGCGAAGACATTATCTTCTGTAATTAACTCATTTTTTGGAACCAACCAGTTGTCTCAATTTATGGATCAAACCAATCCATTAGCAGAGATTACACACAAACGTAGACTATCTGCATTAGGACCTGGAGGTTTATCAAGAGAAAGAGCAGGATTTGAGGTTCGTGATGTACACTATACACATTACGGCCGTTTATGTCCTATTGAAACTCCAGAGGGACCAAATATTGGACTAATTTCTTCACTTTCTGTATTTGCAAAAGTGAATAACTTAGGATTTATTGAAACTCCTTACCGTGAGGTTAATGAAGGAGCTGTAGATAAAGAACAAGCACCAATCTATTTAAGTGCTGAAGAAGAGGAAGGTAAGAAAATTGCTCAATCTAATTTAGAATTAAATGAGAATGGAAGCATTGCAGGAGAAAAAGTAATTGCCCGTGAAGAAGGTGATTTTCCTGTTGTAACTCCTGATACGATTGATTATATGGACGTTGCTCCTAATCAAATTGCATCTATTTCTGCATCATTGATTCCTTTCTTGGAGCATGATGATGCNNCCGTGCTTTGATGGGATCTAATATGATGCGTCAAGCGGTACCTCTATTACGTCCAGAATCTCCAATTGTTGGAACTGGATTAGAGAGAAGAGTTGCAAAAGATTCTAGAATCTTAATCAATGCAGAAGGAAACGGACTTGTAGAGTATGTTGATGCTAATAAAATAGTAATCAAGTACGATAGAACAGATGATGAAGCATTGGTAAGTTTTGATACAGATGAAAAATCATACAACCTTATTAAGTTTAGAAAAACCAATCAAGGAACTTGTATCAACCTAAAACCTATCGTTAGTCAAGGAGATAGAGTAGTAGAAGGTCAAGTACTTTGTGAAGGTTATGCAACTCAAAAAGGTGAATTAGCTTTAGGTAGAAATATGAAAGTAGCCTTTATGCCTTGGAAAGGGTATAACTTTGAGGATGCGATTGTAATTTCTGAAAAAGTAGTTCGTGAAGATATCTTTACTTCTATTCATATTGATGAGTATTCTTTAGATGTTCGTGATACTAAATTAGGAACAGAAGAATTAACGAATGATATTCCAAACGTTTCTGAAGAGGCTACTAAAGACTTGGATGAAAATGGAATGATTAGAATTGGAGCTGAAGTAAAGCCTGGTGATATTTTAATTGGTAAGATTACTCCTAAAGGAGAATCAGATCCTACACCAGAAGAAAAATTACTACGTGCCATCTTTGGTGATAAAGCAGGTGATGTAAAAGATGCATCATTAAAAGCTTCTCCATCGTTAAGAGGTGTGGTAATTGATAAAAAGTTATTTAGGAGAGCTGTAAAAGACAAGACAAAGAGAGCTAGAGATAAAGAAGCTGTTGCAACTTTAGAATCTTCTTTCGTGTCTAAGTTTGATGATCTTAAAGCTATTTTAGTAGATAAATTGTTCACACTTGTAAGTGGAAAAACTTCTCAAGGAGTATTTAACGATTTAGGTGAAGAAGTATTACCTAAAGGGAAAAAATACACATTGAAAATGTTAAATGCTGTTGAAGATTATGTGCATTTAACAAGTGGAGTTTGGACTACAGACAAAACATTGAACAAACACATTAGTGAGTTAATTCACAACTATAAGATTAAAGTAAACGATTTACAAGGTGTATTACGTCGTGAGAAGTTTACCATTTCTGTAGGAGATGAATTACCAGCAGGAATCTTAAAACTTGCAAAAATTTACATTGCTAAAAAGCGTAAATTAAAAGTAGGAGATAAGATGGCAGGACGTCACGGAAATAAAGGTATTGTAGCTCGTATTGTAAGAGCTGAAGATATGCCTTTCTTAGAAGACGGGACTCCAGTTGATATTGTATTAAATCCATTAGGTGTACCATCTCGTATGAACATCGGTCAGATTTATGAAACAGTTCTTGGATGGGCTGGTCAGAAATTAGATAGAAAATATGCGACTCCAATTTTTGATGGAGCATCTTTAGATGAAATCAATTCATTTACAGATGAAGCAGGTGTACCAAGATTTGGACATACATACTTATATGATGGTGGAACAGGAAAACGTTTCGATCAACCAGCTACAGTAGGTGTGATTTATATGATCAAATTAGGTCACATGATTGAAGACAAAATGCACGCACGTTCTATTGGACCTTACTCGTTGATTACTCAACAACCATTAGGTGGTAAGGCACAGTTTGGAGGTCAGCGTTTTGGAGAGATGGAAGTTTGGGCATTAGAAGCATATGGTGCTTCAAGTATTTTGAGAGAAATTCTAACAGTAAAATCGGATGATGTAATGGGAAGAGCTAAAACATACGAAAGTATTGTAAAAGGTGAAACCATGCCAGAACCAGGATTGCCAGAATCTTTCAATGTATTAATGCATGAATTGAAAGGTTTAGGATTAGATCTTAAACTAGAGGAATAGCAAAATAGCAGGAAAGCTTGTCTTTCCTGCTTTACAATATTGTCTGCTTAGCAGATCATTTTTACAATTTAAATTCGATACCATTACCATGGCAAGAAAAAACGAGAAGTACACTGTAAAAAAGTTTAACAAAATCTCAATTGGTTTATCATCACCAGAATCTATTTTAGGAGTATCTAAAGGAGAGGTGTTGAAGCCAGAAACAATCAACTACCGTACACACAAACCAGAGAGAGATGGTTTGTTTTGTGAGCGTATTTTTGGTCCTGTAAAAGACTACGAATGTGCTTGTGGGAAGTACAAAAGAATCCGATACAAAGGAATCGTTTGTGACCGATGTGGTGTTGAGGTAACAGAAAAGAAAGTACGTAGAGACAGAGTAGGGCACATCAACTTGGTTGTTCCTGTGGCTCATATCTGGTACTTCAGATCTTTACCAAACAAAATGGGATACCTTTTAGGATTACCATCTAAGAAGTTAGATATGATTATCTACTACGAAAGATATGTAGTAATTCAACCAGGTATTGCAAAAAATGCTGAAGGGGAACCATTACAAAAAATGGATTTCTTAACAGAAGAAGAATACTTAGATATTTTAGAAACTCTTCCGCAAGAGAATTTATATTTAGAAGACTCTGACCCAAATAAGTTTATCGCTAAAATGGGAGCTGAGTGTTTAATTGAATTATTAAGTCGTATCGATTTAAATGAATTATCATACCAATTAAGACACAAAGCAAATACAGAAACATCAAAACAACGTAAAGCTGAAGCTCTTAAAAGATTAAATGTTGTTGAAGCATTTAAAGATTCTCAAAAGAATAGAGATAACAAACCAGAGTGGATGATTATGAAAGTAGTTCCGGTAATACCACCAGAATTACGTCCATTAGTTCCTTTAGATGGAGGTCGTTTTGCAACTTCTGATTTAAATGACTTGTATCGTAGAGTTATTATTAGAAATAATCGTTTAAAAAGATTGATGGAGATTAAAGCTCCTGAAGTAATCTTACGTAACGAAAAACGTATGTTACAAGAATCTGTAGATTCATTATTTGATAACACACGTAAATCATCAGCAGTAAAAACTGAATCTAACAGACCATTAAAGTCACTATCTGATTCATTAAAAGGTAAGCAAGGACGTTTCCGTCAAAACTTACTTGGTAAGCGTGTTGACTATTCTGCACGTTCTGTTATTGTTGTTGGACCAGAATTGAAATTATCAGAATGTGGTATCCCAAAAGATATGGCAGCTGAACTTTACAAGCCTTTTGTAATCCGTAAATTGATTGAAAGAGGAATTGTAAAAACAGTAAAATCTGCTAAGAAAATAATCGATAGAAAAGAACCAGTTGTTTGGGACATCCTTGAGAACGTAATTAAAGGGCATCCGGTGCTATTAAACCGTGCTCCTACGTTACACCGTTTAGGAATTCAAGCATTCCAACCAAAATTAATTGAAGGAAAAGCAATTCAGTTACACCCACTTTCTTGTTCTGCATTTAATGCAGATTTTGATGGGGATCAAATGGCGGTTCATTTACCATTAGGACCAGAAGCTATTTTAGAAGCTCAATTATTAATGTTGGCTTCCCATAATATCTTAAATCCTGCAAATGGTGCTCCTATTACCGTACCTTCTCAGGATATGGTACTTGGATTATACTACATGACTAAGGAAAGAAAATCAACCAAAAAAGTACCTATCAAAGGAGAAGGATTAACATTCTACTCTCCAGAAGAGGTAACAATCGCTTTTAACGAAGAGATGGTTGATTTAAATGCTGGAATCAAAGTAAGAACTAAAGATATAGATGAAGACGGAAATCAAGTAGATAAAATTATTCAAACGACAGTAGGTAGAGTTTTATTTAATGAAGTTGTACCTGAAGCTGCTGGATACATTAATGAAGTATTGACGAAGAAATCTCTACGTGGAATTATTGGTGGAATTTTAAAAGCTACAGATATTCCAGCTACAGGGAAATTCTTGGATGAGATTAAAAATATGGGATATAAATTCGCTTTTGAAGGTGGTTTATCTTTCTCATTAGGAGATATCATTATTCCTGCAGAAAAACAATCTATGATTGATGAAGCTAATAAGGAAGTAGATGGAATCGTTATGAACTATAACATGGGTATGTTAACGCAAAAAGAGCGTTACAACCAGGTAATTGATATTTGGGGTAGAACCAATAATCAATTAACTGAATTATCTATGAAACGTTTGCGTGAAGATCAACAAGGATTTAACTCAGTATATATGATGTTAGATTCTGGAGCAAGGGGATCTAAAGAGCAAATCCGTCAGTTAACAGGTATGCGTGGATTAATGGCGAAGCCTAAAAAATCGACAGCTGGTGGTGGAGAAATTATTGAAAATCCGATTCTTTCTAACTTTAAAGAAGGTTTATCGATTTTAGAATACTTTATCTCTACTCACGGTGCTCGTAAAGGACTTGCCGATACAGCCTTAAAAACTGCCGATGCTGGTTACTTAACTCGTCGTTTGGTAGATGTATCTCAAGATGTTATTGTGAATGAAGAGGACTGTGGTACATTAAGAGGACTAGAAGTAGGACCATTAAAGAAAAACGATGAAATCGTTGAATCTTTAAGTGATCGTATTGAAGGACGTGTTGCGTTGTATGACGTTTATGCTTTAAATAGCGAAGAACTTCTAGTAAGTGCTGGTGAAATTATTACGACACAAGCTGCTAAAGAAATTGAAAAATCTGGATTAGATAAAGTTCAAGTAAGATCTGCATTAACATGTGAATCTTCAAGAGGTATCTGTGCTAAGTGTTACGGACAAAGTTTATCTACTCGTAACAAAGTTCAAATTGGAGAAGCAGTTGGAGTTATTGCAGCTCAATCTATTGGAGAACCTGGTACACAGTTAACATTAAGAACTTTCCACGTTGGAGGGGTAGCAGGAAATATTTCTGAGGATAACAAACTGATAGCTAAGTTTGATGGTAAAGTAGTTATCGAAGACCTAAGAACAGTAGAAGGAAAAGATAGTGAAGGAAAAGCAATTGATATTGTAATTTCTAGAACTGCAGAGATTAAAGTTATAGACAAGAAAACTGGAATTACATTAAGTACAAATATTATTCCTTACGGATCTACCATTTTTGACAAGAACTTAAAGTCAATCAAGAAAGGTGAAGCTGTATGTCAATGGGATCCATTTAACGGTGTAATTGTTTCTGAATTTGGAGGAAAAGTGAAGTTTGATAATCTTGAACAAGGAGTTAACTTCCAAGTAGAGATCGATGAACAAACTGGTTTCCAAGAGAAGGTAATTACAGATTCTAAGAACAAGAAAATTATCGCATCTTTAATTATTGAAGATAATGACGGTAATGCCTTACGTTCTTACAGTTTACCTGTAGGAGCTCACTTAATGGTTAGTGATGGAGATAGTGTTGAAAGTGGAAAAACATTAGTGAAAATTCCTCGTAAGTCTGGTAAAGCAGGGGATATTACAGGAGGTTTACCTCGTGTAACTGAGTTGTTTGAAGCACGTAACCCATCGAACCCTTCAGTAGTATCTGAAGTAGACGGTGTTGTTTCTTTCGGTAAAATTAAGCGTGGTAATAGAGAGATTATTGTTGAATCTAAAACTGGAGACATTAGAAAATACTTAATAAAACTTTCTAACCAGATTTTAGTTCAAGAAAATGACTTTATCAAAGCAGGTATGCCATTGTCTGATGGGGCTACAACTCCAGAAGATATCTTAAGAATTCAAGGGCCATCTGCTGTACAACAGTACTTGGTGAATGAAATTCAAGATGTATACCGTTTACAAGGTGTGAAAATTAATGATAAGCACTTTGAAGTAGTTGTTCGTCAAATGATGCGTAAAGTAAGAATTATCGATTCTGGAGATACGTTATTCTTAGAGAATCAATTGATTCACAAGAATGATTTCATCCAAGAAAACGATGGTATTTACGGAATGAAAGTTGTTGAAGATGCGGGAGACTCTGAAAACATAAACGCTGGTCAAATTATTACACCACGTCAGTTAAGAGATGAGAATTCATTGTTACGTAGAAATGATCAAAACTTAGTAGTAGCTAGAGAAGCACAACCAGCAACAGCTGAGCAAGTATTGCAAGGTATTACTAGAGCTTCATTACAGACGAAATCATTTATCTCTGCGGCATCGTTCCAAGAAACGACCAAAGTATTAAATGAAGCAGCTGTAAATGGTAAAGTAGATCATTTAGAAGGATTAAAAGAGAATGTTATTGTAGGTAAAAAGATTCCAGCTGGTACTGGTATGAGAACGTACGATCACTTAATCGTTGGTCCTAAAGATGAAATCGAACAAAGCTTTAATTAAGATTTACCATGGCAGAAGATCAAAATAATAAAGGACAAATGAACATTGAATTGAGCGAGGAAATTGCTGAAGGAACTTATTCCAATTTAGCAGTGATCAATCATTCAGTTTCTGAGTTTATTATCGACTTTATAAGTATCATGCCAGGTGTTCCTAAAGCAAATGTGAAGTCAAGAATTATCTTGACACCACAACACGCAAAAAGGCTAACACAAGCGCTTGCAGATAATGTTAAAAAGTTTGAGCAAGCACATGGTGAAATAAAAGATTATGATCAACCTCCAATTCCAATGAATTTTGGACCTACAGGTGAAGCATAAATAAAATAAAAACCCGTTCCATTTGGAACGGGTTTTTTTATGCTCTATAAATTAAGTGATTTAATTAAAAGTTTTACTTAGTTTCTTCCAATTCTTATTTGCTCCTGCAACTAATTTGTTATGATTCTTTTCATTTAACCATAATTGTTGAGCATCTAAGTTAAGGTCATATAGAAATAAGAAATACTTTCCATCTTTAACAATAAACTTGTTAGGATCTGGCCTAAACTTCGCACCAGCATAGGTTCCAAAAGCACAGAATCCTCCGTATTGAGGCTTGTATTTATTTGGACTCCTATCAAACGTCTTTTTTTGTTCTGCAGATGTAAAATAATACGTTATCTTCTCATGAACTGATTTAAATTCTTTCAATCCTTTTTGAGCAATTCCTAAATCCAAATAAGAAACTGGACTATACCCTTGTAAATGGATTGTACTATTGTCTACATTATTTGCTTTTCTATCTTGTGCGTATATCGATGTTCCTACTAAAAGAGAGAACGTTACGATGATTAATTTTAATGATTTCATTTTTGTTGTTTTATAATTATGTATTCTCTTCTTACTGTGCGTTGAAGTATTCCTCTTGAACGACCTTTCCTTCATCATTCCATACTCTACGAATGATTTCATGCCAGTAAATTTTACTACCATCTGCCATATCGAAATCAAATGTAAATTCTGAAGCCGATATATTGCCATCTACGATAGAATGATGATGAGTAATTCCATTTACTTTGGCAATTGCTCCAGCGAAACCTTCCATTTTTGAAATCATTTCAGCCTTTCCAGTAGTACCATCATCTCCATAATCTGAAGTGTTAGCATTATCCGCAAAGAATTCTTTTACTGCATCTACAATAGCACCTTGACTTACTATTGCATCCATTTTTGTTACTTGTTGTTTAATATTCACCTTTTTAGTTTTTATGATTTGTACTGCAAAGATGAAACAGAAATGAAGGTTAAAGCCTACAAAAAAAACGCTAAGAATTGTACTTTTTAGATTTGAATTGGGTAGGAGTAAGGTTGGTATAGTGTTTAAAGAAACTAGAAAAATGATTAGGCTCTTCAAAGCCCAGTCGATGAGCGATAGATTGAATACTATCATCATTTAATAGCATTAACTTACTGGTGTTTATAAGCTCTAATCGTATTAATTGACCCAAAGAGGTGTTCATTTTCTTTTGCACTTTCTTTGATAAAGCTTTTACAGATAAGTTTACTTTATCGGCATAAAACTCTAGAGATCGCTGCTCTGTATGATACGTTTTAAGTAGTTCAATAATGTTTTGAGAGAAGAGATCTCTATTTTTATAATCGAAATTCTCTCGAAACTCTAAAGGACTTTGTCCAGTTGATTTCTTAAAAACTCGATTGAAATAAGCAGCATCATTGAAACCTAATTCATAAGAAACTTCTTGAATACTTTTCTCAGTAAATGCAATTTCCTTCTTACTCTCAATTAATTTTTTAGAACTCATTAAATTCTTTATCGATAAACCAACCTTGTTTTTAATAAGTGCTTGTGCATTATAACCTTTATCATTAATTAAACTAACCAAATCAGAACTAGATAGATGATTAGAAAACTGAGCGTCTATAACCTCTTTTGTATCAAAAATGATTTGATACTCTTCTTTATTCGCTTTGAAAGGATTCTGCCAATACCATTGCTTTGAAGAGATGTCAATAATATCAGAGGAATTTTCCGAAAGCATCGATTGTGACAAAAATGTTTGACATTCTTCGCATTCCATTAAGTTGATGTAGCCTAAAGAAATAAGATGCTTAAAAAGCACTCGTACGTCGTCATTATAAAATGTAGATTCATTAGAAAACTCAATGCGACGAACAACAAAATCTTCAGATAAAAATTTTATATACTGACCTTTTTCAAGAAAAATAGCTTTGTCCTGCCAATCAAAATAGTTTTTAAAATCTACTTGAATACTACCGTTTCCAGATAGAATATGTATTAAAGTATACTTTTCTATAAAGTATATTTCATTCAGTATTGGCGAGAATTTTTTAACTTTCATGTTTCTAAAAACAAAGTAAATGAAATACTGTTTACAAGGTGATTTCTAAAAGGTATGTTCGTAAATCTACATCTTCGCTTAAGTTCATTTTTTTCTTAATTCGATACCTAGCTGTTTGTACAGATCTTGGGTCTATTAATAGCACTCGGGCAATTTCTTTTGTTTGCATATGTAATTTTATAAACATACAATGCCTTAATTCTACCTCTGTTAACGAAGGGTGTTTCTTTAAAAGAGTGTCATAAAATCCAGTATAAATAGCTTCAAAATGATTTTGTAAATTTCCCCATTCTTTATCACTATCCAGTGCTAAATCAATCTGATAAGAAATGTCTTTTATGACAGAATCATTTACATTCTTTAATCCCTTAATATCCGCTTTAATTTCCTTAAAATATTGCTTGTTATGTAAGAGTTTGGTAGTTAATAATAACAAGCTTTTTTCTTTATCGAGTATTTGTTCTTTTAAACGGTCTACATCGGCATTCAGTTTTAAACCTCTCTTCCTAGAACTAAGTAGCAAAACGATAATAGCACCTATGGCTATTATTAGAAGTGAACCTACAATTATTAAAATAAAACTTAAATTTTCTGCCCTAGATTTTTGTAAGTCAAGCATTAAGGCAGACTTGTCTAAGGATAGATTCTGAGTTAAATTTTTAATTTGAGCCTCTAACTCATTATTCTTTTGAGATTTATTATTGAAAATTTTTGATAGCGTTCTTGGATTTTTATAACCGAACATTTCAAAGTCTAGGATACAATCACTTGAAGTTTCTGAGGCTTGATGTACTGAAATGGCAATAGTATTCTTCCCTTTTTTAAACTCTTTTGTGTCTAATACAGTAAACAAGATTTCAGATTCTTTATCAGAATCAATTAAATTAATAGCTAATGTCTTATTGGTAATTGTTCCAATAGGTAAGTTGTCTCTAAAAACTTCTTCTCCATTGAGGTAAATTGCTATTCCATCATCTCTTTTAAATTGAAATCCGTAAGCTAAATAACCTGATACTTCTTTAAGGGTGATTGTTTTTTTAAAGTATTTAATGATGTGTTTGTTTTCTTTATTAGGACCAAAACTAATATGAGTAACTACTTTTCTATCTCCATAACCAATTGGTGTAATTCCACTTTTCCAATTAGAATTATTATCTAGATCAGTAAACCAATTATTGCTTAAGGCGCCATCTTCATAATACAACCATTCTTCACCAGATTTAATGAGTTGGTCTTGAGCTTGTATGTTAAATCCAATAATGAAACAAAGAAAGGTGAGGAGGCATAATTTTGTCACTGTTTTTTTTATAAGGGAGTTGAAGTATAAATATAGTAGTTTTTATTCAGTAAAAAATATATTGTAGTAGATATGTATATTTAGTGATTAGTACATGGATGTGTATGAAGTATTAACTTTGCATTGAAAATAGAATCAAAATTATTTACAGTAATGGTTGGGGGACTTTTACTTAATAATTTTTAAAGCCACGAATTTATCGTGGCTTTTCTTTTTTACTATTTATTGATGAACAGTGAAAGGATATTATTTTACAATGTAAGTTTTAACTATAATCTGTAACCTTGTTTATTATCGAACAAATCCAGTTTCCTCATCCATAAAAACAACTTGAACAAAAGGGTTTCCATCGTCGCCCAAAACAAATTTAGATTTGTATTCTTCGACAAATCCTGTAAAGTAAGGTCCGTATAAATGCTCTTTAAAAGCATCCCAACTTGCATATTTCTCAACAAAAATTAAAGTGCCAGGTCGTACCATAGGATCAGAAACAATAGGGTTTTTGCCTTTTTCAACTTCTGGAAAATCATAATTAGGTGTATGTACAAGGTACATTAAAGTACCTTCTTCATTCTCTTGAATGTTCTTTGTTAATGTTTTTAAAGCAGGTTGTAAAGCTTCTTGTTCTCCAGGTTTTATCCACCATGTAGAGTATAATGAAATCATAATTATAGATTTTAGTAAACGAATATTTTCTATTCTAAACCTACAATACTTTTTTGAAGCAATTATAGGTAATACTACCTGATTGCGTTAAGATAGTGAGTTGTCAAAACAAACTTATTTGATTTGTTTGATGTTTATCGAACAAAGAATAATCAAGCGGAGTATATTCTTTATCTTTCAAATAGAGTCTTCTAGCCAATTTAAACTGAGTAGCTATTTGTTCTGAAAATTTTCCTTCACCTCGCATTCTTGTACCATATCTGCTATCATTTAATGATCCATTATGGCAATCTTCAATTTGATGAAGAATTTTATCTGCTCTATCTGGATATGTTTTGCGAACCCAGTCTGTAAAAATTTGACCAATAGCTCCATTCAAACGGACTATAGTGTAAGCAACAGATTTAGCGCCTAATTCTGCAACAGTTTTTACCAAACGTAATATTTCATGATTGTTGATCGCTGGAATAATAGGAGCCATCATCACATTTACAGGAATTCCGTTTTCAGAAAGAATTCTCACAGTTTCCAAACGTTTTTTAATGGAAGCTGTTCTAGGCTCGAGCGTTCTACGTGTTACTTCAGATAAGGAAGTAATCGAAATATTCACATGAATTAAATTCATGGAAGCCATTTCTTTTAATAGGTCTAAATCACGCAATATCAAGGCATTCTTGGTGATCATACTACAAGGATGCTTTAGTTTTAGTAAGACTTTCAACATACTTCTAGTAATCTCTAATTTCTTTTCTATAGGTTGGTAGCAATCCGTATTTCCTGAGAACATAATTCCCGAAGGTTTCCAATTTCTGCTTTTTAATTTTGCTTCTAATAATTCTGCTGCATTGGCTTTGTAGAGAATTTTGCGTTCAAAATCTAACCCTGCTGAATATCCCCAATATTCATGACTATTTCTTGCATAACAATAGATGCAACCATGCTCACAACCTTGATAAGGATTCATAGAATAAATCAACCCAATATCTGGACTTTTGACTTTATTGATAATTGTCTTCGGAAAGATTTCTAGGTATGTAGTTTTATTAGAATCTGCATTATCGCCTTCTTTCTCACAATAGTTGAGAAAGTCGTCTCGCATGATGTATTCGTGTTGTAAAAATCGATTGTGGGTGTTGACTTGCGCACCACGTCCTTTAATGGTTTCCATATGTAATTCAGTAAATAAGTTAGAAATACAAACGAGAACACGATAGAAGTTCGATCCTCAAAGTTTGAAGTACTAAAGTTACATTAGAAAATTGAAAAAAGGAAAAAATGTGAATAAGTAATTTCAATTGTAGTTCAAAATTTTTCTAAAATCGCAGTAATATTAATAAGAGGTTAACTTATTTAATGTACCCTTGTTTTTTCAAAAAGTTATCTGTTAAAACCCGAACTTCTTCGCTTGCTTCTGGATTACCAAAGAAATGCCCAACATTAAAGATCTTATATTCAAAATCGTTACCTAGGGTTTCCATTTTATCTTTAAACTCCGTGAATTCACTGATAGGAGCCAAATGATCGTAAGTGCCATGAAAGAAAATAGAAGGAGGTAACCCTTTTTTTACATTATGAAATGTAGAAATGCTTTCTGGTTTCCCATTAGATTGTCTTCTAAAGAAATTACTTTTTGTGGTATTATAGCTTGCAGAATGGGCGATAAAAGCATTGGGTTTAGAGTTGAACTTACCGTCATTAAGTGTAAATTCATCTAAGACAGCAGCACTTGTAGCTAAATGCCCACCTGCAGAAAAACCAGCTGCTACAATTTTTCCTGGATCTATACCTAATTGTTTAGCTTGTTGTCTTACCCATAGAATTGCAGAGTTTACATCTTTTATACAATCAATAATATTTGATCCATGAATATCCAATAATCTATACTCAATAGAAATGGCTACCATTCCTTTCTCTTGATATCGTTTACAATTTGTATAGCCCCACTCTGGTACTCCAACGGCCCATCCGCCTCCATGGAAAAACACATAGGCAGGCGATTGATTCGTTTTAGAATGATTTTTAGGATAAAAGATATGAGCTTCGAGCTCAATATTGTCAATCTTTTTATAAATTTTTATAGTATCAGGTTCTGTTCTCCTAGTGCTCGCTTTTTTATATTGCTCTAAAATTTCATCTTTTAGCACGTCATTTTGACAATTCTTTTCAAAATCTTCTACCAGATCACCGAGATAAGCAACACCGTAATTGCTAATACTTTTTTTAAGGTGCTCGTTCATCAAATAATCTTTGATTTCCCGATTAGCGTTTAATTCTTTGATGGTTTTATATTTAGGGCGAATTTTTTGAATTCCTGCATCATAAAAATTCCTAAATCGTAATTTTCCTGCCGCCATTATGTCAACGTACCTTACTAGAAATAATACATAGTTTTCTAATTCTAATAATTGAGGATTATCAAAACTTCCTTTCGCGATATCATCAAAAAGACTTTGATCAATATCTATAGTATCGTTTGTATACATTTCGTGAATCGAAGGATAGACAATTTTATAAAACTTTGTTCGATACTTGATTTCGTTCTTTATCTTATCATCAAAGACACTAGACAATTTATTCTCATCTTTAAATTTTTGATGCTTAATTAAATATGCTGACTCTAACGAATCAATAACTTCGTTGTATCTAGAAAAGTTAGTGCTAAAAAAGCTTTTTTCATCTTTAACAACAAATCGTTCGATGTCATCAATCTCTTTGTTCTTTAACTGGATATAGTTATTCTCCAATGCATGACTTCCCGAAAAAATGGTGTCGGAATCCAAATTGATATAGATAGAATCGCCTGGATTCAATATAAATCCTACTTTTTTTCGTTGATGAGAAAACGAGTATAGTTTTGATTTCTTTAAGTTAAGTTTTATATTAAAACTCCCATCTTCATCTACGGTAATGATAGAATCTCTATCATCTGTTTGATTTGCCCAGCTCTCTGCTAGAGAAATAGTTCCGTTCCTAAGATTTATTTTTTGAGATTTTGTGACATCTACTTTTCCAGAAACTATAGCTAGTTTTGTACTTTTTGAATTGCAAGAAATGAGGAAAAGACTAAGAATAGAAAAGACAATATTCGACTTAATTTTCATGTATCGGTTGGTTTATATATGAAGCTTACTACAAAGACGCTTCTTTTATCCATACCGTTACACTTTTCGTTCTTTTTTATTACTTACAAGGTTTTGTCCAAGCAATCTTATACATAGAGTGTCCACCTTTAAGTGGGCCTTGAGAGTCAGCAAGGTAAATGTATTCATTATTACTGTCTATGTAAATTCCATCTGGACGAGTCATTCCAAGATCTTTTGGGATAGAAATTTTACAAGTTTGAATTCCTTTACTGTCGAATCGATAGATAGACTTAAACGTTAAAACATATAAGGTCCCATCTGGATGAGCAAACAATCCGCTTGGCGAATCAGGTACTGCAAACTCATTGATCTTTTTTATAGTACCGTCATCTTTTAGGTTAATTTCAATCACTGATTTTAAAGCCTGAATTCCTACATAATAATTTTTTGTTGTTTTAGAATATGCTATTGCTTCAATCCCTTTATCTGCTCTGGTTGAAATACCAATAGTAGCCAAATCCCATTCCTGTTCTATAGCACCAGTAGATAAATTCATTTTATAGACATAATTATATTCATCACCTATGTACAAATATCCGTCTTGTGCTCCAAATGTTAAACCTTCCATGTCTACTTCATGTCCGTTATGACCACTAAAAGAATAGGCTTTCACAACTTTGTCTGTTACTAATGATGCTTTTACTACAGATTTTGGGTAATAAGAAGTGAGGTCTCCACGTTTAACAGGATGTACTCCATTAACAGCAAAATAAGTACTGTCAGATTCATCAATCACGACACCACTGTTTCGAAAAATTTTATCGATTCCAGCTCCATCACCAGCATTTACTTGATCAGCTAAAGCACTTCCAAAAGTTTCAACTTTGCTATAATCTAAAGTAGTTGAGATAGCATCCTTGTCTACTGTAGTAGAATTACCACAACTATTAAGAGTTGCTATAGCGATAATAAGGACAGTGATTTTTAAATTTTTCATGTAGTTCGGTTTAACCCTAAACATAAAATTTTATTTGTTGATAAACAAATGTTTATAGACTATTCAAAACCTTTTTAGCCTGTTGAATATGTCTTTCATTATGAAAAATAACAAATCTAAACGTGTCACCTAATTTAAATTTAAGGATGGGCAAGGTAGTATAGGTCTTAATTTTATCTAAGTTTTTTGTGTATGCAGCATTTAAAAAGGTTAACAATTCTCCTTGAAGCTTAATGAAGGTTAATAGTACTTGCTCTTTGTCTAATGTACTTGTATTTGGATTTTTGCTTTTAAAAGTATTCATCGTTTTCATGCCTTCTTTAGGGAGCATGTCATTAGAAAACTTATTTCCTAAATAGGTGCTTTTAAAAGTTTCAGAGAATGGAAGAGAAGAAGCATTCATTCTTTTATTAATCTCTGTATTGTAAAATGATGCATACCTATTTAAATGCTCTAAACATTCTAAAGCACACCAAGATTTTGGAGATTGCTTAAACTGTAGTTGGTCTTCAGAAATTTCTAATAATTGTTTTGCATAAGCTATATGAGAGCTTGTCATTATTATTAAGTGAGAAATTACTTCTTTGCTATTGTGAACCATTGTCTTATTTTTTTACAAAGTTATAGCGATATTGATTTACAAAAGTTGATTTCAATCAAGGTTTTTTAAAATACGAGACAAAGTTTCTGGAGTCATTCTTAAATAGGAAGCAATATATTTTTGAGGAATTTCTTGAAACAACTGTGGACTTCTTTTAAAAACACGGTCAAAACGTTTCTGAGGTGAGTAAATAATTAAATCATTTTCACGCTCTATTTGCTGGTACACAAATTCTTGTAATAGTTGTGACCATAACTCTTGATTCTCAGGAGAGGAATTAATACATTTTAAATAGTTTTCTTTAGAAATTACCTTAAGTGTACACTTTTTTATTGCCTGAATATAAAACATAGTAGGAATGTCTTTCAAAAAAGAATCCAAGGCAGTAATAAATGAATTCTTATATCCAAACCGAATAGTATGTTCTTCAATTTCGTCTTCAATAAATACACGCAAACTACCATCAACAACAAAATACATATGGGTATTTAAATCACCTGGAGAAGTAATAAATTCGTTTCTTTTAATTTCGATTTCATCTACCCAATAGGGAGCTAATTCTTTAGCTAATTGTTCAAGTAAATTCATTCAATTTTTATACGTTGGAGACAGTAACTTTTTATTCAGTTTTAAATTCTATTAGTGCTGGGAGGGCTTTATTGTTAAAATCAAACAATGCTTGATTCTCCCACGGAGAAGCGTCTGTAGATTGATTTCCTTTCCAAGAAATTAATTCTGCGCCCCAATAACAGAATCCAATTCCATTTTCTATTTCATCAGTGATTGTTCTAATTTGTTTAATAAATTTCCTCTGACCTTCAGAATTTGCTGGGTATTCGGGTAAAATTAGTTGACTGTCTAACCCTACAATATTATTAGTCCAATCATTCCAATCGAGAGTGAAAGGGTATGCAGTTTCAGCAATTAGAATTTTCTTATTATGAATTTCACTTAAATTACGCATGTTAGTTTTTAGATTATCTAATGATTTCCCATGCCATATTGGATAATATGATAAACCAATAATATCATAATCTAATGTATTCACTTGATTAAAAAACCAATCAGAATTTTCTATTCCGGCAAAATGTAAAATTATTTTGGTATCACTTGAGTTTGATCTAACTGCTGTAATTCCAGAATTCATTAAATCTATAAATTGCTGAAAATTATTTGAAATATGTCCGTGTGGATGAAGAAATCCAGTATTTATTTCATTACCAATCTGAATGTAATCAGGTTGTAATTCGAACATGACTTGTTCTGTATAGCTATACACACGATCTTTTAATTCAGCAAAAGTTATTCCTTGCCATTGTATCGGTACATCTTGATGAGCTGGGTCTGCCCAAGTATCAGAATAATGAAGAGTTAACCAGGTTTTAAAACCATATGTTTTTAAAGTTTGAGAAAATTGCTTTACTTCATTAAATCCAGAATGCCCATTAGATGGATTCAACCAAAGTCTTAATCTAACAGTATTAATTCCGTTTTCTTTAAGTAGGGTTAAAAAATCTTTCTGACTTCCATCAAGGTCATAAAATGTGGGATTTAAATTTGATATTTCTGGATATCTTGAAATATCAACTGCAGAAATAAATTCTGAATCCTCGCTCTGAGGATCTGACGTATTTACATCTTCTTTATTACAAGAAATTAAAACTAAAAAAAATAGTATTCGGATTATTCTATTCATTTTTTAAATTACTGGCAGTTTGTTTATGTATGATCTCGCTACTCCGTTGAGCAACTAATTTAGCAAACAAATCACAGATAGGAAATTCCAATGGAATTTTCGTGAGTAAGTATTAGCAATGAACTATACATGTCTCTGTATGTCGTTTATTCCAAATTTTTTCATGGGTTAGCAATTAGTCATAATAAAATACAACGTTAGTATATCCAAACCTAGTATTTCATTTCCTGATATACTACTGTAAGAGAGGGTGTTATTCAGTATTTTTAAAACTCAAAAAATGATTTTAAGCCCTTCTTGTTCTATCCAATAAATAAAAATCAGCTAAGACCAAAGCAGTTAAAGCTTCAACAATAGGAACTGCTCTAGGAACAACACAAGGATCGTGACGACCTTTTCCCATAATCTCAGTTTCTTCTCCTTCAGAATTAATCGTAGATTGATTTTGCATAATGGTCGCTACAGGTTTGAAGGCAACTCTAAAGTAGATGTCCATTCCGTTGCTAATTCCGCCTTGAACTCCACCAGAAAGATTGGTCTGAGTAGATCCGTCAGCATTAAAAATATCGTTGTGTTCGCTACCTTTCATTTTTGTTCCTTCAAAACCGCTTCCAAATTCAAAACCTTTCACTGCATTGATAGAAAGCATTGCTTTACCAAGCTCGGCATGTAGTTTATGAAAGATAGGTTCACCCAAACCAACAGGAATATTTTGAGCAACACAAGAAATGGTTCCCCCAATAGTGTCTCCTTGTTTACGAATTTGTTGAATCTTCTCAATCATTTTATTAGCCATCTTCTCATCAGGACAACGAACAATATTCGATTCAGTTTTTGAGAAATCGAGATGAGTGTAATCGTTCGACATTTCAATTTTTCCTACAGAAGAGGTAAAAGCATTGATTGAAATATGAGAAATTAATTGTTTTGCTAAAGCTCCTGCAACTACCCAGTTGGCAGTTTCACGAGCAGAAGAGCGTCCGCCTCCACGGTAATCTCTAATACCAAACTTTTTATCGTAGGTAAAATCGGCATGAGACGGTCTGTATGTATTTGTATTATGCGAATAATCTTTTGATTTCTGGTTGGTGTTTTTAATCACAAAACCAATAGAAGTACCAGTTGTTTTTCCTTCAAAAATCCCTGAAAGAAACTCTACAGTATCTGGTTCTTTACGTTGGGTCACAATTTTAGACTGACCAGGTTTTCTACGATCCAATTCAGCTTGAACAGCTTCCAAGTCAATTGCTACTCCAGCAGGGAAACCATCAATAACTCCGCCAATTGCAATACCATGAGACTCCCCGAAGGTTGTCATTTTTAAAAGGTTTCCGAATGAATTAAATGCCATTAAAAAAGTGATAAAAATTGGTCAGCTAAGATAGTGTAAAAATTAGGAAACCATAGCTTAATTGCCATTGCTAATACCATAATTATTAGCGCTTTTTTTACGAATCCATCACCTTTCTTTACAGACCATCTACTCATAATCCAAGCACCACTTGCGTTACCAATAGAAAGAACAAGTCCATATTCCCAGTGAATAGCATCGTTATAAGCAAAGATTGCAACCGCCGCTAAAGAATAAATTAGGGCAACAAATACTTTGATTGCATTGCTTTTTACTAATGAAAACCGATTGATGCTCGACAAAAATAATAACACAATAAACCCTACGCCTGCCTGAATAAAACCACCATAAATCCCTATGAAAAAGAAAGCGATGATTCCGAGCCAAAAATATTTACCTGTGATGCGTTCCATCAAATCCTTAGAAGTGGCTTTGGGCTTGAGTATCATGTATAGAACAATCAATACCATGACAATACCTAAAATCTTATTAAAAGTCTCTCCTTTAATATCTACAGCTAGTAATGCTCCAATGATAGCTCCGATAGTTGCAGATATTGCTAAATAAATACTGTATGGAAAAGAAGAGACTCCCATGCTTTGAAATCCTTTTACGGCAAATATATTCTGAATAATGATGGCAATTCTGTTGGTTCCGTTTGCAACATTAGGAGGGAGTCCTAGAAAAATTAATATAGGTAATGTGAGTAATGATCCACCTCCAGCAAGGATATTAATAGCACCTGCAATGAGTCCGACAATGATTAAAAAAATGTAATCTAACACGGTTGATTGTATTGATTGTAAAAGTATTACAAAAAGTATAAATACAGAGAAGAAATAAACGGTTAAAAAAATAGAAAATTCTTTTACAAAACGAAAAAGCTTTCTATATTTGCACCCGCCTACGAGAAATGATTTTCTCTTCGGCAAGCATAAGACACTGGAGAAATGGCAGAGTGGTCGAATGCGGCAGTCTTGAAAACTGTTGACTGTAACAGGTCCGGGGGTTCGAATCCCTCTTTCTCCGCAAAAAGAAAACTCACAACGAAAGTTGTGAGTTTTTTGTTTTCAGAAATGTTCAAAATTCATTTTCGTAAGTGGTAGAAAACAAAAAATACAACACACGCAGTGTGTTGAAGTTTCTATGCTTGCTCTGAGTTCCTTTTTGGGATCAATGTAGTTAATCATTTTTCAGATAAAAAATATATGTTTTCTTATCAGGCTTACCAAAAATAAATTTCATCCACAAACAACCATGCTTTATTGCCAGCGCTAGGATGCCATTTAGGAAGTATCTTATGGTTTTCAATGGCAATCTTAAAATACCTGCCAGAGGTTTCTGGCAATTGGAGTGTTACTTTTTTGATTTCAGCTTCGCCGCCTTGCCCTTTTCGAGTAATGGTTACCTTACCCAATTCTTTATAAGATCCAGTTTTACTATCGGAAACAAAGACAGTCAGTTTTTTGGGAAATAAAATCCAACTTGCTACATCTTCTAAACAGGTAAATGTAATGTTGGATACTTTTTTTACTGCTCCCAAATCGATTGTGGTATTGAGATCATAACCAAAAAAACCAGTCCACTCTCCATCTTTAAAAGAAAGACTTCCTTCTTTCAGGTCAAATAGCTTACGAGTGTTTGCATAGCCTTCATTTGGTTCCTCTTTGATTGAGAAATTAGATACTTGATGCTTTACTTTAACATATTCTCTAGTTAAAATTTCACTAGGCAACCACTCTTTTTTAAACGTAGCAATTTTAAGGGTAGTAGAGTTGTCTAAAATGATCTTGTCTGTAAAAATAGTAGAGGTAGTATCTGGAGTAGCTCCGTTCAAAGTGTATCTTAAATCTACATCTTTCAACCTGCTTTTTATAGTAATGCCAATAGTGTCAGTAAATAACGTACGCTCAGGAGTAATTAACGGAGCATCTAATTTACTCATAACGACAAAGCCTTTTTGTATGTTGTTCTGAATGTTTATTTGATATTTTTTTGCCAATTGATTGGCTGTTTCTCTATCTACTTTTGTTTGCCATGAATAAATTTGTTTGGGCTGGATGGAACCCAATAATTCTTTCAATCCTTCATTGGTGATACCTGTGTTATACACATTCAATACTTCAAGGTTTTTTAGCTTTTTAAAATTCTTGATTGCTTTGTCTGTGATTAGACGACTATTAATACGTAACGTTTTTAAATTTTTAAACTTCTTGATCACGCTAGTCATGTTGTCCGTAAGTTCAGAATTGCTAAAGTCTAGTTCTATAATCTGTTCTTTGAGCAAAGAAAGTTCGTCGATATCTCCTTTGGTTGGAACCGATTTTAAATACTTAACATTCAGTTCTGCTTTTCCAGGAACCAATTCTAAAACTCGAAACCCAGCTGTTCTTAGATCTTCAATATCGCTTTTAGAAGCTTTGGCAATCTCTACTTTATTAAATACAAGATATTTCCTTAGTAGCTTCCTTAGCGTATCATTTTCAGCAGTATTAGTCACTTTGTTTTCAAAATCAAGACCTTGGTCTATCCAATGTTTGATCAACCAAATTTCATCTTTTGTTAATTGCTCTTTCCCTTCAGGAGGCATATGGTCTTCATTGGAAATTGGTAGCATGAGCTGTTTGTATAGTAGGCTTTTATGAGCATTCCCAGTAACAAAAGGAAGTCCGTTTTCACCTCCTTTTAAAATATCTGCTCTAGATATCAAAGACAATTTACCTTTTCTCTTTGTTGTGTTGTGACATTGGACACATTTATCATCAAGAATTTTAGAAATAACATTCGAGTACAATCGGAGGCTGTCTATAGTTTCAATGGTTTTCTTCTTTTTTTTAGCTACTGCATATTCAGTTAAAAAATTGTCACCGTGTGTTAGAACACTTCCATAATGTCCAGCCATACTCATGGTAATCAGTGTGACAACAAACAAAGGGAAGAACATCTTATCTGCTTTAAAAGAATCT
This sequence comes from Flavobacteriaceae bacterium, assembly GCA_049115595.1. Taxonomy (GTDB): domain Bacteria; phylum Bacteroidota; class Bacteroidia; order Flavobacteriales; family Flavobacteriaceae; genus Polaribacter. Next base: position 206,857 of record JAGDZS010000007.1, read on the forward strand.
TTAATGCTAATTAAGAACAACCAACTTGTCAATATAGCAGTAGCTATTCCTATGTACAAATGTAGATTCAATGTCTGTTCTAGATACCCACCTTCTAAAGAAAGGAAATAGCCGAGAAAGCAAGTGGCAATAGAAAAAAAAGCGGTAAAGCCCAATAGATTCTTAACGGTTGCATATGGATAGTTCTTTTGGATACGGCCTAGTACATCTAAGAAAAAAGTAACCACTAATGCTCCGATTGGTAAGTGGAGGAGTAAGGGATGAAAACGACCAAAAAACAGAATAAATCTTGGTGTTTCTTTTGCTTTCATTGCATAGATGGTTGCCAAACCAAACACAATAATTAATACTGCAAATATTCTTTTGTAGTGTTGTTTATTTTTTTTCATGAAAAATCCATTCATCCATAAACAGCCATGCTTTGTTTCCTTTTCCTGGATGCCATTCTGGTAGTTGCGTCAAATTACTTACTGAGATTGTCAGTGTTTTTACTTCTTTATTAATATTGATTTTTACATCTTCTAACTTTCTAAGAGTTGTTTCCTCTGATTTTGGAATGTTTACCTCAATCGTATCTATATTGTTGAGGTAGATAGTGATTCTTTCAGGAGGGAAAATCCATGATTTTTGGTTTATTAAATAACCCACAGAGATGCTTTCTATATAAGAACTCTTTTCAAAAGAAATTGAAGCCTTGGCAATCGTATCAAAGCCAACCCATTCTGTATCTCTAAAATTAAGAGATGCTTTTCTCTGATTGATAACGGTTGTTGTTCCCATACCTTTGTAACTATCACTTGCATTGGTATGCCAGTTTATTTTATGAGGAGTGATTCCTTTCTTGTACAACTTTAACTCTGTGATTTCGCTTGGTTTCCATTTAGAATGAAATACTTTGAATTGATAAAGACCTTCTTTGTTTGTACTAAAAGGTTTGTTGTACTTGTTAGAAGTTCTTGTAGGAATGCTACCATCAGTTGTGTAAAAAATTTGGGCACCTTTCAATCGGAAATCTGCTGAAACAATAACTATTGAATCAATAATTGTATTAGTAGAATGTACTCTAGGAGAAGCAAGAGAAACCATTCGTTCTTTTAAGAAAGATTTTTCTTTAGGCTCGGTGCATCCTACAGCAATAATTGAAAAAATCAGTAAACCTATTAGATACCTCATACTCTTGTTAATTTAATAGGATAAGTTTGTCCAGAATTCCATTGAGCGACATAGACATTTTCATCATCGTCAATACAGACATCATGTGGATGTTGGAATAAACGAATGGTTTGATATAATTCTTCCAATTCAGTTTCTTGATAGGAGGGAGCAGTAGCACCAGGACAAGAAATCACTTCGTTCTTTTCGTTCATGATTAATAAGAAACCAGAATCTGGATTTAAAGCACTTTTAGATCGCAATACTGCAAAATAAATATCTTTTTTATGTATCACAGGGCGACAAATTAAAGCGCCAGGTACATGAATAGATTCTAAAAATTCTCCTTTGAGATTAAACCGTTTTAACTGATTCATTTCTCTCGCAGTAATTAATAACGATGGATTGCTTGCGTCTCTATTATCATAGCAAATTCCATGCGCATTTAAAAATTGATCATTGTTTGTTCCTTGTCCACCAAAACAATTGATCAATTCTCCTTTGTGATTGTAATGAATGATATGTTGCTTTCCATAACCATCGGCAACAAAGATGTCCCCATTTTCTGTTACTGTTGTTTCTGTAGGTTTGAATTCTTCTTTTGTTTTGTATTTACCAGTTTCTATAGGAAAGTCTAACGTGAAGACAACTTTTCCGTCGATGGTCGTTTTGATAATCTGATGACGTTCATAGTCGGTGATTAATAAGAAATCACTACCATTTTCTTTCACCAGTGTTAAGCCATGAGCTCCAGGATATTCAGTTCCCCAAGTTTCAAGAAGCTTCCCTGATTTGTCATAGATAATCACATTGTTTTTAGTGTGATTGGTTAGTAAAACAATTCTACCTTTTGAATCCTGAACCATTTCATGGCAATCTTGTACAGGTGTTTGTAATGGATTTAAGTTTCCCCAATTGAGATTGACTTTGTATTTATGTGAATTGTGACCAATGATAACATCTCTAGTTTTACTTAAAGAGTATGCTTTGTCATGCAAAGGGTAAGTTAATAAACCCATTGCTATATAAGAAGATTGTTTTAAAAATTTTCTACGACTCATATTTTATTGATTGATTTCTTTCATCAATTCTTTCATTTTCTTATCAGTCATTGTTGCTGTTTTTGACATTCCATTTATTAATTCAAAGACCATAGTTAGTGAAATTAATGGGGTTAATGCTTGCTTTGTCTGTGTTAAGATATTTGTTAACGCATAAATTGCTATTTGCAATGATTTTTCATCACTTTCTATATGAATGTTTTTATCAAAATATTTTCTTGACTCATAACCAGCTCTTAGAGGTAATAAAAATGGACGATGTTCTTCAGGGATACTTAAATCAAGGTTTCCCCATTCGGGTTCCCCTATATTTTTAGGGTAATTTTCAAAAACTGATTTAAGAGATGGGAAATCTTTAATTTGAAATTTAGCTTCTAGTCTAACTCTAATCTTACCAAATACACTTTCATTAGGAAGGTCTTCCCAATTTTCAGTAAAAATAGGCCCAGCTAATATCTCATTAACCTGATCCGAAAAAACAGCAGAGCCTGGTTCAAAATCATGCTCATAGATTGAGAAATTATTGGCTAGTTTTATACATCTTTCAGCAACAATTGTAGAAATTAAACAAAGAGCATCTTCAACTCTTACTCCTTTTTCAGACTGTACACTATTATAGACAAAATTCATTAATTTTTTAATGAGTTTTTCATCCGATGGTTTTGAATTTAGAAAATCAAAAAATCCCATATATCTTTAACTTAAAAGATCATGAACAACATGACCAGAAACATCTGTTAATCTAAATCGTCTTCCTTGATGCTTGTAGGTAAATTTAGTATGATCAACGCCCATTAAATGCATCATAGTGGCTTGTAAATCGTGAACATGTACTGGGTCTTTTGTAATGTTGTATCCAAAGTCATCTGTCTCTCCATATGTGAATCCTGATTTTACACCACCTCCTGCCATAAACATGGTAAAACATTTAGGGTGATGATCTCTTCCATAGTTTGTTTCTGTTAAGGTACCTTGGCTATAATTGGTACGTCCAAATTCACCTCCCCAAACAACCAGAGTATCTTCTAGCAACCCTCGTTGTTTTAAATCCATAATTAATGCAGCAGTTGCTTGATCGATATCTTTTGCTTGCTTTTCAATTTGACCAGGTAGATTTTCATGTTGATCCCAGCCCATGTGATACAATTGTACAAAACGTACATCTTGTTCTATCAAACGTCTTGCTAGCAAACAGTTTGCTGCATAAGTACCTGGAATTGTAGCATCGGAACCATACATTTGAATAATATGTTCTGGTTCATCATCGATATTCATCGTGCTCGGTACAGAAGTTTGCATTCTATAGGCCATTTCATATTGTGCTATTCTACTATTAATCTCTGGGTCTCCAAATTCTTTTTCTTGTCGTTCATTCAATTCACTGATATGATCGAGCATCTTTCTTCTTTCTGCTCTTGTCATTCCCTCAGGGTCTTTTAAATACAATACTGGATCTTTACCAGATCGGAACTGTACACCTTGATGTAAAGAACTTAAAAAACCATTTCCCCAAAGTCTTGAATATAAAGGTTGAGACAGAGGTCTACCTGTTCCTCTAGAAAGTAATACAGAAAATGTTGGAAGGTTATCATTTAGACTTCCTAATCCATAACTCATCCATGAGCCAATACTGGGTCTACCTGCTTGTTGCGATCCAGTTTGGAAAAAAGTAATGGCTGGATCATGATTAATAGCTTCTGTATGCATCGATTTTACAAAGCATAATTCATCTACAATCTTAGCTGTGTATGGCATTAAATCACTGACCCAAGCTCTCGATTCTCCATACTGATTGAATTTAAATTGACTTCCAATCAAAGGAAAACTATCCTGTCCTGAGGTCATTCCCGTTAAACGTTGTCCTTTACGAACTGAATCTGGTAGCTCTTGTCCTCTCATTTTATCGAGTAGCGGTTTGTAGTCAAACAGTTCTAGTTGTGAAGGTCCTCCACTTTGGAAGAGGTAAATAACTCTTTTAGCTTTAGGTGCAAAATGAGGAAGGTTCATTCCTTTTAAAGGCGAATCATCAGCTTCAATTAGAGATGAAAAAGGATCCAGCATTGAAGCTGCTGCCAATCCACCAATACCCAATCCTAATTTCTTAATGAATTGTCTTCTTGTATTATTGAGAAAGTGTTTAGAAATTTCTTCCATAATTTTATCCTTTTACAATGGCTTCATCCAAATTAAAAATTAGACTGGTAAGCACGCCAAAAGCGTATACTTTTTCTTTGGAAACACCGGATATGGTCGTTTCGTTTTTAAGTACAGTCTTGTCTGCTTTGTTATAGTTTTTTTCCGTCTCTTCTAAAAAACGCACTAAATTTTCTATTTCTAGTTCGTTGGGTTTTCTTGAAGTGACTCTTCTAAAAATTGTTGCAATACGATCTTTATCTGTGAGGCTTTCCTTCTTTAAGGTTTGTATCGCTAAGGTTTTAGCAGCTTCAATAAGCTGAGGATCATTTAACATCACCAAAGCCTGAAGCGGCGTACTGGTTTTTTGACGTTCTACGGTACAATAATCTCTTGTAGCAGCATCAAATGTCATCATGGCAGGAGGAGGAACTGTTCTTTTCCAAAAGGTATACAAACTTCTTCTGTATAAATTTTCCCCAGAATCCATAATGTATTCCGTCAGCCCTTGCCCTGAGGTTGTTTCTGCCCAGAGTCCAGCGGGTTGATAAGGTTTTACACTAGGGCCTCCTAATTTTTCAACTAGCAATCCGCTTACAGAAAGTGCGTTGTCTCGAATCATTTCTGCAGTTAATTTATGACGAGAACTTCGTGCTAACAATTGATTGTTAGGATCTACTTCTAATAATTTCGGAGTTGTTTTTGAAGTCTGTTGATAGGTGTTTGAAAGTACCATCCTTTTCATCATTTTCTTTACATTCCAACCTTCTTCTCTAAATGTAATGGCAAGCCAGTCTAATAGTTCTGGATGCGTTGGCAATGCTCCTTGGTTTCCAAAATCAGAGCTAGAAGCAACAATTCCTGTACCAAAAACCTGTTGCCAGAGTCTATTTACTGCGACTCTAGCTGTTAGTGAGTTCTTTTCATCGAATAACCAATCTGTCAAACCTAATCTATTCTGCTTGTACTCTTTGGTAAATGATAATACAGCTTTTGGAGTTCCTACCTGAACTTCATCACCATGGGCATCATAAGCGCCTCTATTAAGAACGTAGGTTTTACGTTTGGGTGCATCATCTTTCATAACCATCAATTTGACTTCCTTAATTGTATCTGGCATATTGATAAAAGACAAAAGATTGTCGACTTCTTTCTTCGTTATCTTAATGTTTGGCTCAGGAATTTCACCATAATCGATTCTTCCTTTTTCATTGAGTTTGTTGAAGAACCCATAAAAGCCATAGTATTCTTTTTGAGAAATAGGATCGTATTTATGATCGTGACACTGGGCACATTCCATTGTTAATCCCAATAAAGATTTAGACACGGTATTGGCTCTGTCTAGCACATATTCAACACGATATTCTTCATCAATCACTCCTCCTTCTTGTGTTATTTTATGATTTCGATTAAAGCCCGTAGCTAACACTTGTTCTAGGGTTGCATTGGGCAATAAATCACCTGCCAATTGCCATTTTATAAAGTCATCATATGGAATATTTCTATTGAAAGCACTAATCACCCAATCTCTCCATGGCCACATCACTCGTTCTAAATCATCTTGATATCCATGAGTGTCAGAGTATCGAGCAATATCTAGCCAACCAGTTGCCATATGTTCTCCATAACGTTGAGAACTTAATAACTGATCTACAATTTTCTCATAAGCATGATCGCTTGTATCATTTAAAAAAGCATCAATTTCTTCAATAGATGGAGGCAAACCTGTAAGATCAAAATAAACACGCCTGATGAGCTTTTCCTTACTAGCTCTTTCGGAAGGCGATAATCCTTGTTGTTCTAATTTTTTGATAATGAAATGATCTATTTCATTATTTGCCAAACTAATGTTCGTTATTTCTGGAATTTCTTTTTTCTCAGGAAGTACAAAGGCCCAATGATTTTTCCAAACTGCTCCTTGAGCAACCCATTTTGTTAAGACTTTTTTCTCATAATCATTTAACGAAAGATTAGAATCTACAGGAGGCATCTGTTTTTGCGAATCAAGATTGTTGATTCTATACACCAATTGACTAGTTGCAGTGTCACCTGGTACAATGGCAAACTTATCTAGATTAGCTCCAATAGCTGCATAGGCTCCTTCTTTTGTGTCTAATCGAAGATTCGCTTCTCTTGTACCTTCATCAGGGCCATGACATAGATAACAACGATCAGATAAAATTGGTTTTACATGAAAGATATAGTCTATGGTGTCTGGTAACTGTAAGTTTTTTGAAAGCCCATTTGAGGTTGTATTATTGACAGATTTATAACTTACTTCAGTATCAGAAGTCATATATTTATAGAGCAATACCAGTGCAAAAGGAACTATGAAATAAGCAAGTAAAGAATACCGACTGCGTTGTTTTTTTCCGTTCAAGATATTAATTCTTAAAAGTGATATAGATTAAGGTGAAAAATTTAAGCCTTCAAAGTACGAATTTTTTAAAAAGAATAGTTCACTTCGATTGTTAAAATGAATTGTCTGTGAATAATTTAGAGAGTCAATATTTCCACCAAATTAATCACAGGATAAAAAGTATGATAATTACACGTATAACTACCTGTTTTATCTTTTGATAAAAAAATTAATTTAGCCTTCGTAATTTTTAGAATAAAGCTATTTTGCACTTTGTTTTAAGTCAAAGAGAAATATATGGAAACTAAAGAAAATCATTCTTTTGTCAAGGGGTTGTCTACTAGATTGTTAGGTGTAAAAGTCAATGGTGATGAGACTAAGAAAATAGTGAGTGATATTAATGATCACTTTTTAAAAATAATAGGAATTACTGAAAGAATAGAAGATATAGATCATTTAGCAGGAACTCCTACCAAAACAGGAATAGCGCTATCATTTAATCATGCAGCTGATTGCTTGTTAGATTATATTCGAACAGAAAAGTTTTTAAAAGGATTTGTTTCTGCAATTAAGAATAAGCAAGAAGAGCATCCTAACGAAACCATTCAAATATTCTATGCGGGTTGTGGACCTTTGGCTCCTTTTGTAACATTGGTGGCTCCGTTGTTTACTCCTGAAGAAGTTCAGTTCTCATTGTTAGAAATCAATAATAAGTCTTTGAGAGCAGCTAAAAAATTGATCAAAGGCTTAGGCTTAACAGAATACATACAGAACTATTATTTAGCAGATGCAATTACGTTTGATATTCCAAATCCTGAAAAAATACATATCCTGTTTAGTGAGACATTAGATGCTTTATTGCATAGAGAATGTTATGTGCCTATTTTGTGGAATTTATTACCTCAAATTCCTAAAGAAACACTTGTTATTCCGGAAAATGTACAGATCAAAGTAAATTATAAAAAGGAAGGACAAAAAGAGGGAGAAGAGACTTTTGGTAAAGTTGTTTTTGATACACGTAAAGCATTAGCTGAGGTTGAAAAAACAGATACGTTGCCAGAAAAACTTTTACCAACTTTCCTTAGTTTAGAAGATGCAGAGCAATATTTTAGTATTGTTGTAGATACTGAAGTTCAGATATATGAAGATATTATTCTAACTCGTAGTGAATCTTCTTTAACATTAGCAATAGAAATTCCTATACAGAAACCAATTACACATAAGGGAGTTGATTTTGTTTATCATTTAACGCCTACACCGTCTTTAAAGCTTGTGATGGTAGAGTAAACGTATTTCTTCAACACTAGAATAAAGAGTATTACTAGTTAATATTTATCTTTGCATCGTGGATTTATTCAACCAAGAAATAAAACGAAATATTCTTCCTTTTGATGGCGAAGCTGAGCATCATGGTTTGATTTTAAACCGACAAGAGTGCAATTTTTATTATGACAACTTTTTTAATACAATTCCGTGGCAACACGATGAAGCAGTTGTCTTTGGAAAGCATTATGTCACAAAAAGGAAAGTAGCTTGGTTTGGAGATGAAAACTATAAGTATACCTATTCTGGTGTGACGAAGAGAGCTCATATCTGGATTCCAGAACTCCTTGAGCTTAAAAAAAAGGTTGAAGAAATTTCTGAAACTACTTACAATTCTTGCCTGTTGAATTTATACCATTCAGGAGAAGAAGGGATGGCTTGGCATAGTGACGGAGAAAAAACATTGTTAGATAATGGAACCATCGCTTCTTTAACACTAGGAGCAGAGCGTAAATTTTCATTCAAGCATAAGGAGACAAAACAGCGAATAGATATTGTTTTAGAAAACGGGAGTTTGTTATTAATGAAAGGAACAACGCAAAAGAATTGGTTGCACCGACTTCCACCCACAAAAAAGATCAATTCTCCAAGAATAAACCTTACTTTTAGAACGATAAAAATAAACAATGATCAATAAACAATTATCATTCAACAGTGAAGAATTCGGAAAGAGTAATGAGGCTTCGAAAATATATTTACAAACACTTAAGAACTAACCACTAATTACTAGCAACTAATACCTAAAAAAATTGTCAAACAACCAAGAGTCAACCAATCTAAATAAATTTATCAGCTCCACGGGTATCTGTTCACGTAGAGAAGCTGAAAAACTCATTGTTGAAGGGAGAGTGACCATTAATGGGAAAAAGACTCAATTAGGGAATCGAGTTTTTGAAGGAGATGAAGTTAAGGTTGATGGAAGGCCTTTAAAGTCAAAACCTAAAACACTTTATATTGCTTTAAACAAACCTGTAGGGATTGTTTCGACGACAGATTCTAAGGAACGGAAAAACATCGTTAAGTACATCAACCACCCACAACGATTATTTCCTGTCGGCCGATTGGATAAGCCTTCAGAAGGACTTATCTTTCTAACAAATGATGGAGATATTGTCAATAAAATCTTACGAGCAGGGAACAATCATGAGAAAGAATATATTGTGACTGTCAGCAAAAACATTACTGAAGAATTTATTAAAAGAATGGGAAATGGAATCCCTATCCTTGGAACGGTTACTCAGAAATGTAAAGTAGAAAAGCTAAGCAATAATGTATTCAAGATTATTTTAACTCAAGGGTTAAATCGTCAAATAAGAAGGATGTGTGAATATTTAGATTACGAAGTAACTAAATTGAAGCGTACTCGTATTATGAACGTAAGTTTAGCAAACCTTAGCTATGGAGATTGGAGAGAGCTCACTAAAAATGAAATTGACACCATCAATAAATTGATCGCTTCATCATCCAAAACGGAAGAAGCCTCAAAAGATGTGAGTAAAAGAAAAGGAGAGAGCAAGAGAAAAGATTTTGGAAGAAGGCGAAATAAGTTTAAGAATAAAGGAAGAAAATCTTAAGAATCTTTTAGTCATTGCCGTAGGGCGAATTATGTATCTTTGCTCGCAATAAAATAAGGAATTAGAACTAGCACATTTGGAATTTAAACTCAAATCACAAGACCCAAAAAGTAAGGCGAGAGCTGGAAAAATCACTACCGATCATGGTGTGATAGAAACTCCAATATTTATGCCTGTAGGAACAGTAGGTACGGTAAAAGGAGTGCATCAGACTGAATTAAAAGACGAGATTAATCCAGATATTATCCTTGGAAACACCTATCATTTGTACTTACGACCACAAACCGAGATTTTAGAGAAAGCAGGAGGTTTGCATAAGTTTATGAATTGGGATCGTAATATCTTAACGGATAGTGGAGGATATCAAGTATATTCACTATCAGGAAGAAGAAAAATTAAAGAAGAAGGGGTAAAGTTTAAAAGTCATATCGATGGTTCAATGCATCATTTCACTCCAGAAAATGTGATGGAAATTCAACGTACCATCGGAGCAGATATTATTATGGCTTTTGATGAGTGTACACCGTATCCATGCGATTATAATTACGCAAGAAAATCAATGCACATGACGCATCGTTGGTTAAAACGTTGTATCAATCATTTAGAGAAAACACCATTAAAGTACGATTACAATCAAACTTTTTTTCCAATAGTACAAGGAAGTACTTATAAAGATTTGCGAAAGCAATCTGCAGAATTTATAGCTTCAGTAGGAGCAGAAGGAAATGCAATTGGTGGATTGTCAGTAGGAGAGCCTGCTGAAGAGTTGTACGGAATGACAGAGATTGTTTGTGAAATTCTACCAGAAGATAAGCCTAGATACTTAATGGGAGTAGGAACACCAATTAATATCTTAGAAAACATCGCTTTAGGTGTAGATATGTTCGACTGTGTTATGCCAACAAGAAATGCCAGAAATGGAATGCTGTTTACCGCACACGGAACCATTAATATTAAGAATAAAAAGTGGGAAGATGATTTTTCTGCGATAGATGAAATGGGAATTACGTATGTTGACACCATGTATAGCAAAGCGTATTTAAGACATTTATTTGCATCGAAAGAATTATTAGGGAAACAGATTGCATCTATTCATAATTTAGGTTTTTACGTTTGGTTAACAAGAGAAGCTAGAAAGCACATTATAGCAGGTGACTTTGCAGAATGGAAGAATAAAATGGTCAATCAAATGAACAAAAGATTATAAGTTAGCCCTCTAGGAGTAGGTATAAATGAAAAAATTAGACTGGTACATATTAAAGCGATATTTAGTAACATTTTTGTTTACGATGTTAATCTTGATTCCTATCGCTATTGCTATCGATATCTCTGAGAAAGTAGATAAGTTTTTATCGCACAGTGATCTAGGCGTGATGGAAATTATAGACTCTCATTATAAGAATTTTATCATCTACTATGCCAATACTTTTATGCCTTTGGCACTATTTATAGCAGTTATTTTATTTACTTCTAAGTTGTCTAATAATACAGAGATTGTAGCAATGACGAATGCTAGGATTTCTTTTACTCGTTTTTTATACCCTTACATGATTGGGGCCACTTTGGTCACCATCTTTTCTCTACTGATGAATCATTATGTAGTTCCAAATAGTAGTAAAGAACGAAAGAAATTTGAAAAGAAATATTTAGCGAATAAAAACTATAAGGATAAATACATTACTGATTTCAGTTTGCAACTGAATGATAGTACATACATATTTATGAAGAGTTTCAATTTTGAATCTTCAGCAGGGACATATTTTGCTATAGAGAACTATCGAGGAATCGAACTAGTTAATAAATTAACATCTGATAATATTAGATGGAAAGAACAAGATAGTACATTTAGATTAACAAGATATAAGGTTCGAAAGATCTATAAAGATAGGGACAGTATTCTTCAAGGAATCAACTTAGATACCACATTTGCATTTTCACCCAAAGATCTTTTGTATAAAGCCGCACTATCTCAAGAAATGCCTTCAGGAGAACTTTCAGAGTTTATTAAGCTATCGAGGAAACGGGGAGTTAAAAATTTAAATGCTTATTTGGTAGAATTATATAAGAGAACCAGTTTACCAATCTCTTCCTATATGCTAACCATTATTGCTGTGGCATTGGCATTCAAAAAGAAACGAGGAGGAATTGGAGTTAATTTGGCTATCGGAATCGGAATTATGTTTATCTACGTATTCTTTTTAAAGGTAGCTGAGGTCTTAGGAGCCGTTGCAGGGGCAAATTCATTACTCTATGTCTGGATTCCGAATATGTTCTTTGGAGCTTTGGCACTTTATTTATACCTCAATGCAAGAAAGTAAACTAAAGCATTATTTACACCTACATTTTATTGTTTTCATATGGGGTTTTACGGCTATTTTAGGAGCTTTAATTACCATTGATGCCATTCCTTTAGTATGGTATAGAATGCTCTTAGCAACTTTGTTTATTGGGATTTATTTTATCATCAAAAAAAAATCGATTGTCATTGATAAAAAATTGATGCTCAAATTTTTCTTTTCAGGAATTATTATTGCGCTGCATTGGATCACCTTTTTTAAAGCAATTAAAGTTTCAAATGTGTCAGTTGCACTGGTAACAATGAGTACAGGTGCGCTTTTTGCATCGTTAATAGAACCATTATTCTTCAAAAGAAGAATTCGAGGAATAGAAATTTTCTTAGGATTATTGGTGGTTGTTGGATTGTATATAATTTTCAGTTTTGAACCACAGTATACTTTAGGAATTATATATGCACTGATTTCTGCTTTTTTATCAGCGCTCTTTGCAGTCATCAATGCGTTGTATGTTAAGAAGCATAAGGCTGATGTTATTTCATTTTATCAATTATTATTCGGTGTCGTTTTTATTACCATTTTCTTACTAGTACAAGGCTCATTCACTGTTGAATTCTTTATCTTGAAAAGTACAGATTGGATGTATTTGTTATTATTAAGTAGTGTATGTACTGCATATGCGTTTATAGTTTCTGTAGATGTTATGAAATACCTAACTCCTTATACAGTAATGCTAACGATTAACCTAGAACCTATATATGCAATTATTCTTGCATTGATGGTTTTTGGTGAAAAGGAAAGAATGAATTCTGAGTTTTATTTAGGTGCCTTTATTGTTTTGTTTGTGGTATTGCTTAATGGTTTTCTTAAAAACAGAAAAGGAATTGCAAAAAAAATGGAAAAACTACAACGCTCAAAAAAATAAAAAACCTTGTAAAAAGAACCTATTTTTGTAGTAAGTTTGTAGCTTTGATTGTTCGATTTTAAGAATCGAATATTATAAAGGATAAACAACTAAACTATGGAATATTTAGACTTTGAATTACCCATTAAAGAACTAGAGGATCAGTTAGAAAAGTGTGTAATTATAGGGAAGGAGAGTGATGTAGACGTAACAGCAACCTGTACCAAAATTCAAAAGAAATTAGACAAAGCAAAGAAAGATATTTATAAGAACTTAACGCCTTGGCAGAGAGTTCAATTGTCTAGACATCCCAACAGACCTTATACTTTAGATTACATCAACGCTATTTGTGGAGATACTTTTATGGAGCTTCATGGAGACAGAAGTGTAAAAGATGATAAGGCGATGATTGGTGGTTTAGGTAAAATTGGAGATCAATCGTTTATGTTTATTGGTCAACAAAAAGGATACAATACCAAAACGCGTCAGTATAGAAACTTTGGGATGGCGAATCCTGAAGGATATAGAAAAGCACTTCGCTTGATGAAAATGGCTGAAAAATTCAGTATTCCAGTGATTACTTTATTGGATACTCCAGGAGCTTATCCAGGATTAGAAGCAGAAGAGAGAGGACAAGGAGAAGCGATTGCAAGAAATATTTTAGAAATGACTCGTTTAAAAACTCCTATCATTACCATTGTAATTGGTGAAGGAGCTTCTGGAGGAGCATTAGGAATAGGTGTTGGAAACAAAGTATACATGATGGAAAACACATGGTATACTGTAATTTCTCCTGAATCTTGCTCTTCAATTTTATGGCGTAGCTGGGAGTTTAAAGAGCAAGCGGCTGAAGCGTTAAAGTTAACTGGTGAAGACATGAAAAAGTTAAAACTAATTGACGGAATTATTAAAGAACCAGTAGGAGGGGCGCATTCAAACAGAGAAGAAGCTTTTGAAGCAGTAAAGGATACCATTCTTTCTGCTTTTGAAGAATTGAAAGATTTATCAGACAAAGAAATTGTAGCAACAAGAATGGAGAAATACGCTCAAATGGGAGTGTACAAAGAATAACATTGTTGATTTTAAATATAGAAGAGACGAGATTTTAATCTCGTCTTTTTTTATGCTCAAAAACGAAGAAATTTAGCTGTGAAAAAAACAATCAAATTTGTTGCATATTCAATGCCGAATTTAGACTTTTATCATCCTTAACCAATTCTTATGAATTCAATTCACAAAATAGATTCAAATCCGTTAGATTTATCAATCATCCATGATATTCTTCTAAGTGATAAGAAATTAGCATTATCTGATGATGCAGTTGTACGTGTTAAAAAGTGTAGGGCTTATTTAGATGAAAAAATGAAATCGGTATCGAAACCTATTTATGGTATCAATACTGGGTTTGGAGCTTTATATAATGTGAAAATTAAAGGAGAGAATCTACAAAAACTACAAGAGAACTTAGTAATGAGTCATGCTTGTGGTACTGGTGATGAAGCATCGAATGAGATTGTAAAATTGATGTTGTTATTGAAAATACAATCCTTAAACTACGGACATTCGGGAGTGCAATTAGCTACCATCAATCGTTTGATTGATTTTTATAACAACGATATTTTTCCTGTGGTATATGAACAAGGTTCTTTAGGAGCTTCAGGAGATTTATCGCCACTAGCACATTTGGCATTGCCATTGATTGGTCTGGGTGAGGTAGATTACAAAGGTGAACGAGTTTCTGGGGAAGAAATCTTAAAACGTTTTGGTTGGGAGAAAATTAAGTTACAATCCAAAGAAGGATTAGCGTTGTTAAATGGAACGCAATTTATGACTGCCTACGGAATTTATAATTTACTAAAAGCACACAAACTTTCGTACTTGGCAGATCTGATTGGAGCTATTTCTTTGGAAGGTTTTGACGGACGAGTAGAGCCTTTTAACGAATTGGTACATTTGGTTCGTCCGCATAGAGGGCAATTAAAAACTGCTGAAAGAATTCGTGAATTTTTAGAAGACAGTGAACTCATTGCGCAAGAAAAACAACACGTACAAGATCCGTATTCGTTCCGTTGTATGCCACAAGTACATGGAGCAACAAAAGATACCATTCGTTTTGTGACCAAAACATTCTTAACAGAAATCAATTCAGTGACGGATAATCCTAATGTGTTTGTCGATGAAGATGAAATCATTTCGGGAGGGAATTTTCACGGACAGCCTTTGGCGTTGACTTTAGATTTTTTAGCGATTGCGATGGCAGAATTAGGAAACATCTCTGAACGCAGGGTGTATCAATTAGTATCAGGACATAGACATTTACCACCATTCTTGGTTTCTAACCCAGGATTGAATAGCGGATTTATGATTCCGCAATATACTGCGGCAAGTATCGTAAGTCAGAACAAACAATACGCAACACCCTCAAGTGTCGATTCTATCGAATCTAGCAATGGACAAGAAGACCATGTGAGTATGGGAGCCAATGGAGCTACCAAAGCAAAGAAGGTCGTTGACAATCTTCAAACTGTTTTGGCGATTGAATTGTTTACAGCTTCACAAGCCTTGTCTTTTGGAAAAGCAAAAAGTTCTCCGTTCCTAGAATCTTTTATTGGATCTTTTAGGGAAGAAGTTTCTATTGTAGAAGAAGACAGAGTGATGCATGATAGTATGATGAACGCTTCAGCTTTTATTGATTCTTTGGAAATTGATTCGGAGGAGTTATTCTAATCTTTTTTCTCATGAATATATAGATGAATACTTCCATTAGGAAAGTACATGAGGCTTAAAACACTATCAGTTTTATTTAGAATCTCGTAGTGTAATGTATCTCTTTGATTGGTTAGAACAATAAACTTTCCAGGCCTAGCTTCTGTATCTGCATATTCTGGAAGTTCATTAGTGATTGTAATATTATAAATATCATCATCTTCAGTTTTTTCTCCGACATAAGAAAATGTCCATTTTCCATCTTTGATTTCGATACCAGAATTGGTGTCGTTTTCCAAAACCCAGCGACCATCTTTCAATGTTGTTTGATTTTTAGGAATATCATCTATTACACCTTCTGCAAATGGATACATTTGATACAAAAAATAGGCAATTCCTAAAATCAGACCAATTGCTATGGTAAGAAGTCTTTTGTTCATTGGTTTTTCAAGGCTAATTCTGAAGAGTTGTTTTAGATATTTGAGTTAAAATGTGACTCTTTTAAAAGACCCTTTATTAAATCTATGAAATAATTAGTATTATTTTTTAATTGTATAAGTCTGTAAGCTTCTCTGTCTAAAGCTTTATACGTTATTTTGCACCCTAACTTTTTAGTAACCCAGAAACGATCATCTTCAAACCAAAAGCGTTCAACTTGGAGAATTTGATCAAAAGGTATATAATTCACCATATATTCATGATTTCTGTAGAAAATATCCTCTCTTACTAAAACGACATGTATTAATTTTTTATTAGTTACTACAGCAAAATCAGTTGACTTATTTCCAAATGTTTTCCATCTAGTTTTTTTAGCATCTCTAAATTCATTTATTACGAATTCATTTTTACCTAGATTAAGAAAGCTTTTAGACTCAATCTCTTTTCTAATGTGACTCATATTAATCAATTAAATGTGTTAAACTACAAAATTATCTATAAGGTGGCCCTGAAACCCAACCCACAATGGATTGACGTGTTCCTTTTGTAATCGGTGTCACCCGATGCATAATAAAGGATGGAAAAATGATAATGGTACCTTTTTTACGTGGGGCGTTCTCTATTTTATTGTTCATCATAAATTGTAAATCTCCGCCTTCATAATCGTCAGAATCTGATAATTGAATCGTCATACTTAATTTACGAGCAGAAATTTCCCCTGCACCAAAATCCAAATGCCAATCAAAAAAGTCACCTTCAGAATACCTAGTGAGTTGTAACTCTTGATGAAAGCCTAATAAGTCAAACCAAAATCGTTCGTTATTACTAGTCATGGCAAGATTTGCTAGCTTTCTGTAAATCCAATCATTTTCTGGTATGTTTTCAATAAACATCACAGAGCTCTTTCGTATTTCATCGTCATATTGAGATTTATCACTTCCAGATAGCGTTGCTTTAATTATTTTTTGCTCATCCCAAAAGTTTAGAATTGTATCAATTTCATGAGGTGGAAATAATCCGTCATAATAGACATAGTCTACAAAGTTGTGTTTAAGAGGAAGTCCGAATGAATAGTTCATTGACATAATTTAAAAGAGTTTTTTGATTATTTTTTATGATCTGTATTAACGAGTCAATTAGGATTGCAAACGAAGTTACTCGAAAAGTAAATGATAGTCAATTATCTACAAATAAAACAGGTGTTTATACCTAGTTTTAAAACGAAGTTTTTTTTTCTAGATAGTTATGTCCATATTTATATAATATTATAGAATAAACTAAACCAAAAACGTATGTTAAGTAGAAGTCAATTAGAAAGTATTATGAAAGTAGGAAGATCTATCAGCCTTGCAAAAGCTGGAGATCATGAACTTGGATTATTAAAACAATTACCTGGACTATGGACAAACTTACCAAGTTTACCTGGACGTGGTTGGAATATGATTGCGTTGCCTTTTGCGAGTGATGCAACAAAAGCACCTATTAATTATCGACTATTGGTAAATCAATACAACGAAGAACTTCGCTTTTCAGAAGTAGATAAGGCTGTCCCAAATCGCGGAATTAAAAAAAATGATGATGGTACAGCAACCAATAAAGATCAATTTGTTGCAACCATGAGTTATGAACAAACGATTAAACAAGTTGCTGCAACAGATTTTCCATTAAGCGGATTAGCTGGCCCAGCTGAGTTGCCTATTCATCATGAGCCTGGACTTTTCTTATATATGGCTAATGAGGCAACTGATGGACTTGAGTATGCTAGATTAGGAACAATTCCGCATGGAAATTCAATATTGGCTTTAGGGAAAGGAAAGGCACATAAAGGAGCTCCCGTAATTCCAGATGAAAATGGATTACCTATTGGAGTAAATCATGATTTAGAAGGTGCATATTTAGAGCCTTATAAACATTTTCATGACAATCCTTTTAAAGGTGTTTTTGATCCAGTAGATCCAAATGCTCTTTTAAAGGAAGCTAATGAAGGAGTGGAAATTGTAAAAACAACTGAATTTGTATTTGATACGAAGTTAGAATCAGGCGGTATTTCTAATATCCCTTTTATTGAGAGACAAGCAGATGCAACAGAAATGACTTCGAGGTTTTGGATTCAGGAATTGGCGGAAAAAGATGCTGCTGGAAACCCTAAGTTAAGACTTCAATATACACAAACCGTTTTCTTGGATTTCTTTAAGAATTCAGATGGAGAGTTAATTCGATGGCCACATGTTTCTATTAACACCTTGGAGAAAGCATAAAAGATTAATAGACTATAAATCAAAAACCCCAAACTAAGGTTTGGGGTTTTTCTTTATTCTTTTCTTTCTAAATGTATGGTTATTACTTGACCTTGATCAGCTAGTTTTAAATTTAATTCCTTTTTGTTTAAGGTTTCAATTTTAGTTTTTTTCAATTCTCCCTTTTCTGTTGTAAAGGTAATACTGTCTTTATTCTTTGTGAATGCCCATTTTCCTTTTTGAATTCTATTGTTTGAATTCACTTCATGGTTTCCATCTTTAAGAAAATTCATCCACATTTCATCGACTTGGCCAGGAGGAGGTGTCTGTTTGTTGCCATTGGCTTCAATATATTTTACATACCATTTCTCTTTACACAATAAATCAGTTTTACTGTCTTGGATGTCTGAATCAATCAGGGCACTAGTAAATAGAAGAACAATTGATAATGCTAAGTATTTTAATTTCATAAATTTTTTATTTAAAGATTAACGTAAAACTAACTAAAAAAAAACAAACGTTAGTTTGGGGTTTTCTTTATTCTTTTTTGTCCAAAAAAATAGTTACTTCTTGCGTATCGTCTTTGAAAAATATTTCTAACTCTTTAGAATTTAATTTGTTAATCCTAAAAGCTACATTGATAGTTAGATCAATATTTAAAAGAAGAGAGTCTTTGTTTTTTGAGAATTTCCATAGACCTTTTTCCTTTTTTATATTTCCATCACCGTTATAGTTACCGTCTTTATGAAAAATCATCCAAGGACTTCCTTTTTCGCTGTTAGGAATAGTCTCTTTTATTTCACCAGATTGAGTGTATTTCATATACCACTTCCCACTACAAAGTAATTTTTTTTTATCTTTTTGTATGTTGGAGTTAACTAGTATGCCAGATAATACTATGGTGATAACAGTGATAAGATATTTTAATTTCATAGATTTCTTTTAAGTATTAAAAATAAAACTAACGAATAAAAAACCCAAACGAAAGTTTGGGTTTTTTATGTTTATTCTTCAGCTTCTGTTCTTGTTTCTTCCGCTTTTTTTCCTTTCTTTATTTTGATGGTAAGTTTGTTTTTCTTCTCATTTAAATTCATTGAAATGGTATCGCCTTCTGTTAATTTGGAGTTCACGATTTCTTCAGCCAAGGCATCTTCAATATATTTTTGAATTGCTCTTTTTAGAGGACGTGCGCCATATTTTTTATCAAAGCCTTTGTCTGCTATGTAATCTTTTGCTTTCTCGCTTAGCTTTAAGGTATAGCCCAAACCAGAGATTCTATGCAACAATTTATCAAGCTCAATATCGATAATTGAATGGATATCTTCTCTTTCTAAAGTATTGAATACAATCACGTCATCAATTCTATTTAAGAATTCAGGAGCGAACGACTTCTTTAAAGCATTCTCAATAATTCCTTTCGCATGCTCTTCTGATTGTTCTTTTTTCGCAGTTGTACCAAAACCAACACCAGAACCAAAGTCTTTTAACTGACGAGCTCCGATATTAGATGTCATGATAATAATGGTATTTCTAAAATCAATTTTTCTACCTAAACTATCCGTAATATGTCCGTCATCTAAAATTTGCAACAGCATATTAAATACGTCTGGATGCGCTTTCTCGATTTCATCTAGTAAGATAACAGAATATGGTTTTCTACGAACTTTCTCAGTTAACTGTCCACCTTCTTCATATCCTACATATCCAGGAGGCGCTCCAATTAATCTTGAAATTGCGAATTTTTCCATGTATTCACTCATGTCAATTCGAATCAAAGAATCATCAGAATCAAATAACTCACGCGCCAATACTTTTGCTAGTTGTGTTTTTCCAACTCCAGTTTGTCCTAAGAAAATGAAAGAACCAATTGGTTTGTTAGGATCTTTCAATCCTACACGGTTTCTTTGAATAGCTTTCACAACTTTAGTAACAGCTTCATCTTGTCCAATTACTTTTCCTTTGATCATTTTTGGAAGTTCACTCAAACGACTGGTCTCTGCTTCAGCAACTCTATTTACAGGAATTCCTGTCATCATAGAAACTACTTCTGCAACATTGTCTTCAGTAACAATCTCACGGTTCAATTTAGAATCATCTTCCCATTGTCTTTGAGCGGACTCTAAAGCAGACTCCATATTTTTCTCATCATCACGTAATTTAGCGGCCTCTTCATATTTCTGACCATTGACAGCATTAGTTTTACGTTCACGAATTAATTCTAGTTGTCCTTCAAGTTCTAACACCTGCTGAGGAACAACAATATTTGTAATATGTATTCTAGACCCTGCTTCATCTAAAGCATCAATAGCTTTGTCTGGTAAGTATCGGTCTGTCATGTATCTATTGGTTAATTTCACACAGGCATCAATAGCTTCATCTGTAAAATCAACGTTGTGATGTGCTTCGTATTTTCCTTTGATATTATGCAAAATTTGAATTGTTTCTTCCACGCTAGTTGGATTCACAATGATCTTTTGAAAACGTCTTTCTAGTGCGCCATCTTTTTCTATGTTTGTTCTATACTCATCAAGAGTAGTTGCTCCAATACATTGGATTTCTCCTCTAGCTAAAGCTGGCTTTAACATGTTAGAAGCATCCAAAGAGCCAGTAGCACCTCCAGCACCAACAATGGTGTGAATTTCATCAATGAATAAGATGATGTCTTCGTTTTTTTCCAGTTCATTCATCAGCGCTTTCATACGCTCTTCAAACTGACCTCTATATTTTGTGCCCGCAACTAAACTTGCTAAGTCTAAAGAAACGATTCGCTTATCAAAAAGGATTCTCGATACTTTTCTATTCACAATTCTTAAAGCTAAACCTTCAGCAATTGCAGACTTACCTACACCAGGTTCACCAATTAACATTGGGTTGTTCTTTTTGCGTCGGCTTAAGATTTGAGAAACACGTTCTATTTCTTTATGTCGACCAACAACAGGATCTAACTTTCCATTTTCAGCTAAAGAAGTTAAATCTCTTCCAAAATTATCTAAAACAGGAGTCTTTGATTTTTTTGGTGATTTTCCTTTTTGAGATTGATCGTATGGATTTGATTTGTCAGAAGATGCAAATTCGTCATCATCAGACGGAGTTTCTGCTATCGGGTTTATTGGTAGATCTTCATCTGAGTTTTCTACATGTAATTCTTTGTACAAAGCTTTTGCTTGATCGTAATCAACATCATGCTTATTCAACAACTTAGTTGTTGGGTCGTTCTCGTTTCTAAGAATGCATAAAAGTAAGTGTGCAGTATCTATTGCTTCACTCTGATACAATTTGGCTTCTAAAAAAGTTGTTTTTAAAGCCTTTTCAGCTTGACGCGTTAAATGCAAACTCTTTTTTTGATTTACATCAATAATACTGGGGGCAGCAGGATTAAGTAATTCTAATCTATTACGCACAATATCTAGATTTACATTGAATGTATCTAGTATCTCAATCGCTTTCCCTTCTCCTTTGCGTATCAAACCAAGTAATAAGTGCTCTGTTCCAATAAAATCATGGCCTAATCTCAAGGCTTCCTCTTTACTGAAAGTAATCACATCTCTTACCTTTGGTGAAAAATTATCGTCCATATATCGGGTTTATCTATAATTGTAAATTTAGTCCTTTTTTTAGTAAAAAATTACAAAAAGAATGCCATGAGTCAAATGCTGACAATTTGGCTTGTAAAATAGGCTCAGAAAGCCTTGTAAATCAAGGGTATAAAAATTGTCGAAAATTTATCAAGAAATGTTGATAACTCTAGGGAATTCAGGTGCTAAAATGTTTGTGAAAAATAGGAATTATAGTAACTTGCTAGTTATTAAATTTAGTAAAAAATTAACAATACATTTAACGTATGTCAGACGGAGAAAAGTTAATTCCAATTAACATAGAAGAGCAGATGAAATCTGCTTACATTGATTACTCAATGTCAGTAATAGTTTCTAGAGCATTACCCGATGTGAGAGATGGTTTAAAACCAGTGCATAGGAGAGTTCTGTTTGGAATGCATGAATTAGGAATTAAAGCAACAGGTTCCTACAAGAAATCTGCAAGAATTGTAGGAGAAGTATTAGGTAAGTATCACCCACACGGAGATACTTCTGTATACGACTCTATGGTGCGTATGGCTCAAGAATGGAGTGTTCGTTACTTAATGGTAGACGGACAAGGGAATTTTGGTTCTGTAGATGGTGATAGCCCAGCAGCAATGCGTTATACTGAGGTAAGAATGCAGAAAATATCAGAAGAGATGTTGTCTGATATTGAAAAAGAAACAGTAGATCAACGATTAAATTTTGATGATACTTTGTATGAACCTACTGTTTTACCAACAAGAATTCCTACTCTCTTAGTAAACGGAGCTTCGGGAATTGCAGTTGGAATGGCGACTAACATGGCGCCGCATAACTTAACAGAAGTTATTAATGGAACATTGGCTTACATCGAAAATAGAGATATCGAAATCGATGAACTAATACAACACATAAAAGCACCTGATTTCCCTACAGGAGGAATTATATACGGATATGAAGGTGTTAAAGATGCTTTTCATACAGGAAGAGGACGTATTGTAATGCGTGCGAAAGCTGTTATTGAAGAGGTAAAGGGGCGTGAGTGTATCATTGTCACTGAAATTCCATATCAAGTCAATAAGGCAGACATGATTAAAAAAACTGCTGAATTGGTAAATGATAAGAAGCTAGAGGGGATTGCTAATATTCGTGATGAGTCTGATAGAAAAGGAATGCGTATCGTTTATGTTTTAAAACGCGATGCAATTCCTAACATTGTCTTAAACAAGTTATTCAAGTATACTAGTCTACAAACATCATTCAGTGTCAATAATATTGCATTGGTAAATGGTCGTCCTGAACAGTTAAACTTGAAACAACTGATTCATTATTTTGTTGAACACAGACATGATGTAGTTGTCCGTAGAACTAAATATGAATTAAAGAAAGCTGAAGCAAGAGCACATATTTTAGAAGGTCTAATTATAGCTTCTGATAATATCGATGAGGTAATTAAAATTATTAGAGGATCTAAGAATGCAGATGAAGCACGAGAGGCATTAATTGCAAGATTTGAATTGACTGAAATTCAAGCCAAAGCAATTGTAGAAATGCGATTACGTCAGTTAACTGGTTTAGAACAAGACAAGTTAAGAGCTGAGTTTGAAGAGATCATGAAAACAATTGCCGATTTAAAGGACATCTTAGAAAATGAATCTAGACGCTATCAAATCATTACAGATGAGTTAGTTGCCATTCGAGATAAATATGGAGATGAACGCCGTTCTCAGATTGAGTATGCTGGAGGAGATATGAGTATTGAAGACATGATACCGAACTCGAAAGTTGTTGTAACAATTTCTAATGCTGGATATTTGAAAAGAACCAATTTAGATGAATACAAGGTTCAGAATAGAGGGGGAAGAGGTCAAAAAGGAGTTGCCACAAGGAATGAAGACTTCCTAGAGCACTTGTTTGTAGGAACCAACCATCAATACATGCTATTCTTTACACAAAAAGGAAAAGTATTTTGGATGCGGGTTTATGAGATTCCAGAAGGGGGTAAGACTTCGAAAGGAAGAGCAATGCAAAACTTAATCAATATTGAACAAGACGATAAAGTAAAAGCATTTTTGGTAACCCAAGATCTAAAAGATGAAGACTACATTAATAGCCATTATGTAATTATGGCCACGAAAAGAGGTCAGGTGAAGAAGACTTCGCTTGAGCAATATTCTCGCCCTAGAACAAATGGAATTAATGCCATTACTATTCGTGAGGATGATGAGTTGCTAGAAGCTAAATTAACGACAGGGGATAGTCAAGTAATGTTGGCTTTAAAATCTGGAAAAGCAATTCGTTTTGAAGAAGCGAAAACTAGACCAATGGGAAGAACAGCTTCTGGAGTTCGAGGAATTACTTTAGGACATGAAAATGATGAAGTAATTGGAATGGTTGCTGTGAATGATATGGAGAGTAATATTCTTGTTGTTTCTGAAAAAGGATACGGAAAACGTTCAAAATTAGAAGACTACAGAATTACAAATAGAGGAGGTAAAGGTGTTAAAACATTGAATATCTCAGAAAAAACAGGTAATTTAGTCGCCATTAAAAATGTAGATGATTCTAATGATTTAATGATCATCAATAAATCGGGTATAACCATTCGTATGGCTGTAGAAGATTTACGTGTTATGGGGAGAGCAACTCAAGGAGTTAAGTTAATTAATATTAAAGACTCTGATAGCATTGCAGCCGTAGCGAAAGTTATGCATGAAGAAGAAGAGCCTGAAACTGAAAATGAAGATGGCACAGAAATTGAAAACAATACTAACGAGAACCAAGAATAACTGTTGAATTAAATAGATACAAATGAAAACTAAATTAATAGCATTTTTTATAGGATTAGTAACAATGTCCTCTTTTGCACAAAAAAATGAATTAAAAACTGCAGAGAAAGCGATAAAGAAGAAAGATTATGCTGCTGCTACAGCAGCGTTAAAAACAGCTGAGCCTTTAATTGCTAATGCAGAAAAGTATAAAGCTAAATTTTACTTTTTAAAAGGTCAAACGTATGCAGCTAAGAAAGAGTATAAAGTTGCTGCAGAGGCATACAATACACTATTAGACTATGAAAAAAAGGCAGGAAAAAGAAAGTATACTCAACAAGCAAAACCATTACTTGAAAACTTAACTTCTGATTTAACAAATAAGGCTTTTGCTCAATATGAGTCTAAAGATTATAAAAATGCTTATGAAAGTTTCTATTTAAGATACACTTTAGCTAAGCAGGATACTATGTTTCTTTCAAACGCAGCACAAATTGCTTTTCAAGCAGGTGAATTAGAAAGATCATTAGAATTGTATAAAAAGTTGAAAAGTTTAGGGTATACAGGAATTGTAACCATTTATTCTGCAAGAGAAAAAGAAACAGGCGCAGTTGAAACGTTTGGAAGTAAAGCACAGAGAGATCAGTTTGTGAAGCTTGGAGCGTATATCAACCCAAAAGATAAAGTGTCTGAATCTAAGAGAGGAGAGATTATTAAGAACATAGGTTTAATTTTAACAAGACAAGGAAAAGTAGAAGAAGCTGTCATTGCGGTTAAAGAAGCTAGAGCTGCATTCCCAGAGGATATGACACTGTTACTTACTGAAGCTGATTTATACATTAAATTAGAAAAGATGGATAAGTTTGGTGAGTTAATGGAAGTAGCTGTTAAGAAAGATCCGAACAACCCAATTTTGTATTATAACTTAGGTGTTGTTAGTTATAACCAACAAAAATTAGATGACGCTAAAAAGTATTACTTAAAAGCATTAGAGTTAAAACCAGATTATAATGATGCTTATATGAATCTTGCAGTAACAATTTTAGATGGAGAGAAAGCAATCATTGAAGAGATGAATAAGAACCTATCTGATTTTGATAAGTATGATGAATTAGCATTAAAACAAAAAGCATTATATAAAGAAGCAATGCCTTATTTAGAAAAAGCAGATGCTGGTAGTAGAAGCTTAGATACAGTAAGAACTTTATTGAATATCTATGAAACTCTTGAAGTTGAAGAAAAAGCAAAAGTTTTTAGAGAGCTGTATAAAAAGATGAGAGCTAAATAGATTTTAGTATAAAACGTACATAAAAAAACCGTTCCATTTGGAACGGTTTTTTTATTATATAATCTTTTTAATGACTCGTAACTTGTGTGTATGTGTCTTGGTGTCTACATTGTAGATTCCACTATGATCCAATCGATCAATTCTTACCTTTCCATGCGCATGAATAATAGAATAGTCATTCATAATAATTCCCACATGAGTAATAATACCTTCATTGTTATCAAAAAAAGCTAAATCTCCAGGTTCACTTTCTTCTATAAAACTAAGAACATCACCTTGCGTAGCCTGATCTTTAGCATCTCTCTTTAAATGATATCCGCATAGTTTGTATACAAGTTGTGTAAATCCAGAACAATCAATTCCGAAAGGAGTTTTTCCACCCCATAAATATGGAGTGTTTAAAAAAACAAAGGCTTTTTGAATAATTTCTACACGTGCTAATTTTCCAGTAAAAGTTGCTCCTTGATATTGATAGCTGTCGTTTCCTAAATAGCACTCACCGTTTTCATAAAAAGGAAGCCTAGCTCCTAAAGGGATTGTCATAAGGTTGTTACTTTTGTCAGTAACAAAATCAATTAGCTCACCAGCGTAGACAGGCTCAGAGTCCGAAATTTTAGAAAAAGTATCTTCATCAATTTCTATATATTGCTTGTTGTCTACATATCCTTCATATCCATCAAAAGAGAGTCGTACGTGGCTCCATTTTTTGGTCTTACTTAACACCTTAAAATGTTCTCCAAAGACTATTTGAGAAACCATTTCAGAAGCATCAGAAGATTCTAAACGTAGTGGTACAATACTTAAATTACAGATGCCGTAGAGCATATTATCTTTTAGAAAATTTAAATTCTTTCTATTACCATTGCACTAGCACCACCACCACCATTACAGATTCCAGCAGCACCAATTTTAGCATTATTTTGTTTTAGAATAGAAGTCAATGCAATTACAATTCTAGCTCCAGAAACACCTAAAGGGTGTCCTAAAGAGACAGCACCACCATTCACATTTACTTGATCGTTATCTAAACCTAATATCTTCATGTTTGCTAAACCAACAACAGAAAATGCTTCATTTAATTCGAAGTAATCTACATCAGAGATAGATAAGTTTGCTTTTGCCAACGCTTTTGGTAAAGCTTTTGCAGGTGCGGTAGTAAACCATTTAGGTTCGTGAGCAGCATCAGCATAACTAACTATTTTAGCAATAGGTGTCATGTTTAATTCAGCGGCTTTTTCAGCAGACATTAAAACCAAGGCGGCTCCACCATCATTAATTGTAGATGCATTTGCAGCAGTTACAGTTCCTTCTTTGGTAAAAGCAGCACGTAAAGCTGGAATTTTTTCCATTTTTACATTCTTATACTCTTCATCTTCAGAAAATATAACAGGCTCGCCTCTTCTTTGAGGTACTTCAACTGGAACTATTTCATCTGAAAACTTTCCTGCACCCCATGCATCAGCTGATCTTGTGTAGGATTGAATTGCATACTTATCTTGATCTTCTCTAGAGAATTCATATTCTGTTGCACATGCATCAGCACAAACTCCCATAGCGACACCATCATAAACATCAACCAAACCATCTTTCTGCATTCCATCTTCCATTTTTGCAGGCCCAAATTTTGTTGCAGTTCTTGCATGGTAGTAATGAGGTATAGAACTCATGTTCTCCATTCCACCAGCTACAACAACATCAGCATCACCTAAGGCAATGGTTTGAGCAGCCAACATAATTGATTTCATCCCTGAAGCACAAACTTTATTTACGGTAGTACAAGGAACTGAATCTGGGATTCCAGCAAACATAGCTGCTTGTCTAGCAGGAGCCTGACCTAAGCCAGCTGACACTACATTTCCCATGAAGACTTCTTCTACTAAGTTTGGATCTAAGTTGATTTTGTCTAAAGCACCTTTGATTGCAACAGAACCTAATTTAGGAGCTGGGACACTTGATAAACTCCCCATGAAACTACCAATTGGTGTTCTAGCAACAGATACAATCACTACGTCTTTTGTACTCATATTTGTATTTAATTTTATCTTAATTTGTCTTGCAAAATTAACCATTTTAAATCAAATTTATACGGATTCTTCGGCTTGAATTTCCGACCTCCATTTTTTTAAGTTAAGTTTGTGTTTCTAAGAATAGAATATGAGTAAAACTGTCAATAAGTTATACCAATACAATGCGATCTTTTATAAGGTCATCCTTTTTTTGATTACAGCATTCGCTATTGTGTACCTTTTTCCAAAAGGTGGTCAGTTCAAGTATGACTTTAGCAAGGGTACACCTTGGAAGTATGAAAGCTTGATCGCTTCTTTTGACTTTGCAATAGAGAAAACTGAAGAAGAGATTAACGAAGAGAAAAAGGCAATTGATGTAAATGCCAAACTGTACTTTTTATATGATAAAGCAATTGTTGAAGAGGTAAAGGATACTTATAAGTTAAGAATGTCATTGCTTCAAATGAGCGATTCTTTATCAGGTAGTGATTTAGAGAGTATTACTTTGTTAGGGAATTCTATCATTGAATCTGTTTATAATACAGGGTTTATAGAGCCTGCAAGTCAGGGAATTGTATCTAATAGAAATACTCTTGTAACACTTAAGAAGGAGAACGAAGTAGAAGATATTATCTATAGTAGCCTTTTGTATTCTTCGGATGTTCTTAGAATTATTACAGATAGGTTAGGAGATCAGCCCTATAATTTTGCGCAAAGTATCAATAGAACAATTCTTTCTGAAATTATAAAACCGAATGTTTCTTATGATAAAGTATTTACTGAAAAAGTAATTGATGATGCGGTTAATAATATTTCTCCAACAAGAGGTAAGGTTTCCAAAGGAGAATTGATTATTTCAACAGGAGAGATTGTAGAAGGGAAGAAGCTAGCAATACTGTATTCGTTGAAAAGAGAATCTGAGTCTAAGTTATGGACCAAAACAAATTACTATTGGATTGTATTAGGATATACCATCCTCGTTTCTTTAGCACTATTAATGCTTCTTTTATTTTTATGGAAATCTCGAACAGAAATTTTTAAGAATAACAATAAAGTGACATTCATTTTCTTCAATGTCAGTTTTATGATTTTAGTGCAAACATTAGTCATTAAATACAATTCAGATTATTTATATGTTGTCCCACTAAGTATATTACCAATTGTTTTAAAAGCGTTTTTTGATGCAAGATTAGGATTGTTTACACATGTATTAACAATATTGCTTTTAGGGTTTATTGTTCCTAATAGTTTTGAATTTATATACCTGCACATCATTGCTGGAATTGTAACAATACTAACCGTTTCAGACCTTTATAAAAGAGCAACCTTATTTATATCTATAGGTCAGATTACGCTCATTTATATGATTACTTATTTGGCTTTTTCCATTATTAAAGAAGGAAACGCCTCGCAAATTAATTGGGAGTATTTTGTCATGTTTGCCGCAAACGGATTACTATCCTTTTTGTCATTGTTCTTTATTTATGTCTATGAGAAAATGTTTGGTTTGGTATCAGATGTAACCTTACTAGAGCTTTCTAATACAAATACAAAGTTATTAAGAGATTTAAACGAAAAGGCGCCGGGAACTTTTCAGCATTCAATGCAGGTAGCCAATTTAGCAGAAGCAGCTGCGAATGAAATTGGTGCTAATTCTATGTTGGTAAGAACTGGAGCATTGTATCATGATATAGGTAAAATGCTGAATCCAATGTATTTTATAGAGAACCAATCAACAGGAGTAAATCCACATCACGATTTGTCACCTACCGATAGTGCAAAAATTATTACGGACCATGTAATTAAAGGAATCGAATTGGCAAAGCAACATCGATTACCAGACCGTATTATTGACTTTATTAGAACACATCACGGTACAAGTTCTGTATATTATTTCTACATGAAAGAAAAAGAACAGAATCCAGATGAAGACGTGGATATTGGCAAGTTTCAATACAAAGGACCCATACCTTTTTCTAAAGAGACCGCTATTTTAATGATGTGTGATGCAGCAGAAGCAGCATCTAAAAGCTTAAAAAAGCCAACAGCACAAACGATTGATGAGCTAATTAATAAAATAGTTGAGAAGCAAAAGGCTGATAATCAATTTATAAATTCTGATATTACTTTTAGAGAGATTGAAATCATCAAGAAAGTGATTAAAGCTAAGTTGATGAATATTTATCACCTACGAGTTGAATATCCAGATTAGCACTTTTTTTTAAACAAAATTATCAATAAAGTCTTGCAATATTGTAATTGGTATCTTACATTTGCACTCGCAATTTTTGATTCTAACACAGTTAGTTTATTGGAGAGTTGCCAGAGTGGTTAATGGAGCAGTTTGCTAAACTGTCGACGGGTAACTGTCGCGTGGGTTCGAATCCCACACTCTCCGCAAAAATTGGCACTCGGGGTGTAGCGTAGCCCGGTCATCGCGCCTCGTTTGGGACGAGGAGGTCGCAGGTTCGAATCCTGCCACCCCGACAAAGTAAAGTGTGGAGTTTTCGTAGAAAGTTTACTTTCTTAAGAAAACGGAGGAGTTTAATTTGATAAACGCCTTTTAGGATCAACAAAGTTAATCCTGCCACCCCGACACTGTTTTCGTAGAAACAATAAAACTACGGGCTCGTAGCTCAGCTGGATAGAGCACCTCCCTTCTAAGGAGGCGGTCATAGGTTCGAATCCTATCGGGCTCACAGATAAACAAGCCTAACAAGTAAGACTTGTTAGGCTTTTCTGTTTTTTAGAATGAATGTTTGCATTCAAATTCTGAAAAAATGAAAAGCATACACCAAAGGTGTTAGGCGAAATTTTCAAAATGGATTCCTTAAGGGTATCTAACCCTATTGGGCTCACATAAATCCTTACTAGAGATAGTAAGGATTTTTTGTTTTCTATTCAAAATTCATTTTGATACATTTACAAAACTCTAGTAGATATACATCACTTTATGAAAGTAGCTGGTTTTACAATTATCAGAAATGCCATACAATATGATTTTCCTGTTGTAGAGTCCATTTCTTCTATTCTTTCTATTTGTGACGAATTTGTTGTTGCTGTTGGAAAATCTGATGACGATACATTAAATTTAATAAAGAGTATAGATTCTAATAAGATAAAAATTATCGAAACAGTTTGGGACGATTCTTTAAAAGGAGAACAAGGAGTTGTTTTTGCAAAAGAAACAGATAAGGCATTCAAAGCTATTTCTCCAGAAATGGATTGGGCGTTTTATATTCAAAGTGATGAATTAGTACACGAAAAATACTTACCTACTATTCAGCAAGCAATGAAAGCTTGGAAAGATGACAAAAGTGTAGACGGATTATTATTTAAGTATAAGCATTTTTATGGTAATTATAATTATTATGGAGCTTCCTATAAATGGTATAGAAATGAAATACGAATTGTAAAGAATACAACTACTATATATTCGTATAAAGATGCGCAGTCTTTCCGTAAAGATGAAAATCAAAAACTGAATGTTAAATTAATCGATGCAGAAATTTATCATTATGGATATGTAAGAGAGCCTAAAAAACTAGCAAAAAAGATTGAAGTCCAACATAGTTTTCATGACAAGACTATTTTAGAAATGGAAGAGTTTATTTACGAAGATAACGTAAGTGCTTTGTATGAATTTAAAGGCACTCACCCTTTGGTAATTAAGGATAGAATTGAGCGAATGAATTGGGACTTTGACGTGAAAAAGATTCAGAACAGACTCTCTTTAAAAGATATCTTTAAAAAAACAATAGAAAAAATTACAGGAGGGTATATTGTCGGTGCTTTCAGGAATTACAAATTGTTAAAGTAAACTAGTTTCTTTTTTTCCAAAATCCATAGAAAAACTGTCCTACAAAACTTTTCGGAAATTGATCATCCTCTGGGAAACCTAATTCAAGTTTACCACTATTTTCAGGAATGTAGTTCGTTTTAAAAATATAATCCCATAGGCTTAAACTAATCCCGAAATTTACCCCAAACTTTCCTTTTGGTAAGGTGTAGGCATGATGGTATAAATGCATGACTGGATTGTTAAATAAGTATTTAAAAACACCCCAAGTAATCTTAATATTTGCATGATTAAAATGACCAATTGTAATAGCAGCAAAATGTACAATGAACGCTTGTTGGGGTTCAAAACCGCCTAAAATCATTACTGCAAATGTCTTTAAAGGCTTATAGAAAATGTTTTCCATCCAATGATACCGTAAATGAGCTGCAAATCCCATTTCTTTTACACTGTGATGCACTTTATGAAACTTCCATAAGAAAGGAAATTTATGCAGAAGCACATGAGTAAACCATTGAACAAAGTCCAACACAATAAAGAATGTTACCAATTGTATCCAAATTGGCCAAGTCGAAATATCTACTATGGATAGACTATTTGCATTTAATCCCATATCTGTATATGCAAGATTAAAAACTCTATAAAACCCATCAATAGCAATAGAGAACACAAAGAAATTAAAGAACATATAGAATCCATCTAACCAGAAATCTTTTCTGAAAATAGATTGATCTTTACGCCATGGAAATGCAATTTCTAATCCCCATACGATCAGTGAAATGAGAATAAGTCCCCAAAAATAGTTGTTGTACCAAGGAACTTCAAATAAAATTGATTTCCATGTCCAATCTACAGAACCATTAAAAGCGTTGATAAAAGCATCTATACATTTTGCCATATTACTTTTTTATACGTGTTATACTATCTTTTTCGAAAGGGTAGTCGTTAAAATGACTCCATTCTGTCCAAGAACCATCATAATTTTTCACATTTTTATATCCTAAGAGTTGAGTTAAGACAAATGTAGTGTGTGCAGATCGGACTCCGCTATGACAATATACAATAACAGAATCGTCTTTAGAAGAAATCATTGCGCTATAAATACTATCTAATTCACTTTTCGATTTTAATTTCTTATCCTCATGGTAGTTTATTGCTTGTGACCAATCTATCCATTTGCTTACAGGGATTCTTCCACCTTTTTTTGCTCCTTTCTTTTGACGCTTTCCAGAGTATTCATTGGCGGTTCTTGTGTCTAAAATTGTCCTATCCTTCGATAGTGACTGTAAAACATTCTCTTTAGAAATCAGATACTTCATTGATGAGTTCTTAGGCAACTTAAAATTAGAAGCATGTATTTGAGGTTTTCCAGTGGTCGTTTTACCACCATTTTTTTTCCATTCACTCAATCCTCCGTTTAACATTCGAATGTTTGTAAAATCGTAGTTCTGTAAAACCCACCAAAGTCGAGCAGCATCACACATCCCATTGTCATCATAAACAATAAGCTTGTCTGAATTTTGAATACCTAGTTTGCTGAACAGTTGTTCAATAGTTTCTTTTTTTGCCATCATTCCTCCGTAAGGATACGCTGAACTTTCTATGTCTGATCTCCAGATATTTAAAGCATTAGGGATGTGTTCTTTATTGTATAGCGTAGGTTTTCTGAAATCAATGATTTTAACTGCTGAATTAATTTCAGTGCTAAGAAGTTCATTTACTTCAATAAGATAATCGATTGGTTCTTTAACTGTAGATGTAGTTTCTTCTTTCTGACAAGATAAAAGAAAGAGAAGTACAAAAAATAGACTAAAATTAATCTTCAATTTCATACCATTCAATATTTGTTAGACTTGCTCTTCGACCTTTGTCAGTAATCGGGTAATTAGTAACCAAATAATCAACAATGACTTTTTGTTTATCGCCTAATTCCCAGAGGTTTTGTGTTTCCTGCATCCATTTAATGGTTGCATTCCATCGTTCTTCATTCATTCTATTCTGCGTAACAAGTTTGGCAGAATGACAATTGGTACAATTATTAATAACAGTTCTTAAACCTTCAGCATCAATTAAACCTGTACGAAGATGAACTCCATTTTCAATTTTGTCATCATCAATTTCTTGCTCAAGAGTTATAGGGTTTTTCTGAAAGATGGATAACGTAGGGTCAGCGATTAAAAAAATAAAAAAAATGGATGTTAAAGACAGTATAAAAAGACCCGAATTCGCTAGGAACTTGGCTTTTTTGAATTGCTCATTAAGATCACGATTACTCATTTATTTTACTTTTATTGCTATCCTATGGCATGCATTGTTTAAGTATCCTTTTGGATTCCAGCCAGGCAATAACATGGGTTGCGATACATCATTTGTATCAGTAGCTTTTACCCAAACTTCATAATATCCTTTTTTAGGAAACTTTACTGAGGCAGAAAAATGCTGCCAAGCGAATCTGTTTTTAGGAGTTTCTAGAGAACAAGGCTTCCATGTCGCTCCAAAATCAATTGAATATGCTGCTTTTGATACTTCCAATTCACCAGCCCAAGCATGACCTCTTATAGAAAGTTCTTTTCCTTTTTTTATTATACCGCCAGACTTAGGGTGTGTAATTAAAGACTTAATGGGCATCGATTCAATAATGCACATATCTTCATCTTTCACTGTGTCCCCTGGAGCTACAGGTTCACAAGGAACTCTATAAGCCTTACCTGTCATTTTTGTTCCATCGTGCACAATATCGCGAATGCTAATTCTATTCACCCATTTCCCTGAAGCGGAAGCTGGAAAACCTCCTGCGATTAAGCGCAGTGGATATCCATGGGCAATAGGAATACTTTTTCCATTCAATTTAAAAGCTAACAATGTTTCTTCTTGCATTGCTTTTGAGATGGGTACACCTCTAGAAATAGGTTCTTTTTTTGGATCGCCACTTAAATGAGTATCAGCAGAGTGATAGGCGATGTATACAGCGTTGTCCTTTACTCCAACATCTTCTAACACATCTTTTAAACGAACACCTGTCCACTCAGAACAATGAATTGCTCCAACTGTCCACTGATTTCCTTTGGCAGGAGGATCAAATTCACTCCTCCCATTTCCTCCACATTCTAAAGTAAGCTGATAGGTATGGTGTTTAAACTTTGTTTTTAGTTCTGAAAGTGTATATGTCTTTTTTTTGACAGCAGATTCTCCATCGATTACAAGTGTCCAATTCTTAACATCTATATCTTCAGGAATTCGTCCGTTATTACGGATAAACATTTTTGAACTTGGAGTTACTTTGTCATCCAGTAAATGTGCTTTTGCCTCAATATTCCATGGTTTATTGTTTAGCACAACCATTTCTTTATCCTTATTAAATAATTTATAAGGGTCCGTGCTTTGTAAAGCTAGAGGAGTATAGCCTTGCTCCATATTAGTTCCGAAAACTATTTCAGTTCCTATAAGGGCAGCAAAAGAACTTAACGTTGCTTTTTTTACAAATTCTCTTCTTTTCATTTATGTAAATAAATTTTGATGCTAGAATTCTATTTCTGAGTATAATATTACGACAATAAATTTAATGAATCGAATGATTTTTTTTGCATAAACTCATCAAGTTAGACAAGTGTTTATGCATAGAAAAAGTTATTTTTTGATGTAAACATAAATAAAAAAGAGGAATTATGAATTCCTCTTTTCCACCAATTTTTTTCTGTAAGCTATAAAGCTAAGTAATTATTACGTTATACAATCCTCCCAAACCCCATCATGATCTACAGGACAGCCTACCGTACCATCTAAGCATTTTTCTTCACTTAATGTTACTCCTCCAGAAATTGAATTCAATAATTTTTCAGAAAGAACTAATTCTGTTCTTTTTTTATAAACATCTAATGATTTACACATAAATTTATGTTTTTTATAATTTACCTACTCTATTAAGCTTTTCGGTTTCCGCTTTTTTCTATATAATATATACAAGATTTATGTTAAATATAAGTAATATTATGTTGAATGTGTAGTTTTTTTAATAAGATTTTTTACCATTTAAAAAAGCAGAATTATAGCTAATACCAATGTTGAAAGTAGGAGAGCTTAACGAGCCACCACTTGCTTTTATGTAGCCTATTGAGCTTCGCAGCATATACTTTTCTGTAAGGTTGTAATTTAGGCCAACACTAGGTTTTATAATAAGGCCTTCACCAGTACTGATATCTCCACCACCAGCACCACCAAGTAAAGCTTGTGCAAAAAGACTCACTTTCTTTTTAAGAAAGTAATTGGTCTGCAGTCCCATTCCAACAATTCCTTCTGCGTATGCACCAGCGTTCCCAAAATTTGCAAATGAAGTTTGTCCAGCTAAGTAGACATTCTTATTAAGATGATAATTTAATTGTAAAGAAATTTGATATAAATTCTCTGTAGGATTTCGAGCTCTTTTTGCATTTAGATATACATCTTGTTTTACAACTACTTCAAAGCCTTTGAACTTTACTTTTGAGTTCTCATTAAAACCTTCTACTCCGTTAATATCTGTATAGTATTTTAAACCTACCCCAAAGGTAGAGCTAGAGAAAAATGAATTAGGACTCATTAAAAAACCTTTGTTTATAGAAAGATAAACGTTGTTGGTAATATGTTGTTCAATAGAAATGTCTGGGTAAATTAAAACACCGCCTTTTGTTTCAACACCCCCGCCACCGCCAGCACCAACTCCAAACTTGGCAAGAATATTCGTTCTGTTTTTATTTAAAGAAAAGTGACGACCACCTCCTAAAAAAATGTTCATGTAACCAGCAGGGATGCCATCATAAGCACCATCAAATTTGGCAAAGAAAAACCAACGTTTATTAACGTAAGAGTTGATTTCAAAACCAGCCAATCGTATGGTGCTACCTTTTAAAGAGTTTCCCTTAGTATCTTGTGAATCCCCTGTTACCGATAGGTTATTCAAGTGCATCATGAAAGAAAATCTTTTGGCTTTCTTATCCCAATCCGAATCTTGTAAACTTTTTACATCATACTCTTTTTCAGCATTGTTTTTGGTTGCATAGTCTAAAGAAATAGGAATCTGTAAAGCGATGTTGAATTGTTTGTTATTGATGTTTCCTCCATCAAAGAAATTGATGTAGCTGTATCCAGCACTTAAGGAAAATTTTTCAAACTCAACTCCAAGATTCATATGAGGTAAAATGAAAGCACCACCACCATCAGGAGCGCCGGCACCACCACCACCACCAAAATGAATACCAGTATCTACATAAAGCTGACTATTAAAATAGGCCTTGTAACCTGCATTCACTCCTAAGGTAAAAAAACCACCTCTTTTTCCTCTTACAGATCCATATATTCCTAGACCTGCGTAGAAGTTATTGAAACTAAGGTTGTAATGAATTCCAGTTAAGCCCATATGAACTTCGTCAGGCCCTAAAGGATTGGGAGGCATATTCACCGATAAGTAATCGATCGCAAAGAAACCTTTCTGGATTTTCCTTTCAGGAATCGTTGTATTGTCCTGTGAAAAAACCCACAAAGAATTCATAATAAAAAGAATGAGTAATATTGATTTTCTCATGAAATTAATAGTTGATTTTTGAAGGGTTTGCGTAAATAGTCATTTTATTTTCTCTACTGAATCCAATTAAACAGACCCCAAATTCTTTGGCATAATCTATCGCCAAACTAGAACAGGCAGACACTGCAATAATAACTGGAATTTTAGCAAAGAATGCTTTTGATACGATTTCATAAGAAACACGTCCACTCACCAACATACAAAATGCTTCTTGTATTGTTTGGTCATTGATTAGTTGTCCTACAGCTTTGTCTACTGCATTGTGTCTTCCTATATCTTCTTTTAAAGTAAGCAACTGATACTTTTTATTAAAGATAGAAGCTGCATGACTTCCACCAGTATGCTTAAATGTTTCTTGAAGTTTAGCCATTTTAAGAGACATCTCCTTGATGAACTCAGAAGATAATGATTGCTCATTTTTTAGAGCTTCACCCTGTGGTTTGATATCGTTCAGTTCTTGTTTTCCACAGATTCCACAGGAAGAAACGGAAAGAAGAGTACGTTTGTTTAGATATCCTTTTCCAAGTTTTTCTTTTGAAATGGTGGCGTTAATAATGGAGAATCCATTTTTTTGTTGTTCTATAATTTCAAGAACTAATTCATCCTTTGATCTATAAATATCTTCTGCATACAACAAACCTCTAATTAATTCGAAATCATCGCCAGGTGTTCTCATCACAACAGTATATGATTCGCTATTAATATTAATTTGCAAAGCAGCCTCTACAACAATAGCATCATGAACTTTCGATGAATTTGTATTGGTTACTTGAATTCCATCGTAAGAGAAAAAGGATTTATCTATAAGATTATATTCGCTCAAAATCTACAGCTACAACTTTATATTCTGGTGTTAAAGTTTCTTTATCACCAACACTTCCTGTAATGATATTAATAAAAACTTCGGGCTGGTGGAATGTAGTTCTTAAAACACCTCGCTTTACATTTCTAGAGTATTTAATTGGTATATTAACACTTCCTCTGTCTGAAAAAATTCGAACGATCTCGTTATCTTCAATTCCTTTTTTGATCGCATCTTTAGGATGAACTTCTAAGATGTCTTTTGCCAGAATCTTTTGGTTGTCCGTTCTACGTGTCATGGTTCCAGAATTGTAATGTTCTAATTCTCTACCTGTAGTTAAGATAAATGGATATTGATTTCCATGTTCTACAATTTCAGGAGATTCTTCAAAATCGAAATGATGAAAAGTTCCTATTCCTTTTTTAAACTGACCATCGACATGCAACATTTTTGTGTCTGTTCCATCTTCTTTGATAGGCCATTGCAAACCATTTTCACCTAAGCGTTCCCAAGAAAGTCCTTTCATAAATGGAATTACATCAGCAATTTCTTCAATTACATTTGCAGCATCATAGGTTAATCCAGTTGGTTGTTTGTATCCTAATCGATCCATGATGTCAATGATAATCTGTCCATCAGGTTTTGTATTTCCGATAGGCTCAACCACTTTATTTACACGTTGTACTCTTCGTTCTCCATTGGTAAAAGTTCCATTCTTTTCAAAATAAGAAGAAGCGGGTAAAATAACATCTGCCATTTCAGTGGTTGCGGTCATAAATAATTCTTGAACTACAATCAATTCAACTTGCTCAAAAGCTTTAATACTATGATTTGTATTTGGATCCGTCATAATGGTGTCTTCTCCCATTATGTATAACGCTTTGATTTTTCCATCAATGGCAGCATCTAACATTTCAGGAATCTTCAAACCGTTGGTTGTTGGCATTTTTTCGATTCCATACTTCTCTGCATAATATTGCTGTATGTCTTGTTTGCTCACGTCTAAATATCCTGCTCCTTGGTGAGGTTGAACTCCCATATCTGCAGCTCCTTGTACGTTGTTTTGACCTCTTAAAGGATTTAGTCCCACTCCATTTTTACCAATATTACCAGTCATCATTGCCAAGTTAGACAGTAGCATTACTGTTTTACTACCTTGAAAATGCTCGGTTACACCCAATCCATGGAATTCCATCGCTCTGTCTGCACTTGCGTATGCAATAGCAGCTTCTCGTACCACTTCTTTAGAAACACCTGTCAGTTTTTCAAGTTCATCCATGTCTAAATTTTCTACATGGCTTTTAAACTCATTATATTTCTCTGTGTAAGATTCGATAAAGTGTTCGTTTACTAAGTTCTCCATTACAATGTAATGTGCCAACATGTTTAAAATAGCGACATTAGTTCCTGGTCTAATTTGTAAAAAGTGAGTAGCTAGTTCAGCTAACTTTGTTTTTACAGGATCTACTACAATGGAAGTGACGCCTTTCATAAAGGCTTGCTTAATCTTTGCACCCGTAACTGGATGTCCTTTTATCGGATTTGCTCCAAATAAGAAAATAGCATCGGTTTGTTTTAAATCTTCGACTGAATTTGTGGCAGCACCAGTTCCGAAAGATTGTTGCATTCCCCATGCAGTAGGAGCGTGGCAAACACGTGCACATCCATCAATATTATTAGTTCCAACTCCAACACGAATCATTTTTTGCATTAAATAATTCTCTTCATTCGTTGCTCTAGAAGATGAAATCCCTCCAATAGAATCGGCTCCGTATTTATTTTTAATGTCAATTAGTTTGGTTGCGATAAAATCATAGGCTTCATCCCAAGTAACAACTTCAAACTTCCCATTCTTTTTCATCATCGGCTCTCTTAATCGATCTGGGTGATCATAGAATTCAAAAGCAAATCGACCTTTTAAACAGGTATGACCTTCATTTACTTCGGCAGTTTCAGGAGCTTGAATTCCTTTTATCTCACCATCAATTACCGAAACATCTAATTGGCAACCTACTCCACAATAGGTACAGGTTGTTCTTACCGTTTTGTCGGCTATTAATGTCTTCGTTTCATATTTATCGGTTAACGCTTCTGTAGGACAAGTTTGAACACACGCACCACAAGAAACACAGGCAGATTCGTCAAAAGAAGTATCAAAACCTTTGATAATGTTTGAAGCAAATCCACGTCCAGTCATATTCAAGATCATTTCACCTTGAATCTCTTCACAAGCTCTTACGCATCGAAAACAATTAATACACTGTGATAAATCGGATTTAATATATGGATGCGCTCTATCTGGCTCTATGTCTAAATGATTTGAACCTTCAGGGTAGCGAATATTTGGAACTCCAATTTGCGCAATAGTTTCTTGAAAAGGAGTTGGTTTTTTGTCCTCTGAAGGAAAAACTTTATCAGAAGGATAATCTGTTAATACCAATTCGACAATATTCTTACGAAGACGTTGCATCTTCTCTGTATTGTGGTAGATGTAAAATCCTTCTCCAACAGGTGTATGACAAGAAGCCATGGTCCTGGTTGCGCCATCTTTTTCTCTTGCTACTTCTACAGAACAAACTCGACAGGAACCAAAATTCTCCAATCGATCATCTTGACACATCGTAGGGATGACATTTTTATTCTCCTCAATTCTTCTAACAAAATCTAAAATGGTTTCGCCAGATTGAAATTCGAAAGCTTCATTATTGATATATGCTGTCATAATTTTCTTAGTTGTTTGTAAAGTATTCTTTTAATTCATCTTGGAAGTATTGCAATGCATTTTTAAGAGGCAATGGAACACCGCCACCTAATGCACATAAAGAACCTATCTCTAACGTTTCTAGTAAATCGTCAAATAATTGCCTGTCTATTTTATAATTTTCATTTTGAGCTTTTTGTAACATTTCCATTCCTCTGTGAGAACCTATTCTACAAGGGTAACATTTACCACAAGATTCATCAGCAGTAAATTCTAAAAGATGTTCTAAAAATTTCACCATTGGATAATCTACAGGAATAGACACAAAACTTGCATGTCCAAGAAGGAAGTTATTACTTCCTAAAGATTCAAAATCCAACGTAAGTTCTGAGATTTTATACATTGGAACAATTCCTCCAAGTGGACCTCCAATTTGCAATCCTTTAACTTCTGATTTAAATCCGCCTCCAAAATCATCAAAAAGGGTTTGTAAAGGTGTTCCCATTTCAATTTCATACATACCAGGCGTATTGAAAAAACTATCTAATGAAACTAACTTTGTTCCTGTAGATTGTTTTGTTCCTATGGCAGCGTATTGATCTCCTCCGTTCTCTAGAATCCAATGAACGTTTGCAAACGTTTCTACATTGCTTAATACTGTTGGTTTTCCATATAAACCATATTGAGCTGGATAGGGAGGACGTACACGAACTTCTGGACGTAGACCTTCTATAGAACTTAGTAGAGCAGTTTCTTCTCCACAGACATAAGATCCTTGCCCTCTTATTATTTTGAACTTGAAAGTTCCTATTAAGTTTTTCTGTTTTAATTCTTCAATAGCGTCATTTACAATACGAATAGAATCTGGATATTCACCACGGATGTATAGAACTCCAGTATCTGCTCCTACGGTTAACCCAGCCATGTACATACCAAATAATACTTTGTGTGGTTGGTGCTCCATTAGATACATATCTGAATACGCACCTGGATCGCCTTCATCTGCATTACAGACAATATACTTTTGTTCGTTAGTTTCTTTGATAACTGCATCAAGCTTAAACCAAAAAGGGAATCCAGCTCCACCACGTCCTCGTAAGTTTGAAGTTTTTAATTGCTGTATTATATTTTGTGGGTTGTTCTTGTGTTTTTCTGCTAAGGCATAGAATTTAGTGACGTCGCTTATTTTTGATGTTAAAATAGGCGTTGTATTGGCCGCAACTTTGTAATCGTTCTCTTGATATTCTTTTCCTATAACGATAAGTTCTACTTCTTCTTTGGTTGCTGCATTGTATGTTTTGTCATCATACATAAATGCATTGTTTGTATGACATCTTCCAACACATGCAGCATGACCAATTTCATCTTCCTTAAAAAGGCTTCCTAAATTTTTGTGAAGATTATGTTGTGTATTTGCAACCATACAAGCTGTACCGCTACATACGTGAACCTTTTTGTTTTTGTTTTCTTCTCTGGTGAAATCGTAAAATGTACTTGCGCCTAAAACAACAGAATCGTCAATCATAAAACGTTTTGACAACCCTTGTAAAGCTTCTTTAGAATTATTTTCTTGAGAAGCAGTTGCCATGTTTTCAAATAGGTTATCATCTAATTCTTTTCTAGAAGATAGGGTACGAATATTTTTGTTTGCCATTATTCTAATATCTAATGGTTAAAATTAATAAAATTATGTGAGTAAGATATCACATATTTTTTATTAAATAAGATGTTTTAACATCTGCGTTTAGAAATAGCAAGAGCCTTGAATTATCAAGGCTCTTGTAGTGTTTTATACCCCTAAAAATAAAACACTAATTTAAAAACCTTTCCAGGTTCTCGTTTTAAAAGTAAAGAAAAAAAATGGATTTTATTGTGTTTCAAAGCTGCTAATTGACTTAATGAACTCACTTATAGACATATGTTAATATTTTTAAGCCCTTTTACAGAAAATACATTGAAATTCGCCATCCATATTCGTTGTAAAGAACAAATAATTATCACCTCCATCTTTGATCTTTAATTCTTTCCGAATTTGGGCAACAGTTTTTGGAA
This sequence comes from Flavobacteriaceae bacterium, assembly GCA_049115595.1. Taxonomy (GTDB): domain Bacteria; phylum Bacteroidota; class Bacteroidia; order Flavobacteriales; family Flavobacteriaceae; genus Polaribacter. The sequence continues at coordinate 249,571 of JAGDZS010000007.1, forward strand.
AATTACGTGTTGTAATATTGGCCTTGTTTTCTTTTAAGAAGCGTTTGATTTTCTTTTTATCGTACGGAAGTACCTCTGTAATTTGAAATGTTCTCCCTGGGAAGTCAATCAAAACCTCTGAAGTATATAAATGAGAATGCTGGTGTAGTTTATAGACATCAAATGTAGAAGTTATATGATGAAACCCTCCTGATTTTAATATAGCAGCATTGGGTTCATAGATGAATTTTTGAGGAAGGCTGTAGTAAGAACTGCTATCTGACCCGTAAGTAAATGTAAATTCTTGGGTTGCTTCTTTTTTGAAATTGAGTGTGCTGACCTCTATGCTCCCTTGATATCCTTTCTGCATTAAGAAAAGCAGTTCTTTTACATCATTATTGATCGCTACAATATGAATTTCCTTTACGTATTTCAATTCATTGATTGCACTTTTGATGTCTAAAATAGGGGAGTTTTTTAATAAAACAACTTCAGATTTCTCAAACAATACATCAATATTATCAGGGATATTAGGTTCACAATCTCTTAACAAAAAAACTTTTCCTTTTTGATCATTTCTTCGTGAAGGATCAACGTAAATAACATCAAAATTTTCTGAGCTACCTCGAAGGCACTCAAGTCCATCCTTTGAAAGCGTCTCGACGTTTTCAACGCCTAACTTTTTGAAATTATGAGTAGTGATTTCTGAAAGAGGCACATTAATCTCACAATGAGTTACTGTTTCAAATCGCTTTGAAAAATAGAAGGTGTCTACCCCAAATCCACCAGTAATATCAATGATACGTTTACCAGAGACTAAACTTGATTTGTATTCAGCAGTAAGTTCTGATGAGGTTTGTTCAATGTTTAGTTTTGGAGGATAATAAATGTTTTTTGTCTGAAACCAACTAGGTAATTTCTTTTCACACTTTTGTTTCGATACAATCTGATGTGCTAATTCTTGTATTGAAATATCGTTAAAAGGAGATCCTTTTAAAATCAATTGAGTAATGTTTGATTTTAAATGCTGATCAATATAGTCTTGAACGTCTTGATGTAAAATTCGTTCGTTCAACGTTGATTAAATATCTTTTGTTAATGATTTAACGATCTTATTATCAGAAATAAATTCTTTTAAAATCACTTTAACTACTGTATACGTAGGCACAGCAATGATCATTCCGACTGGCCCCATCAATAATCCGCCAATGATAATGATTAAGAAAATTTCTAAGGGATGTGACTTGGTCGTTTTGGAAAATATAAATGGCTGACTTGCAAAATTATCTACTAGTTGAGCAATAAAATAACCAATCATCACATAGATTGTTGTTGGTAAAATCTCTGTTTGAAAATCTAAATTTTGACCGACCCCACTTGTCATTGTTAAAACAATCATTAAGAAAGCTCCGATTAATGGTCCTACATAAGGAATGATGTTAAGTAAAGCACATAAGAAGGCAATTACAACGGCATTAGAGACACCAAAAATCAATAGAATAACCGTGTAAAGGATAAATAGAATTGTAATTTGTATTACTAAACCGATAAAGTATCTTGATAACAAGTCATTGATCTTCTCTAAAGAAAAAGAAAATCTTTTCTCTGTTCCATTAGGAATTACTGTTAACAGGGCGCTTTTAAATAATCTACTGTCTTTCATAAAGAAGAAAGAAATAAATAAAACAGAAAATAAACCAACACTTAACGAACCTAAAGCACCTACAATAGAATTCAACACATTTGGAATGGATTTTAAACTAGAAAATAGATCAGCACTTTTTAATTCACTTAAAAGATCAATATTCTTTGAAGTAAAGTAATCATTTGCTTGAGTAATAAGGTCTCCTATATTTTTCTGAAGTTCATCTGTTTGTAAAAGCGATAGGCTTTTTCCTTGTTCAATTACTAAAGGAATAAACATTCCTATGACACCTAGTAGTAAAACGATGAAAACAATCATAGTGCTTACAACAGCTAACGTATTTGGAAATTTTAACTTCCTTCTTAAAAATATAATGATAGGTCGTGCAATTAAAGCAATCACAGCCGCAATAGCTATATATACTAGAACTGATTGTATTTTATACAAGAAAAAACACAAGATAGCTATTCCTAAAACGATAGCAAGTGCTCTTAAAATTCCGTTTGAAATTGTTCTTACATCCATTAGTTATATCCTTTTACATCTCCCATACTTAATTTTCCTCCACTTGAGAATGTGTGATTTTTTGGTAGCATGGTGCCAGATTCAGTTTCAATCCAATCTTCCCAAGTTGCAGGAGTAGCAACCATTTTCATGCTTGGAACATACATTTGGTAACTAGTAGGTAGATAGTTTTCATCTAAAATCCAAACATAAGAATCACCAGGAGTAGTCCCTCCTGTAGAATATTTTACTCTTAGAGCTTCTTTACCATCAATCATTTCTATGTTACGATATATGCCTGGTTCAAATAACTTGTGAGGAGCCACTAACCAAAAGCTATCATTATTAAAATAATTCCAAGCTCTTTTTATAAGGGTTTCACCATTTTTTATTTTCTTTTCTTTCAGGTAAACAGTGCTTTTTTCTTTGTTACTTGGATGCAAAATCACTTTTGCATCATTCCATGTTACTTCTACAATGTGCTTTTCTTTGTCCCACTTGTAAGCACGTCTTCCTCCAAAACTCCAATCGATATAGCGAGTTTTTTTATACGCTTCATGTTTTACAGCGTTTAATATTTTATTTGCTAGAGCATCTGCATTTGGATTGTAGGCTTTTACTTCACCCATATCTAATTCCATACCTAATATGGAAAGCTTGTGAGAGGTAGGAAGTTTTATCCCTGAATCTGAAGTTAGCATAGCATCCCATGTAGCAGAAACACCGCCAATAGGAATAACTTCTGTCCACATTTTATAAGAAGTAGGAGTGTAGGTAGAGTCTAATATCCATAAGTAAGAATCTCCAGGAGTTGTTCCTCCAGTAGTATATTTTACCATTAAAGCATCTTCACCTTCGTGTTTAACAATACTTCTTTCGACCCCTTCATCAAAAACTTTGTAAGGAGCTACTAACCAAAAACTATCGTTGTTAAAAAAATCTAAGGCTTTTTGAATAAGCTCAGGAGTATTCCCTTCACTTTTAGAGGAGTCATTTAGGTTAAGAGTTACTTTGTTTTTATCCCAAGAAACTTCGACCAATCCTTCTTGTTTTTTCCACTTGTATTGATGTTTTCCTCTGAAATTCCATTCTAAAATTTCCGTCGTGTCAAATGCTTCTTTATTGATTGCGGTAACCATTTTTAAAGCCAGTTCATCAGCTTCTTTCCCTTTGGTGCCTTCAGGCAAAGATTCGTTGTTTGCAAAATAATAAATACCAACAATAACAATCAGTATTAATAGTAGGATTCCTATAACTTTTAATAGCTTCTTCATTGAGTTTTAAATAATCAAATTCAGAAGCTAATTTACTATTATTTATTGGCTTTGTAATAATTTATTACGTGTGCAGGAATTTGAATTTCATTTGATGATTTTTCATCAGAAATTGGAGGTTCAGCAATTTGCTTTAAAGGGACAATTCCTGCCCAAACATCTAAATCATAATCTTCAGGTTCATCTTGTACACCAACATCTCTTATTTTGGCTGATGCAGTTTCTATAGTCATTTCTACAACCAACGTTCTATCTAATTCTTTTTGATGCATCGGTCTAATTCCATCCCAGCGCCCTTTCATCATATGCTCCATAAAGCATTTAAGTGCCTGTTCTTTATCATGATCATCTTCTAGTTTCTTAACAGACCCAAAGAGTGTTGCAGAGCGATAATTCACTGAATGATGCAATCCAGATCTCGCTAATACCAAGCCATCTAAATGCATGACAGTCATGCTTACTTCTTTTGTTTTTAGAAGGGAAACAAGCATTCTATTTGCATTAGATCCATGAAGGTATATTTTATTGCCATTCCTGCCATAGCCCATAGGAATTGAGATTGGTTTTCCGTCATAGATATAATTTACGTACCCTATAAATCCAGCGTCTAAAATGGAGTTTATTTTTTCTACCTCATAAGTAGCTCTGTTTTGCCCTCTTTTAACTCTATTTAAGGATGATTTTTGATATTCTTTCATATATATGTTTTTATAAGCTTTTAGATAGCACATGGTTTTCATAGTCTTTGCCATCTACAATGAAGTTTCCAATGACAGAAATGAATCTCAATTTGTATTCCCCGTTTGCAGACATTGAATACAAGTTAATAATCAAAGTGAAATACTCGGATACTATCTAGAATGATTGAATTTATATTGCACTCTTTTACCGTTCTTTTGGAGCAATATTTTTAAATTTTTCTGATAGGCGTTTTGCCTTTTCTAAATCTTTTGGATCGAAAACTTTTTTTTCTGATACTGGGTATTTCTCAACCATTCTGGATGGCCTGATAGGTCTTTCTACAAAATTACCTGCACAGCTTGGACACACATTTTCAAAAACAGTGATTGCACACTCTTTACAATAGGTGCATTCGAAACTACAGATCATTGCTTCAGTAGAGGTGTTGGGTAAATCTTTGCCGCAATGCTCACAGTTGGGTCTAATTTCTAACATCTTATAAATATTGTTTTTGTATCACTTCCATATGCCATATATCATGACCGATAATAGTAAATGCAGCTGCTCTAGCAGACATTTTGCCACCATTTGAGTTTCCAATAAATTGAAGGTTGTCATTACTTAGACTATGGAGTATGGCAATAGAACTATTTCGGTTGATAATAAATTCATTCAGAAGTTCATCCAAAGACTTTTCATTTGCACCAGAGGGTTCTATGTAAACATTTTGATCATAGCCAGCTAAAGCAGTTTCATCTCTTCTAGCAATCCTAAAACATCGATACATAAATATTCGTTCAGTATCAATAAGATGTTGTAACACCTCTTTAATTGACCATTTTCCTGGTAGATATCTGTAGCTTAATTTTTCTATAGGAATTGATTTAAAAAAATCGACAAGAGCCTTTTTACCATTATTAAAACCTTGTCGAAGGCTTGCAGTGTCTGATACTTTATCAATATATCTTTGATAGTAAACATCAAATTCCTCTGATTGTAATTCTAATTTTGTCATTATTTTTTGATTTCTATATCAAAAGTACTAAGTTTATGGACTGTTATTTTCATCCAGAATTAAAATAATAAGTAGTCCAGATATGTTTCCATACAAAACTAGCTTCCAATTAAAAAGAGATCAAGGAGTTCCCTTGTATTTGCAGTTAGCAAATCAATTTATACAGTTAATAAAAGATCAAGTATTATTGCCTGAAACAAAGTTGCCAAGCAGTAGAGGTTTAGCGACACTTTTAGAAGTGCATAGAAAAACGGTTGTAGCTTGTTACGATGAACTATTACTGCAAGGGTGGGTAGAAAGTATTCCTAAGAAAGGAACGTATATACATGCAAATTTGCCCATTTTAAAACAACAAGAATTTCTGAATGATAAAGAGCGAAAAACAAACAAAGAAGCTAATTTTCATTTTGAAAAAAATGAATTACTAAACAGGAGAATTTTCGAAAGGAATGAGGATTGGACAGTCTTAGATGATGGAGTTTCTGATGTTCGTTTAACGCCTTTGGAAGAGATTGCTAGAACGTATCGACGTATATGTGCAAGGAAGAGTAGTTTGGAAGCATTAAACTATGGTTCTACCTATGGAAATTTGAAGTTGCGTAAGACATTATCAGAATATTTAAACAAGACACGTGGACTGCATATCGATGAAGATTCAATCTTGATTACAAGAGGAAGTCAAATGGGAAGTTTTTTGACTGCTAAATTACTTGTTAAACCTAATGATTATGTAATAGTAGGTGAGACAAATTATATAGCAGCAGATGTTACTTTTAAAGAACAAGGAGCAAATTTATTGCGAATTCCTGTAGATGAAAATGGATTGGATGTTTCCAAAATAGAAACACTCTGCAAACAACATAAAATAGCGGCAGTATTTGTTACATCTCATCATCATCATCCAACAACGGTTACACTATCGGCCGAGAGAAGAATCCACCTACTTAACTTGTCGAAAGAATATCGTTTTGCAATTATTGAAGACGATTACGATTATGATTTTAATTACAATCACGCCCCAATTTTACCTTTGGCAAGTCATGATACACATGGAAATGTAATTTATATTGGATCTATTTGTAAAACAGTGGCTCCTGTATTTCGAGTCGGTTATTTAATTGCTCCTAAAGAATTTGTCGATGAGGCAGCTAAATTGAGACGCTATATAGATCGACAAGGAGATGCTCTGCTAGAACTAACATTTGCTGATTTTATTCAGAGTGGCGATTTAGATCGACATATTAAAAAGATTCTAAAAGCTTATAAAGTACGGCGTGATTTGTTCTGTAGACTTTTAAAAGAAGAATTGAATGATTATTTTTCATTTGAAATTCCAAAAGGAGGAATGGCAGTTTGGATTACTTTACACAAGAAGTATTCTTGGGATGATGTGATTGAGGTTGCTAGAAAACACCAATTAGAAATTGGCGATTGGAGACGTTATGATGTTCGTAAGAGGGGTCACAATTCCATTCGTATGGGGTTTGCTAGCAAAAATGAAGAAGAGATTGTGAGTTTGGTTGAGAAGTTGAAGTTGACATTTGCTGAAATACAAGTTAATTGATTCTCATTCCGACCAAGGAGGAGGAATTTTTTCATTTGAGATTCCTCGACTCAACTCGAAATGACACTAAGAATAATAATTGGTACTTCTTAAAACTCAAAAAGTACCAATCAATTAAACTAATAGTAATAAGTTTATTTATTAACTCTCTCCAATTGCAATAAAGCTAAATTGGAAATCGACCGGATTACCATTATAGTCACCTACTTTAGCGGTAGCTGAACTCACACTAAGAAAAGGAAATACAACATTATCTTTAGTATTCTGACCAAGATTTTTATGGCCTGTATGAGAACCTACGATTGCAGGAACTCTGGAGAAATTCGTGTCGAAACCAATTAAATATCTACCTTTTTCTTCTTTTCTCACTGAGAAACCACTTCCTGAAATAATTCTACCATTACCTGCTACGGTTCCCCAAATTGTTTTTGTTGCCATTTGATTGTTTTAAATGATTAATAAATTGTTTTACGACTCAAAGTTGAAGAATTGATTCAATGAGTTTTAAAGAAATGGAATGAGGGCTTTACTTTTTGTCATGAAAATGAGAATATGAGGTATATGATAAAAATTAAGCCTTTTTAATTTCAAGTTTCTCGACTCAGTTCGAAATGACAAAAGAACAACCTTTAGTCGTTGAAAATCTTCAAAAATCTCTTAGGTAGTTCACTTTCTATCGTCATAGGTTCTTGTGTGAATGGATGTACAAAGGCTAGGGAAGAGGCATGTAAATAAAGTCCTTTACCTTTTAAAATCAAATCACTTATTCCATATTCTTGATCTCCTAAAATAGGGTTTCCTATACCAGAAAGGTGTTTTCGTAGTTGATGCCTTCTTCCAGTTTTTGGAAATAATTGAACCAAGTTTAAGGTATCAAATCGGTTTGAAGGAACTGAGGTAATTACTTTATATATTGATTCAGATTCTTTTTCATCGACTGATTGGTTGATGGTACCTTCTGTATTCATTTTACCGATAGTAATGGCATGGTAAGTTTTCTGAATCTTTTTCGTTTCAAATAACTGATTTAATTCTTGAATGCTGGCGCTGGTCTTTCCAATCAATAATAAACCTGTGGTTGGATAATCCAATCGGTGCACCGGACGTGGGCGAACAGCGCCCGATTGCGAACTCTTGGTTAAATTCTGCATCAATGCATTATCAACAGTCTTAAATTTATTTCCACTTACTAAAATACCCGCAGGTTTGTTAATCACTGCTAGATAATCATCTTCATAGACAACATCTAATTGTAGAATCAATTTTGGTTGAGTCGTTTCCTCTTCTGAACCTAAAAGCGTGATGGTTTCGCCACCAACAATGATTGTTGCCGTTGAGTTTGGTAAACCATTCACCAAAATCAATTCTTTTTTGATCGCTTTTTTAATGGCTGATTTTGTGGCAACTGTTTTAAAAATACCCACAGCATATTCTTGAATCCGAATTGTGGCTTCTTGAGTTGGAACGATATGTGTCTCTAGGATTTTCAAATTCTTTATAAAAAAAGATTCCCGCAAAAGCGGGAATCAAAAGTATCATTATTTATCTTTTTTATATCCTTTTGGTCTTTTAGAACGAATAGGAGCTTTTGGTTCTGGTTTTAATTTGAATTCATTGCCTTTTAACAATCGTAAAGCTTCTTTTACTGCTGCTTGTAATTGAGGGTCATTTCCTTGTAAAACTTTCTTAGGATCTTGAATCACTTCAATATCTGGAGCAATACCTTCACCTTCTACTGCCCAGTTTCCATCTACATCATAGAATCCACCACGAGGAGCTACCATACGTCCACCATCTATAAAGCTAGGTGTATCCCAAGTTCCTACTAGTCCTCCCCAAGTTTTGGTTCCAACCAAAGGTCCGATTTTTTTCATTTTAAACATATACGGAAGTAAATCTCCTCCAGATCCAGCACGTTCGTTGATGATCATTACTTTTGGACCCCAAATACCTGCCATTGGTGTAGTCCAAGGTCTACGGTCGTTGGCTTTACTATTAAAGTATCCAAAGAGTTCTCTAGACATAATATCAATCATATAATCAGCAGCAGAACCACCACCATTATTTCGTTCATCTACAACCACTCCTTTTTTATCTTGTTGAGAGAAGTAGTATCGGTTGAAGGATGTGAAACCACCACCACCACCAGTATTCGGAACATATACGTAGGCTAGTTTTCCGTTCGAAAGCTTATCTACTTTCCTACGGTTTCCTTCCACCCAGTCTATCGTTCTTAATCCTCTTTCGCTAAATGTAGGCTTTACTAAAACAGTTCTAGCGCCTGTAGTGGTAGGCTTTGAGTTTACTTTGATGTAAATTTCTCTTCCACCTGTTTGCTCTAATAAATGATATGGATTCATTTTAGAAGTTAAAGCAACACCATTAATTTCTAGTAGGTAATCTCCTTTGTTAACATCAATTCCTGGCAATCCTAAGGGAGCATTAATATTTGGATTCCAGCGTTCTCCTTTGTAAACTTTTGCAAAACGGAACAATCCTTTGTCCTTTTCAAAATCAGCACCTAAAAGCCCAACCGGAACTCTATTAACATTCGGTGTATCTCCACCAGAAACATAAGAGTGTCCAACAGCAACTTCACCACTCATAATATCAACGATGTAATTCAAGTCAGTTCTATGACGTACATGATCGATCCATGGCGAATACCATTTGTAAACATCATCCCAAGGTGCACCGTGTACATTGTCTACATATAAGAAATCACGCATGTATCTCCATCCTTCTTTAAAGATCTGATGCGCTTCAGCTTTAGGATCAACCTTTAGCTTCATGCTTGTGTTTAATCTTCCTTTCCCAGGTTTTACAGGGAATTTACTGCTTACTAAACTCCAACTTCCTCTACTATATAGTAGAATTGAATTTCTGTCTTCAGAAGCAACCATGTTCGCAACTCCTTTTGAAAAAACAGTCGCTTTTTGTTTACTAACATCGTAGCTATGTACTGTTAATCCTGGTGTATTAGGAACAGCTTCGGCAACAAAAACTTTATTTTTAGGCCCTTTTAGTAACGAAACATAATTTCTTGAAGGCAATCTCAAAGCAACAGCTCTATCGAATATTCCATTTTCATCAATGGTAACAGTAACACCTTTCTTTGCACCTTTTTTAGCGTCCTTTTTACCTTTTGAATCTTCTTTCTTTTCTTTTTTAACAGCTTCTTCATCCGTTTTAGGAAGGTTAGGAGCTTTGTCTTTCGAATTCAAAACAACAGCATACAAACTTCTTGTCACACTAGGATCAAAAGAACTCATATCTAACCAACCAGATTGTAATCCGTAGTTTGTACTCGCTAGCGTATAGATGTATTTTCCTGAAGCATCCCAAACTGGACTTATTGCATCTGCAATAGGGTCTGTAATAGCAACCGTTTTCTTTGTGCTTACTTGATATGCGTAAATAGATTTAAAATGACTATCATTCTGTTTTGCATAGGCAATCCAATCACTATCTGGAGACCATTGTGGATTCATTGATCTATTAGGGTGAGCATACCTATCGGTAGCAACTTTTACTGCTTTTTTTGTTTCTAAAGTCAAGACCCAAATATTGAAATCTGTATCTGTATAGGCAATGTGCTTTCCATCTGGTGACCAATCTGGTCTGAAATAGAATGTAGGGTTAGGGATTGCTATTGATGATTGATTTGTTCCATCTTGATCAGCAATAACCAATTGATATTCTCCACTCTTGTCTGAAAACCATGCCACTTTATCACCTTTAGGAGACCAAATAGGAGACCTATCTGCAACACCAGAAGTATTGGTTAAGTTTCTCCAAGTTCCGTTTTCTTTTGGCACGGTAAATATTTCACCTCTGTACTCAAAGATGGCACGCTTTCCTTTTGGAGAAACGTTTGGATTGGTTAAGTTTCTTCCACTAACATTCATCCATCGAGTTCTTGAATAGTTCTGGTCACCTTTTACATTGATGTTGATTTGTTTTGTGCTTCCGGTATTCGGATTCAGCATGTGGATATAACTTCCTTGTTCGTAGACGATACCGTTTGAATTGGCATCCAAGCTTTTTACATCAAACTTTTTGTGAAATGTAATTTGTTTTTCTTGATTGGTTTTTAAGTTAAAAGACCAAATGTTACTTGTATAATCTCTTTCAGAAATGTAGTATACAATTCCGTTATGCCATACAGGATCTAAATGCCTTTCGTTGTCTGTTTGTGGAGCTCTGGTTAATTTTTTGGTTCTTAAGTTCACAATCCAAATAGGCATTGCTTGCCCGCCTCGATAGTTTCTCCATTCAGCATCCCATCCAGTGATAGGCGTATAAGCTACGTATTTTCCATCTCCAGAAATTTCTCCATAAGCGGCTCTTGGAATATCTAAAGCTTCAGGAATTCCACCTTTTACAGAAACTGTAAAGAACTTATTGGTTTGTGTGGGTCTTGCTTCTCTTCCAGAACGAAATAGAATTTTGTTGTCTTTTGTCCAACCTTGAACAAAATCACCTCCAGGATGGTAGGTTAATCTCTTTGGTTCTCCACCGTCAGAAGAAACCACATAGACATCTGTGTTTCCGTCATATTGAGCGGTAAAAGCGATCATTTTTCCATCATTAGAAAAATGTGGGTTAGACTCATAACCATCATCACTAGTTAAACGGATCGCATCTCCACCATTAATAGGAGCTTTCCAGAGGTCGTTTGCATAAACAAAAACAACATCAGTTTTTGAAATGGTAGGTTGTCTTAATAAACGTGTTCCTTGCGAAAAACCTGCATAGGTAACTAGCAGAGCAAGCAATGGGAGGAATTTTTTCATTGTAAAAATTTTTAGTTGATCTATAAGCTTTAAAGGTAAAGAATTATAGGATGCCTAATTGTTAAAACTATATCAACGTTTTAGCTTTAAAAATAAAATGAAAGAGTAGTAGCTTACTTGGCAAACAATTGCTCCATATCTTTAAATGACTTAAACTCTAAAGCGTTTCCTTCAGGGTCGTTAAAGAACATGGTGGCTTGCTCTCCAGTTTTCCCTTCAAAGCGAACTGTAGGTGCTATGATAAACTCTGTGTTGTTTTCTTTTAATCGTTCTGCCAACTGATTCCAGGTTTCTCTAGTAAGAACAACTCCAAAATGAGGCACAGGAACATCATGACCATCTACAGGATTGGAAATTCGCTGAGGTAGAAAATCTTCTTTTTGGTGAATGACCAATTGATGTCCGAAGAAATTAAAATCAACCCAATGATCAGAACTACGTCCTTCTTTACATTGCAAAATATCTCTATAAAAAGCTCTGCATTTTTCTAAATCTTTTACAGGGATGGCTAAGTGGAAAGGCTGTATCATTGTTAGTTGTTAGTTGTTAGTTGTTAGTTGTTAGTTGTTAGTTGTTAGTTGTTAGTTGTGACTTCGAGAGCATTTCAACAAGTTCAATGAGACACCTCAGTCACCTTTTTTATGTTGGTCATTGAGGCTCTCGAAATGACATAAATGCTAATATATTTTCGAACTTTCATTACTCATTACAAATCTAATTGGAACGTATTCTTAAGTTTCTCCATTAATGGATTCACTTCTTTTAATTTGTCGTATTTCTCTTGTGGAGTATAGGCAAACTTCTTTTCAATAGTTTCATTAACAACTACTTCTAAGTTAACTCCGTAATTATTTAAAGATTCACGTAAAAACTTTAGTAGTTTTGGACGACCTTGCTTTAATTGATCTTGCATCAATTTATTAGGAAGTACAAAATGAATAATAAAACCTTCTTTTAGAGTTGGTAAGTCGGCAGCGATGATAGAAGCCATACTTTTTTCACCTTTTTTGATCAATAATTCCTGATAGGATTTCCAAAGTTGATGTAATTTTTCTTCTGTGAAATCATCTTTTGGATGATTGTCATAGTTCTCTTCAATGGATGATTTTTTCTCGCTCTTTTTTTGGTGAACACTCTTTAATGAAAGAGAAGAACCACGTCTTTTAACGTTTTTTAAAACTGGAGGTTTTACTTCTTGAGCAACTGTTTTTTCTTGAACAATTGGTTGGGGAGTAACTTCTTGAGGCTTTTGTTTTGGAACAGCTTTTTTAGAAACTTCTTTTGCAGCTGGAGACAATGAAGTAAAGAAAGTAGCTGGTATTATGTAGTTAGCTGACTTTTTTTTTTCTCCATCAAAAGTGATAGAGGCAATTTGCATTAAAGATAATTCTACTAAAAGTCGTTGGTTCTTACTAGCTCTATATTTCAGATCACAATCATTTGCTTTGTCAATAGCTTGAATTAAAAAAGTAATGCTTGCTTTGGAAGATTGATCTAAATATTTCTTTTTTGTAGTATCTCCAACCTCTAAAAGATCAATAGTAGCATTGTCTTTGGCAACCAATAAATCTCTAAAATGAGAAGCCAAACCATTAATGAAGTGATGTCCTTCAAAACCTTTACTCAAAATAACATTGAAAGCATTTAATACTTCAGGGATTTTATTACTAAGTAGTAAATTGGTCATCTCAAAATAAGAGTCATAATCTAAAACATTTAGGTTTTCAGTAACAGCTTCACGAGTTAAGTTGTTCCCAGAGAAACTAATTACTCGATCGAAGATAGAGAGTGCATCACGCATAGCTCCATCTGCTTTTTGAGCGATAATATGTAGCGCATCATCATCTGCTGTAATTTCTTCTTTCTTGCTAATCTTTTTCAAATAATTCTTAGCATCTAAAACGGTAATACGTTTGAAATCAAAAATTTGACAACGAGATAAAATCGTAGGTATGATTTTATGTTTTTCAGTAGTGGCTAAGATAAAAATAGCATGGGCAGGAGGTTCTTCTAAGGTCTTTAAGAAAGCATTAAAAGCCGCTTGAGACAGCATGTGTACTTCATCAATAATATAAACTTTGTACTTTCCTGTTTGTGGCGGAATCCTAACTTGGTCTGTAAGACTTCGGATATCATCAACAGAGTTGTTTGATGCAGCATCCAATTCAAAAATATTGAAAGCAAAATCTTCATCTTCGGATGTACTATCTTCTTGATTGATTCTCTTTGCAAGAATTCTCGCACAAGATGTTTTACCAACACCTCTTGGTCCTGTAAATAATAAAGCTTGTGCTAAATGATCGTTTTTTATTGCGTTCTCCAACGTATTGGTAATGGCTTGTTGCCCAACCACGTCCTCAAAATTTTGAGGTCTGTATTTACGTGCAGAAACGATAAAATGCTCCATGTAGTTATGCTTATCTTTGTATCACAAATGTAAGTATCTGTGTCAGGATTTACAATATGGTTTCTTAACAAAATACTAAAGTTGTAAACAATTGTAGGGAATTCTATTTTTCTTAGACCAACAAAAAATAAAACGAAATAATATGAAGTCTATACAACGAATTGGATTAGTTCTCATTGCAAGTTTTTTAGCCATCTCTTTTGGGTTTTCTAAACTAGAAGAAACGACAATTAAAAAAAATAATAAAGAACAGAAAGAAGAGGCTGTTGCTTATTTCGCCAGCGGATGTTTTTGGTGTGTAGAAGCAATTTATGAAAGTGTAGAAGGCGTTAGGGAGGCAGTATCTGGATATGCAGGAGGAAACACCATTAACCCAACATATCAAAAAATAGGAACGGGTACAACTGGACATGCTGAAGCTGTTGCAGTGTATTATAATCCTAAAAAAGTGAGTTTTAAAACATTGGTAGATGTTTTCTTTGGATCACATGATCCTACAACAAAAAATGGACAGCATCCAGATTATGGTAGTCAGTATCGATCGATTGCTTTTTATAGCAATACTAAAGAAGAACAACTCATACAAGCTGCAATAAAGAAGTTAAATAAAGAAGTATACAGCGGTAATATTGTTACTGAAGTAACAGCGCACACTAAATTTTATGTTGCAGAAGAGTATCATCAAAACTTCGAAAAAAGAAATCCTAATAATGGTTATGTTCGAAATGTTTCAATTCCAAGATTGAAACGTTTTCAGAAGAAATTTCCAGACATCTTAAAGAAAGATCATTAGATAGAATTAGCTGCGAAGTATTTATTCATAAAAGATAGCCATTTCATTAAGATCTTTTCTTTCTAAATCTGGAACATAGGTTTGTGATTTTGGATAGCCAATAGGTAATAAAAGAAATGCTCTTTCATTGGCTGGTCTATTTAAAATTTTAGAAAGAAAATTCATTGGGCTGGGTGTATGCGTTAGTGTTACTAATCCAGCATCATGAATGGCAGAAATTAACATACCACAAGCAATCCCTATAGATTCATTTACATAGTAGTTCTTGTATTTTTCGTTATTTTCTCCAAATTCATATACTTTCTTAAAAGCGATAATTATCCAAGGAGCTTCCTCTAAAAAAGGCTTATTCATATCAGTAGCTAAAGGAGCTAAGTCTTTTTTCCAGCGTTCACTCATTCTATTTTCATAGTTTTCTTTTTCTTCTATTTCGGCAGCAACTCGAATTTTTGTTTTTAATGCTTGATTAGAAATTGCACAAAATGTCCATGGTTGCTTGTGTGCTCCAGATGGAGCTGTAGAAGCACTCTTTATTAAGTTTTCAATGATTTCTTTAGGAATCGGTTGCTCTGAATAATCTCTAATGGATCTCCTTGTGTCTAACCATTTGTAGAAAGTATTGCTCTTAGAGATCGATTCTCTATTTGATATTTGATCGGAATTGTATATTACATGTTTATATCCGTTAATTTCAATTGAGTTCTTTGGCTTCATTAAAAAATTATTTGTGCTAAATATAAACAAATAAAGCGCTATCCTACTGGACAGCGCTTTAACCCTTAATTATAATACCACCCAATCCCCATTGAGTAGTTCTGTTAAAATACACCTAGATGTATTTTATATTTTAAATACTATTCTATTGATCTTCCAATAAAACGTATTGTACATACATAGTATATGCTCCTGGTTCTGCATAAGTAGCCTTTCCTGAACCAGCTGCCCCTCCAACTAATACTGAGTTTGCATTAGAAGACGATACGATGTTTTGTGCTACCGTGGCATCTGAACTAAAAGCATTCGGAAAAATAGCTGGAAAACCAGGTAGAATTCTGTAGTCAATTACATACTCAAATGGATCACCTTGTCCATTTGCAGAAACGTAGCTACCAGAATGCATGTATCCATTTTTTATGTCATCAGAAATACCAGCATGACCAGCAATGTACTTTCCTGCTTTGTTAGGTGGAGTAGGAGTTCCGTTTTCACTAACATACAAACTGTTTCCTCCGTTTGGCCTAAAACCATCTTTGAAGTCTTGACTGTAATCTGAATATCTTGCTTCTGAATTGTTCGTTCCTGAATTGGGTTGACTTTGTTTAATTTCTACCAAACTCATAGGAATATCAGCTACAGAATTTACTGAAGTTCCGTAACTTTCTTGTTGATCCCAAAAAGTAGTTCCATTCGGGCTTTTCCCTGTAGATCTACCAACAGCATATAAATCCCATTTTACCGTTGAAGTTACTTTTAAAGTTGTGGCTGCATTTTTTGTAATACCACTGAAATACTTACTCTTTTTGTCGAAAATAAAATTGATTTGACGAGGTGAATCCATGTTTAATTTAAGAATTGGTTTCATCTCTAAAGCAATTGAAACACCATTTTGATCGCTCTTTTGAGCTTTTGTCGTTGCAATGAAACTGAATAAGATCAGTACCATTAATGAAGATAATTTTTTCATAATAAATAATAATTAAGGTTTAATACTCTTTCTACTTTTAATCACGCATAGCGCGACTGAACTTGTTTGTTTAGCAGGTCAAAACAACACGTGTTTTAACCTGCCTAAACAGCTATAAATCTTGGGGACATGATTGGGGAGTATTCACTTTTTCAAGTAAATAACATCACATTTTTTAGGAGGTAACGTGATTTTTTTTGTATGAACTTTTCTTATAAAACCAGCTTAGGAGGTAGGTTTTTTAGATTTTTTGCATCCAGTTCATAATTGTTTCAGTAGCACTCTTGTCTATATTGTATAAGACATTAGGGTTGAGTGTTCCCGAGGTTAGGTAATGATTCAAATTGGTCATTACTTTTACTGTAATAAGGGGATTGTTGAATTTTTTTAACCGATTAACTTCCGAAATAGGGTTTACATATTGATCTCTCGAACCGATGAGATAAATAGTCGGAATTTGAAGTTGCTTGTAGGCATCTTCATAATCATGTTTATATAAATCGATGTGTGTGTAACTCCAGAATTTGACATCATTGAGTTCAAAGCCTTTTTCTTTGATGGCCTGAATTCCGATCTCTCTTAGAGCTGTATCACTGATGTCAGAATGTTTATTCTTTTCAGTAATGTACACTAAGGTATCAAGTAATTGAACAACTTCTTGTTTCGATTTGTTTTTTACTTGATAATTAGGGAGGGTTTTTATTTGATATCTTGAAGCATCCGAAAAGCTTTTCACAGGAGAAGCAATTTGGATTAAGAAATCTATTTGCTCTTTAGGGTTGCTAATGATTTGATGTGCAACAATAGAGGCCATGCCGCCAAGACTATGGCCTAGGACTCCAATTTGTTTATCTTGTAATTTAGGGAGTGATTTTAAATGCTTAACAGCATAGGCTAAATCATATGTGAGTCCTGAGATTGCTGTTGTGAAAGTTCCTTGAGATTTACCAACACCTCTTTCGTCGAAACGATAGACAGCAATACTATTTTTTAAAAATTCTTCAGCTAATTTATAATGGGAATTTCTGGTGTCTTTACCAGAGCCAGGTAGTATGATAACGATCTTTTTGTACGTTGATTTTGGGGTAATCAAGGTACCAGATAGTTTTAGGTTATCATTAAAATTAAAGAAATCTATATCTGTAAAAACATAGTTTTCTTTACTGTCAATTTCTCTTTCGTGAGAAAAAACAGTTTGAGCATAACTTAATGGACCTATTAATAATAGGAACATTACGAGCATGTTCTTCATTTTTTAAATATAATTTAAGCGCATTACACGATTCCTTATATCTAACTTTAGGTGGTATTTATAATGTAGGGAACTTGTTAATCTCAATAAGCAAGGGGTGCCTATCTAAAACTTTCTAGGAGATGAATACCACTATTTCTAGTACTATTCTGAAAATTTTGTGCAAATATATATAAAATAAAATGTAGTTCACTAGGTGTTTTCACCCTTATTTAAATTATTTACAATTTCATAACATTAAAACTTTCAGGTAGTTTTAATTTTTTAAGACATTTTAATTAGCTTTTCTTTGTAAGTGATTACTAATTTTTTTGCTGCAGGGGTATCATTTTTTTCTAAAGCGAAGATCATTTGCGTCAATACTTCCTTAGAGTAAACTTCATCAGAGATAGCAAAACTTTCTTTTGGAGCTAAAGAGAAAAACAATTCATCAGACCATTCATTTCTTTCTAAATCAATAACTAAATGAACTCGATCTGTTTTTCCTTTATTAAAAACAGAATGTATGAAATTTACGTTCGTATACCAGCACTCACCTGGCTGCATGTTTAATTCTTGGTTGTTGAGTGTAAAGGTAATTTGATCATTGGTAGTGATAGGGATGTGGATTCTAAAATTATTATTTTCATAACCCAACATATGGTCTGTATGCGGTTTAATCTGAGAATTAGGCATCAATCTTAGAAGTCGTACAGAAAGTAATTTTGATTTGAATTGTAGAATTACTTCTTTTAAATAATGACAAGACTTTAGTATATGTGTAGGTTTCAGTGGAATATCAAAATTATCAGTAAAAGTATTACTAGCATTTCCATCTGGTGCATATAGTGCAATCGATTTCCATCCTCCTTTATAATTTTGAACATAATGAATAGGAGTCCACTGCATATTAAAAATCAAATTCAAATCATGAACTAGCTTTTTCTCTTCAAATTGAAAAGGCAATTTTAAATGTGAAATGGTAGGAGTTTTACGCATACTGTAATGATAAGAAAAACGCTGCAAAATTGCAGCGTTTTTTTCTATCCTCTATATATTTTTTCGTAGAGATCTTTATAAATCTCTTTAATAATTTTTCGTTTCATTTTCATAGTAGGTGTCAACTGACCACCATCTATAGACCATTCTTCAGGAGTTAATTCAAATCTTTTAATTTGTTCCCATTTCCCAAAACCTTTATTGCATTCATCAACTTCTCTTTGAATTCTATCGATGACAATTTGAGAACCAGAAATTTCTGCACAAGATGTACCGATATCGTGTCCTTTTCTTTCAATCCAATCTTCAATAAAAACAAAATTAGGTTGTATCAATGCAGCTGGCATTTTTTCTCCTTCACCAATAACCATCACTTGTTCTATAAAACGAGATTGTTTTAATTCTCCTTCTAATAATGGAGGAACTACATATTTACCACCTGATGTTTTAAACATCTCTTTAGTACGCCCAGTGATTTTTAAGAAACCGTCTTTACAGATCTCTCCTTTGTCACCAGTATGAAAATATCCGTCTTTAATTGCTTCGGCTGTTTTTTCTGGATCTTTATAATATCCTTGCATTACATTTGGACCTTTTGCTAAGATTTCTCCATTCTCTGCAATTTTTACTTCAACACCGTCAATAACTTTCCCTACAGTTCCTGGTTTAAATCCTCTGTCTTTTTGATCATTTACAGAAATTACAGGAGAAGTTTCAGTCAATCCATAACCTTCCATGATAGGCATTTCAGCGGCAGCAAAGAAACGTGTTAGTCTAGGTTGTAATGCAGCACTTCCAGAAACCATTAAATCTAATCGGCCTCCTAACCCTTGTTTTATTTTAGATAAGATAAGTTTTCTTGCAATTTTCAGTTTCTGTTCATACCACCAACCATTGGCTCCATAAGGCTCATATATTAAAGCCAATTCAATGGCCCAATAAAATAGTTTTTGCTTAATTCCAGGTAATGCTTCACCGCCAGCGTAAATTTTATCAAATACCTTTTCATATAATCTAGGTACAGCTGTCATTACATGAGGTCTTACTTCTTTTAAGTTGTCACCCATTTTTTCAATAGATTCAGCAAAATAGATTTGTACTCCACAATATTGGTATAGATAAAGGATCATACGTTCAAAAATATGACATACAGGTAGGAAGCTTAAAGCAACAGATTCTATAGGAGTTAGTGGAACATTTTTGTCACTAGCCAATACATTTGAAACAATGTTACTATGTGAAAGCATCACACCTTTCGGTCTTCCTGTAGTTCCTGACGTATAAATTAATGTAGCCAAATCATTACCAGTTACAGCATCTTTTCTGGCTTCTACTTCATCTTGATTGCTTTCATCTTTTCCTAACCCTAAAACCTCATTCCAAGTCTTCTCTCCTTTAATATCATTAAATGTAAATACTTCTTTAAGCTTCGTGTTTCCTTTGATTTGATTTAATTTCTCAGTAATCAAATCATCAGAAGCAAAGCAATAGGTAGATTCAGAATGATTTAAGACATACTCATAATCTTCTTTTGAAATGGTTGGGTAAATAGGAACATTTTGAGCTCCAATTTGGAGTATCCCAATATCAACAATATTCCATTCGGTTCTATTGTTGGAAGAAATTACAGCAACTTTATCATTCGCTTTTACTCCTAATCGTAATAAGCCTCTACTAATAGCGTTGGCTTTTTCTATGTACTCTTTATTAGAAGTTGCAACCCAATCTTGTCCATATTTAGTAACAAAGGTGTTTTCTAAATTGAATTTTTTTTGGGCATAGTAAGGAAAGTCGAATAATCGAGTAATTTCTGTTGACATATATTCTGTAAAAATTTGTTGAATGCCAAATTACAAAAAAGCAACAGATTTCGCAATATCTCTATTTAGAGAGTTACTTTCTATAAATTATAAATTTTATCATGCAAGTCTCGATGCTTCTCTAAGATGATTTTTCTTCTCATTTTCATAGTAGGAGTAAGGTGTCCAGACTCAGCTGTCCATTCTTCAGAAGTCATTTCAAAGTTTTTAATTTGTTCCCACTTCCCAAATTTTTTGTTGTAATGATCTATTTCTTTTTGAACTCTATTTCTTAGTTTTTCACTTTTATAAATCTCATTCGTATTAAGGCCTTTTCTTTTTGCCCATTCGTTTACAAACTCAAAGTTGAGCTGAATTAACGCAGCTGGCATTTTTTGACCTTCTCCAATAATCATGATTTGCTCTATAAAACGTGATTTTTTAAATTCACTTTCTAAGACAGCAGGAGCAATATATTTACCTCCAGACGTTTTAAAAATTTCTTTTTTCCGATCTGTTATTTTAAGGAATCCATCAGCATCTAATTGACCAATATCTCCAGAATGTAGATATCCATTTTTAATAGTCTCTTTGGTCAAATCTTCTCTCTTATAATAGCCTTGCATAACACAATGACCTTTCATTAAGATTTCACCATCTTCAGCAATTTTTATTTCTACACCATTTAAAGGTTTTCCTACTGTTCCTATTCTTAATCCATTATTTCTTAGATCATTTAAAGTAGCGCCTGGCGAAGACTCTGTCATTCCATATCCTTCATAAATAGGAATATTAGCGGCAGTAAAGACACGTATAAGCCTTGGTTGTAGTGGGGCACTTCCCGATAACATAAATTCTAGACTGTTTCCTAAAGCCTCTCTCCATTTGCTAAAAATAATTTTGTTGGCAATCTTCAATTGGAAGTGATACCAAGCACCATTTTTTCGATAAGGCTCATATTTTTCGCCCAAATCCAACGCCCAAAAGAATAATTTCTTTTTTATTCCAGAAAGTTGACTTCCTGTATCTACAATTTTATCAAATATTTTTTCTACGAGCCTAGGAACAACTGCCAACATATGTGGTTTTACTTCTTTAATATTGTCTCCTAGTTGTTCAATACTTTCGGCAAAGTAAATTTGAAACCCCATCATTTGAGCATAATAACCAGCAGCTCTTTCAAAGACGTGACTTACAGGTAAATAACTGATTGTCTTTTTTCCAGAACCAGTAATATTCAATCGTTCTTTTGTAACCTTTATATTTTGTACAATGTTATCATGAGAAAGCATGACTCCTTTAGGTGTACCTGTAGTTCCAGAAGTATAAATAATAGTGGCGAGATCTTGAGGAGATACATTTTTCTTTAATTCATCTACGGTACTTTGTGAGGCTGTATCTTCTCCTAATTTTAAAAAGGCATTCCACCCAGTTTCATTATCGCTATCAAAACGATATACTTCTTTAAGTTTTGTGTTTCCTTGAACAGTTTTAACTTTTTGATAAATATCCTCTCCAGCAACAAAGCAATACTCAGCATCTGAATGATCTAATACATACTCATAATCCTTTGCTGATAGGGTAGCGTACAAAGGAACATTTTGAGCTCCAATTTGTAAAGAACCAATGTCTATAAAGTGCCATTTGGGTTGATTTACTGGAACTATAATAGCAATTTTGTCATTAGGTTGTACGCCTAATTTTAATAAAGCTCTACTAACTTGATTTGAAATATTAATAAACTCTTGTGTGGAATAATTTTTCCATTGACTTTCTTCTTTATAAACAAGACAGTTTTGTTGAGAAAAGTGTTCTTTTTGGAAGTCAAGACAATCAAAAAGACGAGATACTTGTTGTTGCATGGTTGTAGTTTGTTGCCTACAAGATAAAAAAATAATAGGTCTCTATACTATAGAGACCTATTAAGGTTGGTAATAGTCGTCCCCTAATTGACTATAGCCTACCAAATTTTCGATGGCAAAGTTATAAAAGGAAACTTGTATAAGTGTGAGTATAAATACCCGTTTTTCTATTGATTGCTTAAAAGATATTTAGAAAAACTCTTCCCATTGATTTTTGTATACTTAGAATCAATATCAAAAGCTACCTTCATTCCTGAAATATCAAATTTACCACGTACTTGTGTGTATTTAATATTTAAACCTTCTTCAAACTGTACATTCTTAAAAGATACTCCTTCTTTGAATTTCGCATATTTAAACGTTGCGTTTTCTGAAAAAGTTGAATTTGAAAAGTCTATAAAAATTCTAAATTCGGCATATTTAAAAGTTGCATCATTTTCAAAACCTGTGTTTTTAAAACTGATATTGTTTTTGAATTTTGCATATTTAAATGTAGTATCGTCTTGAAACTTTGAATTTTGAAAAGAAGCATCTTTTTCAAAATCTGAATACTTGAACATTGCTTTTCCTTCGAACTTGCAGTCTTTAAACATCGCATCTTCTTCAAAATTTGCAACAAAAGTATATCCGCTATCCTCACCGTCAGGGAAATATGCTAATACATCATCTTTAAATGTGCAATTCGTGAATGATATATTTACATCAATTTGGTTTTTAATCTTATTATCAAGGCCTTTGTTATTCCACCATCTTTTCTTTTTTCTCTTAGGAAGGTCTTCTAATTTTTCATCCATGTAGGTGAAGTCTAAAATTCCTTCAATAGTAGCATTAGATATTGAGATTGATTTTCCGGCTTTGATATCTTTTATGATATCTGCTGCATCAACAGTTTTTTGAGCAAAAGCAACTAAGCTTGTAAATGCTAAGAAAAAACTTAATAGAGTAACTTTATTTTTCATTTTATAAGATTTAAATACACTCTAAAGACAGCGACGTTATTTTTTTGTGACAGTAAAAATTAACTTTTTTTTGCTTCAACCCATTTTCTGGCATTTACAAATGCTTCCAACCATGGAGAAACTTCGTCTTTTCTACCAGCTGGATAGTTTGCCCAGTTCCATTGGAATGTAGAGCGTTCTATATGTGGCATGGTTGCTAAATGACGTCCTGTTTTGTCACACATCATAGCTGTGTTAAAATCAGAGCCATTTGGATTGTGAGGATATCCTTCATAACTATACTTAGCAACAATATCATATTTATCTTCAGAATAAGGAAGATCAAATTTTCCTTCACCATGAGAAATCCAAACTCCCAGCGTTGTTCCGGCTAGACTAGATAACATCACGGAATTGTTCTCTTGTATCTTTACTGAGGTAAAAGAACTTTCGTGTTTCCCAGAATCGTTGTAAGTCATTTTTCCATGTACTTCATGATCTGGATTCATTAAATCCAATTCCATCCATAACTGACATCCGTTACAAATTCCAACACTTAGTGTGTCTTCTCTATCGAAAAATGATTTTAATACCTTATTAGCCTTCTCATTGTATAAAAAGGCACCAGCCCAACCTTTTGCAGAACCCAGTACATCTGAATTTGAGAATCCACCTACAGCTCCAATGAACTGAATATCGTCTAAGGTTTCACGACCAGAAATTAAATCGGTCATGTGAACGTCTTTTACATCAAATCCAGCTAAGTACATGGCATTTGCCATTTCACGTTCAGAATTACTTCCTTTTTCACGTAGAATGGCTGCTTTTGGTTTAACTCTTGTCTCCTCGAGCGCAGTCGAGAGGTTGTCAAGAGGTCTCGACTGCGCTCGACCTGACAACGTATCAGACAATCTTCCTGTAAAACCTTCAGGAAATGTATACTGTAAAGGTTGATTCTTATAATTGTCAAAACGATCTTTAGCCAAGCCATTGGCTGTTTGTTTTTGATCGAGTAGGTAAGAGGTCTTATACCAAGTGTCTCTTAATTCTGAAACTGATAATGAATAGTTGGTCTTGTGATTCTGAATATTTAATGTATCACTCTCCGCAACCGTTCCTATTTTAATAGCATCAATTCCGTTGCTTGCAAATGTATTTTCAATAGAACTGTCTTTCGCTTGAATTACAATTCCTGCATTTTCAGCAAACAACATCTTAAGAGTGTCTTCCTCATTCAATCCTGATAGATCTAAGTTAGCGCCGGTATTTACATCCGCAAAACATAATTCTAATAAGGTAGTAATCAACCCTCCAGAAGCAACATCATGCCCTGCAAGAATTTGACCTTCTTTAATGAGGTCTTGAATTGTATTGAAAACATTTTTTACATATCCAGCATCTTTTACTGTAGGAGTGTCATTTCCAATTTTATTAACTATTTGAGCAAAAGAACTACCACCTAATTTAAAATCGTCTTGAGAAATATTGATATAGTAAATGTCGCCACCGTCTTTCTGTAAAACAGGTTCTACAACTTTCATAATATCATTACAGTTAGCAGCTGCTGAAATGATAACGGTACCTGGAGAAATTACTTCTTCATTTGGATACTTCTGTTTCATTGACAAGGAATCCTTTCCAGTAGGAACATTGATTCCCAAGTCAATTGAGAATTCTGAAATTGCTTTTACAGCTTTGTACAAGCGGGCATCTTCTCCTTCATTTTTACATGGCCACATCCAGTTAGCTGAGAGCGATACGCTCTTTAAACCTTCTTTAAGTGGTGCGAAAACAATATTAGTAAGAGCTTCAGTAATTGCGTTTCTACTTCCTGCTTCTGGATTGATTAATCCAGAAATAGGAGCGTGCCCAATAGAAGTAGCAATCCCTTCTTGTCCTTTATAGTCTAGTGCCATTACACCTACATTGTTTAAAGGAATTTGTAATTGACCAACACACTGTTGTTTTGCTACTTTTCCACCAACACAACGATCTACTTTGTTTGTTAACCAATCTTTACATGCTACAGCTTCTAATTGTAATACTTGCGACAAGTAGTTTGAAAATTCATCAGAATTATAAGAAACCTTTTCATAATTTCTGTTAACAGTTACGTCGTTCATAATGGTTTTAGGAGAAGAACCAAACATATCTTCTAAAGCCAAATCCATTGGTTTGTTTCCATTGGTTGCTGATTCAAACGTAAAACGATCATCACCAGTTACATCACCTACTTGGTACATTGGAGAACGTT
Organism: Flavobacteriaceae bacterium; assembly: GCA_049115595.1. Taxonomy (GTDB): domain Bacteria; phylum Bacteroidota; class Bacteroidia; order Flavobacteriales; family Flavobacteriaceae; genus Polaribacter. The sequence continues at coordinate 274,996 of JAGDZS010000007.1, forward strand.
CTCTTTCTGCAATCTTTTGCAAGGTGTCTATATGTTTTTCGGCAATGACTAATCCCATTCTTTCTTGAGATTCATTTCCGATAATTTCTTTGTTTGATAGTGTTGGGTCTCCAACAGGAAGCTGATCTAAATCAATCTTACCACCTGTATCTTCAACCAATTCTGATAAACAATTTAAATGTCCACCTGCACCGTGATCATGAATGGAAACAATAAAGTTATCTTCACTTTCTACCATTCCACGAACTGCATTTGCAGCACGTTTTTGCATTTCAGGATTAGAACGTTGAACAGCATTCAATTCAATTCCAGAAGAGAATTCACCTGTGTCTGCAGAAGAAACTGCAGCCCCACCCATTCCAATTCTATAATTATCACCTCCAAGGATAACAATCTTGTCACCTTCTTTTGGAGTATCTTTCAATGCTTGATCTTGTTTTCCATAACCAATTCCACCAGCTTGCATAATCACTTTATCGAAACCAAGTTTTCGAGCATCTTCTTCATGTTCAAAAGTAAGCACGGAACCAACAATTAAAGGTTGACCGAATTTATTCCCAAAATCTGAAGCTCCATTAGAAGCTTTGATTAGAATGTCCATTGGAGTTTGGTACAACCACTTGCGCTCTTCAATATTCTCCCAAGGTCTGTTTTCTTCCAAACGTGAATAGGAGGTCATATATACAGCAGTTCCAGCCAATGGCAACGAACCTTTTCCTCCAGCTAAACGATCTCTAATTTCACCTCCGGAACCTGTAGCAGCACCGTTAAAAGGTTCTACAGTAGTAGGGAAATTGTGAGTTTCTGCTTTGATAGAAATCACAGAATCAAAATCTTCTGTTTGATAGTAATCTGGTACATCAGCTCTTTTCGGAGCGAATTGTTCAACTTTAGGGCCTTTAATAAAAGCAACATTGTCTTTGTACGCAGAAACAATGTCATTAGGATTTTGTTTCGATGTTTCTTTAATCATCTTAAATAAAGAAGTTGATTGTTCTTCTCCATCTATGACAAAAGTTCCATTGAATATTTTGTGTCTACAGTGTTCTGAATTTACTTGAGAAAAACCAAATACTTCAGAATCTGTTAGCTTTCGACCAATCTTAGTCGATAGATTATTTAAATAATCAACTTCCTCATCATTTAAAGCCAATCCTTCTTGAGCATTATAAGAAGCAATATCATCGATTTCTAAAATAGCTTCCGGTTGAATGTCAATAGTAAATGTGCTTTGATGCAATCCGTCAAACTTTTGTAAGATCATTGGATCATATTCTGAAAAATCTTTAGAGACAGCTTCAAACTCCTCAATTCTTAAGATTCCTGTAATACCCATATTCTGAGTAATCTCAACAGCATTGGTACTCCAAGGAGTAATCATCGCTGCTCTAGGGCCAATAAAAAAGGCGTCAAGAGACGCCGAGTTAAGTTGAGTTTGGTTGCCAAAAAGCCAAGTTAATTTCGAGATGTTTTCAGCTGTTAATTCTTCTGTTGTTTGAACAGCAAATACTTTACTGTTTACGTTTCCAAAGAAATTGATCATTCGTATGGTGATTTGTCAATTATTATAAGTTGCAAATTTAAAATTTTCAATGGTAACTTTAAGTCTGAATTCTTGTTTTTTTTTCGTGTTATAAATCAGTTATCAACAAAAAAATATATTTAACGCAAGTTTTTAGTTACTATTGCATCTAAAGTTATTAATATAACTTTAATCAAACTCATATGATGAAAAAACTACCCAAGGTTATTACTATTTTAGGTTTAGGATTTATCCTAATTAGTGGTACAATTGATTTGGATAATTTATTTAATTATGCCAGTCAAACCGTTCCAGGTTACATTACAAAGGACAATACACCCGCAACCAATCCTATAGATGATAAGATTGCTACTTTAGGAAGGGTGTTGTTTTACGATAAAAATCTTTCAGACAATAATACCGTTGCCTGCGCAAGCTGTCACCAACAAGCTTTTGCTTTTGGAGATCCTTTAACAACAAGTTTAGGTTTAGATGGAGGTAATACAGGAAGACATTCCATGCGATTGATTAACAGTCGTTTTTCAAATGAAGGGAAATTCTTTTGGGATGAACGAGCTACTTCTCTTGAAGATCAAGTAACCAAACCCATCCAAGATCATGTTGAAATGGGATTCAGCGGAACCAATGGCGACCCAGACTTTTCAGACTTAGTTACCAAACTTTCTGCAATTTCATATTATCAAACACTCTTTGAATTTGCATTTGGTGATACAACAATTAATGAGGATAGAATGCAAAAAGCATTGGCTCAGTTTGTAAGAAGCATCCAGTCATTTGATTCAAAATTTGATGTAGGTTTAGCTTCAGCTCCAAATGTGGGGGCTAACTTCTCTAATTATACGACGCAAGAGAATGAAGGGAAACAATTGTTCTTACAACCTCCAAATATGGGAGGAGCTGGTTGTGCAGGTTGTCATGGGCCTCCAGAGTTTGATATAGATCCTAATTCATTAAATAATGGAGTGATTAGTGTGGCAGGAAGTGCAACAGATATCGATCTTACTAATACAAGAGCTCCATCATTACGTGATATGGTGAATCCTGATGGAAATTTAAACGGACCTTTAATGCATGATGGGAGCATGACGACATTGCGACAAGTGATTGATCATTACAATGCCATCCCAGATGATGCTGCAAATACAAATATAGATCCAAGGTTAAATCCTCCTGGGCCACCACCTGCTCAAATGCTGAACTTAACGGAGACACAGAAATTAGCAATAGAAGCGTTTTTAAAAACATTAACAGGAACAGATGTATATACCAACCAAATATGGTCTGATCCATTTGATGCTGGAGGTAATATTACTGTAACAGGTGGAACACTTTCTACTAATGAAGAAGTGTTTGGTAAAAGGGTGAATGTATATCCTAATCCAGTTGAAAGAGATTTGTTTATCCGATTGGAATCAGGGAGCTACAAGGTTGCGGTTTATAATATGATGGGACAGTTGAGTTATCAAAATGCAATTCAAGGTGATGATGAATTGGATTTGCAAAGTTTAGCCAAAGGAATTTATATATTGAAAGTATATGATACCGATTCTCAAAAAACGTATGAGAAGAAGTTTATAAAAAGGTAAATAAAAAAAGGCGGTCTGAAAAGACCGCCTTTTTTTATGCTTTACGTTCTAGCAACGCCATGTAAAATCCGTCATATCCAGACACATGAACGAGTACTTTGTTGTCTTTTACAAAAGTGAATTCTTTTCCTGCTTCAGAAGCTAAGAACTTTTCAACTTGATTTTGGTTTTCTGATGGAAGTACAGAGCATGTAGCATACACCATTTTACCACCAGGTTTTACCATTCTAGAATACTGTTGTAGAATGTCTTGTTGTACCTTCCTTATTGAATCTAAAAACTCTGGTTGTAGTTTCCATTTCGAATCTGGATTTCTTCTAAGAACACCAATTCCAGAGCAAGGAGCATCAATCAATACTCTGTCTGCCTTATCGTATAACTTTTTAATTGGTTTGGTAGAATCAATAACTCGAGTATCTATATTATGCACTTTATTTCTACGTGCTCTAATTTTTAATTTCTTCAACTTGCTTTCATAGATGTCCATAGCAATCAGTTGCCCTTTGTTTCCCATAAATGAAGCTAAATGCAATGTTTTTCCTCCTGCGCCTGCACAAGTGTCTACTACTTTCATTCCTGGTGCTACATCCAAATATTCGGCTACTAATTGAGAAGAAGCGTCTTGTACTTCAAAATATCCTTTCTTAAAAGCTTCAGTTCTAAATACATTGGCTCTCTCAGTTAGTTTTAAGGCATCGACATGGTTTGGTATGAATTCAGTGATGATGTTCTCTTTACGAAGCTCTTTTTGAAGCTCTTCTTTAGAAATATTTAAAGTATTGGTTCGTAAGATTACTTCAGCCTGCTTATTTAATGCAGTCAATTCCTTAGACCATAATTCTTCGCCAAGTTCTTCAACAGCTAATTCATCCATCCAATCTGGAATAGATTCTTTAATTTTTCTAATTTTAGAAAATTCATCAAACCTTCCTTTGATCCTACGAGTTGGTGTCGGTTCTATCTGATTCCAATCGGGTAGGGCAATTCCTTTTAAAACACACCATACAGAAAAAAGACGCCAAATATTTGGGCGGTCAAAAGGTTCTTTTACATCAGCAATCTCAGCATACAAACGCTTCCAACGTACAATGTCATAAATTGTTTCTGCGACGAACTTTCGATCACGACTTCCCCAACGTTTGTCTCTTTTTAACGCTTTCTCTACTGCTTTATCTGCATAAACTCCTTCGTTAAAAATATCACGAATGCTATCTATAACAGTATATACTAGGTTTCTATGTAATCTCACGATGCTTAATTTTGGGCTGCAAAGATAGTAATAGCCTTTGAGTAATTATGTTATGGTGTTAGTTTTTCTTTTTTGAGAAATCTTTGAAGATCACTTTCCTTCTTTTCTCTACAATATAGAAAGAAACATAGACTCCATCTTGTTCATTTCGAAGTCTAATAGGTAAGTTATTACGAGTAACTCTAAATCGCTCATTTAAGATTCCTTCATCCATCGTAATTGTATATTCTCCAAAAGGAAGATAAAACTCAAATCGACCATTACCATTGGTTAAAGTATTATAGATTTTATCGCCTTTTACAGCGCTTATTTTAATACGAGACAGATCTAATGGTTTATCGTCTGTAACTGCTATTTTTTGACGATCGACAATCACATCACCATATACTTTAATACCTCTTACAAACGGAATATAATTAACACCGTCTTGATTAATAACAATAGAATCTTGAGTGTTGGCAAACCACCCATTTAATTCTTCTAAAGCGATGGTTTCTAATTTATACTTATCAAGTTTTAAATTTTTAATAGTAGCCTCTCCTTGAAAATTGGTAATTACTTCATCTCTATTTAATTTGATGACTACATTTTGTACACTAACTTCGTCTTTTTCTTTGATTCCATTCCCGTTTACATCTAAAAAGGATACAAACTTAGTAGTAGCAGCAATTTTTTTAGTAAAAGGTATTGGTATACCAAACTCTTTACGAATATTGAAATTTAGGTTTAAGTTGCTGTTGGTTGTAGGCCCTATAGCTTGTTGATTTTGATTAGGGTTGACATCCGTAGCATCAAATATAGAGCTAAAGTCACTAGTGGTAAAAACATAATTTGCACTGATCCCAAATCTCCATCCAGAATTTGAGAAATAATATCCTTGAGGAAAAATACCTAACGTATGATTTTTAAAAACATTATTAAAACTATAAATCAAACTAGATTCTAATACAAAGTGCCTATTGGAAAATAAATGCTGATTTTGTAAAGAAAGTCTTAACGCTTGTGGCGTTACTAAATCATTGGTATTCTGTTGAGAAGTTATAGAAGAAAATGTACCTAAATTGTATCGTGCAGTAAGATTCCATGTTTTGTAACGAAACAGTCCGTTTAACTCTAAACTAAAATACTCTCTATTGTTAGCATTATCCATAGGCTTTGCATATCCAGCTCTTGTGAAAATAGACGAAAGAAAGTTATCGTTTAAATCGAAAATAGAATACCTAAAATTCACTCCTCTTAAAGCAAAAGAATTGTTAGGGAAATTTCGATACTCATAAAAAACTCCAGGTTGATACGAACCTGTTTCCGTTCTTTTAGAAAAAATAAGGTTTGTGAAAAGAGTTTCTTGTTTGTATAAAAATTGATCTGTTGTTCTATTAAATACTCTGTTTCTTTGATAATTGCCAGAAAATATAGTCAGCCATTCTTTTGATAGTTTATAAGTCAATCTTTGGTTAAAGAAGCCTCTTTCGATAGTTCCATTACTAAAATTTCGGTCGTTAAAACGAACGCTAAAATTTGAACGTAACCTTCTTTTCAATAAAACTGAAGAATAATTTGTCCCTAAAATAAAACCATTAGTGGTAGTAGGAGTATTATTTTCTTCAAATTCTTGATTGCTATAACCTCCCAAAAAAGAGACAGTATGTGTATTAAAAAAACGTACTGTGGGTTGAACAGTAGCAACAGTTGTTATTCTGTCTATTAATTGGTTATTGCTCCTACCGGCTTTTGCTTCTAAACGAATGTTCTCATTGTATTTTAATCGATACGAACCTCCAAAGGTAACAACTCCTTTGTTGCTATTAAAAACTCCAGTTGAGTTTGTATAAAAAGCTCCAACAGAATGCTGTTCACTAATACGATAGGTAGCTTTAGCCCCTTTACCTGCTGCTGAAATACCAATTAAATCTCCATTTACTTGACCAATTTCAATGGATTTTTTATCATCAAAATATCCAATATACCAAGGAGCATTCTTAAGTACACTATTCGTGAAAAAACTATTGCTATAGTTAAACTGAGTGAAATAAATAAGACTAGCAGTTGGTGTTAATTGTTTATATCCTTGAAGATTTAACGATAAAAAGCTTCTGTCATCTAATACATTTTGAGCGTTTACATCAACAATCAAAGGTAAATATGGGTATCCATATGGATTGGCTTCAATTTCATTAGGTAGTTTGATGAAATTAACCTTTGTTCTTTTCTGTAAACCGCTTTTGGTAATCTTTGGTTCACTACTGTTCACAACCAATGTTCGTGTAATTCTTTCGGTATTTTTTGCAGGAGAGAAGTTGTTAATAGAAATTCTCTTTTTATTTCTTTCATTTAGTGATGTAGCTATGGCTGTATAAGAAAATTCTCTACTCTCACCAGGTTTTAATGAAAATGTACTACTCGGATCTTTGATCTTTTTTGAGAGTGTATCTCCCAAATAGAGATCATTACGAGGGATTGTATAACTTAAAAATACATCCTGATCATAATTTCCATCGTTATTTACAAAAAAGCTAAAATCTTTTTCGTTTTCATCGTTTTTAAAATAGTAGTTGGTGTTGTTTTGTAAACCCAAACTCCAAGCTACTTTCTTTTTGGTTGTTAATGTGAAATAATTGTTTCCTATTTGCTGCCCATCGGTGCTTACAACAAATGTATTGACAATGATTTCTGTATTTCCATTTACTAATTTAGTAGGAGAGATGATAATAGGAACATAGGTTGTGTCTTTAGCTTTTGCTATGTATTTTTTTTGAGGGTCATCAATTCTTGTCCATCCACCAGGAAATAAAGCGTCTACAACAAATTGAACTGGCTTGACATCATGATTTACAACCTTAAGAACATTAGAAATGATGTCTCCTTTTTTTAATTCGAAAGTACTTTTAGCAAATTTTGTAGAGATGTTTCCAAAACGAATAAAAGGAACGGTATCTTTTGGAGTACTTGTCTGTTTTTTTTGAGAATATAAATCTGTACTGCTAAGGAATAGAGCAGTTAGTATAAGTGAAAAGAGGAAATATTTTAAGAAGTGTAAAATTTTCTTCAATGTTTACAAGTTTTCTTCTAAACGAAAACGAATGTTAAGGTTAAAAATACCAGGGTTGTATTGAAACCCAGGGTTGATTCTTACATCAATATCAAATGTGAATTCATCATAGTTTGTTAAATAACTTCCAGGTCCATTAACATTTTGACTACAACTCCCTGCTGGTGTTACTGGTAGCATTTGTGCTATAATATCTAATACATCGCTTGTGTCAGTGAAATTAACAAAAGTATTATCCGAAGGGGATGTGCTACAAGAATTTCTAACACGAATTTGCAATGCACTTATCTTTGGGTTTGCAGCATTCCCATTTCCATAGGTTGCCAATTCTTCCCATTCATCAATTGGAGTACCTGCGCCAGAATTATTTTCAACAAACATACGTAGGTTCCAAGAACATAAAGGATCTACTACTGTTTTGTCTTCTACGGTAATTCTAATTCGAGTAACACTGTTAATGGTAACACCTCCATTATATTTTGTAAAATCGTCAAAAACAACAACTTGATTTACTGAGCTATTGGGAACAATAGCTACTGTACCACAGTGGACTTGAGCAATTCCAGTATAACTCAATAGTCCAATGAATAAAAAGAAAATGAATGTTTTGAAGGGGCTACGTGGCATTTGATTTAATTAAAAGGGATGTAACTCTTTAGAGTCACATCCCAAATATAATTATTATATATTATTTAAGACTATTGATCTTCTAATAAAACGTATTGTACATACATAGTATATACTCCAGGTTCTGCATAATTTCCAGCACCATTAGAAGTAACGATATCTTCAGCAACAGTTCCATCTGCACTACCCGCATTTGGGAAAATAGCAGGTAAGCTAGGTAAAATTCTGTAATCCATTGCATAGTAATAGTCAGATCTAGTACCGTTATCAGTAGTAGCTGCAGTTAAGTATGAACCACCTGGCATAAAATCTTGACCAGCAGTACCAGAAGTACCAGCATGACCAGCAATATACTTGTCAGTTGTAGCAGGAGGAGTAATTGCTCCACCATTTACATACAAACTGTTTGCACGACTTACTGTTCCGTTTGCAGAAAAAGCTGCACTATAGTCTGGGAAAGCTCCTGTAGCCGCACCAGCACCAGAATTAGCTTGAGATTGTCTCAACTCTAATAAACTTAATGGTAACTGATCTATTGCATTAGGATTGTTATTTCCGTAATCAATTTGTTGATCCCAGAATCCAGCAGCTGTAGCTCCAGAAGATCTCCCTACCGCATATAAATCCCAGCTTACTGTAGAACTTACTTTTAAAATAGTAGCACCATATCTTGTGATACCAGCATAATAGTCGTTGATATCATCAAATACAAACTCTAATTGGTTTGAAGTAGTCATGTCCAATTGAAGAACAGGCTGTAAGTCTAGTGTTACAGTGACGTCTTTCTCGTCAATTAACTGTGCATTTGCAACACCGAACACACCCAATAGCATGACCAATGTTAATAGTAATTTTGATTGTTTCCTCATAATAAATCTAATTTAAGGGGGTTAATATTTAAGTTTAATTAATTTCAAATTCCATTCTAGCTGCCTGAATTTCTTCAGAACTTTCGTAATCTAATACACCCACAGCTAGATATTTTCCTTTGGGTAGGGCAGGTAGAGTAAAGTTAAAATCTCTTATCAAATCGGGCACGATTGTAAAATTCTTAACTTTTAATCTTTGGTTTTCACCTGTATCTAGATTTGTTAAATCTATATACGAAGTGCAGTATGCAATCCCGTCTCCTTGATTTTCTACTTCTATATACAAGGATTTACCGGTTTTAATGTCTTTTAATTGAAAATCTCTAAATTCTACTTTATTCGATAATACATTTGGAGGGTTTTGATATGCAAAAATTCCAAAAGCAAATGTTGGTACAATACCTAAGGCTATTGTTTCACCATCTTTCTTAGTATTGATTAGATTGTTTCTTGGAGCTTCTTGTTCTACCATTAATATAGACCAAGCAGCTTTTCTACCACTATCATTACTAGGAACACTAACAGTTACTTTCACCTTTTTGTTTTCAAAAGGTTTCAATTCAATAAATGTAGGAGAAACATTCATCCATTTAGATAATGAATATTTTCCTTTCCCAGCTGGTAAAAAACTACTCTTACCTTTTCCGTTCATATCAAAGTCATAGATATTTATATTAAACTCTTTCTTAACAGAAGTTGAGTTCTTTACAGTTATATCATAGGTTTTTACTTCACCTTGTTTTTGACTGAAATGGAAATGTGATGGAGATACGGAAACACCCACTGTTTTAGTAGGGTCATTGTTCTTATTGTTTTTCTTTTGTGCATTCACTTTTACAGAGAATGTAACAAAGAAAATCAATACTAACGTTAGAGAAATTTTAGTCTTAGGGGACATTGATTCACTATTAGTTTTGTCAAATAAAGGAAAAAAAATAGTACCCACCAAGAAATGCAATGAAAAATTATGTCATTTAATCCTTAAATTCGCTTAAAATTTAAAGCAATTCATGAACCTTAATAGCCCTCTTACCTATGTGAAAGGTATTAGTAATGCCAGATCTAGCTTGATGTCAGCTGAATTAGGGTTGTCTAGATTAAATGATTTATTACACTTCTTTCCTTATAGATATATAGATAAAACTAAATTTTATAAAATAAAGGAGTTATTGAATAATAACTCAGAAGTTCAGATAATAGGGCGAATAACTGAGTTAAGAACCGTAAACCAAAAGAAGGGAAGCAGATTAGTAGCTAAGTTTAGAGATGAAACGGGTGTTATGGAATTGGTTTGGTTTCGTGGGCATAAATGGTTGAAAGACTCTTTAAAGATAAATACACCTTATATTATATATGGTAAACTAAATCACTACAAAGGAACTTTTTCGATTGTTCATCCTGAAATGGATTTATATACCGAGGCACAAAGGAAATTACAAACAAAACTTCAGCCAGTATACCATTCTACAGAAAAACTTACGAATAGCGGTTTAAGTAATAAGATCTTTAGAGGGTATCTTCAAAGTTTACTACAGCAGATTTTTGAAACCATACAAGAAAGCCTGTCTCCTGAACTGATGAATGAATACCAATTAATAGGGAAACGGGAAGCATTGCTAAATATTCATTTCCCAAAATCGCCTGAAGCCCTAGCAAAAGCTCAATACCGATTAAAATTTGAAGAACTCTTTTTTATTCAATTACAGTTAATACGTAAGAAGTTGATTCGTAAGAATAAGATGAAAGGATATGTTTTTGAACAAGTTGGAAGTGCTTTCAATCAGTTTTATAAAGAACATTTACCTTTCGATTTAACGAATGCACAGAAAAGAGTATTAAAAGAAATACGAAAAGATGTCGCTTCAAATGCTCATATGAATAGACTCTTACAAGGTGATGTGGGTTCAGGAAAAACAATTGTAGCCTTGTTAGCAATGTTATTAGCGATAGATAATGGATTTCAGGCTACGATTATGGCTCCAACAGAAATTTTGGCAATTCAGCATTACAATGCTATTAGCGACCTTTTGCAGGAGATGTTTATTCCTGTTGCTTTATTAACGGGTTCTACTAAAACAAAGAGGCGAAGAGAAATTCATGAAGGATTAGAAAACGGGACTTTAAAAATATTGATAGGAACCCATGCTTTGTTAGAAGATAAAGTGAAATTTCAAAACTTAGGGATTGCTATCATAGATGAACAGCACCGCTTTGGAGTAGCGCAACGATCTAAAATGTGGCAAAAAGGAAGCCCATCCTTAATCCTTCCCAAGGGGAAGGAAATAGAAGTCCGTCAAAAATATATGACTGCAAGACCATCTACTTATAAGTTGATTAAAGAGTTACAACAAGAGAGAAAGAAACATACAACGGATGCTGAATTAGTGTTATGGGAACAGTTAAAAACCAAAAAAATAGGATTCAAATTTAGAAGAGAACATATAATAGATACGTTTATTGTTGATTTTGTATGTCTTTCTAAACGGTTAATTATTGAAGTAGATGGTAAATATCATCAATTTCTTAAGCAACAAGAAGCGGATGAGATGAGAACTTTAATTTTGAATGAATTAGGTTTTAAAGTAATTCGATTTACAAATGAAGAAGTTATTGGTAACATAGAATCTGTTTTAGAGCAAATTTCACAAGAATTGAAAAGCCTCCCCGATGGGGAGGTTGGAGGGGCTATTCCACCACATGTACTGGTAATGACAGCAACACCAATTCCTAGAACTCTAGCGATGAGTGTGTATGGAGATTTAGATATCTCTGTCATAGATGAGTTACCTCCAGGAAGAAAAGAAGTGAAAACAGTACATCGTTATGATAGTAATCGATTGTCTGTCTTTCAATTCTTAAAGAAAGAAATAGCGAAAGGGAGACAGGTATATGTTGTCTACCCTTTAATTCAAGAATCGGAAGCTATAGATTATAAAGATTTGATGGATGGCTATGAAAGCATCTCAAGAGAGTTTCCAACTCCTACGTATCAAATTAGTATTGTACATGGAAAAATGAAAGCTGCCGATAAAGAATATGAAATGCAACGCTTTGTAAAAGGAGAAACTCAGATCATGGTGGCTACTACAGTCATTGAAGTAGGAGTGAACGTACCCAATGCAAGTGTAATGATTATTGAAAGCGCAGAACGTTTTGGATTAAGTCAACTGCATCAACTACGTGGAAGAGTAGGAAGGGGAGCAGATCAAAGCTATTGTATCTTGCTGTCGAGTTTTAAATTAACACCCGAAGCAAAAACGAGATTAAAAACAATGGTAGAAACCTCAGACGGATTTAAAATAGCTGAAGTCGACTTAAAGCTACGTGGACCAGGAAATATTATGGGTACACAACAAAGTGGTGTATTAAACCTTAAAATTGCAGATGTAGTAAAAGACACGCCTATTTTATATCAAGCAAGAAATGCTGCCATTGAAATCTTACAAGAAGATCCAAACCTTTCCAAACCAGAGCATGCAATTATTCAGAGAGTGTACGCTGAAATCTCAAAGACTACAGGTGCTTGGTCTAATATTAGTTAGTTTTTAAAAGACCCACCTCACATTCAGTCCAAAGCTGTCTACGCCAACATCGGTATTGTCTATGACTCTTACATAAGGTCTCCAATCGATTCCTAACACCAACGGAGTATCTTTAAAGCGATATTCAAGCCCTAACTCACCAGTAGCTCCTAATTGAAAAGGACTTCCTAAGAAAGCATATGGACCTAAACCAGCATACCAATGCAATTCTTCATCACCCAAAGGTTTGTAGATAAAATCCCATATCAAATCGATTCCAACACCGTTTCCAAAAGATAGATCGGCATGAATTCTACTTTCCTCTCCCATAGGTAATACGGCATCAATAGCAACATTTCCACCGGTAACATCTCCAAATCGAAGACCTAGTTCTTGTGCATTAGATGAGAAAATTGATGTAAGTACAATGGATAGTGTTAAGATGATTTTTTTCATAGTGAATTGTTTTATGAGTATTTATGTTAGTAACGTTGAGATGCAGATAAAATTTTATAGATCTATTCTTTCTGAATCGGTTTTTCAAAATCTATTTTAAAATTTCTAATTTGAGAATATATTTCATTCCAAGGCTCAGCATTTAGCTCATACTTTTTTGTTGTTTTTCCATAATCGTCTATATGCCAGAAAATTAAAATATTGTCATTGAATTCCAAGTCAATAAGTTTTTCAAAAGATATTTTTAATTCTTTTTTCTTATTAAGAATGGAATAACTTTTAAGTATAATATTATTTTCCTCTTGTTATTCCTAATAGTATTTGTCTTTTTTTTAGCATATAGTATGCAATGTATATAGCTAAAGGAGTGATTAAAAACAAACTCGTGAAATCTAGAACGAAAAAGAGGTATAGGAGGAATAATACAGCACCAAAACAGTTGAGAAGTATTGACTTTCGATGTCTTTTTATTAAATGATCATTCATGAACAATGTTTTACTGATTCCACTTCGGATTTGTTTTTAAAATGATTTTATAAATAGGACAGTCTTCACTATGAGCTCCTTTTAAATAACCAGAGCTCATTAAGAATTCGTTTGTAATTTCACCTCCAGTAAACTTAAATGTCTTTTTGAATAGCTTAACCCATTCATCTTTTGTTTTTGGATGGTGATGATCTAACCAATTGTGAAATGATCCAAACTCTTTTTTGAGCTCAATAATCACGCTTGCATTATGAACCGCTGCATTGACTTTGAGCTTGTTACGAATAATACCCGCATCATTTAATAAACGTTCACGTTCTTTTAAATCATAGTTAGCAATGGTTTCAATATCAAAATTAGAGTATGCTTTTCTAAAGTTCTCCTGTTTCACAAGAATAGTATTCCAAGACAACCCCGCTTGGTTAATTTCAAGAATCAAACGCCCAAACAATTCATTATCAGAATCAATAGGGAATCCATATTGAGTATCGTGATAAATTTTATGCACATTGTTTTCGTCTAAATTTTTTGTGTAATCACAATAGGTATTGCTTGCCATGTATTTATTTTTCTTCTTCTAACAAAACTACAAAATAAAGCATAAAAAAAGGCCTACCAGAAGTAGACCTTAACCAAACCAAATACACCAATTAATTGATGTCTTCTCCTTTTTCTAATTTAGCAATGTTTGCTTGCACTCTTCCTTTACTAGCGGCGTTGGGTGCATTAGCTAAAGCTTTCTTTAAATGTTTTAACGCATTTTTAAAATCTCCTTTAGCTGAATATCCTCTAGCCATTCCATAGTGAACTGGCCATATGTTTTTGTTCTTTTTTGCGTTGGATTTAAATACTTCTAAAGCTTTGTCCTTTAATCCAAAACCGATTAACTGTCTACCATACTGATGTACTTCCAAAATACTAGCTTTAGGCATGTAAGAATCTAAAGCAGCAATGGCTTCACTTTGTTTCCCCATTTTATTTAAAATCCCTGCTTTGATGTTGGTGTTGTTAAACGTTTGTTGACTGTAGAATGTTCCTGAAATAGTTCCATTAATCCATCCTAAAGCTTCATTTAAATCACCTCCATTATTTAAAGCATATGCAGCAGCTTGTTCCCAAGTCTGACGATTAAATCCTGGTTGATTTTGTAATTTCTTACGAATGTCACTTAAAACAACATTGGTAACATCCACTTCAATTTTAAAAGGAAATTGTTTTTTCTCCCAATTAAGAGAGGCAACAGCAGAAGTTGCGTTTACTTCATTAAATTCAAAAGTTAATTGTTCTTTATGAGGAATTTCTTTGGTAGATACAGTTACTTTTAAAGCGTCTTTTGAAGGTTCATAAAAGAAACTTCCCCATGCGGTAGTATTCTTGTTAAATAGAATGGTTGCTGTATTGTCTTGATTTACAATAATGTGTAAACTGTACTTTCCAGCCTTAATTTCTTTTCCTTCAATTTTTACGTCATTCGTAAATTTAATAATGGTATTCTCATTGGCGCCCGCTCTCCATGGAGCTGCTGTAGAAGTACCAAAACCTAAGTTATTTAATCCATAAGGGACTACTTTTCCCCAAATCTCTCTTTTGTTAACACTAGGTCTTGAGTATTTAATAGATACATCTGTAATTCCTATTCTTTGTGATACACTTGCCATTTGACTTCCTCTAGGTAGATTCAATTGAGAGAAAGCATCTATACTTACTGTAAGAAGTAGACATAGAAAAAGTGTGGTAACGTTGTTTTTCTTCATGAGTGAAAAGTTTTGAGTTGATTGAGTCAACAATGTACTTACACCATAAAGCAAAGCTTGTTAAGGTCTTGTTAAACGATTTTTTTTAATAGTTAATTAACTATTCTTTAAGAAGCTCAGCAACAAAATTTTCAAATTCTTTTTTAAAGTCTAGGTATTTCTGACCTGTAGCTGGACCATTAAACCCTGTATGAATTTTTCTAACATTTCCCTTCTTATCAATAAAAATACTGGTAGGGTAAGAGATGATATGGTTTAACATGGGGAGCTTTTCTTGAGCCAGTTTTTTATCGGCAGTATTTCCGTATTGTGCCAATACAATAGGATATTCTATATGAAGCCTCTTTTTAAGTCGATCGATTCGTTGAAAAGCGACTTCTTTTGTTTTTGCTACTTCAAAAGCCAAAGCGATAAATTCAATTCCTTTGTCTTTGTTGTTTTGATAATACTGAGTATAGTATTTACTTTCATCCAAACAATTAGGACACCATGTTCCCATAATTTGAACAATTACTACTTTATCTTGAAAGCGCCTGTCTTTTAAAGAGAAAAGATTTCCGTCTATATCAGGAAAAGAAAACTCCAAACCATTATATCCATCTTTAATGTAGGTGAGTGTGTCTTCATGAGGAAGTTCGTAAGTAGCATTCTTTTTTGCAGTAAAGGGCTCTTTCCAATGATCACCAGAATAAAAGAATCCATTCAAAGTATTATCCGTAATTGTTCCTGTAAATAGAAAAGCATGCGCACCATCAAACGTAGAGAGTTTAAATGTGTTTCCATTCACAACACCTTCTAAGTAACGATAATCACCTGTTGTCGTTCTAAATGTTCCAGTAAGGTGTTGTCCATCTTGCTGAAAAGTTCCTTTTGCGATATATCGATCTTCTTTAGAATCTTGACTAAAAACTGTTTCCCAAACACCACTCATATTAACGGGTGTTTTATTTTTAACTATTGGAAAACGGGTGTTGTTATTTTTTTCTGCTTTCACAGGAACAATTCGATCTAAACTTTCTTTAATAAAACTACCTTCAAAACCATTAGTGGTAATTTTCGCAGCAATATATCCTTCAAAAACGGGTGTTTGAATGTAAACTGAGTCATTTCTGTACGTAATTTCATCAACTTGTATAACTTCTTCAGCATTATATACTTCTAATGAATTAGGCGAGGTTACCTTCATGATAAATGGTAATTCCTCATTGTCTTGGATAGCTAAAGAAACCCTATATATCCCTACTTCTAAGGATTTTGGCAACTTGTTTTTGTCACAAGAAACGAAGGCAATGACTATGAATATGTACAGTACTTTTTTCATAATATTAATTAGAAAAGTTAGTTAGTAGAAGCGATTAGTAACTTACATCACAAACTTACCAATTATCTGTTGGTAAAATCTATAATTGAACTCATTTTTTAATAAATTGAATATGGAAATTTGTAGCTTAAATTCAACTAAAATGCTTCCTTTTTTTATGATGAAATAACCTGTCAATTTGTTTAGAACTCATATTAATAATTGAAGTATGTTTCTTGTTATTGTCCCTCCCAGTTTCCAATGATAAGGATATTTCATCATTTTTGAGGGTTGCTTTATTCAGATTTAAAAAGTACTTTTATAAAAAAAGATATCGCTAGTTGAAAATCTATTAATCCCAGCTTTTAGAGAATTGCAACTTGTTGATTAAAATGAATATCAATTTCAAAATCATCATATATGAAAAAAGAAAAATTTAAAAACTGCATGAAATTAGGAGTTTTCCTATTTGGTATTTCCATAATGCTATGGAATTGTGAAAAAGAAGAATCACTAGAATTACAGAGTACTGAAAATGGAAATCCTTTTATTAAAAGAGCTAAATTAACAACATTGGAAGATTTAAGTTCCTTTGTTGTTCGTGTACAAAAAGGAAACAACAACCTAAGTAAAAATTCTTTAGAAGATGCAAACGATTTTACAATACTAGAAAATAGAGATGTATTTATTTACACAGATTCTATAAGTACAACTTATACTTTAGCAATAAGAAAGAGTACTCAAGAACCATCTAGTTTTAGCAACCTGATTGTGAAGTTTGAAGAGGGCGTTCCTACAAAAGCATCAATATTAAATTATGTACCTACACAACAATACCTTACTGCGTATAATTTGGATAAACGAACGCCATTTGAAGGTACTGTTGCTTACGAATCTTTACATTACAATGGAAGTTTAGACCATTTAGATACTAAAGTTGTAGAAAGTTGTTATACTTACACCATTACTTATTGTGATGCTCCTGCTAATTGGGGAGCTGAAGGATATGTTCATGTCGCTACTGAAGGGTGTAATCCAAATCATATGTGGACAGAGAGATATACAGTATGTCCAGAACCTACAGAAATTGTACCACCAGATCCAGATGATCCAAATGGAGGAGGTGGAGGAGATAGTGTTGATGGAACTACGGCTCCAATACCACCTTGTGAGTCTACTGGAAGTGATACAGGTATAGTTGGTGCTGATAGTGATTGTACAGCTCCTAGGATTATAAATGACCTTACTGACGAATGCGCCAAAAATATTTTTAATCAATTAATGGATGGAATATATGAAGATCATCCTATTAAACCAGAATTACAAGTTGTAGGAGAAACAATGACTTTTGCGGAGACTATTATAAACTTATTTAATGATAGTGCTAATACTAATTACACCATCCAAAATGGACCTTTACCTGATGATGAAAATGCATCTACTGTGATTACTACAACAACTATATCTAATTCTTATTTAAGTAGTGCAACAACTTTATCAATTGCTAGAACTATGATTCATGAACTAGTACATGCATATTTAAACGGTGTTTTTTATGGTTTTCCTGATATAGTTGATTTACCTTTAAACGAGAAATTACATCGTTTTGCTATTGATAATGGATATACGAGTTATATTGCGCTTCATCATGATTTTATGGGGCAATATATAAATGCGATGGCCTATTCACTATATGAATGGGATAAAAATTTTGGTTCAGGAGGGAATTTTGGTTGGAATTATTATTATTCAATGTCATTTATTGGATTATTTACTACTGACAATAATGGTATTATAAATTCAGAAAACGATACGTTTATTACGTTAATACCTAATGCCTCTGAAAGACAAAATATAGCAACTATAGTGTTTAATGAACTAAAAGGAAATAATGCAGCAAATGGTCAAAAATGTAATTAATTATTTATTAGTTTTTATTTTATTTTCTTATAGCTTAGATTCTTTATCTCAGAGGAAAATAGAAGGTAAGTATTCAGGAATTGATGGTACTGGAAAGGTTTTTGAAAGGTTATTACTTTCAAAAGACCACACATTTAAATATGAATCTGGAGGAGATTTAGGAATTAGTAAATATGGTAAAGGTCATTATTTCATTAAAAATGATTCTTTAATTTTAAATTACGATTTAACCGAATTGAAAGTAAATAGTTATCATACTAGTAAACATTATGATAATTATAAAGACTCCGTGGAAATTAAAATTACAGTTATTAGCATGAATAAAAAACCATTGCATAACATTCTAGTGAATGAAAGTGTCAAAAAAACCTCTATTCGAACAAATATTAATGGTAGTACTTTATTTAAATTTAAGAAGGAAAGAAAAAAAAATACAATTTTTATTAAAGATGATAAATTTGGATTTTATTATTTCACCGTATGGAATCACTTGAATCATGATGTTGAAGTTTTTTTTCGAAAAAATCCATTAGGAGCAATAGCTATTAGCGGTATTACTATAAAATACAAAATCATTGAGCACACAGAGACTAGCATTAAACTTAAATATGGTGATAAATTAATGAAATTGAAAAAGTACTAGAAGAATTCTAAAGTAAATCTACTACTTTATAAATTCTCAAAATTGATGCGAACTTCCAATAGTTAAGAATAAAGCTTAGCTTGTTTTACCTAAGTGTTAATTTGTGCTAGTAAAATCTGCTGAATTGCCCTTAAAAAAGTTTAATTTCTTTAAATTTGCGGCTAAATCTAGAAAAAAGATTCGATGAAGATATCATATAATTGGTTGAAACAATTTTTACAAGTAGACTGGGATGCCGTAAAGACAGGTGAGTTATTAACTGATCTAGGGTTGGAAGTAGAAGGAATTGAAACCAAAGAGTCAATCAAAGGAAGTTTAGCAGGAATTGTTGTTGGAGAAGTATTGATATGCAAACAACATCCAAATGCAGACCGATTAAAAGTAACTACAGTCGATTTAGGAAACGGAGATCCAGTACAAATTGTTTGTGGAGCACCCAATGTAGATGCAGGTCAGAAAGTACCTGTAGCAACTATTGGCACTATCTTGTATGATGATAAAGGAGAAGGGTTTAAAATTAAAAAAGGAAAAATCCGAGGAGAAGAAAGCCATGGAATGATCTGTGCTGAAGACGAATTAGGATTGGGAACTGGGCATGACGGAATAATGATCCTTGAAAAAGACTTAGAAGTAGGAACACCTGCTGCTGAAGTATTTAATATTGAAAATGACGAAGTGTTTGAAATCGGATTAACACCGAACAGAGCAGATGCAATGAGTCATTATGGAGTAGCAAGAGATTTACGAGCGGGTTTGATTCAACACGGAATCAATTTAGAATTAATTTCTCCTTCAGTAAGTAATTTCCATGTAGATGAAAGAAAGTTAAGAATCGAAGTAGAGGTAGAGAATAAAGAATTGGCTCCTCGTTATTGTGGAATTTCAATTACAGATATTAAAGTAAAAGATTCTCCTGAGTGGATTCAAAACAAATTAAAAGCAATAGGAATCACACCAAAAAATAATGTGGTTGATATTACCAACTATGTACTTCATGAATTAGGGCAACCTCTGCATGCTTTTGATGCCGATAAAATAAAAGGAAACAAAGTTTTAGTACAAACATTGCCCGAAGGAACAAAGTTTACCACACTAGATGAAGTAGAAAGAGAATTGCATAAGGACGATATTATGATCTGTGATGCTGAATCGAATCCATTGTGTATTGCAGGTGTTTTTGGAGGAATTGGTTCTGGTGTTACTGAAGATACAACTTCTGTTTTCTTAGAGAGCGCTTATTTTAATCCAGTTGCTGTTCGTAAAACAGCGAAAAGACATGCGTTAAATACGGATGCTTCTTTTCGTTTTGAACGTGGAATTGATATCAACTTTACCGAGTACGCTTTAAAAAGAGCAGTATTACTATTGGAAGAATATGCAGGAGGAAAAGTAGGTTCTGATGTGATGGATTTCTATCCTGAAAAAATAGAAGATTTTCAAGTATTCTTATCCTATGAAAGTGCTTTCCGTTTAATCGGACAAGAAATAGATAAAGAAACAATTAAAAATATATTGGCTTCTTTAGAAATTAAAATAAGCAGTGAAACTGAAGGAGGATTAGGTTTAACAATTCCATCGTATCGAGTAGACGTGCAGCGAGAAGCAGATATTATTGAAGAGATTTTAAGAGTATACGGATACAACAATATTAAATTCTCTCACAAGTTAAACACATCTATCTCTTTCGACTCTAATACTGAAGTGAAAATAGAAAATGTGGTTGCTGATCAATTAACAGCTCTTGGATTTAACGAAACAATGGCGAATTCATTAACCAAAGAGGAATATATTTCATTGTCAGATAATTTGAATGCTGATTTTAACATTGAAATGCTAAACCCTTTGAGTAATGATTTAAAGGTAATGCGCCAATCGTTGTTGTTTAGCGGTTTAGAATCAGTGACTTATAATATCAATAGAAAGAACAGTTCGTTGAAGTTTTATGAGTTTGGGAAAACGTACCACAAATTTGAAAGCGGATACCAAGAAGATAAACATCTAACACTATTTGTTACTGGAAACAGAACAAAAGATAGCTGGAAAACGGCAACACAAAACTCTGAGTTCTTTTATTTAAAAGGAATTATTAATGCCATCTTAGAAAGAGTAGGGTTTTCTAACGTAAAAACAACTCCTGTAAAATCTGATATCTTTTCGGAAGGAGTTAGTTTGAGTTTAGGGAAAATGAAGTTGGTAGATTTTGGTGTGGTTCGTAAAAAAGTTCTCAAAGAATTTGGAATCAAGCAAGAAGTATTTTTTGCCGACTTTAATTGGGAGAACCTTGTTTCTCTTGCAGGAAAGAAAAAAATTAAAGTTTCAGAACTAGCAAAGTTTCCAGCGGTAAAAAGAGATTTAGCTTTATTGTTAGATAGTCAAACAACGTTTAAAGAAGTCTATAACTTAGCATTTCAATCAGAAAGAAAGTTGTTGAAAGATGTCGATTTGTTTGATGTATACGAAGGAGACAATTTACCTGAAGGGAAAAAATCGTATGCAGTAAGTTTTGTACTGCAAGATGATAGTAAAACGCTGGCAGATAAGCAGATTGACAAAATCATGCAAAAATTACAGCAGACATTCGAAAAGAATTTGGATGCAGTTTTAAGATAAAAAATACGCTATGAAAAAACTACTTTGTTTACTTTTTCTTTCTTTAGGACCGCTATTAAACGCCCAAGAAAAAGAGATTGATTCTTTAAGATATGACTATATAGGTTGGGCCATAGACTCTACACTATACAACGAAAACAGCGACTATATTAATAAGCTATTTGATCTAAAAACCTTCTTGAAGTCAGTGGTTATTAAATCTAACGACCCTGAGATCAAAAAAATGAATAATGGTTTTGCCAGAGGTTTTAGAGATTCGTTTGATTATGGTAAAATAATCATAAGAGAAGTTGGTGAAGAAGGAACCTACGATTTTTTTAAATCATATGTAGATGAAGAACAGAAGTACCATTTGGTTTTTAGACTTTATGTTGAAGATGGACTTAACTACCACGATTACAAACTAGACGTTACTAATGGTGAACCTCGAATTGTTGACTTTTATGTGTATTTAACTGGAGAAAACTTTAGCCAGACTCTGAGAACAATTTATAAAACAGCAATGTCTGCAAATAAGAAAAACTTTTTTGGAGGTACAACGAATAAGTTTGCAAGTGATCTTAAAAAGATTTCAGCAATAAAGAAACTAAGAATCCAAGGAGATTTTGAAAGAGCGGACAAAATTTATAGAACGATCAGTGCAGAATCCAAGAAAAATAAAACATTTAAACTGATAGGAATTATCATTGCCGGTTCTTTAAATGATGAAAGTAGGATGTCAAAAATGATTTCGGATTATGAGAAGAGTTTCCCGAATGATCCTAGTCTATATCTTGTTTCTATTGATGGTGCATTTGTGAATGAAGAATATGATCGTGCTTTAAACCTTGTTAATAAGTTAGATGAAGCCATCGGTGGAGATGATTTTTTGAATTATTTTAGAGCAAACTTATATTATGCGAAACAAGATTTGAAAAAGGCAATTGAATATGTAGAAATATTTACCTCTGATTATTCAGGTTTTATGGATGGTTATGATACCGCCTTGACATTATATATAGAAAATGGTAACAATAAAAAAGCAATTGAAACTTTAGATCTTTTTGTCACTAAATTTGAGTTGTCAAAAAGAGACCTGATTGATTCTATGAAAGAAAATTTTCCAAATTTTTCAAAACAAAAAATGTTCATCAACTGGACAAAGATTAAATAGAATGTACAAACTAATTATCCGACCGATCTTATTTTTATTTGACCCAGAAAAGGTTCATTATTTCACATTTTCCTTTATTCGTTTTTTGTGCATAATCCCAGGAATGCCATCATTATTCAAAGGGTTGTATCAGGTAAAAGATAAAAAGTTAGAGCGAGAACTATTTGGACTAACATTTAAGAACCCTGTTGGTTTAGCTGCTGGATTTGATAAAAATGCTGTTTTGTATAATGAACTATCTAATTTTGGTTTTGGATTTGTTGAAATTGGAACTTTAACCCCAAAGCCACAAGATGGAAATCCTAAGAAACGATTGTTTCGCTTACGAGATGATTCAGGGATTGTCAATAGAATGGGATTTAATAATGGAGGAGTAGAAGACGCTGTAGAACGATTAAAGAAAAATAAAGGTGTTTTGATTGGTGGTAATATTGGGAAAAATAAAGTTACACCTAATGAAAATGCGGTAGATGATTATGTAATTTGCTTCAACGCTTTATTTGATTATGTAGATTACTTTGTTGTGAATGTGAGTTCGCCAAATACGCCAAACTTAAGAGCATTACAAGACAAAGAACCGTTAACAAATTTATTAAATACACTTCAAAACCTTAATAAAAAGAAGCCTACTCAAAAGCCTATCCTTTTAAAGATTGCTCCAGATTTAACGAATGAACAACTGATGGATATTATTGATATTGTAGCTGATACAAAAATTGAGGGAGTAATTGCAACGAACACTACCATTTCTAGAGAAGGTTTACAATCTCCAAATAAAAAAGAAACAGGTGGACTAAGCGGGAAACCTTTAACAAGCAGATCTACAGAAGTAATTCGCTTTTTAGCCGAAAAGTCAAACAAAGCATTTCCAATTATTGGAGTAGGAGGAATCCATTCAGCAAAAGACGCAATAGAAAAAATTGAAGCAGGTGCTGACTTGGTTCAACTCTATACCGGATTTATTTATGAAGGCCCAAGATTGGTGAAGAACATCAATAAAGCTTTATTGAATAAGTAATCACTGAACCTTTACCTTATTTTTATCTGATTAGTCAAGGTTATAAACTAAGTGTTTTTTAAATAATACAACCTTACAAATAGTTTGCTATTTTTGAGCAAACTTTTTTGATGGATATAGAGATATTACTTTCATTTATACTTTCAGTAGCTGCGCTAGCAATCACTCCTGGTCCCGATAATATTTTTGTCATGATGCAGAGTGTTGTCTATGGGAGAAAATATGGATTAGCTACAGTAGCTGGCTTAATGACTGGTTGTATTATTCATACTACGCTTGTCGCTTTTGGAGTATCTGTAATTATTCAAGAAAATGAAAATATTTTTCTAGGAATAAAGTTATTAGGAGCAGCTTACTTACTCTATTTAGCGTACAAAGTATTTAAAAGTGATTCTAAAATAGCAATGAATACTGAGGGTGTACAAAAGAAAACTCCGTTCCAGTTATTTAAAACAGGTTTTTTAATGAATTTGTTAAATCCTAAAGTCACCATCTTCTTTTTAGCCTTATTCCCAGGCTTTATGTTTTCTAAGACACTTTCTACTATAATTCAATTTTATGTATTAGGAGGATTGTTTATTCTTACGTCATTTATTATTTTTTCTATAATAGCTTTATTAGCAGGTAGTCTCTCTGTTCATATCCAAAAGAATGAAAAAATAGGAGTTTGGTTAAAATGGTTGCAAATAGTTGTTTTCATTGGAATAGCTGTTTTTATTTTAATTTAAGAACCTATGAAATTCAAATTCATATTACATTTCTCCATAAGGATAATTATTGCGTTTATTTTTTTTACTGCAGTAGGAACATTATTACATGAATTGGGTCATATTGCTGCTGCTAAGTATTTTGGATATAAAACAACGCTGCATTATGGTAGTATGAATTATACCTATGCAGAGAAAGAAAATGATTTGATATATATAGAATACCAAAAATTGTTTAATGAGAATATTCAAGCAATAAAAAATGGAGAATATTTCAATGAACAAGAAAAGTACTTAAAATCTGTTGCTCAATTAAAAGAAAAATACCCCTATCCAAAACCGAATACTTTTTGGATTGTTTTAGGAGGCCCAATACAGACTATTATGATGAGTTTTTTAGGTCTGTTCATTCTATTTTATAGAAGGTCAAAAACAAAACAATACTTTGTTATTCTAGATTGGTTAGGTGTCTTTTTAGCTTTATTCATTCTGAGAGAGGTTTTCAATTTTGTGATGGCAATTTATTCTTCATTTATCTATGGGAAGATTAACTTTTATGGTGATGAGTATCGAATTTCAAGAATGTTAGGTTACAACGAGTGGTTTATTCCTTCTATTACATTTCTCATTGGAGTTGGAATATCAATCTATGTGATTTTTAAAGTGATCCCAATAAAATATAGATTTACTTTTATTATTTCTGGGTTGATTGGAGGTGTTTCTGGTTTTGTAATTTGGTTTGGTTTTTTAGGAAAACTACTATTACCCTAACGAAGTAAATAAAGAAGACCTCCAAGGCTCTGGGGTATACTGGCTCTTGAAGGTCTGTTCTTCTTTTTGGGTATCATGAAAAGACAAAATAGCATTGCCTTCAATATATAAACAAGTGAATAAAATTTTACCCTACCTTTTCTAAAAAATAAGTAAGTTTGTTTCATCTTGAGTCAAAAAATAAATACATCATTAAGTTCCGTTTGTGAAGAAAGAGTCTACGAAAAAGTATTTCGTGACTATGCAAAAGTGGTTCGGAATTTTATCCTTTTTAAATGCGGTGATGCTGCTCAAGCTGACGACCTCACACAAGATGCTTTTGTAAAGCTTTGGAAAAATTGTGCTAAGGTTCCTTTAGAAAAGGTGAAATCTTTTTTATTTACTGTAGTTAAGAATGATTTTTTCAATCAATTTGAACATAGAAAGGTCGTTCTAAAATACCAACAGTCTAAAAAAGATACCGTAAACAAAGAAACACCTGAGTTTGTGTTAAGAGAGAAAGAGTTCAAGCAAGAATTGAATGATGCAATCAACTCGTTAACTGAAAAACAAAAAGAAGTTTTTTTATTGAATAGAATAGAAAAGAAGAAATACAAGGAGATTGCAGAAATGCTAGGTATTTCACAAAAGGCAGTAGAAAAAAGAATGCACCAAGCGATGTTGCATTTGCGATCAAAAATTAAAAATTATAAATTATAGGTAGGGTTTTTTAGGTAATTATTGTTCTAATACTGAAACCGAGGAAAATAGATGAAACAACAATACGATGATACTTTTTTTGCACGATGGTTAGCCAATGAGTTAACTGCTGAAGAACTTCAGGGATTTAAAAATTCTGAAGACTATCAGAAGTATGTTCAAATCGAAGAGACTCTAAATACTGTTGAGGTTCAGGAATTTAATATTGAAGAAAACTTTGCAGCTACTTTAAACAAACTATCAGCAGAGAAAGAAAACGCTAAAAAAAGAAGAGTCATTCCTTTATGGAGTTATGGTATTGCTGCTTCTATTGCTGCCTTAATTTTCGTGTATGGATTCTTCTTTCAGTCTGAAACCTATACAACTCAATTAGCAGAGAAAACTAATTTCGAATTACCAGATGGTTCTTTGGTTGACTTAAATTCAGATTCAAAAATCTCATTCAAAAAGTATAATTGGGAAAAAAACCGAGTGTTAAACTTAGAAGGAGAAGCTTTCTTTAAAGTGCAAAAAGGGTCGACATTTACCGTAAATACAAATCAAGGAAATGTAAGTGTTCTTGGAACTCAATTTACTGTGAATTCTAGAGAAAATCTTTACCATATAACTTGTTTTGAAGGAAAAGTATTGGTGGTTACTGTACAAAAAGACTCTATTATACTAACACAAGGACAATCGTTTCGCTTGCAAAAAGGAAAAAGCGAAGAGTATTCAATTAATGAAATTACGCCTAGTTGGTTGCATAATGAAACCACATTTACTGAGATGCCTATAAAGTTAGTGATAGAAGAGTTAGAGCGACAGTTTAATATTACAATTTCAGGAAAGGAAAACTTAACATCAGAACTTTTTACTGGTAGATTCTCTCATGAAAACTCCAAAATAGCAATTCAAACTGTTTTTATTGCAATGGAAATTCCGTATACTACAGATACAAACGGAAACGTTGTTATAAAAAACAAATAAATGAGGAACCTTTTTTTCGTCCTATTCTTTTTGTTCGCACTTGTATGCAATGCACAACAGCACAATTTTAAGTATAAGAGTACTTTAGTTTCTGAAATCATTACAGATTTAGAAGATCGTTTTGATGTTCATTTTTCGTACAGGAGTTCTTTATTGACAAACCTTCAATTTTCATACAAAGGGAATGTTGATTTAAAGTCTTTTTTAGATATTGTTTCTGAAGAAATGAATTTAGAATTCATATTCCTAGATGAAGAAAATATCGTTATAAAATCTTCTTTCGATTCTTCTTTTGATGTGAATGCTTTGGATGAAATAGTTGTGGTTACTGAATATTTAACAGCAGGATTTGACCAAAATAAAAAAGATGGTTCTATTACAATGAATCCCAATAAACTGGGAATTCTACCTGGGCTAACAGAGCCTGATGTATTACAAAGCTTACAATTGTTACCAGGAGTGTCAAGCCCAACAGAGTCTGCATCTAATTTGCATATAAGAGGAGGAACTCCAGACCAAAACTTAGTTTTGTATGACGGAATCAAAATTTATCATCAAGGGCATTTGTTTGGAATGATTTCTCCTTTCAATCCTTACATTGTAGAGTCTGTAGATATTTTTAGAAGTGGTACAAAAGCTCAATTTGGAGATAGAATTGCTGGTGTTATCGACCTTAATTCGTTAGCTGAAATTCCTTCAGAGTTTTCAGGAGGAGCTGGGTCAAATTTTCTACATACCGATGCTTATATAAAAACTCCTCTAAAAAAAGATAAAATAGGATTATTAGTATCTGTTCGTAGATCAATAAACGACATTGTAAACTTACCTACATTTAATTCATTGAGTAATAAAGTTTTTCAGAACACCATCATTGAAGTGATTAATAATCAGGCTGTAGAAGAAGAATTAGCAGTATTAGAAAATAAGTTCAATTTTATTGATGCCAATGCGAAACTAATTTTCACTCATAATAAATCCCATAAAATTAGTATTAGTAGTTTGCTTGTTGATAATTCGCTCAATTACGAGAATAGTGATGAAGATACTTATGGAACTAGAGATCTTTTGGATGTTAGTAACAAAGGAGTAAGTGTGCAATGGGATTTTAGAATGAATGAAAAATGGAACTTTAATTCTATTGTAAAATTTTCTGAATTTAAATCGGGATATTCTTTCGAAGAATTTTTTAATAATTCTACAATAGACCAAGGAGCCAATTCAAACTTGGTAAAAGATATTGGAATACAAGTTAAAGGGGAGTATGCAATGAATTCAAATTCAAAATTAAATGTTGGCTATGATTATACGAACCTAAATGTAAATTACAGCATTAATTTTGGCGATAATAACGGAGCTTTTGAAAATGATTTTAATAAGCTTTCTGGACACCATCTATTCATAGAGAATGAGTATAAAGGGAAAAATTTTTATGCCAGAATAGGTGTTCGAACAAGTTACCTTTCAGAGTTTGAGAGAGTATACTTCGAGCCTCGATTTTATGCAGATTATCAATTGAATGAATCGTTTAAAGTAAGAGCTTCAGCAGAAGTTAAAAATCAGGCTATTAGTCAATTAGTATCTTTTGAGTTTAACAATTTAGGTATTGGAAATTCAATATGGGCATTGGCAGATGATGATGGAGTTCCAGTACTCAATAATAAACAATTTTCTTTTGGTTTTTTGTTTGATAAAAATGGATGGAAGTTAGATGTAGAGTCTTATTATAAAAAAGTGAAAGGATTAACTTCTTTTACCAGAGGCTTTAGCTCAACTACACAACCTACAGAATTTGCATCAGGAAATAGTACTGTTGTTGGATTTGATGTATTGCTAAAAAAGAGAATTAATAAATTTAGAACTTGGTTAGGGTATACATTTAGTAAGAATAATTTTGAGTTCTCAGAACTTCAAAATGGAAAGTTTCCAGGGAATTTTGATCAAAGACATGTAATTTCTTGGGCGAATACTTATAAGTATAAGAAGTTTCAATTTTCTTTAGGATGGCAATTCGCAACAGGAAAGCCATATTCTGTAGCTTCAGGTTTCCAAAATGATGAAGTATTATATAGTCAGCAGAACAATGCAAGATTATCTAACTACCACAAATTGGATGCGAGTGCTTTTCACGATTTTTATTTAGATACAACACGCAAAATAAAAGCTAGACTAGGTGTGTCAATTATTAATGTTTACGGCAGAAATAATGTGTTGGATAAATCATTTAAGGTGGAAGAAAACTCTAGTGGAAACGATGTTTTGGTAGAACAAACGAACATCGGTCTAGGTATTACTCCAAATTTTGTTTTCCGTGTTTATTTTTAACAAATCAGTTTTGGTTTTATTGTATCTTTGAATCGATGAATCAAGTCAAAATCATAGAATGCCCTCGCGATGCTATGCAGGGTATTAAAAGTCATTTTATTTCAACAGAAGCAAAAGCGAAATACATCAATTCATTATTGAAAGTAGGTTTTGATACGATTGATTTTGGAAGCTTTGTTTCTCCGAAAGCAATTCCACAAATGCGTGATACAGCTGAAGTGCTAGCTCAACTTGATTTGTCGAAAACACGAAGTAAGTTGCTAGCAATTATTGCGAATGTTCGTGGCGCTAATGATGCAGCTCAATTTGAAGAAATTGATTATTTAGGATATCCTTTTTCTATTTCTGAGAACTTTCAAATGCGTAACACACATAAAACCATTGCACAATCCATAGAAACATTGCAAGAGATATTAGCCATTGCCAATAGAAGTAATAAAGAAGTTGTTGCTTATTTATCAATGGGCTTTGGAAATCCTTATGGAGATCCTTGGAATGTAGATATTGTTGGAGAATGGACAGAGAAACTTTCCAATATGGGCGTTAAAATATTGTCGCTGTCCGATACAATTGGAAGCTCAACTCCGGATGTTATTGATTACTTGTACTCGAACTTGATTCCTAAATACCCAGAAATTGAATTCGGTGCACACTTGCATACCACACCAGACTCTTGGCACGAAAAAGTTAATGCAGCATATAAAGCAGGATGTAAGCGTTTTGATGGTGCAATTAAAGGATATGGAGGTTGTCCGATGGCAAAAGATGAACTGACTGGGAATATGCCAACTGAAAAGCTGGTTTCGTATTTTACAGAACAGAAAGCTGATACGGGTATTCGACCTATGAGTTTTGAAAGTGCTTACAATCAAGCATTGCAAGTTTTTTAACTTGATTCTTTATGATATCTTGAATTTCAAATGTAGATTTGTCTAAAATCACTAGTCATGAAATTCTCAAAGTCACTTTTCCTTCTTTTTTCTTTTCTCATTCTTGTTTCTTGCTCAAAAGACGATGGTAAAATTGAATTCACTTTTTTACAAGTCAATGATGTCTATGAAATTGCACCGATACAAGGAGGGAAGTATGGAGGAATGGCACGTTTAGAAACTGTACATCAAGACTTGTTAGCAGAAAATAAAAACACAATGTTAATGATGGCTGGTGACTTCCTAAACCCTTCTTTGTTGGGTACTATGAAATACCAAGGAGATCGTATACGAGGAAAGCAAATGATTGAAGTGATGAATGCCATGAACTTTGACCTTGTGGCATTTGGGAACCACGAATTTGATTTAAGTAAGAACGATCTCCAAAAGAGAATGGACGAGAGTATCTTTCCTTGGATTTCAGCCAATGTATTTCATAAAGATACAGATAGTATTAAACCATTTGTTCAAAACAACAAAGATTTACAAGGGTCTTTTATCAAAGAAATTGCAGATGCAGACGGAACTAAAATAAAGATTGGTTTTGTAAGCGTTTGTATTCCTTCCAACCCAAGAAGTTATGTAAAGTATACAGAGATGTATGACGCTATTCAAAAAGAATATGAATCCATCAAAGATCAGGTAGATGTTGTTTTTGGATTAACGCATGTCAAGATTGCTCAAGATAGAAAAATAGCTGAATTGTTACCTAACATACCTCTAATTATGGGAGGACATGAGCATACACATAAAAATGAAATAGTAGGAGAGGTAATGATACGAAAAGCAGATGCAAATGCTAAATCTGCATATATTCATAAGATTACATTTGATACAAAAACAAAAAAAACAATTGTTAATTCAGAACTCAAAGAAATTACGGATGCAATTCAAGAGGAAAAAAATGTTGCTATGGTTGTCGACAAATGGCAAACCGTATTAAAGAATCAAATTTCTCAAGTCGTGGCAAATCCGAATGAAGTTATTTATAATGCGAAAACACCATTAGATGGAAGAGATACTCCAATTAGATCGACACAAACAAATCTTGGTGAAATTATCTCTAACTCAATGATGTTTGCTTTTAAAGATTCGGATTGTGCCATTGTAAATGGTGGTTCTATTCGTATAGATGATCAACTGGTAGGAGATATTGATGGAGTAGATATTTTTAGAGTGTTGCCTTATGGTGGGCCTGTATTAAAAGTAAAAATGAAGGGGAGTTTACTAAAAAAAGTGATTGGTTATGGATTTAAAGCCCAAGGAACTGGCGCTTATTTACAAAGAAGTAATAATATTACCCATTATGGTGGAAAAACTACGCTCAATGGGAAAAGTATTATATCCTCAAAAATATATACGGTTGCAGTAAGCGACTTTCTAATGAAAGGCTTTGATATCCCTTTTTTGAAACCTGATAATGATGGAGTTGTTTCTGTCTATAAACCTAAAGATGGCGAACTTGCTTTTGACATAAGAAAAAGTGTAATTGAGTACATGAAGTCATTATAGGATAGTGTAATTAGTAAAAAAACAAAGAGGAAGTTTCGTTAGAAACTTCCTCTTTTACATTAATTATTATGAAAAAACTAAAATTTATATTGCAGTCCTGCATAAGCCCCAAAAGGATGTCCAGGCCTTAGCCCAGCTGGAACTCTTGATGCAGCATAGGTTTCATCAAACAAGTTGATGATATTTCCAGTTATACTTAGATTTTTATTAATATGGTATTTTCCAGAAAAATCAATAATAAAATTTGAGTCAACCAATTCGTTTACAGGAATTGTTCCAGTACCTGCTTGTGTTCTGAACTTTCCATTAAAACGTCCATTCAAATTCAATTCAAATTTTGAATGTTCTAAAGACAATCCAATATTAAATTGATGCTTTGAGATATAAGGCAATTCATCACCAGCAGCAACTGTTCCCCATAAGTCATCATCGCTCCCAAAACTATTCTGAAACTCAGTATTTGTATAGGTGTATCCGAATGTGAAAGGTAGGCTGTATGCCGATTTATTAGCTAAGAAATCGTAGTTCAACAATAACTCAAGTCCGTTTACGATTACTTCACCTGCATTGAATTGATCTAAAGAACCAGTTCCTCCAGTTGCAGCTAAATCACTTCCTAATAAGTTACTGTAATCATTGTAGAATCCAATAACTTCAGCTCTTAAATTACCAATTCCGAAACGTGTACCTATTTCATAATTGATACTCTCTTCAGGTTTTTCATCTGGTTGATTTCCTGGAGGCGAGAACCCTTTATGAACTCCTCCGAAGACAGAAACATTGTTGTTGAATTTGTAATTCGTACCAATACCAGGTATAAAGACATCTACATTATTTTCTCTAACAGATAAGTTAACCCCAGTTCTTAAAGGATCACTTCCTCCAAAATTCTCTCTTTTCAATTTGATGTTTTCATAACGTAGGCCAGGTGTAAATGTCCAATTGTCAATTTTTAATCGATACGTTACAGATGAAGCAAATGCTTTAGCGCTACTTATTCTATTCGCATTAGAACCTGGAGTTCCGGCATTTACTAAACTCAAGACATTGTTGTTAACTCCATAATCATCAATCCATTGAAAACGATCCTCTTCATCATAATGATAGCGTAATCCAATTTCAATGTCATGAAAAGCCTTTCCTGTATACCAGTGGTAATCGAATTTAGTTTGAATCCCTCTTGCTCTATATGTTCTATTGTTTGCCCTTAGGTTAATAGAATCATCTGCATCAGAATTGATATCTCCTTTTATCAAAGCTAAATGATTTGCATAAGTAACAGGGTCTCCAAAAACATTTCCTATTGATTGTCTATCTCCATTAAACGTAATGAAATCTGCTTTGTACCAATTTCTAGTGAAATAATTATTATAAGCATTGGTTGTAATCCTGAAATCTCTAGAAAAATCAAGCGTGTGAGTTAATACTATTTGTTTATGATTATTGGTCATTAAATCATTACTAGATCCAGCGTATCTACTAAAAGGATTTGCAGCAAAATCTTGATCAGTTAATCCTAAATAAGTTTCGTTAGATTCTTCATCTGAATATTGAAATTTCGCTTCTAATGATTGTTTTACACGCGCACTAGGAAATAGATTCACTCTAAATTTAGCTACAATATCGTTTTTATCAAAACCTGTATTCTGCCCATTAAATAAATCTTTGAATCCGTCTGAACTATAATTTAAATATTCTACAGAGTAACCAAAATTCTTTTTACTATCTCCAATGATAGCATGAAATTGAGAAGAATTAAAACTCCCATAGCTAGCACGCACACTCCCTCCAAATGAATCAGGAATTTGATTAGAAATCATATTAATAGCTCCTCCAGTTGTAAATGGTCCGTATTGAATTTGACTACTACCTTTTAAAACTTCAACCGCTTGCATTCTTGCAATTGTTGGAAAGTAATAGGCAGAAGAAGCACTATATGGAGCAGGAGCAATTAAAATACCATCTTCCATAATAGTAATTTTCGCACTTCTTTCAGGAGAGGTTCCTCTTAAACTAATATTTGGTCGTAAACCAAATCCATCTTCTTCATAAATATTTACTCCAGGAACAGTTCTTAAAGCTCTGTTGACATCCGTAAAACTAAACTTCTTTAATTCTTTTGGAGAAATATAATAAGCCGAACCTGTTCTGTTATGAGCTACATATTTATTTCCGAAAATTACGTTTGTCTTTAGAATTACCTCATCTAACTTTTGAATTGTATCTAAAGCGTTTTTTTGTTTTTTGTCTTTTTTTTGAGCTGACAAACTCAATGAAAGCATACTAATTGATAATAGTAAAAACCTCTTCATTTTTATTTAGATTAATTATAAATAATTGTTTTTAACGACGACAAATGTAATACCCAATTTTGAAACTACAAAGCTTATTTAGAATAAATAAAAATAAAAATTATAAAAAACTGATAGCTAAATGTTTGTGAAAAATGGTCGTTTGATTCGTTTAAAAATCCTAACGATTATTTATTACTTGTAAGTCAAGAAATAGTTGTAAATTCGCTTGCAATTAATTTTTAAGTTGATTGCACTATGATTGCTCACAATTCCAAGATAGTAGGAGAAGGTTTAACGTATGATGACGTACTCTTAGTTCCTGCATTTTCCGAAGTTCTTCCAAGAGAAGTAAACATCCAAACAAAATTTACTCGTAACATTACCATTAATGTTCCTATTGTGTCCGCTGCGATGGATACAGTAACGGAATCTTCTATGGCAATTGCTATTGCAAGAGAGGGAGGAATTGGTGTGTTGCATAAGAATATGTCAATTGATCAGCAAGCGCAAGAAGTTCGTAAGGTGAAAAGAGCTGAAAGCGGCATGATCATAGATCCAGTTACATTACCACTAGACGCGGTAGTCGCTGATGCAAAGAATGCCATGCGTGAACATAGAATTGGAGGAATACCTGTAGTGGATGAGAACGGAATTTTAAAAGGAATTGTGACCAATAGAGATTTGCGTTTCGAACATAGAAATGATAGAGCCATAGTAGAAGTAATGACAAGTGAAAACTTAGTAACTGCTCCAGAAGGTACTTCATTAAACGACGCAGAATCTATTTTACAGAAAAACAAAATTGAAAAACTTTTAATTGTTGACGACAATTATAAGTTAGAGGGATTAATTACCTTTAGAGATATCACGAAAGTTACACAAAAACCTATTGCGAACAAAGACAACTATGGTAGATTACGAGTTGCTGCAGCTTTAGGTGTAACTGCAGATGTAGTAGATAGAGCAGAAGCATTAGTAAATGCTGGCGTTGATGCAGTAATTATTGATACGGCTCACGGTCATACAAAAACAGTTTTAGGAGCATTAAAATCTGTAAAGGATAAATTTCCAAACCTAGATGTTGTTGTTGGGAATGTTGCTACTGCAGAAGCTGCCAAATTTTTAGTTGAAGCTGGTGCAGATGCGGTAAAAGTTGGGATAGGACCTGGTTCAATCTGTACGACAAGAGTTGTTGCTGGAGTTGGATTCCCACAGTTCTCTGCTGTTTTAGAAGTAGCAGCAGCTATTAAAGGAACAGGAGTTCCGGTAATTGCTGATGGAGGAATTAGATATACAGGAGATATTCCAAAAGCAATTGCTGCTGGAGCAGACAGTGTAATGCTAGGATCTTTATTAGCAGGAACAAAAGAATCGCCAGGAGAAACTATTATTTACGAAGGAAGAAAGTTTAAATCTTATCGAGGAATGGGATCAGTAGAAGCCATGAAGCAAGGTTCTAAAGATCGTTATTTCCAAGATGTAGAAGACGATATTAAAAAACTAGTTCCAGAAGGAATTGTAGGAAGAGTACCATACAAAGGAGAATTGTTTGAAAGCATTCACCAATTTATAGGAGGCTTACGTGCTGGAATGGGATACTGTGGGTCAAAAGATATCGAGACACTAAAAGAAACAGGAAAGTTCGTAAGAATTACTGCTTCAGGAATTAATGAAAGTCACCCACACGATGTAGCGATTACAAAAGAAGCTCCGAATTATAGTAGGAGATAGTTTAAAATAGAATTGCTATGAATGATCAAAGTTTCGTAAAGTTTAATAAGATAAGAACTTTGGGAGGTATGATCTCTTCGACTGTTCAATTTCTTGGCAGAGAAGGGAAACCTCTCCTGCTGACAATTATAAAAGCGGCAATCATTCCTATTTTGATTGCTATTTGTGCTGTTATTTATTTTTCGTTTAGTGTAGCAGAAGTTTATGAGGAAACTGTTTATTACGAAACTATACTCGACTTGGATTTTTCAGGGTTATGGCTTCCATTGTTTGCATATTTCTTTTCATACTTAATCGCTCAAGCATTAATAGCGTCTTCTACCTTGTCTTATATAAAATCCT
The DNA here is from genome assembly GCA_049115595.1 of Flavobacteriaceae bacterium. Lineage (GTDB taxonomy): Bacteria > Bacteroidota > Bacteroidia > Flavobacteriales > Flavobacteriaceae > Polaribacter. Next base: position 311,053 of record JAGDZS010000007.1, read on the forward strand.
ATAATTCAAATAGAGGGATTGTAAATTTTGAAGAAGTAACTTCTCTAATAAAAGAGAAATTTGGATCATTTGTAGGTTTACTTTTTTTAAATGGCCTCATTATAGGTTTTGGCGCATTGCTTTGTGTAATTCCAGGAATTTATTTTGGTGTCGTTTTATCCATATCTACCTCTCTGGTTATTTTTCAAAGCAAAGGAGTTACAGAATCAATTAACGACTCATTTGGTTTTATTAAAAACAACTGGTGGGATACTTTTGGTATTTTAATTGTTGTTCATATAATTATATGGATCATTAGTTTTATACTTGAATTACCAATAGGAATATATGAAGAAGCGTATGAAGGATCGAATATCTTAACGGATACAGTCTATATTCTATTACTCGTTTTCTCAAATTTGATAGCCTTCTTTTTTTATGTTATTAGTATCATAATTACTGCATTCATCTATTTTGACATTAAAGAGCAATATGATCCATCATCAGATACGGATGTAATTGATGAGATAGGTACTGAGTAAAATGAATTAGGATATTTATATTAGACTAATCCTCTAGATTTCAATTCTAAATACTTGTTGATAGTATCATCAGTTAAATTCTGAGGTTCTGTAAGAACAGATTGGATTCCGTATTTTTTTAGTTCACTAACAATTTGCTTTTTTTCATACATGAACTTTTCGGCAATGATGGTGTCATACACTTCTTGAATGTTTCTAGGTTTTTTATCAATCAAAGAAGTTAATTCAGTATTCTTAAAAAAGACAACAAGTAACAAATGGTTCTTTGCCAAAGCTCTTAAGTAAGTGATTTGCCTGTTAAGAGCATCCATGGTTTCAAAGTTAGTGTAAAGAATCAGTAGGCTTCTGTTGGTAATTTTTCTCTTTACCATGGTGTACAAATGACTAAAGTCTGATTCAAAAAAGTCAGTTTTTATATTATGTAATGCTTCAGAAATTAAACTCATTTGAGAATTCCGTTGCTGTGCAGAAATTAAATCTTCTACTTTTTTAGAAAAGGTTAGCATCCCGGCTCGATCTTGCTTTCTTAAGGCTGCATTACTCACAGCTAAAGTTGCATTAATTGCATAATCCAATAAAGTAAGACCGTTAAAATGCATCTGCATAGCTCTTCCTTTATCAATAACTGAATAGATAGGTTGCGATTTCTCTTCAATGTATTGGTTGACCATTAATTGGTTTCTCTTGGCTGTAGCTTTCCAATTTAATGTTCTAATATCATCTCCTGAAATATATTCTTTAATCTGCTCAAACTCTAAAGAATGCCCAATCCTATGCGCTTTTTTCATCCCAGGAGTATTGGAACCTGTAAAAGTGTTTACGGTAAAATCTCGAAGCTTTAAAAAAGAAGGATAGCATTTTAGTTCTTTTTCTTTTCCTAGAATATACTTTTTAGTAGCCAGCTGTAATGGGGAACTTACAAAAACATTGATATGACCAAAGTTATAGATTCCTCGTTCTGTAGGCGTCAATTCATATCGAATTTGCTTCTCTCCTTTAGGAGTTATAACAATATTGAAATCGAAATTTCTCTTTTGAAATTGATATGGTAATTCTTCAAGAATAGATATATGAGATGGAAACTTGTGGTTATTTTTGATGTGTATTGAAACCCGATTCTTATCTCCGTTAGACAATCGCTCTGGTAATGATCGTTCTATTGAAACACCTTTCTTTAAAGAAAAAACAATAAACACATCGATCAGCGTTAGAAGGGAAAGAATAAATAACAATACTTTGGAAATTTCAAAAAAGAGTGGAACAAAAAAGCCAACAATAAACAACACAGAGATGATTCCTAAACTTAGGAATAACCGATTATTTAAAAATAATGAATTGTATAGCTTTGTCATTGTCTCCTTATCTTGGAATTTCTACAGTTTCAATGATTTGTTGAATAATCTGAGTACTTGTTAAGCCTTCCATTTCTCTTTCTGGAGTCACAATAACTCTATGCTGTAAAACAGGAATTGACGCTCTTTTAATATCTTCTGGAGTTACAAAATCTCTACCTTCAATTGCAGCAAAAGCTTTTGAGGCATTTAAAATAGCGATACTAGCTCTAGGAGAAGCCCCTAAATACAAGAAAGAATTAGTTCTGGTACTAACAACAACATCTGCGATATACTTTAAGAGGTTTGTTTCTACTTTAACTTGATTAACTAAGGCTCTATATTTTTTTATAGACGCCCCTGTAATCACAGTTTCAATCTTTTCAATTTTTTCTGTGTTCTCTAATTTCTGTTCTCTAGAAATAATTTCAAATTCTTCAGAAGCATCTGGATATTTGACATCTATTTTAAACAAGAAACGATCTAATTGAGCTTCAGGTAAGCGATAAGTACCTTCTTGTTCAATAGGGTTCTGAGTAGCCAAGACAATAAAAGGACTGTCCATTTTATAAGTAGTCCCATCAATAGTTACTTGCTTTTCTTCCATAACTTCAAATAGCGCTGCTTGTGTTTTGGCAGGAGCTCTATTAATTTCATCAATTAAAACCATGTTAGAAAAAATAGGTCCTTTTTTAAATTCAAAATCTGAGTTTTTCACATTAAACACAGAAGTACCTAAAATATCTGAAGGCATTAAATCTGGCGTGAATTGTATTCTGCTAAAATCAATAGAGATTGTTTTAGATAATAACTTTGCAGTAATAGTTTTTGCAACTCCAGGAACGCCTTCAATTAAAGCATGTCCATCTGCTAAGATAGATACGATTAAAAGATCTAACATGTCTTTCTGACCAACAATAACCTTCTGAAGTTGTTCTTTTATCTTAAATACATTCTCTTGTAATTCAGACAAGTCAATTCTATTCTCAAAAGCTACCGTATTCTCCGTTTTAGAATTTTCTTCGTTAGAAGTAGCATCTGTGTTCTTGTTTTCGTTTAATTCTTCCATGTTATTTTCGCTTCAAAAAGTTATCGATCATTTTATGCAATACCATTAATTCTTCTTCTGAACAAGTTGCTTTTTTGTTCATAGCAAGAATTGTATTGATTAGGTATTTGGTTTTGCTTAATTCATTTCCAGATTTTAAAGCTAGTTTTTTTATAAACTCACTATTTAAATTGGATGTGTTTATTAGATGTTGAGTTCTTATTTTCTCTAAAAAGTAAAGGATTTTTTTATCTGCTAAGTTCTTATGATCCTTATTCTTTAGATACAAGTTAGAAATTGTTTGAGTAAATTCTACTGTTGAGTTTTTTGATGTTGAAATGATTGGAATTGGCCTTTGTTTTCTTCGAGCATTAAAAATCATAAATAAAATCAAACCAAAGAAGCCAATGTAGAGAAACCATTTAAGAGAAGGATTTTTCCAAAAAAACACAAGTATAGATTCAGAGTTTTCAGGTTGTCTATCTGATAACTGACTTGATCTTATCTGTGGATCCCATAGCGTAGAGAAACTTGGTAAATAAGAAAGGACATCTTCGGCGTACTGATGGTTTTCATTCAGCATGTTATAATTCGTAAACACAATAGGTTGTGTATGAACATAAATAGCTCCTTTTCCGTGGTAAATTTTTAAAAAATTAGGTACTTCTTTTGAACCTACTTTTTGGGTTCCTAGAACAATAGAGGCTTTGTTATTGTAGGATTCAAAATAATTTTGACGAAGATTTCGATCAAAAGAATACTCCTGACTCTTGAAATCTGTATTCTTTAATTGTAATGTTCCTTTTAACTTTTTTAAATGAGCTGGATGAACTACCAACGAGTCTAAATTTTTCACTTTAATTTCTAGTGCTTCTTGAAGTTCATCACTAAAATAATTTAGCGAGAAAAATGCATTATTCCCTTCATAAACATAAGCTAGCAGCTCATTAATTCCTGATTGGGTAGTTTTTCTATCAAATCTTTTGATACAGATATAATTGAACCCGTCTAAATCTTCTAAATAACGATCTACTAAGTAATCGTAAATATTCTGATCTAATAGTTCTTTTTTAGAATCATCAAATAACGATTCTGTTTCATTATAGATAATATAGGTGCCAAAAGGGCTTTTCTCTTTTTCTTTATAATTCTCAGACCAATCGGTTTTTGTGCATTGCACAAGTGTCATAGAAACCAGCAATAGAAAAAATAATATGGAAGTATTTTTCATTCTCATTTAATCGTTTCTATAAATGATTTGTATTTTTTTTCGATCGTGCTAAATTCCATTTGATCTATAGGAAATTCACCATACCACACATAGGAATAAACATAAGAGAGGTAAGAGAAACTTGACCTCATTTTTTTGTTTTTTATCTCAAATAAATATTCTGAATTGGTTTTTTCTTTATGATATTCTATATGCTTTTTTTGAGACAGTTGTTTTAAAAGCGATAGGTAGTAATAACGTGTAGCCAAACGATAATCGTGATTTCGAATAGCTTTTTGTAAAAGCTTTTCATAGTCGAACTCATCAATATCTTCTTCGTGACTAATTAATTTTTTGGCTTGCTCTTTTTTAGCAGCTTTAAGGTTCCAAAAACCAGGTTCTACATTGATAAAAGATTTTAAAACAATTAACACAACAATGATTCCTAAAATAAACGGAAAAACAGTAGACATAAAGTCTGAGAACCCGCTCCAATCCGTTGTCGTTTGTTTTCTAGTTTCACTAGCGATAGGTTTGTCTTTTGGCTCTTTTAAATCATCAATATAAGTAAACTCTTTCCCTGAATATTTTGTATCTAACTCTTCTTTAAAGGCTCGTTCTTTTGAGTATTCTAAATTCTTCGTGTAGGTAGAATCTAATAATTGACTTGCTGTTTCGTATTCTCCATCTTCTATTTCACTAAAGTCATAGTTATCTTGGGCATTGCTTATCCCAGCGATAAAAATAAATATGATGAAAAGAATGGTGCGCATTATCTTAATTGATGTTTTTTTGCCACTTTAAATGGTAGAATTAAATAATAATATGAGATGGTTGTTAAACAGAAAAAGATAATGGCATAACAGAAAAAAGCAGGCATGGCATTATAATATCTAGTAACATATCCTTCTAAAAATCCAGCAACGAGTGTAAATGGAATTGTGCTTAAAAAGATAAAGAAGGCATTTCTTAATCCTATTTTAAATGATTCAAATCTTTTTAAAGTTCCTGGAAATAAGATGCTGGCTCCAATAATGTACCCTGCAGCAGATTCTATAACCATTGAAAATATCTCATATGTACCGTGTATCCAGATTCCTTTAACGCTATCCCATAAGGTGTTTTGTTGATAGAAAAATGCTTGAAATACCGCAACCATAATTGAATTATAAACAATATAAAACCCAGAACCGATACCAACGAATAAGCCAGATAAAAACATTTTCAATCCTACCCATAGATTGTTATTAAAGATGCCAATAAAGCTTCCCCAATTACTCCCTCCTTTATATACACCCAAAGTATCGCCACTTTCAATATTCTCCAAAGTCATTTCTATATAACTTTCGCCCAAAATTCTTTTGGCAAAAGTTTCATCATTAAAAGTCGATAGAAGTCCAATAAAGAAAAAGACAAAGAAAATAGCAAAAGCTAAGTAAACATATTTCCGATACTTGTAAAGTAGTAATGGAACTTCATCAAAAAAGAATGCTATAATTGGATTTTGATCAACTCTTTTGGTGTGATAAACTTTGGAGTAACTAATTTTGGCTAGCTTATTTAAATAAGGGACAACCTTACTTTTAGGGTAGAATGACTGCGCGTAAGCCAAGTCATTCATGATTTTAATATGTAAGTCAGCTATGTCATCAGGATTTTTTTTCTGATTATTTGAAATTACTTTCTCAAATTCTAGCCATTTTTCTTTATTTTGCTTTATAAAAGCTACCTCTCTCATTAAGGCTAAAATAATGAATGCATGAAAAGACTCCAAATAAATACCACACAAAATGTAAATATCAATTTTTCTTTAGCGAGCGAGTTACAACGTATTGGAGCTTTTGCTATAGATAATATATTAAAATTTGCGTATTTATACTTCATATATCAGCTTATTACTGTTGCGGATATTGATGCTATGACTAATGATTCTTGGTCTGCAACAAGTGTACATATTTTAATTTCTCTTCCAGTAACATTTTATTCGTTGTATTTAGAAATTTTAATGAACGGACAAACATTAGGAAAAAAAGCATTGAACATTAAGGTGGTAAATATTGATGGATTTAAGCCTTCAATTACCGATTATGTAATCCGATGGTTTCTACGAATTGTAGATTTTAACCTGTTCTTTATACTAGCAGTTTATGCCTATGCTCTTGGTTGGGATAGGTATATATGGCTTATTATGTTGTTATTTTTAATTGGGAAATGTATTGGAATTATAAGCATTGCAGTTTCAAAAAAGAACCAACGAATAGGGGATATGTCTGCCAACACTGTGGTAATTTATTTAAAAGATACTGCTAAATTTTCTCAAACTATTTTAGAAGAAATTACAGATACATACGTTCCTAAGTATCCCAATGTGATTACTCTTTCAGATAATGATGCTCGAATTATAAAGGATACATTCTCTGTTGCTGCCAAATCAAAAGATTACGCTACATTAATTAAATTACGAAACAAAATAGAGGAAGTAGCTAAAATAAAATCAGATGAAAAGAGTGATCTTATTTTTATAGATAAGGTTCTTAAAGATTATAATTATTACACTCAAAATATGTAATCAACAAAAAAAGAGAAGCAATTTGCTTCTCTTTTTTATTCTAATGAATGATTAGATTATTTTTTTGGCTCAGGCATTTTCACACCTAATTTACCCATGACCAACTTTGTAATATCAAACTTCTCATCTACATAGGCAAATTCATTCCCAGAAGTAGTTAATATTTGAGTATAACTACCAGCTTTAGCAACCTCTGCAATAACACCTCTAAGTTTTGTATACAAAGGACGCATTAATTCATTTCTTTTTAGCTGAACTAATTTAGATCCGTTTTGCTGATTTTGCTGTAACTCTTGCTCTAACTTCGTGATTTCCTCTATTTTAATTTTTTTAAAGTTATCAGAAAGGCTAGGGTCTAGCTTTTGAAAAGCAGCAACCTTTCCTTGATATTCTTTTACTTTAATTTGATAAGAAGAATCCAGTCTTTTTGCATAAGTGCTTAATAAAGAAACAACTTTCTTTGCTTCAGGCATTAAACCTACTATTAATTCTGAATCGATAGTTCCTACTTTCGTTTGTCCGTTTGCAAATAAACTTGAAAAGCAAAGGGCTATTAACGCTATTCTTAATTTCATATTCTTTATAAATTTGAGCAAAGATAAAAAAGGGATTCACTTACGGAAATATAATCTTCTATAAAAAGCGTTAAATTTTTCCATGCAAAATGTTAATGATTGTTTGGATATCTGTTTGAAAATCAAACCAAATGATTTCAGCATCTTTACGAAACCAAGTCAATTGTCGTTTTGCAAATCGGCGTGTATTTTTCTTTATTTCTGAAACAGCGAACTCTTTAGTGAAATCACCATCAAAGTAAGAGAAGAGTTCTCTGTAGCCCACTGTTTGCAGGGAATTTAAATTTCTGTGTTCATATAGTTTTTTAGCTTCAGCTTCTAAACCTTCATGCATCATCAAATCAACTCGTTGATTTATCCGATTATAAATGATCTCTCTATCTGCATTCAAACCGACTTTTATAGATGAAAAAGGTCTTTCTTTTTTGGGTTTGTTCTTAAAGCTAGCGTAGGTAAGTCCAGTTCCAATACAAATCTCTAATGCTCTTGTAAGCCTCTGCGGATTGTCTATTGCAATATTGTTATAGGTTTCAATATCCAACATTTTCAATTGCTCTTGCAAAGGTGCTAAACCTTCTTTCTCTATTCGCAATGTCAGCTCTTTACGTATTCCTGGGTCTACCTTAGGAAACTCATCCAGTCCTTTTAAAACAGCATCTACATAGAGTCCGCTACCACCTACCATGATCACTACATCATGTTTTTGAAAAAGTGTCTCTAAGGTTGAGAGCGCATCGCGTTCAAATGCTCCTACATTGTAATCTTCAAAAATACTTCTGTTTTGAATAAAATGATGAGGTACGGCGTTGAGTTCTTCAAGATTTGGTACTGCTGTACCAATGGTCATTTCTTTATAAAACTGCCTAGAATCACAGGATAAAATTTCAGTATTAAAATGCTTGGCTAATAAAATACTTAAAGAAGTTTTTCCAATAGCAGTAGGACCTACAATGGTAATAAGTGTTTTATTTTGAGAATTCATTATTCGTTTAATTCGTTACCGCAATGATAACAAAATTCGGCATCATCTTTATGGTCTTCTTTTAAACAATTTGGACAAGCTTGAGTGTTGGTGTGAATAATTTTTCTCACCATTTCAGAACCTACAATTCCTGTTGGAATTGCAATAATAGCATACCCCAAAATCATAATAGCACTAGCAATTAATTGACCTAAAGGTGTGCCAGGAGCAATATCCCCATAGCCTACAGTTGTGAGTGTAACAATTGCCCAATAAACACTTCTAGGAATACTAGTAAAACCATTGTCAGCTCCTTCTATCATGTACATAATAGTTCCTAAAATGATGCATAGAATTAAAACAAAAAACAAGAAAACAGCAATCTTAGCTCTACTTGCTCGTAAGGCAACCAGCAAACGATTCGATTCTCCTATATACCTAGCTAACTTTAAAATACGGAATACTCGTAACAAACGTAAGGCTCTTAGCGCTGCTAAATTATGTGATCCAACGATAAAGAGCGATAAGTATTTAGGGATGGTCGATAATAAATCAATAATCCCATAAAAGCTAAAAACGTATTTCCATGGTTTCTTAATAGCAACAATCCGTAGAATATATTCAATAGAAAATAAAATTGTAATTACCCACTCGGCAATGTCCAATAAACCACCATACTCATCATTAATACTTTGTACACTTTCCAGCATCACAAAGAGAATACTTGCTAGAATAGCAATTAAAAGGATAACATCAAAGAGTTTTCCAGCTGGCGTATCAGCTTCATAAATTACTTCATGAAGACGGTGTTTAAAAGACGTTTTATGTTGTGATTTTTTTTCCAAATGAAAGTATATTCATCACAATACTACAACTATTTCAGTAAACTATAAATGTTTCAGTATTAATTTCCTTTGACAAAGATAAAATCACCACCTTCATCACCCACCTCTTGAATAGTACCATATTGAGGTACATTTTTACTGTTGTTCATTACAGGTTCCTCAATACGATCAAAGATTTTACGTGCTGTTAAATACAGTTCTTGATTGTCTGTTAATCGTTTGATTAAGTATTTCAAGAAAACACTCTTATTAGGAACTGTTTTTAAAGTTCCGCTTGTAATTGCTTTTCTACTTGGCAATTCAAATTTTCGTGTAATCGATTTTGGCGCTGATTTATACGAACGTGTTTTGAATATACTTCCGCTAAAGCAAGCATCGGAAATTAATAAAGTATGTTTCGAGTTAATCCCTTTTATATAATCTTTAATCGTTGAATTGCTAATCATATTCAAACCATATTCAGGATCTGCATCAGAAGGCAACCAGCTACCTGTTTCGGTACTTTCATCATAGATTCCATGACCTGCATAGAAAATAAGAACATTGTCTTTATTGGTTACTTTTTGCTTCAGTTTTACAAACTCTCGTAAGATTTGATTTTCAGTTGGACTGTTATTCAATAAAACAACATTTTCCTTTTTGAAATTGTATTTACTTGTTAAAATATCGCTCAAGTCTTTTGCGTCTTTTGTTGGTAGTCCTTCTAAATCAGGAACATTACTAGCATCGTTGTAATCACTTACTCCAATAACCAAAGCATAATAAGTTCCAAATCCAATGTCTAATTTTTCTTCTTTTTTAACAACTACATCTGGAGTTACTACATCTACTTGAGGAGATTTCCTTTTGATGGTGAAAGTTTTACTAGAGGTAGCCTGTTTAATATCTGTTGCTTTTACAACCAAATCATTTGAACCTATTTTTAAAGGAACACTAGCAACAAAAGAACCATCTTCTTGAATGGTAGCATCTACACCATTAATGAGAACTTCATAGATTCCATCTTTATCAGTCGCTTTTCCTCTAACTTGTATTCTTTTTGTCTTTACGATCTTGAATCCTCTTTTTAAATCTACATCTGGTTCTGTAATTACTATTACTGGCGGATTGTTATAGCTGCTTGTTTGGTATTTTATATTTAAATAATCAACACCAATTTTCTGCTCATGATATGCTGTAAAACCAAATTTATTTCCAAAGAAAGGCTCAAAAGGGGCTTCATTCATATATTGGTTGTTAATATAGAATCGCAAAAGAGAACCAGATTTTACAATCTTAATTTTATTAGATTGACCAATACCTGTTTTGATTGCAGTACTTGAGCTAAAAGGAATGATTTTCTTGTATTTGTCATTGTCAAATTTTCTAAACATATAACTCCCATTGGTACTGATTAAGAAAGTAAACTCGTTGCTTGAATTTTTACGACCAAACGTAATACCATACATTCCAGAGGCTCCAGCTTTTTGCCTGCTTATCGATGTTTCAATAATAAAATCTTTATTTGTATTAATATCTACATCTTTGCTAATAAAAATTCCACCTTCTTTCTTTCTATGGATGTTTAGTTTTCCTGAATTTACTCCCACAGAATAATTGTCTAAACTTTCATTAGACCATCCATTTTTATTGGTAGAGAATTCATCATAGAAAGGAAGTTGAACTGCTTTATTTGTTATAACTGGAGAACTTACATTCAAATACTTTACACGTAAATAATCTACAGCAAGTTCTATATTGTTATATACTACAAAACCTAGCTTATTACCATAGAAGTTTTCATAGTCCATTTGATAGACGTTATTGCCATTCACATAGAACTTATAGCTATTGTTCTCTTTTTTTACTTTTATGGTGTTCGATTTTAAATTTCCACTATTCACATGAGTTGTAGTAGTCCATTTTTTGATGACTTGCTCTTTGTTATTTATCATTCTGGCTACTTTGTAGTACCCACTTGATGAAATATAAAAACGATAATCATTATCTCCATTTTTTCCAAAGACCAATCCATATCCATAATTATTAACACCGCTTATTTTATCAAGTTTTGTTTCAATCTCAAAATCCTTAGAAGTATCTATATATTGCTCATCATAAGTAGCCCAACCCTTTTCATTTCTCTTGTGCTTTAAATAATATTTTCCATTCTTGACTTTGAACTCTTTAATTTCATCGTTTTTTTCAAACCAACCGTTTGAATTGCTATTAAATTGATCACTAAAATGAAAACCACTATTGCTGTACGTGTAGTTAGAAATATTATCTGTTACAGTAGTGTTGGTTGTATTTGTATTTACTTTCTTTTTGTCTAAATACCCCACACTTAAATAAGCTATGGATACTTTTTGCCTATTGTAAACAACATACCCTAATCGATCTCCATAGAACTTTGGATTATAACTGGTATAAACTTTCGTGTTATTAATATAGTATTCTAGTTTACTGCCAACTTTGACTACTTTTAAAATATTGTAAGCACCGTTTCCTTTCCTAATAGCGCTAGATTGTACCCAGTCTTTGATATAATTAGTTTTTCCATTCTCTATTCTAGACACTGTATAAGAACCATTCCCATTGACATAAAATAAATTCTGGTTGTTGGAATCATCTCTACCAAATGCAAGACCATAACCATTATTCTGAATACCACTAATTTTTTTGAAGTCAGCAAGAATTTTAAAATCCCTAGAAGTATCTATATACTTTTTAATGGTAGAAGACCAGCCTCCTTTTTCTCTTTTATGATCAAAGAAATAATCTCCATCTTTAATTTCAAAGCTAACATCAGACGATTGTGTTGTTGACCAATTGTTTTTGTTAGAAGTATATCCATCAAAAAGAATACTCTCCTTAATAACATGTGAATTTGAAGTTGTTGTAGTGGTAGTTGTTTTTTTGTTATCCTCATAAGCCATACTTAAATAGCCTACAGAGAATTTTATTTTATCGTAAACAATAAATCCAACTCTATTTCCGTAAAATTTTGTTGAATAACTAGTATATACCAATTTACTATTGATATAGAATTTCACTTTACTACCTTCTTTTTGGATCTTTAAATAATTATAAGCTCCATTTCCAGTTTTTATATGACTAGATTCTGTCCAATTCTTAATATAGCTTCTTTTCCCGTCTACCGATTTATTAATAATATAAGCCCCATCTGAAGAAATAAAGAACTGATTTTGATTGTCGGTATCTTTCCTTCCGAATACAATACCAAAACCATTGTTATCTACTCCGCTAATCTTCTTAATTTGTGCGGTAATTCTGAAATTTCTTTTGGTATCAATATACTTACTAATTGTAGGAACATAGCCTCCACTAGAGATTTTACGCTGAATAATATAATCACCATTAGAAATAGAAGTATAATTGTCTGAAGTATTTATTTCTGGCCAAAAGTTGTCTTTATTGTTAAAGCCTTCAAATAGAATTGTCTTTGAAGCTGTGGTATTTGTTGTATTTGTAGTATTCGTTGTGTTTGTAGTTGTTGTTTTATTGTCTTCATAGGCTATACTTAAATACCCAACTTCTATTTTTTGTTTGTCATAAACGATAAAACCAACTCTGTCACCATAAAATTTTGTACTATAAGTAGTATATACTAAGTTGCTATTGATGTAAAATTTATACTTGCTTCCCTCTTTTTGAACTTTTAAGTAATTAGTAGCACCATTCCCTTTTTTAATATGACTAGATTCTGTCCAATTTTTAATATAAGTTCTTTTACCATTTACTGATTTGTTAATAATGTAAGATCCATCAGCGGTAATAAAAAACTGATTTTGATTATCTGTATCCTTACGACCAAAAGCAATTCCAAAACCATTATTTTGTACTCCACTTACGTGTTTAATTTGAGCGGTAATTCTAAAGTTTCTTTTCGTGTCAATATATTTTTTAATCGTAGGAGCATAACCACCGTTAGATACTTTACGTTCTATAATATAATCGCCGTTTTGAATAGATGCATAATTGTCTGAACTATTAGTTTCTGACCAGTTATTGTTTTTATTGTTAAAACCTTCAAAAAGAATTGTTTTAGAAGCAGTTGTACTTGTTGAGCCACTAAGGTATTTTATCCTAAAATAGTCAATACCAATTTTTTGATTTCTATACAACCTCATTGCCATTTGACTACCTACAAAGGCCTTATAATCTATTCCGTGTACATACGTTCCATTAATGTAGAAGGTAACTCGACTCCCAGATTTCTTTATGCGTAGTTTATTGTACGCATAATTCCCAGTTTTTACAGAAGTAGACTTTGTCCAACTTTTTATATTTGTATAGTTATCATCTTTAGATTCTGCAATTCGATAATATCCTGTAGAAGTAATCCCAAATTCTTTAAAGTTTTTACTGTCTTTAAAATCATAAAGAAAAGACATCCCATAATCTTGTTCTCCACTTACTTTTGTCCAAGCAGTCTCAATTTCAAAATCTCTTGTAAGATCAAGAGGGTTCTTCGCTGTAGCGATATACCAAGATTCTGTAGCTCTCTTATGTTCAAAATAATATTTTCCGTTGCTTATATATAAATCACGAGTATCATTATTTGATTTTGTCCAAGAAGTAGTTTGACTATCAAATTCTTCTTGATAGAAATAACTTGTTTGAGCTAATGAGTTTAGAGTGAAAAGTAATAGAAGGGGGGTGAATACAATGTTGAATTTTAGTTTCATGATTTTTTTATTGATGATTCACTTGGATAAAAATTGGGACAACTTTGGCAGACGATGAATTTGTAGCTGCTTTAAAAGCAATTCTATCTTCTTCAAAATTAATATCTTTCCCGTTATACATTTTATATTGGATGGCTTTTTTTACTCTGGAAACAAAATCTCCAGTTCCATATCTTGCTTTACTAACGATAGAATTGATATTTAATTTTTCCTTGCTGTATAGGACGCATAAAATATCTCTTCCTGGTTTGTTATCAAACTCTATATAATAGTCTTCATTAGGAATAGCAATCTCGCTATTTGAATAATTAAAGAAGTCACTAAAATTATCAAAAGGGTATAGTTTGTTTACAGACTTGTCTGAAGAACCATAACCAATTAAATATACATAACCTCTTTGTTTACTTTTTAAATAGATTCTAAATTGAGTTCCTGAAGAGTACGATTTATTAATAGAATATGTAGTTTCAGAAGCCTTAACAATATTGAAATTTCTTTTAGCTTCGCTATCTAATGTAGGAGCCATGTTTGTTCCACTGCTTAACTTTAATTGAATTTCACCAGCAATAGTATTCGATTTAGTAACTGTTGTGTTTGTAGTAACAACATCTGGTTTAGATTCTGCATTATCAACCAATACATAGGCTGTTTTAGTATGCTTTTTAAAATCATTGTATCGTACCCAGAAAAAACCTTTGTTTCTAAACTGTGTTCCCCATGAGTTCATAATTTCGAAAGCTCCACCATACTTTGTGTCGTCATAACCAACAACAACCATCGCATGTCCACCAGTTGATGGAACTGCAGGAGCCGTCCAAAGCTCTCCTGGACCACTTAATCGACCATACTTAAACATTCCTATTACTACAGGGTTTTTATTGGCAATTGCTTTTTTTACTTTTCCAACTAAATTATAAGGATTATCCCATCTAGCAAGTCGTTCAAACGTTAGTATTTTATGATTTTTAGCTTTTTGAAGGCCATAACTATTAGGCTTGGCTGTACAATCTGTGGCATTATAAGCGAATTCGCTCTTTTTTAAAATTCCGCTGTTGTTCATTAGCTTCATTGCATCAGCAATATAAGATCCTCTTTTACAGCCATCATCTCCGTAAGATTTAATTTGATTGTAAACGAATGATGGAGAAAAGGCATTCTGATTAATTTTTGCGGTATTGTATTTCCAATTGTTCTTAATTGCAAAAGCAATAGTTCTAGCACCATAACCACTAGCCCAACCAACACAAGATGGCTGATTCCCCTGATTTTGTGGAGTAGGAGCATAAGGTTTTAAACTATAGCTTGAAGGTAAGCGTGTGTAATTTCTCGTTAAAATGGGAGCAGACAACGTAATTGCTTCATATTTTTCTTGACTAAAATCTAAGCCTGTAGCACCTTCTTGCGCAAAGAAAGGAAGTGTACATAAAAGAGCAATAAAGAAGTTAATTTTTCTCATGATTGAAATATTTAACAGTTTGGAAATCAAAAATGTGACTAAATATACAGAAAAAAAATACGCCATTTGACGTATTTTTAATACAGTTACAGCCTTTAATTGGTTGTTTTTTCTAACTCGATATAAGAGTTCTCTGCTTTAATAATTTTATTGTATAGTTCTTTTAGGGAAAAATATTCGTCACTAGAGTATTGGGGTTTTGGAATATTGAGCTGTGATAGAATACTAATTTTATTTCCTTCTTTCTTTACTCTAAATAAATAATTACCTGCTCTATTTGGTAAGCTATATTGTATGTATTCTGGAATTTTCTTAACTGTATAACCCTCAGGGACAATAAAGTTTATATATGAAATCTCTCTTCTGTTATATCCATAATCAACAGGAAATAGTCTTTCTTTCATTTTGAATGGATTAATTTTTTTCTGATAAAGGATAAGAGGATTTATACGGATTGTGCTATCATCTTGATCGCTAACATCTAAGCTGAAATCAATATCTTCTACAAAAGCTTTATCAGTTCTATTAATGTAAAAGTTCTTGTAATTGTTAATCTCTAAATCTACATTGCGTGTCTCTAAGTTTGTTAGATGTTCATCCTGACTTATATTTTGTAAAGATTCTTTTAAACCTGAAGCATAATAACCGCTTGAAGTAATATTTATTTTTCCAGTGATAGCTTCTTCTTCAGGATTGAATGTCATTTCAGACTTAATTAATCTTTTATTATTCGTTATTGGTTTTAGTTTCTTCCAAAAACTATCTTCACTCCATCGATCATGACTGAAGAGGTTTAAAATTCGTACATCTCCGTTTAAACATTCAAATGGAATTTGACCAAAGGAGTTGTGTTTTCTACTAGCATCTAAATAATACTCTTTTCCATCAATATTTACCAATAGAATAAGGTAGTTAAAACTTTCTGGTGAAGGGAAAAGTTTGGTAACTCTACCATTATCTCTTGTCGATAGCAAAGCGATATTAGCATCTATTTTATAAGCCCTTAAAGCATTTAATAATGATAAGTTAATTTCTGAAACACTGGCTGATTTCTCTTTATATACTTTGTTAAACTGTATTTTCTCATACAGACCAATAAATTCATTCCATGTGTAATGATTCTGTATAAATCGGTATATCTCTGTAGCAACCTTTAATTTTGAACCATTATTCACAAGGTTCTTTGGGATACGTTTTTTAAAGAAGCTAGTTTTGGATACATTATCCCTGTAGAGTTTACGTAGACTTTTATTGATGGATTCCCATCCTTTAATAGTTCCAGTTTCTGTATTACTCTCATACTCTCGTTCGAAGCTCAATTTACTGATGAAATTTTCACGACTTGTCATAAAATCTTCTTCATAAAAAGCTGGAATAGAATCAAATGTATAATGTACATAATAGCATTCATGTTTGTTTTTTACACATTTTTTTTTCATTCTAACCTCTTTAGACGTAGGCTTTAACATCCCACTTAGTCTAATGTAGAAATCATAATCAGTAGCATTTAAGAGCTCATAATCCATTTTTAGTTTTGGAATATCTGATTGAAACTGTCTAGGTAAAATCCCATAAGAACGAGTTGTATATGAGTATTTAAATTCGATGACTGAACCTTCTTTTACATTTGGAAGAACAAAGGAAATAAGATTGCTGTATTCAGTAAGTTTTTCAACTAATGCGGTACTTGTATCTAGAATATCTTTCGTAATTGTACCATCTTCAGATAAATTATAAGTGATGCCTTCTAGATTATTAATTCCTTCTATATTTTCTTTCCAGATTGTTTTTTTTCCAGGTGCTACTCGTATTCTAAAAGTACCTCGATCTAAATCTTCTTTGTTGAAGAACTTAATCCTTACATAGTAGTCTCTAGTGTATCTGTAATACTTTTTAGGATTTGAATAAATGAAAACTTTTTCATCGAGAATTAATGCGTTAGCACTGGAGTCCTTTTCATAAATATCCATCTTAAGTTCATCAAGTGTAGCTCTTCCCATTTTTGTGTCCTCAGTACTTTGACTAAACAGAGAATTACTAATAAGTAGAAATAAAAAAGGAATTAGTTTTTTCATAGCTTTTGAAAGTTTCAGCAAGCTAAAGAAACTATCATGAATATCAAAATCGGATGATCTTGGAAACAGAATTATTTTTCAAGTAATTTTTAATAATTGTTTTTGCGAGCCCTTTATTTTCAATAGGAGTAAGGATGGACTTTAAAACATCCAATTTCGATTCTTGAAAGGAAAGATTTGTATAACCGTATCCAATCACCTCACTATTCTCAATTAAGATAATGGCATGTTCATCGATATCTCTTCCTTTATGTTGAATCATAAAATCCGTATGTGCAAAACCCTCTAAAGTTTGTTTTTTCCTTTTGATAAAGTTAAACTTGGGTTGTAGTGCTTCTAATTCTAGCTGATATTTTAATCGTGTAAATAATTCGTTGCCAGTGAATTCGAAAGTAATGTTGTGAATTCTTTCTTGAATTTTAACCGATCTTTTTGTTTCCTTTAAAAAGAGTTTATTGACTTCAGATTTTAAGTTCTTACCACGACCAATAAAAATGACTTTCCCTTGAGTATCATGGACATAAAAGACACCCATTCTTTCAGGAACTGTATCTAGAATAGCATTTAATTTGTCTTTAACTTCTCTATTGTCAAAATATTTAATGGACTGCTGTACAATCTTTTTGTCTTTGTCTTTTTCTAGAAGTAATTTAAATAATTGAATAGTGGCTAGCGCATCACCAGAAGCTCTATGCCTATCGCTCATTGGAATTCCAAGAGATTTACATAATTTCCCTAGACTATAAGATTTTTCATCTGGAATTAAATTGCGACTCAATTCTACCGTACATAATGTATTACGATCATATTCAAAACCTAATCGTTTAAATTCTGTATGTAAAATCCTAGAATCAAATTCAGCATTATGAGCAACCAACGTAGCATTTTCAGTAATTTCTACAATTCTTTTTGCAACTTCATAGAATTTAGGAGCATTGCGAAGCATCTTGTTATTGATTCCTGTTAACTTAACAACAAACTCTTGAATTGGTTTTTCAGGATTAACAAGGCTAATAAATTGATCGATAACTTCATGACCGTCAAATCGATAGATTGCGATCTCAGTGATTCCTTCTTCGTTAAATTTACCGCCAGTAGTCTCTATGTCTAAAATTGCGTACAAATTTCCTTTTTCTTCTTAAGTTATGTAATTTCTAGCGCCAAAGATAGAACTTCCAACACGAATCATTGTGCTACCATTTTTTATAGCTATCTGGTAGTCACCACTCATTCCCATCGATAAAATTTCAACCTGTGGATTCAATTCTTTTTGCGCTTTATAAAATGTCTGTAAAGAAGAAAACTCTTCTTCTAATTGTTGCTCATTTTTAGTGAAAGTAGCCATTCCCATAAACCCAACAATTTTCACATTTGATAAACTCTTTATTTCTTCTGAATTCAATATTAAACTGATTTCATCAAAAGTTAATCCAAATTTGGTGTCTTCTTTCGCAATTCTAGCTTGTAACAAACAATTGATTGTTCGATCGTGTTTTAACGCTTGTTTATTAATTTCTTTTAACGTCTTTAAACTGTCAACTCCATGAATTAAATTGACAAAATGAGCCATGTATTTCACTTTGTTCCTTTGCAAATGGCCAATCATGTGCCATTCAATATCTTTAGGTAACTCATCATATTTGGCCACCATTTCTTGAATTTTATTTTCACCAAATACTCGTTGTCCAGCATCATATGCTTCTTGAATGTCGGCAATAGGTTTTGTTTTTGAAACCGCAACCAGCGTTACATCTTCTGGAATAGAAGCATTAATAATGTCTAAATTATTTTTAATGAAATCCATAATTAAAATTCGTAAAGTGTTAAGCCACTTCTCAATTTAGGTTCTATATAACTTGTCTTTGGCGGCATTTTTAATTCGGCATCAGCAATCTCCTTCATTTCATTTATTGATATAGGCACCAAACCAAATCCTACTTTAAATTCACCACTATCTACATTTGTTTTAATAGATAAGATGTCTAATTTATTGTTGCTATAACTAATACGATTGTTATTGTTAATGTCATCAATCCCCAAGATAGGCTTTAAAATAGTTCTATAAAGAATTTCAGTATCCAATCTGCTAAGAGAATCATTGAACTCATAATTATTCTTTCTCAAGTACAAAGAATAAAACTCTCCGTTAAGGTACATGCTAAAATGATGCTTCTTGGAAGGTTTGTATAAATTGGTTCCTTTGTTTTCTATTCTGAAATAGGTGTCTAATTCAATAAGGAATTCATCAACGGTTAATCCATTAAGATCTTTAATAAGGCGATTAAATTCCGAAATTTCTAAATGCGATTCAGGAATTAAATAGCTCATAAAAAAATTGTAACTCTCAGTACCTTGATGATTTGGATTTTCTGATTGTAAGTCATCAGCAAGTAGGGTAGAAGAAGCACTTCTATGATGCCCATCTGCAATATACAAAGCTTTTGAACTTTCAAAAAAAGAAGTGATGATAGCTACTTCTCCTTCCTCTTGAATCAACCATAAACGATGTAATTTCTTATCAGTAGTAGAAAATTCGTATTCTGGTCTTTCTTCTTTCATCCTATTGATAGCGCCTTCAAAGTTTTCATCATCTTCATGCATCAATAAAACGGGTTCTGCATTGAACCCTGTCGATTTTAAATAGGTTTCAAATAAAACTTCTCTTTTAGGGAGTGTTCCTTCGTGCTTTTTAATCAACCCTTTTTTATAATCTTCAACACTAGTAGCTGCAATGATTCCGCAGAACGTATTGTGGAAATCAGTCATCTCATAAATGTAGAATGCGGGTGTAGTATCTCTTACAAAAATGCCATTCTCTTTAAATTCTTCATAACGATTATGAACCATTTGGAAACGTTGTTCCCCAGAAATCTCCTGATGATATTTATATCCAGGATTGATAATATGAAGAAAGGTGAAAGGGTTAAAGTCTAATTTAGCCTCTAGTTCGCCTGGTGTATAAGCTTCATAAGATTTTGAAGAAACCAAAGCTACTTTATCTCTACTAGGCCTAACCGCTCTAAATGGTTTTACAATAGCCATAAATTACTTCAGTAATTCTGTGATTTGTTTTGCTAATTCTGTCCCAATTCTATCTTGAGCTTCTAATGTAGCAGCTCCAATATGAGGAGTCAACGATAACTCAGGATTCATTAATAATTGTATTTCTGGCCTTGGTTCATTTTCAAAAACATCCAATCCAGCAAACTTTACTTTTTTACTTTCAATAGCTTTTACCAAAGCAATTTCATCAATAACACCACCTCTTGCAGCATTTATAATTCCAACACCATCTTTCATTTTAGCAATTTCATTATCGCCAATTACATAGCTTTCTTGAGCTGGAACATGTAAGGTAACAAAGTCGCTTTCTTTTAATAAGGAATCTAGTTCTATAGTTTCTATATTAATCGTGACTTTCTGTCCATTAAAAAACTCAACAGTAATTGGAGCGCTTTCAGTAAAAGCATCATTAGCAATAACTTTCATCCCTAAACCTAAGGCAATCTTTGCAACTTCCTGACCAATTCTTCCAAAACCAATAATACCAATGGTCTTTCCTCTTAATTCAATTCCTTTGGCATACGCTTTTTTCAATTCTTTAAAACGAGAATCACCTTCTAAAGGCATTTCTCTGTTTGATTGATATAAGAAACGAACCAATCCAAATAAGTGAGCAAATACCAATTCAGCAACCGAACTAGAAGACGCAGCAGGAGTATTGATTACGTGTAAGCCTTGATCTTTTGCATATTGAACATCAATATTATCCATTCCAACACCACCACGTCCAATTAACTTGATACTTGGACATGCGTCAATCAATTCTTGACGAACTTGTGTTGCGCTTCGAACTAAAATGGCATCTATTTGATGTTCGTTGATGTAATTTTCTAATTGTTCTTGAGCAACTTTTGTTGTAATCACTTCAAACCCTTTTCCTTCTAAGGCATCAATTCCGCTTTGTGAAATTCCGTCGTTTGCTAATACTTTCATCTATAATTTATTTTGTCATTATTACTAATGACAGTTTTATGCTTTTCTTTCTAATTCTTGCATTGTGTCTACCAACGCTTGTACACTATACAAAGGCAATGCATTGTACATGCTTGCTCTATAACCACCAACACTTCTATGTCCGTTTAATCCATTAATATCAGCTTCCTTCCATAGCGCATCAAACGTATCTTTTAAAGCATCGTCAGTTAATGTAAATGTAGCATTCATATTACTGCGATCTTCAATAGCTGCAAATCCTTTGAATAAAGGATTTCTGTCAATTTCACTGTATAGTAAGTTTGCTTTCTTATCATTCACTTTTTCAATAAATGGTATTCCACCTAGGTCTTTTAACCACTCTAATGTTAGCATAGAAACATATACTGGAAAAACAGCAGGCGTGTTAAACATACTGTCTTTGTCTAAATGTACTTTGTAATTTAACATAGAAGGAATTGTTCTTTCTACGTTTCCTAAAATATCTTCTTTAATAATAATAACCGTAGTTCCAGCTGGTCCCATATTTTTTTGTGCTCCGGCATAGATTAAATCAAATCTTGAAAAATCTAACTGACGAGAAAAAATATCAGAACTCATATCACAAATCAAAGGAACATTTGTCTCTGGGAAATCTTTCATTTGTGTTCCAAAGATGGTGTTATTACTTGTGCAGTGGAAATAATCCGCATCGGAAGGAATTTCATACCCTTTAGGAACATACGTGAAGTTTTTATCTTTTGAAGACCCCACTTCAACCAACTCACCAAACAATTTTGCTTCTTTGATTGCCTTGCTTGACCAAGTTCCAGTATTTAAATAGGCTGCTTTTTTATTCAATAAATTGTATGCCGACATTAAAAACTGAGTACTTGCACCACCTTGTAAAAACAATACTTTATACCCTTTGTTTTCTAAGCCTAATAACTCTAAAGTTAATGCTCTAGCGTTTTCCATAACATCTACAAAAGGCTTGCTTCTGTGAGAAATTTCAATCAATGATAAGTTATCATTGTTAAAGTTTACAACAGCTTCTGAAGCTTTCTGTAAAACGGTCTCTGGTAGGATACAAGGTCCAGCGCTAAAATTATGTTTTTTCATGAGTTGTGTATTATTTTTTCAAGTGGCAAATTTCCAAATTTTTAATGGATATTATGTGTTTCTAAGTTAAATTTTGGATAAAAATTCTAAGGTATCTACGCCATCTGCATAATCCCATAATTTGGGGTATTGAGTTTGACCGAATTTAACCTCAGTATCTAAGAAATTATTTGCGACAATACACTGAATTTTTTCAGCTTCTTGATGCAATTTTATTTTTAACTCAGTAGTGTTTTCATAGTATTCATAAAAGATACTCGCAATAGGTGAGGCGTAACTTTCATCTTCTTTGATCATTAAGAATCCGTTTTCTAAAATATCGAATTCACTCATTAAATACACAGCTTTATTATAATCGTAATTGTTGGCGTATTTGGCGTTGTTAATGATTTCTTGTTGGTTGTACATTCCTTGAAAGAATTGATTAAAGTCAAAACCTGTAGGAACAAACAATTTAGAAACACTTCTACAACCCAATCCGAAGTAACGAAAAACATCTTCACTTAAGTTCTCGAAATCTTGTTCAGTTTCATTTCCCTGAATGACAGCAACAGAGTTTCTGTTCTTACGAATAATACTCGGTTTGTCTTTGAAATAGTATTCAAAATAACGAGCAGTATTATTACTTCCAGTAGCTATAACAGCATCATATCCTTCTAATTTCTCTTCAGTAAATTTTATTCTCTGTTTAAAATCAGCATTCACATATTCTAAATACTTCGCTAAAAAAGGAAGCAAATGTTTGTCGTTAGAAGATTGTTTTACCAAAACAGAATGCCCAGAAATTAAAACAGCTAAAAAGTCGTGAAAGCCAACAAGTGGAATATTCCCTGCCATGATAATGGCAACAGTCTTATTGTTATCACTTGAAAAAGTTTCTTTAGAAACCCATTCCTTCAAGTTCTCTATACGTAAAGCTTCCCCCCAGCTTTCTAGGGAAAATAAAATGTTTTCTTTAGTAAACCAACTGTTGTTTTCACTCGCAATTTTTATCTGATGTTGAAAACCATCAAAGAATAAATCGTTGTGTAAAACAGCTTCATTTTTCTCAATTTTCTTTCTAGAAAATTGGTTTAAAAATTGACCTAATTCTGCAAAAGTGTTAATTCTACTTTCAATACTACTCATTTCTCTTGGTTGCTACCTTTTTAGGGTTTATTTTTGCAGTGCAAAGTTACACAAACTAAAGAGAATAACGATGGCGATAATTATAACAGATGAGTGTATAAATTGCGGGGCTTGTGAACCCGAATGTCCGAACACAGCAATCTATGAAGGAGCTGATGATTGGAAGTATGCTGATGGAACAGATTTGGAAGGAAATGTTGTTTTACCAAACGGTAATGCTGTTGATGCTGATGAGGATCAAGAGCCAATTTCTGATGAGATATATTATATTGTAGTAGATAAATGTACAGAATGTAAAGGTTTTCATGAAGAACCTCAATGTGCTGCTGTATGCCCTGTTGACTGTTGTGTTCCTGATGAAGATAATGTAGAAACTGAAGAAGAGTTGTTAGGTAAGCAAAAGTTTATGCACCAAGACTAGAAAAGTATTTTTGATAAAAAATAAAACACCCAAATCAACTGATTTGGGTGTTTTTGAATATAAATACTTCTTAGGGGGAAGAATCTAAAACTTAAATGTTACTCCTGCATTAATGATTGTTCCATTAAATCCAAACTGATTTACTTCCCAAGGATATCTAAAACGACCTCCAAGATCAGTAACAAAGTCTCCTTTTGTATCAATTTCATCAGGATATACATTCAATAAATTATTGATCGATAAGTTTCCAGAGAACTTACTAGAAAAATTATAGTTAACAACTAAATCGGTAATAATTTTCCCTGCAAAGGTTTGATCGTAAGCAGCATCATCCGTTGGGAGATTTGTCCCTCCAGGACCTAATGGAGCTCCATTTAAACCATTGTTTGAGTGTTGCCAACTTACTTCACCAAAATAGGTGTTATTCAAAATAAAGTTCCATTTAGAAACATTGTAGTCAAAACCAAACAGAATTTTTGATTTAGGTCTAGCCGATGTAATTCTAGACTGTTCTTTGCGGTTAAATATTTCATAACCATTGGCTGCTAACAAAGATGGAGTAGCAATCTGTCCTTCTATTGTAGTTTTATTAAAGTTCGCAGAAAGAGTTAGTCCTAGTTTCCCATTCCCCATTTCTATATTACGATAGTTAATCACAACATCTGCTCCAGATGTTTTGGTGTTTACAGCGTTTACAAAGAATTTTAAACTGGTGATATCATTATCGGATAAAATTTGCTCAACTGGGTTTGTTGGACTTCCTGGAGAACCATTTATGTATCCAATCTCTCCAGTAAATAAAACACGATCATCTACTTTTACATTGTAATAATCTAAAGAGATTGATAAATTACTTGCTGGTTTCAGTGTAATTCCTGTGGTAAAGTTTTTAGAAGTTTCAGCAGTTAATTGAGGTACTCCCAATCCATTTCTAATAATTGGATCAACATTATTGAAGGTTCCTTGATTGGAAACGGTACCACCAGAAATTAGTGTTTGTACGTTGCTTAAATAAATTTGATGCAAGGCTGGTGCTCTAAAACCTGTACTATAAGAAGCTCTTATGGCTCCTTTTCCATTTAAAGAATAACGCCCGCTTAATTTCCATGAAGTATTGCTTCCAAAATCACTAAAATCTTCATATCTCAAAGCTCCTGTTAATAATAGTTTATCTGTTGGTTCCCATTCTAAATCGGTATAAATTCCATAGCTATTTCTATTTTCATCAACCACATTGGCTGGTTGCAACCCAGGGAAAGATTGAACACCTCCATCTATATAAGAAGCTTCTTCACCTGCTCTAGCTTTAAAGTTTTCACCTCTCACTTCTGCACCAAATGCTAAACTGAATTTTTCGAAACTTCTTGAAAAATCTAAATTAGCAAGTGCGTTACTAAAACTGTATCCTCCTACGTTAAAAGAAGTAGGGCTTGCAGCTCCTAATGCAGGATTGAGGCTATTGTTTACTTCGTAATCTACAGAGTTACTACCATAGGTACCACTTAAATCAACATCAAACTCACCCATTTTCCATTTAGAACCAATGGTAAAATTTGCATCTGATACATCAGTTTCAAAAGTAGGTTGAAAACCTTGGTATGTTGTTCCAGCAGCGTGTAATAAATTATGAGGATCCGGAACCCAGTATGGAGCTCTGTATAAAGCAAAACTTTTTCCATCTCTTTTAGTGAAACCTCCAAAACTATAGAATTCACCTTTTTTATCTTTAAAAGGAAACGCAGCATTGACAAAAATATCTGATTTTGTTAATTCAGGCTGACCAATAGTCATTCCAAGATCTGGATTCTCTGCCAACCAAGTTCCCCATGTAGGATCGTTTGCAGCAACTCCAAATAACACATCACTACCAGGAGTTCCAGCTCTATTTGTTTCATTTTGAGAATAGTATCCAAGACTTAAGTTTACGAAGCCACCATTTTTACCTACGTTAAAAGCAGTGTTTAAATCTGCTCCAAAATTAAAGCCATCTCCTTCGGTAGTGACACCTGAATTCACATTTATAGTAGTGAATTCAACATTCTTTTTTAAAACCATGTTAATTACTCCAGCAATAGCATCCGATCCATATTGTGCTGAAGCTCCATCTCTTAAAACTTCAATTCTTTCAATAGCAGCTGTAGGAATACTTTTTAAATCAACACCAACTTCACCTTTTCCAGGAGTATCATTAATATAAACTAGAGCACTTAAATTTTTACGTTTCCCATTTACAAGAACTAAAGTTCTACTTGGCCCTAATCCTCTAAGGTCTGCAGGATCGAAGTGTGCAGTAGCATCAGATATTGTTTGATTTGTAGAGTTAAACGAAGGGATTTTGTAGGTTAACATTTTATCTACTGTAGGTTGTCCAGTACTTCTTAATTCAGCGACTCCAACATTGTCTATTGGTACAGGCGAGTTAAGTATTGTTCTTGGTTTTGAACGGTTACCAGTAATAACGATTTCATCTAGAAGTTCACTTTCTAAAAGAGTTACATCGATAACATTTTTAGTCGATACTACTTTCTCTTGCGTTTGAAAACCTATAAAACTAAAGACTAAGGTAGCACCTTCTGGAGCATCGATAGAGTACTTTCCATCCATATCGGTAAATGTTCCATTGTTGGTTCCTTTTTCTATAACATTTACACCAGGCAATGTTTCTCCATTTCCATCGGTAACTGTTCCCGTAATTTTAGTGTAAAGAGCAATTTTTGAGGTTAATGAAGCATTATGAAGACTTACTTTTTTATTCAAAACAGATTTCAACTGCTTGTCAAAATAAACGACATAATAGTTGTTCCCTAAATAATCGATGTTAAGCTTTGTTTGTTTTTTGATTTTCTTTAATGTCCTCTTTAAATTATCTAAATCAAAATTATTTGGTGTGATTTTCTTTTCAGAAATATCACCAGGATCATAGGTGAAAAACACCTTATGCTTTTCGCTTATGGTTGTTAAAAAATGCTCTAAAGAAACCGAATTATCACTTAACTCGCTTGTATTAGCATTTACTTGGCCTAGGCCAAATGCGCAACTCGATATTAAATAAATCAACAGTACTTTAGCTTTGAACTTAGTTTTCATGATTAGTTAATTTGTTGGTTATTATATATGTAGAAGGTGTCTCCCTCTTTTTTGATTCTAATGTCTGATGACTTCTGAATAGCCTCTAAGCAAATCATTAAATTTGCATTTGGGATTCCCCCAGTGATAATTTTCTTTTTAGTTTTTTCATTTAGAAAATGAAATGAAACACCATAGGTAGCTTCTAAATTTTGCATTACTTCTTCTAATGTGATACCATTAAAAATGAAAGTACCATCTCTCCATGTAGAATAGATGGTGTTCTCTGTAGTTTTTTTATGAACTATTTTCTCTTTTTTTACAGAATATGTTGCCAAATCTCCAGGTACCATTTTTTTGGAAGTACCATTCTTAAGTAATAAGTAAATAGAGCCTTCATCTAACATTACATCTGTTTCGTCTTGGCGTGTATTCACATTAAATTCAGTACCATACACTTCAACAGTTAAGTCTCTCGTATTTACCCAGAACTTTGCATTTGTAGAAGGCTTTTTTTCTACTTTGAAGTATGCTTCACCGTTAAGAGTTACATTCCTTGGGTCTTTTTGAAGATAGGTTAATTCAGAGTTTCCATTCAATGTCACAATTGTTCCATCTGATAGCTTTAGGTTTATAATTTCTCCATAGCCTGTTTTATATAGTATTTCTTTAGAATCAGTATTAAAGGTTTTCAATCCAACAAATAACAAAAGCAAACCTAAGACACCTGCAAAGACAATACTTGAAGTTTTAGAAGAGCTAAATTTTTTCTTGTTATTTTTTTCACTGGCACTTTCTTCTTTTTCTATTCTGTCTAAAACAGATGTAAATTCATTTGTAACAAACTCATTAGGGAGCGAAAACTCTGAAAATTTCACACCCAATAGAATATCTCTTGCTATATAGATAGTCTCAATTTTATCTGAATTATCCTTAATCCATAAGTTCCAAAAGATGATGTCGTTTTCATTACTATTGTCAACCCAATTCTTAAAAGAAGGGTCTTTTAATAGTGCTTCAAGTAGTTTCTCTGATTCCATAAAATAGCTAAATGCGCTTCTCCGTTTTTTATAAAGAGAAGAGAAATGGAAATGCATACCCCAAAAAAAACAATTAATTTTATTTTTCTTTAAAAAGGATGTCTAGAGATTGTGATTGAAGTTCATTTTTAAGAGAAGTAAAAGCCTTTTGAAGAATGTTTAGAACACTTTGATATTCTATGTTCATAACTGAAGCAATTTCTTTTATGCCTAAATTATTATAGTATCGTAAATAAATAACTTCTCGCTGTCTAGGAGTAATTTTATTTAGAGATTTTGCAATTACAGTATTTTTTAATGATGTAATTTCTTGTTTGATTGTTAGTTGCTCAGCAGAAATTTCAAATTCTACAATGGTACTAAGATCATTCGCGTTTGAAGTATGCTTTCTTTTTTCCTTAACACATTTTAAAATAGCTCTTCGATAAGAAATAAATAGATACGCTTTTACCGATTCTGCTTTTCCAAGAGCGTTTCTTTTTTGAAATAAGTAAACAAAAAAATCTTGTAAGCTATCTTTCGTTAATACAGGATCGCCAGATATTTTTAAACCATAACTATAAAGAGATTCGTAATAGGTAGTAAAAAGAGTAGCAAACGCAGATTTGTCGCCCTTTATAAAGGAATACCATAAATACTCATCATTAGATTGCATTATATATCTTGAAATATAGAGTTGCAATATATTAAATTATATATGAATAATTAACGACTGCTGTTTCTGAGAGAATTTTTTATTAAACTCTATTACTAAATTTTGTCTCTAAACATCTATATTTGCAACCGCAAAATCAAGAGACATGAAAGCTGGAATTGTAGGATTACCGAACGTAGGAAAATCAACCTTATTTAATTGTTTATCAAATGCAAAAGCACAAAGTGCTAACTTTCCATTTTGTACCATAGAACCTAACTTAGGTGTTGTAAACGTACCTGATACTCGTTTAGAGAAATTAGAAGAGTTGGTCAATCCAGAAAAAGTATTGCCAGCAACTGTTGAGATTGTTGATATCGCAGGATTGGTAAAAGGTGCAAGTAAAGGAGAAGGTTTAGGAAATCAATTCTTAGCTAACATTAGAGAAACCGATGCATTGTTGCACGTATTGCGTTGTTTTGATAACGACAATATTATTCATGTTGATAGTTCTATCGATCCAGTAAGAGATAAAGAGACAATTGATATTGAATTGCAGTTAAAAGATTTAGAAACTGTTCAAAAGCGTTTAGAGCGTGTGAAGAGAACAGCAAAAACAGGAAACAAAGAAGCGCAAGCTGAATTGGTTGTGTTGTTAAAAATTGAAGAGACTTTATTACAAGGTGTTTCAGTTAGAGCGATTGATTTTAACGAAAAAGAAGAAGAGTTTGTAACACCGTTACAATTCATCACATCAAAACCAGTATTGTACGTTTGTAATGTAGATGAGAATTCTGCTGTTTCTGGAAACGCATATGTAGATAAAGTAAGAGAAGCTGTAAAAGATGAAAATGCAGAGGTAATTGTATTGGCTGTTGGTACTGAAGCTGACATTACTGAATTAGAAGATTATGAAGAGCGTCAAATGTTCTTAGAAGACATAGGATTAGAAGAAGCAGGTGTTTCTCGTTTGATTCGTTCTGCATACAAACTATTAAATCTTCAAACGTATTTTACCGCAGGAGTAAAAGAAGTAAGAGCTTGGACCATTCCTATTGGAGCTACTGGACCTCAGGCCGCTGGAGTGATTCATACCGATTTTGAAAAAGGATTTATCCGTGCAGAAACTATTAGCTACGAAGACTATGTAGCCTATGGAACAGAAGCGAAGGTGAAAGAAGCTGGAAAAATGAGAGTAGAAGGAAAGGACTATGTGGTACAAGACGGAGATGTAATGCATTTCCGATTTAACGTTTAACCAAAGGCTAAATACTGAGCCTGTCGAAGTATAGTGTCAGAATATTATAAATATAAAAGCCTGTTGCATTGCATCAGGCTTTTTTGTTTCTTGTGAGTATGATTTACAAACAATCTGAACCTTCTTCAGAATTATCTTCGATTATCAAAAGTTTTTGGTTGATTGATAGTGAAGGTGACGCAAGCATTCATCAACAAAAAATAATCCCTGACGGATATCCAGAACTCATCTTTCATTATGGAGACCCTTATCAAATAAATATTTCTGGGGAATGGGAAATACAATCAAAAGAGCTGATTGCTGGTCAGATACGGAATCATTTCTTCCTTAAAAATACAGGAGAATCAAAGATGTTTTCGATTCAATTTCAACCTTGGGCAATTAAAGAAATCTTTGGGTTTGAGATGTCCTTACTAGTAGATAAGGTTCTTGAAATTCCTTCGGATATAAAAAGTAGTATAGAACTCATTAAAGAAATAGCGATAGGCAATTTGCCATTTGAGGAAAAAGTTGAATCTGTTAGTGCTTGGTTTTTAGAGATGCAAAACAAAGCGTTTAATTCAAAGTACAAAGCCGTAGAACATATTCATCAGAAAAATGGATTGATTCAATTAGAAGACCTTAGCCGACTTTGTGAAACTTCAGAACGAACTATAGAACGCTACTTCAAATCATATATTGGACTATCTCCAAAGTTTTATAGCCGAATCATTCGGTTTTCATCTATTTTTAAAATGATTCAAGAAGAAGAAATTGATTGGCAAGACATTGTCTACAAAGCTGGCTATTACGATCAATCTCATTTTATCAAAAACTTTAAAGAGTTTACAGGAGAGGATCCGTCTAAATATGGTTTCTCATCACAAAACATGGCGAATTTTTTTTTGAAGAAGTAGTGTCGGTTTTTTACTATCCTCATTTTCTCTCTCCATGTAGATTTACATCATAAACTTTAAAATGATATGATGAAAACAATCAAAAGAACATTCTTATTAGCACTATTAATAGCCTTCCAATCTTGTGAGCAAAGAGTAATTGAGAAAGTAGGTTTCTTACAAGGAACATGGCAAATAGAAGGGAAGCAAAACTTTGAATCTTGGAAAATGGTTGGGAGTGAAATGATTGGAGAGGCTTACAAAACGAATGGGAGTGAAAAGCATGTTTCAGAAACTTTAGAGATAAAAATGGAAGATGAAAAGCTTATTTATACTGCTACTGTTAAGAATCAAAATCAAGGAAAAGGAATTGAGTTTACCTTACAAGCTGTTAAAGATCAGTTGTATTCTTTTGAGAATCCAGCGCACGATTTTCCAAACAAAATTCAGTATAAAATACTTTCAAAAACTGAATTACAGGTTAACGTACTTGGGAAAGACGGAAAAGGGTTTTCGTATAAAATGATGAAACAACCTTAAAATAATCCTATATTTGCGGCAACAATGAGAGAATTGAGATTACATATAACACCAAAATCACTGTCGAATCAGTGCGATTATATCGGAATGAATGAAATATTCCGATGTAAAAAGGACGTTGTATGTCAATTTTTAACTAATATTTGAAAATGAAATAAGTAAAAATTAAAGATATATGTAAGCGTCCAAGAAATTGGACGCTTTTTTTATGAATTTTTTTGAGAAAGATGAACGATAAATTTTAAAACATAAAATAAAGAGAATTGATCAGTAAGCAATTGGGAGACAAACTGTTGCATGAGTATCCTATTATCTGTTGAAAAACGGACAGGAATACACATATCTAAATTTAACATAAAATGCTGACAATCAGTAAATTAAATTTATTTTTTATTTGTGAAATTAAAAAAGAGTTTACATATTTGCACCGCAATTGAGAGTGTAGTGAATCACTCGACATCGCATAAAACTAAAAAGAAATGATACAATACATTTTATATATAAATCTTGAGAACTCCGTAAAAGGACTGTTTGATAATTGTGATAGAATACCTATTGATGTCTTATATAATCAAAAACGTATGGTGTAAATATAGTTACACATACTATTAGAATATACAAAGGCGTCTTGAAAAAGACGCCTTTTTTAGTTCATTGACATATTGAAAACTAAACACATTGACGTGTAGCTTAATAGGCAGAGCACTCGACTTTTAATCGAGGGGTTGTGAGTTCGATTCTCACTGCGTCAACAAATAGGAAGAGCAAGCCAATTGGTGGTGGCCGTAGTTTTGAAAACTGTTAGGAGTTAACGACTCGTGTGGGTTCGACTCCCACTTCTTCCGCAAGATGATATTGTAGCTCAACGGTAGAGCGGGAACCTGTTAAGTTCTTGGTTGAAGGTTCGAATCCTTCCAATATCGCAAAGACAAGGTGACTAATGGTGAAGGTAACAGTCTGCAAAACTGTTTTTTATGAGTTCGAATCTCATCCTTGTCTCTAATGGAAGTATTGAGCAATTGGTTGGCTCGCCTGACTGTAAATCAGGTCTCTTAATGAGCATGTAGGTTCGAGTCCTTCTGCTTCCACATTATAGTACTGTCTTTGGCAAGAAGACTCGATTGTCTCTCGAGTGAAGCGGGTTCGACTCCCGTCAGTACTGCTAAGTAAAGACGAAAGGAGAAGTTTACCCTGAGCGATGTCGAAGGGACTCCCGTCAGTACTACAATGCTCTGTTAGTATAACGGTGAGTACATCCGACTTTCTATTGGAAGACAAGGGTTCGATTCCCTTACAGAGTACAAATTGAGACATAGCTTAAATGGTAGAGTGTCGCTCTCATAAGGCGAAGAGTTTAGGTTCGATTCCTAATGTCTCAACAAAGCAGGAATGGTGAAATGGTAAACACAGCTGATTTAGAATCAGTACGCTGAGAGTTCGAATCTCTCTTCCTGTACAAAGTGATTTGTGATGTAATGGTTAGCATACAAGATTTTGAATCTTGTTGTATAGGTTCGAATCCTGTTAAACCATCAATGGAACAGTAGCAAAGCTGGTCAATGCGACGGTTTGAAGCACCGTATATATAGGTTCGAATCCTGTCTGTTCCACAAATTGAAAAGGAAATGAGTGATGCCAGAATGAAAATTGCTAGAAAAAGGTGACCTCGTTGTATATAACTACAGCGGGGTTTTAATTAAATCAAGAATTCTTTTCAATACAATATCAAGTGAGTCTAGTTGTGCGTTTCTGTATAGCGCCATTATGCAAAGCATTACTGAGAGGTATTATGATTTTGTATGCAACTTGACTTGAAGGTTCGACTGTTATCCAAAAATGGTCTCGTCTATGGACGTGGGTTCGATTCCCACTCTCAATTTTGGTTTGAGATGGCTCAGTGGTTAGAGCAATAGAAGTTGTCGTCGGTTCGAATCCGATCTCAGGCGTTCGCTTGAGTAGCTCAGGGGTAGAGCACTGCACTCATAATGCAGGATGTGGTTAAATCCACCCTAAAGCTGATCATCTTATAAAACTGATCGCCAGCCTGTACGCTGTTAACACCATGAAAACAGTGGATTTTGAATTAGTTTCTCTTGTGAAGCATTATAAGAAAAAGAATTCTTTAGATATCCTGAATTACTGATTTGTTTAGAAAAAGACAATGACTTTTCATTTTTTAAGATCTAGATGTCTGCTCGTAAGAGTGTATATCCTTTCGAAAGAATTGCAAACTTGTTGTTGGAAACTGAACTATTAATTATTTCCATATCAAAAGAATGATTTACAATTCACTGTTTTTAAAATGAAGTAAAGAATACACAGATACGATTCTGATCTGTGTCGATAAGATCTATAGTGGATCGAAATATTTTGTCTAATCATTAAAAATAAAGAAAATGAAAAGAGTGAGAATCAATGTAGGAAAAGTAGGTTTAGTTTTCAAAAATGGAGATTATCAAAGAGTAATCACACAAGGTAAGAGTTGGCTAAAGCTTAGAGAGTCTGTGATGGTCTATAACATGGCACATACTTTTACTGCTCCAATAGCATTAGAGATCTTGCTTAAGGATGAAGTATTGGCTGAAAAGTTAGAAGTTATTGATGTACTAGATACAGAAATTGTAGTGGTATATGAAAATAAGAACTTCAAGAATGTATTGTCAGCTGGACGTTATGTGTATTGGAAAGGATTGGTTGAAAGAGAATTTGTAAAGGTAGATTTGAGTAAAATTGAAATTACTGAGAGTATAGATGTTTCTCTTTTCAACAGATTTGAGTTGAGTAAATATGTCCGTGTATTTGAAGTAGCTGCTTATGAAAAAGCTGTTTTGCTAATTGACGATGTTTACAACAAAACATTAGAAGCAGGTATTTATAGATACTGGAAAAATGATACTTCAATCAAAATTGCAAAAGCAGATTTACGTCAATTACAATTAGAAATTGCTGGTCAAGAATTGTTAACAAAAGATAAGGCTGCTATTCGTATCAACTTTTATACACAGTATAAAGTTGTAGATATTGAAAAGGCCTTGTTAGAAAACAAAGATTATGAAAAGCAATTGTATATTGCTATGCAATTAGTATTAAGAGCTTATGTTGGTACATATAGTTTGGATGAACTTTTAGAGCGTAAAGAGAATATTGCGAAAGCTGTATTTGAAGACGTAAAGGAAGCAGCAGAAAAATTAGGTGTATCTATTTTGAACTGTGGTATTAGAGATGTGATTTTAACTGGAGAGATGAAAGAAATCATGAATCAAGTACTTGTTGCGCAAAAGAAAGCGCAAGCGAATACAATTACTAGGCGTGAAGAAACTGCTTCTACTCGTAGTTTGCTGAACACAGCAAAATTAATGGAAGACAACGACATGTTGTTTAAATTAAAAGAGATGGAGTACGTAGAAAAAATTGCCGATAAAGTAGGTGAAATTACTGTATCTGGTAATGGTAACATGGTAAAGCAGTTAAAAGAAATTTTCTCTGTGAGTAAATAAGAAAACCCGCTCATTTGAGTGGGTTTTTATTTTTGCTACTCTTGTAGAATAACTGCTATGTCTTTGTTTAGAAATTCAATATCATCGTTTTCTAAAGAATTATACAATCCTCGGATTCGCATTTCTTTATCAAGCAAAACTACATAACTCGTATGGAAGAAATTATGATCTTCTTCTTCATTATCTTCAAGAATCTTTGATAAGTAGAGCGCTGAAACTTTTTTAAGATCATCTACAGAACCTCTCAAGAAAACCCAATTGTTTGGGTTATTCTTTAATTCATGATGTTTTTTTAATACAGGAATGCTATCATTCTGTGGATCTATAGTGAAGGAAACTAATTTGATGTTTTTTTGTTTAGAGGCAATTTCGTCTAAA
This sequence comes from Flavobacteriaceae bacterium, assembly GCA_049115595.1. Taxonomy (GTDB): domain Bacteria; phylum Bacteroidota; class Bacteroidia; order Flavobacteriales; family Flavobacteriaceae; genus Polaribacter. The sequence goes on from JAGDZS010000007.1 coordinate 346,269, forward strand.
TTTGATTCCATCACCGGACAAATTGTTGTACAAGTAGTAAAGAAAAAATTAACGATGTGTACATCACCTTTTAAAGAACGAATTGGAAACCGCTCATTTAAGTGACTGTAAAAAACGAATGAGTCAATCACTTTTTGATTGCTTGCTTCAGAGAGTTCAGTACTTATTACGGGGACTTTTTTTTCTTTGGTTGTACAACCAACAAAACAAGTAAATAGAAGTAATACGTATAGATATGCCTTAGGATTACTTTTCATTTAATTTCTCATCAAGTTCTTGATCATAAAATAGATAAACATGCTACCCATCATATCAATATAATTTTCAGTGGTGTTATTTACTTCAAGCACCAGTTCATATTCATGATCAGGGTAAAATGTAATTCCTTCTATAGAAGAGAATTCTGAAATGTTTTCAATTCCTTTTTTTTCTTTTGAATTGGTGATGATGGATTTAAAAAGAGAAGTGTTCGATGTCATGTCTCTTAATTCAAAAGAAGTTGCATACGGATGCACATGGGCATTGATGTAATGAGCAACTTTTGTTTTATCGAGGCCAAGGTATTTAGATATCTTGTTTCTATAAGTATGTTTCCCAGTAGGAACCTGCCAAAACCCAGTATATCCATTTCCTTCCTCGTCTTCATTTTTAAAGCGCATATCAGATTCAGGACCTGCACATAGCACCATGTTCTTAATTGGAAGATTATTGTATGTGCTATTAAATGACTCGTATGGAAATGCCATCACCACATATTTCATAAAAAGCGGTTTGAGTTTTTTCTCTTTGTTTTTATGATATTGAAGATCGAAATTAAAATTTACACGAAACCACTCATTGTCTTTGTTGAGGTTTACAGCCTGGCCTCCAATCTGTATCTTTTCATTAGAAAATATAGGGTATCCAAATCCTTCAGGAAATTCCACAGACAAGACACCTTTTGTTAGGGTGATGATTTGAGATTCTGATTGATGACTAATCCTGTCTTTGAGCCCTAATCTCATATGATGCTCTGTGTTACTATGATACAGATTTGCATGACAGAAGAAATCATTGGATATTGAGTCAGAATCAAACTTGCTCGTTACACTTGCATTAAGTTTCTTTATCCAATATAATTCGTCCTCATTTTCATTTAAAAGAAACCACTTGTAAGTATATGGACCTTCCATAGATGTATAGATGTCATCTATCAAAAGAGAAGAAGAATTAAAAGTAGTTGTATGATCTAAGTCGGTTTGAGAATTTTCAGTGGACCAATCACTTTCATAAATTCCCATTTTGTACAAGAAGTGCTTCTTGATTTTATTTTTTTCTTTTTTTGAAGATGAAAAATAATAAACCGAACTACCCACAAGGAAAATGAGCAGTAGAACACTTACTATTCGTATTATTTTTTTTATCATTTTCATCATTGTAAAAATAAAAGAAAATATATTGAGTCTATGCAGGAAAACTCAATAGTTCTATCGAGCCTTAGAAACTTTCATTACTTCTAATGACACTAAACTTCTTTCTTTTTATTCTCAAAAAGAAAGATTCGTAATAGTTATAAGATAAAGATGCAACTACTATTGTACTAAAAAGTATCACAAAGTAAACGCTAACATAGTTCCATGATTCTATAAACGTTATTTTAGTTATAGTTTTAGAAATGAGAAAGATAATTAACGGATGAATTACATAAATACCGTATGAAATTTTACCAAAGAAATTTAAATATCTGTTCTCTAGACTTATTGGACTGGACTTTGTTATTTGTCCAATAATAATAACAACAGCGACTACTGAAATGATTTCATGATCTAAAAAAGAAATGATATGAAAACGATTCAGCAAAGCCAATAGCATCATTCCCCAGCAAATGATTTGAACAAACTTATTGGTAGCTATTTTAATAAAAACTGAGTTATTGAGGTAGTAGAGAATAGCTGCTACACATCCAATAAGAATACAATGAAATCTAGTTGCATGAAGGAAGAACTCCATTTTAGAGCCAGGGGTAAAAAGATGTAAACCAATTTTCAAGCCCATAAAAATGACAATCCCTAGTAATGAGACTAGTAAGATGTTTCTGGTTTTAAACTTATTAATCATTGGCCAAAACAGATAGAATTGTTCTTCGACTCCTAAAGACCAATAGTGAGTTAAGAAGACAATACTTCCTCCAAAAACATAGGGAACATTAGCGCCATGAAATATGTAAAATAAGAAAGACTCTTGTAAATAATCTATTCCAAAAATCAAACACACAATAAGGCATAGAATAATGTATGCATAGTACAAAGGCCAAATTCTTAAAATTCTTCTTGCATAAAATTTCTTAAGATTAATTTGACGAACCTCTTTTTCCTTACAGAGTAAGTATGTAATCAAAAAACCGCTTAAAACAAAAAAGATACTTATAGCAAAACGAGCAAATTCTAAAGACTTGGGGTTTCCATTTTTATAGGTGCCTAAGATGTGAGGATCCAGTCCAAAAAAATCGAGCCCAAGAGTAGTATGATATATGACAACAGCAATTGCGCAAATTCCTCTGATCCCATTTAACCCAGGTAGATAAATTGTTTTTTTTATCATGATTCTATAAAAACAAATATATGTTATTTTATTGGTGATAAATTTCGAATGAAAAAGGAAACTCAGACGTTTTTGTAAGCTCTATTTATAGTACTACGACTCAACTTCACAAATAAATACTATCATGACAAAAGCAAAATTATTGTTTAGTGTCCTGTTGCTAACTTCTCTTTTTAGCTATGGACAGCGGATGAATACTGTTGATACCAGTATCACAAAGTTAATTGGTGATGGATGGCATAAGTTTTCATTGAAAGGAGTGAAGTATGATGTGAAGGTAATGGATCATAGATTTGTACGAGGAAATATCTATTGGCTGGATGGAGCTACGTATTCGGGTAGTTTAGGGAGCAAAGGAATGAGAGGGAAAGGCACTTATACTTGGGCGAATGGACTTCGTTATGAAGGATCGATGAAGAACAACCAGCGTCATGGTAAAGGAACCCTCTACTTAAAAGATGGTTCTAAGTTTACTTGTAAGTGGAAAGAAAATAAAAAACACGGGAAAGGGACTGCATACAATGCCGATGGAAAAGTTGTAAAGACAGGTGTATGGATTGAAGGTGTTTTACAAGAAGAAGTACTATAAGAAATTATAGCTGTATAAAGCTAGTTGCTTTTAAGAAGTAAAGGGATCTCACAAATATTTGTTAAAGAATAACTCGCTGTGTAACAGGAGATAAAAATAGTAGTCTTACTAGTATAAAACATAAAAAACTTTACAATGACAATAGAAAATATAAATACCAGAAAAACTAAAGAAGTTACACCTCAATCAAAAAGATTGATTTGGAATACTAGAAGAAATCATAGTTATAAAAACAGAATCAGTTTCTATAGTTAAATAAATAGTAAATTATTTGAATTAAAAAAGCGCCACTATTTAAATTGTCGCTTTTTTTTATACTTAAAATATATGTTTTTTACCCCTTATAAAAAGGTAGCTTTACAACGGTTGCAGGAATTTGTTTCTTACGAACCTGAATAAAAATTTCTGTATCTCTTTTTGTATGAGGTCTGTTTACATACCCCATTCCAATTCCTTTTCCTAAAGAAGGACTCATCGTTCCAGAAGTTACGGTTCCAATTTCATTTCCTTCTGCATCCACAATAGGGTATCCTTGACGAGGAACTCCTCTTTCTGTCAATTCAAAAGCAACCAATCTACGAGTAATTCCCGCTTCTTTTTGTGCTTTTAAATTGTCTGCATTTATAAAGTCTTTGGTAAACTTGGTAATCCAACCCAATCCTGCTTCAATAGGAGAGGTAGTATCGTTAATGTCGTTTCCATACAAGCAATAGCCCATTTCTAAACGCAATGTATCACGTGCAGCCAAACCAATTGGCTTGATTCCATAATCGGCTCCTGCTTCAAATACTTTGTTCCAAACGTCTTCTGCTTGCTCGTTTTTTACGTAGATTTCAAATCCACCAGAACCAGTATATCCTGTTGCAGAAATAATTGAATGCTCGCATCCTGCAAAATCAGCTACTTTAAACTTGTAAAAAGGAATTTCAGCTAAATCGATAGAAGTCAATGACTGCATAGCTTCAATTGCTTTAGGTCCTTGAATTGCTAACAAAGAATAGTTGTCAGAAACATCTTTTAGTTCAGCACCAATCCCTTCGTTATGAGTGTTAATCCAATTCCAATCTTTTTCAATATTAGAAGCGTTTACAACTAATAAATAGGTGTGCTCTTTTACTCGGTAACAAATTAAATCATCAACAATCCCATTTTTGTCATTAGGGAAACAACTGTATTGTGCATCTCCAATTTCTAATTTAGAAGCATCGTTAGAGGTTACTTTTTGAATTAAAGTGATGGCGTGTTCACCTTCTACTAAAAACTCTCCCATATGACTTACGTCAAAAACACCAACACCATTTCTTACAGTTAGATGTTCAGCTGTAACACCTTCATATTGAACAGGCATATTATAACCTGCAAAAGGAACTATTTTAGCACCTAATGCTTCGTGTACATGAGTTAACGCTGTATTTTTCATTAATTTATAGTTTATTATTATATAGAATGATCATTTTCTGAATGAACAAAACTATCATTTAATTATTAAATAAATAAGGTTTAATTCGACTTGTTTTTTACGTCAATATAAAAGTTTCTATCTACAGAAAAAGAAGTGGTTTTTTTATCTGATTCTAACTTTTTCCAACTTTCTGTCGGCGTAATCAATTGTGTTTTAGAATTGATAGATACTTTCACAGGAATTGAAAAGCCATCAACAGTATTAGACCATTTATAGGATAGCTGATTGTTTTCTATTTTGTACTCTAAGACTGGTATTTTGGTCGTACGTAAGTACTGTTCAAAAAATGACTTCAAATCTACTTTAATATGACTATTTAAATAGTTTTCAACCTGCTGTGTATTCACAGTTTTGTGATAGAACTCTATATTCAATCCTAGTAAAATCGAACGCCACTTTTCATCATTACCGATTATTTGACGGATTGTGTGTAACATGTTTGCTCCCTTATAATACATATCTCCAGAACCACTTTTGTTTACATTGTAATGTCCGATCAATGGACGATCATTTTGAACACTTCTACGCGTACCAACCACATATGCATTACTTGCCTCTGTACCAAAATGATAATCTAAAAATAAACTTTCCGAATAGGCAGTGAAGCTCTCATGAATCCACATATCTGCAATATCAATATTGGTGATACTATTGGCAAACCATTCATGACCGCTTTCATGTACAATAATAAAATCGAATTTCAATCCCCAACCAGAGCCACTTAAATCATTTCCTAAGTAACCATTTTTGTAACCATTTCCATAGGTTACAGAGCTTTGGTGTTCCATTCCCAAATAAGGAACTTCTACTAATTTAAAACTATCCTCGTAAAAAGGATACGGTCCAAACCAGTGCTCAAATGCTTCTATGGTTTTAGTAGCTTGTTTGAATTGTTCTTTTGCTTTCTCTAAATTGTAAGAGAGTACATAATAGTCACAATCCAACTCACCTTTTTTTCCTTTGTACTTTTCAGAAAAATGAACGTAATCTCCAACATTGATATTTACCCCATAATTATTGATGGGATTCAATACTTGCCAAGTGTATGTTTTTGTGTCATTTGAATTTTCCTTTGTATTCACTAGTCGACCATTTCCAACACCCATTAAATGTTTGGGGGTTGTAATGTTTAACGTAAGTCCATTATCAGGCTCATCATACATATGGTCTTTACAAGGCCACCAAATGCTGGCGCCTCCTCCTTGACAAGAAGTAGCAATGAAATCATTTCCGTTCTTATCTTTTTTCCATGTTAAACCATCATCCCAAGGTGGATTGTTGCTAATCTTTGGAACTCCTTTGAAACCAATGCTAATTTCATTGATGGCTCCGCGTTTCTGTTTCTTTTTTAATGTGATGTAATACACATTCCCATCACGTTTGTAGTCTAATTTTTTATTGTTTTGTACAACCGAAGTAATGACCATTGGTGGCTGTAAATCGATTTGCATCAATTGATTTTTGCTTAAAACTTTATAGCGAATCGTATTGCTTCCTTTTAAACTTTTCGAAGAAGGATCTACTTTAAAATCCAAATCATAGTGAAGTAAATCCCACCAAACTCTCTCTGGCGTAATGCTACCTCTTAGTGTATCTTGTTTTGAAAAGTTAGTTTGTTGAGCAAATCCACTAAAAGAAACAAGAAAAATCAAAAATAAAAGACTATAATTTTTCACCATAAATATTATACATTAGGCAGCTAAGTTAATTAAAATTGGATAAGTTTGTTTTATAAAAACACCCCAAATTTAGTCAAGAAAAAATGTCTGCAGAACAACCAAATAATCCACTTCACGGAATTAAACTAGCAACCATTTTAGAACAACTGTATTTAGAGTATGGTTGGGAAGAATTGGGTGAAATTTTAAATATTAACGCTTTCAAAAACAACCCAACATATAAGTCTAGTTTAAAGTTTTTACGAAAGACACCTTGGGCAAGAGAGAAAGTAGAGAAGTTGTATGTACAAACAATGATTAACTAATCTCTACTCAAGCTAGAGAACTTCTCTCGAATGATTTCAGCAATAGGTTTGTTCTGAATCTTTCCTTCCAACCAAGACAAGATATCTAAATATAGAAACGCTCTTTTTTCATAAGGATGGAATTCAAATTCCTTCAATTTTGCATGTGCAGTCTTTAATTCACCTTTTATTTGATGTGGGAACACATCACCAAGTGATTTAATGGTATCAATAAATATTTTCTGAACCTCTTGTAAGTTCTCCATCTTCAATAAAAACTTATAAGTGTCTTTAAAGATGCGTTCTAAATTATAATCGATCCCAGATTCATAATGAGCAATTAAATTTAAGATTCGAGCAAAACACTGAAGATCTTGAGCAATCTTACCATCTTTTTTACTAATAATCTTATCTAAGTACTCAATACACGTTTTATTATCACCCATTCCAAAATAAAGGCAAGCAATTTTATAATTCAGCACAACAATATGATGATTGTCTAATCGACGCTGATAGGTTTTAATTTTGTCATTGATGATAGCAACAAGATATTCTCCTTTTTCAAAACTACCTTCTAGAAAATGTAAGTGTAGTTGATTCGAGTAGTAATACAAGAACATTAAAATTTCTGTATTACTATTTATCGTGATAACTTCTTGTTGAATTTCATATTCAAACAGCGCTAATTCCTTTTTAAATTTTTCATAATGCTTTAAAAAGAAGAGCGATTCAAGTAAGTAGTTTTTCCCTTTTAAATAAAAGACTGGATGCACCTTAATGTTCTTAACATCATTGGTAAACAACTGTTGCCACTTTGTTGCGTATTTGTACGTTAATAAAAAGTCTTGTTGTAATACACTGTGCCATAAATGGACTTTGTATAGCCATAGCTTCTCTCTAAAACCTAAGGTAGAGAAATCATACTTTGGTAACTTCGCATAGAAGTAATCATTTATTTCTTGTAATTCAGTATCGTTCTTAACATACCCAGTTCTCAATAAAGTACTGTAAAGTTGTAGTGATAAGTTTGATAATTTACTAGCGATAACGTTATGCTGACTTAATGCTTTCGCTTGAATAGATAATTGATCAGCCCTGTTATTAATACTTCGTGTAATGTATTGTGTTTCAATTACTTTTTCAAGTTCAACAATTTCATAAGCAATGTTTTTTTCTTCGTTTTCTAAAGCTGAATTTTTTGCTTTATCTAGCAATCGTAAACTTTGCTTGTACAATCCTTTTTGATATAAAACAGTGGCATAATCTAATTGCTCTCGTATCTGTATGCGAATATTTTGATGCGCAGGATTTAATCGAAGACTAATTAATATCTGTTTGTATAGATGAGCCTTTAAATTTGAAAGCTGTTGTTTGGTGACAATACCACTTTCAATAATTGCTTTTTCATCGTACTTTTTTTGCTTCGTTAAAAATTTAAAAAGAGAGAAAAATTTTGCATCTACATTACCACCTAACCGACCAACATATAAGTTAAACTGACGCTTTTCGGATTTCGTTAGCGACTGTATTAATTCAAAAAGAAAATCATTTTGTAAACTGGCTGCCATAAAAAATAGAATTGTAAACTATTGTTTATTAGTGATTTATATTTTTTTTCATCTTGTTAGGTATCGTAATTCTTGCATGGTGAATTTCACTTACAAGTATGCCAATATATACATTTGAATTCTATTTTACTTATAAGAAATGCAGAATAATAAAATTGAAATATTTGATACTACATTACGGGATGGAGAACAAGTCCCTGGATGTAAATTAGACACCTCTGAAAAATTAATCATTGCTGATCGATTAGATCTTTTAGGCGTAGATATTATTGAAGCAGGTTTTCCTGTTTCTAGCCCAGGTGATTTTCAGTCTGTGACTGAAATTTCCAAACTGGTAAAAAATGCAAGAGTTTGTGCATTATCAAGAGCAGTAGAAAAAGATATTTCTACCGCAGCAGAAGCATTAAAATATGCAAAGAGACCACGAATTCATACAGGAATTGGAACTAGTGAATCACACATAAAATTCAAATTTAACTCAACACAAGAAAAAGTAATTGAAAGAGCCAAAGAAGCTGTTTCTTATGCGAAATCATTTGTTGAAGATGTTGAGTTTTATGCTGAAGATGCTGGAAGAACTGAGAATGCTTTTTTAGCAAAAGTTTGCGAGGAGGCAATCAAGTCTGGTGCAACTGTTTTAAACATTCCTGATACTACAGGGTATTGTTTACCTGATGAATACGGAGCTAAAATAAAATACCTTACTGAAAACGTAAAAGGAATTGAGAATGTGATTATTTCGGCTCATTGTCATAATGACTTAGGATTGGCTACCGCAAATTCAATTAGTGGTGCTATGAATGGAGTGCGACAAATAGAGTGTACCATTAATGGAATTGGAGAGCGTGCAGGAAATACTGCTTTAGAAGAAGTAGTTATGATCTTAAAGCAACATCCATATTTAAACTTGAATACAAGTATCAATACAGAATTGCTATATGATACTAGTATGATGGTAAGAGAGAAAATGGGAATGCCAGTACAGCCTAACAAAGCAATTGTAGGAGCAAATGCCTTTGCACACAGTTCAGGAATTCATCAAGATGGAGTTATAAAAAATAGAGAAACCTATGAAATTATTGATCCTGCTCAAGTAGGAGTCAATGAAAGTTCAATTGTTTTAACAGCAAGAAGTGGAAGAGCTGCTTTAGCTTATAGAGCAAAGAAGGTAGGATATCTATTAACAAAGAATCAATTAGATTCGGCATACACTACTTTCTTAACGTTTGCAGACAAACAAAAAGAAGTGATTGATGATGATATTCATTTCATTATGCAACAAGTAAATAAAGTTTCAAAAATAGCATTGGTATAATGGGAAAGACATTATTTGATAAAGTTTGGGATGCTCACGTGGTTGATGTTGTAGAAAACGGACCACAGGTGTTGTATATCGACAAACATCTTATTCATGAAGTAACAAGCCCGCAGGCATTTTCAGAATTAGAAAAAAGAGGAATTCCTATCGCAAGACCCGATAAAATCGTAGCTACGGCAGATCATAACACACCAACTGTAGATCAGCATTTGCCAATTAAAGATTTGTTGTCAAAAAAGCAATTGGAGCAACTGACTGAGAATTGCAAAAAGAACAACATTCCTTTGTACGGATTAGGGCATGAGAACAATGGGATTGTTCATGTAATCGCTCCTGAATTAGGAATCACACAACCAGGAATGACCATGGTTTGTGGAGATTCACATACATCTACACATGGCGCTTTTGGCACTATTGCTTTTGGAATAGGGACAAGTCAGGTTGCACAAGTATTTGCTAGTCAATGTTTGTTATTGCAAAAACCGAAAAAGTTACGTGTTTCTGTCAATGGAAAATTGAAGAATGGGGTATTGCCTAAAGATGTGATTTTATACATCATTTCAAAATTGGGAACCAACTCAGGAACAGGATACTTCTGCGAATATGCTGGAAATGTTTTTGAAGAAATGAGCATGGAAGGGAGAATGACGGTTTGTAACATGAGCATAGAAATGGGAGCCAGAGGAGGGATGATTGCTCCAGATCAAACGACTTACGAGTATGTCTCAGGAAGAGAATTCGCACCTCAAGGAGAAGAATTACAGAAAAAGATAGCTTACTGGGATACTTTAAAAACAGATGATGATGCTGTTTTTGATCAAGAATATTCTTTTGAAGCAGAAGACATAGAGCCGATGGTTACCTACGGAACGAATCCGGGAATGGGAATTAAGATCACAGAAAAAATTCCTAGCATTGAAGACTTCTCTTATGAGAAATCATTACAGTATATGAACTTCAAGAAAGGTGAGTCATTAATCGATAAACCTATTAATTATGTGTTTATAGGAAGCTGTACAAACTCAAGAATTGAAGATTTTAGAATTGCTGCCGATTATGTAAAAGGAAAACAGAAAGCAAGCAATGTAGTTGCTTGGTTAGTTCCAGGATCGCAACGTGTTGCAAAACAAATTAAAGAAGAAGGGTTGCATCAAGTTTTTGAAGCAGCAGGATTTCAATTAAGACAACCTGGATGCTCGGCATGTTTGGCAATGAATGATGATAAAATTCCAGCAGGAGAATACTGTGTATCTACTTCAAATAGAAATTTTGAAGGAAGACAAGGTCAAGGCTCTCGAACAATTTTAGCTAGCCCTTTAATGGCAGCAGCCACGGCAGTACAAGGAAAAATTGTAGACATCACTAAACATTTGAATTAATGGAAAAATTTACTCAATTAATAAGTAGCGCAGTTCCATTAGCAACTGAAAATATAGATACAGATCAAATTATTCCAGCTCGTTTTTTAAAAGCTACAGACAAAAAAGGATTTGGCGACAATGTTTTTAAAGATTGGAGATTTCATAAAGACGGATCAGAGAATAAAGATTTTGTATTGAATGATAAAAAATACAGCGGAAGTATTTTAGTTGCTGGAAACAATTTTGGCTGTGGTTCTAGTAGAGAACATGCCGCTTGGGCATTATCTGGATACGGATTCAAAGTAATTGTTAGTAGTTTTTTTGCAGATATCTTTAAAGGAAATGCCTTAAATAACGGATTACTTCCAGTACAAGTTTCTGATGATTTCTTAAAGAAACTATTAAACGAAATAGTAGAAAACCCAACATCAGAAATTATGATAGACCTAGAAAATCAAGAGTTACAAACACCAGTTGGATCTGTAGGTTTTGAAATAGACGCTTATAAAAAAGTATGTTTATTAAATGGTTATGACGACATTGATTTTTTAATCAGCAAGCAAGAAAAAATTAAAGCTTACGAAGCACAAAGTATCGAATAAAATGAAATTGAAAATTGCAGTAATTCCAGGAGATGGAATAGGACCAGAAGTAACCATGCAAGCACGTAAAGTGTTAAATGCTATTGCACAAGAATACAATCATACATTTACCTTTAAAGAAGGATTAATGGGAGCATGTGCTATTGATAAAACCGGAAATCCATTGCCAGATAAAACCATCGCACTTTGTGAAAAATCAGATGCCATTTTATTTGGAGCAATAGGACATCCAAAATACGACAATGACCCTACAGCAAAGGTAAGACCAGAACAAGGCTTATTAAAACTACGAAAAGAATTAGGATTGTTTTGTAATGTACGTCCAGTAAAAGCATTTGAACAATTAATTGAAAACTCTCCATTAAAAAGAGAGATTATTTCAGGAACTGATATCTCTATTTTTAGAGAACTAACTGGAGGAATCTATTTCGGGATTAAAGAATTAAGTGATGATGGACAAGTAGCTTTTGATGGTTGTTCTTATTCTGTTGAAGAAATAGAAAGAATTACTCACTTAGCATTTAAAGCTGCACAAAATAGGCGAAAGAAAGTAACGTTAGTAGACAAAGCAAATGTTTTAGAAACTTCAAGACTCTGGAGAAAAACTGTGACTGAGATCGCGAAGCAATACAAAGACATAGCCTTAGACTTCTTGTTTGTAGACAATGCAGCAATGCAAATGATTTTAAACCCAAAACAGTTTGATGTAATTCTTACAGAGAATCTATTTGGAGATATTATTAGCGATGAAGCAAGTGTTATAGGTGGATCTATAGGGTTGTTAGCTTCTTCTTCAATTGGTAAGAAGACTGCGCTTTTTGAACCTATTCATGGTTCATTTCCACAGGCTACAGGGAAAGATATTGCAAACCCACTTGCATCTATTTTATCTGCTGCCATGTTGTTAGAACACGTTGGACTTCATAAAGAAGCTTCAGCAATAGAAAGAGGGGTGGAAAAGTCTTTAGAATTAGGAATTTCAACTGAAGATATTAATAAAGAAAAAGCGTTTTCTACATCAAAAGTAGGCGACTTTATTGCAGATTATATCGAGAACCAAGAAGACAGTAACGTAAACTTTCAGAACGTTCATTTAGGACAGAGCACAATTATTTAAAAGGCACTTTTGAATTATTTTTAGCAAGTATGCATTTTTATGAACTTGTTAATTAAACGCTGATTTTTTAATCATTTGATATTTCAACCCGTTTTTGAATAGCCCAAATTCAATAATTGAAATTTATGAAGCCTTTTTTTTGAGAATTTAGTTTTCAATGAAAAGGTTTTCGAAATTTTACAGATAGGTATTCGTTTGATTTTGAGGTATTTTTGTAGAACATTAGTAGTATGTTCATCATACAAACAAAGGAGTGTGACAAGAATTAAGAAGGTAGTAATGTGAGCTTTCTAAACGTCTAATGAAGACAACATAATCATTTAAAATGCAACCTAAATTAACTAGATTTAATAAGAATATCCTTTCTAAATATCAAATATACAATAGTGTATTTGTGACTTTACCGTTTGATACCATTACAAAAACAGGAGTATTGTTACCCTTGTTTCATGAAACCTGTGAGAAAGGTTTTGCTAAGAATGAGGATCCAACAACGATTGTCAATACTTTTTTCACCAAGTATCAAGCAAGACGTTCTGATACCAGTAAAATAAACCTATTGTTTCGATTTATTCAATACATAGAAAGGCAAGTGGTACTTTTTGATGCTGTTGAAGATGCTGGTTTTCCTATTGTAAATAACATGGACGGTGTTGGAACTTTAAGAAATCTAAAAGAGTCGGCTCTCTTAGGAAGCAAACCAGAAGATTTACAGAAATATATAGAAGATTTTAAAGTTCGAATTGTTTTAACTGCACATCCAACACAATTTTATCCAGACACTGTATTGGGTATCATTACAGATTTAGAAGAAGCAGTGAAGGTGAATGATTTAGAAACGATCACGAATCTATTAGCTCAATTAGGGAAAACAAAATTCTTTAATAAAAAGAAACCAACTCCTTACGATGAGGCGGTGAGTTTAATCTGGTATTTAGAAAATGTATTCTACCATTCTTTTGGAAAGATTTATGACTATATCCAAGAAAATATTTTTGAAAATACTGAATTAAAGAATGAAATTTTATCAATTGGATTTTGGCCAGGAGGAGATAGAGATGGAAACCCTTTCGTTACGCCAGAGATTACGTTAAAAGTATCGCAAAGGTTAAAGAAAACCATTCTAACAAATTATTACAAAGATCTAAGGAAGCTGAAACGTAAACTAACATTTGACAATGTTTACGATCAGGTGAAATCATTAGAGCAAGAAATATACAAAAGTAGTTTAGAAGGAAAAGATTTTATTACGCTTGAGGCATTTAAATCGAATTTAGAAGAGATCAAACAAAAGTTAATAGACGATCATCAATCATTATATCTAAATGAAGTAACTAGTCTAATCAATAAGGTAACATTGTTTGGATTCCACTTTTCTACGTTAGATATAAGACAAGATAGTAGAATACATGACAAGGTTTTTAATAGCATTGTAAATCAATCAATAGAGAATAAAGAAAACATTTTTCCTAAAGATTATCATACTTTATCAGAAGCTGATCAGATTGAACTTCTTTCAGAAGTAAGTGGAGAAATAGAAGTGTCGGTATTTGAAGATGAATTGGTGAACAATACTATTGAGACGATTCAAATTATTAAAACGATTCAAGAGTCTAATGGCGAGTGTGGAGCCAACAGATATATCATCAGTAACAATCAAACTGCATTGAACGTAATGCAGCTATATGCGATGCTTAAGCTAATTTCTTTTCAAGAAAGCTTAACGGTAGATGTAGTTCCTTTGTTTGAAACAATTACAGATCTAGAGAATGCTCCTAAAGTGATGGAGCAGTTGTATACAAATAAATCATACAGAGATCATTTAACATCAAGAGACAATAAACAAACCATTATGTTAGGTTTCTCTGATGGAACAAAAGATGGAGGATACTTAATGGCGAATTGGTCTATTTATAGAGCAAAGGAGCTCTTAACAGAGGTTTCTAGAGCCTTTGGTATTACAGTTGTGTTCTTTGATGGTAGAGGAGGTCCGCCTGCAAGAGGAGGAGGGAAAACGAATCGTTTTTATGCGTCCTTAGGAGAAAATATTGAAAACAAAGAAATACAGCTTACAGTACAAGGGCAAACCATTAGTTCTAACTTCGGAACCTTAGATTCTTCTAGATACAACCTAGAACAGCTAATAAGTTCTGGAGCTTCGAATCGTTTATCCAATACACCACAAACCTTATCTGATGAGGATAGAAAGGTCATGGACGACATTGCTGCAATGAGCTTTAAGTCGTACAGTGATTTTAAAGAACATGAGATGTTTATTCCATATTTAGAACGTATTAGTACATTGAAATACTATGCAAAAACGAATATAGGAAGTAGGCCTTCTAAACGATCTAATTCAGATTCACTAATTTTTTCTGACTTACGTGCAATTCCGTTTGTAGGATCATGGAGTCAGTTAAAACAGAATGTGCCAGGGTTTTTCGGTGTAGGAACAGCATTGAAAAAGTATGAAGAGGCTGGAGAATTAGATAAAGTAAAGAAACTGTACAATAACTTTAGTTTTTTCAAAACCCTTGTAGAAAATAGTATGATGTCATTAACCAAATCGTTCTTTGATTTAACGAAATATATGGCGGAAGATGAGGAGTTTGGAGATTTCTGGAAGATTATTTACGAAGAGTATTTAACAACCAAACGTTTACTTCTAAAAATAGCTAACTATACAGAGTTGATGGAGAGCGAACCAGTAGGAAAAGCTTCCATATTAGCTAGAGAGGGAATTGTACTACCATTGCTAACCATACAGCAATATGCGCTAAAGAAGATTCAAGAGTTAGAAAAAGAAGAAAACCAAGACAAAGAACTCATTGCTACTTTCGAAAAAATAGTAACCCGATCTTTATTTGGTAATATTAATGCAAGTAGAAACTCTGTGTAATTAACATAGAAACAAAACTATTTTACAAGAGCACTCAAATGAGTGCTTTTTTTATTGCGTTATTTTCAGTAAAATAATCAATTTATTAAATTATTCATAACGAAATTAAATGATAAGATGATTAAAATGCATTAAAAACTGTTTTTTGCATTAATATTTTGAATTATTTTCATTCAGACATGCATTTTTATGAACTTGCTAATTAAGAGCCCCTTTTTTAATCATTTGATATTTGAGACCATCTTTGAATACCTCATATTAAATTATTGAAGTTTTTACTCCCTTTTTTTTGAGAGCCTACCTTCCAATGAAAACGTTTTCGAAAGCCTTGATCCCAGTCTGTATTTGGTCTTAATAGATTTTTGTTAAATATTCGCACCATCTTAACCAAACAAACAAAAGAGATGAAAAAAGTCAAATTAACAGTTTTAACTTTAGTATTATTTACAAGTTTTAATGCTTTCTCACAAGAGAAAAAAGTAGAAGAAAAAAAGTTTTCATTTAGTGGTAGTATTGATACCTACTTTAGAACAAATTTAAATGCTCCCAATGATGTAAATGCTGTAGCTCCTGGCTCTTCATTTGCAAACCTACCTGGATTTTCTTTAGGAATGGTAAATCTTGTAGGTGCTTATGAAGGTAAGGAAGTTGGTTTTGTTGCCGATTTAGTATTTGGACCTAGAGGTGAAGATGCAGTGTTTAATTCACCTGTTTTAAGACCAGGGGGGAGTTCTAACATTATAAATCAACTATATGCATATTGGAATGTAAGTGAATCAGTGAAGCTAACAATTGGAAACTTCAATACCTTCTTAGGATATGAAGTAATTTCACCAACAGCTAATTTTAACTATAGTACTTCATACTTGTTTTCTTATGGACCATTTAGCCATACAGGATTAAAAGCTGATTTTACTCTATCAGAGAAAGCTAGTTTAATGCTAGCAGTTATGAACCCTACAGATGCTACTGAATTCAACCCGAATGGAAAATATGCCTTTGGAGCACAGTTTGGATATGCTGGTCAATTTGTAAACTTCATTACAGACGATGGTGCTTTTGAAATCGATTTTACTGGAGGTTTCGATGTTACCGACAAAATCTTTTTAGGAATCAATGCTGCTCATTATGATAATGATGGAGTTGGTTTTACAGGTTTTGCATTGTATCCACAATTAACAACAAGCGATTCATTTAAGATAGGCCTAAGAGGAGAGTACTTTAAAGAATCAGGAAATTTTGGAGCTATTGGAACTGGCGATGCAGATTCTGATGTATTAGCTGCAACCTTAACAGGAAACTATACAATTGGAGACTTAACCATTATCCCTGAGATACGTGTAGATACAAGTTCTAACAACTTTTTCTTAGACGGAGATCTAGCTCCACAAAATAGCTTAAGCTCTTTCCTAGTAGCTGCTGTTTATAAATTTTAAATCTAATTAACTATTATAACTATGACTAACTTATTTTTAACAATTACGGACCCTGTAGTAGTTCAAGATGTTGCAAAACAACTTGAAGGAATTAAAAGCGATATGGGGATGCTTTGGATGCTTATTGCAGGAATCTTAGTATTCTTTATGCAGGCTGGATTTACATTGGTAGAATCTGGAATGACAAGATCTAAAAATGCTGTAAATATTGCAATGAAAAACTTATTAGATATCTGTGTAGGTTCTCTTACTTACTGGTTGGTAGGATATTCATTGATGTATGGAGATACAAGTAATGGATGGTTCTTCTGGAGTGGTTTATTCCAAGGTGAAGGAGCAGATTTATTCTTCCAAACAATGTTTGCTGCCACAGCTGCTACTATTGTATCTGGAGCCATTGCTGGTAGAACAAAATATTCGACTTATGTAATCTTTTCAATAGTAATGACAGCGATCATCTATCCAATTGCTGGAGGATGGCAATGGCAAGGAGAAGGTTGGTTAACTGAACTCGGATTTATCGATTTTGCTGGTTCATCAATTGTTCACTCAGTAGGAGGTTGGGCTGCATTAGTAGCTGCTATTTTAGTAGGACCAAGAATTGGGAAATTTGTCAATGGAAAAGTAATGCCAATCCCAGGACATAATCAAGTATTAGCAACTTTAGGTGTATTTATCCTATGGTTAGGATGGTTTGGATTCAACGGAGGTTCTCAACTTGCTTGGGGAGGAGCCGATGCAGTTGGAGCATCAAATGTAGTATTGATTACGAATTTAGCAGCAGCAGCAGGTGGATTAGGAGCTCTGGTAACAACATGGATTTGGTATGGAAAACCTCACTTAGCTCAAACATTAAATGGAGCTTTAGCAGGATTGGTAAGCATTACTGCAGGTTGTGGTAATATGACATCTGGAGGAGCTGTATTAGCTGGACTTCTTGGAGGTATTTTAGTTGTATTCTCTATAGAGTTTATTGAAAAGAAATTAAAAATTGATGATGCAATTGGAGCAGCATCTGTACACGGAGTAGTTGGTGTATGGGGTACGTTAGTTATTGGACTTTGGGGTGTTGATGGAGATACAGGAATTGGTCTATTTAACGGTGGTGGAGCTTCTCAACTAGGAACTCAAGCTATTGGAGCATTTGCTTATGCAGCTTGGGCGATTGTTTTATCATTTATCATCCTTTATACGTTGAAGAAAACTATTGGTTTACGAGTAAGTAAAGAAGTAGAAGAACAAGGTCTGGATCTAGCTGAACATGGAACAATTGCGTATCCAGGAAAAAGAGATAGAGGAGAGTAACAATACAATGAAAAAGAAAGTAGAATCTAAATATTTTGATTCATAACACGTAGCGTTAACAAACTACAGCACAACTAATTATTCTATGAAAGGAAAAATGCATTGGAAACGATGCGTTTTTCCTGTGTAGAAAAAAAATTAGAAAACACAAACAAAATTATAATAGAGAGCACATGGAAGATCAAGGATTGTATTTAAGCGAATTTGAAAGAGATAATTGTGGAGCTGGATTCATCTGTAATCTGAACGGAGAGAAATCCAATCAAATTATACATGACGCATTAGAAATCTTAATAAAATTAGAGCATAGAGGAGCAGTAAGTTCTGATGGTAGAACAGGAGATGGGGCAGGAATTTTAATAGACATCCCGCATGAATTCTTCACACGTGTTTGTGATTTTGAATTGCCAGAGCCCAAAGAATATGCAGTTGGACAAGTTTTCTTGCCTAAGAAATTCAACCAAAGCAGCTATTGTCAAGATGTATTTGAAAGTGAATTGAAAAAACAAGGATTGGAAGTTTTAGGATGGAGGAATGTGCCAGTAGATACATCTAATTTAGGAACCATCGCTGCAAAAACACAACCCAAAACGAAGCAATTGTTTGTTGGGAAAGGTGATCAGAAATTAACTGATTTACAGTTCAATGCAAAGCTATTTGCGGCTCGCAAAATAACTGAGCATACGATTTCAAAATCTAAAATTTCCGAAAGTAAATACTTCTATTTACCAAGTTTTTCAATAACAACAATTATCTACAAAGGATTGTTAATTCCAGAAGATATTGGTCGTTTCTATGTCGATTTACGTCAACCAGATTTAGTAACGAGATTGGCATTGGTGCATCAACGTTTCTCAACAAATACCTTTCCTTCTTGGGATTTAGCACAACCTTTCCGATTTATGTGTCATAATGGTGAGATCAACACTTTAAAAGGGAATGTAAGTAGAATGTTAGCGAGACAAGAACTAATGAAGAGCGATTTGTTTGGCGATGATATAGAGAAGCTATTTCCAATTATTACCGAAGGAAAATCAGATTCAGCTTCTATGGATTTAGCAGTTGAATTGTTATTAATGACAGGTAGATCATTGCCAGAAGTAATGATGATGATGGTTCCTGAGGCTTGGGAGAAAGATGCTTCGATGGATGCCGATAAAAAAGCTTTTTACGAATACAATTCTTGTATCATGGAGCCTTGGGATGGACCTGCTTCTGTACCATTTACAGATGGTAATTTTATTGGGGCATTGTTAGATAGAAACGGATTGCGACCATCGAGATATACCGTTACAAAGAGTGGGAATGTTGTGATGTCTTCTGAAATAGGAGTTCTGAATATCAAACCAGAAAACGTAGTAAAACATGGTCGATTAGAGCCAGGTAAGATGTTTTTGGTCGATATGAATGCAGGAAGAATTATTGAAGATGAAGAAATCAAAAAAGAAATTATATCTAAGAAACCGTATCAAAAATGGGTAGAAGAGAACACGCTTCCACTAGTTGATATTCCATATACAAACAACACAATACCAGAGGAAGAAACAGATTACAAAACTAGATTACGACTTTTTGGTTATACCATTGAAGAAATTTCTACGATTATTTCACCAATGGCAATTCAAGCAAAAGAAGGAATTGGCTCTATGGGAACCGATACGCCTTTGGCTGTTTTATCAGATAGACCACAGTTGTTATATAATTACTTCAAACAGTTGTTTGCTCAGGTGACAAACCCGCCGTTAGATGGAATTCGGGAAGAGATTATCACAGATATTAGTTTAGCAATTGGTTCTGATAGAAATATTTTTGATGTTTCTCCTGAACAAGCTAAAAAGCTAAGAATCCAAAACCCTGTAATTTCTAATGAAGATTTAGATAAAATAAAAAATATCAATCATGAAGATTTTAAAGCAACTTCCATTCCGATTCTTTTCCCTTTAGATGAAGGAGTGAACGGAATCGAAAGAGCTTTAGACGAAATGCTTAAAAAAGCAGTTGATGCCGTTGATGAAGGTTCAAACATCATCATTCTTTCTGATAGAGGTGTCACAAAAGACAGTGCGCCAATTCCAGCCTTGTTAGCATGTTCTTACCTACATCATTCGTTAAACAGAAAAGGAAAACGTTCCAAATTCGGAATCGTTATGGAGACCGCTGAAGCAAGAGAACCACATCATTTTGCAACGCTATTTGGATATGGAGCAAGTGCTATCAATCCGTATATGGTGAATGAAATTATTGCGCATCAAGTAGCAACAGGAGAGATTAAGGATATTGAAGCCGATGTTGCTGTTAAGAATTTCAATAAGGCGATAGGAAAAGGAATCTTAAAAATCATGAATAAGATTGGAATCTCAACACTTCATTCGTATAGAGCTTCTCAAATCTTTGAAATCTTAGGATTAAAGAAAGCGTTCACAGAGAAATATTTCCCAGGAACCCCTTCAAGAATTGGAGGAATCGGTTTGTATGTTTTACAGAAAGATATTTACAAAAGATGTAAAGAAGCCTATAGAGAAAATGAAATTGATAATGTACTAGACCTCAATATCGGAGGTGATTATCGTTGGAGACGAGGAGGAGAAAGACATATGTTTAACCCTACAACTGTTTCAAAATTACAACAAGCTGTACGATTGAAAAGCAAAGAAAGCTATAAGGTCTATGCAAAAAAAATAAACGAACAATCCAAAGAGTTAATGACATTGAGGGGATTGTTTGAGTTTAATAACCTTGATCCAATTCCGATTGAAGAAGTAGAACCTTGGACAGAGATTGTAAAGCGTTTTAAAACAGGAGCAATGTCTTACGGTTCTATCAGTCAAGAAGCTCATGAAAATTTAGCGGTGGCAATGAACCGAATTGGAGGGAAATCAAATTCTGGTGAAGGAGGAGAAAATAAAGATCGTTTCAAAAAATTATTAAATGGAGATTCAAAGAATAGTGCTATTAAGCAAGTAGCTTCAGGACGGTTTGGAGTCAGTAGTAATTACCTAACCAATGCTAAAGAGATTCAAATTAAAATGGCACAAGGAGCGAAACCAGGTGAAGGTGGACAATTGCCAGGGGCGAAAGTATTGCCATGGATTGCAGAAGTGCGAAACTCAACACCTTATGTAGGGTTGATTTCACCACCGCCACATCATGATATTTACTCCATTGAAGATTTAGCACAGTTAATTTTCGACTTAAAGAACGCTAATAGAGAAGCGAGAATTAATGTGAAATTAGTTTCCAAAGTTGGAGTAGGAACTATTGCAGCTGGGGTTGCAAAAGCAAAAGCAGATGTCATCTTAATCTCTGGATTTGATGGAGGAACAGGAGCTTCGCCATTAACTTCTTTAAAACATGCAGGTTTGCCTTGGGAATTGGGAGTTGCGGAAGCACAGCAAACCTTAGTGATGAATAACTTAAGAAATAGAGTGGTGGTAGAATGTGATGGTCAATTAAAAACAGGTCGTGATGTTGCTATTGCTTGTCTGTTAGGAGCAGAAGAATTCGGATTTGCCACAGCACCCTTGGTTGCTTCAGGTTGTATCATGATGCGTCAATGTCATTTGAATACCTGTCCAGTCGGAATTGCAACTCAAGATCCAAAATTGCGTAAGAATTTTAAAGGAACACCAGAACACGTTATTAATTACATGTATTTCGTTGCTGAAGAATTGCGTCAGATTATGGCATCCTTAGGGTTTAGATCGATCAAAGAAATGGTCGGACAAACGCATAAGATAAATGCGAATGCTTCCATAGACCATTACAAAGCAAAAGGAATTGATGTATCAGCAATTTTACATCAACCGCAAGTAGAAGGAAATTCAATTTTATACAATACTGAAAAGCAAAATCATAATTTGGATAAGGTGTTGGATTTAAAAATTATTGACAATGCAAAAGCGGCGATCAAGAACAAAATCAAATCAGAATTTAGCTACCCAATTCAGAATACCAACCGTTCGGTAGGAGCTATCACAAGTAATGAAATCTCAAAATTACATGGCGAAGAAGGTTTGCCAGAAGATACACTTACCTTAAATTTTAAAGGATCAGCAGGGCAAAGTTTTGGTGCTTTTGCTACCAAAGGATTAACGATGGTTGTTGATGGTGAGACGAATGATTACCTAGGGAAGGGACTCTCGGGAGCTAAGATTGTAGTTAAGAAACCAACTGAAGCAAGCTTCATCGCTAAAGACAATATCATTGTTGGTAATGTTTGCTTTTATGGAGCCATTAAAGGAGAAGCCTACATCAATGGAATTGCGGGAGAACGTTTCGCTGTAAGAAATTCAGGAGTTACTGCAGTTGTTGAAGGAATTGGAGATCATGGATGTGAGTATATGACAGGAGGACAAGTCATTGTATTAGGAGAAACAGGAAGGAATTTTGCCGCAGGAATGAGTGGAGGAATTGCCTATGTATACGATCCGTCATACAAGTTCAGGAATGAACTGTGTAATCTAGAAATGGTCGAATTGGTGCATTTAGAAACCAAAGATCAATTGGAATTAAAGGAGCATGTTCAAAAGCACGTTTCCTATACAGAAAGTAATTTAGGAAAAGAATTACTCAGCGATTGGGAAGTCAATAAAATGGATTTCATAAAAGTATTTCCAACAGATTATAGAATTGCATTAGAGAGATTGGAAAAAGAATCACAAACTAAATTAACAGCATAGTCATGGGAGAATTAGGAGGTTTTAAAAAATACGTTCGTAAAGTAGAAAGTAACAGTGCTGTAAAAGAACGTGTACAGCATTATAAAGAGTTTACAAAACCATTAAACATCAAAGAGCAGCAAAAGCAAGGTTCTCGTTGCATGGATTGCGGAATTCCATTTTGTCATAGTGGATGTCCACTAGGGAATCTAATTCCAGATTTTAATGATTTAATTCATAAAGGCGAATGGAAGCAAGCATTAGAAATATTACATGCAACCAATAACTTTCCTGAATTTACAGGAAGATTATGTCCAGCACCTTGTGAACAAGCCTGCGTTTTAGGATTGATAGATGATCCAGTTTCTATTGAAGATATCGAGAAATCAATTGTAGAAAGAGGATTTGCAGAAGGGTGGATTGTTGCTAAAAAACCAACACAGAAAACAGGGAAAACGATTGCTGTTGTAGGTTCTGGGCCTGCTGGATTAGCAGCAGCACAGCAACTAAATAGAGTTGGACATTCGGTGACTGTCTTTGAAAGAGATGATCAAGTTGGTGGATTGTTGCGTTACGGGATTCCAAACTTCAAATTGGAAAAAGAAATCATTGACAGAAGAGTGAATATTTTAGAAGAAGAAGGAATCATATTCAAAACCAATGTCAATGTTGGAGTTAACTATCCTGTTGAAAAACTAAAAGAGTTTGATGCCGTTTTATTATCAGGAGGAGCAACCATGGCAAGAAATATTCCAATCAAAGGAAATGATGCTACAGGCGTTGTGCAGGCTATGGATTTCTTAACAAGACAAACCAAGGCCTTATTTGATAAAAGTTTACAGAAGGATGTGATTAGCGCTACAGGAAAAGATGTGATTGTGATTGGAGGAGGAGATACAGGATCAGATTGTGTTGGAACTTCCAATAGACATGGAGCTAAATCCGTAACCAACTTTGAAATTATGCCAAAACCACCGATGGTGAGAAGCGAAAAAACACCTTGGCCATTTTGGCCTTTGCAGTTGAAAACTAGTTCTTCTCATGAAGAAGGATGTGATCGTAATTGGTTGATCAATACCAAAGAGTTTGTGACGAACAAAGAAGGAAAATTAGTGGCGTTAAGAACAGTAGAAGTAGCATGGAAAACCATTCCAGGTCAACGTCCACAGCTTATTGAGAAAGAAGGTTCAGAAAAAACTTGGCCTTGCGATTTAGCCTTGTTAGCACTAGGTTTTACAGGTCCAGAAAAAACATTACCAGAACAATTAGGATTAGAATTAGATGCTAGAACAAATATTAAAGCTTCTACAAATGACTATACAACAAACGTCTCAGGAATCTTTACAGCTGGAGATATGAGAAGAGGCCAGTCGTTAATCGTATGGGCAATATCAGAAGGTCGTCAAGCAGCACATCATATCGATGCTTACTTGATGGGAAGTTCTCGTTTGCCTTTAAAAGAAGGAAGTGATTTGTTGAGCGCTTAATTTAATGATCAGTTATCTGTTATCAATGAAGAATTGTCATTTCGATCTAATCCTGAATTCATTTCAGGAAATACGAAGCGGACTTGATAAACCTCTTGTCTTTGCGAACGAAGTGAAGCAATCTTTTTATCTTTGATCATGACTAAACAAAAAGTTATGAAAAACAATCGATTGAGAATACTAGTTTTAGTGTGTTTAACACTTCCGCTTTTTATCTCATGTGATGAGGTTACCAAAGATAAAAATGGGATTCTCTTATTTGAAAACCTCAAATCTGAATCTAAAAAGTCTCCAATGTTATTTAAAGGAGAGGAATATACTGGTCCGATTGTCAAGTATTACAGAGATGGTACTCTAGAATTTAAAGGATCTTACAATGACGGGAATAAGCATGGTCCATGGAAATACTATCATCCAGACGGTAAATTAAAAAGAGAAGAGACCGCTCAACCTTCTCAGGGAAAACATGAAGTCAAGACATACCGTAGCACAAGTGGGATACTTTATACTGAATTGATAGGAATGCATGATGATACAATTCACTATAAAAAGTATCATCATAATGGAATACTGGGGCAAGAACTCACTAATTTTAAAGTTAGAGTATTTCGAAAGTGGAGCACATTTGGAAATTTATATCATTATTACAATGAAGATTCAATTTCATATATAATGAACATTAAAACAAAGGAAATTACTCATAAAGGGTTTTTTGAAAATGGAAAAAGAACAGGTTTTTGGTTCAAGTATTACAGAAATGGGAATAAGCAATACGAAAGAAATTATAAATCTGGTAAATTAGTAGGGAAATGCATAGAATACTTTTCAAATGGAAAGATTGATTTAGAGTCGAATTACAATAGTAATGGATATTTAGAAGGAGTTAGAAATCAGTATCATAAGAATGGATCACTTTTTTCAACAGGTCAATATGATAACAAAGGAAGAAAAAAAGGCACTTGGTATTACTATACTATTGAAGGGAAATTAAAGTCAATAAAAAATTACAGACTCAATAGTTTAAATGGACATTATGAAGATCATTATCCAAATGGTAATCGTAAAGAAAAAGGAAACTATCGAAATAATAGAAAGGTAGGGACATGGTATTATTATGATGAATATGGAAAACTACTGCGTGAAGTGAATGAAAGTAACAATTTGCAAAGGGCTTAGTTTTGTTAGTTGTTAGTTGTTAGTTGTTAGTTGTTAGTTGCTAGTTGAGAAACCTCTTGTCTTTGCGAAGGAGGTACGACTGAAGCAATCCGTTAAATCCGAGTTCTAAACAATTAGATTACTCCGTGCCTCGTAATGGCAACACTTTTTCATTTAACATTTATCAGTTTGATATTTTACATTTCAAAATGTTCGTTTGTAAATATATTTTCAATGTTATAAAGAAAGCCAATTTGAGTGATTTTTAGAATGCTTAAACTATAAAGTTGCTATACTTTTGTTTAATTTTGACTTTAATAGAAGATTTTTTTAGAAAAACGAATATGAAATCAAAAACCTTAACAATTGTAGTGATAAGCATAGTAGCTTGTTTTTCGATGATTTCATGTGACTATAGTACAAAAGATAAGAATGGAGTCCTGCTTTTTGAAAATTTAATTCCAACAACAGAAGAGAAATGGGAAGTTGTCCATTCCTCTCTTTGGATTCCAATTCCTAAAAAAGTTGGTCCTTTCATGTACTATGGTAATTACAGGTATAGTGGTCCTATTGCAAAATATTTTGAGAATGATACCTTGGAATTTAAAGGGTATTATAGCTTCGGTGAAAAATCAGGTCAATGGAAGTATTATTACCAAGATGGTCGTTTAAAGAAGGAAGAAGCGTATCTGGATTCCATATTTAGAGGATACCAAAAGAAAGAATATGCAAAGAATGGGACTTTATTATCAGAACTTCTTAAGAAAGAAAATGACACTCTTTATTACAGAGAACATTATAAAAATGGGAAGCTTTCCTATGAATTGAAAAATAAAAAATCATATAAGAAGTTTACACCAGAAGGAATACTTTATGAGTATTTTGATCAAGATTCAATAAAAATCATAAAACATAAAAAAACATTAAAACTTATCGAAAGAGGATATTTTTCAAATGGGGAAAAAACAGGATTATGGGAGAAATATTATTTCAATGGAAATAAGGCTTATGAGAAAAACTATCACAATGGATATCGAAAAGGAGCATGGAAGGAATATTTTGAATCTGGAAAATTAAAAGAAAAATATTTTTTTAATAATGATCATAGACTTGAAGGTCATTATAGTATGCATTACGATAATGGTAACCCTAAAACTAGAGGGAATTATGATGAAAAAGGAAGAAAGTCTGGAAAATGGATTGAATACAATTCTGAAGGAAAAATAAGAAAATCAGCTCTTTATAAGCTCGGTGAATTAGATGGGGTATACAAAGATTATTATCATGATGGTAAATTAAAATCAAAAGGAAAATATTATGGAGGAACAAAAATAGGAACTTGGTTTTATTACTACTCCGACGGTTCTTTAAAAAGGAAAGTAAAAGAAGATTAGGGCTTTAGAAAAAGAAAACAAATATTTTGAATCTTCAAAAAATAAATTTGCACAACTAAAAAATAAATGCAAATATTTGTCGAGAACAAAATGAACAAACAAATTTTAAATATCGTCTCTATTATTATTGTCGTGATTAGTTCACAACGATAGGGAAGTGGTATTGTAAAATTTTAAACATACATCAAAAACCTTCCCAATTTGGGAAGGTTTTTTATTGGAATACAATTAAATGAATTTAAGAACTGTCATTATCGTAATTATTGTCATTATCATTCACTCACCGTGAGTCGATACAGTAGTTGCTATACCTAAAAACCTGTATCTAACGATACAGGTTTTTTTTATGAATTTAAAGAAGTTGAGTGTCATAATTGAGGTGAGTTAAATAATTGAAAATCAAAATATTAATTAAAAATTAAAACACATGAACTTAATGAAGAACTAACAAGTTTTAAAAAGAAAAAAAACAAAGAATTTAATTTTGAAAACACAAATAAGAAAATGTATTACAAAGAGAATAGTTTAATTTATCACAATGGCCGTTTTGCCAAACCAGAAGAAACTACAAGTACGTTGTACGGACAAAGTTTACACTATGGTAATGGCGTCTTTGAAGGAATTAGAGCCTACAAAACAAAAGACGGCGCTAAAGTTTTTAAAGCAGAAGAACATTACCAACGTTTAAAATATGGTGCGGAAGTAATGGGGATCCCTTTTGAATATGCTATTGAAGAATTGGTCGCTGTTACGTATGAATTATTAAAAAAGAACAACCTTGAAGATGCATATATCAGGCCATTAATTACAACGGGTCCTAATATGAGTTTGCAAACCTCTCAAGAGTCTTCTTTAACAATTCAATGTTGGGAATGGGGAAAGTACATGGGAGATAAATTATTACGCGTAAAAACCTCAAAGTTTCAAAGACCGAATCCAAAATCTTGTTTTGTTGAGGCAAAAGTAACGGGACATTATGTGAACTCAATCCTTTCTACAAATGAAGCAAAAAGCACAGGATATGATGAAGCTTTGCTGTTGGATATGAATGGTAATGTAGCCGAGTGTTCAGGAGCCAATGTTTTTATGCAAAAAGATGGGAAGCTGTATACACCTAAGAAAGGACATATCATGGCAGGAATAACACGATCTACTATCATCGAACTGTGCAAAGAATATGACATTGAAGTTGAAGAGTGTGAGTTCACTTTAGAAGAATTGAAACAAGCAGATAGCGCTTTCTTTACAGGAACAGCGGCAGAAGTAGTCGGATTAGAATCATTGGATGAATATCATTTCCCTTTAGATTGGAAAGAATCATTGGGATCTCAATTAATGCATTTATACAAACAAGAAGTTTTAGGAGAACGTACTAAGCAACTGTCAAAAGCAGTATAAGATCATGAAAGAATTAAATAAGTATAGCAAAGCAGTCACGCAAGATCCAACACAACCAGCCGCTCAGGCAATGTTGCATGCCATTGGATTGAGTAAAGAAGATTTGCAAAAACCACTCATTGGAATTGCGAGTACTGGATACGAAGGGAATCCGTGTAACATGCATTTAAATGATTTGGCAAAATTAGCCAAGCAAGGAACGTTGAATTCAGCCATTATAGGGCTTATCTTTAATACCATTGGTGTCAGTGACGGAATTTCGATGGGAACGCCAGGAATGCGTTATTCATTGCCTTCAAGAGATATCATTGCAGATTCAATGGAAACTGTGGTGCAAGCAATGAGTTATGATGGTTTAATTACGGTTGTTGGGTGTGATAAAAATATGCCTGGTGCTTTAATGGCAATGATTCGTTTAAACAGACCATCCATTTTAGTCTATGGAGGAACGATAGATTCAGGATGTCATAACGGTCAGAAGTTAGATGTTGTTTCCGCTTTTGAAGCATGGGGAAGCAAGGTTGCTGGTACAATGACGGAGAATGAGTATCAAAACATTGTAGAAAAAGCTTGTCCAGGAGCAGGAGCTTGTGGAGGAATGTATACTGCAAATACCATGGCTTCCGCAATTGAAGCATTGGGAATGACATTACCATTCAATTCTTCAAACCCTGCATTAAGCGATGCAAAAAAAGAGGAATCTGTTGCAGCAGGAGAAGCCATCCGATTGTTATTAGAGAGAGACATCAAGCCTTTAGATATTGTCACTAAAAAATCATTAGAGAACGCTATCCGTTTAATTACAATTCTTGGAGGTTCTACCAACGCTGTACTACATTTTTTAGCAATTGCAAGAGCAGCTCAAATAGAATTTACATTAGAAGATTTTCAAAGGATTAGCGATAACACACCTTTCTTGGCAGATTTAAAGCCAAGTGGGAAATATTTAATGGAAGATGTTCATCGAGTAGGAGGAATTCCAGCAGTATTAAAATACCTATTGAAGAAAGGCTTATTGCATGGCGACTGTTTAACAGTAACAGGAAGAACATTGGCTGAGAATTTATTAGATGTGCCAGATTTAACTGAAGGTCAGGATGTAATCAAATCATTGGAAGAACCAATTAAAATTTCTGGTCATTTACGAATGCTGTATGGAAACTTGGCTTCTGAAGGAAGTGTGGCGAAGATTACAGGGAAAGAAGGATTACGTTTTTCTGGAAAAGCAAAGGTATTTGAAGGAGAGTATGCAGCCAATGATGGAATTCGTGATGGAAAAGTAGAAAAGGGAGATGTGATTGTTATTCGTTATGAAGGACCAAAAGGTGGACCAGGAATGCCAGAAATGCTAAAGCCTACAGCTGCTATTATGGGAGCTGGATTAGGAAAAGATGTGGCATTAATTACTGACGGACGTTTCTCTGGAGGAACGCACGGATTTGTTGTTGGACACATTACTCCAGAAGCACAAGACGGAGGTGTCATTGCTTTGGTAAAAGATGGTGATGTTATTACCATTGATACAGAAACGAATAGCATTCAGTTAGAAGTTTCAGCAACAGAGATAGAAGTAAGAAGAGCGCAATGGGTCGAACCAGAATTGAAATTTGAACGTGGCGTTTTGTACAAGTATGCAAGAACAGTTTCATCAGCATCAAAAGGGTGTGTCACTGACGAGTTTTAACAACGCAATTGTTTTAAGTATCTCACTCTTGCGGGTGATGTATTATACAAAAAAATGTCTCCTCGAGCGCAGTCGAGAGGTTAATAAAAAATAAAAAAATGTATTGTCATTCCTGCAAAGACAGGAATCTCATAAATAATAAGAATTATGAATACAGAAACAGTAAAATCAGTAGCAACAGCAGAAAAAGCTACTGAGCGAATCTCAGGAAGTGAAGCAGTAATCAAATGTTTACTTGCTGAAGGTGTCGATACATTATACGGATATCCAGGAGGAGCCATCATGCCAGTTTATGATGAGTTGTATAAATATCAAGATCAAATTCATCATGTATTAACAAGACATGAACAAGGAGCTACGCATTCAGCACAAGGATATGCAAGAATTTCAGGAAAAGTTGGTGTCGCAATCGCTACATCAGGTCCTGGCGCTACAAATCTGATAACTGGAATTGCCGATGCGCAAATAGATTCTACTCCAATGGTATGTATTACTGGACAAGTTCCATCTCATCTATTGGGAAGCGATGCATTCCAAGAAACTGATATTGTAGGGATCTCTACACCAGTAACGAAATGGAACCATCAAATTACAAAAGCATCAGAGATTCCTGAAGTCTTGGCAAAGGCATTTTACATTGCTAAGAGTGGTAGACCTGGACCAGTGTTAATAGATATTACAAAAGATGCTCAATTTGAAGAGTTCGACTTTACCTATGAAAAGTGCAAAGGAGTTCGAAGTTATAAGCCAACTCCAGAAGTAAATTCAGAAAGAATAGCAGAAGCTGCAGAATTGATTAATAATGCTAAGAAACCATTAATTGTTTGGGGACAGGGTGTTATTCTAGGTGAAGCAGAAAAGGAATTAAAAGAAATGGTTGAAAAAGCTGGAATTCCAGCTGCATGGACCATCTTAGGAGCTTCAGCAATACCTACTTCCCATCCATTGAATGTTGGAATGGTAGGAATGCATGGAAACTATGCGCCAAATATCTTAACAAACAAGTGTGATGTTCTCATTGCTATTGGGATGCGATTTGATGATCGTGTAACTGGAAGTTTAGACACTTATGCAAAACAAGCAAAAGTGATTCATTTTGAAATTGATCCGGCTGAAATTGATAAGAATGTAAAAACAGATGTAGCAGTTTTAGGAGATTCAAAAGAAAGCTTAGGTCAGTTGATTCCTTTGCTAAAAACCAATTCTCATCCAGAATGGCATCAACAATTTAAAGACTTGTATGCCATAGAATATGAGAAAGTAATTAAGAACGATTTGTATCCAACGAAAGAAGGATTGACAATGGGAGAGGTTTTAAAAGAGATTAATATCCAAACCAAAGGAGAAGCTGCAATTGTTACAGATGTTGGTCAACATCAAATGGTTGCCTGTCGTTATGCCGATTTTAATGTCACTAAAAGTAATATTACTTCTGGTGGATTAGGAACGATGGGGTTTGGGCTTCCAGCAGCAATTGGAGCAAAAATGGCAGCGCCAGAACGTGAAGTTATTTCTATATCAGGAGACGGAGGGTATCAAATGACAATTCAGGAGTTGGGAACTATTTTTCAACAAAAAACAGCAGTAAAGGTTGTGGTATTAAACAATGATTTCTTAGGAATGGTTCGTCAATGGCAACAGTTGTTTTTTGACAAACGATATGCATCTACTGAAATGACCAATCCAGATTTCGTAGCAATTGCTAAAGGATATTATTTAAACGCAAAACGAGTGACCAAGCGTGAAGAATTAGCAGATGCTGTTGCTGAGATGATTGCAAGTAAAGAAGCTTATTTTTTAGAGGTATGTGTTGAGAAAGAAGGAAATGTATTTCCTATGATACCATCAGGAGCATCAGTTTCAGATATAAGACTTGAGTAAATGTAATGTCACCTCGAGCGCAGTCGAGAGGTTAATAAAGGTCTCGACTGCGCTCGACCAGACATTCAATAAATTAATAAAAACAGAGTAAAGAGTATAGAACAAAGAACAAAGAATAAAGATGGTTTTAGGAAAGTAGAAAACAAGTCTTTTCTCTTTCGTCTTTTTTCTAGCATCATTAAAAAAAATGGAAAATCAAAAACAATTATATACCGTATCAGTTTACACCGAAAATAACATCGGGTTATTGAATCGTATTTCAGCAATATTTCAACGTAGACATCTCAATATTGAAAGCATGAACATTTCTGCTTCCGAAATTGAAGGAGTTTCTCGATTTACTATTCTGGTAAAAATGAAAGAAGAAAACGTAAAGAGGATCATAGGTCAAATTGAAAAACAAGTTGAAGTAATTAAAGCCTATTATCATACAGATGAAGGTACTATCTATCAAGAATCTTGCTTGTTTAAAATCAAATCCGATTTATTATTTGATGAACGAAGAATTCAAAACATTATCAAAGAGAGTCATGCAAGAATAGTGACCGTAAACAAAGAATTTTTCGTTTTAGAAAAATCAGGAAGAAAAAGTGAAGTCGAATTATTATACAGAGAGTTAAGTGCTTTCGGGATTATGCAATTTGTTAGATCAGGAAGAATTGCAGTTACTAAAGAAGAAATGAAAATATCACAAATGCTAGCCGCATTTAATTAAAAACAAGAAAATGGCAAATTATTTTAACACACTATCATTAAGAGATCAACTAGAGCAACTAGGAAAATGTAGATTTATGGAAGCTTCAGAATTTGAAGACGGAGTAACAGCATTGCTAGGAAAGAAAATTGTAATTGTTGGATGCGGAGCTCAAGGATTGAATCAAGGTTTAAACATGAGAGATTCAGGATTGGATGTTTCATATACTTTAAGAGCAGTAGCAATTAAAGAACAAAGACAATCGTACAAGAATGCAACTGCAAATAACTTTGTTGTTGGTACTTATGAAGAGTTGATTCCAACTGCAGATTTGGTACTCAACTTAACTCCAGACAAGCAACACACCAATGTGGTAAATGCTGTAATGCCCTTAATGAAAAAAGGAGCAACTTTATCGTATTCACACGGTTTCAATATTGTAGAAGAAGGAATGAAAGTTCGTGAAGATTTGACAGTAATAATGGTTGCTCCAAAGTGTCCTGGAACTGAAGTAAGAGAAGAATACAAACGTGGATTTGGTGTACCAACATTAATCGCTGTACATCCAGAAAACGATCCAGAAAACAAAGGATGGTCACAAGCAAAAGCGTATGCAGCGGCTACAGGTGGACACAAAGCAGGAGTTTTAGCTTCTTCTTTTGTTGCTGAAGTGAAGTCAGATTTAATGGGAGAACAAACCATTTTATGTGGTGTGTTACAAACAGGATCAATTTTGGCTTTTAATAAAATGATTGAAGAAGGTATTGATGAGCATTATGCTGCTAAATTGATTCAGTATGGTTGGGAAACAATTACAGAAGCATTAAAGCATGGTGGAATTACCAACATGATGGATCGCTTATCGAATCCAGCAAAATTGAAAGCGTATGAACTGTCAGAAGAATTAAAAGGAATTATGAAGCCTTTGTTTGAAAAACATATGGATGATATTATTTCTGGACATTTCTCTCAAACGATGATGACGGATTGGGCAAATGACGATGTTGATTTATTACGTTGGAGAGAAGCAACAGGAGAAACAGCTTTTGAAAAAACACCACTGACACCAGATTTCATTTCTGAACAAGAGTATTTTGATCATGGAGTTTTGTTGGTTGCTTTTGTGAAATCTGGAGTTGAATTAGCTTTTGATACGATGGTAAGTGCAGGAATCATTGAAGATTCGGCTTACTATGAATCATTACACGAATTGCCTTTAATCGCAAATACAGTCGCTAGAAAGAAACTATACGAAATGAATCGTGTGATTTCTGACACTGCTGAATATGGATGTTACTTATTCGACCATGCATGTAAACCATTGCTTGTTGATTTTATGAAAACAGTAAGTACAGATGTAGTTGGAACAGCATTTTCTACAATAAATAGTGTAGACAATCTTGAATTGATTAAAGTGAATGATGCAATAAGAAATCATCCTATTGAAGCAGTAGGGAAACGATTACGTAGTGCAATGACTGCAATGAAAGTAATCAAACAAGAAGAGGTAAAAGAACCAGCATTAGTATAATTCAATAATGAATATAGAAACCATATACGAGCCAAGTTTGGAGAAAGTCAGGGAGGCTGCGAAGGCATTACAAAATGTCGTTTCAGTAACTCCGTTGATTCAAAATGTAAATTATTCTAGAACTTTTGAAGCCAAGGTTCAATTGAAACGAGAAGATTTACAACAAGTACGTTCGTATAAAATTAGAGGAGCTTATCACAAGATAAGCTCTTTGAGTGAAATAGAATTGGCTAATGGAATTGTCTGTGCCAGTGCAGGAAACCATGCTCAAGGTGTTGCGTTTGCTTGTAGTACATTGCAAATTCATGGAGCTATTTTTATGCCTACGCCTACACCAAAACAGAAAATAGAACAAGTAAAAATGTTTGGTGGTGATTTTGCAGAAGTAAAACTAGTTGGAGATACCTTTGACGATGCATTTATAGCAGCGAAATTGGAATGTGATGCTCAAGAGAAAACATTTGTACATCCTTTTGATGATGAAAAAATTATTGAAGGACAAGCTACAGTAGGTCTAGAGATCATCGAACAAAGCAAATCGCCCATAGATTATGTCTTTGTTCCCGTTGGAGGAGGAGGATTGTCGGCAGGATTATCTTCAGTCTTTAAAGAACTCTCGCCGAACACAAAAATTATTGGTGTAGAACCAGAAGGTGCTCCTTCAATGCTAACTGCTTTTCAGCATGAGAAAGTAATTACGTTAGATGAGATCGAAAAATTTATAGATGGAGCAGCGGTAAAAAAAGTAGGTGCGTTAAACTATCCTATTTGTAAGAAAAACCTACATGCGATGATTACTGTTCCAGAAGGAAAAGTGTGTCAGACTATTTTAGATTTGTATAATAAAGATGCAATTGTTGTAGAGCCTGCTGGAGCTCTGAGTATTGCTGCGCTAGATTACTATAAAGATGAGCTTAAAGAAAAGAACGTTGTTTGTGTTGTAAGCGGAAGTAATAACGATATTACACGTACAGAAGAGATTAGAGAGCGGGCTTTGTTATATGCGAATCTAAAACATTATTTCATTATTAAATTCCCTCAAAGAGCAGGAGCATTACGTGAATTTGTTGCTGAGATTTTAAGCAAAGGAGATGACATCACTCATTTTGAATATACTAAGAAAACGAATCGAGAAAACGGAGCAGCAGTTGTAGGAATAGAGCTTGAGAAGAAAGAAGATTTAAAGCCTTTAATCGATCGTATGAAAGAAGGAAACTTCTTTGGCGAATATTTAAATGACAAACCTTCTTTGTTTCAATACTTGATTTAGAAGGACTTAAAATGTGAACTCGATCACTGCTTATTGACGTGGATAATTCGTAAATTTACATTTCAAAAGCTATAAAAATGTCAATAACAAAAACAAGGGTCGAAATCCCTGAAATATATAAGATCAATGAAGTAGTAACCCAAGATACCTATTTGGTTAATGGAGAACTAATCCCCTGGAATGGTGAGATGGCAAATGTGTATTCCACCATTTCTTCTACAGAAAAATACCAACCAACTTTGTTAGGAAGTGTTCCTCAACTAGGAGGAAAAGAAGCATTAGCGTCTTTAGATGCAGCTTGCAATGCATTCGATAAAGGAAAAGGTTTATGGCCTACAATGAAGGTGCTAGATCGTATTGCTTGCATGGAGAAGTTTGTAACACAAATGAAAACTAAGCGAGTAGAGATCGTTAAACTATTAATGTGGGAGATAGGGAAATCACTTCCAGATTCTGAAAAAGAGTTTGATCGAACTATAGACTATATCTACGATACCATTGAAGATTATAAACAAATGGATAGAGATAGTGCTAAGTTTGAGAAAAACGGAGGCGTAAATGCTCATATACGAAGAGGACCTTTAGGTGTTGTTTTATGCTTAGGCCCTTATAATTATCCATTGAATGAAACTTTCTGTTTGTTGATTCCTGCATTAATCATGGGAAATACAACTATTTTTAAACCTGCTAAATTTGGAATATTATTAATATCGCCACTTTTGGAAGCGTTTCAGAATAGTTTCCCAGAAGGAGTTGTCAATATCATTTATGGTAGAGGAAGAGTTTTAGCAACACCCATTATGGAGTCTGGTAAAATAGACGTACTAGCTTTAATTGGGAATAGCACATCAGCAAAAGCATTACAGAGTCAGCATCCAAAAGGAAATAGATTACGTTTGGTATTAGGTCTGGAAGCTAAAAATCCAGCAATTGTTTTACCAGATGCTGATTTAGATTTAGCAGTAGAAGAAGTCTTAGCAGGATCTTTATCTTTTAATGGACAACGTTGTACAGCGTTGAAAGTGTTGTATGTTCATGAAGATATCGTGGATGAATTCAATAAGAAGTACATCGCCAAAGTAGATGCATTATCTTTTGGAAACCCTTGGGAGGATGGAGTGAAATTAACGCCGTTACCAGAACCAGATAAACCAGCATATATTCAAGAATTGATTGATGATGCAACCAAGAAAGGTGCGAGTATACTGAATGCTAAAGGAGGAGAAACAACAGATAATTATATTTTTCCAGCTGTTTTGTATCCTGTAACAAAGGAGATGCGTGTTTTTGAAGAAGAGCAATTCGGACCTGTGGTTCCTATTGTTCCTTTTAAAGACATTGACGAGCCTTTAGATGATATTGCAGATTCTAATTATGGACAGCAAGTGAGTTTGTTTGGTAAAGACATTCACACCTTATCTCCATTAATTGACAGCTTGGTAAATCTAGTGTGTAGAGTTAACTTAAATAGCTCGTGTCAGAGAGGACCCGATGTTTATCCGTTTACAGGAAGAAAAGATTCAGCTGTAAGTACCTTAAGTGTGCATGATGCATTACGATCGTTTTCTATAAGAACTTTTGTTGCTTCTAAAGACAATGAGTATAACAATGCTATTTTAAAAGAGTTGTTGGATAAAAAAACATCAAATTTTATAAGTACAGATTATATTCTATAAGCTATATAATTACCTTATTGTCTCCTCGAGCGCAGTCGAGAGGTTATTTATATCGAAATTATGAATAAAATAAGGTCTCGACTGCGCTCGACCAGACATATAAAATGTACATAATGCTTTTTATGTACTTAAATTAATTAGATATAATCTCCAAAACTAACTCTTTCGTCAATGGTTTTCCATTGGCTATTTTTTATATTTACAATATGAAAAAAATTGTAATTATCGGAAATGGTTTTGATTTAGCCCATGATTTACCAACATCTTACACAGATTTTATTAGATTTTTAATTGAAGAATCTATAAGAGGAAATAAAGAAATAAGAAAAGATTTAATAGATGTAGGTTATATAGCTACTGAAGATCAATCTTATAGTTATATTAAAGAAAATTATAAAAAAATAGCGACTACTAGTATTAGTAGAACTTTACCTCAAAAAACTATAAAAGTTAAAAACAGGTTTTTGTTTGATTTATTGAATAAGTTTTTTTCTGCAGATTGGATAGATATAGAAGAGTATTATTTTCATATTTTGTCTTTAACACCTGAAAGTGTAATAAATCAATTAAATTCAGATTTTGAAAAAATAAAAGAGTATTTATCTATTTACTTAGAAAAAAAAGCAGGTTATAGTTCTTTCATTAGAGTTGATAATTTCAAAAGAATTTTTTTGGATGATAATCCTAAAGAAATAATCTTTTTAAGCTTTAATTATACCGATACTATTAAACATTATTATCAAAGTATTAATATTCCAAAAAAGTTGATTTTCATTCATGGTAAATTAAAAATAAAAGAGAATCCTATTGTTTTCGGTTACGGGAATGACGAAGCACCTATTTATAAGACTGTGATTGATAAAAATGATAATAGATATACCAGAAATCTTAAAAGACAATTATATAATTTAGCTTTTCCATATAATGATTTAACTTCTTTTTTAACAGACAATACAGATATACTACATATATATACATTAGGACATTCTTTAGGGTTAACAGATAAGACTTTGTTAAAAGAAGTATTTGAAAATAGATATGTAGAAAAGATAAAAATGTACTATTATAAAGATATAGAGGGATATAGAAATTTGAACGATAATTTAAGTAGAATAGTATCTTCTACTACTCTAAACACTAAAGTAGTCAATTTCCCAGATTCTGAAGAGATTCCACAATTGATTAATAATTAATTAGATATAATCTCCAAAACTAACTCTTTCGTCAATGGTTTTCCATTGGCTATTTTTTTAATGTTTTCAAAAGTGAAAACAAAATCACAATCATTTCTATACTCAGAGCATCCATAAGCCGATTTCCCTTTTAAAACAGTTCCATTTTTGCATTTCGGACATGAGATCTTGTCTATGTCTTTACGAGGAGTATCCGACGAAGTAATCTCATTATTAGTAAGAGGTTGCTTCATTTCATTCGCAATGACAGGCGCTTTTTTTGGCTCTAGTTTTAGTTGGAAATTTTCATCGAAACGAAGTAAACCTTCTATCGTTCCTGTATCGGTTTTAAAGCCTTTTAAGTTAGTTGTTGAACCTTTATCTAATAGACGAATGATTTGATTCTCTGAGACCTTCTTCTCGTATACTTTAAATGAAATTTTTAAATCACATCCGTTTTTATAATCAGAACATCCAAAGGCCGATGTTCCTTTTAAGAGTTTCCCTTTCTTACATTTCGGACAGGTTTTTCCAGCAACTTGTTTTTTATATGCTGAACTTGTTTCAGTATCCTTTTTCTTTTTAGAGCTTGATTCTTTTATGGTAGCAGTATGAGAAATTCGAACCTTAGCTTTACTAGAGCGAACTTCATAGACTAAATCATCTACCATTTTTTTCATGTTCTTAATAAAGGTACCAGCATTGAATTCGCCTCTTTCTATCTCCTTTAAACGCTTTTCCCAACGTCCAGTCAACTCAGCTGATTTTAAGAGTTCATTATCGATTAAGTCAATGAGTTGAATTCCTGTTTGTGTTGGAATCACTAGCTTTTTTTTACGTTGAATGTATTGTCGTCTAAACAACGTTTCAATGATACTAGCTCGAGTAGAAGGTCGACCAATTCCATTCTCTTTCATCAACTCACGCATTTCATCATCATCTACTTGTTTCCCTGCAGTTTCCATTGCACGCAACAAGCTTGCTTCGGTATAGTTTCTTGGAGGTTTTGTCTCCTTTTCTAAAAAAGAAGGTTCATGAGGACCTTTTTCACCTTCTACAAAATTAGGTAACAATGATTGTTGAGTATTTGCCTTTTTATCTTTTTTGTTATCTCGAGCGGTGTCGAGAGATCTAGATTCAAAAACAACACGCCATCCTTGCGTTAAAATTTCTTTCCCAGTTGTTTTAAAATGAACATCGGCTGCTTTAGCAATCACTGACGTATTTGAAACCTCACTATCGTCATAAAAAACAGCAATAAATCTTCGTGTAATGATATCATATACTTGCTGCTGATTGAATTGTAAGCTCGCTTCAATTCCCGTTGGAATAATTGCATGGTGATCTGTCACTTTTTTGTCATCAAAGACTTTCTTTGTTTTCCGGATTTTCTTATCAAGAAGTGGTAAGGTCAGGTCGCTGTATTTTGACAACTTCCTAAGAATCCCTGGTACTTTAGGGTACATGTCATTGGGTAAAAAAGTGGTATCAACCCTTGGGTAGGTAACAACTTTCATCTCATATAGCTTCTGAACTATCTTCAAAGTTTCATCTGCTGAAAATCCAAACTTATTATTGCAATATACTTGTAGTCCTGTTAAATCAAAAAGCTTTGGTGCATAGTCTTTTCCTTTCTTTTTGGTAACAGAGGTAATCTCCAAATCGGCAGCTTTTACTTTTTCAGCCAAAGCTTCACCATCTTCTTTTTTTGTAAAGCGACCATCTTCATAATGGAAGAGGGTATTTCTATAGGTGGTTTGCAGTTCCCAATAAGGTTGGGGCTTAAAGTTTTCAATCTCTTTGTAACGATTTACCAACATGGCTAGAGTAGGAGTTTGTACTCTTCCTACCGATAGCACTTGCTTATATCCACCAAACTTCACGGTGTATAAGCGAGTTGCATTCAGTCCTAATAACCAATCCCCAATCGCTCTTGAAAACCCAGCATAATAAAGATTGTCATACTTTTCAGAAGTATGTAAGTTGTTAAATCCGTCTTTAATAGCTTCTTCCGTTAGTGAAGAAATCCAAAGTCGCTTAACTTCACCTTTATAATTCGCTTGATTAATGACCCAACGTTGAATCAATTCTCCTTCTTGCCCGGCATCCCCACAGTTGATAATGACATCCGCTTTTTCAAACAATCCTTTCACAATATTGAATTGCTTCTGAATTCCGGCATCACCTGTTACTTTGGTGGAAAATTTTTCAGGAAGCATGGGTAAGTTGTTCAAATCCCAACTTTTCCAATGTGGTTTGTAATCTTTGGGTTCTAAAAGCGTGCATAAATGCCCAAAAGTATAAGTGACTGCATAACCATTTCCTTCATAGTAACCATCACGTTTGGTGTTGGCTCCTAGAATGTTAGCAATCTCTCTAGCAACGCTAGGTTTCTCAGCAATACAAACTTTCATTTATGGGTTTTGAATAGCGAAAAGTAGTAAAATATTTGGTGTGTTTAATAATTATTTGAAATTCAATTCTGAAGTTACAATAAGCTTCTTAGAAGATTTAGTATCTTTTAGGATAACTTTTAGTTTATAGGGGTTATTTACTATTCCTGAATTAAGAGTAAATTCAGCGTGTAATTGT
The DNA here is from genome assembly GCA_049115595.1 of Flavobacteriaceae bacterium. Lineage (GTDB taxonomy): Bacteria > Bacteroidota > Bacteroidia > Flavobacteriales > Flavobacteriaceae > Polaribacter. Next base: position 387,061 of record JAGDZS010000007.1, read on the forward strand.
TCTTTTAAATCTTTTGCACTAACTCCATTTTTTCCATAATCTTTAAAAAGATTTCCAGAATCGATTACATTTTCCCCATCAGCATCTCTTAAACCAATACTTAAAATAGGAAATACTTTCCCTTCTTTTTCTTCAAAACCATCAACACCTTCTATAATTAACATGACAGGGGTTTCTAAATCAATAGTTTTATTAAATATCCCTTTCTTTTTATTTTGGTTCCATAAGTAGGCATTTGAGTATTCTACATTTTTAGAAACAACCTTTAATAAATTACTCTTTTCTACTTTAAAAGGAAGTTCATAGAAAAATGAACCATCACTATTTCTGTCTTTAATATTTATATGTGCTTTATATCGATCACCGCTATTAGAAGGTAATACAGCTACCATATAGGCACGTAGGTTTAAAGAGGTCTCTTCTACACCTTCTTGACCTTCAAATAAATCATTATTAAAAAGAATAGTGTCTTTTTCGTTCTTAATAATAAATAGAGACATTTTTGGATATACTTTTTCGTTTATTTTTTTTAAACCAGTAACATTTTCAAAAATAATATCGACTCTTTCTCCATAAAAGAAAATATTGTTATCATTAGTGTCTGCCTGTCTTTCTATACTGATATTCTTACAATTTAGACCATCTGGTTTCGAAGTGTAATTAGTTGTATCTGCTTTTTTAACAGAATAACTAAACTCGCATGCAGAAAACAAGAAAGAGAGAAGGATTAGTTTGATTAAGGTAATTCTTTTCATAGTTCTACGAAGTTATTTAAAAACAAACAAAGAATCAAATGAGTTTTTCGATACTAATGGTGTAAAATATGAAGATCTATACTACTTGCCTTTCTAGAGCAATGTAATGAATAGTATTCTCGCTATAAAGAGGAAAGACTTTAATTTCACATTTGTATGCAGTATTGTCTTTTTTATAATTGATAATCAATTCTTTAAAAGGTTTGTTCTTTTCTAGGTTTAATCGAATAACTTCTTTTGTTTCCTTGGATGTAAGTTCACCTTGTAAAAAAGATGGAGATTTTTTGAAAGCAAATTTCTTAGAATAACCTGTCATTTTAGTAAAACCAGTATTAACCCATTCAATTTGCTGTTGATCATTTGTAAGAACGATCGCTTCGAAATCATTGCCTTCAAAAATAGCTTCTATATCGTTTTTCCAACGATGTCTTTTTGCATAAGACTTAATTTGGTCAATATCAATTTGTCTTTCTGCTTGATTGAGTTTTCTATAATTCCCTTGATCAAAAACATCCCAGCTTTTTAGCGGCATTACTTTGTTTTTTGAAGGATAAATTTCTTCTTCAATTTCTTGATATTTTTCATCAGATAATCCAGAAAGATAAATATCTAAACACGCCATTTTAGACAAGTCGTTTTTCATAGTTGTAAGTTTATAGGGTATAACTTTTACAAGTAGTAAAGATACTTGAATTTTAGAACTAAATTCTTATTTTAAAAGGATAAAGAAGTGTCATGGTTTTTAGTCGGTAATGCATTGTAATTTATGTTGTTATGTTTGAAGTTTAGGGTGAAATCACTAAATTTACGATATCTATGATACTATAAAATTGCTAGTTTCCTAAGATTATAAATCATTAAGACTTGTTTTTACAAACATGTATATAAGGTGGAAAATGAGTTTGACTCTTTTTTGGGTAACTTTTATTCTTTATCAACACTATAAAGAATAATGGAAGAGCTGATGAAAGAGACATGTATGAATATTTGAACTTAACTGATAATATTGAAGACCCAATTAAGAACTGATATGAAATACAAAAAATCCTCTGGGATTAAAATTAAAAATCTGCGAAAATTGTTAACTTAAATGAATTGCCTATGAAATAAACAATCAAAACCCAGAGGAAGCTTTTAAAGTATGTTAAAAGTAGTTTGTTTAAGTATTTAGACAAACTAATGTTTTGTAAGTAGCATTTTCCTGTTAAGACGTTACGAAAATAAAACAATTAAAAACAGTAAGAAAAAATCTTACAACAAAAAATTAATGATATGAAAAAAATAATAGGAGTTTTAGGAATGCTTGTATTTGCATTAACGATGTTTGTTAATACAGGAAGTAATGATATGAATTTATCTAACTCAGTAACGATAAACAATGCTGAAGCTAAGATTATATGTCAAGGTCAATGGGTGCAAACACCGAATGGAATTGCTTATGTAACTGAATGTGAAAACACAAATTGTGTATGTAAAAGCGGAGGATGTTTTGAAGCAAATTTTATAAGTTTTAGAAGATCTTGTGGTGACACTGCTCATCTTGGATTTGGACAGAATACAGATGAGAATTGCGATGCAATAGGTGGAGGTAATTGTTAATCTACGAAACAGAATTGCTACATAGTAGCAATTCTGTTTTTATTATATATGCTATGAAAAGATATACATTACTTTTTCTCTCTTTACTATTCCTTGCTTGCGGGACTAAAGAAGATTTGAACTCAACAGCTTATTACAATGTTTTAGATATCTCTAAAAAAGGAAATAAGGAACAAATAATTGGCCTGCAAATAGACACAATATATATAGATTCAGCAGTAGAAACTTCTTTTATAGGAGATTTTTGGATCGCTAATGAATCTGTATATTTTTCTGATACTTATTTTAATTACATCCATCAATTTAGTAGAAACGGAGATGTAATTGGTAAATACGTAGGAAAAGGAAATGGACCGAACGAAGCTTTAGGTTTTCATTATACAATTCCAACATCAAATGATTTTAAATTATTATTTGGAGGGAATAGTTCAATTTATTCATTTAATAAAAACTGGAAGAAAACGTCAGGATATAGAATAAATTGGGACATTCAAATGTCTATTCCTGAAATACTTAAAAACCCTGATCCTTCTATTACTGGAGCTTATGAGTTTGACTATGGGATTCCTGAAATTTTTAAAACTTGGGATGAAAATCATTTAGCAATAGCCATTACAGCATCACATCCAAAATTCAATGGTTACTTTAATACGCCACTGTATTACAATCATTCTAGAATATTAGCTTTAGTAAATATTGAAACAGGTAAAATAGATAGACTTATAGGAAGAAGATCTCCTTTTTATTTATCAAAAGAAAATCTTCCAAATTTTGATCATTTTAATTATGAAGTTGCCTCTAAGGAAGCTTTTGTAAATTTTTGGGTAGATCCATTCGTTTACATTCTAGATAAGAAGACGGGATTAGCTACTAGTAAATTCGGATTTCCAGGAAGAGATATGAAAGCCAATTATCCAATTACGAAGACTTATGAAATGGCTGGAGAACGTGTTGTTGACGATATGGTTAATTTTGGGTATTATAATTACTTAAAGTACTCTCATAATACTAAACTATTATTTAGAGGCTATACAAAAGGAGAGGAGACAAATACTGATGGTTTGCAAATTTATAAAGAGTATGCTTTAATTGGTGATATAGATGTCCCTAAAGGTTTTAAAATAATTGGAGCTATTGGTAAAGAGTTTTTTGGCTCTATACAAAATAAAAATACGGATGAAGGAAGGTTAAAATTCCTTAAAATAAAATTCAGCTATGAAAATTAAAATACTATTTATTGTTTTACTATGTACTCAATTCTTTTTCGGACAAGAAAAAGGGTATCAAGGGAAAATAATAGATAAGAAAACAGGGGAGCCCATTTTTGGAGTTTCAATTCTTTTGAATAATACAGAAGTCACCTATAGTAATGAGCTGGGAGAGTTTCAGTTTTTTGTTAAAAATGTAAAGAAGTTTGATACCATTAAGTTTCATCACATGTCTTATGAAAAATATGAAAAACCTTTATTGAAGTTTAGAAAGAAGGTTATTAAGTTAAAAAACAATTTTAATCTTTTGGACGAAATTGTGATTTCGTCTAAAGTAATTCCTGAAGGAGAAATTATAAAAAAAGCAAAAGAGAAATATGAAAAGTCTTACAGAAAAGAAGGGTTCTGGTCTTATGGGAATTATCAACAACTGTTAAGTTATAATGGTTTAAGTAGTGGGTACTTTGAAGTGACTGGAAATATAAATCATCGGGGAACTATTGATGAAAGTGTATGGAGATCAATGGTCATAGTACCCGATGAAGTAAGAAGAACAAAAGAGGATGTCTTGATTAGAGAAGTATTAGGCGATAGATATAAAAAAACGAACTATGAATATTTATATGGAGGAGGTTTGTTCGCCTATTCAACTCTCGGTTACTATCGTTTTTTTGAAATATTTCACCCTTTAAACAAAAAAGGAAAAAGTCGATTTAGGTATGTATTAAACGGCAAAGAAGAAATAGATGGAAAGGATGCTTATGTGATCAGTTTTCAGCAAAAAAGGAGAAAAATTAAAATGAGTACAAGGTATTCTTTAAAAGCTCAAGGTAAGATATGGATTGATAAGAGTAATTATTCTATGATAAGAGTAGATGTAAGCTATGATTATGAAAATATGTCTTCAAATAATTTTACAACTTGGTACAAGGAAGTTAAAGGGGAGACTTATCCATATAAAGTTTCAATGAACAGTTATCTCTATGTAAACAAATTGAATAAAGAGAAAGCACTTCATTTGGAAAGTGAATTAAAGTTATCTAAAATTGATCCAACGATTAGAAAAAGTGAGCATGGTGTTCCTTACTCTTTCTTGATCAAACACCGTTCTTTTTCTGAAATACCATACCGCTCCTCATTTTGGGGAAATTACCCAATTAAAAATCTGAAATTTAAAAAAGGAGTATTAGAACTTACTGGAAAAGAAAAAATAGACACCGTTTTTTTTATAGGGTCAAAAGAAAAAGTAACGATCCCTAGGTCTAAAAGTGATACAGAAAAAATTGAAAAATTCTATTCTAATTTAATTGAAAGAGTAAAAAAAGACTTGAAAAGAAATGAACTACACAAAAAATAATATACTGATTATCATTGTTTTTTTATGCCTGGGTTTAGTAGGCTGTAAAAAAGAGATAGCAACGAATGATTTGAACAAAATAAGTAAACTAGATGCATTACAAAAGAATGAACCAATTGTTGCTAAAACAAAAGGGCTGTTAAAATGCAATAAAAGCAGTTATGATTATGGAAAAGTTTTAGGAGGCACATTAATAAAGCAAAACTTTTTGTTTCATAATACAGGAACCGAACCGGTGGAAATATTAGACTATAATGCTTCTTGCAATTGTACAATTATGGATATTAAAGGCAAAGTAATTGCTCCAAACGAAACCTTATCAATAGAAATGAAAATTGATACTGAAGGAAAATCAAAGGGAAATCACGGATCAAGTGTTACAATAACCACAAATGGACAAAGGAAGTTTTATCTTCTTCTAGTGAAGTATGGTATTAAATAAATGATTTGACACTATAGTAACAACCACATTTTTTCTAGATTTCATAGTGATCTCCCTATTTTTGGGGACTAAAAAATTTCACTGTTTTTAGGGATAACATGTTATAGATATCTTAATTAACTTTGGGTATTAAGATATAATTGCTAGGTTTACAATATCTATAATAATGTAAAATTGCTAATTTACCTTAGATGATTAATAATTATTCCGTAGTTTTTGTAAACGAAAACTGTCGTTTACTTTGAATAATTGAATCTATATTATATGAAAAAAGAAAAACGATCTATCCCATTACTAAGTGCTCTTGTTCTCTTAACTCTTTTTGGGATTCTCATCACTTCTTGTATAGGAAATGAACAATTAACTAACAACGCATCTTTAAACTTTACTAAAACTATTCATGATTTTGATGAATTGCCACTAAAAGAAGAAGCAAGTTTTGTTTTTGATTTTGAGAATAATGGAAAAGAATTATTACAAATAACAAATGTAAAAACTACTTGTGGTTGTGCAGTTCCTTCATGGCCGAAAGAAATTATAAAACCTTCAGGAAAAGGAAGCATTAAAGTAACGTATGACTCTAAATTCCCTGGGAGATTTAATAAAACAATTACTGTATATTACAATGGAGAAAATTCTCCATTAGAGTTAAAGATAAAAGGGGCGGTAAAATATCCAGAAGAGAAATAGTAGCATGATGCAATATAGAAAACAACGACAATTATCATTAGTATTTTTATGTAGCGCTTTTTTGCTATGTATGATTTCATGTACTAAAGAAAAGCCAAAAGAACCAGAAAGTATAGTAGTAAAAAAAGAGTACACTCCTGAAAAGAATGAGGTAGAAGTATTTCTTCTTAAAAAAGAAACCTTTCAAGAAGAAATACTTTCAAATGGTAAATTGGTAGCTGTTCAAAAGAATGATTTAAAATTTGAAGTATCGGGAAATTTAGAAAAATTGTATGTGAAAGAAGGGGATTATGTTTCTAAAGGGTCAGTACTCGCAGAATTAAAAAAATACAAATATGAACAAGAATTAAAAAGCGCAAAGACTACATTAAAAAAAACATTACTAGAGCTAGAAGACATGCTTATTGGTAGAGGTTATGATCTTAAAGAAAAAGAAAAGATACCTGTAAAGATTTATGAAATGGCTGGTTTGCGTTCTGGATATACTGAAGCCCAGCAGAAAGTAGAAAAAGCACAACAAGATGTAAACTCTTCAAGTTTACGATCGCCATTTAAAGGGAAAGTAGCCACAATCAAATTCAAACAATACGAACAAGTAGGAGCTGGAAGTCTATTTTTAACTTTGATTAACGATGAATATTTTGAAGTAGAGTTTTATGTGACTGAATCAGAGATTCACAAAGTGAAAAAAGGGGAAAAAGTATTAGTAACTGCGATTGGTTCTCAAAGAGAATACAAAGGGAAGATTATTACAATCAATCCTTTAGTAGAGAAGAATGGCACTGTCTTAATAAAAGCACAGATAAAGAATGATGGAAATTTGATTGAAGGAATGAATGTAAATGTTCGAATTGAGAAAGGAATCCCTAATCAGTTTATCATTCCTAAAAGCGCTATTGTTTTACGACAAAATCAAGAAGTATTATTTAAAGTGATTAAGGGAAGAGCATATTGGAACTATGTAAAGATCACCAATGAAAATAAAAATCAGTATACAATAATTCCGAACCCTGACAAGAGCTCTGCTACCTTAAAAGTAGGAGATACCCTAATCACTAAGGGTAATTTAAACTTAGCTCATGATAGTGATGTAACAATAAAGAATTGATAAAAAATATAAAAATCCTCTGGGATTAAAAATTAAAAATAGTTCACATATTTAACTTAAATCTATTGCCTATGAAATAAACAATAAACACCCAGAGGAAGCTTTTTAATATGTTAAAAAGTAGCTTGCTTAAAATAATTAAGCTCGCTAATGTTTGGTAAGTAGCATTTTCCTATTAAAACTTTGCAAAAGTATAATAATATATATAATAGTAAGGTAAAACCTTACACAAAAATTTTAAAAATGAAAAACTTAAAAAGAATTTTAGGAACAGGATTATTGATATTAGGAATGGTATTTACATTTAATGCAAAAGAAGCTAATGCTGCAATGGCAAGCCCTCTTTGTGCTACATATTGTGAATCATCACTTATATATAATTGTGTAATAACTCAGCCAGGTAGTTCTACAACATGTTATTGGCAGCAGGTTAAAGGGACGAAACCTGTTATAACAGCAATAGAGTAATTGTTAGATTTAGAAGATTTTTTAATTCTTCTAATTTGAATTAACATTCTAGGAAGGTATTTTCTTTGAAAACACCTTCCTTTTAAACAAATAAATATGAAAAAATATAAAGTCATTACCTTCCTAATAATCATATTGACTTATTATTCGTGTAATAATAAAAAGCAAGATTTACAAAAAGAATATAAAGCATTTAAGAGCTCTGACTTGAAAAAGAGCGATAATTTGAAAGCGATAGAAGTAACAGAGATTTCAAAGGAATTATTGTTTCCTGTTGGCGTAACAATAGCTAAAGAAAAAATGATAATTAATGACGCTAAATCTGAAAAACCTCTTCATATCATCAGTCTTCCAGAAGAAAGTTATGTGGGGAATTTTGGATCTATAGGAGCTGGGCCAGGAGAGATTTTAGTACCTTGGAGTGTTTCGGTTTCTGAAGATGGTTTAGTTGGGGTTTTTGACCCTAGGCAGAAAAAGATTATTAAATTTAATATAGATACACTCATCCTTAAAAACACTTTTATAAATGAACATAAGTTACCAGTAGGAATAGACGGTTTATCTGTTTTAATTCATAATGATAATATATATAGTTTGTATGGAGGTGAAAATAAATATATTTTAAATGAAACAAATATTATCAGTAATGAAGTCAAAAGGTATGGTGCACCAAATAAGTTGTTTGATGATGTAGATGACAGACTCAAGATAGAGTTGTTTAGAACTAAAATGAATATCTCAAATGATATCTTGGCGATAACTTACATTAATATTCCTCAAATTGAAATTTTTAATTTGAAAAATAAAAAATGGAATAAAATTTCTGGACCAGATAACTTTACACCTAAGTTAAGGAAGGCCAATGGAGTTGTTACTTTTGTAGGTGATCAAAATATAGCATATACAGGTGTGAAAGTTACAGATAAATTTATTTATGCTTTGTATAATGGAAGAAATGAACAGGGTATTAAAGGAGAACACTCTAATAGAATATTTGTTTTTGATTTTGAAGGTGTGTTGGTGAAAGAGTATGTGTTAGATAGAAAAATTGCTTTTTTTGATGTTTATAAGGATTCTTATATCTATGGAGTTAATCTTGAGATGGTTCCAGCGTTATTGAAATTTAAACTATGAAAAACTTAATTAGAATAGTTTTATTTTGTTTTACGTTAGCCATAGTAATGTCATGTAAACCTGATGTGAATAGTGAGTTGATAATAAAAGACAATAAGGTAAATGAGCAATGGAAAAATAAAAATATTGTTTTCCCTTCTTCGCTTAAGTCTTTGAATTTGTTAGATCAAAAAGAAAATGATAATTCTAAATTTAATATTGTCGTTTTTTATGATGGAAATTGTTCTTCATGTTATTCTGAACTAAAAAAATGGAGGTTGTTGATTAAAGAGTTTTATGATTCTAAAATTGATGTATCGTTTAAGTTTATATTGACAGGGATGAATTCAAATTTGGTAAAATCATATTTAGAAGAGATTGAGTTTGAATATAAAAATGTTTTTTTTGACGCAAAGGAAGAGTTTAAAAAAGAATATGGTTTTATGTTAGAGAATAATTATAGGTATTCATCATTGTTAATTAATGAAGAAAAAAAGATAGTATATGTAGGGAACATAATGCTTTTTAAAACAGTTAAAGAAAAGTATTTAAAAATAATTAACGGAACTCACTAGCTAAGTAGTTTGAAACTTAAATGATCAAATTTCTAATTCATAAACCCATTGCTGTAATCATGACAGCTTTAGGTATTCTTATACTAGGATTATTGGCTGCTACCTATGTGCCAGTTTCTTTAATGCCAGACATTGACATTCAGGAAATAACGGTACAAGTAAATGCGAAGAATAGTTCTGCCTATGAATTAGAAAACTCTGTCGTAAAAACACTACGATCTAATCTAGTACAGTTAAATCATTTAGAAGATATTAAAAGCGAAACGACTAATGGTCAGGCTACCATTAAATTGCATTTTACTCATGGAACAAAAATAGATTATACATTTATTGAGGTTAATGAAAAGATAGACAGAGCCATGTCTTCTTTACCAAGAGAGATTGATCGCCCTAAAGTAATTAAGGCGAGTGCTTCAGATATCCCGGTTTTTTATTTGAATACAACCTTAAAGAATAAAAAAGGCACGAATTCAGCTGGAAAAGTCACTCAAGACTTTATTGACTTTAATCGTTTTACAAATCAAGTCATTCGTAAACGAATAGAACAAATTCCAGAAGTAGCATTGGTGGATGTAAATGGACTGGTAACTCCTGAAATTGTAGTAATTCCAGATCATGACAAATGCATGGCTTTAGGAATTGATTTAAGTGATATAGAAAGTACTATAAAAAAGCAACAAATTGAGATTGGAAGTATCTTGGTGAAAGATAGTCAGTACCAATACAATCTGCGTTTAGGAACTACTTTAGATAATATAAAAGATATAGAAGCTATTTTCTTTAATAAGAATGGAAAACTCTACCAGTTAAAAGATATTGCAAGCGTTATAGAAAAGCCACAAGCGAGAAAAGGGTTGGTATTGTCTAATGATAAAGAAGCAGTTTCACTGGCAATCATTAAACAGAGTGATGCTCGTATTAAGGATTTAAAAAAAGCATTACAAGCTACTATCGCTGCAATGGTTGTCGATTATCCTGAAATCGACTTTTCAATTACCAGAGATCAAACAAAATTATTAGATGTTGCCATCAATAATTTAAGTCAGAGTTTGTTTTGGGGAATGTTATTAGCATTCTTGGTCATGTTTCTCTTTTTAAAAGATATTAAATCACCTATTTTGATTGGAATAAGTATTCCTGTTTCCATTATCGTTTGTTTGCTATTTTTCCATCTATTAGGCATTTCAATTAATATCATCTCTTTATCTGGATTGGTCTTAGGAATAGGTTTAATGATTGACAACTCTATCATCGTGATCGACAATATCACACAATATCGAGAAATGGGATATTCTGTTTCTGAAGCCTGTGTGAAAGGAACTAATGAGGTTTTTAAACCTTTACTAAGTTCTGTATTAACTACCTGTGCTGTTTTTATTCCATTAATCTTTTTAAGCGGTATTACAGGAGCATTGTTTTATGATCAAGCGATGGCAATTACCATAGGCCTTTTTGTTTCCTTATTGATTTCGATATCGCTGTTGCCAGTAATTTATCGATTATTTCATTTAAAAGAAGGAAGGCTTTCAAAATTGAATTCATTTCTGAAAAAGATCAATACAATTGATTACGAACGTATTTATGAAAAAGGATTTCGTTTTGTCATGAAAAAACAAGGAATCGCATTTGTTTTGTTTTTGAGTTTTACAATTGCTACAGTCAGTCTATTTTATTTTCTTCCTAAAAGTACGATGCCAGCTTTGTCTAGCTCTGAAACATTTTTAAAAATCGACTGGAACGAGTCCATTAATGTAGAAGAGAATAAGAAAAGAGTACTAGAACTTGTTCAGCCTCTAGAAGAAGGGATTGAAGAGTACAATGCATTTGTTGGTCAACAACAATTTCTATTGAATAAAGATGCCGATGCTAAAACATCAGAGTTACTCCTATATGTTAGAACAAGTTCGTTAGAAAAATTAGAAGAAATAAAAAATAAGCTATCCAATCATTTAGGAAACAAGTATCCAACTTCAGTTCAGGAGTTTAAAGAAGTTGATAATATTTTCAATATGATCTTCTCTGAAGATGATGCACCTTTAATTGCAAAAATAAGAAGTGTTGAAAATATTGGAGCCGAGCAAAATAATGAAGTAAAGTCCTTATGGAAATCAATTGAAGACAAATTGTCAGAAACACAAATACAGCCTATTTCTTGGGAAGAGAACATTGTGTTATTGGCAGATAAAGAAAAAATGATGCTTTATGATGTTTCTTCTGAGCAAATCTATGCTAGCTTAAAAAGCGCTTTCAATGAAAGAGAGATATTTTCTTTGATTGATAATCAAAATTACATTCCAGTCATACTAGGAGGAGAGGAGAAAACTATTAGAGATATTGTCAGTGAAACACTCATTAAAGTAAATGATAGTACACATTTCTCTGTCGCTGATTTTATTACTGAAGTAAAAGAAGAGAATCTAAAAACGATTACTGCTGGTAAAGAAGGAGAATATTATGAAATGAATCTTGACGTCAGCGACGAAAAACCAGCGATGTCAAAAATTAAAGAAATAGTTGCTCAAAACAAACAATTTGACGTAACATTTACGGGGAGTATTTTTGAAAACAGAAAACTCGTCAATGAATTGTTTATTGTATTACTAATCACTTTGGTATTACTGTATTTTATTTTGGCTTCGCAATTTGAATCATTAACCCTACCATTTATCATTTTAATAGAAATACCAATTGCGATGGCTGGTGCATTTTTATTACTATACCTATTCGATTATAGTCTAAACCTGATGTCGATGATTGGAATTGTTGTGATGAGCGGAATCATTATCAACGATTCGATTCTAAAAATTGATACCATCATTCAATTACAAAAGCAAGGAATGAGTTTGTTAAAAGCATTGTTGGTTGCTGGACAACGAAGGTTAAAACCTATCTTAATGACAAGTTTAACTACTATTTTAGCATTGTTGCCAGTTTTGTTTACAACGGGTTTAGGAGCCGAATTACAAGCGCCATTAGCCATTGCATTAATAGGAGGGATGCTATTAGGAACCATCGTGAGTTTGTATTTAATTCCTTTGTGTTATTATCACCTTTCAAAAAATAAAATTTATGCTGTTGAATAAAAAAGCTAATCAAGTACGATTGATTTTAAAAATCATATTCTACATATTATTTATAAACAATATGCAAGCTCAGCAATTGCAAAAAATAAGCTTAGAAGAAATAGTTCAACTGGCAAATAAAAACTCTTTGGATGCTTTTAAGGCTAAAAGACAATACGCTATTGATTATTGGAAATACAAATCATTTAAAGCACGGTTTTTACCAAGAATAGATTTAAATTTTCAACCCTTTACCTATAATAGGTTATTAACGAAAAGGTATGACCCTGTAGCAAATATTGATGTTTATAGACAGCAACAGAGTTTAAATATGTTTTCTGAACTTTCGTTAACTCAGAATATCATGGCTACAGGGACGAAAGTATTTGTCAATTCAAACTTTAATCGATTGATTAATTATGGTGATCAAACAATTAACAATTATTCAACAACACCGATTAGAATAGGAATCAATCAACCTTTAATGGCTTTTAATGAACTAAAATGGTTGAATAAAACTGCATTGTTGGAATATGAAAAAGCAAAAAAGGATTTTATTTTTAATGAACAAAAAATAAATATAGATATAACAGCATTGTTTTTTAAATGGGCTTTGAATAGTGCCAGAGTTGCTATTGCCAAAGAAACCAAAGCAAATGCAGAAAGGCTTTATAAAATTGCTAAGAAAAGGTATGAAATAGGAGCAATAGAAAAAGATGACTTATTAAACTTAGAGTTGGAAAGTTTTACTTCAAAAACTGATTTATTAAAAGTAGTACAAGAATTAGAGACTGTTATTGCGGACTTAAAATTATTTTTAAATAAAGAAGATATAGAAATCTACGAACCAGTATTACCAAGTTTAATTTCTAAATTAAAAATCAGTTTGCCAGAGGCGGAAGGTTATATGAATCAGAATAATCCTGATCTATTGAATAGTGCCATTAGAAGCATTAATGCACAAAGAGATTTGGATAAAGTAACAAAAGAAAACAGGTTTGAGTTGTCTATTGATGCTAGTTATGGTTTGAACCAACAATCCAATAGTTTTGCTAACGCCTATAGAAATTTTTTGGATCAACAAATTGTAGCAATCAGATTTTCCATGCCTATCCTAGATTGGGGAGAGCGAAAAGGAATTATCAAGACGGCTAAAATGACGAAAGAGGTTACTGACATCGAAATTCAGCAGACAGTAAATGATGTAAAACGTCAGTTAGTATTGAAGGTAAGAAGTTTTAATTTGCAAGAGCAGCAAGTTTCAGCAGCATTACGTGCTAAAGAGATTTCTGGTCAGTCTTATGAAATTACAGAAAAACGTTTTCTATCAGGAAAAGTAGATTTATTACGTTTATTGAATTCTAGGAAAGCATGGCAAACTGCAACTGAACAATACATACAGAGTTTAGAATTGTATTGGACGTATTACTATGAAGTGCAACAGATAACATTGTATAATTTTTTAGAAAAGAGAACCTTAAAAGAATCATTTGAATCTATTTTAGAGGATTAAGTATGAGCCCTCTTAAAAGAACATATTACTTATTAAACAAATATTGGAAGCGAATAGCTATAAGTATTATTGTTTTTTTATTGCTTTTAAATCAATTGTTCTGGTTTTTGATAATTGCCGTTAGTATTTTTTTGTTGCGATTTTTATTGTTGTTTCTAATAAAACAGATTAAGAACAATTTACTTTCTAAAATAGCAAAAGGACTAACATTTTTCATTATCATTTTTGCGATAAGTATTAGCATGAAGTTATTTGTATTCGGGATTTTCAGAATACCAAGTAGCTCAATGGAGAATGCATTGTATCAAGAAGATATTATTTTGGTCAATAAATTAACATACGGACCTAAATTACCTAGTAGTCCTTTTGAAATACCATGGATTAATTTTTTATTTTATTTGAATAAAGATGCACGTGCAGATATAGATAAAGAATGGTGGGGTTATAAACGATTTTCTGGATTGAGAAGTGTAATGCAAGGTGATGTGTTGGTTTTTCAAACTTCTAGAACGTTTTTCTTGGTGAAAAGATGTGTTGGGCTTCCTGGGGACAACTTGAAAATGATAGATGGTGAAGTGTACACAAATAATAAGAAGTATACACCCCTTTCAACTGTCAAAGAGCATTACAACTTAACAGTTAAAAATAAAGAGAGATTTTACGCTAGTTTAGATTCCTTAAAAAGTGAAGCAGCAGTTTATCAAAATTATAATGTGGCTAATGAACTTGAAGGTGCTCTATCTAAAGTTGATTATGAGCGAATCAAACAGTTTAAATCGGTACTGTCAATTGAGAAAAAGATTGAACATGATACAATTTCTAAGAACCTCTTTTTAGTAGAAAAAAAGAAGCATTGGAATATTGATAACATGGGAAGCTTTAGAATTCCTAAAAAAGGTATGCTAGTTGAGTTGAATGATAACACGTTTAACATCTATAAAAAGACAATCCAAGAGTTTGAAAAAGTTGAATTAGAGGAAAAAGAAGGGAATTACTTTTTAGATGGGAAAAAAGTAGAGAATTACACATTTAAAAAAGATTACATTTTTGTTTTAGGCGATAATAGAAAAAATTCTAGAGATTCAAGATATCTCGGATTTATACCTGTAGAAAGTATTGTAGGAAAAGTACAATGTGTTTTGTATTCGAATTATAACGGTTCATTTAACTGGAGCCGATTATTTAAAACTGTGAACTAAATGAAAAGAAGGCTTTCCTCATTTAGTGTTTTAACCATTTTTATTTGCTTAACAATAGTAGGTGTAAGCTTGCTGTCATCTATAAGTATTCAATTAAAGCCTAACCGTCCTTCAAAATCACTTGACGTTTCTTTTTCATGGAACAAAGCATCGGCAAAAGTTATAGAGCAAGAGGTTACATCTAAATTAGAAGGGCTCTTTAATTCTGTAAAAGGAATTAAAGAGATTACATCAACTTCAAGTAAAGGTAACGGGAGTATAAATTTAACGTTCAAAAAAGCAGTTGATATAGATATTGCTCGTTTTGAAATAGCAAACATCATACGACAAAACTATCAGAAATTTCCTGAAGATGTTGGATATCCGGAGCTCTCTACAAGTACAGGTTCTGAAAGTAAATCGCCTATTTTATCTTATAGTATTAATGCAAATGAGAATCCGTATTTTATAAAAAAATATGCAGAAAGTTATCTATTACCAAAACTTTCTAAGATAGAAGGAGTAAGTCAAGTTTCACTCTATGGAGCTGCCCCTTTTGAATGGGTAATTACTTATAATTCAGATAGGCTATTCCAATACGGTATTTCTGTAGATGAGGTTACCAATGCTATTAATAGTTACTTAACTAAAAATCAATTAGGAAAAGGAGCTGAACGAATAACAGGAAAGGCTTTCGAGAAAGAAGTGTCAATACAACTAGTGTATAAGTCGACACATATTTTTTCATGGAATGAGATTCCTATAAAAAAAATAAACAATAGAATTCTATATCTTAAAGATATTGCCAAAATTAGTTTTAAAGAAGGAGATATAAAGTCGTATTATCGAGTTAATGGACTCAATACATTGAACATTGCTATTTACCCTAGAAAAGGAGTCAATACAATCAATCTATCTCAAAAAGTGAAGAGGCATGTAGCCGAGTTGGAGCAAAACATTTCAAAAGGATACTATATCAAGTTAACAAAAGATAATAGTACTTTCTTGATAAAAGAATTAGATAAAATAAAGAGAAGAGCTCTTTTGTCAATTCTCGTTTTACTCGTTTTAACAATTTTTGTGTACAGGAATTTTAAATATCTCTTTGTACTTTTTGCAAGTATTCTTGTCAACCTTCTAATTGCCATTATATTCTATGTGGCTTTTGATGTTGAATTGCAATTATATTCTTTGGCAGGAATTACAATTTCATTCGGAATTATTATCGACAATTGTATCATCATGATGGATCATTTGTTGACGAAAAAAAACAAAAAAGCATTTTTAGCGATTTTAGCAGCAACCTTAACAACCATAGGATCTGTGTTAGTAATTTTCTTATTAGAAGAAAGTCAACGTTTAAATTTATGGGATTTTGCAGTTGTTATAGCAATAAACATAGGTGTTTCACTAGCGGTTTCCTTTTACTTTGTTCCTGCGTTATTAGAGAAGTTAAAACTAAAAGAAAAACAAAAAAATCGCTCAATACGTAAAAGAAAACGCGTTATAAATTTCACCAAAAGGTATACAAAAGTCATTTTTTTTCTTAAAAAACCGTTGGTGAAATGGAGCTTTATTTTACTGTTTATTTTAGGGTTTGGATTACCACTGCACTTAGCTCCACAAAAAATTGATAACCCAAATGCACTTGGAGAATTCTATAATGAAACAATAGGATCGAATTGGTTTACAGATGAAATCAGACCCTCTTTAGAAAAGGTAGTAGGAGGATCATTGCGCTTATTTACAGAAAATGTTTTTGAAAACTCTTATTATTCCGAACCAGAAAGAACCGTGTTGAATGTTAGAGGGGCAATGCCAGAAGGGTGTACCATTGAACAATTGAACGAAGTGATTCAGAAAATGGAGTCTTATATTTCTTCTTTTGATGAAGTAAAGTTCTTTGAAACGAGCATTACAAGCTATCGAAATTCTACAATTCAAATTTACTTTAAAGAAGAGTTTGAATTTGGATCTTTCCCTTATAAATTGAGAGACTTATTGAAAAGTAAATCTATTAGTTTAGGCGGATTAACGTGGAGTATCTATGGTGTAGGTAAAGGGTTTAATAATGCTTTAGGAATAGGAGGTTCAGATGATGGAATTTCTTTAGAAGGCTATAATTATGATCAGTTATATGAATACGCAGAGCAGCTAAAACAATACATTTTAGAAAATGCAAATGGACGAGTGACAAAAGTTGAAATCACTAGTGATCGCTGGGGGAATCCTTCTTTAAATGAATACTATTTAGATTTTAAACCAGAATTAATGAGTTTGGAGAGTGTTACTCAATCTAGCTTGTATTCAATTTTAAAGAACAAGTTACACAAAGGAAGCGTACAATCTATTGTGGCTGATAATGAATTGCAGAAAGTAAAAATTGTATCAGACAAGTATCTCAAATTTAATGTTTGGGACTTGAAAAACACGCCTCTTTTGATTGATGAAAACCAATACAAATTAAATTCATTGGCATCCATAGAAAAAAGAAAAACGGGGAATACGATTAAAAAGCGAAATCAACAATATAGTTTAGTAGTAACCTACAATTTTATTGGTTCTAATCCATTAGCAAGAAAGTTTAAAGAAACTAGAGAAATAGAATTTAAGAAGAAATTACCTATTGGGTACCGTGTGTATAATCCAAGTTATTCTAGTTTTTGGAATAAGAAAGATAAAACACAGTATTACTATATATTTATTATCATTGGAATTATATTTTTCATTTGTGCAATCTTACTAGAATCCTTAAAACAACCTTTGGCAATCATTAGTATGATTCCTATTTCATTTATAGGTGTTTTCTTAACGTTTTACCTTTTTGATATTAATTTTGATCAAGGAGGCTATGCTTCATTTATCTTGTTATCGGGAATAAGTGTCAACTCAGCTCTGTACATTATAAACGACTATAATAACATAAAGAAAAAACACCCTTTGCTTAGCACCCAAAGATGTTATTACAAAGCATACAATTCAAAGATAACTCCAGTATTACTAACTATTATTACTACGATAGTTGGTTTAATTCCTTTTGTATGGGAAGGTCAGCAAGAGGTATTTTGGTTTTCGTTTGCAGCAGGATCAATAGGAGGACTTTTCTTCTCTCTCGTTGGAATACTGATATATCTACCACTATTTATTACTAAAAGACCTTTTTCTAAGCGTGTAAAGGCTTAATGTTTTTAGAGACTTAAAGCTCTAAAATCAATTAAACAATCTGATTTTGAAAGTGGGAAGTAAGAACTGACTTGACAAGTATAAATACCTGATTTTATAGCATTTTTTGAATAGTACAATTGTTTATTGTAACATTGAGTTAGAACATATCAATAACAGCAATTATGTACCCTACATAGCTATTGATATTCTATGACAAAACAATTGAATTATAAATCTAAAACGAAAAACGATGAGTGTCAATTTCCCTTCAACAGTAGGTGTTAATTTTAGTAATACCTTCCAATCAACTCCAGTTTCTGCATCCGATGCCGCTACACAAATTACAGCCATGGGTACAGGAATGGTAAAAACATATAATTATACACAAACCGATTTTATAAAAAAAGCGAAAGCAGCAGGATTGAAAGTTGTTTTAGGCATTCCAAATGATGAATTGGAAGCACTTTCAAATAATACAACAAGTGCTGTTGTAGATGTTGTAACAACGTATTCAGATACCATCATTATGGTTTGCGTAGGAAATGAGCCTCTTGGACCTTGGTGGAATGGAGCTTATTCTCCGTACTTAGCAGATGCAATTTCAAATTTACATACAGCATTAGGTACTGCTAGTATTACTATGCCTCTAACAGTTCCGTTCAATTTTGCAATTATGGAAAAATCATATCCGCCTTCAAAAGGAGCTATTAACTCATCACTTACAGCTACAATTGAGAGTGTATGCGCTGTAATTAAAAGTTCTGGAGGTGTCTTTATGATTAATATTTACCCTTTTTTAAATGCATATCCAGTCAATCCAGATATCACACTAAAATATTGCTTGTTTACAGCCAAGAAAGCTTCTGACGGGTGGCCTCCAAAAGATGGCACGCATCAATATACAAACATTTTTGATGCGTCTTATGATGCCTTGTATATTGCTCTTGGAGCGATTGGCTATGGCGATTTAAACATCACAATCGGAGAATGTGGATGGCCAACAGGTCCTACTAGCAACGCAATTGCAACACTAGGGAATGCAACTACATTCAATACAAACCTAGTAGCACATTGTAAAAGTGTAACTGGAACACCACGTGTGCCAGGGAAAATTAATTGCTTCATTTTTGAAATGTATGATGAAGATAATAAAAGTACAAAGCCTGGAGAATTTGAAACACATTGGGGCGTTTATAAAGCAGATCCAACAACAAAGAAACCAGCAAACTATTCAGCAAAGTATACGTTAGATTTGTAAATAGAGGATATAAAATGATAGAAGAGCCTATTTCACGTTACGAATTAGGCTTTTCTTTTTTTTATCTATTCAAAACATCCAATTCAGATTCGATGTTTTTTATCAGTCTTTCCGCTGCAATTTTAATTCCATTAAATTCTTGTTCAAAGAACCAGAAATGTCTGTTTTTAATACTCCTTAGAAAGTAAAGAAACTCCTGATCTGTTTTCAGTTTTTCAAAATTCAAAGGAACCATTTTACCATTTATTTTTCCAACCTTAAAATCAACATCAGCAAAACTATTCTTTTCGTTTAAATCTTCAGAGTTCATGCCATTCCAGAAGGCGTCAAATCTAGTATTTAAAAGGTTGAGTGAAGCATGTTCTATAAAATCTCTATATCGATCATTGCGCTCTTTTTGTCCAATACTTAAGACATCATAGAGTCTGACTAAATCTTGCCTTAGCTGTTTGTTGGAGATAAGACTCAAACCATCTGATTTTAATGATTCATAAACACTTTTATTAACTTCAGCTGTCCAAGTGTCTGTAATGCTTCCAAAATGATAACTCAAAGAGTCTGCATAAGGTAGATTGGATTCTAGATGTTTTAAAAGCAAGACCATTGATGCCTTAGCTTGACTTCCACGATTAATAGCTCGATTAAAATTGATCATATCCTTTTCGAGCTCTAACTTAAAATCTGTCAAAATTTCAATCTCATTTGCTCTCAGTTGTTGTTGTTCTCTCCAGTCATCAACCTGTAAAGCAATCATAATTCCAATGACTACAAGAATAGTTTCTCCAAAGACATAAATAGCATACTTCGTAAGCTTATTTTCACCTAAGAGCTTTTTTCGAATCTCTCTAAAGAATTCTAACATTAGTTTTTTAATAGAGATTTAACAGCTTCTTCTATTTGTTGGTCTCTACCTATAGCCATAATCCCTGGTTTGTTTTGGACTTTAATATCTGGTTCTAATTGATTGTTTTCTAAAAATGGTTGTCCAATAGGTTTCCATCCACCCATTGGAATTCCAAAGTAAATACTAGGATCTATTTGAGTTTCCCACCAAACAAAAGTTCCAGTACCAGGAACAGGCATACCTAATGTCTTTCCAACACCTTTTATTTTATAAGCAACAGGGAATAAATGAGCGTCTGAGTAATTGCTTTCCCCCATAATAACAATGGAAGGTTTTACCCATAATCGACCAGGTTGGTGGCCTACATACTGACCATGTGGAATGATTTCCATGTACTTTTTACCGTTCAAAAAATCAGCAAGAACATCATGTAGATTTCCACCGCCATTAAAACGAGTATCTACAACCAAAGCATCAGAACTTAAGTGTTTCCCTAATGCATCTTCAATAACGACTCTCATACTAGGGTCATTCATTCCGCGTACATGTACATACCCTAACTTTCCTCCAGAAAGCCTTTCTACCTCCTTGCGTCGTGTTTCAACCCATCGTGTATAAAGTAGTTGATTTTCTCTTCCAAGAGATGTAGGTTTTACCACTTCTTCCCATTGCGTTTTTCTCGAAGGATCCAAAATAGAAAGTAAAACGTTAGAACCTTGTTTTCTGTTTAATAGCTGGTAAAAATCGATATCATCTGTAACGGCTATCCCATCAATTTTTTCAATAACATGTCCCTTGCGAATTTTAGAAGCTGCCTTGTCTAGAGGTCCACCAATTAATACATGAGCGACTTTTATTCCGTTTCCAGTATGTTTATAATCATAAAGCAGACCTAAAGAAGATGTTCGATCTCCATTTGGTGAGTTAGCTCTATAACCACTACCAGTGTGAGATGCATTCATTTCACCAAGCATCTCACTTAACATTTCTGCGAAATCATAGTTGTTGTTAATGTGCGGAAGGAATTTTTTGTATTCACGATAATAGAAATCCCAATCAACACCTTGAAGATCTTTCACATAAAACTTATCCCTTAATTGTCTCCAACTATGATTAAAAATATAATTACGTTCATCAGATTGTTTTAAGACCATTTCACCTCTAGTGTTAATGGATTTCACTTTACCATTAGAGGTGCTTATTTTCTTTAATCTGCCATCAGCGATCAATAGGATAAACTTGCCATCTTTTGATAAAATCATACCGGAATTACCTACGCCTAATTTTGCAAAAAGTTTATTCTGTCTTTTTCTTAAATCGGATACCCATAAATCATTTCGTCCTTCAAAACTTGATAAGTAATAAAGCTTATTGCCGTCTTTTGAAAGCAACCAATCATTAATGTTCGAAGTGTGAGTGGTCAATCTCTTTTTACGCTTTCTCATGTACTCCCAGTCAAAAATAAGATCTTTGGAATCAGCACTTTTCCCTTTCTTACTTTTCTTGGATTTGTCATTAGTTTTATCTTTTTCTTTACCTTTCTTTTTCTTCATTTCTGTTAAAAGATCAAAATCAGCTTGAGGTAAATTAGATGTATCATAAGCTTCTTTTGAAAAGAACATAGCAAAGACATCTACTTGATTTGGATATCCATTTTCCATTCGACCACTTTGTTGTGTTGATACCCATGTCATCATTTTTCCGTCTGTAGACCATTTAGGCGAAAAATCATAGTAACCACTTTGAGTTAAATTACGTATTTCACCTTTACCAGATGCTTCTGTTAAACCTACTTCACCTTGCATCACATCTTCTTGTTGTCCGAATTGAAATAGGAGCCATTTGCTATCTGGTGACCATTGATACCACATGTCACCATCAGCATATGAGTAGTTGTGCTTTGCTGGCACAACTGTGCGAGTTTTCTTGGATGCGAGGTTTATTACTTTTATAGTAGTCCGATCTTCGAGATAAGCGACCTCTTTTCCATCTGGAGAATATGCAGCTTGAAATTCTTCTTTCTTAGTTTGGAGGATAACCTTTTCTTTAAGTAGGGTAGAAGCATAAAAATAAGGTTCATCTTTTCTAACGATTGAAGTCTCATAAAGTCCCCAGCTCTTATTAACCTCAGCAGCATAAAGCAACGATTTGCCATCAGGGCTAAAGCTTACTGAACGTTCTTGATAAGGTGTGTTGGTGATTCTTTTCGTAGTACCATTCTCAATACTGCTCACAAAGACTTCGCCTCTAAAGATATAGGCAACTTCTTTACCATTAGATGATAAGTCGACTTCCGTAAAATTATTATTAACAGGGACTATTTTTTCTAAAGTAGATCGACCATCATAATTGAGACTTACTTTTACCTTTTTTGGTTTATTACCTGGTGACATCGTGTAAATCTCTCCATCATAACTAAAGCATAAGGTGTTACTCCTTGAACGTGTGAGAAATCTTACTGGGTGCTTTTTAAATGATGTTAATGCTTGATTCTGACTAGGGTTTGTTAAGGAACTTTTGTGAACATTAAAAGATCCGTTTTCTTCAGATAAATAATAAAAATCATTGTTATTACTATCAAATACAGGATTGCGATCTTCTCCGTTAAATTGTGAAAGTTGCGTGTATGAATTATTTTTGATGTTATAGGTCCATATATCTCTAGTGACAGCAGATGTATGATGTTTTCTCCAGTCATTTTCATACCCTTTTCGATCATGAAAAATTAGTTTTTTTCCATCGGGACTATAGGTTGCATTATGTGCAGGTGAGGTGAGTTTTAATTGGACACGCCCACCATCGACTGGTACACTGTATAATTCTGCCATAACTCCAGACGGAAACTGTACATTTGTATGTAAATCTTGTCGAACTCCAGAGAATAGTATGCTCTTATTATCTCTGCTGAAATCACTTGGAACTTCATTCGTAGAATGAAAGGTGAGTCGCTTGGCTTCTCCTCCAGTTGATGGCATAACAAAGACATCAAAATTACCATATCTGTCTGATGCAAAAGCAATGTGTTTTCCATCGTGACTCCAAACAGGATTGTATTCGTAACTTTCTGAAATTGTCATAGGAACTGCTTTTCCTCCCGAAGCCGCTACTTTATAGATATCACCTTGATAATTAAAAAGAATGGTCGTACCATCTGGAGATATCGCTGAATATCTTAACCAAAGTGGATCGGATTGTGAAAAGCTCGTAAATGTAGATAGAACGAAAACTAAAAATAAGATTTTTTTCATGTTGACAATAATTTAATATTTAGAACTGTTTTTGAAAGGTTAGCTAATTTACAAAAATTAAAATATGCCTATTGTAAACGAGTTTAATATAAAAAAATGTCAAACAAAGTGTTTGTATTATTGAATTAACAAATAGAGAAACCTATTCTTTAATAATAGATTTAAGTATGGATTCTAATTTAAAAGGCTTCAAGCCTTTTGCAATAATTTTTCCTTCTTTATCTAGTAAAACGTTAAACGGAATTATATAGGCATAGTATTGATCAGCAACTAGGCTATTAGAGTCGATAAGTTGTGTCCATAAACTAATACCGTCTTTTTCAATTGCTGCTTTCCATTGGTCTTTGTTTTTATCAGCAGAGATTCCTACAATTTCAAAATCTTTTGATTGATACGTTTTATAAATATCGATCAATTCAGGATTTTGATATCTACAAGGTGTACACCATGATGCCCAAAACTCTAGTAAAACATACTTGCCTTTAAAAGAAGAACTCTCGATAGCTTGTTCATTTTGATTGAATAAGGAAAAAGAAGGAGGGATGTTTCCTGTTTTTAAAAACTTTTCTTGGTTTATTGTACTTCGTATGCTGGTAAGTGCTCTGTTTGTTTGATAAGAGGTGTCAAGTAATTGATAGAGTTTTTCTAATTGTTGACCATCAAGATAATCATATACTTCATTCATACGCGCGAGATATTTCCCGCTAATTGAAGATGTAGGGTTTTCACTTAGAAAGGAATACAGAATAGTGTATAATTTTTCTGACTTTAGATTTTCATTCGGCTCTTTGTTAAAGTTCTTTTCGAAAGAACTTAATAAGCCTTGTTCTAGAACTTGACTTTTGGAACCAGAAATACTATCCATTTTTATTATTGTTACTGTCTTTTCATTGAAATCTCTTTTCTTCAATTGTAAAGAAATATAAATCGTACTATTCTCTAACATAAAAGTTTGAATGTTAGATGCATTTTTTAGTTTGAAGTAAGCTTCTGTCGGAGTTTCAACTTGACCTTTAAACTGAAAAGAGCCGTTCTTAACTAGTACAGTATCTACCTGATTGCTATAACGTAGAATTATATAATCATTGAAACCTTTATTGGTTTTTCCTGTAATTTGGAATCCATGTTTAGTGTCTTGTTTGCATTGAGTAAAAATAAAAGCTATCAAGAATATGAATCCCCATTTTTCTATTTTCATAGTTGATTTTTAAGTTAATAAACCTTAAGTATCAAATGAAATAAATAGAAAATGAATTCCCTTATGAAAACTATTAAAAGTTTATTAAAACTCGATAACTTCCTGATTCCTTAAAATGTCTTCAAAGGTTTCTCTTTTGCGAATTAAATAATCATTTCCTTCATAGATCATCACTTCCGCAGGTCTGTATCGAGAGTTGTAATTAGAAGCCATTGTAAAACAATACGCTCCAGCATTGTGAAAACATAAAATATCTTCCTCAGAGATTTCACTAATTCGTCTGTTGGTTCCAAAAGTATCAGTCTCACAGATATAACCAACAACAGAGTAGTATCGATCTCTTCCTTCAGGGTTTGAAATATTGGTAATCTTATGGTAAGAATCGTACATCATTGGACGTACTAAATGATTAAATCCACTATCTACACCTGCAAAAACAGTTGAGGTAGTTTGTTTTACCACATTCACTTTTGCTAAGAAAACACCTGCTTCAGAAACTAAGAATTTACCAGGCTCAAACATCAAAGTGATTTCCTTTCCGTAGTTTTTACAAAACTGATTAAAGCGTTCGGAAAGTTGAACTCCTAATTGTTCAATATCCGTAGAGATGTCTCCTTCTTTATATGGGACTTTAAAACCACTTCCAAAATCAATAAAATCGATATTATCAAATTGTTTTGCAACATCAAATAGAATTTCAGTCGCACGAAGGAAGGTGTCAATATCTAAAATATCAGAACCTGTATGCATGTGAATTCCATTGATATTCATACCTGTATTCTCAACCACACGCTTAATGTGTGGAACTTGATGAATAGAGATTCCAAATTTAGAATCGATGTGTCCTACAGAAATTTTACTGTTTCCTCCCGCCATGATATGTGGGTTTATACGTATACATACTGGAATCTCAGGATGCTTCTGTCCAAACAATTCAAGAATAGAAAGATTGTCAATATTAATTTGAACACCCTTAGCTGCTACTTTTTCAATTTCTTCTAAAGAAACACCATTGGGCGTATAGATGATTTTTTCTGGAGCAAATCCAGCTTCTAAACCAAGTAGTACTTCTTGGTTGGAAACAGTGTCTAAACCAGCTTCTAATTTTTTAAAATATTTTAAGATGTTAATATTTGATAACGCTTTTACTGCGTAGTTTAATTGTAAATTCCCTACACTTGTAAAAGCATTTGTAATTCTCTCGTATTGTGAAGCTATTTTTTGTGTGTCATACACATACAAAGGGCTTCCATATTTATTTGCTAATTCTAATAAAGTTTCTCTATCCATCGATCGTTAATTATCAAGAGCGAAAGTAGAAAAATAAGCATACAATATGTTAAATGTTTAAAAATATAACATATTGTTATTATTTGTATTGTAAGTTAACATATAACAACCAATATGTTCATTTATCAAAAAGAAATTGTTACTAAAGAGTGAAGGTAAAATGCTATAAACAAATTAAGAACCACTAATGCCTTGAGGCTAAGTATTAAAGGGAATTCTATAGTGAAAACTCTGTTAATAACTAATGTTCAAGGGCATTTTGATTTTTGTTTGGAAATCTTATTTTAGCATCTACTTCAAAACTGCAGAAAGATTTTATGAGTCAAGAAACTAAGTATACTGAGGATAACATACGCTCACTCGATTGGAAGGAACATATTCGGATGCGACCGGGTATGTATATTGGGAAATTGGGAGATGGTTCATCTGCGGATGATGGTATTTATATTCTAGTAAAAGAAGTTTTAGACAACTCAATTGACGAGTATGTAATGGGTGCTGGAAAGACCATAGAAATTTCTATTCAAGGGAATAAGGTTTCTGTGCGTGATTACGGTAGAGGAATTCCACTAGGAAAAGTGGTGGATGTAGTTTCTAAAATGAATACAGGAGGAAAGTACGATTCAAAAGCCTTTAAGAAATCAGTAGGATTGAATGGAGTAGGTACAAAAGCGGTAAATGCATTGTCCTCTTATTTTCGAGTTGAATCAAACAGAGATAGTAAGTCGGCTTCTGCTGAGTTTGAACAAGGAAATTTAATCAACAAAGAACTACTTGAAGAATCATCAAGAAGAAAGGGGACCAAGGTTTCTTTTATTCCCGATGAAACAATCTTCAAGAAATACAAATTCAGAAATGAATATGTAGCGAAAATGTTGAAAAACTATGTCTATCTAAATCCTGGACTGACGATTGTTTTCAACGGAGAAAAGTTCTTCTCTGAAAATGGATTGAAAGATTTATTAGAAGACAACAATAATCAAGAAGATATGTTGTACCCAATCATTCATTTGAAAGGGAACGATATTGAAGTTGCCATTACACATAGCAAAACACAGTATTCAGAAGAGTATCACTCTTTTGTAAACGGTCAGCATACCACACAAGGAGGAACCCATCAAGCAGCTTTTAGAGAAGCATTGGTTAGAACCATCCGTGAGTTCTACGGAAAGAATTTTGAAGCATCAGACATCCGTAAATCCATTATTTCAGCCATTGCGATTAAAGTAATGGAGCCTGTTTTTGAAAGTCAGACCAAAACTAAACTAGGATCTACTGAGATGGGAGGCGATTTACCAACGGTTAGAACCTACATCAACGATTTCCTAAAAACACAGTTAGATAATTACCTGCACAAGAACACGGTGGTTGCAGAAAGCATACAACGTAAGATTTTACAGGCAGAGAAAGAACGTAAAGAGTTATCAGGTATTCGTAAGCTTGCAAAAGACAGAGCAAAGAAAGCGAGCTTACATAATAAGAAACTACGTGATTGTAGAATTCACTTAGGTGACACGAAGAAAGAAGCTTATTTAGAAACGACGCTGTTTATTACAGAGGGAGATTCAGCTTCTGGTTCTATTACCAAATCTCGTAACGTAAACACACAAGCAGTATTTAGCTTAAAAGGGAAGCCTTTAAACTCATACGGACTCTCAAAAAAGATTGTGTATGAAAATGAGGAGTTTAACTTATTACAAGCAGCTTTAAACATTGAAGACAGTTTAGAAGACTTACGATATAACAATATTGTAATTGCAACGGATGCTGATGTAGATGGAATGCACATTCGATTGTTATTAATAACTTTCTTCTTACAATTCTTTCCAGAATTGATTAAAGAAGGGCATTTGTATATTTTAGAAACACCATTGTTTCGAGTTAGAAATAAGAAAGAAACACATTACTGCTATTCAGAAGAAGAAAAGAGAGCAGCCATCGATAAATTGCGCGGAAAACCAGAGATCACCCGATTTAAAGGGTTGGGAGAGATTTCTCCTAACGAGTTTGTCCATTTTATTGGCGATGATATTCGTTTAGATCCTGTGATGCTAGACAAAGAAATGTCGATCGATCAAATGTTGCAATTCTATATGGGGAAAAACACACCTGATAGGCAAAAGTTTATCATTGAGAATTTGAAAGTTGAATTGGATATCGTAGAGGAGTCATAAAATATGAGCGAAGAGATTAACGAACACGAAGAACACGAACACGATTCAGAACTAGAGAATCAGTCGGAAGTTACAGAAGCAACTGAAACCATTACCAAAGTAACAGGAATGTACAAGGAATGGTTTTTAGATTATGCTTCGTACGTAATTTTAGAAAGAGCTGTTCCGGGTATTAATGATGGTTTTAAGCCTGTACAGCGTCGTATCATGCATTCGATGAAAGATTTGGATGATGGACGTTACAACAAGGTAGCTAACATAGTAGGTCATACCATGCAGTATCATCCACATGGAGATGCTTCTATTGCAGACGCAATGGTACAAATGGGGCAGAAAGAATTGTTGATTGATATGCAAGGGAACTGGGGAAACATCCTCACAGGTGATCGTGCAGCAGCTTCACGTTATATTGAAGCACGTCTATCTAAGTTTGCCTTAGATGTAGTATTTAACCCAAAAACAACGGAGTGGCAAGCATCATACGATGGGAGAAGAAAAGAACCTATAAACCTTCCCGTAAAATTCCCTTTGTTATTAGCGCAAGGAGCAGAAGGAATAGCAGTTGGATTATCAACTAAAATACTCCCACACAATTTTATTGAATTGATTGATGCTTCTGTAAAATACCTAAAAGGGAGAAGTTTTACCATACTTCCAGACTTCTTAACAGGAGGAATTGCAGATTTTACCAATTATAATGATGGAAAGCGTGGAGGGAAAGTTCGCGTTCGAGCGAAAATATCTCAGCAAGACAAGAAAACACTTGTAATTACCGAAATTCCTTTTGCAACGACTACATCTTCATTGATTGATAGTATTATCAAAGCCAATGAGAAAGGAAAAATCAAGATTAAAAAGATTGAAGACAATACAGCTGCCAATGTAGAAATACTAGTGCATTTACCACCGAATATCTCACCAGACAAGACTATTGATGCTTTGTATGCATTCACAAACTGTGAGAATTCTATTTCACCTTTGTGCTGTATTATTGACGATAACAAACCTCGTTTTATTGGAGTAACTGAAATGTTGAAGTCTTCAACAGATTATACGGTTCAATTACTAAAGAGCGAACTAGAAATTCAATTACATGAATTAGAAGAACAATGGCACTTTGCTTCTTTAGAGCGTATCTTCATAGAGAATAGAATCTATCGAGATATTGAAGAAGAAGAAACATGGAAAGGGGTAATTAATGCGATTGATAAAGGACTACAACCACATATCAAACATTTAAAAAGAGCAATTACCGAAGAAGATATTGTTCGTTTGACAGAAATTCGAATCAAAAAGATATCGAAGTTCGATATTGATAAAGCAAAACAGTTTATTGAAGGATTAGAAGATAAGATTGCTGAAGTGAAAAACCACTTAAACAATCTGATTGAATACGCAATAGATTATTTCAAGCGTTTAAAAACTACCTACGGAAAAGGAAAAGAGCGCAAAACAGAAATCAGAACCTTTGATGATATTGTTGCAACGAAAGTTGTGATTAGAAATACAAAGCTCTATGTAAATAGAGAAGAAGGATTTGTAGGAACCTCTTTGCGTAAAGATGAATATGTAACCGATTGTGCAGATATAGATGATGTAATTGTTTTTCGAAAAGACGGTAAGATGATCGTAACAAAAGTAGCTTCCAAAACTTTTGTTGGAAAAGACATCATCCATATTGCTATTTTCAAGAAAAAAGACAAGCGTACTGTTTACAACATGATGTATCGTGATGGTAAAAGAGGTCCAAGTTATATGAAACGCTTCGCCGTCACAGGAGTTACTAGAGATAAAGAATACGATTTAACACCAGGGAATACTGGAGCTATTGTTCATTACTTTACAGCCAATCCAAATGGAGAAGCAGAGGTGGTTACTATCTTGTTAAGAGCAGTAGCTGGCGTTAAAAAGTTGAAATGGGATATCGACTTTGCAGATCTTGCAGTTAAAGGAAGAGGTGTGCGAGGAAATACCATTACAAAGAATGCCATTAGAAAAGTTGAATTTAAATCGGCTGGAGTTTCTACCTTAAAGCCACGTAAAATATGGTTTGATGATGCAGTGCAACGTTTAAATGTTGATGGTAGAGGAGAGTTATTGGGTGAGTTTAGAGCTGAAGATAAAATCTTAATAGCGACGCAATCTGGTAAGATTAAAGCGGTGACACCAGATTTACAAATGCACTTTGAGGATGACATGATTGTCTTAGAAAAGTGGAAGTCTAAGAAACCAATCTCAGTAATTTATCTAGATGGAGAGAAAGAACGTTACTATGTAAAACGTTTCTTAATTGAAACAACCGATAAGGAAGAGGTCTTTATTTCTGAATCTGCAAAATCTCAGTTAGAAATTATAGCAACAGATTATAGGCCCGTGGCAGAAGTAGTATTCTCTAAACGTTCTTTAGAGAAGAGAGAAGTCAACTTTGAAGACTTTATTGCAATCAAAGGAATCAAAGCACAAGGAAATCAATTAACTACAGATAAAATAAAACAAG
This sequence comes from Flavobacteriaceae bacterium, assembly GCA_049115595.1. Taxonomy (GTDB): domain Bacteria; phylum Bacteroidota; class Bacteroidia; order Flavobacteriales; family Flavobacteriaceae; genus Polaribacter. The sequence goes on from JAGDZS010000007.1 coordinate 417,803, forward strand.
TAAATTTGCTAGCATCTTTGCCTTATGAAGAGCCTGAAGAACTTGTAATTGAGGAAGTAGAAGTAGTAGAGGAAGAGATTGTGAAGAAAGAAGTTCCAATTGAAGATTCGCCTTCTAAAGAGATTATTCTTGAAGTAGATAAACCTACGAAAGCACCAGTTGTTGAAAAACCGAAACCAATAAAAAAACCACCAGTAGCGCCAAAAGAAGCTCCTAAAGATGACGCAACAGATGTGAAACCTGATGAAGACGGACAGATAACTTTGTTTTGACAATAAAATTGTCATTCTCAGCTTGACTGGGAATCCAGTATAAAATAAGTAGTATAGATTCTCAATTACACTCCGAGACTCTTTGACAAGCTCAGGGTAAATCCTCAGCGTTAATTAGGAATCTATTCTCATCAATAAATACAAGCAATTTATGAAGCGTAAATATATTTTCTTAGCAATTGCTATTTTAGGGCTTAGCTATACTTGGTATTACAATATTCAATACTTTTTTGAATATGAAGAAGCTTCTCTAATTCATTTCTTTGAATTAGCACAATCAAATTTTGCAGGAAAATCATTTGGGGCAGATCTAACAGTTGTTGTTCTGACATTTTTTGTTTGGTTTATTCCAGATGCAAGAAAGAACAAGGTAAAAAGTTGGTGGATATTGATTCCTTTGACATTCTTAATAGCAATTGCATTTACTTTTCCCCTATACCTATATTTAAGAGAGCATACCATTAAAAAACACACGAATGAAGTATAGGATACTCTTTGTCATTTTATTTTTTGCAAGTGCTATTTTTTCTCAATCGAAAATTGAGTACTTGAAAGATATTAGTGCGAACTTAACTTATGAAGAGGTCGCAAAAGAAGAGTTTAAACCTTTGGAAAAGCAAATTCTAGAAAAGCATTCAAATACAGTTTACTGGTTTAAAATTCCAGCCTATGCTACAGATTCAAAATATATTGTCAGGATTCTATATGAAAGAATTCGTAATGCGAATGTTTACCAGAATGGAAAGATTGTAGAAAAACTTGAAAATCAAAGATATTTAAGTTACCGTTTTACGAGAGATAATGATTTGTATATACGAGTAGCTCCAAAACTACATTCATATATTCCTATTGAGTTTGATGTTGAAGAAACGTCTGTTTTAAAGGAGAAAAACCAGTTACTGTTCAATGGGTTTTATTATGGTTTTGCTCTTTTAATCATTATTTACAATCTCTGTTATTATTTCTTATTTAAAGATGATGCTTTTCTTTACTATTCACTGTTTTTAAGTAGCATCGCTCTAGGTATTTTCACCTTGGACGGCATGTTGAATTACCTTATGGTTGGTGAAAGCGTGAATGATTTCATTATGATTCTAACATATATTTCCCTAGCGTTTTTTTCATCAAAATTTGTTAATAGTTACTTGTTTTTAGAGGAACATTATCCAAAATTGAAAAAGTTTAGTTATCTGGTAGGTATTCTTATTATAATTTTTGGAATCTTGTATTTGGTTTTAAAAGATTATTATTGTTTGCTGTTGCTCAATATTTCAGTTTTTTCACTATTATTTATTTATTGGTTTTCTTCAATTTTATTATTTAGAAAAAATATTTACTCTAAAATTTTAGCTTTTGCTTATGTGATTATTCTATTCTCTGGAATTGATTTTTATATATTCAAGTTTCTTGGAATATCTTTCGGAAATTTAGGCCCTGTAGGAATTAAAATTGGAGCTTTCTTAGAAATGATTATACTTTCTGTTGCTGTTCTGTATCGAATGAATGTTTTAAAAGAAGAGAACGTTCAAATGACAAATGATATTATAAAATTCTCAAAGGAATTAGAGAAACGTGATGCACTAAAAAGCAAGATCGACTTCCTAAGCTTGCGCGAAAGAGAAATTTTTGACCTAATTGTTTTGATAAAAACGAACAAGGAAATTGCTAGTGACTTAAATGTATCTGTAAATACAGTGAAATTTCATGTAAAAAACATTTACGAGAAATTAGAAGTAAACAGTCGCAAAGAAGTACTAAGTATTGCTGGAAGTACTGTTAAATAAGATTTCTACACCAATTACTACCCAAAAACTACCCTTATTTAATCTTTTTACAAAAGCAATTTTGTCTATTTTTATAATTCAATGATATCCCCCGATCTCATGTTATATAATAAGCTTTAGTTATCTTACTAAGGCTTATTTTTTTATTTATGCCTAGTGTAAAAACGTTGATAGCTCATCAAAAATTACTTCATTAGTTCAAAGAAGGTAAGTTCGTAATCAGGGAGCAAACTAGGATTTGTAATCTTGATAATGTCTTTTAAAACCAAATCGGGTCGAGTAGGAGCCAATTCAAAATAAATAACACCACCAGTTTTTCCAGTTTTGGTAGAAGGTGTGTAGATTTTATTGTTTTTAAAAGCGCTAAAGTCTTCATAATGCTTGTTGGTGCCCAGCATTTGTTCTTTGGTAGCAAAATATCCAGGAGCAATCCAGTATTCAGCTTTTTGTCCTTTGTCAAACACGCTTTCAAAACTAAGAGATAAACTTCCTTTCCCTTTAGAATCTTTCCATAAGTAATTCGTGTTGGCATCTTTAAGATATTGTGCAACGTAGCTTTCTCCTGCAGGTAAATTCCAAATCCCTTTGCTCATTACAGCTCCAGATAAGACTGTAGGGGTCGTTTTTGAATCCATTGCAATTTTTTTAGCGGCTAAGTAATTAGATTCTATCTTTCTAAAAATACTATCCGCTTCTTGTTCTTTACTGAATAGCACTCCGAAGAACTTAATCCATTCAGCTCTCCCTAAAGGAGTTTCTTCTAGCCAATCCCCATTAATAAGAACAGGAATGCTGTTCTGTTCTATGATATTGTAGGTCTTATTGGTCTTTGTCATGGAAAAACCAATCACCAAATCTGGTTCAAGTTCAAATAGTACTTCCGTATTTAATGCGGACTTCTTTCCGAGTTCTCTCACCAAACCACTGTCAATTCGCTTTCTTGTTTTTTCAGAAGAAACATATCGAGTATTTTGAAAGCCAACCAATCTATCTTCTACACCCAATAATTCTAAAACTGGAATGTGAGTTGTAGAAGTAACTACTACTTTTTGAGTAGGTGTTTGTATTTTTTGAATCCCTTCAATGGTAATACTTTTGTCATCGGTAATAATGTATTCAAACACTTCTTTTGAATCTGGATACGGAGCTTTAATTATTAGTTTTTTGTACTTTTCAAAATACTGAATATCAAAACCTTTAGCGTATTTTATTTGATGTTTTGATTCATATTTTGAAATAGTTTCTTTTTCTGCTTTTTTTGTTTCGCAAGAAGTCAAAGAAAGCACGAGAATAGATAGGATAGAAACTAGGTGAAAATTAATTTTCATAGGAATAAATTGAATGCGACAAAGATTACAAAAATGTTTTAAAATATGGCTTACTAAATAAAAAAAGGATACATTTGCCTCGATTTTTGGTTTTGCTATCACAATTATTTGATAGCAAATTAAAAGGGAATTCGGTGAAAAACCGAAGCTGTTCCCGCAACTGTAAAACATATCCTGAACTAGTTTCAGGTTCTCATCAAAAGATGAGTTGTTATGCTTCAAGCCACTGTCAAACTACTGAAATAAGTTCAGTATTAAGATGGGAAGGCTCATAACGAAATGTAAGCCAGGAGACCTGCCTAAATCAAACATTGAATTTAAACTTTCGGGATAAAAGTTTGAAGTGTAGTAACATATACTTTTTTTCCTGATTAATTTTTTAATTAATTATTTCGTAATGAAAACAAGATTATTTTATGCAAGCGCATTGGTAAGTTTATTTGCCTATAATGCTGCTAACGCGCAAGAAAAAACCAAAAAAGACCGAGTGGAATTGGATGAAGTTGTCATCGACTCTAGATTCAAAATCAAAAAAGAGAATTCGGGAAAGATTGTGAAGAAGATTACGCCAGCTATGATAGAGCGTAGCAAAGGCAAGACGGTTGTTGATTTAATCAACAGTGTTGCAGGAATTGAAATCAATGGAAACACAAGTTCTCCAGGTCAAAACTTAGCATACTTTGTACGTGGAGGTAGATCTAACGAGGTTGTGATTTTAATTGACGGAGTGCAAGTGGTTAATCCATTACAGAACAATTTCGATTTACGTTTGTTAGATTTAGAACAAGTAGAGTCTATAGAGATTAGTAAAGGAGCTTCAAGTACGTTGTACGGTTCTGGTGCTGCTACTGCTGTCATTAGTATTCGTTTAAAGAAAGCAAAAGCAGGGGCTTTTAACGCATCTGTGAGTACTTTCTTAGGAACCAATCAGACTCAAAATGCTGAAACTGAAGGTCAAACCATTCAAACCAGCGTGAACGTTAACGGGCGTAGTGAAGATTTTAATTACTTAGTTTCTTTTTCTTCTTTGGAAGCAAACGGTTTTTCTGCTGCAAGAGATGAAACACTAACACAATCGTTTAATCAAGACGGTTTTAGAAGAAACAATGCTAGTATTAAATTGGGATACAATTTCTCTGAGAACTTTAGAGCTACGTTGTCTGGAAACATCAACAATTTCAATAATAGCTATGATAGTGGTGCTTTTACCGATGGAAATAACTTCGATAGAAATAGCAATTACAGAATAGGGTTTGCTCCTGAGTATACCTACGATGGTGGAAGCATTCATTTTAACGTATCGTACAACAAATATGATATCGACAGAGTAAGAACTTCATTCCCTGGAACAAGTAATGGAAGTAATTACATCATCGATGCTTTTGTAAAGCACAAATTCAATCAAATTAACTTGGTTGCGGGTGTGAACTTTCAAAGCAATGAAATCCAAACATTCTCAATTCCTTTTGGAGGAACAGAATTGACAGAAACTGTATTTGCAGAAGAGCCAAAATCTACGATTACTGATCCATATGCAAACATCGTTTATATTTCTGATTTCGGGCTGAACATCAATACTGGTGTGCGTTTGAATAACCACAATAAATACGGAAGTCACTTTGTATATAACTTCAACCCATCATTCAGATTCACGAATGACAACGGATACACACGTATTTTCGGATCGTATAGTACAGCGTTTATAGCGCCATCAATTCAAGATTTATATTCTTCTTTTGGAAATGTAGACTTACAACCGCAAGAAAGTTTAACCTATGAGTTTGGAGCTGAATATAAAAGAAACTCTTTTGTTTTTAATGCAGTGTACTTTAATAGAGATGTAGAAAACATCATTGTATTCGATTCCACCATCTTTAGCTTAGTGAATGGAGGAGATACAACCATCAATGGATTCGAATTGAGTTCTTCTTATGACATTTTAGATAATTTGAATGTAAATGGTAACTACACGTTTACTAAAAACGATCAAATAGCCATTAGAATCCCTAAGAATAAAATTAATTTAGGTGTTTCATATACGTTGTTGTCAAAAACAAACTTCTCTTTAGATTACCAATATGTGAGTGATAGAGACGAAACTGATTTTAGAAACTTCTTAGCACCAGCAAGTGTGATTTTAGATTCATACACGCTAGTTGATTTTTCAGTAAATCACGAGTTGACTAAAAACATAAAGGTATTTGTTTCTGCAACCAACTTATTGAATGAAGATTATCAAGAGGTATTTGGTTTCTCAACAAGAGGAAGAAATTACAAAGCAGGAATTCGTTTCCAGTTTTAAAATAAATTGATTCTCCCCCGAGAATTTTTTGTGATTAATGAAAGAAAAGCGTTGCATGGTACTGGACTAGTTTCAGTATCTCAGCGCTTTTTGATTTTATTATATAATCCTTTTCACCTGATTTTTCAAAAAGGCAACAGCAGTATCGGTTGGTGGCGATTTCTTTGCGTAGTCTAACAAGACCTTTTCTCTTAAATCATTTGCTGAACTAGCAGTGTTAGCTACTTGTTTTAGTTTGTTGATGACAGCAGATTTAGAAGCGATGATGACATTCCAGCATTCATCAGTAATATATAGTTGTTGTACCATATTATGTTCAAACTCTTGTTCTATACTTGCTAAAAGTAATTGTAAATAACTGTTAGCATCAGTTCCAACAGGTTTTACACGAATTAACATCTTTACAGGATTAATGCGTTCGCAAAACAGTAGCATACGCTCATAAGCTTGTAATTTAACAGGCAAAGAATCTTTTTTCTTTTGCGCTAAAAGCTCCATTTTCTTTTCATTGGTATCTTGATTCCTCAAGCCACTCATTACAAAATATGCCACAGCTCCAGTAACCAAAGCTGGAATTGCATAGCCTACACCTTGAATAATTGCGTCTTCCATATGGTAAAAATATCTCTTTTGGTTGGGATGGTCAAAATTTGTTGGAAGGAATTAACTATACACATTATTGCCTAAGACTTTAATTTTTCAATAGTCAATTATTCCGTCGTTGTATTTTTCTTTCAGATAATTATTGACCAAATCATTATAGCAATTAAATTCAGCTTGAATTAGACAGCCCATTCCATAACTTTCAATTCCGTATTTAGTTTTTAGAGTTTGTTGTAATTCCAAATCCGTTCCTATTCCGTACTGAAAATATTTTATTTCGTTATTTTTGACGTCAGTTGCGAATCGTTTTTCCATTTCTATGCAAGTGGTCAATTTGTTATATTCCGTGATAGTGTTTTGAATTTGGTTAATTCTATAATATTCTGAGACCGCGTGTAGATTAAGCATGAAACAAATTCCGAATGCAGTAATCATTATTTTAGTCAGTACATTCCTCAAGTTCTTTATAAGAAAGTAAAGTCCTAAACTTATTATTCCTAAAAGAAATAAACCTTTTGAAATATCTAATTCCAATCTTACATTACCCCAATATTGCATTTTTACTGAATTAAAAATCAGTAAAGCAAATCCGATAATTGAGGAAATCAGAAGTATATATTTTGTTCTAGTTTTCAATTGTTGTCAATGTTGAGTAACGGTCTCGGCTATGAACAGTTGCGTGTGTTGGCACGGATTTTTGCAAGTACACAACAAGCTGAAAATTCCTGCGGAATTTTCAGGATAAGCCTGTAAAAGCAATTGTTTATAGCCATTGTTGCCATTAGTTTTTTTCCTTCGTTAAACATTTTTTGTATCCGATTTTAGCCTTTTCGAATTCAGGCAAATACCTTTCTTTAAAACTCATTTTCGGATATCTTTTATCTACCTCAATTTTAAAATCGTCAAATACAGGTAATTCAAATTCGTAAAATTCTTTTCCATTAAATTTCGGCATATTCTCAACATACTTCTTTGCTCGGAAGCAATTGTCAGGAAATCTTGTAGTTGAATAAGAACTAACTTGACCTCCAATATGTCTCATTAAGCAAAGAAATAAAATTGCTTTTTCAGTATCGTTGCTTAAATTCAAACTGTCAAAATCAATATCTACTGTTCCTAAATCCATTGGCTTTTGTTTATTCAAAATATCCGATGAAATTGATAAATAGTAATGAGCTAATAATTCTTTTCGGGTTGGCAAATTTTTGAGTTCCTTACTGACTACCTTTTTATTCTTCAGTTTTTTAATTCCAACGTGCGGTCCGTTAAATGAATTCCATTTCAATTTTTTGTGTAAATAATGTCCGACCAATGTGTTTTCTGATGGTTTGGTCAGAAATTCACCTGATGCTATTTGGTTATTTCTTTTGCTTAATTCGTTTAGGAATGATTTGAGTTCTTTCAATTCCTCAATTTGAAATTCTTGATTATTGGCAGTTCCGTTATTTTCCCAAAGTGCTAACACATATTTTGGTATTAATTCATTGTATTCAATTTTTTTATTCTGTCCGAAAGTTAAATTCGATAGTAAAATTAGTATGGCTAAAATTCTCAATTTCATTCTTGAGTCAAATTAATGCCAACGTGTTTGTATAAGATTAGTTGCGTAGTTTAAGCACCTAATTTAGCAAATACAAACCGAATCGAAAATCCGCAGGAATTTCCAAGTAGGCAAGCACCAAGCAATTAATTTTATACGTTGTTAGCAACTGTTTAGTCGTGTGTTATAAAAATTTTGGTTTCTGGAAATGATATCTTTTTTGGATAAATCTTTTCTTTGCTTTCTCCAGTTTTAATCTTTCTAATTTGATAGTCAGGCTGGTATCTCCCTCTTGAATCTGTATAACCACCAGCGTCATATCTTTCTTCCCTATAAATTGGGACTAATTCATATTCGTAATACCCACAATTATTATATAACAAATTATAAGCCGTGTCAGACCATCTGCTCTTTAATTTTTCTAAGTCTTTACAATAGCTTTTGTCATCAATTGAAATTTTAGTCATAATTAAATTGTAAAGTGTTTTAGTAATTTCATCATTCTTATCATAAGAAGATTGAAAATAATCTAAAGCCATTCTTTTATTACCTTTTAAATATGCTATTACCCCTAAGTAAAAGAGATTATTATAACTTTCTAAATCTTTTGAGAAATAATTCTGTGCTTTGTCAAGATTATTTGAAATAATATTAATTATTGCAGTTCGTCTAAATTGAGTATTTCTAAAGTTTTCAATATCTGAATACCCATATTTGATATGCAAATCTTCAAACCTATCTATAATTCTGTTATTAAATAATAATTGACTTTGAAGTTCAATGAGACTATCTTTTCTCATGTTGTTATCAGTTTTCAAAGCAATATCAATATGATTAGTTATCTTTTCAAATTCACTATCTATATATTCATATTCAATATTCTTCTCATTTTTACTTTTTAAAAATATTTTTTCATCAACACTTTTAGCTCTTACATTATTGGAAATCTCACTAAATTTTGGATTTAAGATAGCTGAATAGTAATTTAGTTGAGGATCCATAGGATTAATTGTACTAGCTATATCAAAATAGAGTTTTGCTTTATCATTAAATCCCATTTGTTGCAATTTTAACGCTAAACTCGCATAGTCTTTTTTATTATCTAAGTAATTTTTGTCTCGAAGGTTAACATTAACTTCTTGTTTCGTAGATAGAACAAAACCAGGACTCTTGTAACTTTTTTTTGTTATTGAGGCAATTTCTTTACCAAATTTGTCTTTGATTACATAAGATTTCGAATCTTGTATTGAACAATAAATAGTTTTAAAATTCAAATTACTTAAGTTAGTTGGTAAAAATGCTCTTTTATATTTTAGGAATCTTCCATTTTGTAGTCCATATTCTATAGCACCAATTTTCCCTTGTTTGTCTTTTAGGTAGAAATATTCTTTATCATAAGTTAAATCAAAAACAGAGCCCTTAAGTTTCATCTTTTTGTTTTTTATATTTTTATTGAAGAAGCTTTTTAACTCTTTTTTGAATGCATTAATATTACCTAAATGCAATGTGCGAATCTTAAATTTACCGTTAGAATCTTTTTCGCTATGGTAAATTAGTTTTTGTCTAATTATTAATGACTCTTCCCATTTTGATGATAGTAATATTGCGAAATTCCCATTATGGTAACTAAAACGCATAGGTTTTATTAGATTGTAATTTCCGATATATTTTATTTTAGTATTATTTTCTGAAAAATCTATTTTATTAACTTCAACCTTGGTACCGCCATATTCATATGTTAAAAGTATTGTTGATTTAGTTTCATTTTTGTTTTCAAAGTTTACTGCTCCAAATTGAAGAGTCTTCGCAGTTTTCGAAAAGATAGAAATACTATCTTGTGCATGAGTAAGAAGACTAATAAAATATATGATTATGAAAATTGCTTTTAATCTCATAGTGTTTTTCTTAAATTGTTGCTAACGGTCTTGTGTAAGAATAGTAAGGGGTTTTGAAACACTCCATTTTCGGTTTAGTACTGAGTAAAATTTTTAATTCTACCTTTTAAAATTGATACGCAAAATTGAAAATTTTGCGGACTCCATTCATTGCTCTTAACTTTGAATTAAGCACTAAAGCCCTTATTATTTTTACACTTTGTTAGGCAAAGTATTTATTCTTTTGTTGCTTTATATCCCATACTTGCCAATTCGCCATCTTTGTCAAATAAGGTCATTTCCTTTGTGGATGATATCATATAATATTCTCCATATTTATTCCCTTTTACAGAATATTTATTTCCGCTCTTTTCGAGAATTTCAGTTTTAAACTTGTCCTGTGGAATTACTCCAATGTATTCATTCCCTTTTTTGTAAATTTCGTATGTATAACTTGATTTAACAGTTGTGTTAGAGATTTTCCATTTTCCGAAAAGTTCATATTCCGATTTTAATTTATCATAATTACTATTTCCTGACGCTGTTTCAACTTTCTCAATTGGTTTAGAAGATATTGCATCTGAAAAGAACTTATTGAAACTTTTTGTCACTTCCGTTTCTTTTCCTTTTGAACTTGCATAAGCCAATCCTAATTGTTCTAATTCGCCTGCTACAACTCCTTTTTGTAGTAATAACTTAGAGTCAAGATTTTCTTTAAGGTCTTTTACTTTGGTCAACCATTTGTGATATTGTCCATCTTGACCAAATCCATATTTCTTGAAGTCCGATTCGTCTTTAAATTCTAAAAGTTCACTATATAAAGTTTTAAACTCCCCGAAAATTCTTTCGATTTTTTCAGTATTATCAACTTTTTCAACTTTAACAGTTTCCGTTTCTTTAACTTCTTTTTTGTTATCTTGACAGGCAAATAACAATCCGCTTAAAGTCAATGTTAATAAAAGTGTCTTTCTCATTTTTTTGGTTTTTTTATATTTTGCCTAACGGACTTGTGTATGAAACGTA
>JAGDZS010000008.1:0-166946 GCA_049115595.1 Flavobacteriaceae bacterium
TACGTTTCATACACAAGTCCGTTAGCTACAATAACTAAAAGAACAATCACTTAAATGAACATAGTCTATCTTATTGGAAATGGATTTGATATTAATTTGAATCTTAAAACGAGATACCCAGAATTTTATTCTGAATTTACTAAACAAGAATTTGAAACAAAAGGGACTGAACTTTTAAAATCCGAGATTAAAGAAAATACCAAAGATTGGTCTGATTTTGAAAAAAAATTCGGTGATTTTACTTCCATTTTTAAAGAGGATACTAACGAATTTAATAAAACCTATAAAGATGTAGTCATTAGTCTTTCTAATTACTTATTAAAAGTTGAGAAAACATTTAAACCAAAAGAAATAGATAAAGACAAATTTATTGACGACATAATTAATCCTGAAAAAAATCTTTTACCTCTTGACGAAAGACAAATAAAAACCTTCAAGAAAAAATGGGATAAAAATCCTATTACTATAAATTTCATTACTTATAACTACACTAAAACAATTGAAAAAATTCTTGGAAAAAATTCCAACATAGATTTAGGTTTAACTAGACAACAAAAAAGAATACTTATTGCTGACATAAAACATGTTCATGGTTACCTAAATAAAAGAATGATTATTGGTGTAAATGATAAATCTCAAATATCAAATGAAATCTTTAAAGAACAAGACGAAGTAACATACAATCTTATTAAATCTGTTAGTAACGAGATTTCTAAAGAACTCGTAATGGAAGATTGTATAAATAAAATAAAAGGAGCTCAATTAATATGTATTTTCGGTTCATCTATTGGCTCTACTGATTTAATGTGGTGGCAATTAATTATAGAAAAATTAAAAACCGATTGTTTACTAGTTATTTTCCATAGAGGCCCAGATACAAATCCATTATTACCATCCGAAAATGCTATTCTTGAAAACAAAGTCAAAAATGATTTCTTTGAGATGGCGAAAATTTCTGCATCTGAAAGAAAAGCACTTGAAAAGAAAGTAATTGTGGCTGTTAATAGCGAAATGTTCAACATACTAAAAAACAATTATTCCTAAACCGTTACAGTAGCTAACAACGTGTATAATTCATTGCTAGTACTCGCCTACTTACGAAAATCCTCACTTCGACAAGCTCAGTGACCGCGCGGATTTTCTACTTGGTATGTATTTACTAAATTAGGTGTTGTATAAACGCAAAAAATCATACACGAACACGTTGGGCTTAATTTGAAACAACCTATGAAAGAAACTGATTACGGACATAAAAACCCTTTACGTTGCCCTAATTGTGACGACTACAGGTTTCTTGATTTTAAGGGAGTTCGATTTCCAAACGGAAACAAATCTGTCGGGATGAAAATTCCTTTTTTCGACTGTAGAAACTGTGATACTTCAACACCTGTTGTACTTTTTGGTAAACCGATAATTGACAATATTAAGAAAGCAGAAAATTACTATAAAGAAATAGCAAATGAACAACTCGAAAAGTTAAACGATGGAGAATTTATTGGATTAACAAATAGTACTGAAAATAAAGTATTTGAATCATTAGATACAGTTGGTTTTAAATATGACTCTCGAGATTATTATCATATTCCAGGACTATTTAGACAATGGGACGAAGGTTATTTGACACCTGTTTTTTTTAGCAAGGACTTATTACTCTACTACAATTCGCATTCGGAATATAAAGTGAAATTTGCATCAACTTCTCGATTTCACATTTTTAATAAAAATGATGAAACACTTATAAGACACGGTTTCGGAATTAATAGGAATGGGAAAATAATTTGTTGGTTGGGCGACCTTGAAAAAGATTTACAAGGTGATAAAAATGATGTTCACAGAAAACTATTTTTAACTTTCAATATCGATTCAGACCACGATATAATTTCAGATTATTATTTCAATCAAATTGAAGCTAATTGGACGAGTTCAGACAATGAGACAGGAATTTTCTATTATCGAAATGAATTTGACAAAAAAATAAAAGATTTATTCGAATTTGAATTGACCCAATTGAACATTGAAACGCTTATAGATGAATATAAACATCCAATAATGAATGAATCACATCAAATTGAAAATTCATATATAAAACTTAACTCGCTTTTGACCGAATCCTTAAATGTATCTGAACTTAAAAAATCCTTGAGAGAGAATGGAGTTGATTCAAAATTAATTAAGGGAATGAAAGGCTTGAAATTGTTTGAAAAGTTTATTGAACATTGCTTAAAAATTGAAAACGCATCGGAAATAGTCAGTCCATTATTTGTGCTTTATGATTTACGCTTATTAGCAGGTCATATAAAAGACAGTCAATATGATGAAAAGTTTATGTCTTGTAAGGAAAGGCTAAACTTAACTGATGATGTTAACGAATTAGAAGTTCATCAAGAGTTGTGTAAAAGAATAAAAGAGATGTACGAATATTTAAATAAAAACTAAGCCCAACAATGGCTATAAGTAATTGCTTGTTCTTACCTACTTCTGAAAATCCTCGCGGATTTTCAGTTTGGTTTGTACTTGCAAAGTTAAGTGTTAAACCACGCAACTACTCATAGCCGAGACCGTTGTAAGCAATTACCAAAAAAATGAAAAGAAATAAAAAACTTAATATTAAATCACAAAAACTAAAAATTATGAAAAAAGCAATCTTGACAGTTATCGGAATTTTAGCAATCCTATTAACTTTTTCATTCACTAATTCAAACTTTGAAAATGAAAGAACTATTAAAATTACTTCTGAAAAACCGATTGAATTTGACATGGTTCAAAACGGAATTATTACAAAAGGAATAAAAACTCCTCATGAATTTAAGTTTGTTGGAAATGAAGGGGACTTTATTTTTAAATCAAAAAAAGAAAATGAAGAATTGAAAATAAATATTGAAAATAAATACGGAAGTTTAAGCGCTGAATGGAAAATCGTTGTTTTAACAATAGAAAACGATAAAATGAAAACTTTTGGAATGAATTAACAGCTTACAACAACGTATAAACTGCATTAAAACGCAGCTTATACAAAAACGTTAGGGCACATATGAGAAAAACCAAAAACATATTGATATTTCTATTTTCACTGTCCTACTTATTTGGATGTGGACAAAAAAAAATAGACTCAAATTTTGAACAGGAAGTTTTTATTGAATTACTTCCAAAAATTGTAGATTCAATGTTTGTGGATATTAGACCAATTACACCGCCACCGAAAGAAATTAGGAATGAAAAAAATACTAAAATAAAATTACAGAAATGGAAAGAATATAAAATCAACTATTTTAAAAATAAGCCTAAATATAATACTGAATTTATAATTGCTATTGAGGAGAAAATTGAAAAGTGGGAAAATATTTCTTCAAGTAAAGTGGATTTTGAAAGAATTAAAAATACTGAAAAATTCATATTCAAACCGAGAAAGGAATTTCCCCAAGGAATTGATATTTGGAGAGAAAGACAGAAATATAACTTTGCAGGAGTTTTCTCGTTTTCAAGAATTGAATTTGACAAACAAAAATTAAACGGAAAGTTATGGGTGAATTATAGCTGTGGTGGATTATGTGGAAATGGAGGAATTGTTTATCTAAAAAAAGAAAATGACAAGTGGGAAATTAAAAAAATTGAAATATTAGAAGTTTCATGAATAAATACGTGCCCTAACACCGTGTATATTTAATTGCTAGCTTCTAGCCTACTTGGGAAAATCCTCGCGGATTTTCCATTTAGTAATTATTTGCTAAGTTTAGTGCTAAAACCACGCAACTGAAACATACACAAAAACGTTGTAGGTAATATGACCAAAGAAATTCCTAACATACAATTTGAATCAAAATATTCTAAAATAAAAGGAATTGAGATTATTACAATCGAAAGCTTAATACAACGGAAAGAAAATTTAGACCATTTCCCAGAAAAAGCACATCAACTAGATTTTTATATGCTGGTGTTTTACACAGAAGGAGAAACTGAGCATTTGGTTGATTTTGTTTGGCATAAAGTAAAAAAGAACACTTTGTTCTATTTAACAAAAGGACAAATAAACGCCTTTAAGTTTAATAGAAACATAAAAGGACACTTAATAATCTTTACCGAAGACTATTTTAAATCACAACTAAATAAGTTGCCAAAAAATGCCGTAATACGTTTGTTTACGTCACATTTATTCTCACCAAAAATTCAAATTCCTGAAAGCTCAAATGTACCAGAATATATCAATTTATTAAATGACGAATTTTACAAAGAAAAAAATGAATTCAATAAATCGAACATTATTAATTCATTATATACTGTTATCTTCTCAAAACTAGAACAGCTAAAAAAACATCAAACTTTTTACTTAAAAGAATCGCAAAAACTAGAAGCTTTCTTAAATTTCAAATCACTTATTGATCAACATTTTACAGAAAGTAGAAATGCAGATTTCTATGCACAAAAAATGAATATTACCTATAAGCATCTAAATACTATTTGCAAAGAAATAGTTGATATTACAGCAAAGCAATTTATTGACGAATTTATCATTTTGGAAGCTAAAAGAAAGCTCATTAATTCGGAAATAAAAAGCACTGAACTTGCATATTCTTTGGGTTTTGAAGAACCTACAAACTTTGTGAAATACTTTAAAAAACACACTAGATTAACCCCAAATAGCTTCAAAAAACAATACATTTAGAGCAACAGGTTCGATATTTACCATTTTTATCTTCATTCTCACCATTACATCAATTCTATTGTGCTATAATTTTGCATCATGTTTAAATCTAATAATTATGAAAAATATCACAATGGCATTCGTGTTAATTCTCACATTTACCGCTTGCAAAACTGAAAAGAAAAAAGAAAAAATTACTAATTCAAAAAAACAAGAAACTATGGAGTTATCAAACAAAGAAAAAGGTGTGGCATTATTATTAAGTCTTGAAACTGGAGACCAAACACCTGTAGGTTACATTAATCCAAATAAATATATACAACATAATTTAGGTGTTGCTGGCGGATTAGAAGGGTTTGGAGCAGTATTACAAAATGCACCAGAAGGAGGTTTTAAAGCCAATGTTGTAAGAGCCTATCAAGATGGAGATTATGTGTTTACGCACACTATTTATGATTTTTTTGGACCAAAAATAGGATTTGACGTACTACGTTTTGAAGATGGTAAAATAGTAGAGCATTGGGATAATTTAATAGATATTGCACCAGCAAACCCAAGTGGTCATACACAAACTGATGGCCCAACACAATCTATAGATCTTGACAAAACAGAAGCAAATAAAGCCATTGTTAAAGATTTTATTTCTACTATTTTAATGAAAGGTGAAATGGATAAACTTGGTAATTTTATTGATGGAGGTGTTGAAAATTATATTCAACATAATCCAGCAATTGGTGATGGCTTATCCGGTTTAGGTAAAGCATTAGAAGGCATGGCAAAACAAGGTATTACTATGGAATACAAAACAATCCATAAAGTTTTAGGAGAAGGTAATTTCGTGCTAGCTATAAGCGAAGGTGCACTTGCTGGAAAACCAACATCGTACTATGACTTGTTTAGATTAGACAATGGAAAAATAGTTGAGCATTGGGATGTTATGGAAACTATTCTTCCAGAATCTGAATGGAAAAACTCTAATGGGAAATTTAATTTTCCGAGATAAAATAATAATATCCACTATCTGATACGTATAAAGAATAACAATTTATGAAAACTTATAAAGCACCAGTAGAAACACAGATTGGACATATCCATTTAAAAGTTTCTGACCTAAAAAGAGCTTTAAAATTTTACAGCGACTTGTTAGGATTTGAAATAACAACACACTATGGTGATCAAGCAGTATTCCTGTCAGCTGGTGGATATCATCATCATATTGGGTTAAACACTTGGCATAGTAAAAATGGAATAAGACCTGAAAGAAATACTGTTGGCTTATTTCACGTTGCTCTAGTTTATCCAACACGAAAGGATTTAGCTAAAATATTGAAACGTTTAAATGATCAAGGATATCCTATTACAGGAACAGCTGACCATGGAGTTTCTGAAGCTATATATCTTGATGATCCAGATGGAAATGGTATAGAATTGTATTGGGATAAACCAAAAGATCAATGGCCAAGTAAAGAAGATGGAAGTCTTGAAATGTACACCAAGTCTTTAGATGTAGAAAATCTACTGAACGAAATCAATTAAGCTAATATCAAAATTTATGAAGGAAATATTTGTTCTATTAGTAGCAGTATTACTTGTAAGTTGCTCACCAAAAAAAACTGAAATTATGAAACCGTATGTAATTGAAATAGTCAATTTTAAAATTAAACCATCTGTAAAATCATCAGATTTTTGGAAAGAAGATACAAAAATTCAAACTGATTACACAAGTAAGCAACCTGGTTTTATAAATAGAGAAAGCGGTTATTCAGAAGATTCAAATGAAGTATTAGTAGTTGTAAAATGGAAAACAAATACAGATGCTGATGCCTCAATGAATAAGTTTATGAAAGATGAATCAGTCGTTAAATTTGTCAATATGATTGAACCAAATACAATGCAGATGAAACGTTATTTAGTAGAATAAAATACTACCTACAACAACGTGTATAAGTAATAGCGATTTGAGTATTAATTCAAGTCGCTATGCTTTTTATTTTGTACATTACTTACTGAAAAGTAGTGTTTATAAATTCGCTACTACTCATACACGAACACGTTGGCAATAATTAAATTCGATTGAGATAATTCATAAGAATGAATCGTGAAATAATAGATATCAATGATTACACAATCTTGTTGGAAGAGGCTTCTACCGATAAAAATTTAATTGATTCATGTTTTTTTGACGAGCCTGTAATAGCTATAGCATTTTATGGTGCAGGTGATGTTGGTCTTAACGTAAAATTTGATGGAAAAACCAAAGAGTTTCATCATACCAAAGGCATGGTTTTATCATTTTACGCAGATGACAAAGTAGAGTTTGAACATTATGTTTCCAAACTAAAATCGTTGCAATGTCTAGTAATCGCTACAACAATAAGAAACATAGACAAATTGCCTCATGGTGAAGGTCAATTCTTGGAACAATTTTTATATCAATTAATTCACCCAAAAGATCATTATGTCGAAGGCCCAGTATTTAATATGAGCCCAGAAATGTTTCAATTAGTTGAACAGTTCTTTAGCAATACTTACGAAGGTAAGATTAAAATGATGTTTTATAAAAGCCATATCACAGCCTTACTTTCTCATTATTTTGGACAATTGGCAAAACAACAAAACACAAAATTTGATACTTCGCAAGTAGAAAAAATCAATCTAGCTCAAGAAATTTTATTATCCGATATAGAAAATCCACCTTCCTTAACAGAATTGGCCAACAGAATTGGTACTAACACTAATACCCTTAAAATAGAATTTAAAGCCCAGTTTGGCGTTCCTGTTTTCAAATACTTACAGAACGAACGTTTAAAAAAAGCCTATAGTTTAATTAAAAACGAT
Organism: Flavobacteriaceae bacterium; assembly: GCA_049115595.1. GTDB lineage: Bacteria > Bacteroidota > Bacteroidia > Flavobacteriales > Flavobacteriaceae > Polaribacter. The sequence goes on from JAGDZS010000008.1 coordinate 7,478, forward strand.
CAAAAAACAATTCAAGAAGCCGCTTGGGCTGTAGGTTACGATAGTTTAGGTTCTTTCTCTAACGCTTTTGAAAAAAAGTTTGGCTACAGACCTAGCAAAGTGTAAAATTCTTTTCGAATAAATCATAATTCTTTCTGAATAAGTCGCTGGAAGACAGCTACAATAGATTTGTATCATAATTTAAAAACTAAAGATTATGATTAGTGAAAATTTATTTAGCATTCTATATGGTATGCTCGTTTGGGTTTTAGGCGTTAGCTTTTACCTTTTATCATTTTATGTTCCCATTTTAGAAAATCCTGAATTGCAATCTAATATCGTATTGGCTTTAGGTATTATACCTAGCGCATGTTTAGGAACATATTTGTTCTACATAAAAAGTTACATAAAACCATCAACATTAGGGCTTACATTCGTTATTGTGGCTACGCTTCTAGATGTAATAATCACTGTTCCAGTATTTATAATTCCAAATGGTGAAAGCTATTCAGAATTTTTCGGAGATCCAATGTTTTACACAATTGTAGTTGAGTTTTACTTCATTGTATTCTATTTCGGAAATCATTTAACCAATAAAAAAATCAAGGCATGAAAACTATTGTTTTTTTTATAACGGTTTTATTGAATGCACTTTCTACAGGTTTTTTCTTCGCTTGGTCTGTTTCTGTAATATTGGGAACAAAAAAAGTAGGTCATTTAACGTATTTGGAAACAATGCAAAGCATTAATAGAGAAATCTTAAATCCGATGTTCTTCATTGTGTTCTTTGGAAGCTTAATTGCATTAGGGATAACTACTTATTTACAGTTCAACAACAAAACTGTATTTGTGTTAGTGTTGGTATCAACAATCATATACCTAATTGGCACTTTTGGAGTTACAGCCTTTGGGAATGTCCCCTTAAACAATGAACTAGAAGCATTAAATATTACCAAGCTTAACCTAATAGAGCTAAAGGATTTAAGAACCTATTATGAAAGTGCTTGGAATCATTTCCATGGTATTAGAACCATTTCAAGTATGGTTTCATTCATACTATTACTTATATCAATATTTATTCAAAAAACATTTTAAAACAATTCATTATGAAAACAAACATTTTAGTAATCGGAGGAACTGGAAAAACTGGTCTCCGAGTAGTAGAACAACTACAAAACAAAGGGATTGAGCCAAGAATTGGTTCAAGAAATTCATCACCAAGCTTTGATTGGGGCAATAAAAATACTTGGGTAGATGCCTTAAACGGTATTGAAAAAATGTATGTTACTTATTATCCTGACCTAGCGGTTCCTGGAGCTAAAGAAGCCATAGAGAGTTTAACTTATTTAGCTAAAGAATTAGGAGTAAAAAAAATGGTTTTACTTTCAGGAAAAGGTGAAATCGAAGCTGAAGCTTGTGAAAAAATTGTTATGGATTCTGGCATGGATCATACAATCGTTCGAGCCTCGTGGTTTAACCAAAATTGGAGCGAAAGTTTCTTTTTAGAACCTATTCTATCTGGAGAAGTGGCATTACCATTGTCTGATGTTTTAATTCCATTTGTAGATGTTAATGATATTGCAGAAGTGGCAGCAACTGTTTTACTAGATGATACCTATAATGGCGAAATTATTGAGGTAACAGGTCCTGAATTAATCACATTTAAGGATATTGTGAATATCATTTCAAGGACTAGCAATAGAAAATTAAACTTCTATGACATCACATTAGAACAGTATATTGATGGCATGAAGCAAATGCAAATACCTGATGATGTTGTTTGGTTAATCGAGTATTTATTTAGTCATGTTTTAACTAATCCGAGGAATCAACTGGTAGGTAATGATATTGAACAAGTTCTAGGCAGAAAAGCAAAAACATTTCTAGAATATGCACAAGAAACTGCTGAAACTGGTATTTGGAATCAAGTTAATACTCTAATTTAATAAAATGTAAACTTAAGACGTGTATAAGTAATAGCGATTTGAATCTTAATTCAAGTCGCTGTTCTTTTTTATTTTGTAATTTACTTTCCGAAAAGTAACGCATATAAAGTCGCTACTACTCATACACAAGACCGTTTGTGTGTAATTTGAGAACATTTCGCTATATTACCAATTTTTGGTATATTTACATCAAATAGTTGTCAAATGAACAAAAACACATCAATATCACTCGGAAATTATTTTGACCAATTCGTTCAAAATAGTATAAGTGAAGGAAGGTTTAAAAATGTTAGTGAAGTAATACGCGCAGGATTAAGACTTTTAGAAGAGGAAGAAAGTAAAGTTATTGCTCTAAAAAACGCAATTCAAGAAGGAATTGATAGTGGAATAGCCCATGACTTTGAACCCAAAAAACATCTTGAATCTCTTAAAGCCAAAAAACACTCGAATGGCTAAATACAGGTTTACTAACAAAGCTGTTGAGGATTTAACAAAGATTTGGGGTTACACATTTGAAGTTTGGACGGAAAAACAAGCTGACAAATATTACAATGAACTAATTTCTAGTTGTCAAGATATTGCTGAAAATCCTGGCTTAGGGAAAAACTATGATGGAATTTCCAAACAACTTCTCGGAATGAAAGCAAATCGACATATAATATTCTACAGAACTGTAAACAAAAATTATGTTGAAATAACGAGAATATTGCACGAAAGAATGGATTTAAAGAAAAGAATAACGGAATAAAAACTACACACAACAATTTGTATAATACATATGCTCCCTTCGGAAAGCAAACGCATCATACAAGAGACGTTTGTATGCAATTTACCCCTACTCACAAATAATGAACAATGTAATGAAAGTACTAAAAGCATATCCTACTGAAACATTAAAAGATATCTTTAAGTCTTATCGTTTTTGCTCAATTAAACAACAAAAACTACAAAAAAATACAGGTGTAGTTATTGAAGACGGTTTATTCGAATTTTCTTTTATTAAAGAAAAAGACATACTCATTCAGCACAATAGTAAAGAAATAGAATTACCACAGGCTTTTGGATTTGGTAAGCTGCCGAAACCCTATAAGTTAATAATACCATCAACGTTGACGTATTTTACGATTAAGCTTCAACCTTGGGTATCTTCATTTTTTTTTCCTAAAAACATTGCGTCAATAACTGATTTATCTGCAACACTTTATTCAGATGTTTCTAGTCTTCATTATAAAATCTTTAACTCAAATAGCTTTACTGAACAGGTTGAACATGTAGAATTTTTTTTCAGTAAGCAAATATTGCCATATGTAACTGACACCAAAATTAGCAGAGATATTTGTAATCATATCTATCAAAACAATGGCAATATTATTATTAAGGATATGCTTTCTAAATTTTCTCATTCTAGACAAAAAATAAATCAGTTGTTTCTTGATCAAACTAATAATTCAATTAAAGAATTTGCATTGTATACTAGATTACGGGCCATTATGAAGTATCGTGCAAATAATCCTCAAGAATCTTTAACCGATATAACTTATAAATTCGGTTATTTTGATCAATCTCATTTTATAAAAGATATGAAAAAAATCACTGGAGTTACGCCTTCAAAATTTTCCAAAAGTAAAAATTTCTTTTATGAGCAATTAAAATAAGCATGTAACATTTTTTACAATTTTATAATTGTTTTACTATTTATTTTTGAATTTCGGATTTATGTCAGTTGTAAATACCTAAACACTTCACAACTGTGTTTTTAATAAAATCCACTAATATCAAAAACTATAAATTTGAATATCTCTGCAATTACCAAGAAAGCTTCTTTCCTTATACTATTTACTTGTTATCAAACTACTTTTTCGCAAAACACTAAAATTCTAGCTGATAGTATTGCGCAAGTTCATTTTAAAGACAATACAAACATAGGGTTGAGTATCGGAATTATAGAAAACAATTCTATAAAAAATTATTACTATGGTGGAAAATATGTTCATAACCTAAAAGATATTGATAGCACAGCGCTCTTTGAAATTGGCTCTGTAACTAAGCTTTACACGTCTTTCATTTTGGTTTCTCTTGAAACTGAAAATAAAATCAGTCGTTTTGATCTTTTGTCGAAATATTTACCAAAAGAAGTTGCAGATGGTAAAATATGGAGTTCTAAAGTCCGATTAGTTGATTTGGCTACTCACACATCCGGATTTCCACAATTTGAAAGCACAAAAAGTTTAATTGGCCTTGAAGGATTTGATGAAAATGACCCTTATGGATTGTTCACAGAAGATTTTATGTTGAATATTTTAAAAAAAACAGATACGTTAAGTAACTATGGGAAAATAAGATATTCGAACTTTGGAATTGGACTGTTAGGTTACGTAATGGGAAAATCTCAAAACACAAGCTTTTCTGATTTATTTATGAAATATATCGTCAAAGGTCTAGGTCTCGAATCTACTTATTTAAGTGTGCCAGAGAAGTATTTAACTAATATTGCTATTCCACATAGAAAATTAGAGGAAATGCCATTAATTCACTTGGCAGGGATGAGTCCATCTGGCAGTATTAAAACTTCTATGCCAGACTTATTACGTTTTCTAGATATACATTTAAAAAAGCCTAAAGCAATAAAAAATGCTGTAGAACTTGTTCTTGAAAATCAATTAAAAAATAATGACCAAGCAGTAGGTTTAGGTTGGGGTATCCATACAATCAAAAACGAAACTATTTATTTTCACAATGGGGGAACGTATGGTAGTTCAAGTATTGTTGTTATTGTCCCTTCAAAAAAGGTTGGTGTTGCTATTTTATCTAACAATAGTTCTGAAGGTCAATTAACATCAATTGTTTTAAACCTCATCAATAAATTAATTGATTAAACTTTGAAAAACTGTATACAACAACGTATATAAAAAATACGTCAAGCTGATTGAACGAATTCAATTTCCTACAAATTAACTAACTTGCGTAATGGCTGAAAAACCGTCTTCCAAAAAAGACGTACTTTTCATATATAGGACCATTATGCCTAATACAAGAAATGACTTCTAGACTAAAAAATAACATTAAAGAATTGTATGAAACTTTTGAAAAATATCATAGTAATTCTACTATGAATGGAAGTCCGAATTATGATGACTTCGATAAATGGAATAAGGAATTATTCTCAAAACCATTAAAAGAATTAGACGAAGATGATTTATCTCGTTTCACAGGAAAGGCAATTTCAACTTGGGGAAATGCAAACGACTATAAACATTTCCTGCCTCGAATTTTTGAATTAACTGCGGAATTAAAAACGCCTTATGAAATTTGGATTGCGTTTGACAAACTCACTCTTGCGGAATGGAATAATTGGACTGAAAATGAACAAAAGCTTATTCAGGAATTTATGATTGCCCTTTGGGATAGTATTCTAAATGATAATAGTGAAAAAGCGGAATGGGAATTTAAAGATTACTTTTCTGCTATTGCTCACTTCTATCCGAATTTTACGGAATTACTGAATATTTGGAGTGAATCGAAATCGAAAGCATCAATTAAGCATCTATCGGATTTTTTAATTGACGAACAAATCGCACTTTTTGAAAGAAAAAAAATCAGTGGATTTCTCGACCAAAAAGAGAATGCAGAAGAGTTTATAAATTGGATTTTATCAGATAAAATATTGAGTAAAATTCAACAGAAATATTTTGAATTTGAAACAGAGAGCTTTGCCGAAAAAATATCTTGGGCTGAACAAATAATAACAGCAGAACGTAAAAACACTGCATACTACAACGTATAAAATTAATTACTTGGTATGAACTTGCTTACGAAAACCTGCAAGGGTTTTCTATTCAGTTTGTATTTGCTAAATTAGTTGCTCAAACACGCAACGAAATCATACACAAAACGTTGTACACAATATAAAAAAACAGAATGAAAAGAAAAATAATTACACTTTTACTTTTAGCAATCTTCACAAATTTTGGATATGCTCAATCTGACAAAATCAACATTAAAACCAAACACTTGACAGAAGCGAATTATCTGAAAATGGATGATTTTTATTTGACTCATTATTTATACATTGACTTGTTTTTAAGAGAAAATCTATTTCCCGAAGCAAATTCAGAAGATGTTTCTTCAATCTTAAAAGCTCTAAAAAAATATGTGTCAGTAGAAAACAAATTAGACATCGAAATTGAAAAGCCAGGAAAAAGAAATTACTTAATTCGATTTGCTATTTTAAAGAAAGATGACGGAACTGAACTTTTAATAGCATTCACAAATTGGAGTGTAAAGAAAAAAGAGTTTGAAAAAGAAATTAAAATGGAAAATGACTCCTATACGAGATGGTATTTTCTAAATGGAAACAAAATGACCTATAGAAAAGATATGTCCAATCAGAATGATTACTCAAGCATGAATAAATCTGACTTGGCAAATGCTTATCTATTTGATGAATTATCAGATAACGATTCTCGGATAGAAAACACAATGAATGAATATTTAAGCAAAAGTGATTTAAGTGTTTCAGATAAGATTATGGCGAATTTAATTCTCTTAAAATACCAAATATTTAAAAAGAAATATGACAAAGTAACCAAGCAAACCGAGCACTTGACTGAATTATTTGAACAAAATAAATCCGAACCAAACTTGAGAGGTCTGCAAGTGGCTTTTAATGCGACAAAATATCAAATAGAATTAATGAAATAAATACTTTGTACAACAATGGCTATGAATCATAGAAAAATAAAAAATGACAAATGAAATCTAAAATCATATTTCTAATATTTATTACCGTAGTTATGATTAGCTGCGATAATGATGACAAACTTAATAGCCCTTTGATAAACTCTGATATAATTCGAGTTGAAGAAGATTTATTTTTAAATGCCCCAAATGATGACTTCGAAATAATTACTGCTACAATAAGCAATAACAAGCTTAATCTAACTATACTTTACGGAGGTGGATGTGGTAATATATATTATGATTTAGTAACAGGAAATGACTATATGGGTACTAATCCTATTCAAAAAAATATTCGGTTAGCATTTGATGATGAAGATAATTGCGAAGCCGGAATAGAGCTTGAACTATCCTTTGATTTAACACAGATCCAGGTTTCGAGCACAGATAGAATTATAATAAACCTTGATAGGTGGGAAGATCAAATTGAGTATAGTTATTAAAACTACATCCAACAATGTGTATAATTCATTGTTAGCTTGATTTTTCTTCAGAAAATCCTCGCATACTTCAAAGGTTTGGTTCTTTTTAGTATTTTAGTCGATAAATCAACGCAACCAATCATACACAAATGCGTTAGGTGCAATTCACAAGTAAAATCAATATTTTAGAGTTATAATACAATTTTATGTTACAAATCATTGATTTAAATTTTTCAAAAACACAGATAGTTAAATAATGGAAATTACACCAAAAAAAGGCTTTAAGGGATTAATTGAAAATTGGCAAAGTGATTTAATCGCTGCGGTGAGTGTCTCACTGATTGCTTTACCTCTTTCATTAGGTATTGCTTTGGCAGCTGGCGCACCTGCGATGTCAGGTATTATTTCGGCTATTGTTGGAGGCGTTATAACAACTCTTTATCGAGGCGGTCACATATCGGTCAACGGACCTGCTAAAGGAGTTATTGCTGTCATACTTTTAGGTATTGCATTGATGGATGATGGTTCTGGGCAAGCCTTTAATTACGTATTGGCAGCAGTGGTTGTTTCGGGTGCAATTCAAGTATTGTTAGGATTATTGAAATTAGGTCGATTAGCGGATATATTCCATTCTTCTGTGATTCATGGTATTTTGGCAGCCATAGGAATTATCATCTTTGCAAAACAAATTCATGTTGCCTTAGGTACCCATTCAGATAGTCCGAGCATTATACAAAACCTTATTGATGCGGTTCTATTCCTACCTCAAGCGAATCCTTTTGTAGTGATTATAGCTTTAGTAGGTTTACTCTTACTATTGTTTCATTCCAAAATCAGCTATAAGTTTTTTCATATTTTGCCTGCACCAATGTGGGTCATTGCTCTTTCCATTCCGTTTGTTTATGTTTTCAATTTCTTTGACGAACATACAATTTCATTCTTTGGAAAAGCATATGAAGTAGGGCCTAGCCTGCTGTTGGATATCCCTGACAATATTATGGATTCAATCATGCACCCAAATTTTAGTAAAATTAATACCATTGAATTCTGGACAACTGTAATATCCATTTTAATCATAACAAGCATTGAATCATTAGCCATTGCGAAAGCTGTTGACAAAATTGATCCCTATAAACGAAAGACGGATTTGAATAAGGATTTAACTGGTATTGGATTGAGTACGATGGTAGCTGGTATGATTGGAGGCTTACCTATTATTGCCGTGATTATCCGAAGTACGGTCAATATTCATAATGGTGCAAAGACAAAGTGGTCCAACATGTATCAAGGGCTTTTATTATTACTTTTTATTTTGGTTTTAAGCCCAATAATGACAAAAGTACCACTATGTGCTTTTGCAATTTTACTAGTATATACTGGATTCAAATTAGCTTCACCTTCGGTATTTAAACAAATTTACAATCAAGGGATCGAGCAATTAATATTTTTTGTAGGGACTATGGTTTTAACGTTATACACTAATTTATTAATTGGATTACTTGGAGGGTTATTATTGGCAATGTTTATTCATATGCTATTAGCGAAAGTGTCCATACCTCAATTTTTTAAAATGGTGTATCGTTCGGGTTCAAATTTGGTTATGAAACCAGATGGCAGTTACGATATAAAGGTAAAAGGGATTGCAAACTTTTTAGGTATCTTAAAAATCGATAAAATGGTATTCCAAATTCCCCCTGGAGCAGACGTTAATATTGATTTATCAGAGACACGTTTGGTAGGCATTACCTATATGGATTATATCGTAGATTACCTAAAGATACAAAATAACACCGGAGGTAAAGTCATAATTAAAGGCCTAGATTACCATGTTTCGTCCTCTACCTATAATAGAGCTTTAAAAATTGCTTTAAATAATCAAGTAGTAAAATTATCAGCAAGGCAAACTCGATTACAAAATTTAGCCAATGAAAAAAACTATCAATATGTTAGTCAAGTAAATTGGGATACTAAAGATCTGAAAAAATTTCACTTTTTTGAGATTAGACCTATCGAACGCAAATCAAATTGTCTTAAAGGGACCTTTAAAGATTTAGACATGCCTTGGGAAATTGCCGATGTAACTTTTAGTGAAGGTGCAGCTTTTACGGCTGAGACATTTAATACTACCTTGATGATTTTAAAATTGCCTAAAAAAATACCTGTTTTCACAATGGAAAAAGAAGGAGTATTAGACAAAATAATTGACCGTGTAAGAGCATATACAGGTTATAAAGATATTGATTTTGAAATGTATCCTGATTTTTCTAATAAATTTCTCATTTTGGGAAATAATGAACCCGAAATTAGATCATTTTTTACAAATGAAATTATTCGATTTTTCGAAAATCACCAGATTTATCATTTAGAAAGTAATGGCGAAGAACTAATCATTTTTGATAAAATTAAATTGGCGAGGACAGATGAAACCATCGCATTTATAGATTATGGTAAAGAATTAGCTACGCTATTAGATTTAATAGATTAGTACAAATTGGATTAGAAAATAAAAACAGCGCCTAACAATGGCTATTAGTAATTGTTCGTTCTCGACTACTTACAAAAATCCTTACGGATTTTCTACCTTGCCTGCTGCAGGCAGGTTCGGTTTGTACTTGCTAAATTTAGTTACTGAAAAACGCAACGAAGTCATACACAAATACCTTGGAAGTAATTAAACCATTCTGAATTTTTTAAGTCAAATATCAAATAAAAATTAAGGAATGAGAATATTTATTTGTTTGATAACTATTGGGGTTTTATTTATTTCCTGCAATTCAGATGATGGAGTAAACAACTCAGATTCTAATACCCCATTAACTGAAAGTTTGGTGGAATTAGGAATAAAATATGGCTCCGAAGAAAGACAGTTTTTGGATTTATATAAAGCCGAATCTAATTGTCCAACACCCATCTATTTCGATGCACACGGAAATGGCGGAAATACTTCAATTCCGAATTCTATTGTAGAAGATTTAAATGCTCAAGGCATAACGATAATTGCTTGGGAATCTTTAACGTCTGTCAATACGCCAGATGAAGTAGAAATGGGTAGGAATGATGCAGAACTTATGTTTCAATGGGTCATTGATAATGCAGAAACTTATAACCTAGATACATCAAATATAATTATAGGAGGTTCGTCAAGAGGTAGTATTCTCAGTTGGATTTATGGACATAGGCCTAATCAAAATATCAAAGGCCTTTATATGTACAATGCATTACCAAGCACTGTTTGGGCATTGCCTAGTTGGTGGTTGCCAACAGAAAATGTAAATGTAGAGTCGCCAGCAATTCATTTTGTCTACAGAAGAGAACCAGGTTCGTCAAGCAACGCTAGCGATCCGGATATTCATGACCCAAATAATGGAATAACTATAGTGAATGAATATCAAAGTCTAGGAATCGGCGATAGAGCGACACTTGTACATAGCATCGGAGAAACTAATAATATAGATAAATATCAATTCCTTGTTGATTTCATATTATCTGTTATTGAAACTTGTCTTTAAGTAATCGTTCTGATTGAAATAACTACTGCCAATAAGGTATATAATTAATGCTAACCTCCTACTTCGATTTAAAATCTTATATTTAAACAACTGATTAGTAAACCAAAAGTAGAAGAAACACTTTCACCTTATAATGGATACTTCTCTTCAGTTGAATTTGTTAAATGGGATGATGGAAGTATGGCTTATACCATCGTTGAGAAAATAGTGACATTAACTTATAAAGATCAATCAGGGAATACTGTTCAAGGAGCAACACTCTTAGATATAAAAAAAATGTTGTCGGAACTAATATTTTGATGGGGTTGTCAATTAGGGAAAAGAGAAAAACATGTAACAAGCCATATACAAAAACGTTATTGCTGATTAGAAATAATAACAAAATAAAAAGCAAATGCTAAAAAAAATACTTTGGGGAACCCTAGTTATTGGTATAATAGGTGGAATTTTTGCTTATTATAAGTATACTCAAATAATGTCTCCTAATGTTCCAGACGAACTAGAGAATACTATTGTTTTTATCCCAACTAACTCATCATTTCGTGATGTCGTTGAACTTCTCCATACCAATAATCAAATAATAGATACTGTTTCATTTCGAAAAGTATCAGAAATGATTAACTATAAAAGAAGTATTGTAAAAGCTGGGAGGTACAAAATTACTCCGTCTTGGAGCAATCGTTCTTTAATCAGTCATCTTCGAGCAGGAAAACAAGAACCCGTAAATTTAGTTTTAACTCACGGCTGGTTACTAGAAGATGTTGCTGCCAAAGCAGCGCAATTTATTGAAGCAGATTCAACTGGCTTGATTCATCTATTTCACAATGAAAAATATATAAAGAAATCTGGACTCACTACAGAAACCTTAATGAGTCTCTTTATTCCAAATACCTATGAATTTTATTGGAATACAAATGAGAAAGCATTTTTCGAAAGAATGATGGAAGAACATAAGAGGTTTTGGAATACAAACGATAGACTTTCAAAAGCTAAAAAATTAGGGCTAACAACGAATGAAGTTTACACCTTAGCATCAATTGTTGAAAGAGAGATATCAAAAAATGCTGAAAAAAAACGAGTGGCAGGGCTATACCTAAATCGAATAAGAATAGGTATGAAGTTAGATGCAGATCCTACGGCAAAATTTGCGACAAGAGACTTTAAAGCGACAAGGATTTTATACAAACACATTCGTTTCGATTCTCCTTACAACACTTATTTACACAAAGGGCTCCCTCCAGGGCCAATAAGTATGGCCTCCATTAAAAGTATTGATGCTGTATTAGATTCTGAAAAACACAACTTTTATTACATGTGTGTAGATCCTGATAATCCTGGGTACCACCTTTTTGCGGAAGACATAAAAGAACATAATAGAAATGCTAGAAGGTATCATCGATGGTTGGATAAATTAGAAGGAAGAACTAAAAAATAACAACAGAGGAAATCAATATAAATAACGAATAAATCACTAATATTGATTGTAATTATATCGACTCACTATAAGCCTACTCTCAAATTAAAACAACTATGAAAACCAAACATACCTTAGAAAGCGCTACTCAACTTCTTCAATTAGGTCAAATATCATTAGCAGAAACAGCCTTTCGTAATATTACTGAACAAGAGCCTCAAATGGCACTTGCTTGGTGCCAATTAGCCAATTGTTTGCTTCAACAAAACAATGTGCCTGAAGCACTGAATATTGCAAAAAACGGACTGGTAGCCAACCCTAATAATACAGATATCCTCTCTTTTTTGAGTATGCTTCATTGGAATCTTAATCAACCAGAAGAAGCGATAGATTATGGTGAAAAAGCTTCAGCTGAAACAGATAGTCAGGCCTTAATTCCGTACAATCTTGGTAATATGTATTATACATTGAACCGAAAGCAGGAAGCTATTGGAGCTTTTAACAAAGCTATCGAGGCAGATCCAAAGCTGGTATCGGCTCATATCAATTTGGGAATAGTACTTAGTGAAGAAGCATTATATGATCAAGCATTAGATCATCTAAACATAGCGATTACACTGAACCCTAACAACCCTCAAACATATAGTCAAACTGGGATGGTTCACCACGTTAAAGGGAACCTCGAAGATGCAAAAAAACATTACCACACTGCTGAAGGGCTTATTACTGACCCCAAAGCTAAAGTCGAAATTTTTGTACTGATGGGTAACGTATTACGAGATTTACAGGAGCCGAAAGAAGCTTTAGAATATTACCAAAAAGTCTTGGAAATAGACCCAAATAATGCCGTCGCACTTCAGAACTCACAAACTCTTTCTAGCAGAAAAATACCTAAATGGCACTTTGATATGCTTGCCGACACTGACCGCAACGACGCATATAACGAGGCAATCATTTCTACCATTTCACCTCAAGATACCGTGTTGGATATTGGAACTGGATCTGGCTTATTAGCTCTTATGGCAGCACGAGCTGGGGCATCGCATGTTTGCGCAGTAGAAATGGTGTCAGATTTAGCTGAAGTAGCTTCGGAAATTGTTGATGTTAACAATTATCAAGACATCATCAGCATCCATCACGAAAAGTCAACCAATTTAAAAATCGGTAATCAGTTAGATCATAAAGCAACCTTTGTAGTCTCTGAAATTTTGGATGCTGGTCTCTTGGGAGAAGGAGTAATTCCTTCCTTACGTCACGCTTGGAAAAACCTTCTAGAACCTGACGCAAAATGCGTTCCAAAAGGTGCCGACCTCTATGGTATATTGATCGAAACAAAAGATTATCACAAGGTAAGTCCTGTCAAAGAAGTTAGCGGTTTCGACTTAACTCCATTTAATAAGTTTTCCGATTCAGACGGCTATGTAACTAAGCATTTAGACCACCTTCCGCATAAGGTAATGAGTGCTGTTTTTCCAATCATCGAAGTCGATTTTTACAACCTCCCTCCTTCAGTATCCTTCGATAACCCAATCATCACCCCCTTAAAGGTTATAGTTGAAAAAGATGGCACAGTGCATGGTGTCGCTTTTTGGTTCAACCTACACCTAACAGATCAGGTTAGCATGTCATCTGCACCGGATGGAGAAATGGTACATTGGGGACAAGCAGTATTTATCTTTCCAGAAGCCAAAACTGTTGCATCGGGAGACGTACTCCAAATTAATGTGATACAAACTGACACAGAAATCAAATTCGAATTCAATTCAGATTAACTCTGGACTGAATGGGATTTCAGAATATTAAACCTAGAGTATTTAACTAAAATCTAGATGAAAACAAACTTTCAAATAATTCTTCTATTTGGGTTGCTATTATCATTCGCCTGTAAAAACATTGAATTAGATAATCAACACTCGGAAACCATATTAATGGACATCGATTACTTGGCAAATGCAAAGATTTTAATTGAAAATAATGACCCTAAACTTAGGCCTGCATTTGACCAACTGATTGAAGAGGCTGAAGCAGCACTTAAGGAAGGTCCATTTTCTGTGACTAACAAGGAGAAACTTCCTCCAAGCGGCGACAAGCATGATTATAGTAGCTATAGTCGCTACTGGTGGCCAAATCCAAATCAACCTGGTGGATTACCGTATATCAGACGTGATGGCGAAACCAATCCGAATAGTCAGAGTTTAAAATATTCTGATAGACAAAGAATTGGAGCTTTAGGTTTAAACACAGAAACATTAGGACTTGCATACTACTTAACTGGCAAAGAAAAATACGCTAAAAAAGCAGCTGAGTTACTTCGTGTTTGGTTTCTAGATGAAGAGACTAGAATGAATCCGAATGTTAATCATGCTCAAATTAGACTTGGACATAACGAAGGAACTAAGTCTGGTGTATTGGATGGACGTCTAATGATACACGCCTTAGAAGGCTCATTACTGATTGCTGGTTCATCTGCATTGAGTGCTATTGAACAAAAAAAATTGAAAGATTGGGCTACTGCGTATTTTGAATGGTTATCAACTAGCAAATTGGCACTACAAGAAGCTTCTTCAAAAAATAATCATGGTTCGTTTTACGATGTTCAAGCAATGTATTTCGCTCTTTATTCTGGAAACCAAAAAGCTGCTACTCAAATTGCTCAAAACTTCATTCAACACCGCCTCTATTCTCAAATCAAACCAGATGGCTCTATGCCTGAAGAGATGGCTCGTACTCGCCCCCTTTTTTATAGTATTTATAACCTTCACGCCATGTTTCTAGTAGCTCATCTAGCAAAAAAAGTTGGTGTCGATGTATGGAATGCAAGTGAAGAAGATTCACGTTTACGTGCCGGATTAGATTACCTTGTTCCTTATACTGATTCAAATAAATCATGGCCACACCCAACAATTGGGGAAACAGATAGGATGAAATTATTCATCATCTTGCAGATGGCTGACCGTGCTTATCCTGGTCAAAACTATTTGAAAGAAGCTGATGTTCTATCATTTGAAAAACGTAAAAATCTACGCTCTAACCTCGCTTTTCCAGTGATTAGATGAAATAAATTGGCTGAACAAACTTCCTTCAGAAAAATTCTGTATTCGATAAGTCTTTCTATCGGATTTGGTTTGTATTTGCTAAATTGGACGCAATAAATAATATTGAAATTGGAGAGTACAATGAATGATAGATACAATGTAGGTGATTTGGTTTATGACGCTACTATTTATGACGGAATGAATACCGACCTAACGGATTTAAAATTTTACAAAAAGTGGTTGCCAAAAAACAAGAACGCTCGTATACTTGAACTTTGTTGTGGAACTGGTAGACTTACTCTTCCGATTGCTAAGGAGGGATATAACATTACTGGAGTAGATATAACTTTTACAATGCTTGAGGAAGCAAAAACAAAAGCTTTAGAAGCTGGTTTAGAAATTGAATTTATTCAAGCGGATATTAGAACCTTGGACTTATCTGAAAAATACGACTTGATATTTATCCCGTTTAATTCAATCCACCATTTATATCAAAACGAAGATTTATTCCAAGCATTTAAAGCTGTAAAGAATCACCTGAAAGAAAACGGGCTGTTTTTATTGGATTGCTATAATCCAAATATCCAATACATCACAGAGGGCGAAAAAGAGCAAAAAACAATTGCTGAATTCACCACCAAAGACGGAAGAGATATTTTGATCAAACAGAAAATGCGATATGAAAACAAAACTCAAATTAATCGCATAGAATGGCATTATTATATTAACAATGAGTTTGATTCAATTCAAAATTTAGACATGAGAATGTATTTCCCTCAAGAGTTAAATTCATATTTGGAGCAGAATGGTTTTACAATTATTCATAAGTTCGGGAATATTGAAGAAGACACATTTAATGATGATTCTGAAAAACAGATTTTTGTATGTCAATAGGTTCTTAAAATAGTTGCTAAAAGGATATTTAAAGCAGCAATTATCTCCAGAAAATTATTTGAATCTATTTATAATTCACCCATAAAACTCTAACAAACTGAACACTAATTCATTTTATATTTACTAAATTAGAGGTAAATACAATGTGTTTTCACATATAAATACCTCCATTATGAAAATGAATATCGTTAAAAAGCTATTTTTATGCTTAAGTATGGTCGTTTTGGTTTTCAGCCTTACTCAGTGTAAAAAAGAAACGCAAACTTCTAAAAAACTTACAACATCTAAGGGAAAAATGCTCCCGCTCATAAAAGACAAACTACCCTATTTAGATTCGCTATTTAGTGCTGCAATACAAGAGGCTCAAAACCCTTCACCCTCTAAAATAGTTAACAATTTGCTTCCTATTAATGGTAATCCAAACATTATAGATACTATTATTAAAAACGAGAGATATGTAAAAATGGTATCGTGGAAATCACGTCCATCATACTTTCCAGACTCTGGAAAATACAATACAAGCACACACGATCTTTGGCTAACTATAGCTCCTATTATTAAAGATAGTTGTACTAATTTTTATAAAACTCTGAAAGATCCTAATATGAGATTGCGCCAACTCTTGGGCTTACAACCATTTACTGTTGAGACCTTTTTTCTTGAAGTTTGGGTAAAACCTGCTGATTTGTTTAGACCATGTCCAGACAATGGTACAGACGACACTAGTTGTGATCTCAATTTACCGAGCACTGTAACTCCTGAATATCGTAAATGGTTTAACGATTTGCGTGCAATTCAATATACAGATTGCACAGATACAATATTTCATGAATATGGTTATCCATGGACACAACTTGGCTACACCTACGATTGGAGTCCCGATAATCCAAGTCATGTTGGTTTGTCTGAATTTGTAGTTACAAGGAATACAGACATTTATGTAAGTGGAAAATACTCAACAAAAACGTATTGCACAACCGAGAATTAGTCCTGCATATCTTTAATCTTATCTGAAACAGCACCTCTTTCCCCCAATCTGATAATTTTGAAAAGACCGCTAGCAATCCATCCTGGATGGGTAATTAAGCCACCAGTTTTTGCCACACTTTGATCTCTAGAGGCAATCAATGCAGGTTGATGATTTACGGATGTGCCTGCTAGTTCTACCGCAAATTTCCATGCGCCATCTCTAGCAATTTCCATACTAAAGTCTACCAAATAATTATCAATTTTACGAGTCCACTTTAAAATTCTTTTCAATCCTGGCCAGATTTCAGAAAGATCATTTTCTACATCAACAACAAGTGAAGAAAGCACATCATTAATTTTATCAAAATCTCCTTTTAGATCATTGATGTCTTTCCCTTCCATAACCTGAGCGGCAGCAATCCCTAAATCTAAATTGATATGAGCATTCATCCCTATCAGTAAATGTTGTAATACAATAGGCCAATATTTGTTTGAAAGATTAAATGCTTTTTCCCAAGATGCAGTAATAGGTTTGCTTTTCTGATAAGCAAAATAAGCATCAATATATCTACTTGCAAAGATGATATCCAACTTCTCCATTCGAGGCCCATCCTCAAAAAAACCTTTAGCAATTCCTTCTTTTACTTTTACAGTTACTTTTTGATAAAGTGCTGCAAAATATCCTAAAGGGTCATTATTAATTTTTGATTGCTCAATGATTCCGTCTAAAATGGCAATTACTTCATCAATGGTATGAATTGGTTTCATTCTATTGTATTTTATTCAATAATGATTAAAAGTACAAACAATTGGCTAGTTCTTTAAGCGTAGAAATGCGTGTTTTTTAACCATCTAAATCATGGTAATAAACACTCAGTTATTTTTATTTCCTATATTACCTACATAAAAAATTACTACCATGAAAATTAAACAAATTGGAGCTGTTATACTATTACTTTTTTTATCAACTCAAATAACTGCACAATCAAGTATTGACGATTTTGTCAAAGAAGGAATTCAATATCACGATAGTGGTGATTATGACAAAGCAATTGAAACCTATAAAAAAGCACTTAAAATTGATCCAAAATCGCCTCTAGTAAATTATGAAATTGCACTTAGTTGTTTCGCTAAAGGGGATTATAAAAAATCAATCAAATATTCGGATGTAGTGCTTGATCAAAATGGAAAATATATGCTTCAAGCATATATCACTAAAGGGTCGTCTTTGGACGTATTAGGCAAAACGAAAGAATCTATACGCCTGTTTGAAAAAGCAATCAAAGAGACTGAAGAACATTACCTTCTTTATTACAATTTAGCGCTCAATCAATACAAAATAAATGATTTAAACAGTGCTGAGGAAAATGTAATAAATGCGATAGGAGCTAACTCAAACCATGCTAGTAGTCATTTAATGTTGGCTAACATTCATCATCAGAAAGGAAATCCCGTTCAAGCATTATTAGCCGTTCATTATTTCCTTTTTTTAGAACCTAATACAAAAAGATCTATAGAAGCTCATCAAATGCTTCAACAAAAGTTCGGAGGGAATGTATCTAAAGACAGTAGCAAACCTAATACTATAAATATTTCCATTTCACCAAGTGATAACAATGAGTTTAGTTCTGTAGAATTAATGATCTCTATGCTTGAAGCTTCTAAATCCATAGAAAAAAATAAAGAAAAAAGTGACGATGAAATGTTTGTTGAAAATACTGAGTCTTTTTTTGGAATCTTAGGAGAACTCAAAAAGGAAGAGAGTAAAAGTATATGGTGGTCTTTCTATACTGAATTCTTTTATAAATTGGCAAAAAGTGATCATTTAGTAACTTATTGTAAGTACATCACCCAAGTAGAGAACAAAAATTCCCAAAAATGGTTGGACGAAAACGGAGAGAAGCTAACTAGCTTTGGAGAATGGTTAAAAAACAACTAAACCCTTAATGCAACCATGCTAAAAATGGAATACACACAAATAATAAAAGAAGTAACAAAAGAAATATTATCTGAAGAGATTCACTATGTTTCTCTTAAAAACAAATTAGAAACTTTAAACTCAACCCTATTAAATATCACAAAAATTGATGTAAACAATTTAGACGATAGAGAAGATATTCAATTCGAAAATGGAATCGCATTATGCCCTACTTTTGCAGCTTTGTGTGTTGTAGATTTAATGAGAACAAGACAGTTTATAAGAGGTGTTTTTAAAGCTGTAAAAGAAGTTCGTTCTCAAAAAAACACTCCTGTAAAAGTTTTTTATGCAGGTACAGGCCCTTTTGCTACTTTGATATTACCATTACTCACTAAATACAGCCCACAAGAATTACAACTAACTCTTCTAGAGGTGAATGAAAAAACTGGCGAGTATTTAAAAAGTACAATCAAAGAATTAGAGATTGAATCATACATTGAGAAAATAATATCTGAAGACGCTTCTAAATATAAAATAGCTAAAACACAGGAGGTAGATATCTTAATTAGCGAAACAATGCAGCATGGGTTAGTTAAAGAACAACAGGTGCCAATTATGCTAAACTTAGTAAATCAATTGAGTAAAGATGTAATCATAATTCCTAACAACATAAAGTTAGACTTAGCCTTAGTAAATACAAAAGATGAGTTTGTGCTGAATGACGATCTTGAATCTAGATATAAGTTCTTAAAAACCGTTTTGGAATTTGACAAGCGCTTTATTCATAACCATTCGAATCAAACAAGTAATAGCAATCGATTTCAATTATGTAAACAATTACAGTTTTTGGAAGAAGGAGATGATGAAGAGTACGATAAATTAGCAATACTAACGTCTATTCAAGTATATGATGATGAATGGATCCATTCTGATTCATGTAGTTTAACCGTTCCAAGATCATTATTAAATATAGAGAGAATAGAGAAAGGAAAGAAGAAAATATCTTTAGATTATACAATAAAAAACCTTCCTGATTTTGAATACAAATTGAATTAAACACTGTAAATAACTGTTAAACTAAAGATTGGGTTATTTTTTAATGATGTATTTTTTTAATTTGGACTATTCTAAAAATTGCAAAATGAAATACACTATTCTTTTTATGTTCCTCTTTTTATTTTTTTTACCAAAAAATGAAATAAAAAGTCAATCAAATACTGGAACTCATATTTATGTAAATGTTCAGAATATACCCCAAATACGACACAAAATAAACATCAGTAAAACTTCTTGGAGAACTGACAAAAGTCCTACCGCAACATACCGCCTGAAGAATGATTATAATTCATATCCAATAAAAATCAGCAAGGCTAGCAAGTCGTTCACCAAAATCTTTGATCAAGACATTGTAATTTTAAAATTGCGATACAATCCCGGAAAAACACAAGAGTACATACTCCGCCGAGGAGATTCTGCAATGATTGAATATGCTAACGGCATCCCTTACATAGAAATTACTAATAGAGAACTTAAAGAACATGATACCAATGTTGCCACTATTTTAAGTCAATTTAAATTTCCTCTTAACTATTTTGAATTCCTAGACAAACACAAAAGGATGAAGACAAAAGAGGAGCAAAAAGAAGAAGTATCAGAATATGCAAAAGTTTATACACAACAACTAAACTTATTAGATTCATTACATAAAGAAGGGTTTCTCTCGACAATAGAATATAAATATCATTCGAAATCAATTAGCTACTTAAGAGAGGTTAAATTAAAAAAATACACCCTCGATTTATTAAAAATAGAAGACTTACATATTAGTAGTTATCAAGAATTATTAAGAGATTATGTGTTTCAAAATTTAAAAAAGAAGATTATTTCACTTGGAAGTGGGTCGGCACGAAACTCTCAAGAAGCATTTGATTTTGTATTTGCAAGTAACGATTTTTCAATAGTCAATAGAGATTTTCTGTTGTACCGTTCATTAAAAAATATGAAAATAGATTTTCCTTTTTCTGAATTTGATGCTCGTTATTCAAAATTTAAATCTCTGACAACCAACAAAGATTTAGCCAATAAAATGGCGTTAGAGTTTGTTCCTAAACTACGGTCTATTCATAAAAAAACGAATGTTGTAAAACTAACAGATTCGAAGAATCATGAAACCTCTCTTGATCAGATCTTAAAGAAACATAGAGGGAAAGTAATTTACATCGATTTCTGGGCGAGTTGGTGTGCCCCTTGTAGAGCTTCTTTCCCTAGTTACAAAATTTTAAAAGATGAATATAAAAACAAGGAGGTTGTTTTCTTATTTGTTTCAATAGATGAAGATGTTGAGAGCTGGAAAAATGCCGAAATTAAAGAAGGATTAACAAATAGCACTCTGGCTTTAAATTATCCTATTGTTGCATTTTATCAAGAACTACAGTTAAAAAGCATTCCACGTTATTTGGTGTTTGACAAGTTTGGAAAATTGGCGCATCAAAGTGCGCCTAGTCCAGGAAGTGAAGAAATTAGAAGTCTTATAAATGAATTACTTTTGAAGATGTAATACAGAAAGCATGATATTTAGAAAAGCAACAAGAAAAGATCTTTCCAAAATTGTGGCAATGATTGCCGATGATGAACTTGGGAAGGCGAGAGAAAATTTTCAAACTCCTCTGCCCAGTGAATACCTAGATGCTTTTGAAAAAATAAGTACTGATAAAAATCAAGAGTTAGTTGTTGTTGAAAATGAAGGTTCAGAAATCATAGGAACCCTGCAATTGTCATTTATTCAATATCTAACATATCAAGGAGGAATAAGAGCTCAAATTGAAGCAGTTAGAATTCGAAAAGACAAAAGAGGTCTTGGTATTGGAAAAACGATGTTTGAATGGGCAATTCGCAAGGCAAAAGAACGCAATGCTCATTTACTACAATTAACTACAGATAAGAAAAGACCCGAAGCGATTAAATTTTATGAAAATCTCGGATTTAAAAAATCTCACGAAGGAATGAAAATTCACTTCCGATAAGCATGATTCAAAAATTACAAAATAACGATCAAAAGGTTTCTGAAAAAATTAAACTTGTTTTCCAAGCATCGTATGCTATTGAAGCCAAATTGTTAAACGCTGTTGATTTCCCTCCATTAAAAAGGACGCTCGACAGTTATATAAGTACTAGCAATTCATTTTTTGGGTATTTTAAAAACGATGAATTGGCAGCAATAGTCGAAATTCATGAAACAAATAGTTACACTCATATTCAAAGTTTGGTTGTACATCCAACATTTTTTAGGCAAGGAATTGCAGGGAGATTAATCGAATTTGTTTTCGATTCATTTGACACAAAGCTCTTTATGGTTGAAACTGGAGTTGATAATGGTCCTGCCACCAAACTATATAAAAAATTTGGTTTTAGAGAAGTCCATCAATGGGATACAGATCATGGAATCAGAAAAATTCGATTTGAGAAAATCAACGAGAAATAACTATTTTTGAGCCTGATTAAAATGACTCAAAAAACAAATCCTTTCCAATATTTTAAAGAAGATATTTCTGGAATAGAACTTCCTGAAAAATTTACATTCCCGTTTTATTACGAGCCTCATGCCTTGTCTAAAATCGCTGCGAAAGAACTGCAAGAGTATTTAGAAACTCAAACAGATTTTACACATAATTTTGGATTGAAAGAAGCGCAAGAAAACTTACCTATTGGGAAAATGTTTGGGGTTCTTGTTGTTAAAAACAAGCAAAACGAACTGGGTTATTTAAATGCTTTTTCTGGAAAACTGGAAGATCAAAGTCTTCCTGAAAAATTTGTCCCTCCTATTTTTAACATGAGAAAAGAAGGGAGTTTTTTTATCAAAGGAGAAAATCAGATTAGTGAAATCAGCAAGCAAATTGGCGGTTTAAAAAAGGATGAAACATACCTTTCATTAAAAAAAGCATTACAAGCTACTACCCAATTCATCACAAAAGATTTAGAAAATCAGCGAAGAAAAATGAAAGCTTCAAAAGTTGACCGAAAGCTTCGTAAAAAAAATGCTGTAGAACAATTGTCTAATGACGATTTTAATGATTTTACCAAAAAACTAGCGCAAGAAAGTTTCAATGATCAATTTTTTTATAGAGAATTACAAGAATATTACGATGACAAAATTGAAAAGAGCAAAAAACAACTTGCCGAATTTGAATCTGAAATAACCCGTTTAAAAAAACTAAGAAAAGAAACTTCTGCAATTCTTCAACAAACGTTATTCGAGAAATATCAATTTTCTAATCGTGAAAAAGAATTCAAAGGGTTGAATGACATTTTTAATGATCCAAGTATAAAACCTCCAGCTGGAGCAGGTGATTGTTCTGCTCCAAAGTTGTTGCAATATGCTTTTCTAAATGATTTAACTCCAATTGCTATGGCTGAGTTTTGGTGGGGAGTTTCACCAAATTCAGAAATCAGAAAACATGAAAATTTCTATCCCGCTTGTCAAAGTAGATGCAAACCTATTCTGACTCATATGCTACAAGGAGTTGAAATGGATGAAAATTTATTACTTGAAAACCTAGCAGAGAAACAAGAACTTCAAATCATCTATGAAGATGATGTTTTAATTGTAGTAAATAAACCTGCTGAATTCTTATCCGTCCCTGGGAAAGAAATCACAGATTCTGTCTACACAAGAATTAAAAAGAAATACCCAGATGCAACTGGGCCTTTAATTGTGCATCGATTAGACATGTCAACTTCAGGAATTCTATTGTTAACTAAAACCAAAGAAGCAAATAAGGTTCTTCAAAGTCAGTTTATCAAACGAACTATAAAGAAGCGTTATATTGCTTTATTAGATGGACATATAGAGGCTGATACTGGAGAAATAAACCTTCCTTTACGAGTTGATTTGGATGATAGACCTCGTCAGCTCGTTTGTTTTGAGCATGGTAAAACTGCTAAAACAAAGTGGACTGTTGTAGAAAGAAAAAATAACACCACCCGAATTCATTTTTATCCAATAACAGGCAGAACACATCAGTTACGGGTTCATGCAGCACATAAGGGTGGTTTAAACATTCCTATTATTGGCGATGATTTGTATGGGACAAAAGGAAATAGATTGCATTTGCACGCAGAGTATATTGAGTTTATCCATCCGTCATTAAATGAGAAAATGAGCTTTGTTGTAAAGCCTGAATTTTAAAAAATAATAAGACAGTAACAATTTCATAAAAGAAAAGTCTATTCTTATATAATCATTATTTTAGCATTTAAATGATCAAGCTAAATTCTTCCATAAAACACCATCTCATTATAGGGCTCTTACTCTGTATTTGGAGCTTCCTTTTTGGTTTTTTCATTCGCCCTTTTGAACATGGCACGATGGATTTAGGAGTTTGGATTCGCGTGAGTATCGGTTTTAGTTTAGCCACGTTTTTATCTTATTCTTTCGTTAGTGTTTATCAAAAAGTGATCTATCAAAAGCTATCTAAATGGAATATTCTTCTTGAGGTAAGCACTTACATCTTATTTTACATAGTGTACACGTTTATTACTTACACATACTATAAAAGTTCAATCATTCGTGGAAATTATAGTTTTTCACAGTTTTTCACAGACATCATTCTGAATATTGCTTTAATTGTTACTCCTATTATTTTCTTAGCTAGACGTTATTCAATTAAATTAATTCCACCAGTAGACGAATACATTACTATCAAGGGAGAAAATAAAATGGACTTCTTAAAGATTAAGAAAGATGAGTTGATTTGTATTTCTAATTCTCAGAATTATGTTGAAATCTTCTTTTTAGAGAACGACCAGTTAAAAACAAAATTGATTCGTAGTTCGTTAAAGAAGGTTCAATACGAATTTGATTTTTTAATTCAGATTCATCGTTCACATTTAATCAACCCAACACACTTTAAATCTTGGAAGGATTCTACGACAATTTTACTCACACAAGTTGAGCTTCCAGTTTCCAAGAACTACAAAAACCGATTGTTATCTTTATAATTTTCATACCTAAAAGGGTCTGTTTTATACCATCTATATAAAATTGTTGTGCAGACATTTCTATGAGGTCTACTTTAGCGTTTTCTTATTAAAAGAATAGCATTAAAAATAATCACTCTATAAATAAAATACGATTAACTCATGAGCAACACCCATAACAAGGCGAAATTGAAATCCTTTCTGAAATGGTCATTTATTTCATTATTGATGTTAATAATCATTTATTTATGTATTTTATTTTATGTAAAATCAGAAGTAAGGCATCATTCAGGTCAGAATACTCCTGTAGTAGATACTTCCGAACTTAACATCCTATCTGGAAGATTAGCTATCAAAAACATTAGTGTGTTATCTAAAGATTCACAGTCAATGATTACTAATCAAACTGTAATCTTGAAAGATCGAAATATAGAATACGTAGGAGATAGTCTTATAATTCCCCCGGAGTATCAAATCATAGATGGTACAGGGAAGTACCTCATTCCTGGGTTGATAGATACGCATGCACATCCGTATGAAAGTAAAAATGATTTATTACTCCATTTAGTGAATGGTGTTACCCATATTGCATCTATGAATTCAAAAAATGGACTCTATCTACAATGGGAAAAAGAAATAGAAGATGGCACAATGCTTAGTCCTAAAATGTACATCGCAGCAGGAGGCTTAAGTACAAAAAAGGGAATGTGGCCAAAAGTAGAGGCTCTGTTTGGAGGTAATTCGGGGTGTAATACACCTGAACAAGCAAGAGAGTATGTTAGAAAGTATAAAAAACAAGGTTATGACGCAATTAAATCTTACAACCTAGACAAAGATGTTTATTTCGCTTTAAATGATGAAGCGAAAAAACAAAATATTCCAGTAGTAGGGCATTTAATACCGGATATAACCCTAGAAGAATTTTACGCTTCTGGACAATCTCAACTAGCTCATGTTGAAGAAATCACTAAAGCCATACAGAAAGAATTTTTATCGAAATCAAAAAAATACTACGATAGTATTGACGGATATTTATCCTATATGAGAAAAAACGCAGATCAGGTTGCAATAAAACTCAAGGAGAAAAATGTAGTAGTTTCATCTACCGTTTGGATTATTGAAAGTATACCTCAACAAGATTTTGACTTACCTAATTTTTTAAAGACTATCGAGCTAGAATATGAAAACTCTGGAATTCTAGAAGGATCTACTTATAAACCCGGTTGGTTTCCAGGCAGCAATCGTTATGAAGACCCAAGTAATACCGATCCTAAGAGTAAAAAATTAAGTGAACAATTTTGGAACATCTACATTGAAGCAATACATATTATGACTCGTGCTTTGGTTCGTCATGGTGTAGTACTCACTGCTGGAACAGACTCAATAGGTTGGGGTGCAATCCCTGGATTTTCTTTGCATGATGAATTTGAATCGTTACATAACGTCGGCTTGAGTAATGCTCAAATATTGCATGCTGCTACACTAGCTCCTACTGAATGGATGGGAACAAATGCTGGTAAAATTGAAGTTGGTAGAGCTGCTGATTTTGTTATTTTAGACAAGAGCCCATTAGAGAAAATTTCGAACACCAGAAGTATTAATGCGGTAATAACTCAAGGGAAATACCTAAATAGAAATCAACTGGATATAATTCTTAAAAACATTAAAGATGCTAACAATAAAAATAGAAAAGTAAGCATTGACGCCTATATTATTGATTAAAATTTCGTACCAAAAAACAGTAGTTTTAAACCAGAACATGGTATTTAAACCCAAAAGAAGAGTCTTTATACCTTCATAAGCTATTTGCTGCGTAACTCTTTTTTTTGATGTTAAGTTTGACCTTATCAAACTTAAATTTAATCAAATGAAAAAACTTGCTTGGATCGTTTTTGGAGCCTTAGCCGTATTTATTAGCTTCTATCCTTTCACCTATTATTTAGCTGATGAACCTGTTGCATTATTGCTATCAAAATCAGCAGAATTATTAAGCAGCAACTTATACAATATCACGTTCTATTTGCATATTACTTTTGGAGGGATTGCATTATTAATTGGCTGGTTACAATTCAGTAAGAAATTAAGAAGGAAATACCTCAATGTTCACCGATGGATTGGTAAAATCTACGTAGCATCTGTTTTGATTAGTGGTATTCCTGGTTTTTACATTGCGCTTCATGCTACTGGAGGGTTGTCTCCAAAACTAGGATTTTCTATTGGTGCTATTGTATGGGTAACTCTTACTTATCTAGGGTATAGTACCGTTAGGAAAGGGAAAATAGAAGCACACAAAAAATTTATGATGTATAGCTATGCAGGTACTTTTGGTGCAGTAACGCTACGTTTATGGCTTCCGCTTTTGATTCTTATTTTTGGAGGGTTTACACTTGCATACCAGATTGTTGCTTGGCTAAGCTGGATTCCAAATATGATTGTTGTATACCTTATATTGAATAAAAAAGAAGCTCTTATTTCTCTCTACAATAGGTTTCATATCAAAAAAGTGATTGTAACAACAGCGATCTTAGCTGGAGTTACCTTTCTACTTTCTTTTGCGAGTCCACAAACATGGTTTTACAAAAGCGCTTCTTTTGAAGGAACAGCTTTTAATAAGATTACACCTAAAGCTGCAACCAGTTTTACTCAAGAGAAACTACAAGAAATAGAAAACTACCTAAAAGAAGAATCAGAAACCACAAGCATGATGGTTCTAGAAAATGGTCAGGTCGTTTTTGAATATGGAGACGTTTCTGAAATTAGCTATTTAGCTTCTGCTAGGAAAAGTATTTTGGCAATGCTCTATGGTAAATATGTAGACAATGGCACCATTGATTTACAAGAAACAATTGGTAGCATAGGAATGGATGAAAATGATGGATTGTTACCTATAGAAAAACAAGCAAAAGTAGATCATTTAATCACAGCTAGGTCTGGAGTATTTCATATACCTGCAAATGGAGGTTACGATGAAGCTAATATTAAAGAAAGAGGAAGTGTACAACCCGGAGAATATTTTGTCTACAATAATTGGGACTTCAATGCAGCTGGTTATGTATTAGAAAAAAAATCTGGAAACACTGTCTATGAAGAACTGGAACAGCAATTAGCAATCCCATTAGGATTTCAAGATTGGAATATTGAAAATCAATCGAGAACTGTTAACGAGAAGAAGTCAAGATATTCTGCTTACCACATGCATCTTTCTACGAGAGATATGGCAAAAATAGGTCAGCTTATGTTACAAGAAGGTGAATGGAATGGAAAACAACTCATCTCTAAAGAATGGATTAAAAAAATCACATCTACAGTAACACCAACTGATACTGTTAGGGTTCGAGTTCAAGGAGATATTTCAAGCCCAATGCAACAATCGTATGGATATATGTGGTGGCTATTTGAACGTTTCTATGACAATCCAGATTTTGATGGTGCTTATACAGCAGATGGTGCTTACGGGCATTTCATCACAGTAATCCCTAAGCGTAATGTGGTAGTAATACACAAAACCACACGAGACCTTTTAACATTAGCTGGATTTTCTGATCGTGCAAGCACGCCCAAATGGCGTTACTGGTGGATCTTAAGAAACTTGATGTTAAACAGAAAAAGTATTGCTGAATTATCTCTTGAAAAGTCAGCAGATGAAATTATTGAGTTCATCAAAGGGGAATACAATAAAGATTCTGAATATGCAATTTCAGAACGTTTAATTAATGAATATGGGCTATTGCTTGCTGACAAAGGAAAGCATGAAGATGCTATCAAGTTCTTTGAATTAAACCTGATCTTATATCCTAATCATGGTTACTTTACACATCGAATATTGAATTATTATGGAACTAGCTTGGTAAAGTTAGGTAGAAATGAAGAGGCTTTAAAAGCATTAAATCGAGCATTAAAGTTTGACCCTGAAAATTCAATAATAAAAAAACAGATTTTAGAATTAACTGAGGAATCAAAATAACAGAAAATAATACGTAGTTTCGTTTTTGATCAAAGACGAAACTACTATTGAAAAATAGAATTAATTATAACAACAAGAAATTCAGAGCAATTTTTAACTCCAATAACGGAGAAGTTTCTAGTGAATTAATTTTTCATTATCTACAAACAGGAAGCATCTTAACTTGTGAATACCAAGGGAAACAAATCTTAAAAGGTCACCTCATCGGATTAGTTGATGAAAACGGAATTATTGAAATGAGCTATCATCAAGTGAATAAAAACGGTGAGTTAATGACGGGTATTTGCACATCTAAACCAGAGATTTTAGCAAACGGGAAAGTACGATTGCTTGAAGAATGGCAATGGACTTCTGGAGATAAATCTAAAGGAAACTCTATTTTAGAAGAACTATAAAAAAGCTTCCCTATTAAAAATCCTCACACTTTTACTATCTTAGTTTCCCAAACCTATACATGATAAAATTCTTTAAAAAAGTTCGTCGTCAATTTATGCTTGAAGGACGATATAGACAATCTCTGTTATACGGTATCGGAGAAATCATACTCATTGTTTTGGGTATTTTAATTGCTCTTCAAATTGACAATTGGAATACAAATAAGAGTGAAATTGAAAGTCTTATTAAATCATTTGAGCAAATAGAACAGAGCTTGGTTGTGGATCTAGCAAACATCAATGAGGTTATTGAGTACCATACCAACGCTTCTGAAGCATCAAAAAAAGCAAGAAAACATCTCAAAGAAAGAAAAGAATATACACAAGAGCTTTCTGATTGGATTACTGATGCTGACAACTTAAAAATTTTCACACAGCAATCCTCAACTTTCGAAGCTATCAAAAGAAACGGTATTGAATTGATTGAAAACATCTGGTTAAAAGATCAATTAATTCGCGTGTATGAAAAACTTATAGAAGATCATAAAAGAAGAGAATCGATTGTAGAATATATTCGAAATAATTATTACAATATCTGGGAAACCAAAAACCTAGATCGCGAGGAATCTAACTTATATTGGGAAATACGAGATTATGAAACAGTTTTGAACGATTATGAATTTCATGGGAATTTACTCACCCTTGTGAATAGGCATCGAGGAATTATAAAAACCGCTAAAGAACTTGCTGTTGAAATTCAATCGTTAAAAGCA
Organism: Flavobacteriaceae bacterium; assembly: GCA_049115595.1. Classification (GTDB taxonomy): domain Bacteria; phylum Bacteroidota; class Bacteroidia; order Flavobacteriales; family Flavobacteriaceae; genus Polaribacter. Next base: position 37,388 of record JAGDZS010000008.1, read on the forward strand.
CATATTAGTCAAGAAATTATTCGATTGAAAACAAATGAGAAACTTCCAGAATGGAAGAAATCAATTGCTTTTGAAGACAAAGGCATTATGCTGTTTGAAGGGAGATTTCGATTAGGATTATACTTTGAATTTGATAGCCCTAATAAGCAACACAATTGGGTTTCTATATCCAATGACCTTTTTTGTATGTCGTACCCTGGCGAACAAGATTGGGGTGTTGTTTTTATCACAACAGGCCGACCAGCGAATCCTCCTAGACAGTCAGAAGATTTTTCTAAATACACAAAGCTATTCATTGAGATGAAAGGAGAAGTAGGCGGTGAAAAAATTGAAATTGCTATCAAAGACAGACTCGATCCACCAGATGGTAGCGAAGATAAATCTGCTGTAGTATTAACAAACGAATGGAAAACATACGAATTTGATATCGCTTCTAATTTTGGAAGTGCCAATTTAAACGATGTCTATATTGTAACCTCTTTTGTTTTTGGCAATGAAGCTCAAAATATTTGTGTTAAAAAAATATACTACAAATAACTTTTTATTTACTTGAAGAAGATTCTTTATAAAGCAAAAGAGTATGCATAAGGTATATGCACCTAAATCTTAATAAAAACAATCTATCTAAGCTTCTATTAACACTCATTAACATCGGTTAACAAAAGAGAGAGGAAACATTTCTTTAATTTACAAAAAATAACCAACATGAATCGTACAAAAACATTTACCCTTATAATGCTGATGAGTTTTTTCTTATCAATACATATAGGAGCTCAAGAGAAAAACAAATTAAAGGAACAATTAAAAGGGCTTGTAAAAGCTGAGCCTGGGGATAACATAGGTGATATTATGATAGGCAATTTTCCTTTCTATGATGCTGATGGAAAAAAAATTGACCAACAGTCAGTAATGTCTTCTCTTATGTCTGGTAAATATATCCCAGATTTTTATCTAGATAAAGATCAAAACATCAAAGCAGCCGTATTAAGAAAAACTACAGAAGAAGAACAGTTAAGTATTCAGAACGCGATGGGCAAGCATAACAAAGGTAGCGACCTTGTTGGCGAAGCCGCATTACCTTTTAAGGCTACAGATATGAATGGAAAAACCTATTCTCTAGAAGAACTAAAAGGAAAAATTATCGTCATGAACTTCTGGTTTGTTGAATGTAAACCTTGTCTAATGGAAATCCCTGAACTAAATGAATTGGTAAAGAAACACTCAAAAGAAAATATTGTTTTCTTAGGTTTTGCAACCAATGATACATCAAAAATCAAGTCATTTCTTAAAAGAAAAGAATTTTCATATACAATTCTTCCAAATAGTATGGATATCTCAGGAATCTATGACGTGACTGGATATCCTACTCATATTGTTATCGATCAAGGTTCAAAAATTGCATATTCAACAACTGGATACGGACCAAATACTGTTGGCAGTTTAGAAAAAACCATTGAGCGTTTATTAAAAAAATAACTATTTCTTCTAGAACGTCATCCACATACTTGTGATGTGAGTGACGTTCATTGTATTAGAATATTACTTCACAAATCGATAGGTCACCTTAATTAAGAAGGTGTTTTCTTTTTTCCTATTAAAAATTTGATTTCTTAATGAAGTTCCTAATGAATTTCTTGAATCATCCAACCCTGTAACTCCTTGAGACCATACCAAAAAGATTTCTGAACCTGGAATATATTCCCAACGTGCTACCAAATTAGATCGGAATTGAACAAATGAAAAATCAGGTTTCCCAAAACTATAATCTACCGTTGTATCTCCATTTTCATCAATTAAAAATGAATCTGTATCTTCAGAAATCTGATTTGCATTGTAGAGGGTTACTCTATCATTAAAGCTTTCAGCAGTTGGATTGTTTACATAATTGAAATTTGAATAACGTCCTCGTGCAATAAAAGGTTGTCCGTAAAACTGAATCGACATATTAGGGTTGATACTATAATTCATTCGTAGCGTTGTAGTCAAACTTTGATTGTCTATTTCCCCTAAAATGTATCTGTTGTCTGATCCAAAACTAGCCGTAGTTACATATTGGGTTTTATTCTTCCTAATTTCAAGTCTATTTCTTACTGACAAGCTAAAAGCATCAAAAGGCTGATAATTAAAACGTAATTCATAACGTCTCATGGTCTCCATATCTTGTTCTGAAGTACTATTAACATATCCTAAAGTAAAACTAAACTTCTTACTTCTGTCTGATCCAAAAAACAAGAATGAAAATTTATCATCAGCAAAACGCCAACGTGGCCCACCTCTTAAATAAGAGTTACCGTAATTTCTAGGAATGAACCCTAAACCACCTTCTGTCCACCAATTGTTAATCCAATTGACATTCACTTTCATTTCATATTGAGTTCTATTCTGATTTCCATCAAAATCATAAGTTGTAAACTGCTCTCCTCTTAGTTGAATTTCTCGGTATGTCTTTGTAGGAACTTGCCATAAATAGCGCACATTACTAAACTGAATCATCTCGTCCGTTTGACGTAAAAATCCAACATCATTTAGCTCAAGCTCTGGTGAACGCCAAACAAAACCAGCATTGTAGCGCCAGTTGCCTCCCCCTGCTTTTCCTGCTTCAATTCTACCTCCAGTTCCTGTTAAAGAAGTTCTTGTAGGATCTACCTCTACATGACTTGCATCTACTCTTTGAAAAAGTCGAGCTATAGAACGTTGTGTATTTTCTATCGCTTCTGCACTTCCCATTACATGACTCATAATAGCATTTCCTTCTACATAATAATCTCTGTTATGCCAATTATGTCTAAAGTCTACCCCTCCTGTATAAGCTGCCTTGTGCAATTCAGAAAAATTACCATCTAAATTTCTATTGGTCGCTGTAAAAATTCCGCCAATAAATGTGTTTCTTTCGTTAAAGTCTTTTTGAGCTCTGGCTACAAAATAGTTGGTTAATGGTTCTACAATCTCTTCTCTTGTAGTTCCTCCTACTTCTCTAATCTCCGCAAATTCATTCGCCGTAACACTTTCTAAAATCCCAATAGACCAACCACTTTGAGTTTTTCCAGAAAACTTTGCCGCACCTAAAATTGTTGAATTGATAGGAACATCAGCGAATTCTCCTGTTGCTAAATTTGCACCTCTATGTGGATTCCTTCCAATTCTTCTACTGTAGAAAAGATTATCTCTTCCGTTGGCAAATTCGAAATCGAAAATGTTTTTATTCTCTACAAAAAATGGTCGCTGCTCTTGAAAAAAGATTTGAAATCCGTCCAAAGCAATAGCTCCTGGATCTGCTTCTACTTGACCAAAATCTGGATTGATGGTTAAATCTAAAGTCAGATCATTTGTAATTCCAATCTTAGCATCTAATCCCCCATTAATTTTAAAATCACTTCCATCTCTAAAAGGGTTGTTTCCTTCTTTTGGATACGAATCATATTGAAGAACTGTAAAAGGTTGAATCTCTAATTGTTTTTGAGAAACTAAATCAATGAGTCCGTGTAATTCACCTGCTTCACTAATAAAACCTGCTTGATCGTTTGGAATTCGCTGCCAAAGAGAGCGTTCATTCTTTCTAAAAATATTTCGCACAATGTTAAACCCCCAAATTTGTTCTTTTGCTTTTCCAAATCGCAATTGACTCAAAGGAATTTTCATTTCTGCAGTCCAACCTTTGTCATCTACTTTTGCATCCGTATACCAAATAGGGTTCCAACTTGCATCAATATTATCTCCATTTCCTGAGGCAATTTCTTCACCTTTCACTCCCGCAGCAGTGGTTGTAAAAATAAATGCGGTTCTTTTATCGTGGTAACTATCTATAAGGACATTCACTCTATCTCCAGCAAAACCATCTCTCCTACTTAATCTTTGTTGGATTAATTCTGGATTGTCATCAAAAGCTCTAATTGCGATGTATAAGTACTTCGCATCATAAATAACCTTAAATTTTGTTTGATGAGTTGGTGCAATTCCTTCGCTGGGTGACTTTTGAACAAAGTCTGAAGACCATTCTACAATATCCCATCCTTCATCAGTAATATCTCCATCAATTATAGGTGTTTTCTCTAATAATTTTGTTGTGTAGATTCTTTTTTTTATTCCTTTTTCAGCTTCTTGTGCAATTATAGATACGGAAATAAAAAGAAGGAAAACAGTTGCAATTTTTGGCAAATGAAAACGAGTCATAGTTGGTTGGTTGTAAAATGAAATGAGTCATTTTAACAGGCAAATCTATTTTTAATCTTTTGAATGTTCCGTTAAAGTTTTCTAAAAACTACAGGAACATTCCAATCAAATAATTAATATGCTCATTCCTAAGATTTCCCTTTTAACTTGGCCTCCTCTTATTACTTCACAAATCTGTAAGTTACCTTTATTAAGAAAGTGTTTTCTTTTTTCTGATCGATAATTTGATTTCTTAACGCATCTCCTAATGTGTTTCTAGGATCGTCTAAACCTGTAACTCCTTGAGACCATACAAAGAAAATTTCTGACCCAGGAATGTATTCCCAACGCATGACTAAGTTAGATCTGAATTGAACAAAAGAAAAATCTGGATTCCAAAAGCTATAGTCGATCGTAGCATCTAAGTTTTCATCAATAAGGTAACTACTTCCATCATATGAAATTTGATTGGTATTAAATAACGTAACCCGATCGTTTAAATCTCCGGCAGTGGCATCATTCACATAATTAAAATCAGTATATCTCCCTCTTGAAATGAATGGTTGTCCATAATACTGAATTGACATATTTGGATTGATACTATAATTTAATCTTAAAGTAGTTGTCCATGTTTGTTGATCGATATTTCCTAAAATATATCGTGTATCTGCTCCAAAATTTCTCTGAGTAACATACTGTGTTTTATTTGGGTTTTTTTCAAATTCAGTACTTAACGAAAGGCTCAAAGCATTCAATGGTTGGTAATTCATTCTAACTACATACCGTTGAAAAGCGAAATTATCTTGCTTTGCCTTCGTATTCACATGCCCTAAGGTAAAGTTGAATTTTTTACGTTGATCTGATCCAAAGAATAAAAACATAAAGTTCTCTTCATTATACCTCCAACGGGGTCCTCCTCGTAAAAAACTATTGATAAAAATTCTAGGCTTATGACCTAATCCTATTTCTGTCCACCAATTGCTTTGCCAATTAATATCTCCATTTATTTCATATTGAATTCTATTAAAGTTCCCTTCAAAGTCATAAGTAGCAAATTCAGAAAATCTAAGTTGAGCTCTTCTATAGCTTTTTGTTGGTTTTTGCCATAAATAACGAACGTTAGCAAATTGACGAATCTCATCGGCTTGCCTTAAAAAACCAATATCATTCAATTCTAATTCTGGAGAACGCCACATCAATCCACCAGCATATCGCCAGTTTCCACCTCCTGCTTTTCCAGCTTCTAAACGTCCTCCTGTTCCTGTTAAAGAAGTTCGTGTTGGATCAACTTCAACATGACTAGCATCTACTCTTTGGAATAAGTGGGTGATAGAACTTTGTGTTGCAGTAATTGACTCTGCACTACCAGTAACGTGACTAGTAACAAGGTTTCCTCTCACAAAATAATTTCTATTCTTCCAGTTATGTCTAAAATCTAAACCACCACTATAAGCTGCTTTATGTAAGTAATTGAAGTCCCCTTTTAAGTTTCTATTGGTTGCGGTAAAAATCCCACCTACAAACGTATTTCTATCGTTGAAATCTTTTTGGGCTCTTGCTACAAAATAGTTCGTTAATGGTTCTACTATTTCCTCTCTTGTTGTACCACCAACCTCTCTAACTTTAGCAAATTCATTTGCTGTAACACTTTCTAACACTCCAATAGACCATCCGCTTTTTGTCTTTCCTGAAAACTTAGCAGCTCCTAAAATGGTTGTATTCACTGGAACATCAGAATATTCACCAGCTGCTAATGAAGGGCTTCCATGTGGACTCCTTCCTATTCTTCTACTATAAAAAAGGTTGTCTTGTCCGTTTGCAAATCGGAAATCAAAAATATTCTTGTTCTCTACAAAAAATGGTCGCTGTTCTCTAAAAAATATTTGGAATCCATCTAAGGCTATCGCACCTGGATCTGCTTCAACTTGTCCAAAATCTGGATTTACTGTAAGGTCTAATGTTAAGTCGTTGGTAATTCCAATCTTAGCGTCTAACCCTGCGTTTAATTTAAAGTCGCTCCCATCTCTAAAAGGATTTGCTCCTTCTTTCGGATAACTATCAAATTGATTTACCAAGAAAGGTTGAATTTCTAATTGTTTTTGAGGTTGAATATTTACCAATCCTCGTAGAATTCCAAATTCACTTACCCAACCTGGAGCGTCTTGTGGAATTCGTTGCCAAACAGATCTTTCTTCTTTTCTAAAAAATCGTCTTTGCACTTGTAATCCCCATGTTTGTTCTGGACTTTCTCCAAACTTTAATTGGCTAAATGGAATTTTAATTTCCGCAGTCCAACCCTTGTCATCGATGTTCGTCGCTGTATACCAAATTGGGTTCCAGCTTCCATCCCAATTGTTTCCATTATCAGAGATAAACTCGTCTCCTTTTACTCCTGCGGCAGTTAGTGTAAAAGAAAATCCAGTTCTATCATCGTTGTAACTATCTATATTTATTTCAACCCAATCCCCTGCAAATCCATCACGTCTAGAAAGGCGTTTTTCTATTTTATCGGGCTCTCCATCAAGTGCTCTTACAGCGATGTATAAAAATTTAGCATCGTATACAATCTTAAATTTTGTCTGATAGCTAGGTGGTGTATTTTCATCTGGCCTTTGTTCAATAAAATCAGTAGCCCAGGCTACAGAGTTCCAACTTTCATCATTTAAGATACCGTCTACCGTTGGAGATGTTGTCACTGCTTTTGTAGTATAGGTTCTTTTAGGGATTTCATTTTTTTTCTCTTGTGCTTCTATGGTTGAACATAGAAATAAGCTCACATAAAAGAAAAATACGAGTTGATTGGTTTTCATGGTTGTTTTTTGGTTGATGCGAAATTATTAAGACTCTTTTCTCCTTAAAAATCAAATGTCATGAACAAGCATTTTCATGTAGTCAATCGACATTTTTGAGTTTCATTCACCCTCTGTAAAGACTTCCTAATTATTAAAACGTTTCACATTCTAACTCAAATCTACTTTAGTTATTTCTTAAAGGTTTGTTAATTAGTTAATTTTTAACCTTTTACAAAATTGAAAAATTAAAAACCTTTTTCTCGCTACATTTTTTCTGGTTTTCCGTTATTCCTTTTTAAGATCATTTTCATAAGAATGGATGAAAGCTTCTTACGTGTTTAAAAACAATGCTTTAGTGTTTGCCAAACAAATAAATAGTAGTACATTTGCACTCCTTTTTGAAGGAAAATTATTAATTATTAATCAGGACAAAAACTAAAAGTGTAATTATGAACACATTAAGTTACAAAACAGCATCTGCAAACAAAGCTACCGTTACTAAGGAGTGGGTTTTAGTTGATGCGGACGGGCAAACGTTGGGTCGTCTAGCTTCTAAAGTAGCAAAGCTAATTAGAGGTAAACACAAACCAAATTTTACTCCTCACGTAGATTGTGGAGACAACGTGGTTATTATCAACGCAGAAAAAATTAACCTAACTGGAAAAAAGTGGACCGATAAGTCTTACATCCGTCACACAGGATATCCAGGAGGTCAGAGATCGTTAACTGCAACAGAAATGTTTGAAAAAGACCCTACTAGATTAGTAGAGAAAGCAGTAAAAGGAATGTTACCGAAAAACAAATTAGGTAGTGCTTTATACAGAAATCTATATGTATATGCAGGAACTGAGCACAAGCATGATGCTCAAAACCCTAAAGCTATTAACTTAAACGATCTTAAATAATGGATACAGTACATAAAATTGGTAGAAGAAAAACTGCCGTAGCTCGTATTTACCTTTCTGAAGGAAAAGGAAATATCACTGTAAATAAAAAAGATTACAAGAACTATTTTACAACTCCTACTTTACAATATAAAGTACAACAACCTTTAATGTTAACTGAGAACTTAACTTCTTATGACATTAAAGTAAATGTATATGGTGGTGGGGTTACTGGACAAGCTGAAGCAATTCGTTTGGCTATTACAAGAGCTCTTGTATCTATCAACGAAGAACACAGATTAGTCTTAAAACCAGAAGGATTATTGACTCGTGACCCAAGAATGGTTGAGCGTAAGAAATTTGGTCAGAAGAAAGCACGTAAGAAATTCCAGTTCTCTAAACGTTAATATTCAGTATGCTGGATTCGTTTCAGCATCTGTTTTAATCACTAGAGTACTGTTATCAAATATTAATAACAGTTTAGCATCTAAATATGTAAGACTCGAAAGACTACTTGCATATTGCTATAAACAGAAAGTAAACACATTTTTAAAATGGCAAACGTAAACATTAAAGAATTATTAGACAGTGGAGTACACTTTGGTCACTTGACTAGAAAGTGGGACCCAAACATGGCGCCTTACATCTACACAGAACGTAATGGTGTTCATATTATTGACTTGTATAAGACAGCAGCGAAAATAGGAGATGCTTCTGAAGCTTTGAAGAAAATTGCAAACTCAGGAAGAAAGATTTTATTTGTAGCTACTAAAAAGCAAGCAAAAGACATCGTAGCTGAAAAAGCTGGAAATGTAAACATGCCTTACATCACTGAAAGATGGCCTGGAGGTATGTTAACAAACTTTGTTACTATTAGAAAAGCAGTTAAGAAAATGACTTCTATTGATAGAATGAAGCAAGATGGTTCTTTTGACGCTTTATCTAAAAGAGAAAAATTACAAATCAATCGTCAGAGAGAAAAATTAGAAAAGAATTTAGGTTCTATTGCTGAGATGACTCGTTTACCTGGTGCAATTTTTATCGTTGATATTAAAAAAGAACATATTGCAATTGCAGAAGCACAAAAATTGAACATTCCAATTTTTGCAATGGTAGATACAAACTCTGATCCTAGAATGGCAGATTTTGTAATCCCATCTAATGATGATGCTTCTAAGTCTATTGACAAAGTTTTAACTTATATCACTGATGCTATTGCTGAAGGGTTAGCTGACAGAAAAGCTGATAAAGAAAAATCTACTAAATCAGAGAAAGAAGCTGCTCCAGCAAAAAAAGCTGAAAAAGCAACGAAAGCTCCTGAAGTAGCTGAAACTGTTGAAGCTCCTGCTGCTGAAGCAAAAGCAACAACTGAAGAAGTAAAAGAAGAAAAGTAAGAATAACGCGTGTGTAATCGTTCATTCGGCAACACATCACAATAAATAAAAAAGAAAATGGTTAAGATAACCGCTGCAGACGTAAAAAAGCTTAGAGAAACTACCGGTGCTGGAATGATGGACTGTAAAAAGGCATTAGTTGAGGCAGAAGGAGATTTTGAAAAAGCAATTGAAATCTTACGTAAAAAAGGTCAGAAAGTAGCTGCAAAAAGAGCTGATAGAGAATCTACTGAAGGTGCTGCTATCGCTAAAGTAAATGATAATAACACTGTTGGTGTATCTATCGTTTTAGGATGTGAAACTGATTTCGTAGGAAAAAACGAAAGTTTTGTAAACTTAGCACATGATTTAGCTAATCTAGCATTAAACTGCGCTTCTAAAGAAGAGTTTTTAGCTGCTGATTTTAATGGAATGACTGTTGCTGAAAAATTAATTGAGCAAACAGGAGTTATTGGTGAAAAATTAGACATCAACGCTTTTGAAAAAGTGGAAGCTCCATTTGTTGGTTCTTACATTCATGCTGGTAACAAAATAGCAACACTTGTTGGTTTATCTGCTGATGCAGAAGGAGCTGATGTTGTCGCTAAAGATGTTGCAATGCAAGCTGCTGCAATGAACCCAATTGCTTTAAACGAAGATAAAGTTGATGCTTCTATCATCGAGAAAGAAATTGAAATTGCAAAAGATCAATTAAGAGCAGAAGGAAAACCAGAAGCAATGTTAGAAAATATTGCTAAAGGAAAAATCAAGCGTTTCTTTAAAGACAATACTTTAGTAAATCAAGCTTTCATTAAAGATAGCAAGCAAAGCGTTTCTCAATATGTAAAAACTATTGGAGATGTTACTGTTACAGATTTTAGACGTGTTGCTCTAGGATAGAGAAATTAACGTTTTTCAATAATAAAAAACCATCAAGAGTTCACTTTTGATGGTTTTTTATTTGCCCTATTTTTCTATTCCCTTTCTTTTATATCATTCTCTAAGTATATTTCATTTCTTTATTAGATTCTATAAAAATATACTATTCAATCACTAATCAAACGGTCAATTTCATTGATCAAAAGGTAAATGACCGCTTGATCAACCTTTAGGACAATCTCTTTTCTCAATTTATTAATTAAGGTTATCTTGGGATGTATAACAAATAGCAAAGGTCTCAAAAAGCAATTAATTAATGGATATACATTGGAATACTAGGATTATAGACCCACAAGAATTAATTAACATAGCTAGAGGGGACACGAAGATTATCCATAAATATTTAGCTCAATTTCAAGAGTTGATCCCTAAACGTATTGAAAGTTTAGAGGAAAACTTGAAAACTGAGAATAGAAAAATGATTCGTCAATTATTACATCAAATGAGCCCACAATTGCAGTTTTTTGGTGTTAAAGATGTCATCGAGCCAATTCGTAGATTGGAACTAGAATACGAAACCATGCCTTTTGAAGACTTAACAGCACTGGTAAAGTTGGTACTCGTCAAACTAAATCTAGCCATCAAAGATGTAGATGTAATATTAAAAGAAAACTTCTAGTCTAATGTTAACCAAGAATCAATATTTAGTCATCGTTTTTTTTGTCTTTTGTACCGTTACAAAAGCACAAGTAAACAGAGATTCGCTTTGGTCGGTATGGAGTGACAAAACACTTTCTATAGAGGAACGGCTAAAAGCAATATCTATTTATCATTATGATGAAAGAGGTTTTTATAAACCAGAAAATCAGGATTCAGCCTTCCATCACGCAACCTTGCAGTATGAATTAGCTAAAACTCATAACCTAAAAAAATGGATGGCAAATGCTAAAAATGCACAAGGAAATTTTTTTAGGGCAAAGAACGATCAGAAAAAGGCCAATCAGTATTTCAAAGAGAGCATTGCAATTGCTGAAGAAATTAATGACAAAGATCTTATTGCTAAAAGCTCTTATAATATGGGGCTTGATTTTTTTAAACAAAGTGATTTTGAACAAGGAGTTCCGCTTTTCAAAAGAGCTGCTAAACTATTTGAAGAATTAGGGAATAAACGAATGCAAGCGCATGCTATATCTATGATTGGCATGATGTACATTCGACAAAGAGAAAAAAGAGGCCTCTCTTATTTGATTCAAGCTTTAGAGATTCGAGAAGAATTAATTAAAATAGAAAGCACACCCAGGGATAGAATGATCATTGTAATGATGAAGAAAGATATTTTATGGACGAAACAACAGTTCGGGATAAAAGATTCAGTGCCTCAAAAAAACACAAGTAATTTAAATACAATTGAAGATGTAGGTTTGTCATCCGATGATCCTGTAACGTTACTTGTTTTAGGAGAAAAACATTTAAAGAATGGGAATCTAAAAAAAGCAGCAAAAAATTTTAAAAAGTGTATTCAAGAAAGTAAAATCGTTAACAACGACTTATACACAATGTCTCTTTTAAAACGAATAAGTGACCTTTATTTTTCTCAAAAAGAGTATACAAAATCTCTATCTTATTCTAAACAGGCATTGACAATTGCTAAGAAAAATAATGTACGAGAAGAAATAGGTCAGAACTATTTTCAATTATTTAGGATTCATGAGCAAATGGGGCGCTATAAAAAAGCATTGGAGATGTTTCAAAGCTCTATTATTATGCGAGATTCTGTTAAAACATTAAAGAATGAGAAAGCTGTTATTCAGCAGAAAATTCAAACGGATTATGAAAATCAAAAAGCGATAGATGACCTAGAGAATCAAAAAGAGATCGCTATTCAAGAAGCAAAGACAAAAGCTCAACAAAGAATCTCTTGGGCGATTGGAATAGGATTGCTGCTAATTTCCATACTGGCATTCGTTATTTTTAACCGCCTAAAATTAACGCGACAACAAAAAGCGATTATAGAAGAACAAAAGCAGAAAGTAGAGCAATCTGAAAAATACAAAGAACAGTTTCTAGCCAATATGAGTCATGAAATTAGAACTCCTATGCATGCTATTTCTGGAATGACAAAGATATTAGAGCGCAATGAGCATCCGCCAACACAAGATGTTTTTCTAAAAGCGATGCGAACGAGTTCAGATAATTTAGTAGTGATTTTGAATGATGTTCTCGATCTATCGAAAATAGAAGCTGGAAAGTTAGAAATTGAAAATACCTCAGTAAATTTATCTAACGTTTTAGAAAATGTCATTCAGATTCTAAGATATAAAGCAGAAGAGAAAGGGTTAATTTTATCGTATACAATTGCGGAAGATGTTCCACCTTTAGTGATGGGAGACCCTACACGATTGAATCAAATTTTAGTAAACCTAATCGGAAATGCGATCAAATTTACAGAGAAAGGAACCGTAGCAGTTTCATTACAAGTAGAAAATAAACAGCTTCTTTTTGAAGTAAAAGATACGGGTATCGGAATTCCAAAAAATAGACAAGAACATATTTTTGAAGCCTTTGAACAAGCAAAAGAATCTACTTCTAGATATTATAGCGGTACCGGCCTTGGGTTAAGTATTTCAAAACAATTGGTAGAATTACAACAAGGAAAGATTTGGTTAGTAAGCGTAGAAGGAGAAGGTAGTAATTTTTATTTCAAACTCCCTCTAAGCCTTCCTGATGAGAGTGTAATCAGTAAAGATGTTCTTTCTGAGGAGAAATTAAATGACATGGCAGCGTCTCTCAAAGGAATTCGTATTCTTATTGCCGAAGACAATCCGTTCAATCAAATGATTGCGAAAGACGACCTATCATTTTATATAAAAAATAGCGCCATAGAGATTGTAGAAAATGGGGCTTTGGCTGTTGAACAATTCAAAGAAAATCAATACGACCTCATTTTAATGGATGTTCAAATGCCTGAAATGAATGGTTTTGAAGCGACTAAAAAAATCAGAGAACTCGAAAAACAGAGTGAAGAACCAACTCCAATCCCAATCATTGCCATGACGGCAAGTTTATTAAAAACGGAAATTGAGAATTGTTATCGCGCAGGAATGAATGATTATATTCCCAAACCTTATACCTTAGAAGAATTAATTGCTCCCATATACAAAGCAGTAAAACCATGATCAACGAATTTGCTAAAATAAGATGCTTAATTATTGATGACGATGCCTTTATACGAGAACTCCTGCAAGATAAGCTACTACAGTATTTTCCGAATGTAGAAGTATTGTCTACGGCAAATAGCGGCAAAGAAGGTTTACAGAAAATAGCGGCCTACAAACCAGAACTTATTTTTTTGGATGTAGAAATGGGTGATATGACAGGTTTTGAAATGTTAGGTCAGCTTTCTGAGATCACTTTTCAAACAATATTTATTACTTCCTATAGCCATTATGCCATTAAAGCCATTCGATTTAATGCTCTAGACTATTTGCTAAAACCTATTGATCTTGGCGAATTAAGGAAAGCGATTAAACGCTATAAAAATCAACCCAAAAGTTTTGCTCAAAAAGAAAACATGTCATTGGCATTACAAAACAATAGGACTAAAAATGTATCAGATCATATGTTGATTTTAAAAACACAAGAAGGTGCTTTAAAATTAGCTTTAAAAGACATTGTTCATATTGAAGGAGATCGGAATTACAGTTACATCTATTTAAAAGACGGGACAAAGAAACTCGTAACGAAGACATTGATCAACTTAGAAGAATTATTAGATTCCAAAGGATTTTACAGGTGTCATAGATCTCATATTTTAAATAGAGAGCATATTCTAAAAGTCAATAGTCTTTTTGTAGAGCTTTCTAATACGATACAAATTCCTATTTCAAGAAGAAAAAAGAAACCTTTTTTAGCTTGGTTAGATGCACTTCAAATCGCTAAACAATAGTTTAATCTTATTGTAAACTTGACTTTCTAAACGCAGCTAATTGCTGCGTTTCTTTTTTTATAATGGCAAATGTTACCGCTTAGCCAACCGTTAGTACAATGCTATTACCTCTAGATAAATCAACTTTCCATTAGATAAACACATCTTCTAAAGCTCTGGTTTCCAGCCTACATTTACAGTAATAATAAAATTTTTAACTAATTTAAAATAGCGTATCATGAAAAATTTAATTCTAAGAATAACACTAGGATTTCTTTTACTTACAGGATGTAGTACAGACGAATCATTTGAATCAATGGAAGAACAAACCACCAATTCTATTTATGTACTAGAGCAAAACACAGATCAATCTACATTTAGAACTATAGACATTGACAATTTGCAAAGTAGTCCTAATAATTTTGATTTTATTAGAACTGACAATTCGATTGGTCACACTAGTGGATTGTTTATACCAACCAAAAATAATGCAACCGTTCTCTCTTGGTCTGCTTATAAAGACGAATCGGGAACTTATGGGACAGCGGAATTGCAAATAGCTACGCGTACGTATAGTATGCATCTTATGATGGAAGCTGAATGTATTATGATTGAAGATAATGAGGCTGTATATGGAGCTATTATAACTCAAGTTGTAGAGCTCAAAGGAGATGCTCCTCTTCTGTCAGAGATGTGGCGCTTTTATTTTAAAGTAAAAGACATTAATAATGGGCTTGATTTCGATCAAATTTCCAATAAATGGATTTTTGCATCTCCTCGATCTCAATCTTTTTGCTCAATATATACGCCAAGCCATCCCATTTGGTCTTCTGAAGAGTATACAAATGTCATGAAGCCTGGATTTGTTAAAGTTTCAAATTAACTTTAATAAAGCTTTATTTACTTAAAAATCGACTCCTGCTATATCAGAGAGTCGATTTTTAAGTTTAAGGATATTAAGATCAAAATCCCTTTATATCCAGCTAAACTCTATTTGCTTTTTTATCAGACTTATAAAGATTCAATAACCGCTAAATCAACCACCTATACAATCTTCTACCTCTAGGTAAATAAATGCGACCATTAGATAGACAGATCTATTAATGGATTGATTTCCAGTATACATTTATGGTAAGCAATACTGCTTAAGAAATCGAAAAATTTATTTATTATGTCAATCAAAATTACAACACAGCATTTGCCAAAGGGCACTATTGGAGAGGAATATTCCTGTCAATTAACAGCAGACGTTAGTCCTCCAAGCGAAATTATTTGGAGAAACATGAATGAACTACCCAATGGGTTATATTTAAACCCTGAAACAGGCTTGATTAGCGGAACATGCGAGAAAACGTTTAAAGGGACAATTGGTATTGAGGCAGAAAGTCTAACCCAAAATGAGAAAGCAACCAAAGTACTACCATTAGTTGTAACAGAATCTCAACCTAAATATCCTCCATTAAAAATAATAACGAATGAACTTCCATCTGGAATTATTGATGAGCCTTATACAGCTAAACTTATCGCAGAAGGAGGTAGGCCTCCATATCATTGGATAGCCAGAAATCTCCAAGATGGATTGACGATAGATGTAGCCAACGGTGAAATTTCAGGAATCCCAACTGAGAGTGCGAATAACATTGTTTGCGTGACCGTTAAAGACAGCGCATTAAAACCTACATTACAATACAAAGGTTTTACATTAGAAGTTGTTTCCCTACCAGTTATTAACAGCTTTGCCGCAAATTGGATCTCAGAAAAATCTAATGAACTAGAATTAGTTTGGGATGCCGAAAATGCTGAAGAAGTTCACATAGAACAATTACCTTCTGCTATAATAACTGGAGAAAGTCACATAATTACTCCAAGTCCAGAATACCCTATATTATCTCGATATACATTAGTTATTAGCAATGCGGGCGGTTCTGTAACTTACACAATTGAAGTTACAAGTCTGGAAAATGTAGATGATTCCCCTATAACTATGGCTAATATACCAATGCCAGTTGCGGAATCTTATGCTGCCTCAAAGGTGTTTGTAGGATATACTCAGCAAGGTTTAGTTACCCTAAACTCTAAGACTCTCTCGATACTAACTAGTTTACCTCTTGGCCCTGTTTGGTCGATAGCTGCTTCACCCGATGGCCTTCGTGTCTTTCTTGCTACACAATCTTATGGAGTAATGGTTTTTGACACTCTAACTCTCGCAGAGGTTCCAAATTCTCCAATCAAAGAAAGTTTACCTATACAATCTATTTTGGCACTTTCGACCAAAGGTTCGATAGCATACTTATACGTAGTTTCATATTCATCCAGTCCAATTCTACAAGTATTTAATGCAGATACGTTTGAAAAAATTTCAGAAACGGAGCTTGAATATTCTCCTGCGGGAATCTCTATTTCACCTGATGGTGAACGTATTTACCTGCCCTACGGTTTTACTGGCAATCTCAGCGTTTTATCATCCGATACACTAATGCCTGTTCCAGGGTCTCCAGTTACGGAGGAGCTTTATGATGCTCGTTGTGTTCAATTCTCACTCGATGGTTCCTTAGTTTACGTAGCAAATTGTTCGGGTTCTTCCATCACCATTTTACATGCTAGTACGCTAAAACCAACCGACAAATCGCCAGTACTACTTGATCCACTTGGAAATGGCGATCTTTATGCTCACCCTACTGGTCTTGCGGTTTCACCCGATGGTTTACGAATTTACACGGCAAACTCGGGCACTGGCTCTGTTACCGTTTTGTCTTCTGAAACATTAAAAGGTTTAACTGTAGATACGCTGGATCGACCAATGGATATCTGTGCCTCTTGTGATGGTTCACGAATATATGTTACTAATAATCAAAGTAACACATTATCTGCTTTACGACCTATATATGGAAATATAGAAGGTTCTCCTCTCGTCTAGGTATGGGTTTTAGTTCATAAGAAACCTTTCATTTAGTTGAATGGTTTCTTATTTTCATTCTTTTCAAGTATTATACTCGAAGTAATTTACATCTAAGTAGTATAAAAATCTCACTCTATAAGTAAGGTTTTTTCATATAAACAAGTATTTAAAAAAAGAAAAAAATGCTTAGTTTTGTTCAACTTTCAAAACTATGCAATACAAAAGAGTACTTTTAAAATTAAGTGGTGAAGCACTTATGGGTGATAGACAATATGGAATTGACCCAAAACGTCTAAAAGAATATGCAAGAGAAATTAAAGAAGTAGTCGATAAAGGAATAGAGTTAGCCATTGTTATTGGTGGCGGAAATATCTTTAGAGGTGTTGCTGGTGCTAGTAATGGAATGGATCGTGTTCAAGGTGATCACATGGGAATGTTAGCAACCTGTATAAATGGTCTAGCATTGCAAAGTGCTTTAGAAGATGAAGGAGTGTATACGCGTCTTCAAACTGCTTTAGAAATTAAAGAAATTGCAGAGCCTTATATCAAAAGAAAAGCGATTCGTCATTTAGAAAAAGGACGTGTCGTTATTTTTGGAGCAGGAACTGGAAATCCGTATTTTACAACAGATACAGCTGCTGTTTTGAGAGCCATTGAAATTGATGCGGATGCAATTTTAAAAGGTACAAGGGTCGATGGAATTTATAACGCAGATCCTGAGAAAGATCAAAATGCTGTTAAATTTGAAACGATTACATTTAAAGATGTACTTAGTAAAGGACTCAAAGTGATGGACATGACAGCGTTTACGTTAAGTGAAGAAAACAAATTACCGATTATAGTTTTTGATATGAATACCAAAGGGAACTTAATGAAGTTAGTTTCTGGAGAACAAATTGGAACTATAGTTAATCATTAGAAATACCTTCTAATTATGAATGAAGAAATAGAATTTATTATCGATTCCGCTAAGGAACAAATGCAAAATGCAATTGATCATTTGATAAAGGAACTAAGAGCTATTAGAGCAGGAAAAGCGTCTCCATCTATGTTAGCAAACATTATGGTAGATTATTACGGATCTCAAACTCCATTAAGTCAAGTTGCCAATGTAAACACTCCTGATGCTAGAACATTAAGCATTCAACCTTGGGAGAAAAATATGCTTCAAGAAATTGAAAAAGCAATTATGATTGCAAATATTGGTTTTAATCCAATGAACAATGGTGAAAATATCATCATCAATGTTCCGCCTTTAACTGAAGAAAGAAGACGTGATTTGGTAAAACAAGCAAAAGCAGAAGCTGAGCATGCAAAAGTTGGTGTTCGAAATGCGAGAAAAGATGCCAATAATGATGTGAAAAAATTAGATGTTTCTGATGATTTAAAGAAAAATACAGAAGGAGACATACAACAGTTAACAGACTCTTTTGTAAAGCAAACTGATGATTTGCTTACTGTAAAAGAGAAAGAAATCATGACCGTTTAAAACTATTTTTAGCGTTCTATAAAAAAAGAGTGTTTTTACACTCTTTTTTTGTGCCTTCTAATTGCTTCAAATAATTACCTTTGCAAAAAATTATTCAATGAATTTCTGGACAAGAGTATCAAGAATTATCTTAAGAAATAGATACCTGATACTTATTCTAATAGCTGGTTTTACAGCTTTCTTGGTTACACAGATGAAGCATATGAGATTCTCATATACTGAAGCTAACCTACTTCCAGAAAACCATGAGGTAAACCTTCAATACAATCAGTTTTTAAAAATCTTCGGAGAGGAAGGAAACTTGATTATTCTTGGAGTAAAAGATTCTACCATTTTTACTCCTAAAAAATTCAATGCTTGGAATCGGCTTGCTAAATCATTCGACTCAATAAAAGAAGTTGAGTTTACATTATCAATTACTGATGTAAAAAAATTAAAAGCGGATAGGAAAAATAAAAAATTTATTCTAGAGCCTTTATACAAAGATGCTCCAAATACAGAACTTCAAGTAAACGCAATTAAGGAACAGTTATTCGAAAAACTCCCTTTCTACGATAATTTACTTTACAATAAAGAGACAGGAACTATTCAGACTGCTATCTACATTAAAAAGAAAATTGTTAATACTCCAGATAGGAAAAATTTTGTTTTTGAGAAACTACAACCGATTATAAAGCAGTTTGAAAAAGATACTAGTTTAGACGTTAGAGTTTCTGGAATGCCCTACATAAGAACTGTGAACTCTCAGAACATAGTTGATGAAATTAGTCTTTTTGTTGGCGGGGCTTTAGGAATAACTGCCATTATCTTCTTCTTCTTTTTTCGTTCATTTAGAGCTACGTTTATTACTCTTCTCGTTGTAACGGTTGGTGTAACTTGGGCTTTTGGATTTATTGGCCTATTAGGTTATGAAATTACTGTACTAACAGCTTTAATTCCTCCTTTAATTATTGTGATTGGAGTTCCAAATGCTGTTTTCCTTATTAATAAATATCAGCAGGAAATTAAGAATCACGGGATTCAAGCAAAAGCATTGCAACGTGTCATTTCTAAAATTGGAAATGCTACATTAATGACAAATATCACTACAGCTTCAGGATTTGCAACCTTTGTTTTTGTAAAAAGTCAATTGCTAAGAGAGTTTGGAATTTTAGCATCCATCAATATTATTAGCATTTTTATTTTAGCACTACTTATTATTCCTATCCTATATAGCTTTATGGCTCCGCCAAAAGAAAAGCATTTAAACCACCTCGAAAGAAGATGGATGGAAAATGTAGTGAATTGGATGGAGAAAATGGTCAAAGAGCAACGAATTGCTGTTTACATAACCACTGTTGCCGTTATTATTTTAGGAATTATTGGATTGTATCAAATACGTGTGTCTGGAAGTTTAATTGAAGACATGCCAAAGAGCAAAGCTTTTTATAAGGACATTAAGTTTTTTGAAGAAGAGTTTGGTGGTATTATGCCGTTAGAAATTTTAATCGACACTAAGAAAGAGAAAGGAGTTATGAAGCTTACTACTTTAAAAAGAATGGAGAAAATCAATGAAACTATTGAAACATTTCCAGAGCTTTCCAAACCTGTGTCTATTGTTAATCTCGTAAAATACTCCAAGCAAGCATACTACAAAGGGAATCCGAAATACTATCAACTTCCATCTTCTCAAGAGCAGAGCTATATTTTTGCGTACACTAAGAACTCAGATGGGAACTCTAATATGTTGAATAACTTTGTCGATTCTACAGGAAGGTACGCTCGGATTACAACATTTATGAAGGATATTGGAACCGATAGAATGGATGCTATTCAAGAACGGTTACAACAAGTTGTTAAAAAAGAGTTTCCTACTGAGCGGTATGATGTTTCGTTTACTGGTAAAGCTTTGGTTTTTATTAAAGGAACCAATTACTTAATTAGCAATCTTGTTTTTTCTTTATCTCTAGCCATTATTTTAATTGCCTTATTTATGGCTTGGATGTTTAGATCGTTTAGAATGATTTTGATTTCTATTATTCCTAATATGTTACCGTTATTAATTACTGCTGGACTTATGGGATTCTTTGACATTCCAATAAAGCCTTCGACTATTTTGGTATTTAGTATTGCTTTCGGAATTTCTGTTGATGACACCATTCACTTTTTAGCAAAATATCGACAGGAGTTGATTGCCAATAATTGGAAGATTAGAAAATCAGTTTATGCTGCTCTAAGAGAGACTGGAGTTAGTATGTTCTACACTTCTATTGTACTATTCTTTGGGTTTTTGGTCTTTACTGTTTCCAGTTTTGGAGGCACGATTGCTCTGGGAGGTTTGGTATCTATCACTTTACTCTTTGCAATGGTTTCTAATCTTTTATTATTGCCTTCATTACTACTTACTTTTGAGGATAAAATAGCAAACAAAAAGAGTTTTAAAAAGCCTTCTATAACAATTATACCACAAGAAGACGAAACAAAAAGGTTAGATTAAAGGTTCTTATAGGAATCAAGCCTTTATTCATTGTCCATTTTACTTCAATAAAGTATCTTTGTTGCTTTGTTTTAGTATATACAATCACAATAAATTTTGGATGATGAAAACTAGTAGTGTTGCCGAATTATTACAATCGGATTTATTTTTGCAGGAAGTTTCTTTAAAAGGATGGGTAAGAACGTTTAGAAGTAATCGTTTTATTGCTCTAAATGACGGTTCAACAATAAAAAACATACAGTGTGTTGTTGACTTTGAAAATACGCCTGAAGAACTTTTAAAGAGAATTACTACTGGAGCTGCTGTAAGTATTTCTGGAACCTTAGTGGAAAGCCAAGGAAGAGGACAATCTGTAGAAATTAAAGTAACCAGTTTAGAAATTTTAGGAGATTCTAATCCTGATGAATACCCGATACAACCTAAGAAACATAGTTTAGAGTTCCTTAGAGAAAATGCACATTTACGTGTAAGAACAAATACATTTAGCGCGGTAATGAGAGTACGTTCTGTGTTGTCTTTTGCCGTACATAAATATTTTCAAGAGAACGGTTTCAACTATGTAAACACACCTATTGTTACTGGATCTGACGCTGAAGGTGCTGGTGAAATGTTTCGAGTAACTACATTCGAACCTAACAAAGCTCCAAAAAATGAGGAAGATGGGATCGATTATTCCCAAGATTTTTTTGGTAAAGAAACCAACCTAACAGTTTCTGGGCAATTGGAAGCTGAAACCTATGCTATGGCATTAGGGAAGGTATATACATTCGGGCCTACTTTTAGAGCCGAAAACTCAAATACGACACGTCATTTAGCTGAGTTTTGGATGATCGAGCCAGAAGTAGCTTTTATGGATTTGGATGGAAACATGGATCTATCAGAAGATTTCATCAAATCTGTGTTAGGTTATGTGTTGGAAAACTGTAAAGACGATTTGGCCTTCTTAGATCAAAGGTTAACTCAAGAAGAAAAAAGTAAGCCTCAGGCACAGCGTAGTGAAATGACCTTACTAGAGAAGTTACACTTTGTGGTGGATAACAACTTTAAACGTGTAAGCTATACTGAAGCGATTGATATCTTAAGAAATTCAAAACCGAATAAAAAGAAAAAATTTCAATACCCAATCAATGAATGGGGAGCAGATTTACAATCAGAGCATGAAAGATTTTTAGTTGAAAAACATTTTAAATGCCCCGTAATTTTGTTTGATTATCCAGCATCTATTAAAGCATTTTATATGCGTTTAAACGAAGATGGTAAAACAGTAAGAGCTATGGATGTATTGTTTCCTCAAATAGGTGAAATTGCTGGAGGTAGTCAAAGAGAAGAACGTTTGGATGTGTTAAAAGAAAAGATTGAAGCCATGGGAATCGATGAAAAAGAACTATGGTGGTACTTAGATTTACGAAAGTACGGAACGGCTGTTCATTCTGGTTTTGGATTAGGATTTGAAAGATTGGTACAATTCGCTACTGGTATGGGAAACATCAGAGATGTAATTCCTTTTCCAAGAACTCCACAAAACGCAGAGTTTTAACCCGTTCTTTTTGTATCTTTAAAATCTATGTTAAAGCAAAGTTTACAACACAAACTCTTACAAAAATTATCTCCTCAGCAAATTCAACTGATGAAGATGATTCAATTACCTACACAAGCTTTTGAGGAACGTTTAAAACAAGAAATTGAAGAAAACCCTGCATTAGATACTGGTAAAGAAGAAACTGATGAATTTGATGATTCTTTAGATAATGAGTTTGATGATGATGGCGTAGATAAAATCGATACAGAAGACATCAATATTGATGAATATTTGAGTGACGATGAAATTCCTAGCTATAAAACTCAAGCAAACAATTATTCTGCTGATGATGACGACAAACAAGTTCCCTATGCAGCCGGAATTAGCTTTCATCAATCTTTAAAGAATCAGTTAAACACCTTCAGAATTAACGAAGAAGAAAAGGCTATTGCTGAATTTTTAGTAGGTAGCATTGATGATAGCGGTTATATTAGAAGGAGCATTATTGATTTAGTAGATGACCTTGCTTTTACTCAAAATATTTTCACAACCGAAGAGAAAGTAGAAAATGTACTTTTAAAAGTTATCCATACCTTAGATCCTATTGGAGTTGGAGCTCGTGATTTGAAAGAATGTTTAATCATTCAATTAAAATTAAAAAAGGAGACAGCTGATCGTATTTTAGCAATTAAGGTTCTTGATGTTGCTTTTGATCACTTTGTTAAAAAGCATTATCGAAAACTATTAGAAAAGTTCGATATTTCTGAAGAGCAGCTTAAAAAGGTAATCGATGAGATTTCAAAATTAAACCCTAAGCCAGGAAGTTCTTATGCGGGAAATAATAAAATTGCAGAACAGATTGTCCCTGATTTTACTATTAAAATCCTAGAAGGTGAATTAGACCTGACGTTAAACTCAAGAAATGCGCCTGAATTACATGTTTCTAGAGAGTATAATAACATGCTAAAAGGATATCAGGAGTCTTCACAAAAGAGCAAATCTCAAAAAGATGCAGTCATGTTTATCAAACAAAAATTGGATGCTGCTAAATGGTTTATAGATGCTATTAAACAAAGACAACAGACTCTCTTAGTAACCATGAATTCAATCATGCATTATCAATATGATTATTTCTTAACTGGTGATGAGCGAAAACTCAAACCAATGATTTTGAAAGATATCGCTGATAAGATAAATATGGATGTTTCCACAGTATCTAGAGTTGCTAACAGCAAATATGTTTCTACTCCTTATGGAACAAAACTGATTAAAGAATTTTTTTCTGAGTCTATGAAAAATGACCAAGGAGAAGATGTTTCTACCAAAGAGATTAAAAAAATACTAGAAACTGTTGTTGGAGAAGAAGACAAAAGAAAACCTTTAACTGATGAAAAGCTCTCAAAAATTTTAAAGGAGAAAGGATATCCTATTGCTAGGCGAACTGTTGCAAAATATAGAGAGCAATTAGATATTCCTGTAGCCCGTTTGAGAAAAGAAATCTAATGCGGTTTCATAAAATCATATCTACTGTTTTACACCCTATTGTAATCCCTACTTTAGGAGTTTTATTATATTTCATTTTTATCCCTCATAGTATTCAAAAGCAACAACAATTGTTATTATTAGCTCTTGTTTTTGCTATTACATATGCAATTCCCTTGCTCTTGTTAATCATTCTAAAATCAACAGGGTTTATAAAAGATTTTCAGGTAAATACTATTAAAGAGCGAAGGTTTCCTGTCATTTTTATGATCATCCTATTCCATTTATTAGGGAACAAAATTGGAGCCAATGATTTATTAAGGGATATAGGCTTCTTATTTGATGGAACGTCTTTAAGTCTTTTTTGTATTTATTTTCTTTTTATATTTCGCTTAAAATCTAGTTTGCATCTTGTTTCCATGGGCAATGCAATCGCTTTTTTCTTAATACTTTCTATTACACATTCAATAAATTTACTCCCAGTCATTATGGTGTTGATTTTATTGTCTGGCCTCTTGGCGAGTTCTAGATTATACCTAAAAGCACACTCTCCTTTAGAACTTGTTTTAGGTTTTTTTATAGGTTTTGCAAGTCAGATTATCTTATTTTTTGCTTTATAACAAATAGAAAATCAATCCAATTCTTATCAACTTCGTAGAAATGTCGGTAGTACCAACTGAAGCATCTTTTAAAATAGGTGTTAATCCATAATAAACATGGGCTGTGAAAGCATCATATCCAACGGATAATGTTAGTCCATGTTGCCACTTATTAAATCGAGAAACATTTCTAAAAGCGAATGAATCTGTTCCGTTATTATATTTAAAGATGTTAGAAATGTTATAACTAGTTTTTATCCCAGCATATACTCTCCAAAAACGATATGTATTTGCATCTGAACTTCTCCATCTAATTTCTAAAGGGAACTCTATATTATGAATTAATAGTTCATTCGATGTTAATGAATTATCCACCTCAAAAGTAACTTGATTGTTAACCTGGGTAACTTTAAGTCCGTGATTAAACCGATCATAGTTGTACCCTAATCCTAATCCAATAGAAAGGCTTCCTTGCTTGTTTAGAATAATATCTTTAATGAAGCCTGATGAAAGTCCATATGAGAATCCACTTCCTTTTACTTGGCTAGGTTGATTGAATAGCTGATTATAAGAGATCATCATGTACAGCTGATCTTCTGCGTAATGATCACCTATTTGAAGAGAATCTTTCTGTGCAAAAGAAGAAATTGTAAATCCGATAAAGAAAAGGAGTATGCTTTTTCTCATAGTATTGAATCTATTCAAAAATACAACTTTAGAATTGACTTTATTATTGTTTACGAATTGAAAATAAAAAAGGGAATTCAAAAAATTGAATTCCCTTTTTTTATAATTTAAGATGGTTAGAGATTAATTCTCACTACCATCACCTTTACTCGTTGAGTAACTCAACTTTAAAGCATTTACGTCTCTTAGTTTTAATCTAATATCAGTAATTGTCCCTACACTCGCTTTTACATCAGCCTTGATAGAAGTAGTCATAAATGGAATTTCCGCTTCTGAAACTTCTTCTCTTGCTCTAAAAATAAAAGCTGGAACATCTTCTGGTGTTGCTATCTTATCATTCAATTGAATTCTGTTATAACCAGTTCCATACTTCACATCTTTTGCTTTTCCAACATAGATGGTACATACCAAACTTTTATGCTCTAACTTCTTAACTTCAGTAGCGCTTGGTAAAGCAGGACTTTCAATTTGTAATGTAGTCTCTCTCATGGTAGTAGTTACCATAAAGAAAAATAACAACATAAAAACAATATCTGGAAGTGCAGCTGTATTTACAGCTGGCAAACCTTTCTTCTTTTTTCTAAATTTAGACATAGTGTATCTTTATATTTTAATTTGCAGAAGTAGGTTCGGCATCAGAAATAATTTGTGGAAAACTTGTTTTGATATCCTCAACTTTCTTCTTTAACTCATCCTTTTCTGCTCCTTTAGCATCTTTATACCTCTTCTCTAAATCAGTATAAAGCATTTGATAGCGTTCTTGGCATAACCTGTTTCTCAATACAGTGTAAGCTCTTAACAACTCATTCTGTACCTCAATATACGTGCCATACTCAGTTCCTCTATCACTTTGCACAGATATAATCGCCTTATTAGGGTGATCCGATGAAGATTCACTTTTCTCTCCTTGACAATAATTACAAGGGGTTCCTGGTGAACCATCTTCTCCTGGTTTTCCTAATCCTCCTCCATTATCTATGAATTTAATCGCAGCATCTTTAAGATCTTTGATTTCCATTCTATCACCTTCTACCAATAGTTCATTGTTTCTATTGATATTTACTTCAAAGATGTTTTTCTCTTTGATAATTGGTGGTTTATAATCTGGTGGCGGTTTTTCAGACAGCTTCTTAGAAATACCTGAATCTACATTCATTGTGGTAGTTACTAAGAAGAAAATCAATAACAAGAACGCGATGTCCGCCATAGATCCTGCATTGATTTCTGGGTTTTCTCTTCTTGCCATATTTTAAGATTTTATTAATCCTTTAACTAAGTCTACCAAAAAGAACATAAATCCTAAAGCTCCTAAGATGATACTGTACCAAATACCTGTACTTGACCATTTAGTAGAAAAAGCTCCTTCTTCACCTCCTGGTAATACAGCACCTTTAGCATCAAAGACAGCAGAGCTATCTCCAAGAAGGTAAGAAATTACCAAAAGAACTCCCATGATAGCCAAACCTAATAAGGTCTTCTTTAAGTTATCTGGATTCTTAACTAATCCTAATATAGATAATACAACTGTAACTGCTACTACTGCATAAAACAAATACGTAGAGAATACAATTAATGGACCAACTGCCGAGCTTACCGTTTCAGGATCATCTCCTGTTACAATATAAACGTTAATGAATAATGCAATTCCAATTAAAGCTAATAAGGCCACTACGATAGTTAGTATTTTCGAAAATTTACTATTCATAAGGCTAATTATTTTTTGTATTTAACTAACAAGTCAATTAATGTAATTGAAGAATCTTCCATATTATTTACAATACTATCTACTTTAGAGATAATGTAATTGTAAAAGATTTGAAGGATAATTGCAACTATTAAACCAAATACAGTTGTTAATAATGCTACTTTAATACCCCCTGCTACTACGGCTGGAGAAATATCATTCGAAACCTCAATAGAGTCAAAAGCACTAATCATCCCAATTACAGTTCCCATGAACCCTAACATCGGTGCTAAGGCAATAAATAAAGATAGCCAAGAGATATTCTTCTCTAATAATCCCATCTGTACTCCACCATAACCAATAACAGCTTTCTCTGCTGATTCAATACCTTCATCAGCTCTATCTAATCCTTGATAAAAGATAGACGCAACAGGTCCTTTTGAATTTCTACAAACTTCTTTAGCAGCTTCCAATCCACCTGAACTTAATGCATCGTCTACACTAGCAACTAATTTCTTAGTGTTGGTTGTAGCCATATTCAAATAAATAATTCTCTCGATAGCGATTGCTAAACCTAAAATTAGAGCGACTAATACAATCCCCATAAACCCTGGGTCACCTTCAATAAAACGTTGTTTTAATACTTGGTGAAAAGTCTGATCTGCAGCAGCTTCTTGTGCAGAAGTTGACTGAATAGCTCCAAAAAACATAAATCCTGTAACTGTGAGGACATTTACTACTTTTTTCATCGTTGTTATAATTAATTTTTAATAGTTAACGTGTTATATATAAATTTTTGTTGCAAAAAAAACAAAAATCCAGAATTACCAAAATCATATAAACAATAAGGTTGTTGAGGACTTTATTCCATTGCGGATAGCAAGTAACAAAAAATAGTTGGTTTCCTAAAAAAAAATAACGGGTATTTCAGTAAGAATTGCGAAAAACAAAAATATTTAACAGAATCGCTAATTATTTGTAATCTCTCCTCGCAATGATTGTTGGTAGTAATAGGCAAACTCATCTTTTTCTAAACCAATTCCTAAAAGGTACATCAATTTAGCAATGGCAGATTCTGTTGTCATATCTTTTCCATCGATAATCCCAAGACTTTTTAACTGACTACTCGTTTCATAATGACCCAATATCACAGACCCTCCTGTACATTGGGTTATATTAACAATATAGATGCCTTTTCCGAGAGCTTCTGAAAGTAAATTGATAAACCATGCGTCTGTTGGGGCATTTCCTGCTCCATACGTTTCCAAAACCACTCCTTTTATAGTAGGAATATTTAAAATGCTCTTTACTACTGCGGCTGTAATCCCTGGAAATAACTTTAAAACAACAATATCTGTCACCAAATTCTTCCTCACTATCAACTCATTACCATCTCTAGGCCCTAATAATAACTCTTTATTAAAATGCAAATGGACGCCACTTTCCGCTAAAGGTGGGTAATTCATAGAAGCAAAGGCTTCAAATTGTTCTGCACTTAACTTGGTTGTTCTATTAGCTCTGTATAGTTTGTATTCAAAATAAAGGCACACTTCACTTACTATAGGTCTTCCATTTTCATGAGCACTAGCAATTTCTATAGAAGTAATTAAATTCTCCTTGGCATCTGTTCTTAAATAACCAATAGGTAACTGAGAACCTGTAAAAATTATGGGTTTGTTTAGGTGCTCTAACATAAAACTAATTGCAGAAGATGTATAAGACATCGTATCTGACCCTGTCAAAACAACAAATCCATCAAAGCTTTTATAGTGATTCTCTATCGTTTCTGCTATTTGAACATAGTACTCAGTATTCATGTTCGATGAATCGATAGGGGTTTCAAAAGAAACAGAGTCAATTTCACAATCTAGGTGATTTAATTCCGTTATGTTATCTAAGATCTGACTAAAGTTAAATGCTTTTAAAGTATTGGAAGAATAATCTTTAACCATTCCAATGGTTCCTCCTGTATAAATGAGTAATATCTTTCTTTTATTTGCCATTATGTCACACTCTTGATGAAATTTTCAATTGGAATAATTTATGATGTAAAAGTATCAAACAAAAATCGAATAACAATTTAAAATATAATATATGATAGGGTTTTATATACTCATTGGAATTATCGCATTATTAAGTGCTGCAGTGAGCAATCAATTAAAAAGTAAGTTTAAAAAATACTCTCAAGTTCAATTAAGAAATGGAATGAGTGGCCTAGAGATTGCCGAAAAAATGTTAGCGGATCATGGTATTAAAGGAGTTAAAGTAGTTTCTACTCCTGGAATGTTAACAGATCATTACAACCCTAGAAATAGAACAGTCAATTTAAGTGCTGGTGTACACAACGGGCGAAATGCCGCAGCGGCAGCTGTTGCTGCTCACGAAGTTGGACATGCTGTTCAACACGCAAAAGCCTACAAATGGTTAACGATGAGATCTCAACTGGTACCGGTTGTTTCTGTTTCTTCTAAATTTTCTATGTGGCTAATAATCGGTGGTCTTATATTAGGTGCTGCAGCTCAAAATCAAGGAATGGGGTTTTATATGGCTATTGCTGGATTGGCTTTTATGGGGCTTGCAACCCTATTTAGTTTTATCACATTACCTGTAGAATACGATGCAAGCAATAGGGCTTTGGCATGGTTGAAAAACAAAAACATGGTAAGTCAGCAAGAATATGCTGGTTCTAAAGACGCTTTAAAGTGGGCTGCAAGAACATACTTGGTTGCTGCATTGGGCTCATTAGCCACACTCCTTTATTGGGGGATGTTAATCTTAGGAAATAGAGATTAAAAAAAATAAATGGTTCTTCAGGAGACGTTTTCAGCAATGAAAGCGTCTTTTCTTTTTATAGGAGTAGAATATCTATTCGTCTTGAATTTAACCCAATTCATCAGAACTTGATTTCAGAACTCATTATAAATATGAATTTTTACACCATCAAAAAAACAATCATGAAGACCAACCTAACAATCGCTTTTATCTTTTTAGTAGGATTATTCTCTATTCAATCCCAAAACTCTATTAGTGGTAAAATAGTAGATAAAGACAACGAATCTTTAGCCTATGCTAATGTTATCCTATACAATCTTGATACAAAAGGAACTCCTAAAGGAACAGTTTCAGATGATAACGGTAACTATCGATTTGAAAACATCTCCTCTGGAAACTACAAAATAGAAGTTTCTATGCTAGGTTTTGAAACAAAATCGGTAAAAGAATTCAAATTAGATTCTAACAAAACCTACAACTTTACATTATTAGAAGAAACACAAAAACTAAATGAAGTTGTCATAAAAAGCAAGCGCCCAGTTATTAAACAAACTGCAGAGAAATTAATCGTTGATTTAGAAAAATCTGAAATGATTAATACGAGTTTGCAAGATGTAATGAGAAAAGTTCCTGGAGTCTTAGTCACTAACAATGGCATTTCAGTTGCTGGAAATACTGGAGTTCGAATCTTAATCAATGGAAAGACTACAGAATATATGGACATACAAACCATTCTTCGTGATTTTCCTGCAGATAACATTTCTAAAATTGAAGTTGTAGAACAACCAGGAGCGGAATATGAAGCTTCAGGATCGGGTGCAATTATCAATATCATTTTGAAAAAGAATGTTCGTTTAGGAACACACGGAAGCACAAATTTTTGGGTTGGAGAAGATGAAGGTTTCGAATACGGAACAGGAATTTCTATCGCTAGTTATAAGAACAAATTAAATTGGCAAACAAGTATCAACCACTCTCAACCTACTTGGAGAGAGGACTTATTCTTAGTACGTTCTGTTGGAAGTGAAACCTATGATCAAATCACAAGAGAGCCTTACGATCCAAATAACTTTACAGTAAGTGGAAATCTTGATTACTACATAAATGACAAGCATTCTATTGGAATTGGTAGTCGTTGGAACAATAGAAAATCGACCAGAGTTGCAGAAAGTAGAACCATTATTTCTGACATAAACAACACGGATGTTTTGTTTTCTGAGAATAGCTTCGATAGAGATCGTGTAGATTACAATATCAATCCCTACTATGAATACAAATCGGATACTGACAAACTAGTAATTGATTTCAACTATGTGAATTTCACAAATGATAATACAAACACCTTGTCTGATGTAGCAGGAAGTACCATCCCTTTTACTGATCGTAGATACATTCAAGATGGTAAGTATTCGATTAAAACATACAGAGCAGATTATTCAAAAACCTTTTCTGAAAAATTGAAGTTAAGTTTTGGAACTCGATATGCTGATGTAAATACAGACAATGATTTACAATCATTAGTAGATAATAACATGGGGAACTTTGATTTGATCCAGAATGAGAGTAGTCAGTTTTTAATTGATGAAACTATTTTTGCTTTGTATTCTAAAATAAATGCAAGTTTTGGCAAATGGTCTTTCTCAGGTGGACTGCGTTATGAAGATAGTAATACAACTGGTAAATCATTGTTTACAGACAACAACACTCCTATGGAGGAAATTAAAAAGAGGCCTATCAAGAAGTTGTTTCCAAGTGCTTCCATCAGCAGACAATTAACAGAGAGTCTTGGAGCAAGTTTATCGTATAGCTATAGAATTCAACGCCCTTCTTACAACAGTTTAAATTCGTTTGCTACTTTTCTAGATCCATTTTCAGCAGGAGAAGGGAACCCAAACCTGAAGCCTTCGTTTACAAACAACTATCAATTTAACTTAACTTATGATGGACAACCATTTTTCACTATTGGTTATAGCGAAACAAAAGATGTTCTTTTTCAGTTGATTCAACAAGATAATGCTACCGCACAGATTAGGCAACGTGATGTAAATGTTGAAAACAATGCGAATTGGAACTTTCGATTGTTTGCTCCTTTGAACTTCATTAAAGGACTTGAAGGATATACAGGATTTATTGTAACAAACACAGATTTTCAATCAAACACCTATAACTTAGACTTAAACAAATGGAACTTGTATTGGTTTGTGCAAGCAAGCTATCAATTGCCTTGGGATATCAATTTTGAATTAAGTGGAAATTATGGAACTGGTGCTTTAGAAGGTCAAATTGATGTAGACTGGTTGGCTGAATTAGATGTTTCTTTTGGAAAGAAATTTATGGATGATAGATTAAAAGTAAACCTTGGTTTTAATAAATTATTGAACAGAGGTTTTGTAGGAAACATCGATTACGGAAATGGAACTGCAAATGTAGAAAGCAACGGCTCTAGACAGAATGTACAGTTACGTTTAACCTATAGTTTCGGTTCTAGATTTGGCAAGAAGAAAGAGAAGAGAAACTTGTCTAGAGATGAAGAGGATAGAATTAATGATAATAATTAATACATTCGTATCTAATAATTATGAATAATAAGCTTAACAAATCAGACTATATTGTCCTTTTAATTTTTTACGTTGTTTCTTCTATTTTAAACATTGTAGATTATAATTCTAGAGGCAATGATCTTATTGAATATCTTATAGATATTCCCACAACAATTATTACTTCATATTTAGTTATCATTATTTTTATCTCCCTTTTAATTCCGAAATATTTAATTCAAAAAAAATACACTGCTTTTATATTACTCGCATTAGTTGTTTTAACTTTTTTTGGAACAGTAGCAGATACTTTAGGGTTTTTAAGTGGGGGAAACACATTAGATCAATTGCCAAAATGGTATAGAGTTATTTTAAACGGAATTTATACATCTTCTAACGATATAGGGTTTTTACTTGGTATTCTATTCACTAAGAAATTCTATGAAGGGCAAGTGATTGTGACTAAGACACAGCAGCAACAAAAAGAAAATGAATTAAAATTATTGCGTTCTCAGATTGATCCTCATTTCTTATTTAATAATTTAAACACATTAGATTCTTTAATTGATAGCGATTCTGAAAAGGCCAAAGAATACATCAATCGATTGTCGCTGATTTACCGCTATTTAATTAAAACAAAAGATGCTGAAGTCATGGAACTTTCTGAAGAAATTCAATTTGCAGAAAACTACCTCTTCTTAATTAAAACTCGATTTGCAGATGATTATGAATTTACGATTGATAAAGAGGCGTCAATAACGAACAAATTTATTCCAACAGGATCTCTTCAAACCTTATTAGAAAATGTGGTAAAACACAACAAACCTAAAAAGAATGAAGCTATTAAAACGGCTATTACTGTTGGAGATAATTGGTTAAAGGTGATCAATACAATATCTGGTGTTCAATCAAAAAATGAATCTTTTGGAACAGGTTTGGAAAATTTAAAAACTAGATATCAATTATTATCAGATAAAGAGATCATGATTGAAAATACGAAAGACGAATTTCATATAGCAATTCCAATTATTGGATTAAGCGACTAAGCAATGAAGATTTTAATCATAGAAGACGAAATACCTGCGTATCAAAAACTTGTTTCTTATCTGAACGAGTATTATGAAAATTCCTATTCTCATCATTGGTCTCGTTCCATTGAAGATGGAACAGCCTTTCTAGAAAGCAATTCCTATGATTTTATTCTATCAGACATACAGTTGTTAGACGGAATGTCTTTCGATCTCTTTGATATTGTCAAACCTCAATGTCCTATTATTTTTTGCTCTGCTCATGATGAATACCTTTTTCAAGCATTTAACACCAACGGTATCGCTTATATCTTAAAACCATATTCTCAAACTGAATTCAAAAAAGCATTGCAGAAATATGAATCTTTGTTTCGACAAGGAGAATACAATCCGTTGAATTCAAACACTATTTCTGATTTAAAGTCCGCACTTCAAGAAGAAAGTATCAATTTTAAAAAGCGTTTTGTGATTAAAAAAGCGAAAGGAATTCAGTTGTTAAATGTTTCTGATATTAGTTTAATTTCTGCTTCTGGTGATTTTTGCATGGCTACAGATCGAGAAGGGAGACGTCATCCTATTTCTCAAAATTTAGGATCTATTCATCAGCAATTAAATCCTAGTAAATTTTTTAAGATCAATCGAAGTGAGATTGTCCAAATTGATTTTATTGAGAACATTGAAAGTCATTTTAAAAATAGATTGTTGATCACCATGACTGGAACCAAAGAAAAAGTAATGACCAGTTCATCCACGACATCCGACTTCCGAAAATGGTTGGAATAACCATCAATGATTTAATGAAAGAGTGTGATAATGAAACAATTATTCTAATTAGCAAATAATTCTATCTGTATAGAAATTAAAATTGTCATTTCGAGTGAAATTCGACGATTGTACAAAATCAAGAATTTAATATCGAAAAATCTTTTCAAGTTTGTTTGCCTTATTTTTTACTCTCTATGTTAAGAGTGTGTCATTTATTCGTCTAAAGAGAAGTATTAAACTCTTACTCGATGAAAAAATTCTTTCTCCTTACCGTTCTTACATTCTGTATTCAAACAGGTTTTTCTCAAAACATGAACATTGAAAAAATGGGAGCAGTCCTTGAGAAAGTAGCGGATTCAATTCAAGGTGAAAATGGACGATGGCAATTTAAAATCAAAGAAACTTTTCTTATCTGTATCACAGACGTCAAGCACAATAGGATGAGAATCATTTCTCCAATTACAGAAGCAAAACGACTGGATGAAAAGCTAAAAAGTGCTGCTTTGGTTGCTAATTTCCATACAGCGTTAGATGTAAAATATGCAGTTGCTAATGATGTTCTTTGGTCGGTATTTATTCATCCATTAAAAGAATTAACCGAAGCTCAAGTAAAAGATGCCATCGGTCAAGTTTATAGTGCTAATATCACTTTTGGAACAACCTTTTCAAGTACCTCTTTGGTTTTTCCTGGAAGTAAAAAGACAGAAGAAAAAAAGCCTAAAACTTTATTGAAAGAAGAGTTTTAACAATGTTCAGTGAACATTTATCAATGAACAATGGTAATTGATCATTGAATCTAGTCGTTCAATTTCAAGACAGCCATAAATGCTTCTTGTGGAATCTCTACATTTCCAACCTGACGCATACGCTTCTTTCCTTTCTTTTGCTTTTCTAATAACTTACGTTTTCTAGAAATATCACCTCCATAACATTTTGCAGTCACATCTTTACGCAATGCTTTTGTTGTTTCTCTGGCAATAATTTTAGCTCCAATGGCAGCTTGAATAGGAATATCAAACTGTTGTCTTGGTATTAATTGTTTTAATTTCTCAACAATTTTCTTACCAATTGTATAAGCGTTATCAGCATGTAATAATGCAGAAAGTGCATCAACAGGTTGACCGTTTAATAAAATATCTACACGAACTAATTTCGAAGTTTTCATTCCAATCGGACTGTAATCAAACGAAGCATATCCTTTAGAAACTGTCTTTAATCGATCGTAAAAATCGAATACAATCTCTGCCAAAGGCATGTCGAAGTTTAACTCAACACGTTCCGTAGTTAAATAGGTTTGATTGGTAATCTCTCCACGTTTCTCGATACACAAACTCATGACTTGACCAACAAAATCTGACTTTGTAATGATGGATGCTTTGATATATGGTTCTTCTACTCTTTCTAATCGAGAAGGTTCTGGTAAATCTGAAGGGTTGTTTAATAACACAATCTCTTCTGGATTCTTCTTCGTATAGGCATGGTAACTAACATTAGGAACCGTAGTAATCACCGTCATATTAAACTCACGCTCTAAACGCTCTTGGATAATCTCCATGTGTAACATTCCTAAGAACCCACAACGGAAACCAAAACCTAAAGCCGCAGAGCTTTCTGGCACAAATACTAAAGAAGCATCATTCAATTGCAATTTCTCCATAGAGTAACGCAACTCTTCATAATCTTCGGTGTCTACAGGATAGATCCCAGCAAAAACCATCGGCTTTACATCTTCAAAACCATCAATAGTTTCTGTTGTTGGATTTGCAGCATCTGTAATGGTATCTCCTACTTTTACTTCTTTTGCTGTTTTAATTCCCGTAATTAAATATCCAACATCTCCCGTTTTTACCGATTGCTTTACAACCTGATTTAACTTCAAAGTCCCAACTTCATCAGCGAAATACTCATTATCGGTTGCCATGAATTTAATACGCTGTCCTTTTTTAATCTCTCCGTTTAAAATTCTAAAGTAGGTTTCAATACCTCGATACGAATTGTAAACAGAATCAAAAATCAAGGCTTGTAATGGTGCATCTGGATCTCCTTCTGGAGCAGGAATTCTATCAATAATAGCTTCAAGAATATTGTCGACACCAAAACCAGTTTTCCCACTTGCATGGATTACCTCTTCAGCATCGCAACCTAATAAATCAACGATATCATCTGTAACTTCTTCTGGATTTGCAGAAGGCAAATCCACTTTGTTTAGAATAGGAATGATCTCTAAATCGTTCTCTAAAGCTAAGTATAAGTTAGAAATTGTTTGTGCTTGAATACTTTGTGCTGCATCTACAATTAAGAGCGCACCTTCACAAGCAGCAATAGAACGAGAAACCTCGTATGAAAAATCAACGTGACCCGGAGTGTCAATTAAGTTTAAAATATACTGCTCTCCGTTATGTGTGTAGTCCATTTGAATGGCATGCGATTTGATCGTGATACCACGCTCACGTTCTAAATCCATGTTATCCAATAACTGATTTTGCTTTTCTCTATCGGTTACAGAACCTGTATAATCTAACAATCTATCTGCCAACGTACTTTTCCCATGATCGATATGTGCGATGATGCAAAAGTTTCTAATATTCTTCATTCGTTAAGGTTATGTCTGCTTTGAAGCGCCAAATATACTTCAATTAGCAAGGTTGGGCAAATAAAAACTGTGTCTTCGCGATCCACATTTTTTTGTGGAGAAGCGATCTCATAAAGCAGGTCTTATTATTTAAACAGATTGCCGCGTCTGCTCCTGAAATGAATTCAGGACAAACTCGCAAAGACAGTTTTATATAAACTTCATTTGTGTAACCTGCTCTCCAAAAAATGTAGTTCGTCGGAAAAACATTTTACACACTATATTTATATCTTTCTTTTGTGTTAGAAAAAAATTAAAAACACCGTTATGAAAAAAGTTATTCTTCTTGTCATTGTTTTATTAGGAATATTAATTATTCCTCTAGTTGGAACATCGTATAAAGACATTTTCTTTATGCCTACACAAAAGTATTTAGTGAAAGGAGATACTGCTAAAGTAATAGAAATCAGTAAGTGGGAATATGTCAAAACCCGCTTATTCCCTATTGGAGGGGATATAACTCCAAAATTTAAAGGTCCCATCTTAATTAGCTTAGAGAACGCTTCTGAAAAACAAAGATCCTTGGTCAAAGAATCCATCAAGGAAATACAGGACTTAATTCCTAATAAAACTATCAGTCTCTACAAAGACCATACTGGATATGATCATCAATTCGTCATAGATAGTGCAGCAAATACCACCTCTAATAATAAATTATTCTATTTATATACCGAAAGCATCAGTATTTCTTTTGGTGATAAACCCAGCTCGAACACCGATTATATTGAGCCATCAAGAGGATCTTATCCTAAACTTAATATTTCTGTATTGAGCGATAGCACAGTAATAAAAAGAAATAGCACCTCATTTAGTCCAAATGAAGAAATTAAAGGGGCTATACTCTGTTTTAACTTTTCAAAACAATCCTCTTATGAAAAGCAAAAAGAATATATAAAATACGAATTACTAAAATCTCTTTGCTACATCGCTAAAGAAGATTCATATAGTGTTAATAAAAACTTTTTTCTGAGAATGAATCAAATTCGATTCGGGTTCAATAGAGATAATAGCGTTTTTGGTAGCTCAAAATACAGCCCAGAGAGTTATAACATCACAGAGAATGATGCTTTTTTACTTGAAAAATTATATGCAGACGATTTTCAATCTCAATTTAAAAATTATTTGACAGAGCACTATCCAAAGCTATATGTATACAATTTCTATCATAAAGCAAGAGTAAAGATATTCTCAGAAACCCTTGTCATTCTATTAGGCGTATTTATTTTTATGATGTCTCTATCAATTCTCCATAAGAGAAGATTTCGATTTGGTCTATTCAATTATCTACTCCCGATTCTATTATTTAATTTGTCTATTATAGCGCTATCAAATTTAATAAATCACTTACAGTTAAACGTTATTTCATTTTACCGTCTATGGGCATCAGTATCCTATTTCTTAATAGCTACAATAATAGTTACCTTGTTACAGTCAGTTTTTCTTTGGTGTATGGAATATTTGTTGATGAAGAAATTAAAGAGTTTTGTTCTAAGGCTTATTCTAAAAGTTGTTCTTACATTTTCTAGCTTTGTTATTCTTTACTTTTTCTTTAATTTCAAAACTAGAATATATTTAGAAAACATTTTACTAATTAGTTTAATTGTTGCTATATCGAGAGGACTGTACATCTATCTAAATCATTATTCTGATTCACTCATCAAACAGAAAGATGTAGAACTAAGTCAATTAAAAGAACTGCAGGCTGCTACAGAGTTAAGTTCTTTACATGCACAGATTAACCCACACTTCTTGTATAATTCTCTTAACTCTATTGCAAGTCTTGCGCATATCAATGCTGATAAGACCGAGAAAATGGCATTGTCATTATCTGATTTATTCAAATACTCCATCAATAGGAAAGGTGAAAAAATGACAACCATTAAAGACGCAGTAGAAATGGTGGAGAATTATTTAAAAATAGAAAAGATCCGATTTGAAGATCGTTTGCAATTTTCGATCAATGTTGATGATGAACTGTTAGAGGCAACCATTCCTCGGTTTATATTACAACCCATTATTGAAAATGCCATCAAACATGGTATTTCCAAAATTGAAGAGAAAGGCATCATCAATTTACAAATCATCAAAGACAACAATCATTTAATCATTTCAATTAGCGACAATGGTCCTGATTTTCCTAACGGATTACTCAGCGGTCATGGATTACAAAGCGTGTATGATTTATTACGCTTAAGTTACGGAGAGCTAGTAACCATCAATTGGGAGAATTTGCCGAAAAAGAAGATTACCATAACTATTAGCTCAAAATCTTAAGAATGAAAACATACAGAACACTAATCATTGATGATGAACAACTGGCTAGAGAACGTTTGCGAAAACAACTAGCCAGTTTTCAGAAAACGTTTACCATTATTGGAGAAGCAAAAAATGGAAATGAAGCGGAAAAACTCATTCATGACTTACAGCCAGACATCATTTTTTTAGACATCGAAATGCCTGGGCAAACAGGGTTTGAATTATTATCAAAACTAAAAACACTTCCCATTGTCATTTTCTGTACGGCTTATGAAGAGTATTCTTTAAAGGCATTTGATACCAATAGTATTGATTATCTGGTGAAGCCTATTAAACTAGAACGTCTTCAAAAAACAGTTGACAAACTCAATTCTTTAAAAAACAACTTGACCTCCTCCGATTTACTCAAAGTAATTCAAGAAATCTCAGTGAAGAAAGAGATTAAAAAAATGACATCAATCACGATTAAAAAACAAGGCAAAATCATTTTTGAAAAGCTCGAAAATGTGAGCCATTTTGAAGCAAAAGACAAATATGTGATTGTTCACACTGAAAAAGGAGAAGAGCTCATTGAGCAATCATTGTCTAAATTAGAAGGCAAACTACCCGATTACTTTCTAAGAGTCCATCGAAGCTATATCATCAATACCAACTTCATTAAAACTTTTCAGAAGTATTTTAACAGCACCTATCTAATTACGCTAGAAAACAAACAACAATCTAAAATCACTTCTGGAAGAAGTTATAAAGAGCAGTTAAAAGAATGGATGAGTTTGTAACTCACTACTCCTGCCATTCTGCGATAAATAAGTTAGTATCTCTACCTCCACCATTATTTCGGTTGGAGGAGAATGCTAACCATTTTCCGTCGTTAGAGAACACTGGAAAGGCATCAAAGGTTTCACCGTGGGTAATTCTTTTTAAGTTCTTTCCATCGATATCAATCATGTATAGATTGAAAGGGAAACCGCGTTCTGCTTCAAAGTTGGAAGAGAATAAAATCTTCTTTCCTGAAGGGTGAAAAAACGGACTCCAATTGGCATTTCCTAAATCGGTTAATTGACGTAAATCAGATCCGTCTGCATTACAGATGTACAATTCCATTTCAGTCGGTTCTACCAATCCTTGCGCTAATAAATCTTTGTAGGCTTTAATTTCTTCAGGTGTTTTTGGTCGTGATGAACGGAAAATCAACTTCGTTCCGTCTGGTGAGAAGAACGCTCCACCATCATATCCTAATTCGTTTGTAATTTGTTTTACATCGGTTCCATCAATATTCATGGTGTACAATTCTAAATCGCCACTTCTCGTTGATGTAAATACAATCTTATCTCCCTTTGGTGATACAGTTGCTTCTGCATCGTATCCTTTTTCGTTCGTTAACTGCTTTACAATATTCCCTTCCAAATCGGAAACAAAAATATCATAGCTATCATAGATTGGCCATACATAACGTCCGTTTTTACGAAGTGGTGCTGGTGGACATTCATCTGCTCCTAAATGCGTAGATCCGTATACATAATGCTTGTTGTCTGGTAAAAAGTACGCACAGGTAGTTCTTCCTTTTCCAGTACTAATCATTGGTGGTTGAATGCTATCAAATTGCTGATTCACATTCATTAAAAACATTTGATCGCAATTAACTCCCCAATTCTTATTATTCGATTGAAACACCAATTGCTTATCGTCAAAACTCCAATACGCTTCAGCATTGTCTCCTCCAAAAGTAATCTGGCGGATACTTTTAAAGTGTACCTCTTCTGGAAAAATTAAAGGGTCTTCCCCTGCTATAAATTCAGTTTTCCATTCTGTTTTTTTAGGTTCATTCTTTTTACATCCGAAACCTACGGCTAACAAAAGAAGTAATGATAAGATTCTAAATTTCATATCTCTGTTTTTAATCCTTATTTTTATTCAGTAAAAGTAAACTTTTGTTCAAAAAACAATACAAAAATTCACTTTACTTCATGAATCAATTCTTTAATAAATGATTTTGTTTTATTCTTAGTTTTATAAATTTTAGAATTAAAAAAATCATGTATTTTTGAGCAAAAATAATATTTAATCCCATGAAAACTCGTGTATTGCTTATCTTTTTATTAGCCTTAATTTCTTGTCAGCAAGAATCTAATGATGAGAGTAAACTGAAAAAAGATGTTCTCTTTTTAGCAGATGATGCATTAGAGGGTAGACAAACAGGAACAGAAGGTGAAAAGAAAGCCGCTAAATATATTGCAGATCGCTTTCAAAAAATGGGATTGAGTTCTAAAGGAACCGATGGTTTTTATCAAGAGTTCTCTTTTTTACCAAAAACAGATCCGCACGGTGAAGTTCAATTCACCAAGAATGAAGACGGAACTATTACGGGAAGAAATGTAATTGCGTATTTAGACAACAAAGCAAAAAATACGATTATTATTGGAGCACACTTTGACCATTTAGGCTATGGCGGTGAAGGCTCTTTGTTTAGAGATTCAATTAAAGCTGTGCATAATGGTGCTGATGACAATGCAAGCGGAACTGCCGTAATGCTTGACTTAGCAAGAAAACTGAAAGGAGAAAACACCAATAACAACTATCTGTTCATGGCTTTTTCTGGGGAAGAAATGGGATTATTAGGATCTAATTACTTTGTAAAGAATCCAACCATCGACACCAAAGCTGTGAGCTATATGATTAATATGGACATGGTAGGGCGATTAAAAAAAGACAGCACCTTAGCTGTGTATGGAACAGGGACTTCACCAATGTTTAAGCAGGTATTAAAGGCACATAATAATAAGTTTAAGATTATTGAAAACGAATCTGGTGTAGGACCCAGCGATCATACAAGTTTTTATTTAGCAGACATTCCTGTATTGCATTTCTTTACAGGTCAGCATGCCGATTATCACAAACCAGGAGATGATGCAGAGAAACTGAATTACAAAGGGATGGAAAAAATCTCTGAATATATTTTCGATATCATCTCTGATTTAGATGACAATGGAAAGTTAGCTTTCAGAAAAACAAAAAATGAAAGTGAAAGTACACCTCGTTTTAAAGTTGGTTTGGGAGTGATTCCAGATTATCTCTTTGACGGTAAAGGAATGCGTATTGATGGTATTTCTGAAGGAAGACCCGCAGAGAAAGCTGGCTTGAAAAAAGGTGATATTGTTATTAAACTGGGAGACAGTTTGGTGACAAACATGATGAGTTATATGCGTGCATTGTCTATTTATGATAAGGGAGACAAAACCAATGTTTCTGTAAAAAGAGGAGATGCTACTGTTGATGCAACCATTCAGTTTTAATTGCTTTTTTTCACGTTTTCATATAAATAGAGCTTTAAAAATTAGCGATACGGTCTATCGTTAGTGGTTTCATAAAAATCTAGTTTTACTCGAAATTTATATACTTCCGTTTTAAGTCTTATTTTTCCGTTTTACGTATATTTAGTTGTTCTAAGCTGCAATTCTATAGTTAATTTGCGGTAGTATTCTTTTTGAATATGTCAAACTATGTTTAATCTATCATTCGATATCAAAACCTTAAAACCAATGAAAAGAATTTTTGTATTATCCCTAATTGCAGTCGCAAGTCTATCCATTTCAAGTTGTTCTACCTCTACTATAGAAGAAGTAATAATTACAGAATCCGTAACTTATAACGGAGCTGTAAGAACAATTATTAGCAACAACTGTCTTCCTTGTCATGGAGGAACTACTCCTTCAGCTGGATTAAACTTAGAAACATATGCAGGCGTAAGAGGCGCTACTGAAAATGGAAACCTTATCAATCGAATTAACAGTGCATCAAACCCAATGCCAGTATCAGGGCAAATGCCTCCGGCATTAATTGCTACGATAGAACAATGGGCTACTGATGGTTACTTAGAAAACTAATATTATGAAAAAATCAGCTTTCCTTATCCTACTTTTTTTGAGTTGCTCAGTAGTTGCTCAAAAATATTATACCAAGACCGGTCTTACTGAGTTTAAAGCTTCTGTAGAAGCTTTCGAACCTGTTGAAGCAAAAAATAACAGCACCTCTGCTGTATTGAATATAGAAAATGGAGACATTGCTTCTTTGCTTTTTGTAAAGGCATTTAACTTTAGAGTTGCCTTAATGCAGGAACATTTCAATGAAAATTATATGGATTCTAATAAGTTTCCTAAAGCTACTTTTAGAGGAAAAGTAGAAGGGTTTAATTTCGCTGAAATTTCTGATTCTAAAAAATACACCCTCAAAGGAACCTTAACCGTTAGAGGTGTTAAAAAAGACATTGAGACAATAGGAACATTCACAAAGCAAGGAGATAAATTGAAATTACAAGCTACCTTTGGAGTGAAGCCAATTGATTTTGGTATTAAAATCCCGAAGATTGTTCGTAATAAAATAGCAGGAACTATTAATATCACGTTAGATTATGAGTTTGTCCAAAAGAAGTAAAATAATCATAACGGTCATTGTGGTAATTGCGATTGCTGTCTTTGCAGTATACAAATACTCAATGCTACCTCCTGCTCAAATTGAAGATAGAGCCGTAGAATTTACAGGAACTTCCGAACAATTATTAAGTAAAATACAGGAGGATGCTGACGCTTGGCAAGACAGAGTGGTGATCATTTCAGGAAAAATTTCAAGTTTCGATGAAAAAGGGTTTACCATCTCTTCGGCTATTTATTGTCAGATGAAAGACGCTAAAAAGTTAAACTCATTATCAAGTGACCAAGTAGTTTCCTTAAAAGGAAGAGTCATCGGGTATGATGATTTACTTGAAGAAGTAAAATTAGATCAATGCATTATTCAACAACAACCATAAAAACCTTACCAATGTTAAACAAACACATCCTTGCACTGGCAATTTCAATCTTTACATTTTCTTTTGCTTTTGCTCAAGACGATTTACTCGATGAATTAGATGACGGAACTACAGACACATCCTATGAACTTCCTGCTTTTAAAGCAATGAAAATAGGAAACTTACAATCGACAAAAATGGCAGATAAAGGTGATTTTTACTTAATCGTTTCTCACCGTTTCGGACCTTTAAAAGATGGGTTTGAAACTTTTTTAGGACTCGATGAGGCCAATACCAAAATTCAATTATTGTATAGTTTCTGGGAAGGAGTTCAATTCAGTATTAGTAGAGAATCGTATAATAGGACTTTTGCCGGTTCTGTTAAGTTTCGCTTGGCTAAACAATCGCAAAGCTTCCCTTTTAATATTGTAGGGTATGGAACTGCCAACATCAATACATTAATAGATGAAACTATTTTTCCTGCATTAAAATCAAGTGATAAATACAGTTATGCAACTCAGTTATTAATCTCCAGAAGATTTTCAGATAGCTTTTCTTTTGAAATCGCTCCTACTTATGTAAGAGAAAACTTACAAAATTTAAACGTTCTTCCAGAAGCAAAACATAGTCAATATGCTTTAGGT
This sequence comes from Flavobacteriaceae bacterium, assembly GCA_049115595.1. Lineage (GTDB taxonomy): Bacteria > Bacteroidota > Bacteroidia > Flavobacteriales > Flavobacteriaceae > Polaribacter. The sequence continues at coordinate 81,642 of JAGDZS010000008.1, forward strand.
TTAGGAGGTAGAATTAAACTAAGCAAGAGAATGAGTTTAAATGCAGAGTACGTATACAACATGAGTAGACATAAAAACTCACCCTTCGATAATTCGTATGCTTTTGGATTAGATATAGAAACCGGAGGGCACGTTTTCCAATTATTATTCACCAATGCCCAATCAACAAATGAACCTGGATTCATTAACAATGCGGAAGGGGACATTTTATTCGGATTTAACATTGTTAGAGTATTCTAATTTAAGGAGAAATTCATTTATTAATTTAAAAAAATTGCTGTGAGGAAATTATTTTTGGCTACGTTACTACTATCAGTACTTTCAAGTTGCGACCCTGTATCTACGATGGATGCAAACATTCTAAATTCAACATCTGAAAGCATTTCATTAGTACTTGTTTCTTCTGTTGAACCTAATGAAACTTTTCAAATAGCTCCTAATGAAACGATATTATTCAGAGAAGGGTTTTCCACAACGGGAAATTTTCTTAAACCAGAATTAATAGAATATGATTCCATATATATTCAAAATGAATCGAATGAAGTTCTAAAAGTTTTTAAGGAAAATACAGCTGGGAAAAATATTTATAAAATAGATGATTATTGGTCATTTGATGAACCTGCAAAAAGGTATTATCAATATGATTATGAAATAACAAATGAAGATATTCAATAAATAGAAGTTATATACAAAACCCTAGATTAAATGAGCCTCCGTAATGGGGGCTTTTTTTTATCTTCGTTGTATGAGGGAACAATTAAAACAACATATCATAACGAAGTTACATCTTATTATATCTGTTTTAATTGTGGTTACGGTTTCTGTTTTTTATGGATTTGAACCGCAGTCTAAATTTGATATTTCTTTAAATACCGTTGATGAACATAATTTTTTCAAAGCTATTATGGGATTGTACCTCGGATTTTCGAGCCTCTGGGTTTTGGGTATTTTCAAACCCAACTATTTAAAAATAGCATTAATTTCTAACATGATTTTTATGCTGGGACTTGGATTGGGAAGATTGTTAAGTCTGTTTCTAGATGGAACCCCAACATTTGGATATCAATTTGGAACCTATGCCGAACTCTTTTTAGGCTTATATGGTGTTTGGGTTCTGACAAATAAAAACACTAATTTTGCAAAAAAATAATTTGGTTTGGTAAAAATAGACACCATAGAACTTCCTGATTTCCCTTTGCTTCTCGCTCCGATGGAAGATGTTAGTGATCCTCCTTTTCGTGCATTGTGTAAAGAGAATGGAGCAGATGTTGTATATACTGAATTCATTTCTTCTGAAGGGTTGATTCGTGATGCTGCTAAAAGTGTTATGAAGTTAGATATTTATGAGAAAGAACGCCCAGTTGGGATTCAGATTTTTGGTGCGAATCTAGACTCTATGCTACGGTCTGTAGAGATTGTAGAAAAGACGAATCCAGATATTATCGATATCAATTTTGGATGCCCTGTAAAAAAAGTTGTTTCTAAAGGTGCTGGTGCTGGAATATTGAAAGACATCGACTTAATGGTAAAGCTCACTTCAGAGATGGTAAAACATACCAATTTACCAATTACGGTAAAAACACGTTTGGGATGGGATCATGATTCTATTCGAATTGTTGAAGTAGCTGAGCGATTACAAGATGTAGGCTGTAAAGCCATTTCAATCCATGGAAGAACTCGTGCTCAAATGTATAAAGGAAATGCCGATTGGAAACCGATTGCCGAAGTAAAAAACAATCCGAGAATGCACATTCCTGTCTTTGGAAACGGAGATGTAACTACTCCAGAACTAGCAAAGGAAATGCGCGATGTTTACGGACTTGATGGAGCAATGATAGGGCGTGCGTGCATTGGATATCCTTGGTTCTTTAATGAAGTAAAACATTACTTTGAAACTGGAGAACATTTGGCGGGACCTACCATTGCAGAACGTACCGAAATGGCTCGTCGTCATTTACAAATGGCTATTGATTGGAAAGGTGAACACTTAGGAGTTGTAGAAACCAGAAGACATTACACCAACTACTTTAAAGGAATTCCTCATTTTAAAGAACATCGCTTAAAAATGGTGACTTCAGACGATCCAAAAGATGTTTTTGCTGCTCTTGATGAAGTTCAAGTGAAATTTGGAGACGCTATGATTCCAGAAATTGGTTAGGATTCTTTCATTTTAAAAGAATCGAAAAACAGCTTCCTCTCTGAGTTATACTTTTCAATGTTTTTATTACTTGAACTAAATAGTATTCTGTATACGTTTGTTCCTCGTTTATAGTAACGAATTGTAATTTTTCTTCTCTGATTTGCATAATCCCAATCACCTACTATTTCTATAAAACCCTTATAAACTTTCCCTTTAAATCCATCAGAACGATGTAGTAGCCTATCTTTGGTTAACATTTTTGTATAGATTTCAGTGAGGCTTTCATTCTCCCTACATTTATAAATACCTGACAGCGCACTAAAAGAACTATTCTTATTAAATATGGATACAGATTGATACTTAAGATACCCTTTTAATTTTGTAACTGTCCAATTAGAAAAGTAATTTACCTCAAAAGTCTCCCTCTTAAGAGTTTTAATTTCTCTTTTATTTAAATTTTGATTGGATGCACAACTTATGATGAAGCTACAACAAAACAGAAATATTATCTTTTTCATTATGTTATTTTTCTATAAAGCTAATAGAAACTCTACTACTTGCTATTCTAGAAGTAATAAACCCTAATACAGTAATTGTTGCTATAACAATTAAAACATTTGAAAGTCTTAATTCTACAGGATAAGGAATATCTGCAGCTATCTTAAATGGTTCAAATTGCTGTTGTATAAAAACTAGAAAAACAGCAAAAATCAATCCGGCCATCATCCCCAATAAGGTCAATAAAAATCCCTGAATGATAAAGATCTTTTTTACATCTTTCAAAGATGCTCCTAAACTCAACATGGTTTTTAAATTCTTCTTTTTATCAATAATCATCATAATGATTGCTCCTATAACATTGAACATTGCGATGATAACGATTAATGTAAAAATGAGATAAGAAACAAAGTTTTCAGTATTAATGACCTTATAGAATAAAACATTGAGTTGTGCTTTGGTTTGCACTTTGTATTGATCTCCTAATTGTTGTTGAAGATTCTCTGCAAAATCATCTTCATCTACACCAGACTTCAATTTAATTTCAATTCCTGTGTATTGATGGTCAGTATAGTTTAATAAATATTGAGCTTGTCCATTTGAAATGAAAATGTATTTATTTTCAAATTCTTCTGTCCCTGAGTAAACACCTACAATCTGAGTTTCAACACTTCTAAAACTACTAGCAAGATTGATCATTTTCTTTCCTGCCTTAGGCACAAATATTTCTATTGGTTTTCCATAATTAAGAACACTCAAAGAAAGTTTAAATGCTAAACCATTCCCTATTACTCCTGTGTTTGAATATTCTTCATTTAACCAATTCCCAACACGAATAGCAGAATCTAATTGAACAACATTGATGTAATTGTAGTCTACTCCTTTTACATAGGCGATTTGCTGTTTCTCTCCGCTCTTTAAAAAAACCCGCTCTTCAATCACTTTAGAATAATGAGCAACTTGTGTGTTTTTAGAAACAGCGTTTCTTAGAGAATCTGTATAGAGAAAAGTTTTTCCTTGACTAGCTGTAATTTTGATGTCTGGATCTGAAATATCTAACAATGAATAGCTAAATGTCCGCAATCCAGAGAATCCTGAAAGGATTACAAATAATGCTGCAGTTCCTACAATGACACCTAGTGATGCAATGATTGTAATAATATTAATAGCGTTATTTCCGCTTTTCGCAAATAAATATCTCTTGGCTATGTAGAAAGGAAAGTTCAAACGACGTTTTAAAATTATCGCTTTTGACGCTTTGGTAGTACCTCTGGATTTTTAATCGGGTTTTCGTCTTCTCCTCTCAAAGACTTATCGATCTCTTCTATATAATCCAAAGAATCATCCCCAAAAAACAATAATTCTGGCATTCTACGCAATTGATTACGTGTTCTTTTTGCCATTTCATGGCGAATTAATGGGGCATTGGATTTTACTCCTTCTATGATTTCACTTCTTTTATCAGAAGGAAAAACGCTCAAGTGCACTTTAGCAACTCCTAAGTCTGGCGTTACAGAAACCTTAGATACAGAGATGATGACTCCCTGCATTCCATCTTGAGCTGCTTTTTGTAAAACATCTACCAAATCTTTCTGTAAAACTCCAGCTATTTTCCGTTGTCTATTCGTTTCTTCCATGCTGCAAATCTACGTATTATATTAATGATGAATTACGATTTTTCGAATTACGATATGGAAATTTTTTATTCTTTAAAATAACGACCCTCTTTTAGAATAAAAATTATAATGATGATTTGCAGAGAAATAGAATCAATAAATTACGACATCTTCACCTCTTCATTTTTCACATTATATCATTATCTCATTAAATTACGGGGTGTAGATTTTATTTTTAATCGCGTACATTACCAAGCCAACTCTGTTTTTCACATTCAACTTGGTAAACAACACGTCTCTATATCCATCGATTGTTTTAGGGCTTAAACACATCCTATCCGCTATCTCTTTGTAGGTTAATTCTGTACAAGCAAACTTCATAAATGTGAGTTCATTTTCTTTAAACTCTAGTGTTCTCTTGCCATTTCCAGAAATAGATTGCAACAACAAGTTGGTAACGTTTTTCGTATGGAAAAAGCCATTTTCAACCACCTCAACCAAAGCATGCTCCAAAACAGATTTTTCTGTATCTTTTAATAAATACCCAACAGCACCTGCTTTGAGCATTTTTAAAATGGTCGTATCAGCATCTTCAACAGAGAGCGCCATCACATGTACTGTCTCGTGATTTTTTGTAATCCATTCTGTCGTTTCAATACCATTCATGACAGGCATATTAATATCCATTAAAACAACATCGGGAATGTTTTTGGGGGAATTTGAAAACTTTTCAGTGAGTTCTTTTCCATTTTTACACGTGTATAAAACCTTAAATTTATCAAAAGTATCTACCATGGCTCCAATTGCTTGAGAAAGCAATGTGTGATCGTCTACAATAACTACTGAATATTTCATGTGTTGGGTTTGTTAAGGGGTTTTCTGTTTAAAGATAATAATTAATCACAAGCTTTGTACCTTGTTCTGGTGTCGATTGAAAATCGATCTTTGCCCCTATTAATTTGGCTCTATTCTCTATATTCTGCAATCCAATTCCTTTGTTAGATGTTTCTTCTTTGATGAATCCAACACCATTATCCTCTGCCGTAATTTGTAATTCTCCTTTCGTATATTTTAGTTCTACATGTAACTTTGAAGCTTTTGAATGTTTGATTGTATTGGAAAAGAATTCTTGTAATATTCTAAAAATAATAATGCTTGATTTTTCATTGATATCTTTCTCTTCTCCAATAATTTTCAACTCTGATTGAATAAAATTCAAGCGATTAAAACGATCTATCTCCAAACGAACTGCTTCTCGTAACTTAATATTCTTTATTGCTTCTGGATTGATAAGCTTAGACAGGGCTCTTAATTCATTCAAGCTTTTTGTAATGGTTTCGGAAACTTCTCCGATATTTTCAGGAGTGGTATTTTGCAATTGAATTTTAGCTAGCGTTAACAACTGCCCAATATTATCATGCAATTCCCAACTAATATTCCGAAGCGTTTCTTCTCTTATCTCAATTTGAGTTTCTGCAATTTCTGCTTCGAATCTTTTTTGAGAATCTTTTTGTTCTTGTAATAATTTATTCTTCCTTCCTTGAAAAACAGAAAATAAGAGTATTGTGAAAATCACAACGATACTTACAATTAATGTAGTGATGTAAACCATTATTCTTCTTTTTTCTTACTCCAAAGTAATCCAAACATAAAACAACTGTGCATAAATAAGCCCAAATAAAAATGTATTAATGCATGATCATCTGCGGCATCCTTTCCCGCTTCTATTGAATCAAATTCAGAATAATTTAAAAATAATGAGGCTGGTATTGAGGCTAAATAATAAAACAATAGCCCGAAAGTAATCCAAAAAGTAAGGTTCTTTTTATAGTTAAGTATTTTGTTTGAAATTAAAAATTCTCTCATGAACATGAAAAAAACAATCGCTATTAAAATCCCACCTGAAGTAGAGGCTATGGAGTTGTATTCGTCTAAAAAAATACCGCTATACAAATAGTAAAGAGTAGAAACAATAAAAACTATATTAAACAACCAGGTATTGAACCATATTACTTTCTTAGTTATTTTATCTTCTGACAATCCCTTATAAAATAAAAACAAGAAATTGAACTCAAGTAATGTAAGAAGAGCGTAAACAGGTAAATTATTACCTTCATATCCTTCTATGAAATCTTGTATTTCATAAAGTAAATTCGCTATAAAATCCAATGAAAACATGGAGATTAAAAAAAAGACAAAGTATTTATACTTTTTAGACAAAGTGCCCTTCATATACATAACCGTATACAAAATGGCACTTCCTAAAGCAATAGAATATGAAATATAATAAATGTTCTCGCTCATTCAATGTTATTACTAATGTGGTGGACTTGGCCTCATCCTATTTCCTCCAGCACTCAAATCATCTCCTCCACTACTACTTTTAGCCGACCTAGACATACTTCTAGATTTCGTTGTATTTATACTTAACTTATCATAATACCACAGATATCCATTATAACCTGCCAATATTTCTTTTAATGATTTAGGCACTCCTCTTTCGGATTTTAAAGGATCGAAAGAAACGCCTTCTTCATCACCAATAGTTGTTGCTGGCATCATAATCAATGTTTGATAATTTCTCTTTTTCTTATCTACATGATTCTCTGGGTAAGCAGCTGAGATAAAGTTAATCCCTGTCAATTTAATCTTTTTCTTTTTAGATTCTTTTTCTATATAAGCAATATACGCTTTTAACTTTTCTATTTCAAGAAACTGTATTCGTGCATCTTCTCCTCCGTTAACCTTTGGCTGTAGGTCTTTCTTTGTATTATCATAATGCTGCAACATTGAAATTAACTCTGGATAGGTTAACGCAATATCTGGTCTTCCTTTATATCCTCTGTCTTTTACATCTTTGTATTCATTGCAGCTTACTAATAAAAATAAGGTGATCAATGAAACATACGTAAGTTTACTAATTAGTTTCATAATATTTTAAAGTTTAGTTTAGATTATTACGGCTAAAAATACTGTTTTTGTGCTATCAGAAAAATAAAAAACCACCTCACTTTAAACCAATCAACTAACAAACAGGCAATTAACCATTTACCCAAAATCATTTAGGAGGAAACATCTTAAACAGCAAGGGTGTTTTTCCTGTGTATTTTCAGATGATTATACTATTTATTTTTACCTTTACGGTAATGGAAAAAATAGAACATATCGGAATTGCCGTAAAGAATTTAGACACTTCAAATAAATTATTTGCTTCCCTTTTTGGAACACCTCATTATAAAGTTGAAGAAGTTGCTAGTGAAGGGGTCAAAACTTCATTTTTTCAATCTGGGCCTAACAAAATAGAATTGCTCGAAGCTACTAACCCAGAGAGTCCTATTGCTAAATTCATCGAAAAAAAAGGGGAAGGGGTTCATCATATCGCTTTTGCTGTTTCAGATATTGTCTCAGAAATAAAACGATTAAAAGGGGAAGGTTTCATTGTTTTAAACGAAACGCCAAAGAAGGGTGCTGACAATAAGCTAGTCGCTTTTTTACACCCAAAATCCACGAATGGTGTATTGATAGAATTATGTCAAGAAATTGAGTAATTTTTAACAAAAAGGTTGCTCCTTAATTTTTGTATCTTGCGACCAACAATTACGAATTCTTTCTATGTCTTCTAAATTTGATTCTTATCAAAAACGTCGATTGCGATCTTCTTACTTTTCCGTAGTAATAAGCATCGCTTTAGTGCTTTTTATGGTGGGCGTTTTAGGCTTAGTATTACTGAAGTCGAATCAAGTTGCCAATCATTTTAAAGAAGAAGTTGTTATTAGCTTGTTTTTAAAAGATGATGTTTCAAAAAATCAAATAGAATCCTTAAGAGCATCATTAATAAAAGAAGAATTTACGAGAGAAGTTGTTTACATTTCTAAAGACGAAGCTGCAAAAAGTTATAGTGAAGATTTGGGTGAAGATTTTGTCAGTTACCTAGGCACGAATCCACTTAAAAATAACATCGACATCTATCTAAAACCCGACTTTGTTCAACCTGAACAAATGCAAGTCATTTCTGAAAAATTTGAGAAGAATGCTTTTGTTTTTGAAGTTTCTTACGATAAACTTTTGGTTACTTCTTTAACAAAAAACATACAACGAATGAGTTTTTGGTTGTTAATATTAAGCGCATTCTTTGGTTTAATTGCCATGATACTAATTAACAGTTCTATTCGACTGTCTGTATATTCCAAACGCTTTAATATTAAAACAATGCAAATGGTTGGAGCCACCAAAAGTTTTATTCGCAAACCTTTTGTTTGGAGGAGTATACGATTAGGAATGTTAGGAGCGTTTATCTCTTTGATAGGACTAGCTTTCGTTATTTATTATATAGATCAATCTATTCCAACATTAAATTTAATTTCCGATTATAACACGTTAGCTTTCCTTGGAGGTGGTGTTTTAATCGTTGCTTTTATCATCACTTGGGCAAGCACCTTTTTTGCAACCCAACGTTTTTTAAACTTACAAACTGACGAATTATATTATTAAAAATATGAGTGCAAAAGATCAAAATCCACAATCAGAATTTCTCTTTGGTAAAAAGAATTACTTATTTATGTTTATCGGTTTGGCTGTTATTGCTATTGGGTTTATCCTAATGGCTGGTGGCGGTAGTAAAGACCCAGCTGTTTTTAACGAAGAAATCTATAATTTTCAACGTATCCGTTTAGCACCAACGCTAATCATTATCGGATTAGGAATAGAAATTTATGCTATTATGCTAAATCCTAAAAAATAAAAATGGACATTTTCGAATCGATTGTTCTTGGAATTATTCAAGGACTTACAGAGTTCTTACCTGTTTCTTCTAGTGGGCATCTAGAATTGGCAAAAGCTATTTTGGGAGATACATCTATCCCTGAAGAGAGTTTAGCTTTTACTGTTGTTTTGCATTTTGCAACCGCATTAAGTACACTTGTTATTTTTAGAGCTGAAGTCATACAGATCTTCAAAGGATTGTTTCAATTTAAATGGAATGAAGAGACTCAATTTTCAGTAAAAATCATTTTATCAATGATTCCTGCGGTTTTTGTTGGGCTATTTTTTGAAGAGGAATTGACTTCTTTTTTTGGAGGTAATATCTTACTCGTTGGGATTATGCTTTTTGTGACTGCCGTACTTCTTTTATTGGCAGACAAAGCTAAAAACACCAACAAGAAAGTGTCTTTTACAAACTCTGTTATTGTAGGTATTTCTCAAGCAATAGCAATGCTCCCAGGGATTTCAAGATCTGGAGCTACTATTTCTACCTCTGTTTTATTAGGTATCGATAGAACAAGGGCTGCCAAGTTTTCTTTTTTAATGGTTGTTCCTTTAATTTTTGGAAAGGTTGCCAAAGATATTGCTGGAGGCGATATTAGTTTTCAATCTTCTGAAATCATTCCTATGACTGCTGGTTTTGTTGCAGCTTTTATTGCAGGTTTACTCGCTTGTAAATGGATGATTGCTTTGGTTAAGAAAAGTAAGCTTATTTATTTCTCAATTTACTGTGCGATCATTGGATTGGTTGCTGTTGTTTATTCGTTAATATAATGACTAAAGAAGATTATTTAAACGGTCAAGTCTTGTTAATAGACAAGCCTCTCGAATGGACCTCTTTTCAAGCTGTAAATAAAATACGTTGGCACATCAAACAAAAGTTTGGTCTAAAAAAAATTAAGGTCGGACATGCTGGAACGTTAGATCCTTTAGCTACGGGCTTATTAATTATCTGTACAGGAAAACAAACGAAAAACATCTCTGAATATCAAGGCTTGATCAAAGAGTATACAGGTACATTTACCATAGGAGCTACAACACCTAGCTATGATTTAGAAACCGAAGTCAATGAAACGTTTTCTACAGAACACATTACCAATGAACTACTAACGCATACTAGATCAAAATTTCTTGGAGAGATTGATCAAAAGCCGCCTATTTTTTCAGCAATTAAAAAAGATGGAAAGCGATTGTATGAACTAGCAAGAAAAGGAAAAACGACAGAAATAAAGTCTAGAAAAGTAACCATTTCTAAATTTGAGTTAACCCATATTGCACTTCCTGAAGTAAACTTTAAAGTTGTTTGTAGTAAAGGAACCTACATCAGATCCCTAGCGTACGATTTTGGAACTGCATTAGGTTCTGGAGCTCACTTATCAGCTTTAAGAAGAACAAAAATTGGACACTTTTCTGTTGAAGACGCTGTAACTATCGATCAATTTATTGAGAATTTAACTTTGGAATAGTTTTTGACTTATTGGGCGAAATACATCCAATGAAACACAAACTACTTATCTTATTTTCTCTCATCATCATTCAAAGCTCTTTTTCTCAACAGAAAAATGGAGCTTCTTTTTTTAATGCAGATTTCAATTTAACCTTCACAGGCAATGAGCATTTCGAATTAGGAAGTGATAACGGTGAACCCTTTTTAGTTCCATCGGGGACTTTAATTCGTTTAGGTTTTGGTTATGAGTATAAGAAAAGACTTGCGGTTAGTTTTAATGCTGGTTTCGATTATCATTTCCCTTATTCAATTGTAGCTCTTCCTGCTTATATTGGTTTGCAATACAACGTTTGGAGCAGAGAAGATGATGCTTTTTTTATTCGTATCAATGCAGGAAAATTATGGAGACCTTCAGGACGTTTTTCTGATGGAGATTATAGAGCGTATGGTATTGGTTGGAAATTTGAATCTGAAAGCAGGTGGAAACCCACAATAAAATTAATGTATCATCAAAAGAAAATAAACGGTTTTGAAGACGGTCAGTTAGAAAGTGTCTCCTTAGGAATTGGGTTTACCTTTTTTTAGATCGCTTCGTTTCTCTCTCAAACACAGTTACAAAAACCGATTGTACCAACTCTCAGCGATAGGCACTTCCCAAAAATGTTCTAACTCTTCTTTGCTTTGAATAAGGTTATCAAAAACAATGGTTTTTTCGGAAACAGATTTATTTTTCAATAATTTTTTAAAGTCTTTGAGTTCTTTGTATTGAACATATTCTCCTTGCTTAAAGCAAACATTCATACGATCTAATAACTCTATTTTGTAGTGATTCTGTAATTCTAAAATAAACCCAACTAGTGCATCTATATCTTGACTAGATATACTTGTATTTTCATCTTCTGCGGCAATAATGATAAATCGATTGTATAAAAATTGGTACGAACTTTTAAAATTTTCATCATCTTTCTTCCATCCTTCAATAAATTGTTTGATTTTCTCTTCTAGCTCTTCTATTTCTTCTTTGTAGAATTTTCTGCTAGATGGATAAATCCAAACTTTAGATTCGTTAGATAGTACTTGATAGTCTGTTAACATGGCACAAATATAAAAAGAAACTCCTTGAGAAAATCTCAAGGGGTCATATTTAATAACGATTGAATTCTACAACAATCTCATCATATCTTCTTGTGTATTCTTTCCTTTGTCTTTATTGTACCAAACTTGCAAATCCTTTTTAAAGTCTGCATCTAATTGTCCATGTTCCTTTTTATAATCGGCCACCATTTGAGTTGGTGTTGAAGGTCTTGGCCCCCAAGAATCAATCACATCATTGTTCTTATTTAGAGCAATTAATTTAGGGATGGATTTCCCTCCATTCGTTAGAAACTCATTCATCAAATCTTCATGCTCATCACGTAAAACAATCTTTAAATCTATATAATCACTTTCATCAGCAATCTTATTAATGATTGGCAATGTCTGTGCAGCATCTCCACACCAGCCTTCTGTTAAAACCAACCATGTTACTGGCTCAGTAACGTCTTTAACTCTTGCTAATGTTTCTTCCGAAAGATGAATTGTTTTATCTAAACGCTTCATCCTTCTGTCGTTTAACATGCTGTAGTTTAAAAGTGAATCAGATTGATCAGCTCCCGTAGATTTTCCTTCTTCAAGAAGTGTGCTAACCAATTTTCTATATGCTTCGTATGAAATTCCTCTTTTTGTACTATTTTCTATAATATCTTTCATCTAATTTCTCTTTTCAAGTTTTTAGACGCAAAAAAAAGAACACCTTACACGGTCTCTAACTTCTCGTTTTTTTGTGCTTTTAGATTTTTGATAATGTCTTCAGTCATCGAAGAGAGATCGAATTTATGAGACCAGCCCCAATCTTTTCTTGCTTCAGAATCATCAATTGTTTGTGGCCAACTATCCGCAATTTTCTGTCTAAAATCTGATTGGTAAGTAATTTTGAAATTAGGAATTCGTATCTTTATTTCGTCGGCGATTTCTTTAGGTGTAAAATCAATTGCTGCTAAATTATAGGAAGTTCTTACTTTAATTTCTCTTTCCGCAGCCTGCATAATTGATATGGTTGCATTTACAGCATCATCCATATACATCATTGGCAAACGAGTATTTTCATTTAAAAAGCATTCGTACGCACCTTCTTCCATCGCTTTAAAAAATATATCTACAGCATAATCTGTTGTTCCTCCTCCAGGTTTTGTTTTCCAACTAATAATTCCTGGGTATCGAATACTCCTTACATCTACGCCATATTTCTGGTGGTAGTAATCGCACCAAAATTCTCCAGAAATTTTACTAATACCATATACCGTCGATGGTTCAGTAATTGTACTCTGAGGAGTATTGTTTTTTGGAGTTGTCGTTCCAAATACAGCAATAGAACTTGGCCAAAACACTTGTTTAATATGCTTCTCCTTTGCAAGGTCTAATACTGCTAAAAGGGAAGTCATATTTAAATCCCATGCTTTTCTAGGGAATTTCTCTCCGGTAGCTGAAAGCATTGCTGCTAATAAATAGACTTGAGTTACTTTATACTTTTTTACAACCGCCATGATGCCTTCTTTATCAGTAGCATCGATAATTTCAAAAGGACCAGAGCCCATTAAAAAAGCATCTCCATTTCTTATGTCAGAAGCAATTACATTTTCATTTCCGTAAATTGAACGAAGCTTCTCTGTTAATTCTCCTCCAATTTGACCACTTGCTCCTAATATAAGTATGGTTTCACTCATGTAAATTTGTGTTTTTCTTAAAAACAAAGGTAAATAATTTCGCTTTTCATAAAAAACAAAATAAATAAAAAGACTTCATTTCATTATCTGTAAAAATCTAAATTAACACTTATTCGTTTATATTTTCTTTATTTTCAAGTAACTTGCGTCTTCTTAAGAGACTTTATGTTGAAAATGAAATTTTTATTTTATGGTGCTTTAGTCCTATTTTTTGCTTCTTGCAATCAATCTAAAGAAGATTCGAAACAAGTTGCTGAAAAATCGGGATCTAGTATTGTTCAAAAACACATCCCTATTCTCAAGGTTGAGATACATGCTTTACCTAAGATTGAAGAGTGGAAAGAATATGAACTAATTAATGACTTCATTCAACAGTTTACGAATATTTCGCCCAATGAAGCTTTAAATAATTCTAGAGAATTAAATGGCTTAACTCTAAGTTTACGAGACAGTATTAAACCTGAATTTTTAGACAATCCAGCATTTAGTGCCAGAATTAACTTATTACTTAATGAAACTTTACGGCTTTACGATCTTTCTTCTATACCGATTATAAAACCACAAGAAGTAAATGAACAGGTAGAAAAAGTATTGAACTCTTTTTCTTCGGTAAATTCCAAAATAAATACCATTATAAAACAATCCAATTTGGAAAACGAAGTTGTTGACGTGAATTTTAAACGCATACAGAACATTGCTCCAATAGATGAAACTCCTGAGGTTATTTTACCAGAGAAGAAAAAAATACAACCTATAAAAAAGCCAAAGAAAGCAGGGTTTCCGACTAGAGAAGAACTCATGAAAAAGAAAAAAGGCACTTTAAAACGACCTAAAAAATCTAAAAATGATCGAAAAAAGACAAAAAACTAAAACTCGTTTCCTTAGTATATTTCTCCTTCTAGTCATTTCTGGTATTTGTATCAGTTGTAATTCTCCTGATTCGAAAACACAAAAGGCTGTGAAATCTGAAGTTGTGAAAAAGGCAACTACTTTTTTAGATCAATGGCATTTGGCTGCTGCTGAAGCTAATTACAATAATTACTTCGGAAAAATGGACAGCATTTCTGTATTCATTGGTACTGATGCTGGAGAAAACTGGACAAAAAAACAATTTGAAAATTTTAGCAAGCCTTATTTTGATAGAGGGCAGGCATGGAGCTTTACAGCTGTTGAAAGAAATGTCTATATGAATGAAGAAGGCTCCTTTATCTGGTTTGACGAACTTTTATCTACTTGGATGGGATTGTGCAGAGGCTCTGGTGTTTTAGAAATGAAAAATGGTGAATTAACACTAAAACATTATGTTCTTTCTGTGACTATTGCTAATGACAAAATCAATGATTTTTTAGCTATCAAAAAAGAAGAACTCGATTCTCTTGTTGCTAAATAGTTATTCTTAAGTAAAAATTTCTTTCGTGACATCTTGAATCAAGTTAGATTCATATCCTCTCCCATACAGGTATTGATATAGTTTCTGCTTTCTTTTGAAAAGGTTGGATTCTTTGATTGAGTTATTTTTCGATGACGCTACTTTATGCAACATTGCAATGTATTCATCCTCCTCAATTTCTTTTAATCCAGTTTTAATATTGTACGCTGAGATATTTCGCATTTTTAACTCCTGAACAATCCTTCTTCTTCCCCATTGTTTGATTCGGAATTTCCCTCTAGCAAAGCTTTTAGAAAAGCGTTCTTCGTTTAAAAAATTATGCTGCATTAAATGCAATAATATGAGTTCTCGAGCTTCAGCAATCAAATGGAATTCTCGAAGTTTCTTTTCAACTTCTTGATGACATCGATCTTGATAAGCACAATAATACTCTAGTTTCTTTTTAATCTCATCAACTGTAAAAACCTTCTGACTCATTTCGCTAAAATAAAAAAAGAGTTGAGATAAAATTACCCCAACTCTTTTTTAGTTTACACTTTTATATTCTTCGACCTAACCTATCTCTTGAATTTGATTATCAATATTAATTTGATAATCTGCATTCGTTTGAGGGCTTCTCCTTTTCCTGATCCACATTTTAAGTTTTGTGATTAAGAAGAATAGTATTGGAACAACAATCAACGTTAAGAATGTTGCTATAAATAATCCATAGATTACTGTCCAAGCCAAAGGTCCCCAGAAAATTACATTATCTCCTCCTACATATATATTGGCGTTAAATTCGCTAAACAACGTAAAGAAGTTAATATTTAATCCTGTTGCTAATGGAATTAAACCTAAGATGGTAGTTATTGCTGTTAATAACACTGGTCTTAAACGAGCTCTTCCACCTTTAATGATTGCTTCTTTCAGTGATTCAATATCTACATAATCGTTTTCATCAATGTCATTTTCAACTTTCTTTCGGTCAATTAATAGTTGGGTATAATCTAATAATACCACACCATTATTTACTACTATCCCAGCCAATGATATAATTCCCATCATGGTCATCATAATAACAAAAGAAGATCCAGTTGCAACAATACCTCCAAATACACCAATCAAGCTCAGGAAGATTGCTAGCATAATAATTCCTGGTTTTGACACCGAATTAAATTGGAAAATCAAAATAAAGAAAATCAATCCTAATCCTGTAAAAAATGCGCCCATTAAAAAGGCCATTTGTTTATTTTGCTCTTCAATCTGACCTGTATAATCAATTTTAACAGTATCTGGTTTCTCGGTAAAACTTTCCATTTCTCCTTGAATCTGAGCAACAATTGCTCCTGCATCTGTATAACCAGGTGACATTGCTGAATAAACTGTTACAATACGTTTGGATTTTTTATGCTTGATAGCACTATACCCTGAAGTATTTGATTGTTTTGCAACTGCTGAAACAGGAATCTCTTTTACTTTTCCTTGATTATCTCTAAATGTAATTTTCTGATTAAAGATAGCGCTCGTATTGTATCTATTGTCTTTGTTGAAACGAACATAGATATCATAATCTTCTCCGTCTTCTTTATAAATACCTGCTTTTGCTCCAAACACTGAGTTCCGTAACTGCTGACCTACTTGTCCATTACTTACCCCTAATTCTCCTGCTTTTTTACGGTCAATTTCAACCAACATAGCTGGTTTCGATTTGTTAACATCAATCTTCAATTCATCGATACCAGCAATATTCTTTGCATTGATGAACTCTCTCATCTTTTCAGCTGTCTCTATCAATTCAACATAATCTTTTCCTTCCAATTCTATGTTAATCGGATATCCAGCTGGTGGACCCACTGCATCTTTTTCTACAGAAATCGCAACTCCTGGGTAAATATCTTTCAGTGCTTCTTGTATTTTCTTCTGCAATTCTTTTGATTCTGCACCTCTACGGAATTTAAATTCACGCATGGTTGCAGTTATCTTACCTCTATGTGGCATTTCTGCTGAAGACCCTCCATCAGTTTGTGGATTTCCTGAACCTGAACCTACTTGAGATACAGCACTTTCTACTAAAAAGTTGTATCCGTCATCCATGTATTCAGGTGAGTTAACAACCGCATATACTCTTTTCTCTATATCTGTTGTAATTGCATTGGTCTCTACAATATCTGTTCCTTGAGGATACTCGATATATACAATAATTTGATTTGGATCATTGTCTGGAAAGAATTCAACTTTTGTTCTTTGACTACCAACTGAAGCTCCAAAACCACCAAATGCTAAGAATAATAAAATAACTGTAGAGATTGTAATAATACCTGGCTTCCATCCCTTTAATGCAGAAGTAATCATTCGTTCATAAAAACGTTCCCAACGAGGTAACACCTTATTTTGAAATCCATTTGCCAATGGTCTTAATACCAAACGATATACCCAAAGCATGATCGCTGTAAAGACCATAATAGTACCTATGGCTCTAAACTCTCCTCCGAATAGTAATATTAAAAGTCCAACGAGGGCTACAATAGAAGAAATAATTACAATACGATTCATAGGCATGTTCTTATCTTCTACACTCATAAACTGCGAAACCATTACAGAGTTAAAGAAAATGGCAACAAATAAGGAAGAACCAAGAACTACAGACAAAGTAACTGGGAAGTAAATCATAAACTGCCCCATGACTCCAGGCCATAAACCTAAAGGAACAAATGCAGCAACTGTTGTTGCTGTAGAAATGATAATTGGAAAAGCAATTTCTCCAATTCCTTTTTTAGCTGCTTCAATCCTTGTCATTCCTTCTTCATCCATCAAACGGTATACATTCTCAACAACCACAATTCCATTATCCACTAACATCCCTAGTCCCATAATTAGACCAAAAAGAATCATTGTATTCATGGTATATCCAAGAGCACTTAATATCATTAAAGACATAAACATCGACATTGGAATCGCAAATCCTACGAATAATGCATTCTTAAACCCTAAGAAGAACATTAGCACAACAACAACTAAAATAACTCCAAAAATGATATTGTTTACCAAGTCGTCTACCTGACCAATCGTCTTTGATGATTGATCATTTGCAATGGTCACTTTCAAGTTTTTGGGCAGTACATTTTCTTGTGCCTTTTTTACAATTTCTTGAATTTTTTCTGCAGCAGCTACCATGTTTTCACCTGATCGTTTCTTTACATCTAGCATTACTACTGCATCTCCATATTCTCTAGCATACGTAATCTTCTCTTTATCTTTAAACTGAACAACTGCAACATCTTTCAAATAAATAGGGTTGCCTTTTTCTGATTTAACGACAAAATTTTCCAAGTCTTTTGGAGAATCTATCTCTCCAATTATACGGATGGTTCTTCTTTGACCACTAGCCACTAAGTTTCCAGCAGACATCGTTGTATTCCCATTCTGAATAGCTCCAATAATATCACCAAAGCTTACTTGAGCAGCCATCATTTTATAGATATCAACTGCAATTTCAACTTCTTTATCTTGCGCTCCTCTAATGTCTACTTTTTTAATTTCAGAAAGATCTTCAATCTCATCTTGTAAATACTCTCCGTATTCTTTCAGCTTGTCTACTGGATAATCTCCTTGAATATTAATATTCAAAATTGGAATTTCCTCAGACATACTTAACTCAAAAATATTTGGATCTACTTTTGCGCCATTAAACGTAGGCCAATCTTCACCAGAAGTTTCAGAATCTACCTCATCTTTCACCTTCTGTTTTGCAGCTTCTACAGATATCTTTTCATTAAATTCAACGATAATCATTGAATAATCTTCTTGAGAGGTAGACGTAACCTTTATCACACCACTCACTGTATTTAATTTATCTTCTAGAGGGTCTGTAATTAACTTCTCTATGTCCTCAGCAGTATTACCAGGAAAAACAGAACTGATATAGATTTTAGTTTCTCTAATTTCAGGAAAGTTCTCTCTGGGCATACTAAAATATGCCGAAATACCTAAGAAGAAAATCAATATCATTAAGACATAGATCGTCGTCTTATTGTTGATCGCCCATGAGGACAATCCAAACTCTTTATCTACTTTTTTCTTTTGGTCTGTCATGATCTAAATCTTATTTATCTTCTTTAACATTTACCAATTGACCAGCTTGTACGCTTCTAGCTCCAGCTTTTACAACTTCATCTCCTAAAGAAATTCCAGACAACACTTCAATGAAATCTCCTTGAGTTTTCCCTGTAGTAATGATTGCTTGTTTTGCAGTTCCTTGCATTTTATCTTTCACTTTCTTAGCTCCTTCAATTACATATATATATTGTTGTCCTTTACTGTTTTCTGAAACAATACTTTGTGGAATTAAGATCGCTTTGTCATTTGTGTAATCGTTAATCTTCAACCTTGCTGTTAAGTTTGGCTTGATGTTTCCATCTTTATTTGAAACAAAAACTTCAATTTTAAATGTTCTATTTGAAGGGTTGATAAAGTTCCCAGCTTGGCGAACTTTTGTTTTCATTGATGTTCCAAGAATTGGAAAATCAACATCAACATCTTTCCCTATTGTTACATCTTTAATGTATGTTTCAGGAACATCTGTCTCTATATACATGTTTCCAAGGTTTACAATTCTGAAAATTTCTGAACCTTGACCTGGTCCTACAACAGTTCCTTCATCTTTAATGACATCATCAATGACTCCCGAGAATGGCGCAGAGATATTATACTTTCCTAATTGTTTTTTTGCTTGTGCTACTTGATTTTTTAACGACTCGTAATTTGTCTTTGATTTCAAGAATTCAATTTCCGATCCGATCTTTTGATTCCACAATCTTTCTTGACGTTCATAAGTAGTTTTGGCTAATTCAGCATTTGTTTCTAATTGCGCTAGTTGCTGTGTCATTCCTGCGTCATCTACTCTAGCTAAAATATCTCCTTTTGATACTTTCTGACCCTCTTTCACATAGATTTGCTCTAAAAGACCACCTACTTCAGGATAAATTAAAACATTCTGTTTTGTTTTTACATTTCCTTGTAACTCTAAATAGTGCATAAACACTTCTTCTTTAGCTTTAAAAGTAGTAATTAAAGGTATTTTCTGACTAGGATCTAGTTCAGCAATTCTATCATTCAATTGCTTCAACTGACCTGATAATTCTTTTTGCTTTGCGTCTAATTCTGCTTTTTTAGCGCGTACTTCTTTCACATCTTTACTAGCTAAAATAGTCTCTAGTGTTTGCTCTTTCTCTCCACAAGAAGCTAATACTAGTGTTACGATTAATAATGAATATATTTTTCTCATCTCAGGTTAATTATTTTGTTGGGATATTTAATGCGGTTTCTAATGCAGCTTTTTTAGCAATCACATCTAACATAGATTGAATGAACGCTTGTTGCTGACTGTATAATTGGTTTTGTGCTTGTGTTAAATCAAAGCTTGTAGAAATTCCTTCAAAGAATTTAACTCGCTGCTTTTTCTCAATTCTCTCTGCTAGCGATACATTTCTTTTAGCAGTTTCATAATTCTCGATACTTAATTGGTACTCACTTTTTGCTCTTTCAGCCTGTAAGTTCAATTTTTGTTTTGTTTCCTCCAATCGAATATCGGCAGTTTCTAGAGCAATTTCAGCTTGCGCTGTTTTTGATTTTCTTTGAAAACTACTAAAGATTGGAATGTTTAAACTAACTCCTAATAAGGAAGAGCCGAACCATTTTTGATTTCCATTAAAAAATGTAAATGAATCTGAATTGGAAGTACTCCCGTAATTAACGAAAGCACTTAATGTTGGTAATGCTTTACTTTGTTCAAAACGCATTAACAACCTTTTTGACTCTCTATCATTTTCTGCAATTTTAAAATCGATATGGTTTTCTAAAGTAAATTCTTGAGAGATCAATCCGAAATTAATATTACTCTCAGTTAAAGAATCCAATGAGTCCGTTAATACTAATTCTGTTCTAATCGAATTTCCTAAGGTGATGTTTAACATCTGATAAGCAACTGCTTTCATACGTATTACACTATTCAATTGACTTTTAATATTCCCTAAGGTGATCTCCAACTGCTCTACATCTTCTTCTTCGTTTAATCCATTCTCATAGATCTTTTTAACTTCTTCTAAATTTTTCTCTACAAGCGCTTTATTTCTCTTCAATATCTCGATGCTCTTTTCTGAGACCAATACATTTCCGTAAGCATTTATGACTGCTTCTTTTACACCAAGTTCTGTCTTTTCTTTTGCTTGTTCTGATATTTTCAAGAATGTTCTCGCAGATTGAAGTCCTACCAAATAAGAACCATCAAACAACAACTGTCTTAATGTTACAGTAGCATTTAAATTTTGTTGCGTTCCAAAAGTTACTTCTGCAAACTCTCCTGCGTTACCTCCAAAAATTTCTGCGGGTAATAAAGAAACTTGCTGTTGCAACCAATTTTGGTAGTCTACTTTCGCTTCTATTTGTGGCAAACCAATTGTTGTTGTTTCCCATACTTTCTTTTTAGCAGCTGTAATATCGTTTATTGCTGCTCTAGAGTTATAACTATTCTTAATAGCATAATCTATCGCCTCTTGCAATGACAAGCTTTTTGTTTCCTCTTGACCATTTACAGTAAAAGCAAAAAAGGCGGTTACTATGATTACTAAATACTTTTTCATTGATTAATTATATAATTGTTTTTCTAGTTCTTGGATTCCTTTTTCTGTTGCAATCGCTCTCGTGTGGTATTCCAATGCGATTCTTTCTAATTCGGGAATTTTATGGTTTTCTACCGTGTTTTCGTGAATGCTAAACACAACTGCAAAATAAAATTGAACATATAGCTCAATATTTTCTGTTGGTCGATAGTACCCTTCTTCTATTCCTTTTTCAATGTTTGATCGTATACAAGCCGTGAAAGCAACCATTTCTTTCTGCATGACTCTTTCATGAATCATCGGGTAATATTTCCTAAGTTGATAAACTGGTGAAGAAGCAGCTGTCTGAAACATTTCCTTAAACATTTTCTTTACCTCAAAGTTTTCTTTAATAGGATTGTGACCTTGGTCTACAATTAGGTTAATCATTCCCAAACATGACTCATGGAGTTCAATTGTTGCCTCCTCAATAAGAGCCAACTTATTAGCAAAATACTTGTAGATTGTCTTCTTAGACACGCCTAATTCTGTAGCAATGTCGTCCATTGTAACACTCTTAAACCCTAAGGTTAAAAACATTTCTCCTGCTTTGTGTAATATTTTTTCTCTCATAAATTGAGGGCAAATTTACAACAGGAAACTTTAAAAACCAAAAAAGTTTCCTAAGTTTTAATTATTTTTTAACATTGATAATGATTTCTAAATACTGGATGTCTTATTTTTACCAAAAATTTACATAGTTTGGATTTAATTTCTTATCAAAACAATTTCCTAGAGTATTTAGAAAGTAAACAATGGGTTAGAGAACCTAAGAACCTCTATGAGCCTATCGATTATATTTTGCAACTTTCAGGAAAACGCATTCGCCCTATCTTAACATTAATGGCTGCAGATATTTTTTCTGGAAGTTATAAGCAAGCATTTCCTGCTGCTTTAGCAATTGAAGTATTTCATAACTTCACCTTAGTGCATGATGATATTATGGACGACGCTCCATTGAGGAGAGGAAAAGCAACGGTTCATGAAAAATGGAATCTAAATACTGGTATTCTTTCTGGTGATGCGATGCTAATTTTGGCATATCAGTATTTCGAGAATTATGAACCTAAGACATTCCAAAAGCTTGCTCAACTATTTAGTAAAACAGCTTTAGAAGTATGTGACGGACAACAATTAGATATTGATTTTGAAACTAGAAATGGTGTTACTATCGATGAATACATCAACATGATTCGTTTAAAAACATCTGTTTTAGTTGCCGCTGCTTTAAAAATGGGAGCTATTGTTGCAGAAGCTCCTGAAAAAGATGCAAACTTACTATATGAGTATGGTTTAAACTTGGGGATTGCCTTTCAATTACAAGATGATTATTTAGACACTTTTGGGAACCCCGAGACTTTTGGAAAACAAGTAGGTGGTGATATTATTGAGAACAAGAAAACCTTTTTATACATCAAAGCATTAGAGTTAGCAGACAAAGAAGATCAGCAAAAATTAGAATTTTTCTACAATCAAAAGTTAGAAGATAATTCTATCAAAATTAATGAAGTAAAAAGAATCTTTGAACGATGTGATATTCCAACATTAATTCAAGAATTAATTCAAGAGTATACGACATCTGCATTTGCTACGTTAAAAGAAATGAACATCAGTAGTGTGGGCAAAGAAAGTTTAGAGGCTTTTGGTTCTTATTTAATGGAAAGAAGTAAATAACTATTTTTAAAATTAGCTGTTTGAAATTCTAAAAAAGTATTACATTTGCCATCCAATAGTAGGACCCATAGCTCAGTTGGTTAGAGCATCTGACTCATAATCAGAGGGTCGAAGGTTCGAGCCCTTCTGGGTCCACAACATTTTATTTGACAGTGTGAATATAAAAGTTATATTTACAGGATAGAATAGTTTCAAAATTTTAATCTGGGGGGATATAAAATGAAGAAAAGAAATTTACTTACACTAGTGATAGTTGTATGCTGTAGCCTTATGGCTCACGGACAAGCTGTTCCCCCGCCAGTCCCACCTCCACCTCCACCTGGACTTCCGATTGATGGTGGATTGTTATTTCTAGCTATTGCAGGTATTTTTTATGGGGTTAAAAAGTACAGAGATTAAGATTTATAGTGCTGCAACCTTGCAACATACTTCCCTATCACATCAAATTCCAAATTAACTATACTACCTTTTTTCAAGTCTTTGAACGTTGTATGACCTAATGTATAAGGAATAATAGCAACACTAAAGGAGTCTTTAGCAGAGTTCACTACAGTTAAACTAACGCCATTTACAGTGATTG
Source organism: Flavobacteriaceae bacterium (assembly GCA_049115595.1). Classification (GTDB taxonomy): domain Bacteria; phylum Bacteroidota; class Bacteroidia; order Flavobacteriales; family Flavobacteriaceae; genus Polaribacter. The sequence goes on from JAGDZS010000008.1 coordinate 105,148, forward strand.
ATCCTTTTTCTATAGTTAAATTATTTAACTCTGAATCATATGAAAAGGTAAAGTATGTACTACCATCCGCATCTGTAACCTCTGTGCAGACACCTGTTTGATCTACATGACCTTGCACAATATGCCCATCCAAACGGTCGCCAAGCTTCATAGCTCTTTCTATGTTAATACTATCCTCTAGCTGAAGATGCTGCAAGTTTGTTTTATCTAAAGTCTCTTTAATTGCAGTAACTGTATATTTAGCGTCATCTATCGCTACTACAGTTAAGCACACCCCATTATGAGCAACACTTTGATCAATTTTTAATTCAGAAGTCAATTCACTTTCAATAGTAAAATCAATATTCTCTTGATTTTTTTCTATATTCTTCACACGACCTAAAGTCTCTATAATTCCAGTAAACATGTATATAAAATTAATTACTTTTGTTCCGTACAAAAATAAACATATTAAATTGGGGTATGAGTAAAATGGAGAAAATAGTCGTTGGAATTTCATTAGGAGATATTAATGGTGTCGGAATTGAAGTGATTCTTAAAACTTTTCATGATAAACGAATGTTAGATTTTTGCACACCCGTTTTATTTGGATCTTCAAGAGTAATCTCCGCTCATAAAAAAGCATTGGATTTGGAAGTTCATACCCATGGAATACATACTATTAAACAAGTTGTTCCAAATAAAATTAATCTTTTAAATATCTGGAAAGAAGAAGTGAAGGTTGAAATTGGAGCAGCGACCAAAACTGGAGGTGATTATGCTTTCAAATCCCTAGATAGCGCTACAAGTGCTTTAAAAGAAGGCCATATTGACCTTTTAGTAACGGCTCCTATTAATAAAGAAACTATTCAGTCTGAAGATTTTGCTTTTTCTGGACATACAGAATTCCTTGAAGATCGCTTAGAAGGACAGAGTCTCATGATTTTGCTTAATGACGAATTACGAATAGGTTTAATAACTGGTCATATACCAGTATCTAAAGTTGCCGAAACAATTACAGCAGAACTTATAGAGAAAAAGGTAGAGGTACTCAACAGATCCCTTATTCGAGACTTTAACATCAACAAACCTAAAATTGCAGTTTTGGGGTTGAATCCACATTCTGGAGATCATGGTGTTATTGGTAATGAAGAAGAAGATTTAATAAAACCTACACTGGAGAAAATTAAAGAAAGTGGTAAATTAATTTTTGGCCCATATGCTGCTGATGGCTTTTTTGGTTCTAAGACCTACAAACAATTTGACGGAATCTTAGCCATGTATCACGATCAAGGTTTAGCACCCTTCAAAGCATTATCATTTGGCAATGGTGTAAATTTCACAGCAGGCCTAAATAAAGTGAGAACATCTCCAGATCACGGAACAGCTTTTGACATTGCTGGAAAAGGAAAAGCGAACGCAGATTCCTTTAAAGAAGCCCTATTTACAGGGATTAAAATAGCACAAAACAGAAAACAATATAACGAGCTCACTCAAAATGTTTTAGCTTCTAAAGGCTAACTACATATTTGTGGCAAATATTTAATTAATTATTAAAACATTTGATTATCTTTGCACGCTCAAATTCATTCATTTACAATGAGAGACCTGAAACAATTCAAAATTCCTTTTGTAGGTTTAAAGCAGGGAGATCATTTTTTTGATTATGAGATTGACAACAAGTTCTTTGAAGCTTTTGGTTTTGATGAGTTTAATAATAGCAATTTAAAGATTGCATTAACGTTTGTAAAAAAAAGCACTCTTTTTGAGTTAACCTTTATAACAAGCGGCACTGTAAACATTAATTGCGATATTTCATTAGAACCCTATGATCAAGAGATAAAAGGAAGTTTTTCTCTGATTGTAAAATTTGGTCCAGAATACAATGATGATAATGACGAAATCATTATCATTCCTTATGAGCGATATGAACTAGATGTAAGTCAGTTTATATACGAGTTGATAATTCTGTCGATTCCAACAAAAAAAATTCACCCAAAGGTGGAAGATGGAACGATGGATTCTGAAGCATTAAAAAGACTGAAAGAATTAGAAATAAAACAAGAAGAGTCTTCTACAAATGAAGACACTGTAGACCCAAGATGGGATAAATTAAAAGATTTAATAACAGAAAAAAAGACATAAAATGGCACATCCTAAAAGAAAAATATCTAGAACTAGAAGAGATAAAAGGAGAACTCATTACAAAGCATCAGCTCAACAAATCGCTGTAGATCCAACAACTGGAGAAGCTCATTTATATCACAGAGCTCACTGGCACGAAGGAAAACTATACTATAGAGGTCAAATAGTATTAGATTCTACTTCAGCAGAAGCATAATTTTTGTGGAAAAACATAAAAAAACCCTCTTTCAGGAGGGTTTTTTTATGTTTTCGCTTAAAAACCGATCATTTCGGAGTTATTTATTAAAAAAAACTAAAATATTTTTTAGTACTTTAGTCACCCAGTTATAAGAGGGTAGTAAACAACTAAAATCTTTCTTCTAATAAGTTTAAGTATGACAAAATTAACTGCCGCTATTACAGCAGTTGGGAAATATGTTCCTGATTATATTCTTACTAATAAAGAATTAGAAACACTCGTAGAAACAAACGATGAATGGATTACTTCTAGAACCGGAATTAAAGAGAGAAGAATCCTAAAGGAGCCAAACCAAGGAACTTCTTTTATGGCTATTAAAGCTGCTCAAGATTTACTTAGCAAAGCAAATATAGACCCTAAAGAAATTGATATGGTTATTGTTGCCACAGCAACCCCTGACCTACTTGTTGCTTCAACAGCAGTATACACTGCAACTGAAATTGGAGCAACCAATGCTTTTGCCTATGATTTACAAGCAGCTTGTTCTAGTTTTTTATATGGAATGTCTACAGCTTCTTCATATATAGAATCTGGACGCTATAAAAAGGTATTGTTAATTGGGGCCGATAAAATGTCTTCTATTATAGATTATACAGATAGAGCTACTTGTATTATTTTTGGGGATGGAGCAGGAGCAGTTCTTTTTGAACCTAATGAAGAAGGTGTTGGATTACAAGATGAATACCTAAGAAGTGATGGTGTAGGAAGAGAGTTCTTAAAAATTGACGCTGGTGGATCAATTCTTCCTCCTTCTGAAGAAACTGTAAAGAATCGTCAACATTTCGTACATCAAGAAGGAAAAACAGTTTTCAAATTTGCCGTTTCAAATATGGCCGATGTAGCTGAAAGAATGTTAACTAGAAACGAGCTTTCTAAAGAAGACATCAATTGGTTAGTACCACATCAAGCAAATAAAAGAATCATTGAAGCAACAGCTAGAAGAATTGATTTAGATTCTTCTAAAGTAATGATGAACATACACAAGTACGGAAATACAACTTCTGCTACCTTACCTTTATTACTTGCTGATTATGAAAATGAGTTAAAAAAAGGAGATAATTTAATATTTGCCGCGTTTGGTGGAGGCTTCACATGGGGAGCTATCTATCTTACATGGGCGTATAATTCATAACATCAAAACAACTAAAATTTAAGTATAATGGATATCAAAGAAATTCAAAATCTTATAAAGTTTGTCGCTAAATCTGGTGCAAGCGAAGTAAAGCTTGAAATGGAAGATGTAAAAATCACCATTAAAACAGGGTCTGAGAAAACAGAAACCACAATTGTGCAAGCAGCACCTATAGCCTCTATGCCACAAGCTCCTATACAACAGGCAGCACCTGTACAAGCTAGCGCTCCAGCAGCGGCTCCTAGTCAAGATACAACAGCAGACGACGACTCCAAATATTTAACTGTAAAATCTCCTATCATTGGAACAATGTATAGAAAACCTTCTCCAGACAAACCTAATTTTGTAGAAGTTGGTGATGAAATAAAAGCTGGTGATACAGTTTGTATTATTGAAGCAATGAAGCTTTTTAACGAAATTGAATCCGAAATTTCAGGTAAAATCGTAAAAGTTCTAGTGGACGATTCTTCTCCTGTTGAGTTCGATCAACCTTTATTCTTAGTAGACCCATCTTAATTTTTTATTTTGACAGGTTATTTTTAACCTTTTCAAATTTAGAAATAAATCGATAAACTATGTTTAAAAAAATATTAATTGCCAATAGAGGTGAAATTGCTCTTAGAGTTATTAGAACCTGTAAAGAGATGGGAATTAAAACAGTAGCGATATACTCAACTGCAGATGCAGAAAGTTTACACGTGAAATTTGCTGATGAAGCTGTTTGTATTGGCCCTGCTCCAAGTTCTGAATCTTATTTAAAAATGTCTAATGTAATAGCAGCTGCAGAAATAACAAATGCAGACGCCATTCATCCGGGATATGGATTCTTATCTGAGAATGCTAAATTTTCTAGGTTGTGTGAAGAACATGACATCAAATTTATCGGTGCCACTGGCGACATGATTGATCAAATGGGAGACAAAGCTTCTGCAAAAGCAACAATGATTGCTGCTGGAGTTCCTTGTATTCCTGGTTCCGAAGGAATTATTGAAGATTTTGAGGAATGCGAAAAATTAGCAGACGAAGCTGGCTACCCTGTAATGTTGAAAGCTACTGCTGGTGGTGGTGGAAAAGGAATGAGAGCCGTATGGAAAGCAGAAGACTTAAGAGATGCTTGGGATTCAGCTCGAATGGAAGCAAAAGCTTCTTTCGGTAATGACGCAATGTATATGGAGAAGCTAATTGAAGAACCTAGACATATTGAAATTCAGATTGTTGGTGATTCTTTTGGAAAAGCGTGTCATTTATCTGAAAGAGATTGCTCTGTACAAAGACGTCATCAGAAGTTAACTGAAGAAACTCCATCGCCTTTCATGACCGATGAGTTAAGAAAAAAAATGGGAGAAGCAGCAGTAAAAGCTTCCGAATATATTAAATACGAAGGAGCTGGAACGGTTGAATTTCTAGTAGATAAGCATCGAAATTTCTACTTTATGGAAATGAATACTCGTATTCAAGTTGAGCATCCTATTACTGAAGAAGTAGTTAATTATGATTTGATTAGGGAACAGATTTTAGTAGCTTCTGGAGTTCCTATTTCTGGGAAAAATTACTTTCCAAAGTTACACTCTATCGAATGTAGAATTAATGCTGAAGATCCATTTAACAATTTCAGGCCTTCGCCAGGGAAAATCACAACTTTTCACGCACCTGGAGGACATGGAATTCGCCTAGATACTCACGTATATTCAGGGTATATGATTCCACCTAATTATGACTCTATGATTGCTAAGCTAATTGTAACAGCACAGACTAGAGAAGAAGCGATTAACAAAATGAGAAGGGCTTTAGATGAGTTTGTCATTGAAGGTGTAAAAACAACCATCCCTTTCCATAGGCAATTAATGGACACTCCAGACTATGTAAACGGGAACTATACTACTAAATTCATGGAAAGTTTCGAAATGGAAGCTTAATACGTGTTTTTACTTATATTTTATAATTAAAAGAAAGGATACTTGTTTGTATCCTTTCTTTTTTTATCTTTGTTACTTTCAAACACTAATTAAAACTATATATTTATGTCTGGGGGGATCAAAATAGATGGTATTGACAAGATCATCATCAAAAGACTTGTAGAAGATGCTAGAACGCCTGTTCTAGGAATCGCAAGAGAAGTAGGAATTTCTGGAGCAGCAATTCACCAACGATTAAGAAAGCTAGAAGATTCTGAATTAATGATTGGCTCTAGGTTAATCCTAAATCCAAAAGCGTTAGGATACACAACAACAGCTTTTGTTGGAATATTTTTAGAATCTGCCAGCTTATATTCTTCAGCAATAAAAAAATTAAAAGACATTCCGGAAGTTGTAGAATGTCATTACACAACAGGAAACTGGTCGATATTTATAAAAATACTTTGTCGTAATAACGAGGATCTAATGTATTTACTCAATAATGATGTCCAAAGAATTAAAGGGGTCGCCAGAACGGAAACTTTTATTTCCTTAGATCAACAAATTAGCAGACAAATTAAAATATAAAAAAAAGCCTTCACAAATTGTGAAGGCTTTTTTAGTACAGAAGGCGGGACTTGAACCCGCACGGGCATTACTGCCCATTGGATTTTAAGTCCAACGTGTCTACCAATTCCACCACTTCTGCATGGTGTCATTCTTAAAAAGAATAGAGCGAAAGACGGGATTTGAACCCGCGACCCCCACCTTGGCAAGGTGATGCTCTACCCCTGAGCTACTTTCGCGTACTCATATTTTAAAGAACATGCATTATTACTAATGCTTACTAGACCAACTAAATTTACTTTACTGCTCTAGCGGGTGCAAATTTAAAACAAAAAAGGAAACTACAAAGACTTTTGAAAAATATTTTCTCTTTTATTTCACTGATTATTGTAGAAAAATCATGGGAATTCAATTATTATGAAATATCTTTGCACTCGATTTAAATTCTAATGAGTTCAACAACAGTTATCGACACAAAAACTTCACTTCAAAGAGCTTTTTCTGATTTTAAACAACTTGCTAAAGTTGGGTTATCTGTAAGTGTTGTTTTTTCTTCAGTTGCAGGATATCTACTCGCTGTAAATATCATAAACTATCAAACTCTTTTTTTATTAAGTTTAGGAGGCTTTTTAATGGTTGCAGCATCTAATGCTTTCAATCAAGTTATTGAAAGAGATACTGACTCTTTAATGAAGAGAACCATGAATAGACCATTGCCAACTGGTAGAATGTCTGTTCGTGTGGCCTTATCAATTGCCTTTTTATTTACAATCCTTGGAATTGCCATATTATATAGTATAAATGCAAAAAGTGCTTTTTTTGGTGCGATTTCAATATTCTTATACACTTGTGCATACACACCTTTAAAATCTGTTTCTCCATTAGCTGTATTTGTTGGGGCATTTCCTGGAGCGATTCCTTTTATGTTAGGATGGGTTGCTGCTACTGGCGAATTTGGTATTGAAGCTGGATTTCTGTTTATGATTCAGTTTTTTTGGCAATTTCCTCATTTCTGGGCTATCGGATGGCTTCAGTTTGAAGAATATAAAAAAGCAGGATTTAATATGTTACCGATGAACAAGAAAGATGAAACTGCTACAAGGCAAATTATCTTTTATACGTTCATCATGATTTTAATATCTGTTGCTCCTGTATTAAAAGTTACAGGAACATTCTACATACATCCAATAACAGCTGTAATTGTTGCTTTGCTTGGTATTGTTATGCTTTTTTACGGAGTGAAACTTCATAAGAAACAAACCAACATTGAAGCAAGAAAGCTCATGTTATCAAGTGTTTTGTACATAACCGTAGTTCAAATTGTCTACGTAGTTGATAAATTCTTACACTAATATGGAAAGAGAAACTTTACAAGAAGAACTAATCGTAGCAAAGAAAAAATCAGCAAAACCAATGTTGTGGATCTCCATGATTAGCATGGTGATGTTTTTTGCAGGCTTAACAAGTGCTTATGTGATTAGTATGGAAAGAGATGACTGGGTGACTTTTGATTTACCTAATGCTTTTTTCATTAGTACCATTTTAATTGTTACGAGTAGTCTAACAATTTTTATTTCTCAAAAATTGATTAAATCTAACAAAAGAGAACTCTCAATTGCATTTTTAATCGCAACACTTGCATTAGGAATTGCATTTGTTTGGCAACAATATGTTGGTTTTTTAGAATTAAAAGAAGCGGGACTCTTTTTTACAGGACCAGGAAGTACTGTGTCAACTTCGTTCATTATTGGAATCACTTTAATGCACGTATTGCACATTGCAGCTGGGATTATAGTGCTACTTGTAGTAATTTATAATCATTTTAAATATAAGTACAAATCAGATGATTTACTGGGCTTTGAACTGGGCGCTATCTTCTGGCATTTTGTAGATGTATTATGGATTTATTTATTTTTCTTTTTCTATTTTATTAGATGATGAAAATTGATTAATTTTGACCAACTATTTAAAGAATTTTTAACATAAAATTTATGGAAGCAAACATTGCTGTACCTAACGAAAAGAAAACTACATGGGATGGTGGAGGATCAAAACCCTTCGGCGCTAGTTATGGTAAAATGATGATGTGGTTTTTTATCGTATCGGATGCCTTAACATTCTCTGGTTTCTTAGCAGCTTATGGTTTAACACGTTTTAAGTTTATCGACTCATGGCCAATTGCCGATGAAGTATTTACTCACATCCCTTTTGTTCATGGAGAGTTTCCAATGATTTATGTTGCTTTTATGACATTTATCTTGATCTTTTCTTCCGTAACTATGGTGTTAGCAGTTGATGCTGGTCATCATATGAAGAAAAAGAAAGTAGCTTGGTACATGTTCTTCACCATTATTGGTGGTATCATCTTCGTTGGTTCTCAAGCCTGGGAATGGAATACTTTTATTAAAGGTTCTTATGGAGCTGTAAAGACTACTGATGGTAAAATTCTTCAGTTTGTAAATAAAGAAGGAAAACAGATTGCTTTGGCAGACTTTGTTGTCGGTGATCGAGGAGATCATTTGGTTCAACATTCTAAAAAGAATGGGCTTTGGTTTGAATCTGGAGAAACAGTTTCTCAATATTCTATAGCTCAAATCATTAGCTCATACGAAGCAAATCCTGATGTTCAAATTAGAACTGAGTTGATTAATCTAGATACTAAAAAGAAAACGATTTTATCTAGAGAAAAAGGTGCTGCTGAATTAGCAAAGACCAAATTGGTTGTTGAAGGTGCAAATCTTGAGGTAAACGAATACGGAAACACAATATTTGCAGATTTCTTTTTCTTTATTACTGGATTTCACGGATTCCACGTTTTCTCTGGAATTATATTTAATATCATTATTTTCTTTAATGTCATCTTAGGAACTTATGAAAGAAGAGGACATTATGAAATGGTAGAAAAAGTAGGGTTGTATTGGCACTTTGTAGATTTAGTTTGGGTATTTGTATTTACCTTCTTCTATTTAGTATAATTTAAAGAACGATTAAGAAATGGCACACGCACACGAATCGAATGTAAAAAGAATATGGATAGTATTTGGTTTACTATCTATCATCACTATCGTTGAAGTTATTTTAGGTATTTACAAACCAAAGTCACTACATTTAAGCGGTATCTTAGGAACTAGTTGGTTAAATTGGATCTTTATCATCTTAACACTAGCAAAAGCTTATTATATTACTTGGACCTTCATGCACATGGAAGGTGAGAAAAAATGGTTTAGAAGATCTGTTGTTTGGACTGCAGTTTTTCTAATTATCTATTTGGTTACACTTTTATTAATCGAAGGAGATTATTTATATAGCACATTAGCGCCCTTAGTGCGTTGGTCATAAAATTTCAAAAAGGATGGTTTTTAAGCCATCCTTTTTTTATCACTCATTATGAAAATTACAAAAAAAAGAGTTGTGCTTATTGCACTCTTTATATTTCCTCTATTGTTCTTCTTGGTTCTTTCTACAGGAATTAATCGATTTATTAAACTTCCTATATTAACTTCTAATGTTGATTTAAAAGTACTTGAAAGTATACAATCAGTGTCACTTGATGATCAAGTAACGGTTTTATGCTTCTTAGGAGACGATATTAAAAGCAAACAAGGCGGATTCTTTAATTTAAATCAAAAGATATATAAAGAGTTTTATGGATATAAAGCCTTTCAAATCATTGCTATTTACCCTAAAGATGTTGCAAATGATGTTTCTGAATTAAAATCAGACATAGGTGCATTTACCAACATGTCTAAATGGAAATTTATTCCTTTTTCAAGAGAAGACATTCCTCTTCTTTTTAACCGTCTTGGAACAGGAGAGTCTCTAGGAGCAGATTTATATTCTAACAGAGCATATATTTTAGACAAAGAGAAAAACCTACGTGGAAGAACTGATGATGAAGACGCTATAGGCGGGTTTCTTTTTGGATATAATTTTCAGTCTGTTGCAGAGTTAAATAATAAAATGGAAGACGACATCAAAGTCTTACTATACGAATACAGAGCTGCATTTAAAAATAAAAACAAAGCTGATAGAAAAAATGAATAAGAAATATTCATACATAGGAATCGCTTTTATCATTTTAGTTTTTGGTACTTACGTAATTCCAAAACTAGTGGACCGATTCAAAAAATCTGACTTAGAAACTTTTCATAAGGTTCCTGAATTTGAATTCATCAATCAAAATGGAAAAGTTATTAATAACGATAGTTACAAAGGAAAGGTATATGTAGTTGAGTTCTTTTTTACTACTTGTCCAACAATTTGTCCAATTATGAATCGTAAAATGTTAACGATTCAAGATGAGTTTTTTGGAAATCCAAACTTTGGAATTGCTTCTATTTCCATTACCCCAGAAATAGATACTCCTCCTGCACTAAAGGATTATGCCAAATCATTTGGAATCACTCATAAAAACTGGCATTTACTAACCGGTAAGTCAGAAGATATCGTTTATGACTTATCTAACAAGGGATTCAAATTATACGCAGGAAAAGATGAAGATGTAGAGCATGGTGGCTTTGAACATTCTGGATTGTTTGCCTTGGTAGACAAGAATGGATATATTAGATCTAGAAAAGACGAATTTGGAAATCCAATCTTATATTACAGAGCTCTTAAGGAGAATGGTTTTCTTGATCAAATACAAGAATTAAAAGAAGACATTAAAATCTTATTAGATGAATAATGAACTAAGAGAGAAAAGATACAAAAGAGGAATTATAATTCTTTCCATTGTTATTCCTTTAGTTGTTGCCGCTTTATTTGGAGTTAAAATTCCAAATGTAGAACCATTGAGTTTTCTACCGCCAATTTACGCAACGATTAACGGAATTACTGCCGTTTTATTAATTGCAGCTGTCATTGCTATAAAAAAAGGAAATCGCTCTTTGCATGAACGATTAAACACATTGGCAATTGTCTGTTCTGTATTATTCTTAGTCATGTATGTAGCATATCATATGACTTCCGATTCTACTGAATTTGGAGGGGAAGGAATAATAAAATACGTATACTTTATTATTTTAATTACTCATATTGTATTGTCAATTGTTGTTATTCCTTTTGTCTTAATCACATATATGAGAGCTAAATTGGGGAAGTTTCCTGAGCATAAAAAAATTGCAAAAATCACATTTCCTCTTTGGCTTTATGTTGCAGTAACTGGCGTAATTGTTTATTTAATGATTTCACCTTATTATGTATAAACGGCAAAAAGCAATTGGGGTTCTGCTTATCGCATTCTTATTCTCAACTTCTATTGAAGCGCAATGCGCAATGTGTAAAGCTGTCGTAGAGAATGGAGACACTTCAATGGCAGAAGGAATCAATTCTGGAATTACTTATTTGATGGTATTTCCATACATATTAGTGGGCCTTTTACTATACTTTGTTTACCGATATAAAAAGAAAGCTAAAAATTAACATTTCGATAAGAAGTTTAATCTGTAACATATTCTAATTTTGGTCGTCTTATGTTTGGTATCGAAAAAGAAATTGGTCCGTAAAACATAATATATTAAAAAACTACGATAAGAATCTAACCAACATGAAAGCAAAGTTTTTACTACTTGTCTCACTTTTCTTCGTCTCTATAGGCTTTTCACAGAAGAAGTGGACATTAAAAGAATGTGTAGATCACGCATTAGCAAATAACATTACTATTAAACAAAATTCGCTAAATGTAGACCTAGCTGAATTAAATGTCAAAAACGCAAAAGGGAACTTCTTACCAAGTGTAAGTGGATCTACTGGAGGAAACCTTCGTTTTGGGTCTGGTTTTGACTTTGTGTCAAACAATAGAGTTTCTACAACTATTTATGGAGGATCAATTGGAGTAAATTCTAATATAACATTATTTAATGGTTATCAAAATTTAAACATCTACAAGCAAGCACAGTTAGGTGTTGAAAGAAGTAAGCTAACATTAGATAAAATTCAAAATGACATTTCCTTGTTTGTTGTGAATGCATATTTAAGAGTTCTTTTTGCAAAGGAAAACCTAGCAGTTGCTCAAGTACAAGCTGAAATTAGCAAAAAACAAGTAGAAGCAGCAAAAGAAAGGTATGGTGCAGGAGTTATTCCTAAAGGAGACTTGTTAAATGTACAATCTACCGCAGCTAATGATCAACAAAATGTAATTGCTAACGAAAATGTATTAACCATTGAGTTATTGGGCTTATCACAAGCTTTACAAGTTCCTTCAAAAGACTTTGATGTTTTAGGAATTAATGTTGGAACTCCCTCTCTAGCATTGTTATATAATAATTCTGAAATGGTATATCAAAAAGCATTAACCAATCAACCTCAAATTAAAAATGCAGAATTAGATATTAAGAATGCAGAATTAGGTATTGAGATTGCAAAAGGAGCATATCTCCCGTCAATTAGTGGATCTTTTGGTCTTAGTACGAGTTATTCGTTTAATCTTAATTTACTTCCTATGCAAACCAATAGTAGTTTTGGATCACAATTAGATAATAATTTAGGGTATGGTGTTGGATTTAATGTTAGCATTCCTATTTTTAATAGAACGCAAACAAAAACGAACGTTGCTCGTCAATTTGTAAATAGAGAATCAAGTAAAGTAGCTCTAGACAATCAAAAATTACAATTACAACAAACAATTGAACAAGCATTTGTAGATTCAAAAGCTGCAGCAAAAACATACGAAGCTGCAAGTATTTCTTTAGAAGCTCAAAGAGAAGCATTTAAGAATGCTCAAGAGAGTTATAATTTAGGAGCCATGACTCTTTTCGATTTCGATCTAGTAAGAAATAGGTTGGTAAGTGCTGAGTCTGCTTTAATTAGAGCTAAATACGACTACGTCTTTAAAACCAAAGTATTACAATTTTATTACGGAGAATTGAATTTAGATTAAGTCAATTAAAAAATATAAAAAAAGGCCTTAACAGTTTTGTTAAGGTCTTTTTTTATGGGCTATCTTTGTGGAAAAATACGTTTTGGCTGTTATTTTAAATATAGAAACATCTACAAAAAACTGTTCCGTTAGTATTGCTAAAGAAGGTAAAATCCTTTCTTTAAAGGAAATTAACAATGGAGCCTACTCTCATGCTGAAATGTTACATCCTTTAATTGTAGAAGCGTTAGAAGAAACAAAACTTACAATTGAAGAACTCTCTGCTGTAGCTGTAGGGAAAGGCCCAGGGTCATATACAGGATTGCGAATAGGCGTATCTGCAGCTAAAGGACTGTGTTTTACTCACAATATTCCATTAATAGCTATCAATTCATTGGAAATTCTTTCGCTGTCTTGCGTCACTGAAAAAGGAGTAATTATCCCTATGATTGATGCAAGAAGAATGGAAGTTTATTCAGCCATCTTTAATTACAATTATCAACGTATCAGAAAAACAGAAGCAGAAATTATTACTGAAAATTCATTTCTTGAATATTTAGAAAAGGGACCCGTTTATTTCCTAGGAGATGGAGCTGAAAAATGTAAGGAAACAATCTCAAACGAGAATGCTTTTTTTATTGATGGAAAATTTCCTTCTGCTAAAGAGATGGCAGAAGCATCTTACGATAAATTCAAAAAAAGCGACATGGAAGATGTCGCTTATTTTGAACCTTTTTATCTAAAAGATTTTGTGGCTACCAAAGAAAAAAAGAAATTATAAACTAGCGTAATACTCTAGCGCTTTAAGAATGTCTTTTCTTTGTTTAATATTTGACTTATTACTTTTAAGGTAATCACTTATTGTACTTGAGTTACTAGCAAAAAGTTTACTGAACTTTCTTTTACTTAATGGTACTTTAAGAGCTGAGTTATTATCCAAACTGATATAATACTTAACTTTTCCTTTCTTAAAATATGGAGCCTCATAGCTGCCATATCCATTTCTAGGCTTTTCTCCTCCAGCAATTTTCACCTCTTGCTTCTCTAATAAAGAAAACTTGTCCGTAATTTTTAGCACTTTAAAAAAGCTCGCTTTATTATCTTCATCATTAAAAACTTGATAAACTTTATTACTTCCTTTAAAAGTAACTCTATTTCCAACTTTCTTATCCAAGTAAAAACTCTTAGAGCTTCCCGTTTTTATCTCTATTACATCATTAAAAGCATCATAATTTGCAACATAAAGCTGCTCAAGATTGTTAATTTTTGATGATGAAAAAGTACTGTTCGCATAAGGTGTTCCTGTGACTCCGGCAGTATTCGTATTCCCTACTCTAGCTGATGTAGATCTAAAAAGAGCATTCTTAAGGGTTCTATCAAATTTAAGAACTGATATCTCTCCACAAGGACTTGTATCTTGCGAAGAAACTGGCAACGCTAACAATGTTGCAAAAGCCAATAGTAATAGGTGTTTTTTCATAATAAAATATTTAAATTAGTTTCTCCCTCATAATCAGGTTATTAAATATACTGAAAACTATTTGATTTCATTAGATTCTGCATACATAAATTGATTTCTCTACAATTTTTGAACTCATAAACTCTTATTTAATTGGTTTAATAGCATGTAGTAATTACTAATCAAATCTTCTTTATAAAAAGAAAAAGCGACATCATTAAATGTCGCTTTTTAAATATTTTGAGTTGTTATAATAAGTTAGCAAGTAATTCTCTTATAGAGACTCATAAAAATCCATAATTTTTATAAGATCTTTTTGTTTTTTAATATCCAATTTATTCTCTTTTACAAAAGCTTTTATTGCCTTCCCATTACTTGAAAAAAGTTTATACAACTTCTTTTTACTTGTTGGGGCTTTAATAGCATTGACATTATCTAAACTCAGGTAGATTTTATCTTTAGCTCTTTTAAATGCAGGTGCTCTATACTCATCGTATGTACTTTTAGGTTTATCTCCTCCTGTTAATTTAACCTGTTGTTTCATCAATAGAGAAAGCTTCTCGGATGTTTTAATCACTTTGAAAAAACTAGCTTTCTCCTTTTCGCCGTAAAAAACTTGATATACTTCATTTGTTTTAACAAATCTAATTCTATTTCCTATTTTCTTCTCCAAGTAAAAGTTTTTAGGCTTGCTAATTTGAATAGTAATTAAATCTTTATACGCATCATATCTAGCAGCTACAACATCTTTGAAGTCATTTACTTTCGCAGGTAGCATTGCATCATAAATATATGGAGATCCTAAAACGCTTTCATAAAATGCTTCCGTATCCTTACCTTCCAATGAACTAGAAAGCATCAATAGATTTCTCATTGTAATGGGATCAAAACTATTAAGTGCACCCCCATTTGTTCCTGCTCTTGTAAACTCTTGTGCTGAACTTGGTAATGATAGTAGCCCTATAAATACCAATAATATCCAATTCTTGTATTTCATAATTATCTCTTTAGTTATTATATTAAACAATCTTTTCTTTATTAATTATATCGTGGAGTTTTCTAATATTGTAAAGCTCTACAATTCACTCCAAAAATAAAATCAGGAATGAGTGTAATGACCACCTTAATGAGGGAAATACACTTTTTAGCCAGTAAAGTATCTTTTACGAAAGCGTAGCATAAAAGTTCATAATCTTTATGAGGTCTTTTTGTTTTTTAATATCCAATTTATTCTTTTTTACAAAAGCTTTTACAGCCTTCCCATTACTTAAAAAAAGTTTATAGAACTTCTTTTTATTTGTTGGTACCTTCATTGCATTTGAGTTATCTAAACTCAGATACATTTTATCTTTTGCTCTTTTAAATGCTGGAGCTCTATACTCATCATACGTACTTTTAGGTTTTTCCCCTCCTGTTAATTTCACATGTTGTTTAACCAGTAAAGAAAATTTTTCTGAAGCGCTCACTACTTTAAAGAAACTCGCTTTCTCTTTTTCACCATAGAAAACTTGGTACTCTTCATTCGTTTTGACAAACCTAATTTTATTTCCTATTTTTTTCTCAAGATAAAAGTTTTTAGTCTTGCTAATTTGGATCGTAATTAAATCTTTAAATGCATCATACCTCGCTCCAACAATATCTTTAAATGCATTTACCTTAGCAGGTAACATAGCATCATAGATATAAGGAGACCCTAAAACACTCTCGTAATATCCTTCTAGACCTTGACCATTTACTGAGTTGGAAATTGTGAGTTGATTTCTAAAAGTCATTTGGCTAAAGCTTTCAAGCGCTATACTATTTGTTCTACCTTCTGCTTCCCAAGCTCCTTGCTGTGCATTACAAGGCAGTGTTATAAGCCCTGTCAAAAATAATAGCACGAGTCTCATATTTTTCATGATTTTTAAATTTAAAATGCTCTTCTAAATTACTAAAAATACAAATTATTTGGCTAAAAACACTCTATTAAAACAGTATAAAGCCAAAAAAAGCGACATGTAAAATGTCGCTTTCAGATTTTTATAAAAGTCTATATCTCTACAAATTATAACGAACCATAAAAGGACATTATCTTTAAAAGATCTTTTTGTTTTTTAATATCTAACTTATTCTTTTTTACAAATGCTTTTACAGCCTTTCCATTGCTTGAAAAAAGTTTATAAAACTTTTTCTTATTTGTTGGAGCTTTTACTGCATTCTCATTATCTAAGCTTAAATAAAGTTTATCTTTTGCTCTTTTAAATGCAGGTGCTTTGTATTCATCATACGTGCTTTTAGGTTTTTGCCCCCCAGTTAATTTAATATGCTGTTTAACTAGTAAAGAGAACTTCTCCGAAGTTTTAACTACTTTGAAAAAACTAGCTTTTTCTTTTTCACCATAAAAAACTCGGTACTCTTCATTCGTTTTTACAAATCTAATTTTATTCCCTAATCTTTTCTCAAGGTAAAAGTTTTTAGTCTTACTAATTTGAACCGTAATTAAATCTTTATATGCATCGTATCTTGCAGCTACTATATCTTTAAAGTTATTCACTTTTGCTGGCAACATAGCATCATAAACATATGGAGATCCTAAAACACTTTCATAAAATGACTCTAGGCTTCCTCCATCTACAGAGTTAGATATCATTGATATATTTCTAAAGGTCATTGGGTCAAAACTAGTAAGTTCAATACCAATACCTGTTGTTCCTGCTCTGTTAAAGTTTCCTTCCTGTGCGAAATTTGGTAATGATAGCAATCCTATAAATACCAAGAATATCCAATTTTTGTTTTTCATAATTAATTGTTTTTAATGATTTAAATAAGTACCCCTGTAGTAATTAAAACTTGATTTAACTTATTTTATTTCGAATGGCATTAAGAAATTACAACGTAGTATAGAAATCTACAATTTTTAAAATATCTTTTTGCTTCTTAATATTCAGTTTATTTTTTTTGATGAAACCTTTTATTTCACTTTCCTTCTTGGAAAAAATTTTATAAAATTTCTTCTTTTTTGTAGGCAACTTAATAGCCTTTGAGTTATCAAAACTCAAATAAAACTTGTCTTTTGCTCTCTTAAATACTGCTGGTTTATACTCGTCATAGGTATTCTTTGGCTTTGTACCTCCCTGTAATTTAACTACTTGTTTTACTAAAAGAGAATACTTGTCAGATTTCTGAACTATTTTAAAAAATTCTACGTTTCCACTTTCACCTTCAAAGGCTTCATAAACATCTTTTGTGTTTATGAATTTGATTTGATTTCCTAGCTTCTTCTCGAGATAAAAAATTTTAGAATCATTAATCTGAATGGTAATAACATCTTTGTAGGCATCGTATCTAGCAGATACGATATCTTTATAATCATTAACCTTAGCAGGCAGTAATGCATCATAAATGTAAGGGCTACCAGTTACAGTTTCGTAAAAAGCTTTTAAATCTAAATTCTCTTGAAATAACGGTGTAGCAAGTATTCGATTTCTTGCGGCTGTATTATTAATTAAACCCTGAGCTGACATCGACAAAGACAACAACAATACTAAGCTTAAGATGAGTAGGTTTTTATTTTTCATAGTTACTATTTAAATTAAACGCAAGATACTAAATATAAAATAGTTAGCTCATTAATTTCTTTTAAAAAAGAGTGTATTTTTGAATATATTACAAAAAATAAGCGACACTTTAAATGTCGCTTATTTGTGATTATTTTATTGTTCTAAATACGATGAAGATATCCTATTTAGATTACTAGTTACGATTTAGATTCGTTCAAGAACTTAAATAATTTTACTAAGTCTTTTTGTTTCTTAGGATTGATTTTATTCTTCTTAATGAAACTTTTCACACCACTATTGTGTCCTGAGAACAATTTAATTAATTGTTTTTTCTTTTTTGGTAATGAAAGAATTTTTCCATGCTTATTTGCAAAATAAAACTCGTCTCTACTTCTACTGTATCTTGCAGCTTTAGAAGATCCATAACTATCTACGGCTTGAGTAGCAGCAATAAACTTTACTCTCTCTTTTACTAAAAATGAAAGCTCTCCTTTTTGAGCTAACACAAAATATTTTAATTCGTATTTGTGTTTTCTTATGACATATACTTTACCCTCGCTTTTAAAGTCTACAGAAATTCCTTCATGCTTATTTAAGTAATAAATAGCATCACCTTTCATAAACTCCATTTCATCCTTGTAAGGATTATATCTTAAGGGAGTGTTTTTATCATAGTTGCTAATTGTTGCTACCGAAAAATCTTCGTTAATGTATAAGTTCCCAAGAACTTTTCCTGCAGTTTCTTTTGAAGAAGATTTTCTAAAGTCAATTGAATATTGATTTTCTCTAAAGTTTTGAGAAAAAACACTAGTAGCTAAAAATAAGAAAGCTGAAAATGTTAAAATGGATTTCATGGTTTTGAGGTGTTTTTATAGTTTTGATTCAAAAATCATACCTTTTAGGAAATCTTGTTCAGAAACTTCTAATAACAGATAGATTTTATTGTAAATTATTTAAAATGATGGCAAATATAAACGCTTGTTCTTAGAAATAAAAAAGTTTAACCTTTTTATAAGAAAAAAATAACAAGAAAAATAAATTTGTTTAGATAATTACTGTACAAAGTGCTATGATCGCGGGGATTCCTTGAACATAAAAAAGTCGAATCTTTTTTGTAGAAAAAGCGCCGTATACACCAGCTATAATAACAAAAGAGAGAAAAATGACACTAAGTTGCTCATTATCTTTAAGTAACGAAAGAATCAATCCTGCCGCCAAAAACCCGTTGTAAAGCCCTTGATTTGCAGCCAATACCTTGGTGTCTTCTGCAAGTTGCTTATCTCGAATTCCAAAAATTTTAATCGTTTTTGGGGTTGTCCATAAAAACATTTCTAGAATTAGAAAATAAATGTGCTCCAATGCTACAAAAGCAATCAATCCTATTTTTAAATACTCCATAATAAGTTTGTTAGTTTTTAAAGGTATTAAATTTTGTTAAGTAAATGTTACATAATAATTAACAAAGCCTTAATTAAGAAGCCTTATTGCTTATCATTTGTAAAATTCCTTAACCATTCCTTAAATTTTTAAGAACTATAATTTTAAACAACTGCTAGATATTTGTACAAAATCTTTTAAGGTTTATTATTATCATAGTAATTAGTTTTTGTCAATTTATTTACCTTGATTTTAATCACTGCCTTTGGCCAAGGCAGTTTTTTATTTTTTAATCTTTACGAAACATTAAGTTAACATTAGGGTTGGTTCTTTGCGGCGACAAAAACTAATAATTATGAAACTTAAGTATGTACTAGTGTGCATGTGTATGTTTGTTTTCTTAAGCACGAGTGCGCAAGAAACAAATGCTCCAAAATTTGGAAAAGGACTCTTTAACCTTGTAGGAAAGGACAGTACTTTTTCTATGAAAATTGCTGCTAGAATGCAATTTTTAACAACCAATCAATGGAATTCTAACAAAAGTGGTTTATCAAATCCAACGGCTAATGCTTTAGTAAGAAGAGCTCGTTTAAAGTTTGATGGGTTCGCGTACACTCCAAAACTTAAATACAAGTTAGAGTTAGGATTGTCTAATAGAGATATTTCTGGAGCTTCAGAATTTACTAGCAATGCTCCTAGATATATTTTAGATGCTGTTGTAAAATGGAATTTCTCTGGAAACTTTGTCTTATGGTTAGGGCAAACGAAACTTCCTGGAAATAGAGAGCGTGTTATTTCTTCTGGAAACCTTCAGCAAGTAGATCGATCATTATTAAATAGTCGTTTTAATATTGACCGTGATATGGGTGTTCAATTAAGACATCATTTTAACCTTTCTGACAACTTTATTGTAAAAGAAATGTTTGCAATATCTCAAGGTGAAGGTAGAAATGTTACTACTGGAAATTTAGGGGGACATCAATATACTTCTAGAGTTGAATTTTTACCTTTTGGAAACTTCGCAAGTAAAGGAGATTATTCTGGAAGTGATTTAAAGTTTGAAGAAAAGCCAAAACTAGCAATTGGAGTTACTTACGATTTTAATAACAATGCTGTAAAAAACAGAAGTAATCAAGGTTCATACATGACAAATGATGTTGGTTTTTACGAAACGAATGTTTCAACTTGGTTTATCGATGCAATGTACAAACACAAAGGATTCTCTTTTATGGCTGAATATGCAAGTAGAGACGCAAAAGATCCTTTTGCAAAAAACTCTGATGGTTCGTTAACTGGAGACATTGTTCAAGTAGGTAATGGTTTAAACCTTCAATCTGGATATTTAATTTCAAAAACGGTTGAATTATCAGGTCGTTACACAAACATCCAATTAGATAAAAACATCACGGGAAAAGGAACTGAAAATCAATATACTTTAGGTTTATCTAAGTATGTATTGGGACATAAATTAAAAATACAATCAGACGTAAGTTACTTGGATGTAGCTGATAAAACCAATAAGTTTTTAGTTAGATTACAAGTAGATATCCATTTTTAGGAAACAATAAGATAACATAACGGTAACATAGACAAGTATTTGTCTCTGTAAATTTGCCAAAAATAATAAAAACAAGACATGGGAGATCCATATATTTTAATGTTAGTTGCTTTAGCTGTTTTAGCTATTGTAGATTTAGTTGTAGGTGTTAGTAATGATGCTGTAAACTTTTTAAACTCAGCAATTGGTTCTAAAGCTATTTCTATTAGAAATATCATGATTATTGCTAGTTTAGGTGTATTCTTCGGAGCCATTACTTCAAGTGGTATGATGGAAGTGGCACGTAAGGGAATCTTTAACCCTGGAATGTTCATGTATAAAGACATCATGTTCATTTTTATGGCGGTAATGATTACGGACATTCTTTTATTAGATGTTTTTAACACATTAGGGATGCCAACCTCAACTACAGTATCTATTGTATTTGAATTATTAGGAGCCGCTGTTGCTATTTCGTTGATTAAGATTGGAAATGAATCTGAATCTGTTAGTGCTATCTGGAATTACATCAACTATGAAACTGCATCTAAAATTATCTTTGGAATACTGCTCTCCGTCGTCGTCGCATTCTCTGTGGGAGCTATTGTTCAGTTTATCTCTCGTTTGGTATACTCTTTTAATTTTGATAAAAGACCAATGTATATCAATGCATTGTTTGGTGGGTTTGCTTTAACTGCCCTAACTTACTTTGTGTTTTTAAAAGGGATGAAGGGGACACCTTATTCAAAAGACATTGTTGATATTCTTTATTCTGGAGGTCCAGAAGGTTTACTTGATTGGATGAACAACTATTTTGGTGCTAAATACGAAACAGTAAAAGAAGCATTAAAAGTCAATAAAAACTTTGTGAAATTTAATTCTGAAACTGGTGAATTAGGAATGACTTTAAGAGGGTTTTTAGAAATTCACGTATTAAAAATAGTTTCAATTAGTTTCCTTTTATGGACATTGGTTTCGACATCACTAATAAAAATATTTAAATTAAATATTTTTGTAATAATTATTGCATTCGGAACATTCTCTTTAGCCATGGCATTCTCTGGAAATGACTTGGTAAACTTTGTGGGTGTACCAATTGCAGCTTGGAATTCTTATGAAGCATGGAGTGCTTCTGGTGTTGCAGCTGAATCTTTTTCTATGGGAGTCTTAGCCAAGAAAGTACCATCTAATGTTTGGCTATTATTAATAGCAGGTGGAGTTATGGTAGTTACTTTATGGACTTCTAGCAAAGCGAAAAATGTAATTGATACTGGAATTAACTTATCTCGACAAGGTGAAGGTCACGAAAAATTTAGACCAAATCCTTTGTCTAGAATTGTTGTAAGAGCTTCTATGGGAATTAATGCTGGATTAAGCTTTATCCTTCCTAAAAAGACATTGGCTTTTGTAGATTCTAAATTTCAGAAACCAGTAATTGAATTGCCAAAAGATAAAACATACGAATTGCCTGCTTTCGACATGGTAAGGGCTTCTATAAACTTAATTGTTGCTGGTATATTAATCTCAATTGCAACTTCTATGGGCTTGCCTTTATCTACAACATATGTAACTTTTATGGTTGCTATGGGTACCTCTTTAGCCGATAGAGCTTGGGGTAGAGAAAGTGCTGTATATAGAGTTGCAGGAGTAATTAATGTTGTTGGAGGATGGTTCTTAACTGCTATCACTGCTTTTATTGCAGCTGCTATTGTTGCTTATTTAATCAGCTGGAACATGGTTATGATTCCAATTTTATTAGCACTTGTTGCTTTTCTAATTGGAAGAAATACAATTATTCACAGAAGAAAATCTAAGGAAGTTAAAAAACAACAATATATCGAAAGAGCTGAATTGATCACTATCAATGGAGTGATTGAAGAAAGTGCAGATCATATTGCTGAAGTAGCTACTCGTGTAAATAAATTATATACCAATGTGGTAAATGATTTAGCAAACCATGATTTAAACAAGCTACGTAAGACCGACAAGCATGTTGGAAAATTGAATGATGAAATTGATGGTTTAAAAGATGGTGTATTCTACTTTATCAAATCATTAGACGATACTTCTGTTCAAGCAAGTAGATTCTATATTCTAGTGTTAGGATATTTACAAGATGTTGCACAATCTATTAGTTATATTTCTAGAGCGAGTTTCAAACACGTAAATAATAACCACAAGAACTTAAAGAAAGGTCAATTAAAAGACTTAAAAGAAATTGACAATCAATTGACTAATTTACTTGGAAAAGTAAGTAGTGTTTTTGAAAACAGATCTTTCGATGACCTAGATGCTATTTTGACAGAAAAGCAAGAATTATTAAAAGATGTTTCTGCTTCCATTGAAAAGCAAGTTTCTAGAATTAGAACAGATGAAACAAGTCCTAAGAACACTACTTTATACTTTAGCATCTTGTTAGAAACTCAAGATTTAATCTCTGGATTAATGAGTTTATTACAGACATATGAAGAGTTTCATATTACTACGAAAGAAGTAAAAGAATAAGGAAGAAATTCTAATCCATAAAAAATCCCGAGTTATTATTAGCTCGGGATTTTTTTTATATCTCTAAAGACATTAACACCATTCTTAGTTCCATAAAAGAATACGATTTATCTACCTTTTCTTTTAACTCAGTTAGGTTTTTAAATTCAACGCTTTCGATAGCTTTCACCATTTTTTTATATTTTTTAAGTGGAATTAACTCAAGCACATTCACTTCTCCTGAGGGAATAAAACTTGCTAAATGACTTTCTATAGTACCAGCAGTTAAGCTTCGTTCTTTCGCAATCTCTTTAACAGACAATCCTCTTTTAAACAATTCAAAACTAATTTGTTTTGTTGGTTTCTTATCTTCCTTCTTTTGTTCATTTTTATGGTTGATTCCATTCTCTAAACAATATTCCTCAATCTCTTCCAAAATTTCATCTCCATATTTTTCAACTCTTATCTTCCCCATTCCATTTACTTTTAAAAGTTGTTTTGGAGTTCTTGGTAAGGTATCACAGATCTCATACAAGGTTTGTTGAGTGAAAATTTGAAAATGAGGAATGTTTTCTGCTTTGGCAATATCATCTCTCAATTCTCTCAACTTTAAAGCTAAAATAGGATCTCTCTTCGATTGTAGTTTTTTCTTTTTAGGACGTTCAACATTTTGTAAAACTGAGTTTGCTCTTACTTTTAAATATTCCTGAACATGAAATCCTTTTGTCAATTTATTCAGTGAAAATAATTTTTCAGAAAGCACTTCTTGTAAATTATCAAACTGCTTTTCAAAGTCTTTTTTCACGGCCTTATTATCAGAAGAAAAAGTAATTCTCTCTAGAGGAGTTTTAATAAACTCTTCCGTCTGATTGACAAAATATGCAATCGCTTTTTTGAATCTCTCTTGAATAACAGAACTGTTTTCTGCAACTATATTTTCTTTGCTCAATTCTTGAAGTTGTATTTTAAAGCCATTGGCAACTTTCATTAACGGTATAATTCCGTTGTCTTTTATCGTTAATAGTTGATCTATAATTGCACCTTGTAATCCTGTTCTATTCTTATAGAATATATCAATCAAACGGGTTGTCGGATACAAAAACTTTTGATAATCAAAAACTTCAGCAATTAAATTTAACTGATAGTTTTTTTCAGATTCATTCAAAATCGTTTCATCGGGAAGATTCTCAGCAATATCCTTTGTAAAGGAGTCTACGGTTCTGTCATTAATAATAGCACTACTATTTATTTTTGTTTTTAAAACAATTCCTTCCAAAGAAGTACACCTACTTAAGGCCACATACGTTTGTCCATGTGCAAAAGAGGCTTCTGCGTCAATAATTGCTTTGTCGAACGTTAACCCTTGACTTTTATGAATGGTAATTGCCCAAGCTAAACGGAGTGGAATTTGAGAAAAAGAACCAACAATATCTTCTTTTAACTCTTTCGTTTCTTCATTAATGGAATAATTGATATTATCCCATAGTTCTTTTTCAGCAACAATTTCATCAACATCATTCAAACATTGCACGGTCACCGTTTCTCTAGAAATATCAGTAATGATTCCTATTTTTCCATTAAAATATCTTTTCTCAGGTGACGAATCGTTTTTGATAAACATAACTTGCGCTCCAACTTTTAATTCAAGCTTTTCATCATTTGGAAATGAATTTTCATTGAACTTTCCTGAAACCTCAGCTTCAAAAAAGTAGCTTTTTGTTTTCAGCTTATTGAGCTCTGAATCGTTGATTAAATTGGCTCTTTTATTATGCGTTGTTAATGTAATATACCCTTCGTCTTCTCTAGGAGAAAAAGTTGGATCATAACGTTCATTTAACGTTTTAGCAGATTTCTCAGATAAGCTATCGTTTCTTATTTCATTTAAAATAGTGATGAACTTTTCATTTTTCTGACGATAAATATGTTGCAGCTCAATAGAAACAACATTTGCTTCTTCATAGGCTTTAGAGCTAAAAAAGTATACCGTTTTATAATACTGTTGTAATAAACTCCACTCATTGGGTTTTACAACGGGCGACAATTGTTGCAGGTCTCCAATCATTAAAACTTGAACGCCTCCAAATACTTTATTCCGATCTTTATACCGACGTAAAACTTGATCAATTCCATCCAACAAATCGGCACGAACCATACTAATTTCATCGATGATCACTAAATCTAATGATTTAATAATATCGATTTTCACTTTACTAAATTTTCGTTGCTGATTAGACGTATTTGCTATTTGATTTGGTAAAATAGGACCAAAAGGCATTTGAAAAAAGGAATGTATCGTTACCCCTTTTGCATTGATTGCTGCAACACCTGTTGGCGCAACAATAACCATTCTTTTTAAGGATTCTTCCTTTATTTTATGTAAGAAAGTAGTTTTTCCTGTTCCTGCTTTTCCTGTGATAAAAAGATTTCTATCCGTTTTTTCAATAAAGTCAACAGCAAGTTCAAGTTCAATATTCTTCTGCATTTTGATACTATTTTATCTCTTTCATTTTTTTAGTAAAAGTAGCTTTTATTTATAAAAAGTTGTTGTTTAAAAGCAAAGTGTCAGTTCGAGCGCAGTGGAGAACTCTTCAAATATTCGTTTTTAATTACATCTCGACTGCGCTCGATGTGACATTTTCTAGTTTCACTATTTTACATGTTTTCATAAAAAATCCCAAGCAAAAAAGCTCAGGATTTTAATATTTATTCTTGTTTCTAAAAGTCTTGACTCTTAAAATTACATTTCTAATGCTTTGCTCACATTATTATCCATCAATAATTCTGCTGGGTTTTCTAATGCTTCTTTTACAGCGACTAAAAACCCTACTGATTCTTTACCATCAATAATTCTGTGATCGTACGATAATGCAACATACATAATAGGTTGAATTACCACTTCTCCGTTTACCGCCATTGGACGATTTACAATGTTATGCATTCCTAAGATTGCACTTTGAGGTGGATTGATAATTGGTGTAGATAACATAGACCCAAATACTCCACCATTGGTAATGGTAAATGTTCCCCCAGTCATTTCATCTACAGTAATCTGACCATCTCGTGCTCTTATTGCCAAACGTTTCACTTCGCTTTCAACACCTCTAAATGTTAGATTTTCTGCATTTCTAATCACAGGAACCATCAATCCTTTAGGTCCAGAAACCGCAATAGAAATGTCTTGAAAGTCATATGATATTTTGTAATCTCCATCGATCATAGAGTTTACATCTGGATACATTTGTAATGCTCTTACCACTGCTTTGGTAAAGAAACTCATAAAACCTAATCCAACACCATGCTTCGATTTAAAGTTCTCTTTGTATTGAGTTCTTAAATCAAAAATAGGCTGCATGTTTACTTCGTTAAACGTCGTTAACATGGCTGTTTCATTCTTTACAGAAACCAAACGTTGTGCTACTTTTCTACGCAACATAGAAAGCTTCTTCTTTTCAGAACCTCTATTTCCTCCAGTAGTTGGGGCTCCCATACTAGGGAGAGCTTTTACTGCATCATCTTTGGTTACACGTCCATCTTTCCCAGTTCCTTTAATTGTAGAAGCATCCATTCCTTTTTCAGCTAAGATTTTCTTAGCTGCTGGCGATGCAGTTCCTGAAGCATAGGTAGTTTTCACTTCCTCTTTTACGGGTGCTGCTTTAGGAGCTTCTTTTACTTCTGCTTTTGCAGTAGCAGCCGAACCTTCTGGTTTTTCAGCAGCTGTATCAATTAAACATACAATAGCACCTACTTCTACAGCATCTCCTTCTTCCGCTTTTAAAGTAATGACACCACTTTCTTCAGCAGGTAATTCTAACGTTGCCTTGTCAGAATCAACTTCAGCAATCGGTTGATCTTTCTCAACATAGTCTCCATCTTCTACCAACCAAGTTGCAATTTCTACCTCTGTAATAGATTCCCCTGGTGAAGGAACTTTCATCTCTAAAACCATACGTTTATCGTTTTATATTTTGGATTTTATCTTTTTACTTTTTTATATCAAACACACTATTAATAACTGCTTGATGGCGCTTTTCAAATCGTGCTTTAGATCCTGCAGCAGGAACAGCATAATATTTACGAGAAGCTACTTCTAATTTAATATTTTCAACTCTTTGCAACATATGACCCCATGCTCCCATATTTTTAGGCTCTTCTTGTGCCCAAACATGTCTTTCTGCATTTGGATATCTATCAACAATTTGCTGTATTTTATCTTCGTGTAATGGGAACAATTGCTCTACTCTAACCAAAGCGACATCCTCTCTTTCTAATTTCTCGCGTTCAGCTAACAAATCATAATAGAATTTACCCATACAGAAAACTACCTTCTTCACATTGTTTGGGTTGATTGTATCATCAATGATTTCTTGGAACTCACCGCCAGCTAATTCCTCAATAGAACTAACTGCTTTAGGATGACGCAACAGACTCTTAGGTGTAAAAACAATTAATGGTTTTCTAAAGTTACGCTTCATGTGACGACGCAACAAATGATAAAAGTTTGCTGGTGTAGAACAGTTCGCTACAGTCATATTATCTTCAGCACATAACTGTAAATAACGTTCTATCCTTGCTGATGAATGTTCAGATCCTTGTCCTTCATATCCGTGAGGTAATAAAACGACAATTCCATTCTGAATTTTCCATTTATCTTCTGCAGCCGAAATATATTGATCAAATACAATCTGCGCTCCGTTAGAGAAATCTCCAAATTGTGCTTCCCAAATTGTTAATGTGTTAGGATTTGCCATGGCATATCCATAATCGAAACCTAACACTCCATATTCAGACAGTAACGAATTGTAAATTCGCATTTGTCCTTTATTCTTTGGATTGGTATTTAATAAGTTGATTCTTTCTTCAGAGACTTCATCACGCAATACTGCATGACGATGAGAGAATGTTCCTCTTTCTACATCTTGCCCAGAAATACGAACATCGTATCCTTCTTCCATCAAAGAACCATAAGCCAATGTTTCTGCCATTCCCCAATCTAAAGTATTAGTTTCAAAAACCATTTTAGAACGACCTTGTAAGATACGTTCTGCTTTTCTTAAGAACTTTACTCCTTCAGGAACAGTAGAAACTACCTTGGCGATGTTTTTTAAATTATCCACTGAATAACTTGTATCGACAGGCTGTAGCATTGCTTCTAATTGCTGACGTACAAATCCCTTCCAGGTAGACTGCATGAATTCTTTCACCTTAGAAGTACTATCTTCTTTAGATTTATCAAACTCTTCGCTTAACATCTTTTTAAAATCTTCGGTAATGGATGTTAAGTACTCTTTATCGATACTTCCTTCAGCAATTAACTTCTCTGCATAAATATCTTTTGGATTGGAATGCTTTGAAATTGCTTTGTACAAGGTAGGTTGTGTAAAACGAGGTTCGTCACCTTCGTTATGTCCATATTTTCTATATCCTAATAGATCAATGAAAATATCACGCTTAAATTTCGTTCTAAACTCCACAGCCATTTCCATTGCATGACAAACAGCTTCTGCATCATCTGCGTTTACGTGCAATACTGGAGATAAGGTTACTTTCGCCACATCTGTACAATAGGTACTAGAACGAGCATCTAAGTAATTGGTGGTAAATCCTATTTGGTTGTTTACAACAATGTGAATGGTTCCTCCTGTTTTGTACCCGTTCAGTTGAGCCATCTGAGTCACCTCATAGACAATCCCTTGTCCAGCAATAGCGGCATCTCCATGAACTAAAATAGGAAGTATTTTAGATTCGTCTCCGTTGTATTTTCTATCGATTTTAGCTCTAGCAATCCCTTCAGCAACCGCATCTACGGTTTCTAAGTGTGATGGATTGGGAACTAAATTCATTTTTATTGCTTTTCCATTCTTATAGGTTTTACTCAAGGTTAAACCTAAATGGTATTTTACATCTCCATCAATATCTTCATCTTCAAAATCTTTCCCTTCAAACTCACTAAATAAGTCACGAACAGGTTTCTTAAAAATATTCACCAAGGTATTTAAACGTCCACGGTGCGCCATTCCTAAAACACATTCTTCAACGCCATATTTTTCTGCAGCATCTCTTAGCGCAACACTAATTCCAGGGATTAATGCTTCTCCTCCTTCTAATGAAAAACGCTTTTGGCCAACATATTTTGTTTGTAAAAAGCTTTCAAAAGTAACGGCTTGGTTTAATTTAGAAAGAATGTATTTCTTAGCATCTAAGGAATAATTTGGGTGATTGTCGTTTTGATTCAAACGATTTTGCCACCATTTTAATTCTTCAGGGTTTCTAAGATACATATACTCTACACCGATGGAATCGCAATAGATTCTTTCTAAATGATTGATAATATCTCTTAATGGTTTTGGACCCATTCCTAGTATTTCACCAGCATTAAAAGTTGTATCTAGATCATCTAGCGATAATCCAAAGTTCTCCAACGCTAAAGTAGGTGCGTATTTTCTTCTTTCTCGAACTGGATTTGTCTTTGTAAACAAATGCCCTCTTGTTCTGTACCCATTAATCAAGTCGACGACTAAAAACTCTTTTCTAACTGACTGAGGTATTTCCGGAGAAACTTCTTCTTCATCAGTTAAAGAATAATTCTCATTGGCTAGGTCGTAACCTTGAAAAAAACTCCTCCAACTAGGTTCTATAGTATCTGGACTCTTTAAATATTGGTCGTATAAATCGGCGATGAAGCCTGTATGTGCTGCGTTTAAAAACGAAAACTTATCCATAAAGATAGAATGCTTTGTATATAAGCTAATTATTACTTACAAAAGTACAACTTTTACAAAAAATAAAAATTGATTTTCTTGTTTAAATATGTGTATTCCTATTTACTTTTCTAGTAGTCTTAAAAATAAAGCCTTCATTACTTTTCTTCATAAATTATTGCTGTATTTCTTGAAAAGAATAATAGTTGTTTTTTTTACAAAAAAGTTTTTGTGATTTTTCTAAAAGGTATATATTTGCACACGCTAAACCAAAAATTTGGAATGCGAAACTCCTCCTTAGCTCAGTTGGTTAGAGCATCTGACTGTTAATCAGAGGGTCCTTGGTTCGAGCCCAAGAGGGGGAGCTTTACTAGATACCTCGCCATTTCGGCGAGGTTTTTTTATTTCCAATTTCTTGAATCCCGCCATTAATGGACCAAATCAGCATCTAAAAAGGCTATGAATTGTGCAAAATGTAATTCCTATAATTGTATTAGGAAAAGATTACAAAATAATAAGCAACGGAGATATTGACAGTAATAGAACGCTAATTCATATTAAGCAAGCAAAAGGAAAAAAGTATAGATACACATTATTATCCCATTCATTTTTAAAACTTATCAGAGAATACTATTTAGCTTATCAAGCTAAAGCTTTTCTATTTGAAGGTCAAAATGCGAAAGATATAAGATATATTGAAGAATTGCTAGCACATAGTAACCCTAAAAAAGCTATGATTTCCCATGTTACTCAAACTAGTCTTAAAAATAGTAAAAACCCTTTTGATGAATTATAAAACATCTTGAGACCAAGACATCTGTGAAATATATTGAGTATTCTGCGAAATGTTTAAATTCAAATAAAACTTAATAAGCACCTTTACATCATTAATTATAAAAATAAATTAATGATGAATGCGAAAGTGAGCAGAACAATCTTCTTAAGTCTTCTTATTTTAAATATCCTGATTGGACTCTTCTTCGGATTCCTACCCTTAGTCAATTTTTCATTGGTTCTCGAAATGAATCAAATTCCCTATTCCGACAAACTCATAATTTTTGGTGTAGTGTCAGGAATAGCGATCCTCTTTTTAGCTGCAATTTTGACACTTAGTTTGTATTGGACAAAAAAAGGAAAATGGGAAGGTACTATAACGGGCATAATTGCCGGATTTTATTTACTGATTGTAGGGATTGTGGCTTGGTTCTATACAGGTGATTCGACTGCCTTAATAATGGATAGCATTCGAGGTGGACTCACAATTCTCTTTGGTTATCGTGTGTACAAATCAATTCGTTAAAAAATAAAACCTCGATTTAAATTCAAAAATATAGTATGGCAAAGTCAAAATGGACAAATTTCAAAAACAAAACAGTTTTAGTAACTGGAGCTTCTTCAGGAATTGGCTTGGCAATGGCAGAAGATTTGGCAAACAGAGGGGCTAATTTAATCCTTGTAGCAAGATCAGAAAACAAACTCCATGAAGTAGCTAAAACTCTTCGTAAAGCTGGAAGCGAAGCAACTGTTTTTATAAGTGATTTAAGCATTCCGAATGCTGGTGAAAAATTATATCAAGAAATTGTACAATCAGGCTTGTCAGTTGATTTATTGATAAACAATGCAGGCTATGGTAGATGGGGAGAGTTTACAGATTTTAGACGAGAAGATTATGCAAAAATGATACAACTCAATATTACTGTTTTGACCGATTTGTGTCATTTATTTTTACCCGAAATGATTAAGCGAGGAAATGGCGGAATCATCAATGTCGCTTCAGTTGCTGCTTTTGGTCCGGTTCCCTATGGCAATGTTTATTCTGCAACGAAGTCTTATGTATTGAATTTTACAGAAGCATTGCGATACGAATATCAAAATAAAGGGATTCAAATTATGACTTTATGTCCTGGAGGAACGAAATCGAATTTTGCAAATGTAGCTTCTGAAAAATTAGAACATGTACAAGCAAATGCAAAAGCCAAGGAAGCCTCTCTGTCCGCTTTAAGTGCAGAGGTAGTAGCCAAAGAATGTTTAGATGCTTTTTTAAAAAATAAAATGTATGTGGTTACAGGCACAAGCAACAAATTAATAGTAACTTTTGGTCGATTCTTACCTCGTAGGACTGTGTTAAATATGGCGGGTAATATGTTCAAAAAAATAGGAGGAAAATAATTAGACAATGCTTATTTCAAAAAATGTTTCTTTTTTAAGGGTCTTGCAATGGTCTTGGGCTCAAATTTTGATGTTATTACTCACTTCTTCAGGGGTAGCAGCTTTATATTATTTCGATATAGTTTCGATAAAAATTCCCTGGTTGCCCATCTCAATTATTGGTACAGCAGTCGCCTTTTTTGTTGGTTTTAAAAACAATCAATCTTATGATAGAATGTGGGAAGCACGAAAAATTTGGGGCGGAATTGTAAATAATAGTAGAACTTGGGGTATGCAGGTAGATGGGTTTGTTTCCAGTATTTTCAATCATCAAATTGATAAGGAAGAAATAAAGAGAATTAAAAAACGATTAATTTACCGCCATGTGGCTTGGTTATATACACATCGAAATCAGTTGCTGGTAGCTACAAATTGGGAACATGCCAATCAAACTGGTAGAACAGCCAAAATTGGAAAGTATTTTCAAGATAATTTTGGTATAGGATTGGTGGTTGATGAAGTATCAAAAATTAAACTAAAAGATTTTGTCCCTAAAGAAGAATTGGAGAAACTGAGCAAAGCCAAAAACAAAGCGACCCAAATCATCAATGCTCAGTCTCGCGAATTGACTCAACTAAGGTCAAAACATATTATTGATGACTTCCGCCATGTTGAATTAATGGAGACCTTGAAACAGTTTTATGAATTGCAGGGGAAAAATGAGCGTATTAAAAAATTTCCATTTCCCAGACAATATGCAAATGCAAGTAATTATTTTACCATGATATTTTTATTCCTACTTCCATTTAGCATGGTGCCAGAGTTAATGGAATTAGGTGTTACAGGGTTTTGGCTCTCTATTCCTGTAACAGCGTTGATAAGTTGGGTTTATCTTACTATGGAAGCTACTGGTGATTATTCAGAAAATCCTTTTCAAGGTATGGCAAATGATATTCCTATGTTATCTTTATGTCGAACTATAGAAATAGATTTGCGCCAGATGTTAAATGAAACAGAATTACCAAAATCCATTGGAGCCAAAAAAGAGATTTTAATGTAAAAAGAAAAAACATGTCGAAATTCTTTCATATAAAAAGCATTTCCCAAGTACATAATATGTTTGGGTTAAAAACCATATCTCATCCACTAATTACGATTATTAGAGAATGGCCTAAAATTGATTTCGATTTTGCAAGCACAAAGTTGACAAGTGATTTGTTCTTAATAAGCATGAAGGGAAACATCAAAGGAAGTTTCACCTATGGACGAAATTCGTATGATTTTAAAGAAGGCACGTTAACCTATATGGCACCCAATCAAGTAGCTACATTTAATGAATCAAATACGGAATCAGATAGCAATGGTTGGAGTATCCTGTTTCATCCTGATTTAATACGTAAATCTGAATTAGGAAAAACAATTAAGCAATATTCCTTTTTCAAATACACTACTAATGAAGCCTTGCACGTTTCAGAAAAGGAAAAGCAAATGTTGCAAGACTTAGTACAACGGATTGAAGTTGAACTAAAACATAATATAGATAAACATTCACAAGAATTAATTATTGTCAATTTAGAATCGATATTAAAATATTGCCAGCGGTTTTATGACCGTCAATTCTATACTCGAACAAATCTCAATAAAGATTTTATCATTACATTCGAGAGGTACCTCGAAACCTATTTTACATCTGATGAATTAATAAACAAAGGTATTCCAACTGTTACCCAATGCGGTAGAGATTTAAATATGTCAGCAAATTATCTTAGTGACTTACTAAAAATTGAGACAGGTAAAAGTGCCAAAGACCATATTCATGAATACATTATTGATAAGGCTAAAAACCGATTATTAATTTCCGAAAGTAGTATTAGTGAAATTGCCTATGGCTTGGGCTTTAATTATCCGCAGCACTTTAGTAAATTGTTCAAAAATAAAACGGGAATGAGTCCATCAGTATTTAGAAATTTAAATTAGTAATCCTCTACCTATTATCGACTTAAACATCAATAAACAAAGCCGTTAGCAAATGTTTTTTTAACAACTTATAAGATTGCTTTTGCATTCTTTTTCCTGCAAGAACTTTGGTGGCTTCTATAATAATTATATATCTAATAACTACCCAATAGCAGTGGTTTGCTCACCTTAAGATTACCCATTCATAATAATGCTTCCCATTCTAAAAAAACAAAAACATTCCGCTGAATATTGAATACGTTTTACAAATTGTGAAACAGATAAACTCATTATTAATTTTTATCATCCTTAGGTTCGGGGAGAAATGATTTCTTTAATATTTGAAAAAACTCTCTTTCAGGTTTTTCTCTTTTCAGGTTTATAAGTTCCAAGGCATCATTTCCAATGACATTAACATAGTTCATCTCAGAGGATGTACATGCGTAAATCATTTCGACCACCTTTGCTGGATTAGATTCTTCGCTATTTTCCCTGAACCTATTTCTTTTGTTATTCAGATGATTATATAATTGCGATGAATAACGATTTAGAGTTTCGCTTCCTTTCATTATATTTTTCAATTTATTCTTATGAAAACTGGTAGCATATGATCCAGGGACAATCGTTTTTACATCGATATTGAATGGAGTTAATTCAACTGCAAGACTCTCAGAAAAGCCTTGAATAGCAAATTTTGTTGCAGTATATATTGAAGCATGAGGGCTTCCTACCACACCTCTTATGGAACTCATATTTATAATAATTCCTTTTTTCTGTCTGCGCATTTGTGGCAATACCGCTTTAGTCATGTTCATAAGACCAAAAACATTTACTTCAAATAAATATCGAATATCGTCATCATTGTGCTGTTCAAATAGTCCAATACTACCAATACCTGCATTATTAACCAAAACATCAATTCTTTGATGCTGTTTTACAATCTTTGAAATTGTTTTTTTAATACTTTGTTGATTGGTAATATCTATTTGGAGAATTGTAACTTCTTTGGGTATTTTTTGCGTTAAATGTTGAGTTATTTCTCTAGTCAAACCAACAACATTCCAACCTTCAAGATGAAATTTAAGAAGGGACAAAAACCCGAAACCCGATGAGCAGCCTGTTATCACAATCGTCTTTTCTGTTTTCATTAAATCGAGTAATCAATGGATTATTTAAAAATTGATCTGTGAAATTTATTTTTTCAGTTTTAGGTGATTTAAATTTTAAAAGGAAACAAGTGATTATCCCTTATCATTAATATAGAGGCTCAAAAAAGCACTTTTTTGATTTCTTGGGATATAATATTGCTCACTAATACTTCCTATATAATCAGCTTGTATCAAGTACGAAAACTCATTGGATTTCTTTAAGAAAAATCTACCTTCTTTATCTGTATCTATCTCCTCTACAATCTCATTACTTATTGTTTTTAAATATACCAAAGCTTTAGCGATTGGGGTTTTATTTTTATTACTCCATACTACCCCTCTAATTTCTATTTTACCGTGATTTCTTTTATCCATAAAATATTATTTGGACTACTCTAGTATTTAAATTCTTGTGTGCAAATAATATTTTAGCATGAAAGAAGAATATCATCTCTATTTAATTTTCTTTTTTTAGTATTAGAAAGCAGAGGTGAATAGCTATTAAGTCCCCTAGACAAAAACTACTTCTATGAAAGAAGAATATCACCTCTACTTATATTTTACTTTTTTTAATGCTAAAAAGTAGGGATGAACAGCTATTAAAGTCCCCCAAGACAAACAACTACTTCATATATCGAGAAGATTATCAACCCTACTTAAGTTTTATAATTTATAACACGATAATATTTGATTATCTAGTTTTCTAATAAACTGCTTTTTTTTCATGATAATTATCTCTACTATTCTAGCGAGAACAAAATAAACAACAACAGCAGTAACAGTGGTATAAATGACTGTCATAAAATTTCTAACGTAAAAGACCCCTATTATTATAAATACATATACAGAAATCGTTAAAATTTTTGAGGCTACTACTAAAAAACGCACTTGTTTTTCTTTACTCTTTTTTTCTTTAATTAAATTTAAGGGGGTTATTTCAGCCATGTTTTCTTAAACTACTTTCTTACTTTGATCTTTTGCCCTACTTTAATAGTAGTACTACTTAAGTTGTTTAGTTTTATTAACTCTTCTGTAGAAAAACCATATCTTTTAGCTATTGAATACGCAGTATCTCCTTTTTTTACAATGTAAAATTTTGATTGATTCTCTTGTTCAATTACTTCAGTCTTTAGAGGGTCTATTTCTAACTCATTGGTAGGCCTAATCTCTACTCTTCTGTTTAATTGTCTTCCTTGTGGAGTATCATTAGAATAAGCTGGTCTTGTCTCTCCATAACCTTTTGCTGAAAGTCTAGATCTTTTTATCTTTTTTCTCATCAGATACTTAAAAACCATGTCTGCTCTTTTCTGAGATAAATATAAATTCCTCGTATCTAAATCTCTATTATCTGTATGCCCTTCTATTTTAAAATTAACATCAGGTAAAGCAAGCATATAGGTTGCTATTTGATTTAACACTTTTTTCGACTCTTCATTAAGGAAAAACTTACCTGTATCGAAGTATAAATTTGCAGCCAATTCAGATATATACTTAATAATTGTTACTTTGTCATTATCTTTAAACTTAGGACAACCTTTGTTTTCTTTTGGACCAGGTTGTAATGGGCATAAATCTTTATTATCCATCAATCCATCATTATCAGAATCTTGCAGTAAAGGGCAGCCTTTATTTTCTAATGTACCTGGTTGTAATGGACACTCGTCTTTGTAATCTGGCACCCCATCTTTGTCAGCATCAACTGCTTCACCATTCCCATAAACTTTTACCCCTTTTGGAGTATTAGGTTGTATATCTAATTGGTTCATTACACCATCTCCATCAGTATCTACAATCTTAAATGTATTCTCTGAGTTATTTA
Organism: Flavobacteriaceae bacterium; assembly: GCA_049115595.1. Classification (GTDB taxonomy): domain Bacteria; phylum Bacteroidota; class Bacteroidia; order Flavobacteriales; family Flavobacteriaceae; genus Polaribacter. The sequence continues at coordinate 142,125 of JAGDZS010000008.1, forward strand.
AAGTTTCTGGCTTCCATAATACATGATTATTTTTCTTTCCTAATTTGAATGATAACCCTATCTGATTCACAAAAAAAGTTTCCCATATTTGTTTATCGGAGATGGTTGCGTCTAAATGATCTTCATAATTGAAATACCAACCTGTACGAAATTCTAAATCTATTTTTCTTGAGAGTCTATATTTTAATCCTAATTGAGCAGAAAAGAAAATTGAACTAGTTTTGTTTTGGCTATTACGAGAAGGGTTAGAACCAAAATCTATTAATAAGTTTGTTGTACCATTGGCATTTCTTTCAAAAAGCCGAGAATCATATAAGTGATATCCTATTCCGAAATAACCTGCCAAGTTAAGCTTCCTATCATTCTTTCTAAAAAAGTTAGAAAAACTTAAAATTGCATTTAATTCTCCACCAATAGAAGTCCCTTCAAAAAACAAATTATCATTAATCGTAGTACCTGGCACATAGAGTATATCATATATGTCCGAGAAGTATTGAGCTCCTCCAGATATTTTATTGTAATTAAGTTTTACTTCTAATCCAACTATTGAATTGAACATTTTATCTGCATATACATATCCTCCATAATTCCAGAAATTCCCTTGGCTACCTGTTCCTATAGAGCGTAAATCGCCATGCATGATGAAATTACTAAAGCCTAACCCAATTGACCAAGTATTACTCTGCTCAATATTCAAACTTTTTGAATTCGCAAATTGATCTGAAGGAACTTGTCCAAAGCTTTTAAAACAAAGAAATAGTAAGGCTATCCATAATAACTTCCCTAGTACTCTTTGCTTTTTATTATATCCTTTCATTTTCTTATAATTATTTTTAACACTTTTAATCAAAAATCTATCTATTAGTAAAAAGATTGTTACTCTTAGTACTTGTCTTTATATTTTTATTCTTAGTATGATTCCACATTATTAAACTACCATAGATAACAGCTACTATAAAAAGTGCTATAACTCCATTATCAATAGGCAAACCAGGTGGCGGTGGTGGTGGTACTGGCGGTGGTGGCATTATTTGAACTGCTAAACAAATGCTGTTATTAAATAAACTCATTTTTAATTTAATTACGTCTTGACTACATAGATCAAGTCACTATTACTATTTGATTATCAGAAAACTAGCAAGGCCACTACTTTAGGAATTTTAAATCAATTAGGGATAAAATAATTAATATGAAAAAATCCTCAAAATGTCCCCTAGACATGTATTTTCATGACCTTACTGTTTTCTTTAGACAATTAAACTTGGCTCTTTACTTTTTATGTTCTAATTAAAATTCAAATAAACCTTCTTGTTAATTGTTCCTTTTTCTGTTCTTAATTGTACAAGGTAAATTCCTTGTGAATTCTTTCTCATTTTAAACTTTTTTGCTTCTTGTTTTTTCAATGGTTGCAATTTTTCCCAACGCATGACTTCTTTTCCTAGTAAATCATAAATAATCAATTCTTTGAGCTTGATATCTTGATTTGCCTTTACTATTAACTCACGGTTGTCTTGGTCAACAAAAAGTTGGAATTTATATAATAGAGTTTCATTTGGATTACTCAAAGTACTAGCTCCGAATGCAATGTAGAATCGCTCTTTGTATTCTCCTTGTACTAATGTGAGTATTAGATCTTCATCATTAAGTAGATGCGTAGTCTCCGTTACTTTATCCAGTAAGTATATTTCTCTATCTATATTTTTCCACTCATCTATGGTTAATTTAATTTCTCCGTCATAATCCATTACTATGCTTAGTGGTATTTCAAGATCATCAGTAATCTTCTGTACTCCAGCAATAAAATAAGGAGTATCATTATTTTCAAAATCCCAATAGATATCTGTAGCACCCAAATCAAAAGCTTCAGAGTCATATCCTTTTTCAAAACCAAAAGTGTTCGTTTCTAAGAAAGATATCCCTATTTGCCTATGATACTCTTCCTCTTGTGAGATGTAGTCCATCCCTAATTTAAAACCAACAGTTTGTTCATATGAATCTTCCGTTTCTTCACTGCTATTTCTAAAGAATATTGATTGTGGTCCTTCTGGAATGTATTCTCTTTGTGAATTATTAAATTCAATAGTACCTCCTGTGCCACTACCTCCTACAAAGAACCCTTGCCCTATAGCAATGTACTCTGCTGGCTCTTCATAAATACCTTCTCCCAATCCACCAACACCGGTGACACTATCTGGCCCACTAATATTGTTCGCAGCAAGACCCATGGAGATATTTCTTATGGCATACCCTCCTACATATCCTCCAAAATTGTGTCCACTCGAATCTTCTTCTCCGTTAATATTTTCTTTTTGTTCCCAGAAATAAAGCGTTCCAGTAGTTGATGTTAGATTGTCTTCAATAAACTTACTCGATCTAATGGCTGATGCGAAAGGATTTCCAAGCAAGTACGATGTACTTGCTGCCACTGTGGTTTGAATGGTTCCATCTTTTGGTGTTCCTACATACGTATAGTTCTGTGCTTGTCCTGGACCTTTAAAAATAAACCCATCGGTTTGTGGAATAATTCCTGCACTGAACTTCTGTGTCCATGCTGCATTTGCTCCATAGGTGTAAATCCAATACTCGGCTAGCGAAATAGGGCTTGTTGCTCCATCTCCATCGAATCCTCCAATAAAATTAATATCAATTGCTGTAGACAACTCGGAGGTCGGATCTGTTCCATCTTTTAGAACATCGGAAACTGTGTAGGTGACTAAGCCAGCACTGTTTACGGGGGAACCGAAGTAATTATAACGATACAAACTGGGGACATCCGAGTTTTGGTCTACATACAATTTTCCATTTCCTATAATTTGGGAGGTATTGGTATGCGTAGTAATTAATTGTGAGGTTCCAATAAGGCGAATCTCATCGTCTGTTGCTGTTAACGTAATTTGTTCTGTAATTATAAGAGCATTGTCAGTAATTGACAATTTACTATCATTTACAACCGTTAATTGTCTTGCTGACAAATTAGACCCTGTATGAGCATAATCTTCATCGATAGAAACTCTTCTACTTCTGTCAGGTTCTCCATTAGACCAAGCGTTAGCTGTTCTATTGGTTGCTCCAGATCTATGGTAACCCAATGCCTGATTTTTATTAGAAGAACTAGTATTTACCTCTGAAATTAATGGGTCATGAGCATGTCTTTCTGGACTGCCTTGCACTGCAGCTCTGTAAGGATCTAAAGCATCATCTACAAATGCAACCCACTCTGAACTTGTAAAAATTATATTTCCTGAAAGAACTTCATCACTTCTCACATAAGATGTTGTATTAGAGAAATTCTCTATGACATCATAACGATTTGACCAAGCGGTATTGTTAGTTGTAAGAGATAGAATGATGACATCATTACCTCCATCAAAAGCGGTAACTCCTGGATTTTCCTCTATCAAAGGCGAATTATGAATGTTAGCTCCACCAAACTCAGATGATTCTATCAGTACGGATTGAGTTGGTGCTAGAATTCCAGTTATACTATAAGTCGCTGTAGGTGCAACCCCTTCTAAACTTCCAGAAACATTAGAGAAATAGGCAATATTAATAGTACCTCCTAATACCAAATCTGTAGTACTGATATTCGTAAGTTCTATGGCTTTATCGCCTGAAGTCTGATAGATTTGGGTGATCATAACAGTGGAATTGATCTCCCTGTAGTCGACGTCACCACCAGAAGAAGCATTGTTATTGGCATCAATAAAGTTATCGGTTTGAGTATCGTCAAACGAACCATTCACATCTGTGTAATCATCACTTGCTTCCGCATCTGACACTAATCCATTGGTTCCTACTGTGCCTGTTACTCGTCCTGAACCATCATTTGCCAGTGCAGGATTGACAGATTCTTCTACATCAAAAATGCCATCATTGTCTGTATCTAAGTCTAAATAGTCAGGGTCATCGGTACCATCGGTATTCTCCGGTGTTAATCCACCTAGATAGGCGGAGTTGACTCCATTATTGGCTGAATAGGTAGCTGCATTATCAGCATTGGATGCTACATACCCCGTAGTTGTTTGTGCTTCTATGTTGTCTGGAATTCCGTCGTTGTCTGAGTCTAAATCTCTTACATTGGGGATTCCGTCTCTGTCTGTATCGATATCTGCACATAAATCTAAACTTGCAAAAATGATTCTAGAACTACCTGGAGTACTACCGCTAATGCCGTCAAGTGGAATTTGCGTTATGATCAATTCTTTGATATAGGCGCCATTACTTGTAACTGTAAGCCAGTGAGTTGTGTCAGTATCAGCAGAACCTCCAACAGCACTTGCATAGTAAAAGCCATCTGGCGAAACAGTCAAATCTCCGCCTGCTGTATAGTTCAATGCTACTGGAAAACCATTTTGATCCAAAGCTGTTATTCGCACGGCATCTATAAAGGCAGGGTCACGGTCAATATCTTTCACGATAAATTCTTCTAACAAAACTTCTCTAGAGAACGTGTAGTTAAAAACAGCTGTCTCATTGGGGTCTGTGATATTTGTATCTTCCCATACTAACCTATAGGCCAATCCCATACCATCTGTATCATAAGTTCCATCGAGTGTTGAGGTAACACCACTATTCAGTGCTGAAGTAAAACCAACATCAATATCTGATCCTGAAAGATCTGTCAAACTATAGTTAAGACCGTAGGTATCTGTTGCATTGTATATAATGTCTGCATTGTCACAAGTATTTTCGACACTATCTAAAATACCATCATTGTCATCGTCTAAATCCACACTGTCAGGCACACCATCTTGATCAGTATCCGTATTAAAGAAGTCGTCACGGTAGTCTACATCTCCAGAGAATGTGATGTCATTATCTGCATCGCCAAAAACCGTTGCTAAATCGCTTGTATCTCCTGTGGTAACCGCATCGTTGACATCGAAGCCTGAAACGGTATCGAAATTATCGTCCAATCCGTCGCTATCGGTATCGGTACCACTGATGGTATTGTCTGTGTCTCCGTTTTCTTCAATGTCAGGTGTGCCATCATTGTCAGAGTCTGAATCTAAGTAATCGGGATTGTCTGTTCCATCGGTATTCTCTGGAGTTAACCCTCCTAGATAGGCTGAGTTCATTCCATTGTTGGCTAAATAGGTGGCTGCATCGTCTGCATTGGGAGCTATATATCCCGCTGTGGTTTGTGCTTCTATGTTGTCTGGGATTCCATCATTATCCGAATCTAAATCCAAACTGTTGCGAATGCCGTCTCCATCAAAGTTTCCATAATCAGTCGGTGTCAAACTAGTAAATGGAAGTGATTCACTAGAGCCTCCAGGAACTGTCCAATCTACCAAAAGCTGACTAAAGCTAGCACGATTGAAGTAACGAATCTCTATTTCATGAAGTCCCTCTGTCAAAGCTATCATTCCTGAGTTTGTTGTACCATTAATTACATTATTATCTACAACTAGGGTTCCATCTATGTATAGTTTAGATCCATCGTTAGACGTCGTAGAGAAGGTGTATGTTCCTGTAGAAGGAGCGTTGACAAATCCTGTTAAAATTATTCCAAAAGTTTCTGTTGATGCTGTATGTGTAATGGCTACAGCACTTACCGAAAAAGAGATTGTAGATCCTGTTGCTGTAAGTGAAAGATTTGTAATATTATCTACAGTCTCTCCAGGTGGGATTCCATCATAGAAACTGTAATTCAAAGTTCCATAAGGTATAATTTCTGCATCATTCTCTACACTATCTAAAATCCCATCGTTATCATCATCCAAATCTATACTATCTGTAACACCGTCTCCATCGGTATCTAGTGCTTCTCTGTAATCTACATCACCTGTTCCGTTGGTATTTGGTAAGTCCGTAGCTGGGTCGTTGATTTCGTCATTGACATCATACCCATCGTTGGTATCGCTGCCTTCAAAATTATCGTCTAATCCATCTGAATCGGTATCGGTACCTGTTACTGTATTGTCTGTGTCTCCGTTTTCTTCAATATCTGGGATTCCATCATTGTCAGAGTCTGAATCTAAATAATCTGAATTGTCTGTACCATCCGTATTCTCAGGAGTTAATCCACCTAGATAGGCTGAGTTCACTCCATTGTTGGTTGTATAGGTTGCTGCATCATCTGCATTGGGAGCTATATATCCCGCTGTGGTTTGTGCTTCTATGTTGTCTGGAATTCCGTCGTTGTCGGAATCTAAATCCAAACAATCTGCAATTCCATCTCCATCAGTATCTGTTTTTGGTGATATGGAATTGATTACGGTTCCGAATCCAACTAAACTTCTATTGATTACGTAACTGATACTTGTAGTTCCTGTAGGTAAGTTGTTCCATACAAGAGTTCCTCTACCATCGGCAGCAGTGCTTTCAACAATGGCTCCGTTGATGTTTAAATCATCTGTCACAGTATCTGGGAATATAGAAAACGCTGAGAGTGTTTCACTACCTGTATCTATGTCATCAATTTCAATAACTAAAGACGTAATAGGAATTGAGAAGGTATAAGTAATCGTTGAACTGGTTCCTGTACCACTATTGATACGAATTCTAGCAGGATCATTAGCAAGAGATGCATTATACGTACCTGCGTTCACTGTTACTGTATTAGAACCAGCACTCATATTCCCTTCGTTGGCTCCTGAGTTAGTGAAGGTAGATATATCTGCTGCACATTCAACAGCATCTAAAATACCGTCGTTGTCATCGTCTAAATCAACATCATCATCTACTCCATCATCATCTGTATCTGTAGTTGAAAAGAATAGTACTTGTGCAGGACTTCCATTTTGTACAGATCCATCCACTGTGTCATCACCATCAGTATCTACTTGTGCTGTGATGTCCGCACTTCCTGCTGATGTAGGACTGGTTAAGGTAATCTGTGCTTGTCCATTAGAATCTGTTAGTACAACTCCCGTGGTACTCAAGGTTCCATTGGTAGTGGCAAATTGCACTTCTACACCTGCCTCTGTGATATTATTCCCATTGGCATCTTTTAGTTGTACTGTGATCGTGGAAGTAGTGATTCCGTCAGCTTCAATACTTGTTGGGCTTGCGGATATCTCAGTTCCTGTGACTGCAACACTGATGGTTTCAGTATCATCTCTGTAATCTACATCTCCATCACCATCTGTATCGGTAAAGTTGTCGGTTTGGGTATCGTCAAACGAACCATTTACATCTGTGTAATCGTCTGTGTTTTCTGCTCCTGCGACCAATCCATTATCTCCTACAACTCCCGTTACTTTTCCTGAACCATCATTTGCTAGTGCAGGGCTTACTGATTCTTCTACATCAAATACGCCATCATCGTCGGAGTCTAAATCTAAATAATCTGGATCTCCTGTGCCATCAGTATTTTCTGGAGTTAATCCACCTAGATAGGCCGAGTTCACTCCGTTATTGGTTGTATAGGTTGCTGCATTGTCTGCATTGGGGGCTACGTATCCTGCAGTAGTCTGTGCTTCTATATTGTCTGGAATTCCGTCGTTGTCGGAGTCTAAATCTCGAATATTTGGAACTCCATCTCCATCGGTATCACAGGGTGCTGGGAAACCAACATCAAAAGCAACTCCTCTAAAGGTTGCTGCTCGAAAAACTCTAAAGCTTATGCTATTCACTTCTGATGCTAATGACCACGTTAGTATGATATCTTGGTCCACTGATGTGGATGAAACAGAAGTGCCTGAATTAAAAAAGTCTGCATTGCTGGAAAGGCTCGTAGGCAATACTGAAAAAGTATCTAAAAACTCAACTCCGTCTCCATCAATATCATATGCTACTATCTGAAACGTTGATTGCGGCTGAGAAAACGTTACCGTTACATCATAACTTAATGCACTACTACCAGAATTATATGTTACATACTTCCCAGGGCCAGGAGTAAAACTAGGGTTGTTGGCTATATTATGTGTTGCAGTGTTGGGAAGATCAGAATTCGCATCTGTCGCCCACGTAAACTGCTCTCCAGCAGTGGTGGTTAAGCTAGATAGATTTACTCCTGTAACTTCTGGATTCACAAGATCATCCGTATCTAAAAAGTCTGCATTACTGATGTCTGAACATTGATTTTCATCTACATCTAAAATTCCATCATTGTCATCGTCTAAATCGGTTTCATCAAACACTCCGTCACCGTCTGTATCTATATTTAGGAAAAATGTCACTTGAGCCGGACTTCCGTTTTGTACCGTTCCATCTACAGTGTTGTCTCCATCTGTATCTATTTGTGCTGTGATGTTTGCACTTCCTGCTGATGTAGGACTCGTTAAAGTTACCTGTGCTTGCCCATTGGCATCTGTCTGTACAACGCCTGTAGTACTTAAGGTTCCATTGGTTGTTGCAAATTGTACTTCTACACCTGCCTCTGTGATATTATTCCCATTGGCATCTTTTAATTGTACTGTGATCGTGGAAGTAGTGATTCCGTTAGCTTCAATACTTGTTGGTGATGCGCCTATCTGTGTTCCTGTAGCGGCTACTGAAATTGCTCCTGCGGTAAACGTCACCGTTGCTGGACTTCCGTTTTGTACCGTTCCATCAACTGTATCGTCTCCATCTGTATCTACTTGTGCTGTGATGTTTGCACTTCCTGCTGATGTAGGACTCGTTAAAGTTACCTGTGCTTGTCCATTGGCATCCGTCTGTACAACGCCTGTGGTACTTAAGGTTCCATTGGTCGCAGCAAATTGTACTTCTACGCCTGTCTCTGTGATATTATTCCCATTGGCATCTTTTAGTTGTACTGTAATCGTGGAAGTAGTGATTCCATCGGCTACAATGCTTGTTGGACTTGCTGATATTTCTGTTCCAGTGGCAGCTACTGAAATAGCTCCTGCGGTAAAGGTTACCTTTGCTGGACTTCCATTTTGTACAGTTCCATCCACTGTGTCATCACCATCAGTATCTACTTGTGCTGTGATGTCCGCACTTCCTGCTGATGTAGGACTCGTTAAGGTTACCTGTGCTTGTCCGTTAGCATCGGTTAGCACTAGGCCTGTAGTACTTAAGGTTCCATTGGTCGTAGCAAATTGTACTTCTACGCCTGCCTCTGTGATATTATTCCCATTGGCATCTTTTAATTGTACTGTAATCGTGGAAGTAGTGATTCCATCGGCTACAATGCTTGTTGGGCTTGCGGATATCTCAGTTCCTGTGACTGCAACACTGATGGTTTCAGTATCATCTCTGTAATCTACCTCTCCATCACCATCTGTATCGGTAAAGTTGTCGGTTTGGGTATCGTCAAACGAACCATTTACATCTGTGTAATCGTCTGTGTTTTCTGCTCCTGCGACCAATCCATTGTCTCCTACGACTCCTGTTACTTTTCCTGAACCATCATTTGCCAATGCTGGACTTACGGATTCTGCCACATCAAATACGCCATCTTCGTCGGAATCTAAATCTAAATAATCCGGATCGTCTGTACTATCTGTATTCTCTGGGGTTAATCCACCTAGATAGGCTGAGTTGACTCCATTGTTGGTTTTATACGTGGCTGCATTGTCTGCATTGGGGGCTGTATACCCGGCTGTGGTTTGTGCTTCTATGTTGTCTGGAATTCCATCGTTGTCGGAGTCTAAATCTCTTATATTGGGTACTCCATCACTATCGGCATCAGCAAACCCTGAACTCGCTTCTATTACATAGACATGGGTTAAGGAGGTGGCTTGGTCGTCCCATAGTCCGCCTGACAAAATAACCACACCATCTTGACTTCCAGCACCATCTGGTTGAGGATTTGACCATAGAAAGAAAGACACAGGTTCCCCACTTTGCCAAACAAAAGTGCCATCTGTATCTACATCATTGAAACCAATCCAAGCAGAGCCTGTTACTCCTGCATTATCTAATTCGGTTCGTACAAATGTATTTTCTGAAGCATTGTTCATGGTTACTAAATTACCACCCAGCGCAACTGCCTGCGTAACAGCGTCTGTCCAAGTGGCTCCTGAATTGGATACGTAGTAGTAGTTTCCATTAAAGCTACCAAGGAAAGTGTAACCCGATGGAATGATATCTTCATCTGTATCTAAAATACCATCATTGTCATCATCTAAATCTACACTGTCTGGTACACCATCTTGATCGGTATCCATATTGAAGAAGTCATCACGGTAGTCTAGATCTCCAGAGAATGGGATGTCATTATCTGCATCGCCAAAAATCGTTACCAAATCACTTGTATCTCCTGTAGTAACCGCATCGTTTACATCAAAGCCTGATACGGTATCAAAATTATCGTCCAATCCATCGCCATCAGTATCGGTGCCACTGGTAGTATTGTCTGTGTCTCCGTTTTCTTCAATATCGGGTGTACCATCATTGTCAGAGTCTGAATCCAAGTAATCAGGATCATCTGCGCTATCGGTATTTTCTGGGGTTAGTCCGCCCAGATAGGCTGAGTTGACTCCATTGTTGGTTGTATAGGTTGCTGCATTATCTGCATTAGGCACTATATAGCCCGAAGTGGTTTGTGCTTCTATATTGTCTGGAATTCCATCATTATCTGAGTCTAAATCTCTTACATCAGGGATCCCGTCTCTGTCTGTATCGATATCTGCACATAAATCTAAATTCCCAAAGATGATTCTAGAACTACCCGGAGTACTACCGCTAATGCCGTCAAGTGGAATTTGCGTTATGATCAATTCTTTGATATAAGCACCATTACTTGTAACTGTAAGCCAGTGAGCTGTATCAGTATCTGCAGAATTTCCGCTAGCACTTGCATAATAATAACCATCTGGTGAAACAGTTAAATCTCCGCCTGCTGTATAGTTCAATGTTACGGCAAGACCATTTTTATCCAAAGCTGTTATACGTACAGCATCTATAAAGGTAGGCTGACGGTCGATATCTTTCACGATAAATTCTTCTAAAAGAACTTCTCTAGAGAAGGTGTAGTTAAAAACAGCTGTCTCATTGGGGTCTGTAATATTGGTGTCTTCCCATTGTTGTCTGTAGGTAAGACCCATACCATCAGTATCATAAGTTCCATCAATTGTAGATGTAGCACCACTATTAAGGGCTGAGGTAAACGTGACATCAATATCTGATCCAGACAAATCTGTCAAACTGTAGTTAAGACCATAGGTATCTGTTGCGTTATATATAATGTCTGCATTGTCACAAGTATTTTCGACACTATCTAAAATACCATCATTGTCATCGTCCAAATCGGTTTCATCAAACACTCCGTCATTATCGGTATCTAGACTAGAAGTGCTATCGCGATAGTCTAGATTTCCTCCAGCATTGATATCACCATCTGCATCACCAAAGATCGTTTCCAAATCGCTTAGATCTCCTGTGGTGACCGCATCGTTGACATCGAAGCCTGAAACGGTATCGAAATTATCGTCCAATCCATCGCCATCGGTATCGGTACCACTGGTGGTATTGTCTGTGTCTCCGTTTTCTTCAATATCGGGGGTACCATCATTGTCAGAGTCTGAATCCAGATAATCTGGATTGTCTGCGCCATCGGTATTCTCTGGGGTTAATCCGCCTAGGTAGGCTGAGTTCACTCCGTTGTTGGCTAAATAGGTCGCTGCATCATCTGCATTCGGAGCGTCATACCCCGAAGTAGTTTGTGCTTCTATATTGTCTGGGATTCCATCATCATCCGAATCTAAATCTCTTATGTTGGGTACTCCATCATTATCGGTATCCGCAAACCCTGGACTCACCTCTACGATGTAGACATTGGATAAGGTGATGGCTTGGTCGTCCCATTGTGAGGTGGATGAAATAACCACACCATCTTGACTTCCGAAACCATTTGGTTGACCTCCTATCCAATTCTCATAAGAAAAAGGTTCCCCGCTTTGCCAAACAAAAGCACCATCTGTATCTACATCATTATAACCAATCCAAACAGAGCCTGTTACTCCTTCATTGTCTAATTCGGTTCGTACAAATGTGTTTTCTGAAAGACTACCAATAGTTACTAAATTACCTCCCAGCGCAACTGCCTGTGCAACGGCATCTGTCCAAGTGGCTCCTGAATTGGATACGTAATAGTAGTTTCCATTAAAGCTACCAAGGAAAGTGTAACCCGATGGAATGATATCTTCATCTGTGTCTAAAATCCCGTCATTGTCATCATCCAAATCTATACTATCAGTAACACCGTCTCCATCGGTATCCAAGGCTTCTCTATAATCTACATCCCCAGTTCCGTTGGTATTGGGTAAATCTGTAGCAGGATCGTTGATCTCGTCATTGACATCGTATCCATCGTTGGTATTGCCACCTTCAAAATTATCGTCGAGCCCGTCTGAATCGGTATCGATATTACTCACCATATTGTCTGTGTCTCCATTTTCTTCAATATCTGGGATTCCATCATTGTCAGAGTCTGAATCTAAATAATCTGGATTGTCTGTACCATCGGTATTCTCTGGAGTTAATCCACCTAAATAAGCTGAGTTCACTCCATTATTAGTTGTATAGGTTGCTGCATCGTCTGCATTCGGAGCGTCATACCCTGCTGTGGTTTGTGCTTCTATATTGTCTGGAATTCCGTCGTTGTCGGAGTCTAAATCCAAACAATCTTCAATTCCATCTCCATCAGTATCTGTTTTTGGTAATATGGCATCGATAAAGGATGCAAATCCAGATGATGTTCTATTCAAGGTGTAACTAATGCTTGTAGTTCCTGCGGGTAAGTTCTCCCAGACAAGAGTTCCTGCACCATCAGCAGCACTACTTTCTACAGTCCCTCCGTTGATGTTCAAATCTCCTGTAACCGAATTGGGGAATATTGAAAATCCTGAAAGGGTTTCAAAACCTATGTCTATATCATCAAGTTCAACAACTAATCCACTAATGGGTGTTGAGAATGTATAGGTAATGACAGGAGTTGTTCCTGTACCTCCAATTATGGTTACTCTTGTACCACCATTTACATTAGAGGTGTCTCCATTTACCGTAACTGTATTGGAACCATAGTCCATGTCTCCTTCGTTAGTTCCTGAACTGGTATAACTAGAAATGTCTACTGGTGGACACTCTACAGCATCTAAAATACCATCGTTGTCATCGTCTAAGTCTTCATCATGATCATCTACTCCATCGCCGTCTGTATCGAAGAACCCTTGATTCACCTCTATAACATATACATTTGATAAGGTGATGGCTTGGTCGTCCCAGTTTCCACCTGATAAAATAACAATACCATCTTGACTTCCAAAACCATTTGGCTGACCTGAGTTCCAACGATTAAAAGAAAAAAGTTCTCCGCTTTGCCAAACAAAAGTACCATCTGTATCTACATCATTCAAACCAATCCAGGCAGAACCTGTTACTCCAGCATTGTCTAATTCGGTTCGTACAAACGTGTTTTCTGAAATATCACTAATGGTTACTAAATTACCTCCCAGTGCAACTGCCTGAGATACGGCATCTGTCCAAGTAGTTGCTGTATTGGACACATAATAATCCATTCCTCCAAATTCACCCATGTATGTGTACCCTAGTTGAATGTAGTCTTCTGTTACATCTAAAGTAAGATCATCAACATCAACACTATTTAACTCAGTTGCTAGTTCAGTATTGTAAACATCATTATTAGTATATGAAGAGAATATGATTAATATGATCAAACTCCATACAACAAAGCCCCTTTTTTTCAAAAAACTTCTCATAATTTACCCTAGTATTATTCGAATAAGTTGTTTCCAACATTTCGGTTAGCGGCAAATCTAATTGGGAATTTTTCTGAAGGTGTTCGTATTTAAGAGATGTTTGTTCGTATTTTAAAAAAAGGCTTTCAATTCAAGAACCCATTGCATCAAGCTATTTTGTAAATTCTTACGTCACTTACATTTGATGTTCTTATTTAGGAGTTTTTTGTTCTTTTTTATGTGTTTAACAGAATGTGTTCTATTAAATTGAACTTAATTTTTTTATATTGTAAGTGCTAACTTTATTATATACAAAAATTATGGGTCCCTTTATCTCAAAAGGTGTCAAACAGTTCTGTTTGTTCACCATTTTCCTCTTACCTTGTTTTTTTATTCAGGCTCAAAGTTCAATTCAAGATCAGGAATTCATAAAGGATTCTACCTACGTCAAAGAAGCCATGAAACGTTGGTTACAATTTACCAACGTAGATATTGGTAGGTTTTATCTAACAGACAGTATTCTTGCTGTCTTAGAAAAAGATGTTTTCTTAAAAAGTTCAGACCCTCAATGGGATAGTTTGAGAGGGCTTAATTTATCAAATAAAGTGAATTTATATGGTCTTAGGAAACAACTGGATTCTGCACGTTATTTTTATAAGATTGCCAATGCTACTACTAAAAATGCCTATATACGAAGTGAAAATCATCTCTACCGAAGTCGTGTAGAGTTCATGGATCTTCAATATGACAGAGCTTTTGAATATTATGATAAAGCTCTAAGCATTGCTAAATCACACAACTATAGAAGGCTTGAAATGATGATTCTTACTGATATGCTCCTTTCTTATGAGACTTCAGGAACAATCTCTTATGCTCGTGAGACTTTGGATGTACTCAAAAGTTATGAGCCAGGTATTCCGAACACTTTCCAGTTTCATATTACCTTAGCGGAAGCTGGAATCCTCAGACAAGAAGGGAAGTTCAAAGAAGCCGTTGAGATCTTAGAAAATATTGACACCGTCAAATTAGTTAAAAGAACCTATAATAAAGTAAACCTTTGGAATAAATTGAGCTTGTCTTATCTTCAAAACAATCAACTAGACAAGGCCTTAAAAATGGCCAAAAAGGCGTATAACAAAGATACCGAATATGCTAAATACAGTCCTGTTAAGGATTGGTTATTTGCTGATATTTATTTGCGCAAAGGAAATATTTCTGAGGCTATAAACTATCTTGAAAAAGGAGAAAAATCCCCTTATGCTAATTTGCATACCAAGAAAAATTATGCCCGATTGAATTATCAAATACAGAAAAAATTGAACCGCCCAGAAGAAGCGCTTCGCCATTATGAAAATTATGTGATGTTAAAAGACTCTGTGAATCTTTTGGAAACAAATAAGAAACTCTTAATTAATGATTACAAAATTAAAAAGGACAAAGGGTTATTAGAACTGGAGATTGCCAATAAAACACAGCAATTGGCTAGTGAAAAAGAAAAACAATTCTTTGTGATTCTTCTTATCACAGTAACTGCCGTTCTTATATTGATTATTCTCATCATCTATTTTTTCAGAAAAAAGAAGAGCTTTCAACTCAATTTAGCACTGCAACACGAGCAAGAGATATCTCAACTGAAAAACACCTTTATAGAAAATCTAACACATGAATTTCGAACGCCTATTAGCATCATCATTGGGTATTCGAATTTAATTCTAACCAATTCTTTGAATCCTCAGAAAATCACAAAGTATTCAAAACTCTTAACTGCTAGTGGAAATAACTTAATTGGTTCGTTAAATGACTTTCTAAGTTTCCTCAGTATTGGAAAAAAAGAAACAACAGTTCAAAGCTTCAGTTCTAGAAATATAGGAGAGGTGGTTCTTGAAACAGTAGAATCTTATGAGATTATTGCACAAAACAATAAGATTCATCTTCATTATGAATCCAATCTTCTTATCAACGATCATCAATTAACTTTTGAATATGATCATTTAAAAAAAATCATTTGTAATTTATTATCTAACGCTGTTAAGTTTTCTCCTTCGTTTTCTTCTATCTATATCTCATCCGTTATGAAAGAAAACGAATTAATGATCACAGTAAAAGATGAAGGAATAGGGATTGCAGCGGAAGATCAGCCTAAAATATTTGAACGTTTTTATCAAACTCAGACAAAGTCAATGCAAGGAGGATTTGGTATTGGTTTGTCTTTGGTGAAAAATATTCTAGATCGTTGGGGAGGACATATTCATTTGTTTAGTGAGCAAGGTAAAGGATCTACTTTTGAAGTATCGATTCCAGTTTCTGTTGAGTCTGAAGAACTAAAACGAATCTCAACTGATCAAAAAACGATCGTAACTATCGTTGAGTTAAGTAAAAAAGAAATAGAGAAAAGTAAATGTGCTTCTACATTGCCCAAAATATTGATCGTAGATGACAATAAGCAAATGGCTACTTTTTTGGAAGAAGTTTTATCCCCGTTTGTAGTTTGCTCAGTTGCCTATAATGGTAAACAAGCCTTAAGAGAAATAGAAAATCAACAATTTGATTTGATTCTATCGGATCTTAAAATGCCTATTATGGATGGTTTTGAGTTCAAATCTGAACTCAACAGATTCAACAACTATAAAACAACTCCGTTTTTGATGATGAGTTCTCTTCCTATTGATTACAAAATTCAAGAGCGTGTTTCTTTTGGTATAGAAGAGTTTATTATGAAACCTTTTTCTGAGGTCGAAATTATTAGCAGAGTTCGATTATTACTTAAAGAAAGAGTTCTTGAAGGAACCTTAGTGAACTTAGGAAACCTCCCAAAAGTAGAACTAAAGACAGACTTTTCTGACCTCATAGCAAAAATCAATACCATTATTCTAGAAAACATAGAAAACCCTAAGTTCAATGTAAAAATGTTGGCTAAACTATGCAACTATAGTGAACGCCAATTATCACAAATTCTAAGAGAGAATGGTCAAATGAGTCCTGTTAAAATTATTCTTGAAATCAAGCTTTTAAAAGCATATGAGCTCCTAAAAAACAAAGCGTTACAGACGCTGAATGAGGTTATGTATGCAGTGGGAATTAATAGTCGTAGTTATTTCAATCAAAAATTTGAAGGTCGGTTTGGGATTAAACCTGGACAGATTATCAAAGATGTTGTTATCTCTAAGGTTCCCCCTATTGGGAAGTGATAGAAGTCTTGCCTTGTTTGAATACCAATCTCCACATCACTAATATTGACCAGTGATAGAAATTTTTGTTACTCATAAACTTCTTTAGCACATCAATTTCTCTTAAATAAAATTTACTTTGAGCTTGTCGAAGTGTGTCAATAAGCCATGTCTAGCTTTTCGAAAATTCGAAAAAATACCTAACTATTTGGTTTTCAAATTAAAGTGGTTCGATAGTAACATAAGAAGGGGAGCTTAAAAAGCCATTCATTAATTTGAATGGCTTTTTTCATTCTTGTCGCTAGAAGTTTAGCCTGAGTAAAACTGAAGGCCGTCAAAATCGCCTTAGAGGAGGCAGCCATGGCAAGCTTTAAATAAAAAATGTTACTAAAATAGTTGTGTTTTTTGTTTGTAATCCTCAATAGATAATAATAGACCTCCAATTTTTTTCAACTAACATCGTAAATTAATTTGTAATTTTGATTACAAATAACAACGCTATGAAAAATCTCTCATTTGCCCTGACCTTAGCAGGCATTTTATTTCTTAATTTCTCAACTTTATTCTCCCAGACCTTTGTAGAAACTGCGAAAGTAGTGGCTTCTGACCGAGAAATGAATGGTCGCTTTGGGTTTTCCACTGCTATTTATGAAGATATTGCAGTTGTTGGGACATTTCCAAATACTAGTCAGTCTGGAAAAGTATATATTTTTGAAAAACAGTCTAATGGGAGTTGGGTTGAAATTCAAAAGATTACAGGTCATTACTCCCTTGGCAGTTCAGTGGCAATTTATCAAGATACTATAGTCATAGGAGCAGAATCTGATGATACTGGTGGTAGAGGAGCAGCTTATGTTTATGAAAAGGATATAAATGGAGTATTTGTACTCAAGCAAAAACTAAGCATATCAGACTTTTTAGACGGTCGAATGTATGGCGATTCTGTAGATATCTTCGGAGATGTAATTGTTGTTGGAGATCCTTTAGCTGATACCGTCAATGGTTTAAGTTCTGGAACTGCTTATGTTTTTGAGAAAAATTCAAATGACCAATGGATCGAAACTAATAAGCTTATTTCTTCAGATGGTCATAGTCAAGAAGTTTTTGGCGGTACTGTTGCTACCAATGGCGAATATATATCGATTGGCGCAACACACTGGCCTGCGTTGTATGGAAAAGCTTACATGTTTAAAAAAGAAAATGGAATATGGGTAGAAACCGAAGAAATACTACCTTCTCGTTACACCTATAATTTCGGAGATTCGATCTCTATGTGGGGTGATTATATGGCCTTTGGAGGTAGTGAATTAGAATTGAGTATAGGCCCTACCAAGTATTACAATGCTGGTGTCGTATATATTTTCAAACTCAATAACTCAGGAGAGTGGATTGAGACCGATAGGATAAATGCTTCAGAATTTGACGAAGATGATTATTTTGGAGAATCTGTAGGGTTGTATGAAGATCGATTGATTGTAGGAGCTTACTACGAGGATGAAGATGAAACGGAAAGTAATACTTTAGAGAATGCTGGGTCTGCATATGTTTTTGAAAGGAACCCAGATGAAAGCTGGAGTCAAATTCAAAAAATCGTAGCATCAGATAGAGAAGCTTTTGATAATTTCGGCATATCTGTTGCCATCTACGGAGAGTCTTTTATGGTAGGAGCCATGAGGGAGGGTCATGATGAAAATGGTGATAATTACATTGTGAGATCTGGATCTATATACGCACATCAGTCACAAATATCTTTGTCTAGCAATAGCTTCACTGAAGATGATCAAATAATTTTTCCCAATCCTGTAGATAAAAAACTAGAAATCATATTTAACAAAAGTCACAATTCCATCAAATTGCAAGTATATAATCTATTGGGACAAGAGTTACATACAAAACACTATTCTAATGCAAAAAAAATTGAATATCAATTTCCCTTTGATATAGGAATTTATTATCTTATCATAACTAATGAATTTGGAAAAAAAACTGTCTCAAAAATTATAAAAAAATAGGAGAAACACGCTATTTTTAGGAATGAGTAAGTGAAACTCTAGAAGAAATCATTTAGATTAATAATCTCGGAATAACGGTTCGATAATAAACTAAGAAAGATTTAAGTCTTAAAATATTAAATCAAAATGGTTCGATAGTGACATAAGAGGGGGAGCTTAAAAAGCCTTCCTAGAAATAGTAAGGCTTTTTTGTTTTTATAAGGATCTTCATTTTGGAATTACTATCCCAGCTGGTGCGCGAATACTTCGCGTTCCGTAAAAACAAACCAATACAAACCTGCTGGAGAGTTATAGTGGTTTTTTATATTTATTTGAAACTTATTTTAATTCCTTTTACCACACGATATAATCGTGCAGCAGAGGGTTTTTTCACTTCTAAAATTTAAATAATTGTGCTAAAACCTATATGCATACCTATTTGCATCCACAAACTATTTTGTATAGTTTGGGTTTAAGCTTTACTTCGTGTTCTGTTCCTAATGCCATCTTATGAAAAACAACAGAATTCAAAAACAGACTCTTTTTTTATTCCTTATTCTCATCATAATTTCATGTGCCCGTGATGATGGTAGCTTAATATACAACGACCCTATTAACTTTAAAATTATGCCTTTAGGTGACTCTAGAGTTGATGGCTCTAATTCTTTACAAGGTCATCAAAGCTATCGGTATGAGTTATGGAAGTTGTTAGCCAATGATGGAGTAGATTTTGATTTTATTGGCCCTGAAATAGATTTGACCAATTATCCCAGTTATTTAAATCAAACTTTTGATTCCGATCATGCGGGTTTTGGAGGGTATACCTCTGCTAATATTCTCAATAATTTTACACAAATAATTGATCCAAATAACCTTCCTGATATTGTATTGCTTGGTATTGGAGGCAATGATTTATTAGAGAATATTCACCCTCAAGAGATCATACAAAACATTCATTTGATTGTTGATTTTATGCAAGCATTAAATCCAAACATTATAATCATCATAGAACAGATTGCTCCGGGTAGATCAACTATTATGACAAATTCTCTTTGGTTGGCTTTGAATGAATTTCATCATCAAATTGTTGCTCTTACCGAACAACAAACAACCGAAAACTCAACTATTATTTCCATAAATATGGCAGAAAACTGGCTAGACTCTTATTTGGCAGACAATGTTCATTATTCCCAATCCGGGGCTCTTTTAGTTGCTCAAAGATATTACGAGGCTCTGTTCAATTTCATACACAATTAAAAGTATCCCACTAAACAAGTAAATATACATATGAAAGACAGCCGTAATACACAGCTGGCTTTTTAAGTCCCTAGGATAAATCAATGGGTAAAATAATATGTTATGGTTATAAATAAGTGAAAATTATTAATGAAGAACTTTTTCCTTGTTCACCTTTCCTGATTCGGTTTCCCAACTGGTACGCGAATACTTCGCGTTCCGTAAAAACAAACCAATACAACACCTTTTGGAGAGTTACAGTGGTTTTTATATTTATTTGAAACTTATTTTAATTCCTTTTACCACATGATACAATCGTGCGGTAGCGGGGTATGGCAGGGAGGTGGAGCAAAAAACATCCGAACAACATCGAACCACTTCACATCATGGAAGTATATGATTCCTAGAATAAGGAAAGTGGTTTTGAAAAATTCAAATGAAAGATCAAGCCAACTTGAAAGTTTACGGTCCATTCGTTGTAAATATTTTCATCCACTCTAGCAGTTAAACCATCTATTGCATCGGAAAAAAAATACTGCCAACTTAGTTGAATGTTTACATCTATTGCAGGTTGTATTCTGTAACGAATCCCTCCGCCAAATAGAAGTGAATAGTCCGTTCCATTCCCAATTGCCAAAGCTTCCGAAGGTCTCCATTTTTGAGGAAGAACTTGAGGATTTTCTCTCCAGTCACCCAGCGTAGAGTTCAATGTATTTTTATACCAATTATGACGTAGACCCATCATCATATATGGATTGATCTTAAGTTCTGTATATGGGTAGAGAAAGGTCCTTAAGCAGTAGAAGTAATACTCTAGTTGAAAGCCAACACTTAAAATAGAAACGCTGCCTGTCATTGCTCTCAACTGATTACCCAACACATTGTCTCTTTCAACAAATGAACCATAATGCCTTAGATTGGTTTTTGTCAGAAAACTGATTTCATTCTTGATTGCAAGATGACTCCAAACAGGATGATCATAGTTCCATTTAAGATTATTATGAAAAAAATGAATAGAATGATTTATGCTAAGATACGTTCCACGATTTCCGTAACTGCTTAAAAAATCACCTCTTACACCATAATCCGTTATAATAGCTGAAGCTCCTATATGAATGCCTACATCATGAGTTAGGTGTTGACCGTGAACTTTTGTAAGAAGAATGATATTCAATAAAACGTAGAATAGTGGTTTTTTCATAGTACATTAAAACAACAGAATCCAAAAACAGACTCTTTTTTATTTCTTATTTTCATCATAATTTCATGCACAATTAAAATTGTGAATTTTGTTTATAAAAGCCAGTCGAATATTACGGCTGGCTTTTTTTAAGTTCTTAGGACAAATCAATGGGTAAAACAATATGCTATGGTTCTAAATCAGTGAAAATTATTAATGAAGAACTATTTTCTTATTCATCTTTCCTGATTCAGTTTCTAACCTAACAATATAAATCCCAGAACTTAATTTAGGGAGTCTAATTTCATTGAGACCCGTTCCTTTAAACCTTGTTGTAAAAACTTCTTTCCCTTGTATACTATAGACCTTAAGTTTCGATTCTTGATGGTGAATTCCAGTCACATTCAAAAGATCTTTGTCTTTGAGATAGATGCTAATATTCTCTATATCTAATGTGTTTACACTTAACACATCCTCCGTATTGGTATGTAGATAGAACCTTCCTACAGTAGTTAAGTTTTCTGTAAGCAGCACTCTATATTCTGCTCCCGGTTCATCTAATCGTGTAAATGTTTCAGTTTCTTTGTCTTCTAGGTACACAAAAATTCCATCTGGAAAATTCACCGCTGTAGCCGTGAATATAAGTTCCTTACCTGCCTCGGCACTAATTCCAATGGGAATAACCATCTCTTCATAGTTGCTATTGGGCAATGATTGAATACCAAAGTCTTTCCCCTCAGAGTCGCTGACCATATGAGTGAATATTTCTGATACATCGGGTAAAATTGTAAACATAGTGGCATCATATCCATTATCAAATCCAGTAGTAGTGCCTTCTATATAGAAAATCTCTGTATCTCTTTTTCTAACTCCATCGTCTACAAATAGCTCTATTTTTGTTACTGTTGCTGTGTTTTGTGCTGTTCTGTTAAAGACATCGGTCTGATGGCTTTGCCGACTTCGTAGAAAACTAAATTTTTGAGATCCTCCAGAGTCTGATTCTATAAAAAATCCTTGTCCTGGGGCAATATATCTATTTGGAGATGTTTCATTGACTTCAATGTAAGCATATAGTGTATTGTCCCAGATCCATAAAGTACTTTGTCCCAGATCTGATTCATTGTTATCAATTAGTTCTGAAGCACGGAGATAGGCTGGGTAAGGGTTTCCTAATAAATAGGAATTATCTGTTGTTCCCAAAGGAGTGTCCATAGTTACATTAGAAGTTACGGCTGTTCCTGTAAAGCTTATGGTTCCTGCATCTGGTAATCTAACTGCATACCCTTTACCTGTTTCTAAAACACGAGCTGCATCAGTTGGATTCAAAGGATAGTCATAAAACTCCCAACCTGTTGAGTTATATCCACCACCATCATTATGATACGTGATAAGTCCAACATAACCATTCCCTGTAGCCAAATTATTACTCCCTTCAAAACTGCCAAAAGTTTGTCCTTGCACAGGTGGGGAAATGGTATACCAGTTATCATTAGGCAAGTATCTTTTGTATGTAATCTTCCCTGTAGAGGCCCCATTTACAATTAAGGACCCTCCTGATTCTATTTCCAGCGTAGCACCTTCTTCTATATTAAGACTGTCAGTAGTAATTAAAGATTTTCCAGGTTCAATAGTAAGCTTTGCTCCAGGTCTTATGATGAGTTTTCCAACCGTTTTATTGCCCGTGTCTAGCGTACCTGTTCTTCCTTCCAAAATTAATGTATTGTCTGTAGCAATGGGGGATCTTGTATAAGACCATTTATCTCCTTCTTCCCAAAGACCCGTGGTATGCAAAATATTGTACTCATCATAATCGGTGGTAAAACTGATTGTTTCTCCATAACTTGTTCCATTTGCATTGGTTGCATAGGCTCTGACATAGTAGGTTGTTTGGAAATATAGATTGGTACCTGTTTGTTGAAAGAATCCTAAACCTGCACCACTTTCAATCTGAATGACTCCATTTGCTCCAAGAGTAAGATCAACTTGATTAGAAGAATAAACAAATCCTCTTGCTGTTATTGAAGACCCTGCTCCACTTGTTACATTTCCATTGAAATCTGCAGTAGTTCCAGTAATTGATATTATGGAATCTGTAGTTACTACAGGCAATCCAAATGTTTGAAAGATACGTACGGTTCCTTTTGCTGTTGAGAGCAGAGAAGGTGCTCCTGCGGTAAATGAGCTTCCATCACCACTAATACTTATACTCTTGCCAAAAAGATCGTTTGCTGATTTTCCATAAATGGAAGCGTATGTTTGAATCCAATTGTCTGTCGAAAAATTATAGGTTCTTATATATCCTTTATTTTCGGCATCTCCGTTATACCCTACAGCTAGAAAATTCCCTGTATCATCTAGCTGAATACTTTCTATGGTCTCTGTTGATATGATGGCACTTCCCATTTGTGTCCATGTACCACCAGATTCTTGGTAGCTATAAATTTGTTTACTGGTGTAGGCTGTAACAGCTGCAATGGTTCCATCGCTGTTAAGGCTTAAAGAGGTTCCAAAATCTGAGTCTGGGATAGACTCTTCCAGATCGCTTCCTAATTGATCCCAAGTACCATTCCCAGAATTATACTCATATACTCTTACAAAACTATTGTTGCCATTACCACTGTTTATTGATAGATACGCCGTAATGACTCTAGAACCATCATTGCTGATGTCTACCTGCAAGGTATTAAGTCCATTGATTGTATTGCCATATTGAACCCAACTACTCCCATTAAATTCATAGGTGCTTATTGCAGATAAGTCTCCATTGCTTGTGTCGTCATAAGCCAAAACAAGCTTTGTTCCATCAGCATTTAATTTTACTGAGGCTGATGAGTTTACTGTAATACTTGATCCTTTTAAATCCCAAGTGTTGCCTCCTGAATTGTATTCGTAGATACTTACATGTCCTTGAGTCGTACTTCCTGATGTGGCTATGGCTATGATGGTTCCTGCATCATTAATACTAACACTGTATCCAATAGCTTCAGCTGCAGTACTTCCATTGAGCACATTTCCTTTTGGCATCCACTCATCTCCTATCAATTCATAGACGGTTACTTGTCCAGTATCTGTGCCATTGGTATCATTTTTTGGGGCTCCTACCACCATGACAGTTCCATTAGAATTTAAAACAATCTCTTGTCCATAACGATCTTCATTGTTGCTTCCTGTAATTTCCTGTCCGATTTGTATGGGCAATCCAGAAAGAAAAGGCTTGGCTTCTCCGTAGGTTGTTCCTTGACTATTTGTTGCATAGGCTTTCACATAGTAGATGGTCTCTGCAAGTAAGGAAGTGGTTTTTTGAGTAAAGCTTCCTAGTCCAGAACCATTGGCTACTTTTGTTACATTATCATCGCCTATAAAAGGATCTGGATTGGCTGTAGAATACACAATACCTCGTTCTGTAACAGTAGAGAGTCCTTCATGAACGACTTGTCCTCCAAGATAGGCATAGTTAGCAGCGATAGAAATTGGATCATCTGTTGTTACTTCTATACTTGCAGGTGATACAGAGATGATTTTTACCTGTCCGGCATTGGATCCATTCTCATCATTATTAGGAGCTCCAATGACAGCAGTACTGGCATCTCCACTAATGCTTATAGAAAAACTCAACAAATCACCTGTAGCATCTCCAACAATACCTGAACCTACTT
>JAGDZS010000009.1:0-10665 GCA_049115595.1 Flavobacteriaceae bacterium
ATCATGATTCACATATGTATCGTACGGGAGATTTTGCTCGAATCTTGGACAATGGAGAGTTAGAGTATTTAGGACGTATAGACGACCAGGTTAAGATCCGTGGATATCGAATAGAGTTAGGAGAGATTGAGAGTTGTTTATCAAGCTTAGAAGGAGTTAACCAGAGTGTAGTCTTAGTAAAAGAACATGGAGATAGTAAGCACTTGGTTGCTTACATAGATGGCTTAACATCATTAGATAAGACACTCTTAGAAGAAAGTTTAAAGACAGTACTTCCAGATTATATGATTCCTAGAATCTATGTGATTGTCGATGGCTTTAAGTTGACCAGCAGTGGTAAGATCGATAAGAAAATTTTACCTGATCCAGGTTTTGAGGATTATAGTGTGACAGAATATGTAGCACCCGAAACAGATTTAGAACATAAATTGGTAGCTATTTGGATGGAGTTATTAGGCTTGGACCGTGTTGGAGTGAAAGACGATTTCTTTTCCTTGGGAGGACATTCATTATTAGCAATACGACTAGCTTCTAGTATACGTAATGTTTTTGGAGTAGAATTTCCAGTGAAAATGATTTTCACTCATCCTACAATAGTATTGATGAGTCAGAAGTTTTCCACTTTAGAGAGAACATCAATACCTTTATTAACAACGCAGTCACGTCCTGATAGGATTCCATTATCCTTTGCGCAGGAACGATTATGGTTTTTAGATCGTTTAAGTGGTAGTTCTAATTATCACATCCCTGCTGTTTTAAAATTAGAAAACGATGTAGATTTAGTTACTTTGGAAAACTCATTACGGAATATTTTAATTTCGAATGAGGTACTACGGACAGTTATATTTGAAGAGGGAGGAGCTGGTTATCAGCAGATCTTGGAAGTAAATAATTTTGTTGTTTCATATCATAAAGAAATTGAACCAAATAAATTATCCAATTATATAACAGACTTGGTAGAAGTTCCATTTGATTTGTCATCAGATTACATGCTACGAGCAGATTTGATAATTACAACAGAAGGGGCACGTGTTTTGGTCTGTGTGATGCATCACATTGCTTCAGATGGTTGGTCTTTGCCTTTATTATTTCAAGAGCTATCTAACCATTATAGGCAGTTTAGTAAAGGATTACCATCAAAAACTATTTCTGATGGTATTCAGTACGCCGATTATTCTATCTGGCAAAGAGGCTATATAGAAGGTTCTATTTTAGATGAGAAGTTGACTTATTGGAAGAATTCTCTTCAAGGAGTGGCAGTTTTGACTTTACCGACGGATTATACAAGACCGTTAGAACAAAGTTTTAAAGGAGGACGATATGATTTTGTTTTAGATAAGGAAGTTGTTTTTGAGCTGCGAGAACTGATAGCTTCTACAGGTTCTAGTTTGTTTATAACGCTACTAGGGGTTTTCAATGTTTTTTTAAATCGTTATAGCGGTCAGCGTGATATTTGCATTGGGACTCCGGTTGCCAATAGAGGGCAGAAAGAAGTTGAATCGTTAATTGGTTTTTTTGTAAACACATTAGCACTTCGCAATGAATTGGATGTAAAAGAACGATTCATCGATTTATTATCTCGAGTTAAGAAGAATACTTTAGAAGCGTATGATTATCAAGATGTCCCTTTTGAAAAAGTTGTTAACTCATTAGGTTTAGAACGAGACTCTAGTCGCACTCCATTGTTTCAGGTAATGTTATCGTTACAAAATAATCAAGGAGTATCTAGTGATTTTGAGTTAGGAGATCTTGATTTAGAAGCGGAGTCTTTTGATTTTGAAGTGTCTAAATATGATCTTGTTCTTAACATAATAGAGGATAACGATTTCGTATCATTGAGTTTTTCTTATTGTACAGATTTATTTAAGAGTAGTACCATAGAGCGAATGGCAGAACACTTTGTTCATTTAACAAAGGAGATTGTTAGTTCACCAGATAAGACAATAGGATCTTATCAGATGTTAACTTCAAAAGATCAAAAGGAGTTATTAGAAGATTTCAATTCAACGGAAGTAAGTTATCCAAAGGATGTCACGGTTTTGGATGTATTCAAAACCCAGGTAGCTTCAAATCCAGAGAACATTGCCTTGGTTTATGAGAATGATAGTCTGAGTTATGGTGACTTAGATCATCGCTCAAGTGTACTAGCAAAAGAATTAACAAGTAAAGGTTTAGAGAAAGGTGATTTGGCAGCGATTTGTATGAATCGTTCTATGGATATGATTGTAGGAATCCTTGGTATTTTAAAGAGCGGTGGAGCCTATGTTCCTATCGATCCATCTTACCCAAAGGATCGGATTTCATATATATTAGAAGATACTTCTACATCAATATTGATTACTAATTCTTCAACTATTGAATCATTAGATGTTGAAGATTCCTTAGAAGTGTTCACGTTAGATCTTATGGATTTATCTGTTGCTTTGGAAGATTATCAAGCCTTAGAATTAACGGGAGAAGATCTTGCTTATGTGATCTATACCTCAGGTAGTACTGGGCGTCCAAAAGGAGTTCTTACAGGACATGATGGATTGATTAATTTATGTTTTTGGCATCAAAGAGTTTATGAGATGGAAGCTTCAAGTAGAAGTCTTCTTATTTCAGGAGAAGGGTTTGATGCATCGGTATGGGAGATTTTCCCAAACCTATGTTCAGGTTCAAGCCTTCATGTTATTAGTAATGATCAGCGATTAGATATTGGTTACTTGATAGGGTATATCAATACACAAAACATTACACACAGTTACTTACCGCCAGCATTATATAATTCGATACTTCATTACCAGGAATCAGTTATAGAGACAGAGATTAAATTTTTGGTAGGAGGAGAAGCATTAAATATAGATAAGCATTTAAATAAAGTACAGCTTTATAATAACTATGGACCAAGTGAGAACAGTGTAGTTAGTAGTTATACTTATGTATCAAAAGAAGATACAGGCCTTATCTCAATAGGGAAACCTATAGACAATGTTGAAATCTACATTTTAGATGACGGATTGAATTTATTACCGATAGGCGTTGTTGGAGAGATTTGTGTATCAGGAAAAGGGTTGTCACGAGGTTACTTGAATAATGAAGAGTTAACCAAAGAGAAGTTTGTTTCACATCCTTTTAAGCAAGGAGAGCGAATGTATCGCACGGGCGATTTAGGACGTTGGCTTTCAGATGGTACTATAGAGTTTATCGGAAGGAAGGATGACCAGGTTAAGATCCGTGGATATCGAATAGAGTTAGGAGAGATTGAGAGTTGTTTATCAAGCTTAGAAGGCGTTAACCAGAGTGTGGTCTTGGTAAAAGAACATGGAGATAGTAAGCATTTAGTTGCCTATATCGATGGACTAGCGACTTTAGATAAAACCTTATTAGAAGAAAGTTTAAAGACATTACTTCCAGATTATATGATTCCTAGAATCTATGTGATTGTCGATGGTTTTAAATTAACCAGCAATGGGAAGATTGATAAGAAGGCATTACCAGAGCCAGCATTGGAGGATTATAATGTATCGGAGTATGTAGCACCGAGCAGTGAAGAAGAACGTAAGATGGTTCAGGTTTGGGAAGGTCTGTTGGGCTTAGAACAAGTTGGAGTTACAGATAACTTCTTTTCCTTAGGAGGAGATTCTATTATAGCGATTCAATTGGTGAGTCGTGCAAAGAATGAGGATTTACATTTTAAGGTAAGTGATGTTTTTACCTATCAAACAATAGCACAAATAGTATCTAAGATTTCTACATTCAATCATGTTGATGTTGAAAAGGGCCATTTAACAGGGCCAGTAGGCTTATTGCCAATTCAACAAATGTTTGTGGATTTAAATTACGCTGATTATAATCATTATAATCAGTCTTTACTCTTATCTGTGTTAAAAGATGTGTCAAATGACGATCTACTCAAGATTATATCTTTGGTATGTAATAGGCATGATACATTTCGATTATCATTTGAATTTGATGCCAACGGACAGTTGCAACAAAGTTATGGAGAAGTAATTCCAGAACTCATATCTGAAGTCGCTCAAGATGAGGAAGATGTTACTAGATTGTGCGAACAGCATCAAAAGAGTTTAAATATTCTTAAAGGAGAGGTTGTTAAATTTATTAGAATAAAAACAACTTTTGAAAAGGATAAGGATTATTTATTTATCGTAGTTCATCATTTGGCAATTGATGGAGTTTCTTGGAGAATATTATTTGATGATTTTGAAAAACTTTTTACAGACCTTAAAAAAGGAGTTACAGAACCAAAACTTGATCAAAAAAGTTCTTCATACAGACAATGGTATAATGAACTTTATAAGTTTGCTCAAAGCGATTTTTTACAAAAAGAAAAAGAGTATTGGTTAAAAGTTTTATCGGCTAGTGAAACCCCACCTTTATCATATGATATTAATTATACAAAGGAAACGACTTTTAAAGACACACGTCATTTAAGTTTTTCATTAAATAAAGAAAGCACCAAAAATTTACTTCAGAAAGTACATGGTGTTTACGGCACGGAAATCAATGATCTTTTGCTAAGCGCGATTGCCTTAGTGTTAAACAAGAAAGAAGGTAAAGATAAAATTGTTATCGGATTGGAAGGTCATGGTAGAGAGCAGTTATTTGAAAATATAGATATTAGTAGAACAACAGGTTGGTTTACAACGCTCTTTCCGGTTCTCTTAACAATGCCAAATCAAGAAAGGGATATTAAAAATCTCATTATAGATACGAAAGAGATGCTTCGATCTATTCCAAATAGAGGAATTGGATTTGGACTTCTAAAATACCTTGTTGATGATGAAAATATTCGAAATGAGTTTAAAGATGATTTTCATCACTTTCTTTTCAATTATTTAGGAAGTTTTGATAATAGTTTTGATAAGAAAAAAACGATTAATTTTGTAAATGTCGATAAAGGATCTGACATAAGTCTTTCAAATAAAAATGTATTTAATGTTGCCGTAAATTGTCTTGTTTTAGATGGAGAATTACAAGTTAACTGGAGTTATGATAGTAATAGATATGAAGAATCAACGATTAAGCAATTAGCAAAATCTTATATCCAAGTACTAGAAGAGCTTGTAGACCATTGTTTAGAGCAAGAACCTGTAAAAACACCTTATGATTACGGGCTTCCTATTTCAATTAAACACTCTAAACTTGAAGAATTTAAGGGACTTCCTTCACATCAATCGAGAATAAAAGATATTTATCCTCTTACATCTCTACAAAATGGGATGCTATTTCACACTCTTTTCAGTTCAGAGGGCGGCGCTTATATCATCCAGTTTAGTATGGATTTTGTGAAAGGGTTAGATTTTGACTTGTTTAAAAGTACTTGGCAGTATTTATTTCAGAAGCACAGTATTTTGCGAACAGGAATATTTCCAAACTATTTTGGTATTCCAGTACAGGCAGTTTTTGAAGATGTCAACGTTCCAATAAAAGCGGTAGATTTTTCTAATGAAAAAGCAGGAAATCTTGAACAGAAAATAAAAGAATTATTTGAAAAGGACAGTGTCAATAAATTCGATTTAACGCAAGCTCCTCTTTTAAGATTTACTCTCTTGAGACTGCCAAATGAGAAAGTTAAAATGATTTTGACATATCACCATGCTTTGTGGGATGGATGGTCATTTTCATTGCTAATGAGCTCGTTTATCCGTATTTATTTGAGTTTACTCAAAGGAAAAGAATTACCGAATTATAAAGAAGATAATTTTGGAGATTTAGTGAGAGCATTGCAATTAAAAGATTTGCGAAAATCCAATGATTATTGGAGCGAATATTTGTCCATTTTAGAAGAACCAACACATCTCCCGTTTGTAAAAGATGACGCTAAGAGGAATAAGGTTTTTGGAAGCAAAATTTCCACATTAGAGTTTGATCAGGATTTTACTTCTAAACTGAGGGATTACACTAAAAAGAATTCTTTAACTATTAATACTTTGATTCAAGGATCTTGGTCATACTTGCTTTCTCGTTATACAGATAATGATGCTGTGGCGTTTGGAGCAACAGTGTCAGGTAGAAATGATATAATTAGTGACATTGAAGATAGAGTAGGCTTATATATAAATACAATCCCAGTAGTAACAAAGATTAATAAAGAAACCAAAGTCTTAGAATGGTTAAAAGAGTTACAAGAGGATCACACTATCAGTAGAGAGGAACATGGAAGTATTTCATATACTAACTTACGAACTCATGATAATATAAAAGGAGCCCTGTTTGATACCATTCTAGTGTTCGAAAATTATCCAGTTGATCCAGATTCATTAAATACAGAAGATTTATTTGAGATAGAAAATATTAAGACAGAAGAATATGGGAATTTTGTTATAAGTCTTTCAATTGCTATTCTAGAGAATCAATTAATTATAAATTTCACCTATACCAATGAGCTAATTGATGATAGTTTCATCTCGATGATCCAAAATCACTTGAAATCTGTATTATC
Source organism: Flavobacteriaceae bacterium (assembly GCA_049115595.1). GTDB lineage: Bacteria > Bacteroidota > Bacteroidia > Flavobacteriales > Flavobacteriaceae > Polaribacter. Next base: position 6,446 of record JAGDZS010000009.1, read on the forward strand.
AGATATCATAAGAGAAGCAAACAACATTAGCGATATAAATTTACTTAACGAATCAGAGAAGCTTCAGATAGTAAAAGAATTTAATGATACTTATACTGATTTCCCTAAGGATAGGACAATTGTAGAATTGTTCAAAGAAGAAGTTGCTAAAAACCCCAATAAAAATGCTTTAGCTTTTAAAGGGCAAGTTTTAAGTTACACAGAATTGGATGAGAAATCCAATAAACTTTGCAACTATTTAATAGGAAGAGGCATTAAATCGCAAGATAAAGTAGGAATATTAAGCAATCGTAACACTGATATGATTGTAAGTATTTTAGCGATATTGAAATGTGGTGGAGTTTATGTTCCATTGAATTCCGAGTTTCCATCTGAAAGATTACAATATATTATTAGAAATGCTGGAATTAAAGAAGTTGTTTGCACGGACGAATCTTTAATTAATGAGAAGCGTTTAGATGACTGTAATATTATTTTGATTTCTGATTGGAAGTCTCAATCTAATGAAGAGAATTTAGTTAAAGTAAATCAAGATTCTCTAGCGTATATAATGTATACTTCTGGAACAACAGGGAATTCAAAAGGAGTTAAGGTTAGTCATAGAAACATTATTAAACTAGTTTATGATGAAAATGAAATTGCAGTAAATTCGAATGATAAAGTTTTACAGTGGTCTAATTTTGCTTTTGATGGGTCTACATATGAAATTTTTAGCGCATTATTGAAAGGAGCTAGCCTTTCTCTAATCACTCAAGAAGAAGCCTCAAGTGCTATTAAGTTAACCGACTTTATTGAGAAAGAAGCAATCACTGTAGTTTTCATGACGACAGCTCTTTTCAATGCTTCTATTGATTATAATGCTTCCGCTTTTTATAATGTTCGAAAACTATTATTCGGAGGAGAACTGGTTTCTGTACCTCATGTAAAAAAAGCATTAGATGTTCTAGGGAAAAACAAATTAGTTCATGTCTATGGGCCAACGGAAACAGTGGTTTATGCAACATTACATCCAATAAATGAAGTTATTGGAGACATAGTACCTATAGGAAAACCATTATCGAATACACATCTTTATATTTTAAACAGTTTTGATGAACTATGTCCAATAGGAGTAGAAGGAGAGCTTCTTATTGGAGGGGCTGGAGTTTCTTTAGGTTATTTAGATGACCAAGAATTAACAGAACAAAAGTTTATTAATAATTGGCTAGAACCTCAGAACCCTTATCAACTTTATAGAACAGGTGATCGAGTTAAATGGCTTCCAGATGGATCAGTTGATTTCATTGGGCGTAAAGATTTTCAAGTTAAGATTAGAGGGTATAGAATTGAAATTGGAGAGATAGAAAAGGCCATTCAAGGGTTAGATTCAATTGAACAAGTAGTCGTAGTTGCAGAAGATGATCCATCAGGATCAAAACGACTGATATCTTATATTGTTTCTAATGTTGTCTTTGATAAAAAGAGTGTAACCAATGAACTTAAGGAGAAACTTCCTGATTATATGGTTCCGTCATTTATTATTCCAATGGAATCATTACCGTTAACTCCTAATGGTAAAATAGATAAAAAAAAGCTATCTATATCATTGCGTAATCATGACAAAGAGAAGAATGAAAATTCAGGTCTAACCAACTTGCAACTCGAATTACTCAATATTTGGAAGACTGTATTACGAATGGATCAAATTAATATTGAAGATGAGTTTTTTGATTTAGGCGGACATTCTCTAATTGCATCAGAAATGGTGAGTCTGATAAAAAATAAAATTAAAGTTGATCTAAGTATTAAAGATATTTTTCTGAATGATAGCATAGCAAAACTTTCAGATTTTATTAGCGAATCTAGTGACAATGTTGAAACTGAATTACTTCAAATTTGGAAAGAAGCCCTGCAATTAGAAGAGATTGATATTCACGAAGAATTTTTTGATTTAGGAGGTCATTCTTTAATCGCTTCACAAATGATCAACATGATAAAGAACAAGCTTCATGTAGATCTAAATTTAAAAGATGTATTTATACATGACACTGTCTTTAAATTGGCGAATTTCATTTCGGAAACTAATAAAAGCACTGAAGAGATATTATTAAATATTTGGGAAGAAGTATTAAAAGTAGACGAGATTGATATTGAAGATGAATTTTTTGATTTAGGCGGACACTCTTTACTTGCTACTCAAATTTTAGCACGAATAAAAGATACGTTGAATTTGGATTTGGAAATCAAGGATATTTTTATTCATGATAGCGTGGCCAAACTAACAAGTTTTATTGATAGTCAAGAAAATAAGACGCAAACAAAGCTAATAGAAATATGGCAAGACGTTTTAGAGTTGGATACCATTTTACCTGATGAAGATTTCTTTGATTTGGGAGGGCATTCCTTATTAGCAACTCAGATAGTTTCTGAAGTATCTAGTCAATTTAAAATCTCTTTAGAAATAAAAGATCTATTCCTTAATAGTACGGTAAGCGAACTCACAAATTTAATTAATGACCATGAAGAGATAGAGCAATCATCGGAAATAGTTGCAGTAGAACGACCAGAATTGGTGCCTCTTTCTTTTGCTCAGGAAAGTCTATGGTTTATTGATCAATTGGAAGGTAGTCAGCACTACCATATTCCAGTAATATTGAGGTTAAATGGAAGTTTAGATATTGAAGTATTAGAATATGCTATCTCCGAAGTTGTTGATCGACATGAAATTTTACGATCGGTATACAAAAAAAATAATGGGAAAGGATTTCAACAGTTATTAGAGAAAGGTAATTGGTCTTTTGATGAAATTACAGAACTGAAATCTCTTGAAAGCCTAGATAGTTTAATTAATGAATGCGTCCTTAAACCGTTTAACCTGTCTTCAGACTTTATGCTTAGAGGGCATTTGATAATGGAAAATACTCAAGACCATATTTTGGTACTAGTATTTCATCATATTGCGGCTGATGGAAGTCTTCCTATTTTCTTTGAAGAATTTTCGACTTTATATAATTCTAAAATAAAAAACGCTTCAGTTCAACTAACAAATCTAGAGATACAATACGCAGATTATGCGATTTGGCAACGCAATTATTTTGACAGTATGCTTCTAGAAAATAAGCTGTCTTACTGGGAAAATAAATTAGAAGGAATATCTTCTTTTACACTTCCATTGGATTATACTAGGCCAGCGATACAAAGTAATAATGGAGCAAACATAACGAGGCTATTAGATCCAGATTTATCTTTGCAACTTATTTCTCTTGCAAAGGAAAAAAATGTTACCCTTTATATTTTAACCCTAAGTATATTTAACACCCTACTTTCTAAATATTCAAATAAAAGAGATATTTGTATAGGTAGTCCAGTCGCTAACAGAAATAAATTAGAATTAAAGAGTTTAATAGGGTTCTTTGTAAATACAATTGCTCTTAGAAATAAGATTGATTATGATTGGACTTTTGAAGAATTCCTAAATGAAGTAAAGAATTCAACTCTTTCCGATTTTGAATATCAAGATGTTCCTTTTGAAAAAGTAATCAACAAGTTGAATATAGAAAGAGATAGGAGTCGAAGTCCAATATTCCAGGTATTCTTTTCTTTACAAAATTCTGGATTTGAAGATGTTTTAACACTAGATAATCTTGATGTAGCCTGGGAAAAGTTTGATTATAATATTTCTAAATACGACCTTACACTTAATGTTATTCAGAAAGGAGATTCAATTTCTTTAGCATTTGAGTATTGTACAGATTTATTTAAGAGTAGTACCATAGAGCGAATGGCAGAACACTTTGTTCATTTAACAAAGGAGATTGTTAGTTCACCAGATAAGACAATAGGATCTTATCAGATGTTAACTTCAAAAGATCAAAAGGAGTTATTAGAAGATTTCAATTCAACGGAAGTAAGTTATCCAAAGGATGTCACGGTTTTGGATGTATTCAAAACCCAGGTAGCTTCAAATCCAGAGAACATTGCTTTGGTTTATGGTGATGATAGTTTGAGATATGGTGACTTAGACCATCGCTCAAGTGTATTGGCAAAAGAATTAATAGACAAAGGAGTAAAGAAAGGTGATTTGGCAGCTATTTGCATGAATCGTTCTATGGAGATGATTGTAGGAATCCTAGGTGTTTTAAAAAGCGGTGGAGCCTATGTGCCTATCGATCCATCTTACCCAAAGGATCGGATTTCATATATATTAGAAGATACATCTACATCAATATTGATTACTAACT
>JAGDZS010000009.1:10678-10835 GCA_049115595.1 Flavobacteriaceae bacterium
TCTTCAACTATTGAATCATTAGATGTTGAAGATTCCTTAGAAGTGTTCACGTTAGATCTTATGGATTTATCTGTTGCTTTGGAAGATTATCAAGCCTTAGAATTAACGCGAGAAGATCTTGCTTATGTGATCTATACCTCAGGTAGTACAGGGCGTC
>JAGDZS010000010.1:0-105771 GCA_049115595.1 Flavobacteriaceae bacterium
GCTTAGCATTTTAGATTCTATGGAATAAACAGGTTTATTTAACTCATTCTCAGTATCCTTTTTACTATCATCTAGAAGTGCTACAAGCGCTTTCTTATCAATTTTTCCATTTAAATTTAAGGGTAATGAATCTAGAGGTTTAATTAGAGACGGCACCATAAATTCTGGCATTTTATCACTAATCTGATCTCTGATTTTTTGATAATTAAAAACTTCATTAGTTACTACGTAAGCCGCTAGTCTATTACTACCAGTCGGGTCTTTTATAGCTAATACCTTACTTTGTGTAATTGACTTGCATTCGTTAATTAAATTCTCAACTTCTCCTAGTTCAATTCTATATCCTCTAACTTTTACTTGATCATCTAATCGCCCTAGAAATTCAAGTTTTCCATCTGCTAAACGTCTAACCTGATCTCCTGTGCGATATAATTTCGCTTCTTTTTCCTTGGAAAAAGGGTTTTTTATAAATTTTTCATTTGTCAATACTTCATCATTTAAATAACCCAAGGCCAAGCCATTTCCTCCTATTAGCAATTCACCTGTTACACTGACAGGTTTTATATTAACTTCATTGTTATTCCCAACACTTCCAACATATACCTCTACTCCACTTATAGGCATTCCAATTATATTACGAGTAACTGAAAGTTCATCTTTAAAATTCACTTTATGAATAGCAGCAAATGTTGTACATTCTGTAGGGCCATATCCATTAATAAAGGTCAACTCTTTGTTATTCTTCAATAGCTTAGTAACTAAATCAGGTCGAATAGATTCACCTCCAGCTAATAAATATTTTATGCTTTCGAAAATATCTGGAGCTTGTATTGCAGCCATGTGGAAAAGAGAAGCTGTTAACCACAAAGTATTAACCTTATTTGATTGAATTTCTCTACCAATAGCTTCTATAGTCTTCTTTTCACTGGAGCTAACTACAAGTTTTCCTCCTGTTAATAATACTCCCCAAATTTCGAATGTTGAGGCGTCAAAAGTAAAAGGAGCATAATGGTACATTACTGTATCCTTACCTAGAAAATCAAATGAGTCATTTACGATCAAATTAACAATAGACCTATGACTTACACGAACTCCTTTTGGCTTCCCTGATGATCCTGAAGTGTACATGATATAAGCCAAATCTGTAGAAGTACTTTTATTTATAGTTGGGCAGCTTTTCTCTTTTTCATCAAAAATTGAAAAGGAATTTGATAGTTCTATGTACGGAACTTTAAAAATCTGTTGTTCTGCGGATATATTTAAAGAGTTCGTAATTAATAAATCTATTTCTGTATCCTGTACGATAAATTCCTTTCTATATTCTGGATAGGATTCATCAATGGGTACATATGCTGCACCTAGTTTTAGAACGGCTAATATTGATATGATTGACCACTCCGATCTTTCCATCATAATTCCTACTCTAGAACTCGGAGTGATATTAAATTCATTTAACATATGATTACTCAACCGATCAGATTTTTCTTTTAATTGAGCATACGTCAAAATCACATCACCTGAACTTAAAGCTAATGCATCTGGAGTTTTACTCACCTGATCGTGAAAAATATCTATTACAGTCTTTTTATTAAAAACTGGTGATTTAAGAGCTCTTTCATCATGATTTAAATTAAAACTTTTGCTAGTGGGTCCAAAAAAGTTTAAATCTTTGATCTTCACATGAAAGTTCGTTGTAAAAGCATTTAAAATCAACTTATACAATTCAATATATCCTAATGCGGTATCATCATTAAAAATATCTAAATTGTAATTAAGTGTTGCCTTTAGTCCTTTCTTATCTCTTACCATAATGAGATTCAGATCGTCTGTAGCGATCCCATCGATCCCCATATTTAAGCCTTTGTAAACCCATTCAGATGTATTTGAATAGAGTTCCGATAAATCAAACCCATTTAAAACATAGGATACGTTGAATAAAGGATTATCTAAGTTCCCTTGATTATTTCTTGACGTTAGAACACTCTTAACAACCTCATTAAAAGGAACTTCATGATGAGGTAAACTATTGAATATGATATTACTTATTGAATTCAGGTACTCTTTTATTGTCATATCTTCTTCGATTTGACATCTTAGTGCTACCGTATTTGCAAAATACCCGAAAACATTTTCATACCCTGACTCATTTCTATTTGCCATCCCGCTTCCAATAACGAAATCATTTTGATTGGAAATAAAATGTATTAGTAAAGCATATGTTCCGAAAAGAATAGAATTTAATGTAAACCCTTCGAGGCTCATTAATTCTTCAATTGCAATTTTTTGTTTCTCGGAAATTTCAAAATCTATATTACCTCCTGAATAAGACCTACGTGCAGGATAAAGGTGGTCTACTGGTAGTTTCAGTTGAGGAGCATCCTTTAAATAATTCTTCCAATAAATTAAATCCTCTGTAAAATGATTCCCTTTAAGTTTTTCTCCCTCCTTTTGAACAAACTCTTCATAACTTCTGGTTACTGGATTCAACATTGGATCTTTACCACTATCAAATGCATCATATACTTTAATAATCTCTTTCATTAATGAAATAATAGACCATCCATCTGCAAACAAATGATGCTGCGTTATCATTAATTTATACTGAGTCTCTTTAAGTTTAACAACTTCAAAATGGAGTGCAGGTTCAGAAAAATCGAACTGATAATTCATAAGAGTGCTCTCCAAAAACTCTAATGCTGAGGCTATATTTTTTTCATCAGATAAGTCATTTTCAACTATTTGAGGAGTCCATTTATCTCTTATCTGCAATTTGAGTCCTCTTTCCTGGCTTTCATCAACAGAACTTCTGAGTAACTCGTGTCTTTCCGATAGATAAGACAATGTTCTTTTAAGAATATCTATATCGAGAACTCCATGGAATTCTAATCCATAAAAGATATTATATAACTCTGGTTTGTTCGTCAACTTATATACAAACCACATACGTTCCTGCATTGAAGAAAGAGGAATTTTTCTATCGTCCTTAAGACTTACCTTAGCTAATGTTACTTCCTGATCCTTTGATATCTTAGTCTCTTGAAATAAATATTCATTGACTATAACTTCAGATAACTTATTAATTTGTGGATTTTTTAAAACTAGTACAACTGGTAATTGTGTTTGAAGAATCTTCGTTAATCTATTCTTAAGTTCAACCGCCATAAGAGAGTCAAAACCTTGTGTAAAAAGACTCTTATTACTATTTACATTTCTTTCATTACTAAAAGAAAGTATAATAGAAACTTCTTTTTTAATAATGTCAATTAAAAGATTATTGCGTTCCTCAATATCAACTTCTTTAAGGCTACTAAGTAATTTTGTACTAAATTCAGCCTGTTCTTTAACCAATTCTTCTTTACTAACTAGCAGGCTATAATAAGTAGGAATTTCACTACTGTTCAGATAGTTTTCAAAGGTTTTGAAATTTATGGAAAGTACTGGATATCGATTAGGTTTGGATGATAGAATTCTCTCTAAGATTTCAAAGCCTTGTTTTGGTATTATATTTACAAACCCGAATGAGCGAAGTCTGTTCTTCTCTTTATCTTTGAAATCAGCTGCCATCCCGATAGATTCCCATGGTGACCAATTAACACCGAAAGTATTCATCCCTAGTTGATTTCTAAAATCTACCAAACTATCTAAAAAGGTGTTAGCCGCAACATAACTAGCCTGTCCTCTGGCTAATACATCCATAACAGAAGCTGCTGAAGAATAAACTACAAAAGCTTCCAAGTTTTTAGATTTTGTCAGCTCATGTAAGTACCAAGCTCCTTCAACTTTGGCAGACATGTCTGCAATGAATTGAGATTCGTTTTGATCCTTTAAAGCCATCGCATTTGTAACACCAGCAGAATGTATAACTCCTTTTAAAGGCAAGTCGGCTGGTATGGTATCAATCGTCTTCTTTAAAAATTCTAAATCAGTAACATCTCCTTTAGAAATGTTTATTGTTATTCCTTTTTCTCTGAGCGCTTCAATACGATCAACTACTTCTTCATTAGGGTCACTCCTACCAATAAGAATCATGTTTTCAATACCATATTTCTCTGAAATCCATTCTGCTGATAAAAGACCTATTCCCTTAAGGCCTCCAGTGATAAGAATTGTGCTTTTTTTCTGAGTAAAAAGAAGGTTATTGCTGGTTGATATTTTTTTTGACTTTTCAAGATGTAAAGTATAAGGTTTGTTATCTCTTATAGCAATTCGATTCTCTTTTGAATTTGACAATAAAAGAGTTTTTAGTAATTGCTCATCCTTTTTACCGAGTTCTACATCAATCATTGTTAAAGAAAGATCTGGATGTTCAGTAATAAAGGTATTTCCCATCCCCCATAATGGAGCTTTAGTTATGTCTATTTCCTTTTTCAGGGAAAAGGCTTGAGCATTAAAGGTTATCCAGTATATTTTAGATAAAACTTTATTGGGAATTTCAGAATATGCATTTAAATCATTTAAAATAGTCAATCCTTGTTTAGTATATTCTAACGTTTGATTTAAAATATCATGAGACTCGTTGGCGGGCCATACTATTACAGCTTTATGAATTTCTATTTGATCGTTTAAGCTTTCAAAATCTTTCCAGTTTTCAATTCCTAAAATGTTAATTCCTTCATTAGCAAATTGTTCTTTTATGCTTTCCAACGTAGCACCTTCGCCAAAACACAACCAATTTTCTTTTAGATTCAAATTCCCGCTTCCTACTTCAACAAAAGGCTCCCAAGTTAAATTATAATTCCAATCTTCCTTAAAATTCAACAGCATTTTACTCTTATGTACTTTAGCCAAGTAGACTGAGTCCACATGAGCTATTTGCACACCATACTCATCCCAAATATCTAACCTTATTGAAAAAAAATTATCAGAGCTATTGTCTTCATTTATTAAAGCTTTAATCCATATGTTTTTTGAAGTAAGCCCTTGTAAAAATCTAAAATTTTCAAAGGAATGGAAAAGATAAAGATGATCCAGATCATCTTCATTTATTAATGAAATTAAAGCATGGAAAGCGCAATCCAGAAGTATTGGATCAAATTGATAATTATAGTTTCGGTCGTTGGCAAATTCTGGCAATTGAATTTGTGCACTAATTCCCTCTTCATTAAAGATAATTTCCTTTATACCTCTAAAACTGGGACCATACTTTATCCCTTTTTCTTCTAATTTTTTGTAATATTTAGCTCCACTTGTCTTTGGAGATTCTTTATCTCCAGTATTTAGCGAATGAGAATTTATGTTATTGTTATCCAAAGATAAAGCAAGAGTCCCTCGACAGCTATTACTCCAATCTTCTTGTGGATCGTTTTTTCCATAAATATTAAACTCAAATTCATTTTTACCTTTGTCTTTAACAATAAGCTGTGTAAAGAACTTTCTCTCCTTTAATTGAAATGGATTCGTAACAACTAGATCATTAATAGTGAATTCTTTTTTCAATTCAATTCTCATGAACTCGAAAATTAATTCACAGAAATATGATGCTGGAAGAATAGCCTGACCCAATACTTGATGATCATTAAGGTATTGGAAATTATTAATATCTATTTCCGATTCGTAAATCCAATGATCGGCTATTTTTAAACGCTTCTGAAGAAGAATCTGATCTGTTAACTCTCCTGTTTGTTTGAGGCTATTTCGATTAACTTCCAATTGGAAGGGTTCTTTCTGAAACGGATAGGACGGGGTAACAATATAATGTCCATGATCCTTCGTAAAATTCGTCCAATTAACTTCATTATTTTCTACATACCATTGTGAAATGGCTTTATAGGGGAGAATTGAAGAATCTTCTCGTGACGTTGGCAACCAAACTTTAGATTCATAATCCTCAATGGAAATTCCAAGTATGCCTAATAAAACAGGGCTAGGGCCCAATTCTATAAAAGTATTAACATGTTGATTTTCTAATTGTTTAATGCCATCAGAAAAACGCACCGTTTGTAATAAATGATTAACCCAATATTTAGTATCAATCATTTCTCCTTCAATAATTTCTCCATTTAAATTACTAACAAGAGAGTATTTAGGTTTTTTAAACTCTATAGTTTCTAAAACTTCTTTAAACTGACTCACAATAGGAAGCATCATTGGGGAATGGGATGCGTGAGAAACTTTTAAAATCTTTGTTTTTGCTCCATTTTTTTGAAATTTTTCTACTAAAAATTGAACCTGATTAGAATCACCAGATACAACTGTTTGAAAAGCTCCATTAATAACGCCTATAGATACTTTATTTTTTCCTAAATTTTCAAGCTCACTTAACACATCTTCTTCTGTAGCCTCTATTGACGCCATCATTCCTTCATTATTAGGAAGGCTTTGCATTAATTTACCTCTTGTGCAAATTAATTTTATTCCTTCTTCAAAAGAGAATACATCCGCAACACAAGCGGCAACAATTTCACCCAAACTATGCCCCATTAGAAAATCTGGTGTTATACCCCAGGAGCTCATTAATTTGAACATAGCATATTCAAATGCGAATAGTGCAGGTTGCATGTAATCAATTCGATGTAAATATTTTTCGTATTCTTCACTAAAAAGAACATCACGTAAATCTATTGACAGATATTCTTTCGAAAGATTAGCACTTTCATCTATATATTTTCTAAAAAGAGGTTCATTTTTATAAAGGTCCTTCCCCATTCCGGAAAATTGGGCTCCTCCTCCTGTAAATAAGAAAACCGTTTTGGACTTCCTTCCATTTAAAATGGATCTAACTAGAGTAGGGCTTTCATCATCAAAATTGGTTGTTTTTAATGTTTCAAAAAAAGTTTTCTTATTCTGTGCTAATAAAACTTCTCTAAAAGAAAAGTGCGTTTTTTTATTAATCAAAGTAAATGCAACATCTTGAATCAAAACATCCTCTTTTTGATTCATATACTCCAATAAATCACGTTTTTTATTATCAATTACTTTTTTCTTGTGACCCGAAAAAGGGAAAACATGCCATTGCTCTTCATTTGGTTTATCTAGTGTATCAAAAGCTTCATAATCTGGCCCTTCTTCCAAGATAATATGTGCGTTAGTCCCAGTAATACCAAATGAGCAAATTGAACTATATCTAGTTTTGTTTTCATTTCGTTTCCATGGTATTAATTGATCGACAACCTTTATTGATGAAGCTTCCCATGGGAATTTTCTATTTGGCTCAGAGAAATGAATAGTTTTTGAAAGCGCCTCTTTCTCCATACATACGATGGTTTTGATAAGTCCTGCAATTCCAGAAGCAGCTTCTGTATGTCCAATATTGGTTTTTACAGACCCTACATAAAGAGGGCGATTCCTGTTTTTCAACTCTCCAAAAACATCATTTAAAGAATTCAATTCTGTTATATCACCTATCTTTGTACCAGTACCGTGAGCTTCAACATAATCAATGTCTTTTGGTTTTAAATTAGCGCTTAACAGAGCCTTTTCAATAACTTCTTTTTGCGAAGTTCTACTCGGTGCGGTAAAACCTTGACTTTGACCATCTTGATTAACTGCACTTCCAGAAATCACTCCATAAATACGATCGTTGTCTTCTTTTGCCTTTGATAGTGGTTTTAAAACTAAAACTCCAGCGCCCTCACTCCGAACAAAACCGTCTGCATCAGCTGAAAAAGCTCTACTTCTTCCAGATGGTGACAATCCATTTACTTTACTAAGTCCTACCGAAAACTCAGGAGATAGCAATAAATTTACACCTCCGGCAATAGCCATTTTACATTCATCATTTCGTAATGCCTGAACAGCATTATGAACAGCGACTAAAGCTGATGAGCATGAGGTATCGATAGCCATATTTGGCCCTTTCAAGCCTAACCAATAAGCTATTCTTCCAGATGCTGCACTGCCTAATGTACCTACAAATGTATGCGTGCCAATAAGTGAAGTATCTTTTAAAGAATTATATTGATAATCATTACCATAAATTCCCATATACACTCCAGTATCACTATCAAAAAGTTCTGACTTTGTATAGCCTGCCATTTCTAGCGCTTCCCATGTGATTTCTAGCGAAATGCGATGCTGTGGGTCTATGCTCTTTGCTTCTCTTGGAGAAATACCAAAAAACTCAGGATCGAAAGAATATACTTCGGGAATAAAGCCTCCCCATTGCGTGTACATTTTACCTGCATCATTTTTATCTTCTGAATACCAGCTACTTAAATCCCATCTATCCTTTGGTACTTTTTCTATAACATCTTTTCCTTTACTTAAAACATCCCAAAAAGTATCCATATTAATAATACCTCCAGGAAAACGACAACCTAGACCTATTACAGCTATAGGTTCATTTTTTAAAGATTGCAGGCTTTTTGTTCGAGATGTCATATACTATGCTTTAAATAAAAGAAATAAATTAATATGTTAACGCCCTACTTTAATCAACCTTTGTAAATTTAAATCGCGTTTAATTTTAGTTAGGTTATCGTTTATTTTAGAGCTACAAATACTTTTGATAACTAGGTGGTATCATTCCAACTCAACCAAATCTCTCTTGAAAATCATATTTATAAGATTCCCTATGGTATCTAACTCATTGAGAACAAAAAAATGATCTCCTTTAAACTGCATAATTTCAACTTCTTTCGTAGTTTCATTATTCCATTTCTTTAAATCTTCAACAGAAATATTTTCTTCTAATCCAGAAAGCGCAGTAATTGGAATATCCATTGGCTCTGATTCTACATACTTATAGGTTTCAATGGCAGTAAAATCTGCCTTTAAAATTGGCAAAAAGAAATCTAAAAGCTCTTTATCAGCCATAACTTCTTTCGGGATTCCTCCCAAATTAAAAAGCTCTTTTTTGAAATTACTTTCAGTAAGTTGATGAAATATTATTTTCCCATCATTATTAAATTTGGGAGCTTTAACCCCAGATGGAATTAAATGAATTGGCATCTTATCATAATTATCTCGGAGTAACCGAGAAACAAGAAAGATTAACATCCCTCCTAAACTATGACCAAATAAAATATAATCTTCATCGTTTTTCAAGTGACTTTTGACCTGCTTGTATATGTCTAAAGCCATACTGTCAAGATTCGTCAATAAAGGTTCACGTAATCGTTTTCCCCTTCCAGGAACTTCTAAAAAAACAACATTTACGGATGGACTAATAGACTTCTTTAGTTTAAGAAGACTAAACTGGTTTCCACCTCCAAAATGGAGGCAGAACAATTTCGGCCTTTTCATTAGCAATAATATTTTAAGGATAGATTAATTAAAAATTTCCAGTCTCGAATGGGACTCCTAAATTATTTTTTTTTCTAATCTTATTATGTTTATGTTTATCTTCTCCACTTACTTTTACGCAACCCCAGTCTGTTAAATCAAAATCAACACCATGTGCTCTAAATTTATTCGTCTCTGGATATACTTTAACATGTCCTTGAACATATCTACTAGAGATTGCATATCGTATAGATCGATCAGATGTATTTGGGTATGATCCATGCATACATCTTGCAGAAAAAATCACACATTCTCCTGCTTTCATATCCATTACTGCTGCCTTTGATTCATCTGGCTCCCAATTAGGATCAACTTTAAAATCTGAAAAATTATATCCATAAAAACTAGTATCGGATCCTACTGCACTATACAATTCATCTCTTCCAATAGAAGTTTTTTTCGTTTCGTCAAAAAACATTTCGTTATGTGAACCTGGCATTAATTTGAGGCATCCATTTTCTGTAGTTGATTCCGTAAAAGTTGTCCAAACGGATAAATCGAATGGAATTCCAGGCTCGGTATCAGTTGGTATTAATTGTGGTTTACCAGTTGCATAGCTATAATCTTGTACCTGATGCCATTCAGTACCTTTACTTCCTGGTAATTTTTGAAAAATTTCAGTTCTCCATAAATTAATATCACCACCAATAAGTTCATTAAGCCTTCCAACTATTTCTGGATGGCAAATATGATCAGATATTTCTTTGACATCAAAATGGCGATCGTAGTTTAATGTATTGTTATGTAAAACGTTTGAATGATCACTTGTTTTTATTCTAATTTGTCGAAGTATATCTTTAGCTTGACTTTCTTCATAAACTTTGAATGGGCCTATAAACCCTTGAGAAAAAAATAAATCTTTTTCTTCACTTGTTAAATATTGTTTCATTAAGATAATTTGAGTGAGTGAATTTTTTATTGCAAAATAATAAATACTTTTATTACTTGCATCCTTTTCAAAAAAAAAATTTGTTAAAGGGTAATCTCCTATTATCTCTCTCAGTTGCAGTCTCTTTTTAAAACACTTATAATCATGCAATTACCTTCTTAAGAATAAAATCATCATTTTTTTTTAAGTTGTAAAATAAAAACGTTTCGTAACTGTCATTATTTAATCCCTCTTCTTTCTCTGAATATCTATGAACTAACTCTTCCTTCATTTTTTTCGATTTGTATCTTTCATATACAACTCATCTGATGTTAATTCATTGTACAATATTTGAAAAGTTTGGTCCTTTATCTTGTTTAAGTCTTCTCCCTTCAGCCCTTTCGTTTCAATAAATGAATGCTGTCTTATTCTTAATACTCCTATTCCTCCTTTTAGGACATTCCAAGAAAACAACCTCTTGTTATCATAATATGTTTGTGGAACAATAGGGATCTGATGTTCTATTGCTAAACTAAAGGCTCCTTTCTTAAATGGTGATAATATAACTTCATTTTCAGGCACTAATCCTTCTGGGAATATTCCGATACTAGTTCCTCCTTGCAATCTTTTCTTAGCCATTTCAAAAACTCTTCTTCTACTTTTAGGGCTACTCCTGTCTACCATAATTACTACCCTCTTGTAAAAGAATCCGAAAATTGGAATCTTAACTAACTCTTTCTTCCCAACAAAGACAATTGGGTTTTTACTTGATGCCATCAACATAAAAGGATCCATTAAAGATGCATGGTTTGGACAGAATAGGTAACTCTGATTTCTATCTAGTTGTTCATCAAGTTGTCTTTTAATACGAAAACCCATTCCATAGATTATAAGGTAAGACCATCCTCTTACAAATTTCCATAAAACTGGATAGTAACTTTCTTTGGCCGTAAGAATCAATAAAAAAGGTACCATTAGAATAACGGTACTTAATAATAGAAGGTAAAACCATAACCTCCAAATCAATAAAAAAGGAATCTTTATCCAATTCATATAAGCGAATGTAGTAATATTCTTTTGTTTGATACATTTTACCTTGAAATCAGTATTTTTGTTGGAACAAAATTTAATCAATGTCTAGAATACTAACTGGTGTACAAAGTACAGGAACTCCTCATTTAGGAAACCTTTTAGGAGCTATTATCCCAGCGATAGAAATGGCGGATGATCCTAAAAATGAATCATTCTTATTTATTGCTGATATGCACTCACTTACGCAAATAAAAAATGGCAATGAGCTAAGAGAAAATACATATAGCACAGCAGCAACCTGGTTAGCTTGTGGCATTGATATTCAAAAAACGATATTCTATAGACAAAGTGATATTCCTGAAGTAACAGAACTTACTTGGTATTTAAGTTGTTATTTCCCTTACCAAAGATTAAGTTTAGCACATAGTTTTAAAGACAAAGCCGATCGCCTTTCTGATGTTAACTCTGGATTATTTACCTACCCTATGTTAATGGCTGCTGATATCTTATTATATGATGCCGAAATTGTCCCAGTAGGTAAAGATCAATTACAACACTTGGAGATGACCAGAGATGTTGCAAATCGTTTTAATAATATTGTTGGAGAAACGTTGGTTCCTCCTTCTGCAAAAGTGCAAGAACACACTAAATTGGTTCCAGGTACTGATGGTCAAAAAATGAGTAAGTCTAGAGAAAATGTTATAAATATTTTTTTATCAGACAAAAAATTGAGAAAACAAATTATGTCTATAAAAACAGACAGTACTCCTTTAGAAGATCCTAAAAACCCAGATACTGACAATGTATTTGCTCTATATAAATTATTAGCAAGTGATGCTGAAATTGCCGAAATGAGGATTAAATATGAAGGAGGAAATTACGGTTATGGGCATGCAAAGCAAGAATTGTACGAATTAATCGTTGATAAATTTGCCATTGTTAGAGAACGCTATCATCACTTTATGGAGAACAAACATGAAATTGACGATGCTTTAAGCATTGGCGCTGAAAAAGCAAGAAAAGTTGCAAAAGATGTTTTGCAAAGAGTTCGAATTAAAATCGGATATTAACATAAAAAAGGCTTCACAAATGTGAAGCCTTTTTTATGTTAATCAATCTATATTTTTACGCCCATTGACATATAATACCTCCCATTAAAGCAAAAGTAACAATCCAGTATCCTGCATTAATAGCTACATATTTTACTGTTTTTCTTTCAAACATAGCTTGAGTTGCTAATACAGGAAGAATGAAAAATAACCCAGCAATAACCCCATGTAAGGCTCCATGCTTAAAGGTTCTATAATTGCTTCCGTATTTAGACATAAAATCTTCAAAATAGGCAAGAGCATCGCCTTGTAGTTCCGTTGACCCCGATTCTAAAATCGTAGAAAAAACTCCTGACTGATGAATTACAATAAACTGCAAAAAGAAGGCCGCTAAAAAGCTAAAAACATAACACAATAGAAAAATAACAGCCATGTTACCCCCTTGCATTGATTCTTTAGTGAATCCCATTTGTTTCATCCAAGCATTTTGAAATAACATTGGACCGTACCAAAGGAACCCCATTACTAAAGGAACCAGCGCAGCGATCGCTATGTATAAATAATTTATTTCCATGATAAAAAAGTTTTAGTTAGTACTCAAATATAACAAAATAACACTTTGACTAACAATAAGATACAAAAAAACCCGANNTCGGGTTTTTTTGTATCTTATTGTTCTTTTAATTTATCTGAACACTCTTCGCTATTGCTTCTAGTTCGAAAATAAACTCTCTTTTATTTACTGAAGGTGCATATGTAAACCCTTCAATGACAAGTAGTCTATCATTCTTTTTATCTACAATCGCATAGTTTAAAAATGGCCCAGCCATAAAATCATTTTTCACCTCCCATTTCCCTCTAGTTTCATAAGCTTTGTTTCCTAGTATCTCAGTATCTACAGTAAATGGAGTGTAAGCGGCTTCGGTAATCATATACATGCCTTCTTTAGAACCTGGAATATACTTTTCCCCAATAGCATTTCTCATTGAAACAATACTATCTGCTACATTAATATTGTCATTTAAAGGCAATGAATACACTAAAATATTGTTATTTCCTGCTCCTCTAGCAATTCCACTTCTAAGGTGTTGTCTTAACCAAAGGAAATCTCCTGTATCATCTACTGTTCTAAATTCTTCTGGAATTGTTAAAGAGACATTTAAATTCTGAAGTGTTTTGTACTTAGAATCATCAACTCTCTTATTTTTAAAAACTGTTTGCAAAACTCTAATATCAGAATCTTTGAATGTTTTAATAATGTCTTTACTGTGCTTCTTCAGCATTGCAGCCAATCCTTCCTTATCTTTTGCAGAAACATAAACAATTGTTTGAGGAGAAGCATACTTGTTATACGTTTTAGAAATCGTTTCTTTCTCATTAACTTCTACAATCAAAATGTTTCTATCATGTTTCATCATTGAATTAAATCCATTAGGCGCAACTTGACCAACAGATAATGTTCGCTCTGGCTGAGGTAATCCTACCATTAATTCTCCAAATGATTTTCTCATTTCATCACCAACTTCTCCATTCCAAATAGCGCCATTAGCTACTACCAATACTTTATTAAAAGTTCCTACAGATCTCGGCAAGATAACTTTACTATCCATACACGAAAGAAGGAATACAACGATAAAGAGTGATCCGATTATTTTTTTCATTTGATTAGCTTTTATAAATTTTAAGTTTCGTTCCTGGTTTAATATTCTTTGCACTCCAAATATTGTTCCATTCTTTGATTTGTTTCACAGAAACTTTTTTAAACTTTTGTGCTATTGTCCAAAGTGAATCTCCTTTTTTAACAACATAAACTGTTGGCTTTCCTTTTGGAGTCTTTTTAGACGTTGATTTTTTGGTCGATTTAGGAATTCGAATTCTTTTTGGATAAATACTTAGACGTTGCCCAATTCTTAATCTATTATTTCTAAGCCCATTCCATCTTTTAATATCACTAACCCGAACACCAAACCGATTTGCAATCTTTCCTAAATAGTCTCCATTTCTAACCTTGTAACGGATTCTCTTATCCATTTCAAAGTATTTTGGTAGTGGTTTTTCTCTTTTTGAATCATCTTCATCTGCCAAGTCATACAATATCTTTTCATTTTTTAAAAAGCCCACTGTAGCAACTTTAGGGATGGTAATAGTATAATTTCTGTTTTCGATATAAGGAATGATATCCAATTTAAATGCTGGATTTAAAAAAGAAAGAATCTCGGCATCAATTTCCATGGTTTCTGAAATCTGATCGAAGCTTACAGTTCTTTTTATATGAATCGTATCCGTTTCAAAATGGTGAATTTTAGGTCCATTAGAAGATAACTCATGTTCTTTTGCATATTCAAACAAATACATCGTTGCGTAAAATGCAGGAACGTATCCAGCTGTCTCTCTTGGTAAATAAGGTCGTATATTCCAATAATTCTTATAACCTCCTGAACGTCTAATAGCTTTCGACACATTTCCTGGTCCAGAGTTATAAGCTGCTAATGCTAAATCCCAATCCCCAAAAATCTTATACAAATCACTTAAATATTCACATGCTGCAATAGTTGCTTTTATTGGATCTTGCCGTTCATCGACATAAGAACTCACTTTTAATTTGTATTGTTTTCCTGTTTGATACATAAACTGCCACAAACCAGTAGCTCCTACTCGAGATCTTGCTCTAGGGTCTAATGCAGATTCTACAATAGCCAAATATTTCATCTCTAAAGGGATGTCATACTGATCTAAATATTTTTCAAACATTGGAAAATAGTACTCTGCCTTTGCAATTAAATTAGGGTAATACTTCTTCCTATATTTCAAATACGATTTTATTACTTTTCCCAATGCTGGATTATAAGCAATATGGAAAGGTGTCTTCGCATCAATAATTTTTAATCTTTCTTTTAGAATAACTTCAGATAAAGCAACAGAAGTAACATCTTTTGCATCAACATCTTTTATAAAGTACTCATTGGTGTCGTATAGTGGCGAGTTGTACTGTGTGTTTAGAACCAAGCTATCAATCAATGAAATATCTAAATCAGAGAATAAGTCTTCCTCTGCAATATTTTTGATTGAATCGAATTGAACCGTTGCTATTGTATCTTTATTACTTTGCGCTAGTAAGCACAGATTCATAAATAGGGTAAATAGAAATATTGTTTTTTTCATCAAGTGTTAAATGTCTAATTCTACTACAATCGGGCAATGATCCGAATGTTTTGCTTCTGGAAGTATATAAGCTCTAGATATCTTTTCTTCTAAAGGTTCTGACACCATTGCGTAATCTAATCGCCAACCTTTATTATTTGCTCTTGAATTGGCTCTATAGCTCCACCAAGAGAACTCTTGTCTTTCTTTATTTAAGTGTCTAAAACTATCTATAAATCCACTATCTATAAAATTTCCGATCCATTCGCGCTCTACTGGTAAAAACCCTGAGACACCTTTCATCTTTGGATTGTGAATGTCGATGGCTTCATGACAAATATTATAGTCGCCACAAATGACCAAATTTGGAATTTCTTTTCTTAGTTGAGTTGCATACTCTTGAATTTCAGCCATATAGTTTAGTTTAAACTCTAAACGATCTAGGTTTGTTCCTGAAGGCAAGTACATACTCATTATTGAAACTCCATCGAAATCTACACGTAGGTTTCTTCCTTCAAAATCCATCGTTTCTATACCTGTTCCATATTCGATATGATTGGGCTTTTCTTTACAAAAAATTGCCACTCCAGAGTATCCTTTTTTCTGAGCTGAAAACCAATATTGATGAGGATATCCAGACAATTCAAAATCCATAGGATTCACTTGCTCAGGTTGTGCTTTGGTTTCTTGAATACAAATCACATCTGGATTCGCTTGTTGTAACCAATCTAAAAAACCTTTTTTAATGGCTGCTCTAATTCCGTTAACATTGTAAGAGATTATTTTCATTTACTCAATAATAATTTTTTCTAATTTATCTAATTCTTTATCGATACTTGAAAGATTTAAGAATCTTGAAGATTCGATATCATAAATGGCAAACTTTTTCTTTTTGTGTTCCTCTCTCATATCAATTCTAGCAGTATATTCAATAAAAATTTTGGAATTTGATTTTATATATTTAAAAGATTTTACATCAATATCATTAGATACTTTTTTTAAATTCTTTCCACTTAAATCAGAAAGATATAAGTCATGATTGTCTGAGGAGTTTAACTTTCCATCATTATTAGAATCATTAAATGCAATCAAATACCCAATGTATTTAACTGTTTTGTCAATTTCTTCGTTATTATAACCGGTGCTTTTATATTGAGGTTGTATTTCAGTAATTGAAGCCTTTTTATCTAATAAAGATCCTATTGTTTGATAATTTTTATCAAGAAAAATAACATTTACATATTTTAAAAAATGACTCCCAACATCATTTGATACTCTAATTGTTTTAAGAAGGTTTTTTTCTTCCTCATAAGTTAATAATGAGATAGGCAAATATTGATTTGTTGAATTATATAAGTTATTTGGATAATAGTACTTTAAACCTTGTAAAGCAACACTGTCTTTTTTAGCTTCCTCTAATTCTTCTCCAATAATTAAACCTCTTTCTACTTTTTCTTTAGCGGGAAACATATCTTTAGTTATGTTATATATGGCATAAAACATAATAATTGGCAACAGTACTCCATTTAGGATTACTAAGAACTTAATAAACTTATTATTCATAGCATTTTATTTTATAAAGACATTTCAGGAATTTCACCTTCAACTACTAGTGTTCCTTCTGTTGCGTCTTGAATCTCTTCAATACTTACTTCAGGAGCTCTCTCTAACAAGTGGAATTGATTATCCTTAATTTCTAAAACAGCCAAATTGGTAACAACTTTAGTTACACAACCTACTCCAGTTAACGGTAATGAACATTTTTTCAAAAGTTTTGATTCTCCTCGCTTATTGGCATGCATCATCGCTACAATAATATTATCGGCAGAAGCCACTAAATCCATCGCTCCTCCCATTCCTTTCACCATTTTACCAGGAATTTTCCAATTGGCGATGTCTCCATTTTCAGCAACTTCCATTGCTCCTAAAATAGTTAAGTGAACATGCTTCCCTCGAATCATCGAGAAACTGGTTGCCGAATCAAAATAACTTGCACCAGGCATTGCTGTAATAGTTTGCTTTCCTGCATTGATCACATCTGCATCCTCTTCTCCTTCAAAAGGAAAAGGCCCCATTCCTAAAACTCCGTTCTCACTTTGAAACTCGACTTCAATATCATCTCTTACGAAGTTAGCAACCAAAGTTGGAATTCCGATTCCTAAGTTTACGTAGTACCCGTCTTTTACTTCTTTTGCGATTCGCTTCGCTATTCCATTCTTATCCAACATAATTAGGTTCTTTGTCTTACGGTTCTTTGTTCTATTCGTTTCTCGTACTTCTCTCCTTGAAAAATTCGTTGTACAAAGATTCCAGGAGTATGAACATGATTTGGATCTAATTCTCCAACAGGAACCAGTTCTTCAACCTCAGCAACAGTAATTGTTGCAGCACCACACATACATGGGTTGAAGTTTCGAGCTGTTCCTTTAAAAATTAAATTCCCCGCTGCGTCCCCTTTCCATGCTTTTACAAAAGCAAAATCTGCTTTATAAGCTGGTTCTAAGACATACATCTTCCCTTCAAACTCTCTGGTTTCTTTCCCTTCCGCTACTTCTGTTCCATAACCTGCAGGTGTATAAAATGCTGGAAAACCTGCTTGAGCAGCTCTGCATTTTTCAGCCAATGTTCCTTGAGGTGTCAATTCTACTTCCAACTCACCAGACAACATCTGCCTTTCGAACTCATCATTTTCTCCTACATAAGAAGAAATCATTTTTTTGATTTGTTTGTTTTGTAGCAACAACCCCAATCCGAAATCATCAACTCCTGCATTGTTAGAAATACATGTCACATTATCAACTCCCAATTTTGCCAATTCAGCAATTGAATTCTCGGGAATTCCACACAATCCAAATCCACCAAGCATTAATGTCATATTACTTTCGACACCAGCAAGAGCTTCTTGAACATTATTTACTTTTTTGTTAATCATCTAAATTTATTTTTAAAGACTCTGAAATAAGTTCAGGTCTAGAAATCTGTATCGTCTTCTACGATAATTTTCTTTTTGTCTTCTTTCTTTTTATCATCAGTGACATCTTTACCACAATTAATATCGATTCCTACATATTCTGGTTTTTCAAAATCTTCCTGACTGATATTTAATGTAGGGTCTGCATATAATTTTCTCATATAGATTGCCCATGTAGGTAATGACATGGTAGCTCCTTGTCCTTGTGCAATCTTCTCAAAATGTGCCGCTCTATCTTCTCCTCCTGTCCATACACCAGTAGCAAGATTAGGAACAACTCCCATGAACCAACCATCTGTATGGTTTTGAGTGGTTCCAGTTTTTCCTGCAATCGGATTGGTAAATTCATAAGGAAATCCAGTAATAATATCCTTGAAGAAATGATCTTTTGTTCTCAATCGAACTCCAGAACCTGCAGTTGTTACTCCTTTTAATAAATCGAGAACAACATAAGCGGACTCTTCACTTAATACTTCTTTTGTTTGAGGTGTAAACTCGTATAAAACGGTTCCGTTCTTATCTTCTATTCTAGACAACATGTTAGGTTCTACTCGCAATCCTTTGTTCGCAAAAGTAGCGTAGGCTCCTGTCATTTCCATTAGAGATAATTCAACAGATCCCAATGCTATTGATGGAGCTTCTGGTATCTTACTTTTAATCCCTGCTGATTGTGCCAAACGAACCACATTTGCTGGCGTAACTTTATCAATTAAGTACGCAGATATTACATTTACTGAACCTGCTAATGCAGCTTTTAATGTCAATTCTCCTCCGTATTTTTCTCCAGAATTCTTAGGAGTCCATGCTTTTGGAATTCCAAATCTTCCCTTTGGAATTGTATAAGGAGTGTTGGGGAGTTTATCACAAGGTGACATTCGTAATTGATTAATAGCAGTTGCATAGACAAATGGCTTAAAGGTAGAACCTACTTGTCTTTTCCCTTGATCTACATGATCATATTTGAAATACTTATGATTGATTCCTCCTACCCAAGCTTTGATATGTCCCGTTTGAGGCTCTATTGATAAAAGGCCAGATCTTAAAAAGGTTTTGTAATATTTAATTGAATCATTAGGAGACATAATAGTGTCTATCTCTCTTTCTTTATTCCAAGAAAATAGTTTCATTTGTGTCTTAGCGGCAAAAGCAGAATCTATTTCTTTTTCCGATTTCCCATCTTTCTTCATCCTCTTGTAACGATCGGAAGTAATTTTTGCTCTCCTATATATGGATTCTATTTGCTCATCTTCTAAATCATAAAAAGGAGCAGTTTTATTTCTTTTCTGTTCTTTAAAAAAGTATTTCTGGAGGTTTGCCATATGTTCTTGCACCGCCTCTTGTGCATATTGCTGCATTCTAGAGTCTAGCGTCACATAGATTTTCAATCCATCTCTATTGATATCATAAAGTTCACCATTTGGTTTTGGGTGGTCTTTTACCCATTTTTTCAAATAGGCTCTCAAATATTCTCTAAAATAAGTTGCCAATCCATCATTATGACTTTCTGGTGTAAAGTTGATTTTAAGCGGCAATTTTTGTAGCGAATCTTTTTCTTGTTCGGTAATGAATCCGTTTTTAGCCATTTGCATAAACACCACATTACGTCTTGCAAGAGATTTCTTTTTAGATACGTCTCTATTAGGATTGTATTGTCTTGGATTTTTTAGCATAGCTACTAAAATAGCTGACTCTTGCAAGTCTAAATCTTTAGGCTCTTTCCCAAAATAGATTCTGGATGCCGAACGAATACCAATTGCGTTGAATAGAAACCCTTGCGTATTCAAATACATTGCAATGATTTCATTTTTGGTGTATTGACGTTCTAGTTTGATTGCAACGATCCATTCTTTTGCTTTCTGCATTACTCTTTTAAAAGTATTACTAGATGCTCTCTTGGTAAATAAATTTT
Organism: Flavobacteriaceae bacterium; assembly: GCA_049115595.1. Taxonomy (GTDB): domain Bacteria; phylum Bacteroidota; class Bacteroidia; order Flavobacteriales; family Flavobacteriaceae; genus Polaribacter. Next base: position 20,193 of record JAGDZS010000010.1, read on the forward strand.
TAGCTAATTGCTGTGTAATGGTACTTGCTCCACCTCCTTTTCCTAACTTCACAACAGCTCTTGCGGTTCCTCTAAAATCGATTCCTGAATGATCATAAAATCGTTCATCTTCGGTAGCTATTAATGCTTTTATAAGATTCTCTGGTAATTCTTTAAAAGTAACAGGAGTTCTATTTTGATAAAAATATTTCCCTAAGGTAACCCCATCAGAAGAAATAACTTGTGATGCTATATTTTTTTGAGGATTTTCTAGCTCTTCAAAAGTTGGGAGTGCTCCAAAAACTCCCCATGAGGTCAATAAGAAGATGAGCATTAATGCTGCAAATCCACTTAAGACAACTGTCCAGAACCTCTTAATGTATTTTTTAAAATTTGTTTGTTTCTTCTTCCCCATTTTCAATTTACTTTTTCAATTCTAAACCCAACGTCGGTAATTCCTTCTAATTCTTTAACTCCTTCAATACTTCCATTTCTTCGCATTGCTTGATAAATGGAAACTTGATAATTCCCTGAAACAGGAAATAAAATATTTTCCTTTAAGAACAGTTTATTGTCTTTAATTTCTGAAACTCCAGAACCTAAAAAGCGTCCGTTTTTATCTGCCATTTCGTATTGTAACGTATCTACAACCTTCACTCCATCAGGGAAATCAATATGGGTAATTAAATACAAATTACTGTATTGATAATCGTTATTGTTTCTAATGTTTACAAACAAATTGTTTCTAGAAAGTGTATCTGTTACTTGAATCTCAAAAGCTACAGGATTTTCTAGTTTCCAGATATTGTTTTCTAATGAATAGTATTGATCGTATACTCTATTTGAATCACATGAAGTGAAAACAAACATCATTCCAATAATGAGGTAAAAAAAATTATTTCTTCTGGTTCTTTTGGTTTCCATTCGAGTTCGAATTTCTTCTCCTCTTGTTCTGAGGTTTTCTTTTATTTTGTTCCTTTTTCTGAGCGTTTGGTTGGTTTGGCTTATTAGAACGATTTTTCTGATTTGGATTCCCTCCAGCTGCAACTTTCTTTTTCTTATTCCTATTATTTCTGTTTCGTCTTCTGCTCTTTTTAGGCACATCAAAACGAGTTAGACTATCTTGTCCTACAACATTTTCAAAATCTACCTCTACAACCTCTTGTATCTCAGACTCATATTCTTCTAACGGAATTGAAAGCTCCTTATTTTGGTTGAGTTGAATAATTTCTTTGACTTGATCTAACGATAGTTTATACCATTTCGATCGATCTTCCTTATACGTATACCAAAGTAACTTTTTAAAGATGTCCATCTTTATAAATACGGCATCTCCTTTTTCAGTTTTTAAGATTTTTTCTTGTTTTGGAAAATCATCTAAAGCGTCTAAATACGTGTCTAATTCAAAATTTAAACAGCATTTTAATTTTCCACATTGCCCAGCTAATTTTAGTGGATTTAGTGATAATTGTTGGTATCTTGCTGCTGTGGTTGTTACTTTTCTAAAGTCAGTCAACCAAGTAGAACAACACAACTCTCTTCCACAAGACCCTACACCTCCTAAACGTGCAGCCTCTTGCCTAGCCCCAACTTGTTTCATTTCAACACGAATTGAAAATGCTCCGGCCAAATCTTTAATCAGCTGTCTAAAGTCTACTCGTGTATCTGCTGTGTAATAAAAGGTTGCTTTGTTTCCATCTCCTTGATATTCTACATCAGAAAGTTTCATTTTTAACCCTAGTCTTCCTAAGATCTCTCTACCCTTTCGTTGAGTTTCTAATTCTTTATCTCTGGCTTTTTGCCAAACATCAATATCTCTTTGAGATGCTTTTCTATAAATCTTTTTTACATCCTCACTATCAAAAAAGACTTTTCTTTTCTTCATCTGAACTTTCACCAATTCACCTGCTAAAGAGACGATTCCAATATCATGCCCAGGCGAGCCTTCTACTGCAACAACATCTCCCATTGAAATGGTTAAATTTTCTGTGTTTTTATAAAAGTGTTTTCGTCCGTTTTTAAAACGTACTTCATAAATATTAAATGGAGCATCACCAGTAGGTAATGTCATATTAGATAGCCAATCGAAAACTGCTAGTTTTTCGCTACCACTTCCACAAGTTCCTGTTCCACAATTACCATTACTTTTGCAACCTCTTGGCACTCCATTTTCTGTAGTACCGCAATTTCCACACGCCATAAAGTAAATATATTTAGAGAAGCGATATAGCTTCTTTGAGTTCTTACTTGATTTTCAGCTAGATAAAATCTTTCTAGCTAAATTTCCTTAATCAGTAAATATAAGAATTCTGAAGGAATCATGAAATGGAAAAATAGCATAAAAAAGGCCTTGAAAACGAGGCTTTTTTTAGTTCTTATATTTTAACTTTTCAGATCTTCCTTTTTTGAAGATTTTGTTACTGGCATGTGTTCCTTTTCTCAGTTCTTTTTGTTCTTCATAAGGAAGTTGAATGATCTCTTTACATTCGGATGAACACGTATTTTCCATGGACTCTGAACACTCATCACATTGAATAAATAACAAGTGACATGCTTCGTTTGCACAGTTTACATGCACATCACAAGGTTTTCCACATTGATGACAATTGGCAATAACATCCTCAGAAATTTTTTCTGCTCTACGGTGATCAAAAACAAAATTCTTTCCAATAAATTTATTGTCAATTCCTTCAGCTTTAACTTGACGCGTGTATTCTATAATTCCGCCTTCTAATTGAAAAACATTTTTAAAGCCTTTGTGTTTGTAGTAAGCAGAGGCTTTCTCACAGCGAATTCCTCCTGTACAATACATCAACAAGTTTTTATCTTCCTTGTTGTCTTTTAAATCTTCTTCGATAATATCTAATGAGTCTCGGAATGTATCAACATCAGGTGTTATCGCTCCTTCAAAATGTCCGATTTCACTCTCATAATGATTTCGCATATCTACACAAACTGTATCTGGATTTGCCAACATCTCATTAAACTCTTTTGCGTTCAAGTGCACCCCTTTGTTTGTCACATCAAACATGTCATCATCCAATCCATCTGCTACAATTTTCTTTCTAACTTTCACTTTTAACTTTAGAAACGATTTATTGTCATGTTCTACGGCTACGTTTAATCGGATATCTTTTAAAAAGGAAATGTTATCCAATTGATCTTTTAATGCTAAAAAGTTTTCTGAAGGGACAGAAATTTGAGCATTGATTCCTTCAAAAGAAACATACGTTCTTCCTAATACATCTAAAGTATTCCATTCTAGGAATAACTTATCTCTAAATAATTGTGGGTTTTCTATCTTGTAATATTGATAGAATGAAATGGTGATTCGGTCTTTTCCAGCCTCATCAATTAATGCAGCGCGTTCTTTCGCACTTAACTTATTGTACAGTTGCATGCTATACTAATTTCGTTAAACAATCTATAAAAATCAAGTCTATCTTGATCGATTGCAAAAATACTACTACTTTTTAAAAACACGTATAAATAGGGGTTGAATTCTCATTGTTTTTTATATAGTTTAGTGACTGTCAATAATTTCACATAGGAGTTAATGGCTTCATTATTAATTTTAATTTTTAAACAATGGGAATTTTAAACAACTCAATTGTAGGCACTATTCTATCAATGATGCTTATTTATGCACTACTCAGCATTTTAGTATCTATCATATTAGAATTGTGGAATCAATTTAAAAACACAAGAGCTAAAAGTTTGAAAGATGCTATTTCTACCATGATTGATGGTCAGGAAGGAAGTAAATATGCTGAAGAATTTTTCAATAGCTATATGGTTAATGGTCAAATAAAAGGATCAAAGAGTAAACCAATTGATCATATTTCAGACAATTTATTTACAGAAGCTTTTACTGATACCATAACCAAACTCACTAATAACAACTTAGATGACACAGAGCAAAAAGGAGATAGTACACAAGAGCAAAATCGCCTAGATGTTATTAAAGCAGGTATTGAGAAAATCTCAGATAATGATCCTTTAAAAGCATTACTGTTGTCTTTTTGTTTCAAAGCTGATGGTGATTATCTGAAATTTGAAAGTCATATGAAAGATTGGTACAATGAGTTCATGGGGAGAGTTTCTAGTTGGTATAAAAAAGCTCAACGTTGGAAACTATTAATTGCTGGATCTATTATTGCAATATCTCTCAACGTAGATAGTATCTTTCTTTTCAATGTCATCAACAAAAATGACACCTTAAGAAATGAGCTCGTTAGTGTAGCCGATAATGTTGCTAATGATTACTCTAAGCTAGACAGTGTGCAAAGGGAAGACCCTAATCAATTACTTAAAGTCACTAAATCAGGAATCAACCAAATTATTGATAGCACAAAGGCAAAAGAAGGTGTTGTAGATTCTAAAAAACTAGATCTTTACATTGGAAAACTACAAGGCATTGCAGGGAAACTAGATTCCATTGAACAAAAAAAGTATACTCAAACAAAAGAAGCACTGTCATTAGTATCGGATTTAAGCATTCCTATTGGATGGAAAGACAACAGAGCTCCATTAAGTTGGAGAAGTTCAACAAGCAAAAACGCAAAAAAATCATCACCCAGAAGCAATACTGCTTTAAAAGAGTATCTAGACAGTAGAAACAAATTTAGTTTTGCTAATGTGCTTCTTTATTTGGCTGGAATTATGATTACTGCTTTTTCTTTAAGTTTTGGTGCTCCTTTTTGGTTCCAAATGCTTTCAAAACTTGTGAACTTAAGAAATATAGGAAAAAGCTCTAAGTCATAAAATGACAATAGTTCGTTTTGTTGTATTTTAAACATCTTGTTATATTCTTGAATTATTCTTAAATTTTGAGAAATTCTTAGCACGAATCATGTTCCTGTTCATTTGTTTTTTTACCATCTTTGCACAATAAAATTTGAGTCATGAGAATTGCAATTGTTGGAGCTACCGGAATGGTAGGAAGTGTAATGCTTAAAGTATTAGCAGAGCGTAATTTTGAAGTTACAGAATTGATTCCTGTTGCTTCTAAAAGGTCTATCGGTAAAAAGATATCTTTTAAAGGAATCGACTATACTATTGTAGGAATGCAAGATGCGATAGATCTTAAACCTGATGTCGCATTGTTTTCTGCTGGAGGAGATACTTCAGTAGAATGGGCACCAAAGTTTGCTGAAGTTGGAACTACGGTTATTGACAATTCTTCGGCTTGGAGAATGGATCCAACAAAAAAATTGGTTGTCCCTGAGATTAATGGTGATGTACTTACGAAAGAAGATAAGATTATCGCAAACCCTAACTGCTCTACGATTCAATTAGTAATGGCTTTATCTCCGTTACATTTAAAATACAAAATGAAGCGTGTTGTAATTTCCACCTATCAATCTGTTTCTGGAACTGGTGTGAAAGCTGTACAACAGTTGGCAAATGAGGAAGCAGGAATCAATGGAGAAATGGCATACCCTCACCCAATAGGAAGGAACGCTTTACCGCATTGCGATGTTTTTTTAGAGAATGGGTATACCAAAGAAGAAATGAAATTGGTAAAAGAGCCTAAGAAAATTTTGCGTGACGATACTTTTTCTGTGACTGCAACGGCTGTTAGAATTCCTACTGCAGGTGGGCACTCTGAAGCAGTTAATGTTCAATTTGAAAGTGATTTCGATATTACTGATGTTCGCAAATTATTAAGCGCAACTCCAGGAGTAATAGTGCAAGACAATTTAGCTACTAATACCTATCCAATGCCAATTACTGCTCATGATAAAGATGAAGTTTTTGTTGGTAGAATTAGAAGGGATGAATCTCAAGAAAACTCCTTAAATTTGTGGATTGTTTCTGACAACCTTAGAAAAGGTGCTGCAACGAATACGGTGCAGATTGCAGAATATTTAGTAAAAAATAATCTAGTACAACTCAATGAGTACATTTCATAAATTATCCATAAATAATATTATACAAGAAACCGCTAATGCGGTTTCTGTTGTTTTTGATATTCACGACAATTTAAAGCCTAATTTTTCATTTAAAGCAGGGCAATATATTACCGTTAAAAAAGAACTCAACGGCAAAGAAATAAGAAGAGCTTATTCAATTTGTGCTTCTCCTAAAAGTGGTGAAGTAAAAGTTGCTATAAAAACTGTAGAAGGTGGAACCTTTTCTGTGTACGCTACCTCTCAATTAAAAACTGGCGATGTTTTAGAAGTTCATGAACCTGAAGGGAAATTTATTTTAAACCCAGAAGCAGGGAAAAACTACATAGCTTTTGCGGCAGGAAGTGGAATTACACCTGTTCTATCTATGGTAAAAGCTATTTTGGAGAATACTTCTGATGCTACTATCACGCTAGTTTATGGAAATAAATCAGAAGCTGATACGATTTTTAAAAATGAACTAGAAGCTTTACAAAATGAATTTTCAAGCCGATTTAATTTGCATTATATTTTCAGTAGACAAAATGTAGAGGGATCTTTATTTGGTAGAATTGACGAAGGTTTTACAAACTATTTTGTAAAAAACATTTACAAAAACACTTCTTTCGACTCGGCTTATTTATGTGGCCCAGAAGAAATGATCAACACCGTTTCTAGCACTTTACAAGGCAATGGTTTTGAGACTTCTCAAATCTTATTCGAATTGTTTACGGCTTCAACAGAAGAGGAAAATACTGATCAAATTAAAGATGGAGAAACTGAAGTGACCATTCTTTTAGATGATGAGGAGCTTTCTTTTACTATGAAGCAAACTGACAATGTATTAGCTGCTGCTTTGCGAAATGATGTAGACGCTCCATATTCTTGTCAAGGTGGAGTTTGCAGTAGTTGTCTTGCAAAAATCACAGAAGGGAAAGCTGTAATGACAAAAAATACGATTCTTACTGATGGTGAAGTAGCCGACGGTTACATTTTAACTTGTCAAGCACACCCTACAACATCAAAAGTTTCAATTGACTACGATGATGTATAAAAATCTGTATCTTTAACCGCATGGATTTTTACGACATTAAAAATGCAATTTTATTCGGGTTCGCTCTATCGTTTATGATAGGACCTGTCTTCTTTATGCTTATTCAAACTAGTATATTAAAAGGTGCTAGGGCAGCCATAGCCTTTAATACTGGAGTTATTTTAGGAGATGTTGCGTTTATAGTTATTGCTTATTATGGAAGTAGACATCTGCTGGAAAGAATCAAAGACGATCCTCGTCTTTTTTTTATTGGAGGTTTAATTCTTATTATATATGGTACCATCACTTATCTGGACAAGTCTAGTAAAAAAGAAGCTGAAGCCCAAACTGCTATTAATCTACCTGTTAATAACAATTATTTAAAACTCATTTTAAAAGGGTTCTTTTTGAATTTTATTAATGTAGGGGTACTCGCTTTTTGGCTGGGTTTAATTGTTGTTATTGGTCCAACTTTGGACATGAACCCAAAAAACATCTTTTACTATTTTACTATTATTATCGTAAGTTATTTTGTGACCGATCTTGGGAAAATTGTTTTGGCTAAGCAGTTGAAAAATAAAATGACTCCTATGGTTGTTTATCGAATTAAACGAATTATGGGAATCCTATTAATTGTCTTTGGTGTCTTTTTAATGTTAAAAGGATTTCTTCCAAAAGACAATAAAATAAACACACTACTTGAACAAGTGGAAAAAAAATAAAAGCGAGGTTTTCACCTCGCTTTTATTTTTTACTTTCAATAGAATAGTTCTTATTCTTTAATCTTTTCTAAAACAATTTCTTTTTTATTGTTTTCTGAATTTACATCAGCCATCAACTTTGAAGGATCTATTTCAACAGACCTCACCGATTTAGGTGTTTTAAACGTATAGGTTGGGTGAGCAAATGTCCAGTCTTCTAATATTGTTGCTTTGGTAGGCTTTTCACCACGCATCATACGAAGAGGAACATTAAACATCTCAGTAGTTCCATCTGTATACGTCACCTTAATATCCATTGGCATTGGCATTTGTCCAATTCTCTCAATAGTAACATTCTTATCGTCGATAGATTTTACTCCGTAATCGATTGTATGTGTTGTTTGAGTCCATTCGTTTAGATACCAATCTAAATGTATCCCAGAAACTTTCTCCATAGATCTTTTAATATCATTTGGAGTTGGGTGCTTAAAGCTAAAGTCGTCAAAGTATTTCTTTAACCCTTTCTCAACATTTTCTTTTCCAATTACATATTCTAATTGAGATAAAAAGATGTTTCCTTTGCTATAACTAGCCACACCATATGCTGTATTCGTATGATATCTATCTGCATGTGTAGAAAGCGTTTCTTCTATTCCATTTTTCACTACGTAATTATACCCTCCGTAAGATCCTTTATGTGGATTTTCCAGATTTCTTCCTAAGATTTTATTCCCTGCTTTATTAGAAATATACGTTGTAAAACCTTCATCCATCCATGGGTGTTTAGCTTCGTTTGTCGCTAATAGGAATTGAAACCATGTGTGTGCCAATTCATGTGCTGTTACTCCAAACAAACTTCCAAAAGATCTGTGTCCAGTAATTAATGTAGACATCGCATATTCCATTCCTCCATCTCCTCCTTGAATCACTGAGTATTGTTTGTATGGGTACCGCCCTATTTCTTTACTAAAATACTTCATTAATTCAGCAGTTTTAGGCTGAAGATCTTTCCAATTTTTTAAGAACTTTTCTTCCATTGTTTTCTTATAAAAGAAATGTAAATCAATTCCATTATCCATTGTTAAGATATCGTGATTGTAGTCTGGATCTGCAGCCCAAGTAAAGTCATGCACATTAGGTGCTTTAAAATGCCAAGTAAGCTTTTTCCCTCGTTGTTTTTTAAGTTTTTTGCTTTTATCTTCATAACCATGACCTACTTCTTGAGGGTTTTGAATATATCCTGTACCTCCAACAACATATGATTTATCTATATGTATAGTCACATCAAAATTCCCCCAAACACCGTGAAATTCACGAGCTAAATATGGAGGTGTATGCCACCCTTCAAAATCATACTCTGCCATTTTAGGGTACCATTGCGCCATAGACAACGCAACTCCTTCTTTGTTATTTCTTCCTGTTCTACGAACCTGCTTTGGCACCTGAGCATCATACACCATATCAAAAGTGACAGTTTCACCTGATTTTATAGGCTTGTTTAACCTAACCTCTAACATAGTTCCAACAGTTTCAAATTTCACACTAGAACCGTTCAGTTTTAACGTTTTTACCTTAATAAAACCTATTTCTTCAGGAGTTAACTTGCTAATTCTGTCTTGGACTCTTCCATCTGGATCTTTAATATTTCTAGAACGAACATCCATTTGAGAGTTTGGTTGAAATGCATTGAAATATAAATGATAATATACACTCTTTAATTCATCAGGAGAATTATTTGTGTAAACCAACTTCTGTTTCCCTTTGTATTGAAAGGTATTTACATCCATATCAATATCCATGGTATAGTCTGCTTTTTGCTGCCAATAAGATGTGTTGTTCTGAAAAGCGAAAACGCTTGTGATACAGAACAAACAGACTAAGGTGATTATTTTTTTCATGACTTGATTTTTTATAAATCGTTTGTGTTATTTTCCGTTAACCATGGCATCAGCCATTTTTAATGCGTTGTATGCATTTACAATTCTTCCTGTAACAGATAAATCTGCAAAAGGCACTTTCACTCCTGTAGGATTCTCACTAGAACCTGATCCAGGCTTAATAACTTCCAAATCAATTTTTGTTCCAGAATTCATTAAAATTCTTTTCACTTGACTCGCTGTTAATTTAGGGTAATAAGATCTAATTAAAGCTGCTACTCCTGCTGCTCCAGGAGAAGCCATCGATGTTCCACCTTTATAAGCATACTCACTTTCTGGAGTTGTAGAATAAATCTTAACTCCAGGCGCAAAAATGTCTACATTAACTTTCCCATAATTGGTAAAACTTGCAGGCATATTTTCATTATAATTAGAACTAATCGCTCCGATAGTTATATAGTTATCTGTAATTTCATTCACCTTGTCTGGACTATCGTTAGGGAAGTTTGCTTGAACATCGATATCTTTCGAATCATTTCCAGCAGCATGTACAATTAATACATCTTTTTCAGCTGCATATTTAATTGCATCATATACCCATTGTACTTTAGGAGAATATCCTTTTCCAAAACTCATGTTAATCACTTTAGCCCCATTATCTACTGCATAACGAATTCCTAAAGCAACATCTTTATCGTATTCATCTCCATCTGGCACTACTCTTACTGCCATCAATTTAACATTGGTTGCAACACCATTCATTCCAACGCCATTATTTCTAGTTGCCGCAACAATACCAGAAACGTGAGTCCCATGTGATTCTTTTTTCGTTGAATGACCAGACTTATTATCTCCATAAATCTTTGTTGCCATTGAATTTTCATCATCATTCAATACGCTTCTATAATTTTTTTTAAGAGCGCTTCCAGCTAATAAATCATCTGCATTAGAAACAAGACTTGTTAATTCGTCTATTGCTTCTTGTAATGATGACAATCCTAAATCAAACATTTGATTTGCAATAGCAACACTTCTTGCCATCTCAGGGTTAGAAGCATCGATCGATTTTAAATCTTCTTTTTTGTATGTTTTCTTATTCAACTTTTTAATGATACTTGTATTTGCAAATGTTACTGCTTGCAATATCTGACCATACCGTTGTTTATTTGTTGTTGCCTCTTTTACTTTTTTATCATACGCAGCCTTCGCTCTTTTGTATGTTTTTTCGTCAGCAAGTTTTGGGTCTTTTACAATTCGATACAACTCAGCATTTTCTTTGTAAATCTCTCCTAAGAAGTTCCACCCGTTGACATCATCTATAAAACCATTCTTATCATCATCAATTCCATTCCCTGCAATCTCTTTTGGATTTACCCAAGCAACGTCTTTTAAATCTTCATGCTCTAGATCTGTTCCAGAATCTACAACAGCAACAATAATTTGTGTTCCTTTTTTTCCTTCTAAGAATTGATATGCTTTTTCAACACTCATTCCAGGAATAGAATCTTTCACCAAATCTGCGTGGCCCCAAGATTCATTTTGTTCTTTGGTTAGTGGAGCTTTTTTTGCAACTGCAGCAACAGCAACATCAGATCCTTTAGGTACTACAATTGTACTAACTGTTTTACAACTCGCAAATGCAACTGCGATTAATAGTGTGTACAACACTGGTTTCATTATTCTCATAATCTCTCTAATTAAATATATCTGTAAATTTATAAGTCTCTTTTAATCTCACTCCTTTTTCAGTATGTTTTACCGTGCACAATTCGGCATAAGGATCATGTTCTAAAAAAAGAAAGTATTCATGATCAGCAGCCTCATTTAAAAACTGTGCCTTTTCTTTTATCGTTAGCAAGGGTCTTGTATCATACCCCATTACATATGGCAATGGAATATGCCCTGTAGTTGGCAATAAATCTGCCATAAAAACAATCTCTTTCTCTTGATAGCTAATTTTTGGTAGCATTTGTTTTTCTGTATGTCCATCCATCGTTAAAACATCAAAACCTAATTGTTGGCTGGGGTTTAATCCCACAAAATTTAATTGACCACTTTCCTGCATAGGTAAAATGTTCTCTTTCAAAAAAGATGCCTTTTCTCTAGGGTTTGGATTTATTGCCCAGTCCCAATGATTTTCATTACTCCAAAACTTAGCATTTTTAAAAGCTGGTTCGTAACCAGTTTTATCTTTATTCCACTTAATGGAACCACCACAATGATCGAAATGCAAATGTGTTAAAAACACATCTGTTATATCATTTCTATGAAACCCATGTTTTGCTAACGACGTATCTAGCGAGAAATCTCCGTATAAATAGTAATATCCAAAAAACTTCTCTGTTTGTTTTGACCCAAGACCAGTGTCTACAAGAATTAAACGATTTCCATCTTCAATTAGCATACATCGCATACTCATTGAAATTAAATTACGGGAATCTGCTGGGTTAGTTCTCTGCCATATAGACTTAGGAACTACACCAAACATTGCGCCTCCGTCTAGCTTAAAATTTCCTGTTTCTATTGGGTAAATTCTCATGGAACACAAAGATGCAGAAAAAAGATGAATATTATGTTAACAAACATCTTAAAAAAAGAAGCGAACTCTTGAGCATAAAAAAAGCGATACTTGTTAGTATCGCTTTGTAATAATTACATAAAATTCCCCCAAATTTTATTGTTATTAATATCTATTCCAAAGGAACGTTGTTTTCTAGTGTTTTAGGTTTATTATTCGTTGTGAATACAAAAACCTTCGACGAATGGCTTTTTTTAACCGTTTAACGGTTTGCCCATTTTTTTCTCAACAGATCAACTATAAAAATTGTAGCGATCATAATTATTGATATGATAAAAACATACTCTACATCCATCACAAATGTTGATGTCTCTTGAGGTGGCATAATTTGTAAATACATACGCTCTGATTAATTAAGAAATAATACTAAAACAAAGTATACAAAAGGACAGAAGAAAAGTGTAAGCAAAGATCCTACGAATAGTTTTTGAACTATTGAAAACCCTTTCGTTTTCTGGTTCCAAAAATGAAACATCATCATTCTTTGCGGAACAGATTTTTTTTGTATTTCTATTGTGTAATTCTTTACCCCCATAATAATTACTTTTTAAATTAATGATATGGTAAAGTTACTGTTAACTATCACTTTAGGGTTTGTTTTTCGGTCAGTAGTAGTTTTATTTCGACCAATGGTTTAATTTGATATTTGAGTGTACCATCTAATTATTTTAATAAAACTCCTTTTTCTCTTAATACTACCTCTTCTTACACTCCCACCCTCTAAGCTTCTCCTATACAATACAATGGATCCGTATATAATTCCTAAGACCAACAAGATCATTTCGTTTTCCAGAGGAAGTCCTGGAGGTGGAGGTGGTGGGACTGGTGGTGGTACGGCTTGTAAAAACATATTACTATTTAGGGAATAAGGTAATTTAAAAAGCGATGCTTTAGAAGCACCGCTTTTATAAACATCTTAACTTTACCCACATTAAAATGCTATTAAATATCTATTCAAATTAACAAAATCTTTACTTAAGTCAGTATTCTATTTCGCTATCTTAACTAATTCTTTCGGCGAGTGGTATTTATTTATCGGCGGACTGAAATTAATTTCCTATTTGAATGAATGAACTCGTATCTAAAGCATTTGGATTTGACGCAGTAATTTCAAAAATAGCATCATTAAAATCATTGTCTCCATTAGGCACTGTAATATCTTCGAATGCAATGACTGTAGAATTACAGGTAGAATCAAAGAAAATTAAACTTTGTTGTCTTCCACTCATATTAAAATCGATATCAGTATGTTGAGTATAAAGTCCGTCAGTAATTTGTCCATTTCTCCATCCATTTGCAATTACAAAGAAACTAATAACTGTACCTGGTTCAAATTCACCTAAAAGCCTCATGGTATTTCCTCTGATTAGCTGACCTCCTGATCCTTGAGCTGAAGCATTTGGGAATATGACAATTTTGTCTAACTGTTCTTCAGAAGTAGGTTTATTACCTTCTTGATATGTGTAATATCCTAGAACATTTTTAAACCCAGCACCTTCATCAATAAATGTTAAATACAATTCTGTTGCTTCTGTAACCTTTATATTTTTCACTGGATTTGCAAAAAACTCTGGATGCTCTTCCATTGCATTCGTTTGCTCTGGTAGCACATTTGCATAGATATTAGGCAACAAACTACTACAAACTACTTTATCCTCTTCCAGTCCATCTGGCAATCCGCTATTATTATAAGTAGTAATTGTTTTATACTCGTCTTTTATTCTTTTCCTTAAGATTTTAAAACCTCCACCTCCTTTGGCGATAAAGACCCATTCTCCATCTGAAGTAATAAAGTTTGCAGAAGCATCATTTTCAGCCATATCCCAATAAAATATTGGCTCAATTTTCTCTCCAGAGTTTGGGTGCGGTGAAATCGAAATTCCGTCAGAACCATTTGCCGCATAAACATAATCATTATCTGTTGTTACTCCATTGGTATTTCCAACAACTAACATGGTTCCTTTTGATTCGGAAATGATATTACCGTTGTTAATATCAACCTTAGCAATTCCGTCTTTCCCTTTTGCAATATATAAGTGATTATTATTAAAAGGGGAAAACTCCATGGTAGATTTACCTCTATACGTTTCAACTACATTTTGATGAAAAATCGATCCAATACCGTACGATGATGTACTAAGATTCGAACCAACATTCCCTACCTTAATAGAAGCATTATCCCCAGTAATTAAACTGACTACTTTTGAATTGTTCGAACGACCATTTACAGCAACATATTTTGCATTCGCATAGCTTTCTGAAGATAGAGGCGATAAATTATCTTTGTTTAAGACTACTGTTCCTCCATATGTTTTCCCTGATGTTACATATAGATAGTTATTTGTGGCACTAATTCCATTTGCAGATGCTGAAACTCCTGATCCTTCAATGATATTTGAAAGGTTTACTCTTTTATAAGATTCTGTTAATAATCCTGCTTCAGATTCAATTTCTAAAAGTTGTGCACCATGGATTGCGTCAGACATAGCAAGCCATATTTTTCTCGAAGCCACATTTCCTTCAAAATCTGAAGTTACTGCATTAATATCTGCTTCTAAAAAAGATGCTTGACTAATAATCAAAGGAAAATTAGGGTTCGAAAGATCTATAATTTCTATAGCTCCAACATGATTATTTCCTTGCCTATGATAGCTTACATAGGCTTTATCATCTACCAAAGAAATGTGAGTAGCACTTAATGTATTTCCATTAACAACTAGTGGAGCTACTTCTGCGACATGCTCCCAATAATATAACTCTTGGGCTCCATTAACATCTGAAGATGTAGACCTCCCTGAAAGTCCAGTTACAACAGGCTCTATTGTTGCCGTCCTATTGATATAGGAAATTCTTCCTGACAATTGATTTTGATTATTGTTCACCGAATAAGGTGTTCGTTCTTCATTAACAATTGTTACTACTTCTTCTTCGTACGTTTTATCTTGACAAGAAAAGAATAGTGTTATAATTAAAATCTTTAATATTGGCTGTTTAAAGCCTCTTAAAATTGCTCTTTCTTTAGTTCTCATTTTGTTCATGTTTTTAAATGTTTTTCTCAATATGTATACTCCAAATATTAACCCTAAAAAAATCAGAATTTTTTGATTTTCCACAGGTGATAATGATAGTATCATTAATGAAATTTTTAATGGTAAAATTTGCAATAGCATACGTTTTATTTATTATTATTTACAACGTAAAACTACCTTAATTCCAAAAGTTTAATGGAGTGTTTTCGGTGAACAGCAAGCCTCTTTCGATGACTGACCTACAAGCCAGCTCTTTTGGCTTTTATCGAGGATTTATAAGGGTTCCACACATCTTCATACGATCGTTTGAAGAAGAATTCTTTGTAATAAGCAATGGTTCTTACGATTCTTAAATAGGTTCCAGTATAGATGGTCATTAAGATTACATAAGGCCACAAATATTTCTCTTCTTTTCTCCTCTCAGAAAAAATGTAAATACCAAACATTTGTACATAAGACATCACAAAATACAGCGTGAAATTCATAGGAATAATAAACTGCAAAGAACCACTATAATTCACAATAATATCTATGATGTAGATCCACCAAAGAATGTCCAACACAACATTATAAAAAACATTCTCAGCTAGTGAGAAAAAATTCAACCAATTAAAGTTGGCGTTAGGAACATAAACATCTTTGTGTTTTCGAATTCTAAATCTAATGATCGATTTATCCCAACGCAATCTTTGTTTAGTGAGCACTTTAAATTTTGAAGGTGCATTTGTCAGGCAAATAGCTTCAGGTTGGAAGTAAATTTTATATCCAGATTTACGAATCTTTACTGTAATATCTCCATCCAATCCAGGGCCTATATCCCAGCCACCAACACTATCAATAACATCTTTTCTAAATGCCCCAAAAGCTCCTGAAATAATTTTATAAATCCCTAAATAAGAGGTGACAATTCTACCTACGGAAACTGTTTTCAAGTATTCGATAGCTTGTAATTTTGCACACAAACTTTCTTTATAGTTTCTCACTTTTACATTCCCTCCTACTGCACCAATTTTTTCATCTAAGTAAAAAGGAATTAATACTTTTTCGATAGCGTCTCTATCAAAAGAACAGTCCGCATCTAAATGCACAATATATTTCCCTTTACTATAACGCAAAGCTAAATTTGCTGCTGATGCTTTTCCTCCTCGCATTTCATTTCTAATAAACATATCAATCAACCCTAAGGCTTCAAGGTTTTTTCCAATAATAGGAGTGTCGTCATCAGAACCATCATCTACAATGATTAGTTCAAAATTACGGAAGGTTTGTTCTGCTAAGGATTTTGTTAATTTGTATAGATGTTTTCCTTCATTCTTTCCAGGAATAATCACCGAAATAAAAGGGTTTTCAGAAAATAATTGCTGTCTTGCAATTTCAAATTTTTCTTTTCTCGTCTTTCCTGTCAGCCAAAAAATAAAAGCAATCACATAATCGATAATAATATATCTAGTAAACTCAAATATGACAAAATACCAGAATACCCTTATGAACTTTTGTAAACCAACAACAAACCAGTAGTTTAGGTATTCTGGCAATAAATTATGTATGCTTAAGGAGATCATAAAAAGTAGGTTTGTATCGTATCTACTCCTTTTACTTGATGTATATTTATTTGAATTTCTTGCTTTTCTTCCACTAAGTTGTCCGACAATAATTTCGCTAAATTGTACTCTATCAATTCTAATCGTTCTAACTGATTTTCTTTCGTTTCTGGAAGTAATAAATAGTAACTATTAAATCGTTCTGCCGATAAAACATCAGATTCTTTCAAATAAGATTTTATAATTTCTCCAATCTCCGTCATCAATCCTTTTTTTGCTGTTTTATTCAATAACTGTAACTGGTTGTTTTGAAAACTTATTGATACAAAGAAGCTATTTCCTTGTGTTGCTTTTATTCTTTTAATTTCCTGATTCAGTAAAATTTTAAACAGGCTTAAACTCATATTCCCTAGACCTTCTTTGTATCCTGAATTCTGTTGGTTTATACTGTTTTTTTCAAAAAGCAAGTGCTCCCCTTTCTGAGTAATGTTATAATTCCCTATAGATTTCTGAATCAATTCTTCTAATTGATTTTCGGTATTACAATCTAAACATAATGATAGCATTCCTGGGTTTTGAAACTCGTGACTACAAGAATTACATGAATAGATTGTAGAAGGCTTGTCGTAATCAATTCCAAT
Organism: Flavobacteriaceae bacterium; assembly: GCA_049115595.1. Lineage (GTDB taxonomy): Bacteria > Bacteroidota > Bacteroidia > Flavobacteriales > Flavobacteriaceae > Polaribacter. Next base: position 37,463 of record JAGDZS010000010.1, read on the forward strand.
ATGTCTTAAGTGTTTATCACATTTTGGACACTCTAGTCCTTCTTCTTTTTTGAAATCTTTTTCAGGAGCAACATGTGCGCATACAAAGTGATGAATCATATCATGAGCATCGATATCTATAGAATTACATTTCGGACAACATTCTCTAAAATTTAAATAGTTCCCCGAACAACTTTTACATAAATGGATATAATCTTGAAGTTGAAAAGACAAATAATTTTTATCTGCTGCCTTTTGTAAATTAGTTAATAAAGAAATTGCTTCCGTTTGTTTATAAAACAATGAGATAAATGGGAACTCATATCCGATAAAACTACTTCTTGATGCACAAGGTATAAGCTTTGTGTTTCTTGAATAGGTATATGCTAGTGTTTTGTACTGAATCAAAACATCATTCGATAATAATTTTGGTTCTTCTATGGCTTGAATTCTATTGGTAATTGTAACTACTCTTTGAATATAAGAACTCATCTGCGACAGCTCAATAACTCCATCACAGTGAATCATGAACTCTTTTGGTAATTGATAAATGCTATTAACAAAAAGGGGTAATAAACTCACTTTTAAACTTTGAAGTGTTCTTATTTGAGTAATAATCTCTTGTGCATGAATATTAGAATCAGTGTCAATAATAAAGCCATCCAAGAGAGAAAGATCTTCACTTTTCAATTCACTAATATGAGAGAGAAGTAGCAGAGAATATCCATCTTGGATGATCTTTCTAGAATTATTAGTATGTCTAACTAAATTTAACACTGAGTCCTTTTTAAAGTGGTTCTTTACTGATTACAATGACATGTATATCTTATCTGGAAACTTATCCTTTTTATCTCCTTTTACATCGAAAATTAGTGTCTCTTCGTTTCCATTTTTTAAATAGTCATAATGAGATAAGTGTCTATAGTCTTCGTGATCTACCGCAAGAATGATTGCATCAAATTCTCCTGCAGGAGATTGCTCCACTTTAATTCCGTAACGTCTCTTTACCTCCTTAGCATCAACCATATAATCCTGAACAACGACTCTATACCCTTTACTCATCAAATCCAAACACAGCTCAGCAGTTTTAGAATTTCGAATATCATTCACATTTTCTTTAAACGCAATTCCTTTTACGAGGATAGAAACTTTAGGTTTTCTAAACTTCTTCGCATATAATCTTCTTTCTAATTGCAATGCTATATGCCCTATCATGCTCTCATTTACTTCTCGTACTTGCTCCAATAACTTAGGAGCATATTTCATTTCTCTAGCTTTGCTAATTAGATAGTAGGGATCTACACCAATACAATGTCCTCCTACCAAACCGGGGAAGTAATTATGGAAATTCCATTTGGTTCCTGCAGCTTTTAAAACCTCTTTGGTATTAATATCTAAATGGCTGAAGATCTGAGAAAGCTCGTTCATCAAACCGATATTTACATCTCGTTGAATATTCTCAACTACTTTAGCTGCTTCTGCTACTTTTAAAGATGGTGCTTTATGAACACCTGCTGACACAACTGACTGATATACATTCGCAATTAATTCTAATGCTTCCTCTGTACTTCCAGAAACGATCTTTTTTATTTTTGTAAAGGTGTGTTCTTTATCTCCTGGATTAATTCTCTCTGGAGAATACCCTACCGTAAAGTCTTTATTAAATTTTAACCTAGAAATTCTTTCTAAAATTGGAACGCAAACCTCTTCTGTACATCCTGGGAATACGGTAGATTCAAAAACGATGCAATCTCCTTTCTTTAGGTATTTAGCAATCGTAGCTGTTGCTGACTTAATAGGTTCTAAGTTTGGTTTCTTTAAATTATCTATTGGAGTTGGTACCGCAACAATATAAAATTTAGCTTGTTTAAGTACCGTATGGTTAGATGTAAAGCTAATGTCTTTCCCTTTGAATTCTTCTTCAGGAAGCTCTTCACAAGGGTCTTTGTGTTGCATTAATTGAATTACTTTACTTTCATTAACATCAAAACCAACTACCTTAAACTTCTCAGCCATATGGACTGCCAATGGTAGACCTACATATCCTAAACCTACTACAGCAATTTTTTCTTTTTTATTAATTAGTTGATTAAATAATTTGTCTTTCTTATAAGCCAATTTTGGAAATTGAGTTATTACTTTGTTTTCTATTTTTAATTGTGCTAAACTCATGGCGTTTTATTTAGATGGTTAAACTTATTTTTAATTGATACTGCTAAATTACAGGCTATCTTAAGAGTTGATTTATTTATTAGTCTATCGTTTTTCTTCTAAGGTTAAAATGAGAAGAAGTTTAGACGAATGGTTTTTTTATTCCATTAAACGAAAAACCCTCAAGCGATGAACTTGAAGGTTTTACTGACAACTAGAGCTTCCCAATCTTTACTTTTAGGTTCAGCTTGTAAAACTTTCCCCAATCTGGAATTTGCTCTTTATGTATCGGGACGATTTCTGCTAAAATATTACGTTCTGTAGGCTCATACTTCTTTTGAAACTCTGAGGGTGCCTTATACGTTGAGATATATAATTTATTAATGATTCCTTTGGAAATGGTTTTATCTGGAAACTCTACAGTAACAATACTTCCTTTTTTCACTTTTGCTAAATCCTTTAAATTAAAGTATGCTTTTATAAACACCTTTTCTATATTGTGAATGGTCATTACATTTTCTGTTTTATAGCAAGACTCCTCACTGTTTTTTAGAATCTGACCAATAACTCCCTTAATCGGAGAAGCATAGGTGTTTCCAAAATTCCCTCCAGCAGACGACCCGTAATTGTTATTCCCTGAATCTGTCAAATATTTCTTTTGTTTTCTTAGAAAAAACAGCTCACTATCTAAAAGATCTATTTGATTCTTTAATAGCAACTTTTGAGAGATAAGTTCATCTAGCTTGTTCTTTGTATAGACATCTAAAAGAATGAGTTTTTTAACTTTCTTTTCTTGTTCTATCATCAACCTCTGTCTTTCCTTTAAATTCTTACGTTGAATTCTTTTTCTTTGGATCTCTTTAAAAAGATCTTGCAAATCCCCTTTTAATCGTTCTTTCTTATCGAGGGTTTTTAACACAATCGAAGCATCACTATCAAAATCATCCTGAAAATAGTTGAATAATTTTTTTCCAACCATTACCGTATCTCCTTCTCCAATAAACAACTCTTTAACACGAATATCATTGGTAAAATTGACATCTACTTTCTCCATCAGCACCTGCCCATTTCCCTCAATCCAAACGGTCTTGTTATAAATAAAGCTTCCCAACCAAAAGAGTAATGCGATAATGATTAAGATGTATAAAATTCTGTCTAAATTCAGTTTTTTCTTTTTAATTTTTGGTTCTTTTAGCGTTCTAATGATCGCTGTGTTTTTTGTGTAGGTAAATTTCCTCATAATTTTATTTTTTAATGCGATTGATTTCTTCTTCTATAAATTGTTCCGTTGTTATCCCTCTTATCTTATCTACTTTTACAAATACTATCTGTGCCGTTTTTAATTTCTGCTGAAGGCCTTTTTCATTTGATAAGACTAAAATGTTGTTGATTCTTTTCGCCTTTAGAAAAGCTACTTGGAAATCGATAGAATACTTTTTACTGTTAAGCATAGAAACGATTCGTTGATCTGTTATTTTCTGAAAATTAAAAGGGGTGAAAAAATGTTGGAAGTCAATTTTCTCATTCAATTGAAAAAGTCTAGTAATTACCTTATACAATTGTCTTTTCAATTGTAATGTATTCTCTAATACTTTGAATTGCTCCTCCATGAGTCCTAGTAATAATAATCCTGTTTCTGAACTATCTAATTCTGATTTTAAAATTGTTACTATTCGAATTCTCTCTTCTAAAACCTGCCAGCTTTTATATTGATTTTGCAAATCTTTCAACTTCTCATTGTACTCCTTCATATACGTCAATGATGCATTGTATTTTCCTACAGAGGTATCAGTCTGTTGAGCTCTTAAAATTTTTATCTTGGCATCAATGATTTTCTTTCTCTTGTTAAATCGAATTGGAGCTCTAAATCGAATTCCAACAGAAGGGAAGAATCTTCGAGTGGTTGAAGAATATGTATAATTCTGTGTTGCATAAAAAGAAAGGTTGATATCATTTATTGAATGATGCAGTAACCTGATGTTTTCTTCTTTAAATGGAACTTTATCTAATTCTTTTGCTAATAAAATACTATCTAAACGAATCTTTACAATCGGTAATTTTTCTACATCCTTAAAAACTTCAGAGACACTGTCTTTTAAAATTTTGTTTTCTTTTTTGATCGTCTCTAGCTGCGTCTTTAAAACTAGAATTTGATTGCTTGATGTGATTATTTTTTCTCTCTTAATTAATTTCTGATAGTACATCTTATTCAGAAGGTCAAAGTATTCGTTTTCAAAAGCCTCAAATTTTTGAAGGAAGGCTATGGTTTCTTTATTAAGGATATAATTATAATCTATTCGAAATTGTCTTCTCCATAATTCTTTTTGTGTATTAGCGCTTTCAATCTTTAAGGCTTCAATCTCATTCTTCAAAATTTTTGATTGCAACCTGTTCTTAAAATAACCTCCTTTAAGAATGTTCCATTCCAATTCAGCTCTTACACTCCCTTTTATATAATTGCTTGTTGCTTCCTCTATAGCATCTCTAAAATTATAATTCGCTGTTGCTTTAAAAACCAATCCAATATCTTGTTTGTATTGCGTTGACTCTAGATTTTTAAGATCTATTAGAAGAAGTTTTAAGTTTCTATCGCCTGAGATTTGATGGTAAAAATTAATACTGTTTTTGTCTACAGATTCATTTGGAAAGGCGAGTGACTTTTTTGTTCTTAAAAACACACTCTCTGCCTCTTTTACCAATTCAGATAAGGACTGCCCATAAAAGTTTTGGGCAATCAATACTAAAATACAAATAAGTAGTCCGTTGGTTTTCATAGCTGTAAAATTAGCTATGACATAAACGATACGGCGTAATTAATCGCTTAAGAGAAAAAGAATGTAGTTAAAAAGTAAAATGAGTTCGATGGAAGGTTATAATAAATTCAACCGTTTCATTAATTCACTGCGGTTAGACCTACTAACGGGAATAATATCTTGTTTAATCAACACACTATTATCCTCTATATCAATAATTTTAGATAAATTAATTACATAAGATCTATGAACTTTTAGAAAAATATCATCTGGTAATTTCTCTTCTATTTTCTTTAATGTAGAGTGTACAATATGACTTTTATTGTCTGTTTTTATTTTAATATAATCTCCTTTTGCTTCTACTATGTTGATATCTGAAAAGTTAATTTTCACCAACCTCCTATCTACATTTACATACAACTCTTTCGTTTCATCTTCTTTTCCTGTAGCTCCTTCTACTTTGTTTCCTTTTTGAATTGAAAAGCTGTTTAGTTTTTCAATAGACCTTTCAAATCGATTAAATTGAATAGGTTTTACAAGATAATCAACAACACTTGGATACTCAAAAGCTTCCAAAGCAAAGTTCTTATCGGATGTTGTTAAAATGATTTTTGGTGGATTTTTTAAGGTTTGAATAAAATCAAATCCAGAAAAAGTTGGCATATGTATGTCCAAAAAGATCACCTCTACCTCATGGTTGTTTAAATACTTAATTGCTTCTATTGCATTAGAGAACTCACCTACAATAGAGAGGTCTGGAATCTTGTTACATAGCTTAGAGACTATTAGTCTAGCTGTTGCATCGTCATCTATTATGATACAATCCATAGTGTATTTATTTAGAGGGGTTTTATAAAGTCTATCATAGCTTCAATGATCTTTCTAAAAGAATCATTTAAACTTGTATCTCCACGCTCTTTTAAATTTTTTTCAAACGTAGCAGCAAGCTCATAGCCTTTAACAAGACCCAATATACTAATTTTATGTTTTAATTTATGGACATCTTCAGCAGTTTTTTTAAATTTTTTTTCTTCAAAACTTTTTAAGAATTGTGCATATTCTTCAGGCAATTCTCTTTTTAAAACTCGAATTAGTTTTTCTTCAAAAGAAGCATCCCCTTCAGATAACTCTTTAATATAATTTAAATTAGGTTGCTCCATCTTATTTTGGCAATGTGAAGAAAAAGGTGGTTCCCTCGTTAACTTTAGATTCTAACCAAATTTTTCCATGATAATAGTCCACTATTTTTTTAACGATTGACAATCCTACTCCTGTCGATTCTTCCGACTCTTCTAAAACTTGAAACACTTTAAATATTTTTTTGTAGTACTTGTCAGAAATCCCTATTCCATTATCTGAGATGCTGAATTTCCAAAAATTATTTTCAGATTCACACATAATCTTTACAATCCCTTTTTCTTTATCTGTATACTTAATTGCATTGCTAATTAAGTTCTGAAACAATTGAATCAATTTATATGAATCTCCTATGATTGTTGGTAGTTTTGTCTCTACAATAATTGTAAAATTCTCTGGTATATGAATGGTTTCTAATATGTCTTGAACTAATACATCTAAATCCGTTTCTTTTTCTACTTTTTCTACTTTATCAATACTTGCGTAGCTTAGAATTCCATTAATCAAAAGATCCATTCGATCAATTCTTTTTAACAACAATTCAAAATTTTGATGGACTTCTTTCCCAGCAAATTCTTCGCAATCTTCTTGTAACCAATTTACTAAAGCGTTCATACTTCGTAATGGTGATTTTAAATCATGAGAAACTACATGTGCAAAATCATTCAGTTCTTGGTTACTCTTTTGTAGATCTTTAAGAACTAATTCTTTTTCTTTTTCAGCTTTCTCTCTTAATTGTAAACTTAACGCATTCTTTAATTGTGTTGCTGCTAGTCCTGCTATAGTCTGTAAAGTCTTTAGATGATCTTTGGTAAAGAAGTTTTTACTTGAGTGCTCGGAATCAATCACTCCAATAATTTCATCATTGGCAATAATAGGAACTGATATTTCAGAAAGCCTTTCCATATCGTCAATAATGTAACGATTGTCTAAACTAGTATCTGAGATAATTTCTGGTATTCCATTTTTTGCTACGGCTCCTACGATTCCTTTTCCTAATGGAATAGAAATACTATTTACAATGGCATCATCTAACCCTTTTTTTTGTCCGAAAGCCGCTATCTGATTGAGTTCTTTTCTTTCTTTATCTAACAAGTAAATCACACAATCTTCAAACCCAAGAAGTCCGATGGTGTTCTTTGTAATCTCCCAGGCAATTTCATAAATATCTGTTTTCCCTAAAATAGAAGCCATTAAATTATTTAAAGCTTCCAACAGCGCTCCCTTTTTTAATTCCTCCGTAATATCTTCAATCAAGGCAACTCTATAACGGATTGACTTGTCTGGGTTTCTTACGGCTGCGACACTCGTTTTCGCCCAAATAATTTTTCCTTTTTTTGATTGATATCTTTTGTTAATCGTAAATCGATCTAACGTAGAATCGCTTAGTTTTTGAAGATGATCGCGTGTAGTTTTTGCATCTCCTTTAACTGATACATCGTTAACACTAAGCGTTAATAATTCTTCTTTAGAGTATTCAAATAAATTTTCGAGTGCAGTGTTTGTTTTAATTATTTTACCATCCTCACTACTCAAAGCAATTCCTAATGATGAGTTGTCTACAATAGCATCTAATTGCTGCTTTTGTTCTTCAAATGCTTTCTGCCTTTTTTTAGCTTCGGTAATATCTCTAACAATACCATGAGCAAACGTAGGCATTCCTTCTAAATCTCTAACAATGCTTGAATTGATTTGCACCCATTTCACCTCTCTAGATTTCGTGTAAATTCTTGCTTGGTAATTTTTAAAAGACCCTGTTTCAATTAATTGATAGAAAGATTCATAAGCATACTCGTAATCATCTTCGTGCAGGATATTGGTCACATTGAAACTCTCATTCTCTAAATCGAATCCAAAAAAATCAATAGCAGGTTTGTTCATTTTGAGAACATTCCCGTGCAAATCCATCAAAATATAAGAATCTGTAAGATTGTCGAAAAGATCATTTAATTCAGAGGTTTTTTCATGAATTACAGTCGATAAGTTCTGGTTGATTGAAATGAGCTCTTCATTTTTTTCAAAAAGCTCTAAAGATTTCTCTTCAAGAATCTTTTCTGCTTCTTTTCGAGCTAACCTTTCTCTTGTGAGAGCTTTTTTAAGTATGTCGACCTGATCATTTTTCATCCTCTAAAATTACAAACTTAACTTCAGAACCATCGTCTTTTAGTTTATAATGTGTGATAGTGGCATTGCTGTTGTAATAATGGAAGGTTTTTTCTATGAGACCTAATGCAAAAGAATACATTGATCTGGAAGAAATATATTTTAATACCAAGCGGTTTTCTCCCTGTTCTAAAACGTCAAACTTTGGAAGTTCAGCATCTGGGTATATTTTTCGAACTTCAACATGAATATGGCTATCAACAGAGGATAATAAGTCTACTGGATTTTCATATTTATCCATAATTGTCGAATAACTTTCTTCTAAAACAGCAAAGAAATGGAGTCCATAGGTGTATAATAAATCGTCTGTAGAAATTTTTGTTTTTTCACTTAAGTTCGTCAGTAAGCTAAGCATTTCAGAAAACTCATACGTTCCTATAGAGGTATAGGCACCTTTAGATTCGAGTTCAGATTTTTCAATAATGTCATTAACCGTTTCTAGTCCAAACGTTGTCTCAACTAAATCTAAAAATTCTCTAAATACAATTCCTTTCATTATTCTGTAATTAACTCATTATTTTCCCAATAGGCAAGTAGTGCTGTTATTTTTTCTTTGTAATCTTTATAATGCAACGGTTTTATCATGTAACCAGAAATTCCAATTTCATAACATTTTTTAATATCGTTATAATTATTTGAGGTAGACATCACCACAATAGGAATAAACTTAAGCGTCTCTTTAGATTTTAACATCTTTAAAAACTCTATTCCATTCATTTTTGGCATATTTAAGTCTAAAACAATAAAATGAGGAAGGTCTCTTTTCTGTAAAATCTCAATCGCTTTTTCGCCGTTGTTTGCTTCTATAACAGTATGGAATCCATTACTTGCACAAACTCTAACGAATTTCATTCTCTCAATTTCATCGTCCTCGATTAATAATATTTTCAATTTTTTCATTTTTGAATTTAGAATTTCAAGATACAAAAGTCTTTAAAAAATAGCCTCGTGCTATATCTCTTAGCTAAAAAGGGTTTTAGTGTCGATGAATGGCAAGTTTCTCCCGTTAAACGAAAAAAGCATCGCTAAGCGATGCTTTTTTGAGGTGTCGAGCGGATTCGAACCGCTGTAGATGGTGTTGCAGACCACTGCCTAGCCACTCGGCCACGACACCTTATAAGGATTGCAAAATTACATCATTTATCTTTTAATCCAAGTTTTTTTACACTTAACGTTCTTTTGATAGAATTATCACAACTTCTTCTACATTCCCTCCTATTGGAGGATTGATCTTAGCAACTTTTATAGTCGCACTATTTATTAATTGAATTTCTTTAAAAAAACGATTTAAGATTCTTTGTGCAACTTCTTCCAACAACTTAGAACGAATTACCATTTCTTCTTTTACAATATGATTTAAATGTACATAATCTACCGTGTCTGATAACTCATCAGTCTTTGATGATTTTGACAAATCGGCCTCTACTTCTACATCTACACGATACCAAGAACCAATCTTTGCTTCTTCTTCTAAGCATCCGTGATTGGAGTATACTTTAATATTGTTAACTTGAATTTTACCCATAGTTATATCTTCTCCCACATTTTTTGAGAACTCAATCGAAACGACCCTAAATACTTAAAATTACATTGATCTGGAGCGATGATTGATAAAAAAGGCTCTTCTTTTTTATTGTTGTACAAATGATATACTTCTCCTATTATCGGTTCAAAACCAAATCTAGCATTGTACACCAATTCATTGTACTCAAACTGCTGTATCATTTCTTCATATTCCCTTTTCAGTTCATCAAACTTACTTTGGAATTGCTTGTTTACTTTGTGTACTCCATCATTTTTCCAAGGTGCAGCATTTGTAGGCTTAATTGCAGGAGCACTTGCATTGGTGCCATACGGTTTTATAGACGCATCATAACGCTGCGTCTCTTCATTAAAAACTACTAAATCGGGTTTCTTAGACATGAATCATAAATAAAAAGCAAAATTACAACAATCAACGGATATACTATCCTGTAAACAAATCAAAAATGGTATTTCTTAGCTTATTTTCATTAATTTTGTCCTTTCAATTTTAGTTGATTTCACATGTCTGAAGAAAAAAAACCGCTTAATTTTTTAGAGCAAATTATTGAAGAAGATTTGGCTACAGGAATGCCGAAAGAAAATTTACGTTTTCGTTTTCCCCCTGAACCAAATGGATACTTACACATTGGTCATACCAAAGCCATTGGAATTAGTTTTGGTTTGGGTGAAAAATACAATGCTCCAGTAAACCTTCGTTTTGATGATACCAATCCTGCCAAAGAAGAGCAAGAGTATGTTGATGCTATCAAAAAAGATATTACTTGGCTGGGATATCAATGGGCAAATGAGTTATACTCTTCAGATTACTTTCAACAATTGTATGATTGGGCTATTTTGATGATTAAAGATGGAAGAGCCTATGTAGATAGTCAATCATCTGAAGCCATGGCTGAACAAAAAGGAACGCCAACAGAACCTGGGGTGAACGGTCCGTATAGAGATCGATCTGTAGAAGAAAATTTGGATTTATTTCAAAAAATGAAAAATGGTGAATTCAAAGAAGGTGAACATATTTTACGTGCCAAGATAGACATGGCTAATCCAAATATGTTACTTCGTGACCCTATCATGTATCGTGTTTTATACAAAGAGCATCACAGAACAGGAAACGATTGGAACATCTATCCGATGTATGATTGGACACATGGAGAAAGTGATTATATCGAACAAATCTCTCATTCCTTATGTTCTTTAGAATTCAAACCGCATAGAGATTTATACAATTGGTTTAGAGATCATGTTTTTGAATATAGTAAAACCGATTTCCCAAACCCACCAAAACAACGTGAGTTTTCTCGTTTGAATTTAAGCTATACCATCATGAGTAAGCGTAAACTAATGCGTTTGGTTGAAGGTGGTATTGTCGCTGGATGGGACGACCCAAGAATGCCTACCATTTCTGGATTAAGAAGACGTGGTTATACTCCTGCTTCTATCAGGAATTTTATTGAAACCGTAGGTGTTTCAAAGAGAGAAAACGTGATCGATGTTGCTTTGCTAGAATTTAAAATTCGTGAGGATTTAAATAAAACTGCCAATCGTGTGATGGGTGTTTTAGATCCAGTAAAAGTGGTGATTACTAACTATCCTGAAGGAGAAGAAGAAATACTCATTGCTGAGAACAATCCAGAAGATGAAAATGCTGGTTCTAGAGAAGTTCCTTTTTCAAGAGAGTTCTACATCGAAAAAGAGGACTTTAGAGAAGAAGCAAACAAGAAGTTTTTCCGATTGAAGTTAGGAAAAGAAGTTCGTTTAAAGAACGCATATATTATCAAAGCAGAAAGCTGTACCAAAAATGCTGAAGGGAATATTACTGAAATTCAGTGTACGTATGATCCTTTAAGCAGATCGGGAAGTGGAACAGAAGAAAGCAAGCGTAGAGTAAAAGGTACGTTGCACTGGGTTTCTGTAAAGCATGCTGTAAAAGCTGAAGTAAGAGCCTATGATCGTCTGTTTTCTGATGAAGCACCCGATAGCCATAAAGACAAAGATTTTATGGAATTTTTAAATCCTGATTCTCTAGAAGTCATCAATGCTTTTGTAGAACCTAGCTTACAAACAGCAAAGGTGGGAGAACGTTTCCAATTTCAACGTTTAGGATACTTTGCGGTTGACAACGATTCAACTTCAGAGAACTTAGTCTTTAATAAGACGGTTGGCCTACGTGATTCTTGGTCAAAAAAATAAAGATCATACATGATCCCTGAATACATTAAAAGACAAACAACAGAGCAATTAAAATCTCATTTTAAAAAAACAAAAATTGTAGTAATTGTTATTATGATGATGCTAACTTTATTGGTTTGTGCCTCTATTTATGGTTTGATAACAAAAGATAACAATCCAGTTTTTATATCAATTTTAGTTGTTAGTCTTTTTTGTTTTGGCGCTATGTCTCATCAATTTAAGATGATGCGTAAAATTAAAGAAGAACTTAAAAATAGACGAATTAAAAAATAAATCCATCATGAAAAAAGTACTCATTCTCATTTCTTTGGTATTCGTTTTTTCTTGTACCAAAAAGAAAGAAAAAGCAATGATGGCTGAAGTTTCTTGTGGTCAATGTCAGTTTGATTTAAAAACTCAAGACGGATGCGATCTAGCCATTAGAATTGATGGAAAAGCCTATTTTGTTGATGGTGCTCATATCGACGATTTTGGTGATGCCCATGACGAAGAAACGGGGTTCTGTGAAGTGATTCGAAAAGCAGAAGTTATTGGGAAAATCGAAGGAGATCGTTATATCGCTACTTCTGTTGAATTAATTGATAAAAAGTAAATGAATCAGGAAACAAGACGATCCTGAATCAAGAAAATAAAAAACCCGAAGTAGTTCTACTTCGGGTTTTTTATTTAATATATCCTGACTCAAAAATTATGGCGCAGGATTCGGTATTAAATTGTGAACTGCTTCAATTTCATTTAGAATTTCGTCCGATAATTCAATATTGATACTTCCTATGTTTTCCTTTAACTGCACTAGATTTGTAGCTCCAATAATATTACTCGTCACAAATGGCAATTGATTCACATAGGCCAATGACAATTCTGTTAATGTCATTTGATGCTTGTTTGCAATCTCTAAGTATTTTAATACAGCACTTTCAGACGCAGCTGTTTGATATCTTGTTATGTAATTAGGAAATATAGTTCCACGTGCTCCTTCTGGTGATTTCCCATGAAGGTATTTACCCGTTAAGACTCCTTGAGCTAATGGAGAATACACTAGCAAACCGATGTTCTCTCTTAAAGACACTTCAGACATTCCAATTTCATATCCTCGATGGATTAATGAATAGGAATTCTGAACAGTACTCATTCTTGGTAAATTATGTTGCTCTGAAGCTTGTAGATACTTCATGGTTCCCCAAGGAGTTTCATTAGACAAACCAATATGTTTTATTTTCCCTTGCTTGATTAAATCATTCAATGTTTCTAAAATCTCCAAATGATTTTCTGCTTCTGCTCTTGCAGTTTTGTATGGATAATCACGAATCCCAAAGGTATTCACTCCTCTTTCTGGCCAGTGCAACTGATACAAGTCTATATAGTCCGTTTGTAATCTCTTTAAACTTCCTTCTACGGCCGAAATAAGTGCTTCTTTAGCAAATCCATTTTCACGAATGTGCGCAGTATAAGGTCCTGCTCCAGCAATCTTACTTGCTAATACAACTTTATCTCTATTTCCAGTTTTTTTAAACCACGTTCCAATAATCTCCTCTGTACTTCCATAGGTTTCTTTTCTTGCAGGAACCGAATACAGTTCTGCTGTGTCAAAGAAATTAACTCCTTGCTCCAACGCATAATCCATTTGCTCGTGACCTTCAGCTTCAGTATTTTGCTCTCCCCAAGTCATGGTTCCTAAACAAATCTTACTAACTTTTACATCGGTATTTGGTAGTGTGGTGTATTTCATTTATTCAATGATTTAATTTTAAAATGTAAAATGAATCAATAAGTTCATATTATCTCATTATTTCATTCATTAACTGTTAATTGTTAATTGCTTGTATCCCTGGCAATGTTTTTCCTTCTAACATTTCTAACATCGCACCTCCTCCTGTGGATACATAACTTACTTTATTAGCAAAACCAAATTGTTTTACTGCTGCAACAGAATCTCCTCCTCCAACAAGAGAAAATGCTCCATTCTGAGTAGCTTGGTCGATAGCATCTCCTAAAGCTATCGTTCCTTTTGAAAAAGTTTCCATTTCAAAAACTCCCAAAGGACCATTCCATAAGATTGTTTTACACTGACTCACCACTTTTTCAAAAATCTCTGCGGTTACTTCACCAGAATCTAAGCCCATCCAACCTTCAGGGATTTCGTCAACTCGAACTGTTTTTGTGTTTGCATCGTTGCTAAAATTATCTGCTATTACAGCATCTACTGGTAAATGTACTTGAACATTTTTTGCTTTCGCTTTCGCCAAAATCTCCAAAGCCAGTTCCATTTTATCATCTTCTACCAATGAATTCCCAATACTTCCTCCTTGAGCTTTGATAAAAGTAAAAGTCATTCCTCCTCCAACTATTAAATGGTCTATTTTATCTAAGATGTTTTCAATCACAGTAATTTTTGAAGACACTTTTGCTCCTCCAAGAATTGCTAAAACAGGTTTTCTGCTATTGTTTAATACCTTATCGATACTTTCAATCTCCTTAGCTAATAGATGTCCGAAACATTTATCTTCAGGAAAGTGTTTCGCTACAATAGTTGTAGAAGCATGTGCTCTATGTGCAGTTCCAAAAGCATCGTTTACGTACACATCTCCCCATTGAGAAAGTTGTTTTGCAAAGGAATCGTCTCCTGATTTCTCTTCTGAATAAAAACGCAAGTTCTCCAACAATAGGATTTCACCATTTTCTAAATTTCCAACCGCTTCTGCAACTTGATCGCCGATACAATCGCTCACAAACTTTACTTGAACACCAATCACTTCCGAAACTTTCTCTACAATGTGCTGTAACGAATACTTCTCTTCTACTCCTTTTGGGCGTCCTAAATGCGACATCAAAACAGCTGAACCGCCGTCTTCTAACACTTTAATAATCGTAGATTTCGCAGCTTCAATTCTGGTCGTATCCGTTACTTCAAAGGCATCGTTTAAAGGAACATTAAAATCGACACGGATGAGTGCCTTCTTATTTTGAAAATTAAAATCGTTGATGGTTTTCATTCTTTGTTTTTATTTCCAACAAAAATAACGTTTTCAGTACGTACACAGAAGTCAAAATTCTAAAATTTAAAAGAACGTTTTCGTGACTGAAATTCAGTCAAAAGGCAAAAGGTTAAAGTGTAAAGAAGCTTGTCTTTGCGAGCGGAATAAAATGGAGCGAAGCAATCTTCTAAATGTTTTAAGTTCTGTTTATCTATCTAAACTCAATTCAAAAGATCGCTTCTCGCGCAAAAGCTTGATCGCGAAGACATATTGTTGTTAACTATATGCTTATAATTCATCATTTAAAATTCACAATTCATAATTCGTAATTCTAAATTCTAAATTCTACATTTGTCTAATGCTTTTCAACGAACTTATTGGGCAACAACATATCAAAAATCATTTGCAGACTTCTGCTGAAAATGGTCGTGTTCCGCATGCACAGTTGTTTGTTGGGAAAGAAGGTTCCGGTACATTGCCGATGGCAATTGGTTACGCTCAATTTTTATTGACTCATTTTTCTTCAGATTCTGAAGCGAGTAAAATTAAGGTGGAGAAATTACAACACCCCGATTTACATTTTGCTTTTCCAGTTACCACCAACGATTCCGTAAAGAGACACCCAGTAAGTAATTTGTTTTTGGAAGAATGGCGAGAGTTTATTAAAGAACAACCTTATGGCGGACTCTATAATTGGCTGCAATCTATTGGTGTTGAAAACAAACAGGGTCTTATTGGTGTAGATGAAGCGCAGGATATTGTAAAGAAGTTGCAGTTAAAGTCTTATGAAGGCGGATTCAAAGTCATGATTATTTGGATGGCTGAAAAAATGAACATTGCCGCTGCCAACAAATTATTGAAACTGATTGAAGAACCGCCTGAGAAAACTATTTTCTTATTGGTGACTGAAAACGAAGATCAGATTATCAATACCATTAAATCGCGTTGCCAGGCACTTCATTTTTCTGGACTGAGTGAACAAGAAATTACTGATGCATTGGTTGCTAGGGAGCAAGTTTCTGAAAATGAAGCGGCTCGAATTGCACATCAAGCGGAAGGAAATTATAACAAAGCGTTGCACCTTTTACGTCAAGATTCTAACGATCTTATTTTTGAAAAATGGTTCATTACTTGGATTCGTTCAGCATTTAAAGCGAAAGGAAATGCCGCTGTTATTCAAGAGTTAGTAGCTTGGTCTGATGAGATCGCCAAATCGGGAAGAGAAACTCAGAAGTTATTCTTAGGGTACTGCCTTCAGTTCTTTAGACAGACATTGTTATTAAATTATAAGTCTCCTGAATTGGTTTTTTTAGAAACGCAAACTCCAAAATTTGACTTGCAAAAATTTGCGCCGTTTGTACATAGTGGAAACATTCTTGCTATTGAAAAAGAAATAAGCGAAGCCATGTATCACATTGAACGTAATGGAAATGCAAAGATTATTCTGCTCGATCTTTCGATGAAGCTCACACGATTTTTACATAAGAAGGAGGAGACGGTTTAACAAACACCTCCCTCAATCCCTCCTCAAGGAGGGAATCTATAGAATGTCCTCTTGAGGGGACCATAGGGGTGTAAACGGAATGAAAATGTTTTTTCATTGAAGATACCAAGCGTAGCTTATAGGGGTGTAAATAAACACTTGACTTCACCTCAACATATCTAACCTACCTCCAAATACCTTCATATATTTCAGGATAGTCATCTAGCTCAATGATTTCGAATCCGACGGATTTTAAAAAGAATTTTTTTCCTTCGGAAGTTTCTGGGTTTTCTCCTCTTTTCATCACAAACCAACCTTTTTGTCTTCTGTCTGGAAAGCTTCTAAAGTACTTTGCTCTTTCAATTAATAACCATCGTATAAAGACTTCTGTTTGATCGAGGCTTAGCCCCACAATAAAAATGGATTTATTAAACAGAATATGCAACCATGTTTTATACCCCAGCCAAGACTTTTGATTTTCATCTGCAAACTTAATATCCTCGTGCTGTTTGTGGATAATCTTCCTTGCTCGCTCTACATTCCCCATGTATTGCGAGAGTCCGAGTTTGATGCTTCGATGGTATTTAAGCATTCCGTTCGGATACCAAACGCCAAAACCTTTGGTTGGATCTGCTAAGTCTTTATCGCTATAATAACAAGACCAAGGGTAATAGTCTGTAAAGCTTGTGTTTTCCATTCTCTTGAACTCCAACCCCATCGCTTTGGGAATTAAATCATCAAAATTGGTGGTTAAAATTGGTGCATCTATGGCTTTTATTTTTTCTAAGATTAAGTTCTTAGAACTCTGAGAACTCCATTGTATCATTCGTTGTTGCACATCTCTTTGGAGTACTGAACTAAAGTTATCTTGGTGTGTATTCTGTATATCTAAGGCATCGAAAAACTCGGTAAAAGAGATCCCATCTGGGATAGACGATTGCGCATTCGAAGAATGTTGACCCCACAAATCTAACAGCAAGTTGTTCCAAGAGATGTTCTCCTTTTCGTAATATAAATTAATCCCATTTCCTATTAAGAAAGCCATATCGTTCTCTTCTCTAGAAAAAATGTCTTTTACTTCTTTTACGTTCATCCGTTAAATATAGGGTAATTGTTAGTATGTATCCAGAATGCAATTTCGCGCAAACGACTCAATGATTAGTTACGCTTTTCAAAGTCGAATTTGTAAATAACAGTACTATCATTCTTCACTCCTTTAATGGTTCTTCGATATTTCTGTTCAGAAAGGAATTCATAGGTAACTTCGAAAGGGTTTTTATAATCCTTGTTTACAAACACAATTTTGTTGTCTTCAAACAGGGTTGATTTAAAAATTTTAGGATTGGAGTTTCTAATGACACTAAAGAGAATAATGTCTTCTCCAACTTTTTGGATCTGACTGATAGCCACATACGAAGTATCCTTTTTTTCGATATAGTAGCCTTCTTGTTGCATCCATCCTTCTTTCCCAAGTTTCCATTCTTCATGCAATTCACCATCAAATGCTTTCGCAACCCATTTTCCTGATAATTTTGAGGCTAGATTTGCATGATCTTTAGGCTCGCTTTTTTCTCCACATGAGAATAGCGTCAATCCAATTAAAAAGAATATTAGTTTTTTCATCTTCTTATCTATTAAGTTCAAGCTTGTACTTGTCTAAAGATAACTATAATTACTTCTTATAAAACGTGTTTGTTTTTTATAGATTGTTATGCGCTTTAATATTTTTTTGCTTCAATAATATTTGAGTCATTTCCGAAGTTATTAGTTAGTATATTCCAAAATCGAGATGCAGAAAAATCCTTAGTCCAATAGCCGTATTTGGTAGGAAAGGTATGTTGTTTACTTCTAAGCATTATACATTCGCGTTTTGCTCTACTTATACAAACATAACATAAACGATGAGCTTCTTCCATTTCTTTAGAGCCTTCTATGATATTATAGAAAGGAAACCTACCTTCTTCTAAACCCAATAGTATAACTGCTTCAAATTCTAATCCTTTAGCACTATGACGAGTTGTAATTGTAATCTCATTGTCAGGTTTTCCTAAAGTTGCAAACTTTGTTAGTTTAGCATCTTTTAGGTTGTATAAAGTGGCTTCTTTAAATAATAATTCAATATTTTTTATTTCATCAGGGTATCTGTCTGATTCTTTTAACAACTCATTTAAAAAGAGCTTTTCTTGTATGTATAATAACCATTCACTCAATACAGTTATAGATTTACTTATATTTAATATCTCATATAATTCACTTCTCATAATTATTCGTTCAGATAATAATCGAGAATCATTATGAATGATTAGTAATTTTTTCCAGAATTTAAAAATGAGATCAAAAGATTGTTTTTTTGAGTTCACACACCATTCTGCGCAATCTTGTAACCATTGAACTATATCTGAATTAGCAAAACTCCATTTAGCAATATAAAAAGGTATGTTGTTTCCTTTTAATACCTGAGCCATACCAATTACTTCTTTTCCAGCTCCCGTAATAATTCCTATTTCATTTAAGGTTACTCCTTTTGAAATTAATTTTGGAATTATTTTGTTTGCAACTACTTGATATTGTTCATCCATATCCGATTCACATGTAATGAACGTAAAATCAGCACTCTCACCCAGACGTTGTTTTGCTAGATAATTTAATCTAGGAGGTGGTAATTGGAGAGAATCTAATGAACCGTTGATAATTCCTTGGTTACTTCTATAGTTTGAAGTTAGAATAATTGATTCAAAATTAGAGATATTGTTTAGTTCATTTAAAAAATCAGGATATGCACCACTAAAACCATAAATTGATTGATTCATATCACCAACAGCAAATATTTTTATTGAAGTTTGATTTTGTAATTCAAGTACCATTTCATGTAAAGGTTTTCCAAGATCTTGATATTCATCAATTAATAACCATGAAAACTTAGCTTCTAATGTTTTTTTAACATATTCCTGTTCAGTAATCATCTGAGTTGCAATATTTATTATATTAATAAAATCTATACAGCCAACTTCATTTAATTTTCTATTATAAATAACTTCTGCTTGCGATTCTAGGTCAAATAGTTCTAACTGAACTTCACTATTGCCAGAGATAGAAAGTGAACGCTGTCTGTTTAAATTTATAAGTTTTAAAGAATTATCTGTAATATTTAATTCTGATAAAACACTAGTAAATATTTGCTTTTCTATTTCTTTAGAAGCTATTTTTAAAGGAATAGGAATTTTATATTGAGGATAGAGGTGGGCAAAAGGTTCTAATATATTAATTATACTAAACCCATGCATTGTTCCAATAAAATCACTATTTCTATTATGATAATTATATTCAGATAGCCTTTTTTTTAATTCTCTAACAGTCTCTCGACTGTAACTAATACATGCTAAACCTGAAGGAGGATTTATATCTGATTTACATAATTTTACTGCTTTTAGAGTCAAGACACGTGTTTTACCACTACCAGGACCAGCTATAACAACTGTATTTCCTTTTGAATCAAATGCTTTTTTTTGATTAGGGTCATTATTTATTAAAGATAAGTCTTGGAAGAATTTTTTATTCATGGTTATCCTTTACGCTATCTACAATAAATGTAATAGCAGATTGAATATATTGTGGAACCATTTCTAGCTTCATATTTGAAGCAAAACGTTGAGCAAAACGACCTTTACTTATGTTGTCATCAATTTTCTTTAGAGCCTTCCAATAATTTTTAGAATCTAATTCATTTTCAAAGTTTTGTTGTTGTTGTTCACCACCAGGTCGTAACTCTGAATACACTTTTTTAAAAACTTCTAAACCTAATGCATTAGACTTAATCATTGTATCAACTTCATTTGTATAATAACCTATAAAACAGTTGTATTCTGACAGCTTTGATTGTAAATCAGAACCTCCTTCTATTTCTAAATCATCAGAGGTGCATATATTTAAGTCTATAAGAGTTTTTGAAATTAATTCGGCACCTCTGAAACCTGTTGAATCAGTATCTACTACTATTTCATGATATTTCTTTTTTGTTTCTTCTTTACCATCAACGTTTATTGATGTAATATTTTTATAGCAATCCCCATCTGTTATCAAACACCAAGGTATATTTAAAGCTTTTAGAATTTGAATATATGGTTTGAAATTAGTTGAATGTACATTGCATATAACAATACCATAATCATCTAGATTAGCACCTAATAAATTTGCTGCTTGTGGTACCATATATTCCTCTGTAATTCCCTCTACAAGAATAACTCCTTTGCCAAAGTATATTTCACCTCTTTTGGCATCTAAATACCTTTCTATATCTATCTTATCATTAATGTCAATAGTCAATCCTACAGTAGAATAAAGCTTAGTTTGATTGTTAGAATATTTACCATAAACTATGGAATCAATTGGAGCAACCGAGGTTATATATGGTGAATGTGTAGTAAAAATAACAGATGTTTCACTTTTTTGTAATATTTCCCTATATATTAATCGTTGTAAAATAGGATGTAAATGAGCTTCTGGCTCTTCAACAGCAAGAATAGTAACTGTGTGTGGTCTATTATTGTATTTGTTAAAAAAAGTATATAATTCTTCTTCGTCAAGTAATTCTTCTATTATCAAATAATTACTACCACTTTCACTTAGGTTGTAATAATTATTAATTAAAAATGAAGAATCTTTAGTTTTATATTTTTCAAAATCGGCAATCTTTATTATTCTTGGAATAGTTTTATCCCTTAGAAGCAACATAATCATAGATATGAATAAAATATTTGCTAACCCTAAGCTCAATTCTGAAACAGGTCTGTTTTTTACACCCATATATAATTGAATGGTATACAAAAGCCTCTCAATTTCGGTATCATAAATTGATAAACTTAGCTCATTATCATGTTGTAAACCTGTTAATGTCTCAAATTTATTTTGAATAACTTTTTTAATATCACTTATTTCATCCAGATTTAATATCTCTTCAGCAGCAGTATGAATTGAAGTTGAAATCTTTTCTAAATCATCATTAGCAATACCATACTCTTGAACTAATTTATAAAGAGGTGAACGTTTTTTAGCATTTAATTCACGTTCTACATCTCTTAAAGCACCAATTACATGAATATTTAAAAAATTACGATCTTCCTTTGTAAAGAAATTATTCTCATTATCTCCTTTGTAAATGATATAAGTATAGTCAACTATTTCTTCATCTTCATTTCTTAATGGGTAATATTTATAAGTTATCCTAAGTGTTGGAGGATTGATGGAAACTACAGCATCAGACAATTGTGAAACAAGATGTCTGTTTTTTTCATAATTTTTTATTTCAATTTGAACCTTAATTTCAGCACCATTTTTTTTAGGTTCTTCTATGCTATCATGAAAATAACTTGAATCTAAATCTCTATCGAAATCAGAATAACCTCTATCAAGGATAAGTTGAATTGCTTTGATGAAGTTTGATTTTCCAACATTATTCTCTCCGATAACAACTTGCTTATGGTTTAAGTTAACTTCAACATCTTTAAAGTTTTTATAATTGTTTATTATTACTTTCGATATGTAAGGACTATTCATTTAGTTAAATTTTTTTAGTGTAGTAGATTTCTTTTCTTATTGCGCCTAACAATCGCTAAACTCCACTGAAGTTTATCTCTTATTTATCCTTGAATGTAAAACAAAAATTAATTGCTTAAAAACGGAAAGCCATAATGCCCTAAAAACAGGTAAAACTACCTACTTGGTATTGGGTAGGTGCTATTAAAGAATTGGTTTACTAAGCCCAAATACATTTTTGATTCTTCAATTTCTTTGAAAAATATTTACCTTGTGTGTAACCTTTTTAAAAAGTGAAGGTTTACAGAATAGAAACCAACCAATAACAATACACCGTTGAGTCAATTAACTGACGAAGAAATCATGCTAAACGTATCTAAGGGAGACCTAGATCAATTAAGGCATCTGTTTGACAGGTATCATGTGAGAATTTACAATTTCTTTAATAAGATGGTACGCAATCAAGCGGTTAGTGAAGACTTAACACAGGATGTTTTTGCAAAGGTAATTCGGTATAAAAGTTCTTACAAACAGGGAAATTTTGCCTCTTGGATTTTTACCATAGCCCGAAATATATTTTCGACCTATTACCAAAAGCAAAAAAAGGAACGTAGTCACATGATAAACGACGACACCTTAGATTCTGGAGAGGTATTGGTTTCTGAAAGTAATGAAGAGGAGTTGAATTACTTACAAAAGGCATTGTTAAAGCTAAGTAATTCTGATAGGGAACTGATTATCATGCATCGATTTCAGGAAATCAAGTACGAACAGATTGCTGAAATCATCGGAAGCTCGGAAGGAGCTGTAAAAGTGAAGGTTCATAGAGCCTTAAAGAAATTAAAAGAGATTTATTTTCAAACAATCTAATAGGTAAAAGTAGAAAGGCAAAAGGGTAAAAGGATTAAAAGAATATGACGATGAAATGTGAAAATGTACAAGATAAATTGGCTGATTTTTTAGATCAGAAACTAACGAATGAAGAAATGAACTTTATGAACAAACATATCGAAGATTGCGACGACTGTTCTAAGGAACATGAAGAAATGAAGAAATTGTTTTTCGATCTTTCTGAAGAAGAACTTGAGCAACCTAGTGCTTCGCTTCGTACAAACTTCGAAGAAATGTTGGCTGCTGAAAAAACAAAGCAAGAAAGACCTGTAATTCAATTGCAAGAGAGAACGTCTTGGAAATCATACATCAGAGTAGCGGCAAGTGTTCTAATTGTAGCAAGTGCTTTCTTAATTGGAAAATTTAGCGATTCTCAACCACAGACAAATCCTCAGGTAGCTAAAATAATATCACAAATGGAGAGTCAGAGTGCCAGTCAACGAATTGCTGCACTTGATTTATCTGAAGATATTAAAACGATAGACACAAAAATTATACAAGCTTTAATTGATCGATTACTATACGATAAAAACACCAGTGTACGCTTAGCTGCAGTAGAAGCACTCACTCGTTTTTCATCTTTAGAAATGGTAAAGAATGCTTTGATAAAATCTCTGGAAACTGACGTAGATCCAGCGATTCAAATAGAACTGATTCAGGTACTAGCAAAAATTCAAGAGAAGAGAGCGCTTCCTCTTATGAAGAAAATGCTAGACAACGAAGACGTTCCAGAATACGTAAAAAAAGAAGTACAAATTAACATGCCAAGTATCGGCTAAATATAAAAACTTAATCACATCATGAAAAAATTAATTGTATTACTCATCTTATGTTCATCAACAGCAATATTTGCTCAAAAGACATATAAAAAATCGTTACAGGGAATAAAAACTGTACGAATTGAAAGCGACGTAGACATTACTGTCGTATCAGGAAACACTTCTGAACTGATCTTAACTGAACAGAAAGAGAAACATGAAAATCATTTCCCATCGTTTGGAAATGATAAAAAAAAGAAAGATCGCAAAAAAGGGTTAAAAGCAGTTTTTGCTGGAGGAACGGATAACACAGATGGTCTTGGATTTTCTGTAACCAAAGAAGGAACTGTCTTAATTGTTAGAGATCTAAAATCGCACATGCAACGTGAAGACATCAAAGTAACACTTCCAAAATCAATGAATATTAATATCGACAGTGGAAACTTAGGAGACATTGTTATTGACGGATTCACTGGCGAAGTAGAAGCAGATTCTAACGTTGGAGAGATTACATTAAAGAATGTAACAGGTCCGGTTACTGCACACACAAGTACTGGAACGATTAGCGTTGTTTTTACCAAGGTAAATCAATCGGCTCCAATCTCAATTTCAAGCTCTGTAGGAGAAATCGATGTAAGCTTGCCTGCAAACACAAAAGCAAACTTAGATTTAAGAACCAACGGAACCGTATACACCAACTTCGACTTTAAAGCACCTCCTAAGAAAGGATTGCCAAACAGAAGTGGGATGAAGAACATTACCAGTCCAATTAACGGTGGTGGTGTAAAAATTAAGCTGAAGTCTTCAATGGGTAACATCTACCTAAGAAAAGGATAGTAGCCTTACACTAAAAATAAATTCTGTCATTTCGACTGTGTCACACTGAGCCTGTCGAAGTGTAATCAAGAAATCTCAACAATAGATTTCTCACCCTAAAGGGGTTCGAAATGACAGTATTTCAATCGACATAACATTTAAAATCTATAACAATGAAAAGAATTCTCTTCTTCATAGGACTGCTATTGACTTTTAGCAACCTAACAGCACAAAAAAAAGTGACCGAAACCAAGAGTGCTTCGGGAATTAATGAGGTCTTTGTTCATGCAAAATTTGCAAACAACATCGTAATTAAAAACTGGAACAAAAATGAAATTTCTGTACAAGCAGAAGTAAATATCGATGATAATAAACACAACGATTATTTTACATTAAAGGCAGATAAAATTGGGACAACGTACACCATAAAATCTGATTATGGCGATTACTTTAAAAAGTATCGTAGTTACAATTCTTATTCATCTCGTTCTAAATCTAAAGACAAAAAAGATGATGACGATGATTGCAATTGTAATGAACATAGCAACATTGTAAACTATGTAATCTATGTTCCTAAATCGATGGATTTGAAAGTAAAAAGCATTTCAGGAAGTGTTGCTACAGATACTTTTAATGGGTTTCTAGAATTGGATTTAATTAGTGGTGATATCGATATTAAAAAGCATTCTAAAAAGATGATGCTAAAAACCATCAGTGGAGATATTGATCTATATATTTCAGACGCTACGTTTGAAGCAAAGACATTAACAGGTGGTGTGTATTCTGATTTAGACATTGACTTTAGCAATAACAACAGAAGAAGCCATGGTCACACGAAAATTAGAGCAACCATTAAAAATGGGAATGCTAATCTAAAAATGAGTACGATTAGTGGAGATATCTTTTTGAGAAAAAGTTAATATTCCATACTAGAACCTCTCGACCCTGCTTGCAGCAGGCAAGTACGCTCGAAATGACATAAAACATAAACTTCAAAAAGCCTCAAAACAATTGTTTTGAAGCTTTTTGTATTAAAAATCTCTTCTAATTGTCTTTGCGAGGCTACAATGCCGAAGCAATCTGCAGAATTTCAGTTCACTTCTATAAGACTGTCATGCTATGCTCGCATAGACATACTATATCCCTTTCGAAACTCTTTTGGCTTTATAGAGATCGGCAATGGTTGGGTTTTCTGGACATTTTTTAATGAGTTCAAATTCGTCTCCCGTTTTTACATTTCCTGTTTGTAGTATTTTAAAATAGATACCGCTCCTAGAAGTATTCCAGAATTTTTTTACAAGTTTCATGTCGTTAAATCGAACACCTAACTTCATGCAAGGCTGCCTGGGTTTTGTTACCTCAACAATACATTCTCCTACTTTGTAGGTATCTCCAACATGCGTTTCTGTTTCTTCTAAATCGTCAATGGTTAAGTTTTCTCCAAACATTCCATATTGCCAATCCAAATCTGGATACAATGCTTTCCAGTAGTCATAATGCTTTAAAGAATATCCATAGACAGCTTGATCGACTCCACCATGTACTTTTCTATCACAAATAGTATCTTCTTTCACCGTTTCAACATCTAAAAAAATAGATGTATCAACTGAATATTTAAAAATTCCAGTTGTAACCATCTTTCCTTTCCAGTTGATGTCTTGTCGTTCTCCTATGTTTGTTGAAATTATTTTCATGTTTTTTTATTGTCATTGCGAGACGTGAGTCGAAGCAATCTGTTTAATTCTAATTTATGAAACTGCTTCATTATCATTCGCAATGACATTTCACTACTCTTTTAGGAAATTTTGCAACACATCTGCAATCTTTCGGTTGTCTGATAACTGCGGAATCTTATTTTGCCCTCCAAACTTTCCAATCGATTTCATATACTCATGAAATCCGCCTTTTTTAACCTTTCGGATCTCTAAAGGTTTTAAAACCTTTCCTTCAATCAAATCGAAATAGTAGATATTCTGCTCTTGCATGGAAGCATTAATTTTAGAGGCTAGTACTTCCAAATTTTCAGGTTCGTTTTCAAATTCGATAAACCATTCATGATATGGCAATCCTTCTTTAGGATTCACTTGAGGTGCGACTGTAAATTCACTGACGGTTGTATTGGTTCCAACGATAGCGTCGTTCAATGCTTTCTCTACCTCTTTCCCAATGACATGTTCTCCAAAAGCGGAAATAAAATGTTTGATTCTCCCTGTCACTTTAATTCGATAAGGAAGTAAAGACGTAAACTCTACAGTATCTCCAATATTATACCCCCAAAGTCCTGCATTGGTGTTTAAAATGATTACATAATTAACACCTAATTCAACACTTTCTAATGAAATCCTTGTTGGGTTTTCATCAAAGAATTCGGCAGCAGGAATAAACTCGTAAAAAATCCCACTATTTAATTGTAATAGCATTCCTTTCTCTTTCTGAGAATCTTGATAGGCGATAAATCCTTCAGATGCTGGATACAATTCGATGTAATCTACCTTCTTCCCTATTAAGGTTTCGAACTTGTTCTTATATGGTTCAAAATTTACACCTCCATAGACGAAGAAATTAAAATTTGGAAAGAGTTCTGTAATTGTTTTTCCTGTTTTTTCAATCAGTTTTTCAAAATACATCTGTACCCAAGACGGAATCCCGCTAATCACCGTCATGTCTTCATTGACGGTTTCTTCTACAACGGCATTCACTTTAGTATCCCAATCTTCAATACAATTGGTTTCCCAACTAGGCAATCTGTTTTTTAATAAATACTGAGGAACGTAATGCGCTGCAATTCCGCTTAACCTTCCTAATTTCACCCCATTCTTATCTTCCAGCACTGGGCTTCCTTGTAGAAAAATCATCTTTCCATTGACAAAGCTAGCATCTTTGGTTTCTGCGACATACATCAATAAAGCATTTCTTGCTGCCCTAATATGTGTAGGCATCGATTGTTTGGTGATTGGAATATATTTAGCTCCTGAAGTGGTTCCAGAGGTCTTTGCATAATAGATTGGCTTCCCTTTCCACAATACATTTTCTTCACCAGCAACCATTCGATCTACATAGGTTCGTAGCCCTTCATAATCATTTACAGGAACGTTGTCTTTAAAGTCTTTGTACGTTTTTATTTTATCAAAAGAATGGTCTTTCCCAAAAGCAGTGTCTTTCGCTTGCGAAATTAATTTTTTGAAAACTTTCTCTTGGGTTTTATGAGGTTGTAATGCCCATTTGTAAACACGTTTTCTAACTTGTTTTGCAAATGGAATGGCAAATACCGATTTAATACTCATCTATTTAAAATCTATATAGTTTATTGGATTTACAGCATAGCCATCACTCCAAAGTTCAAAATGTAAATGTGGACCAGTTGTTAACTCTCCTGAGGAACCAACACTAGCAATCGCTTCTCCAGATTGTACCAGATCTCCTTGTTGTTTTAATAAAGTTCCATTGTGTTTATACACAGAAATAAAGTTACTCGCATGCTTTACAATAATCACATAGCCCGTTTCAGTTGTCCATTCTGAAAAGATCACAGTTCCGTCTGCGACAGCTTTTACAGGCGTGCCTGTTTTTGCAACAATATCTACGGCAAAGTGTTTGTTCTCTGCATTAAAAGACTGCGTCATATTTCCCGTAATTGGAGCAAAAAATACAATGTTTGCTTTGTCTTGTAATTCATCAGAAAGCGGAAAACGATCTTTACTTTCTATCTTCTCTCTAAAAATGGAATCTTGTCGAGAAGCATTCAATTTACTTTCATCAATCTCTACCCTCTTAGCAAGGTTCTGAATCGAGTCTATTGGATCGTCTCCAACAATATCACCTGTTAGAATAGGCATAATAGCCTTGGAATATTTTTCTAAAACGATTAATTTATTTTTTAGAGTATCTGATTCTAAGGTTAGGTTTCTGACATCTCTTTTTAATTTGGTTGATGCATATCCAGGAATGTATTCTTTGATAGGAGTAAATGCAATCAATACAATAGTTCCGGCAATCAATAGAATGGAAAATAGCCCTCCAAAAACAAACACATTTAAGCGCGACAGTTTTAATGCAAAACGTTCTTCAAACGTATTTTCATTCAAAACAACCATCCGATACTTATCGGTTAGTTTTCGTTTTAACTTTCTCTTGTTTTTTTTGTCTTTAGCCAATGATTCTTATCTATGTTCAACAAATATACAACGAAACCCTCATAGAGGGATTTTGTATAGAGTGTTAAAATTATGCAATAAAAATGAACTAGGAATTCTCTTCTCTCAAATGTATTCTATACGAGCCCTTATCTTCTGTAAAAATTCATCTCATCAATGTATTTCCATACCTTGGGAGGTAACATGGGTTCTACATTTTTGTTCTCTTTAATTCCATCTCTAATTAAAGTTGCTGAGATCTGAATTAAAGGAGCGTTTACTCGATGGACTTTGGGGTGATTATCGAAGTTTGTTTTGATCTGCCCTTCAATCACTCTTGGATATACATAAACTTCATGATTTTCCAAAATGGTCTCATAATTTTTCCATTTATGAAAACTCTTTAAATTATCCTCTCCCATGATTAAACTGAATTCATGCTTTGGATATTTCTCGGTAATATGAGCTAAGGTATGTACTGTATAATTTGGTTGTGATAATTTAAACTCAATATCGGAAGGCTTTAACTTTGCATAGTCTTCTAAAGCAGTATACACCAATTCATATCGATGGTGATTTTCTAACAATGAGCTCTTTTTTTTATGTGGACTGTGAGGAGTTACTACCATCCACACCTCATCTAAATCGGAATACTCTACTAGATGATTAGCGATGATGATATGCCCTACATGAATAGGATTAAATGTCCCAAAATACAATCCAACTTTCATTTGTTATTTTTTAAGAAAATCTTCTACTAAATCTTCGGCATCTTGCAAAGCAGTTGCTAAGTCATCATTCAAAATAATGGTGTCAAATTGAGGTGCTAATGCCATTTCTACGTAAGCTTTTGCAACTCGCATTTTAATCTTATCCTCGCTTTCTGTAGCTCTCTTTTTTAGCCTTCTCATAAGCTCATTAATATCTGGTGGCTTCACAAAAACAGCTAATGTCTCTTCTGGGAATTTTTTCTTTACTCTTAAACCACCAACCACATCAATATCAAAGATCACATGTTTCCCAGATGCCCAAATACGTTCCACTTCAGTTTTTAATGTTCCATAAAAGTTATCAGGATATACTTCTTCCCATTCAACGAATTCTTCTTTTTTAACTTTTTGTATAAACTCTTCTTTGGTTATATAATAGTAATCTACACTTTCAACTTCTTCCCCTCTAGGCGCCCTGTTAGTGGCAGAAATTGAAAACTCAAGGTTAAATCTTTCTTGTTTTAGTAAATGGCGTACAATCGTTGTTTTTCCAGAGCCTGAAGGAGCAGAAAACACAAATAACTTTCCTTTAAAATCTGACATTTACAGTACGTTTAATATTTGTTCTTTAATTTTTTCTAACTCGTTCTTCATTTGAATTACTGCTTTTTGCATTGGTGCAAAATTAGCTTTAGATCCAATGGTGTTGATCTCTCTTCCCATTTCTTGTACAATGAATCCAAGTTTTTTCCCATTAGATTGAGGTGTGTCTAACTCCTTTAAGAAATAACTTAAATGATTTGCCAAACGAACTTTCTCCTCATTGATATCTAACTTCTCTAAATAGTAAATCAATTCTTGTTCAAATCGATTTGCATCTACTTCAACTTTTAAATCAGTAATGGCTTTTTGCAAACGTTCTTTTACATGTTCAATTCTATCATCATCCAACGACTTTACTTCGTCTAAAAACAATTGAATGTTAGCTACTCGTAATTTGAAATCATCTTCCAAAGAAGCAGCTTCATCCGTTCTATATTGAATGATTTCTTCAATGGCTTCTTTAATTTTTACATTGATTTGATTCCACTCTTCTTCATCCAATTCTTCACGTTCAGTTTTTAAAGCATCAGGCATTTTAATAGCCATCTTTAAAAATTCTACATCATCTGAAGAACCTGTTTGTGCTACATTTCTTAATTGTTGCATGTATTGTGCAACAACCCCTTTATTAACCACTGTAGAAGTTTCATCTGCAGTCATTTCTACAAAAATTGAAAAATCGACTTTTCCTCGCACCAAGTTAGATGCCAACTCTTTTCTTACAGACAATTCTTTCTCTCTATAGTAAGAAGGCATACGAACATTTAAATCTAAGTTCTTACTGTTCAAAGACTTTACTTCGATAGTGACTTTTTTATCAGATAGATGTAATACGGATTTCCCGTAACCAGTCATGGATTGAATCATGGATTGTTTTTTATAATAAGGCACAAAGATACATTTTTCTTTCGCTGTAGATACGGTCTAAATAAAAGGAAAGTGGTGTTGGTCTTTTTTGCTTTTCAAAGAAAAGGTTACTTTTACCACTAAAGCTTTTTTGTGCAAAACACACCACATATTTTAGTTATTCGTTTATCTGCAATGGGAGACGTTGCCATGACAGTTCCTGTAATTAGAGCTTTAATTGATCAGCATCCTGATTGTGAAGTTACAGTCTTATCCAAACCGTTTCTAAAACCTCTTTTTGAGAACATTCCGAATGTACATTTTTACGCTGCCGAAGTAAAAGGAAAACATAAAGGAATGCTAGGATTATATCGATTGTACAAAGAATTAAGTAAGAAGAATATTACGCATGTTGCCGATTTACACAATGTGTTGCGTTCTAAAGTAGTGAGGGCGTTTTTTAAATTGAGTGGAAAGCCTATCGGATTTATTGACAAAGGAAGGGCAGAAAAAAAGGCATTAACCAGTACTGTAAACAAAGTGTTCAAGCAGTTAAAGACATCGCACCAAAGGTATGCTGATGTTTTTAGTTCGCTCGGTTTTACAATTAACATCTACAATCCGATTCCCATCAAGAAGAAGCCTCTCTCTAAGAACATCATAAAATTGACTAGTGAAAAAGAGCATACATGGGTGGGCCTTGCTCCTTTTGCTGCATTCCAAGGAAAAGTATATCCACTTCATTTAATGGAAGTCGTACTTGAAAAACTTTCATCAAAAGGATTGAAAATCTTTCTTTTTGGAGGAGGAGAACATGAAATTCAAATTCTCAAAACCCTAGAAGAGAAATATGATCATACCGTATCTATTGCTGGAAAAATATCTTTCAAAGAAGAGTTGGATTTAATTCAGTCTATGGATTTAATGATTTCTATGGATTCTGGAAATGCGCATCTAGCAGCAATGCAAGGGATAAAAACCATCACTCTTTGGGGTGTAACGCATCCTTTTGCGGGTTTCGCTCCTTACAATCAACCTCCTGATTATTGCATGTTGCCCGATTTAGAGAAATACCCAAAAATCCCTTGTTCTGTGTATGGAAACAAAGTTATAGAAGGGTATGAAACGGTAATGGAATCTATAGACCCAGAAGAAGTAGCAACAAAAGTTCTTAGTGTTTTAAATTCATAAAAAAAGAGTCTTAAAAAGACTCTTGGTAGTTTTGGTTGTTTAACTTTTGATTGTTTAAAAACAATATCATCAATGTTTAAATTGATGAAAAAGGTTATTTTTGGATAGCTGAAAGGTACAAATTTTATTCAAAGTCAACTAAAAAATTCAGAAAATCGCCCAATGATTGTTCACCATCTCTTAAAAAACAACTCCGTCTTAAACACTTTTATTCAAGAAATTAGAGCAATTAAGGTTCAGGATGACTCGATGCGATTCCGAAGAAATATCGAACGAATTGGAGAAGTTTTAGCTTATGAATTGAGTAAAGAACTTTCCTATAGTCAAGAGAAAATTACAACGGTTTTGGGCATAAAAGAATCTCAAATTCCGCAAAAAGATCTTGTTATTTGCTCCATTTTAAGAGCTGGACTTCCACTTCATCAAGGAATCATGAACTATTTTGATGCAGCTGAAAATGCTTTCATTTCTGCGTACAGATTTCATCCAAATAATGATGCAGATTTTGAAATTAAAGTAGAATATTTTGCTTCTCCTTCTTTGGGTGGAAAAACACTCATCTTGGCAGATCCCATGTTAGCCACAGGTCAATCTTTAGTGAGCGTATATGAAGCAATTAAAAAATACGGAACTCCAAAAAAAATCCATATAGCTTGTGTTATTGCCGCTGAAGAAGGGATTGATTTTATCAAAAATCATTTTCCTGAGAACACCGAATTATGGATTGCAGACGTTGATCCTATTTTAAATGACAAAGGATATATTGTTCCAGGTTTAGGAGATGCGGGTGATTTATCGTTTGGGGCTAAATTATAAGTAATACAACTGGAAATAGGATACATATTCCCAGTAAGGCATCTTTCAAAAATTTTCTTTTTATTCCTTCCACCCAATTCGTTAAGATGACTGCTACTGGAAAAAAAGCGTACATAAATTCTGATCCATTTGGGTTATTACTGAAAACAATCATTAACAACCCAATCAATAAATTGACTAAAATTAATGTCCAATATTTTCGGTAACTACCACTAATCAAAAAGACTTTTGGTGTTTTGAAAAATATAGAAATAACCGTTAGTATACTTATAAAGAGTATTGAAATAAACAACGTTCCTTGTCCATATAATGAAAAGTCATAATCTGTATACAACAAGAATAGTGCTAGAAATTCATCTACTTGATCAAACCAAAAACAGTAAGTAAAGTAACAGAAGACAGGGGCAATAAATCCTAATATTGGAATAAGAAATGTTCTTAAATTTAATGTTTGAAACAAAAAAGTTGCTATAAAAATTAGTGCTCCAAAGACTACTGTAAAAGGTTCTATAATAAAAAGAATCCCCAACCAAAATCCACTATCGAATATTTTTTTAAAAACATCCTTTGAACTTCGAAGGCTATAAACTCTTCGTAAAAAAACCAATAGCAGTACATTCAATAAGATTTCATACCTGTCTAACATTGTCTTTGGGAAAAATCCAAATAACAAGACAAAAAACAAAAACCCATAAGAGTTGTACAATGTGAGCTTATTTTTTGCCAAAATGAAATTGAAAAAAAAGAAAAGAAGTACTGCAAGACCTATAAAATAAAGGGTCTCGAGTAGCAAATTAGTATTTATTGACTCCAACGAATTAGCAGAAAAAAACATGGTTGTATAAAACCCTAAGAAAAGAAGAAAAATGAGTAGAAAATTTACTGGATTAGATTTCCCAAAAAAATTGGCTAGCATTGTTAGATTTTATATTTTTGCAACGTAAATATACTCAAGATATGATAGCATTCAATATTTTCAAATGGATTGGTGAATTATTCACAGATATTTTATTTATCCCTCTTAATTATCTTCGCTTAGGAGGATTAGGTTGGTGGGGATCTAATGCTATTAATTGGATCTTTTTATTCATTCTTTTAGGATTGCTTTGGTACTGGATGAAAGAGTCTCGTAGATTCGTCAAAGAAGGAACTGAAGATAGAGCCTAAACAAAACCGTTTTGGGTAGCAAAAACAAATTAAAACGTTTCAAAGAAAATGAAACGTTCGAAAATGTCATTCAACCAACAAGAGAAGAAGTCCTAAATAACTTCGCTCATAAAGGCAAATGGCATTCTTTTTTTAAAAACGATCATCCAATCGTTTTAGAATTAGGGTGTGGTAAAGGAGAATATACTGTTGCCTTGGCCGAAAAAAATCCAGAAAAAAACTTTATTGGTATTGATATTAAAGGAGCTCGTTTTTGGCGAGGAGCTAAAACAGCTTTAGAAGACGGTTTAAACAATGTTGCTTTCATTAGAACTCAAATTGAGTTAATAGACTATATTTTTGCTGAAAATGAAGTCGATGAAATTTGGATTACGTTTCCAGATCCTCAAATTAAGTACAAGCGTACCAAGCATAGAATGACCAATAGTGAATTCTTAAAAAAATACCATCGTATTTTAAAAGAAGATGGTATTATGAATCTAAAAACTGATAGCGAATTCATGCATGGATATACTTTAGGTCTATTACATGGTGAAGGTCATGAAGTGTTACACGCCAGTCATGATGTTTACAAGCTAAAATCGTCTCCAGAAGAAGTTACTGAAACTCAAACTTTCTACGAGAAACAGTACCTTGAAACCAACAAAGCTATTACTTACATAAAGTTTAAGTTGAATTATTGACACCCTTATAGTCCCCTCAAAGAGGACATACATAATTATTCTCTCCTTGAGTAGGGTTACGGAGGTGTCACAAACTTTATCTATCTTCAACCCATGAAAGAAAACGACAATTTTTTCGAAAGAGTTTATGATGTTGCTCGTCAAATTCCATTTGGAAGAGTTACTAGTTATGGTGCTATTGCTACTTATCTAGGAGCTGCTCGTTCTGCGAGAATGGTAGGTTGGGCAATGAATAGTTCTGGCAAGTATGAAGATGTTTACGCTCACCGCGTTGTAAATAAGAAAGGGTTGCTCACTGGTAAGCATCATTTTGATGGAACCAACTTAATGCAACAACTCTTAGAGAGTGAAGGCATTGTAGTAATCGAAAATCAGATTCAGGATTTAGAAAAAGTTTTCTGGGACCCTATGAAAGAACTTGTATAAACTCTGTTTATCACTCCATCAATATTTGGAATCTACTGGCTTTCCTATCTAAAGCTTTCGCAGTATCTTTGCAATTTAGAATGAATTTTAATTAAAAATTTGTCTTCTCGAGCGCAGTCGAGAGATCAGACAATAATAATTGAGGTCTCGACTGCGCTCGACCTGACATTTTATAAAACATGGCTTTTAAAAAGCAAGATATATACAAAGCACTAGAAACCATTACTGCGCCTGGCGAAGGAAAAAGTCTAGTAGAAAACAACAATGTAACCAATGTGGTTGCCTTTGGTGATGAAGTAATTGTTGATGTACAAATTAGCAATCCTACATTACAAGCCAAAAAGAAGGTTGAAGTAGAGATTATGAAAGCCATTCATACACACGTAGATCAAAAAATCGATGTAAAAGTGAATGTAAAAACTGCTCCAAAACCAAAACAGGCAGAAAATCCAAACCTTATTAAGGGAAAGGAAATTCCAAACATTCAAAATATTATTGCTGTTGCTTCTGGAAAAGGAGGGGTAGGAAAATCTACTATTACAGCTAATACAGCAATTACCTTATCAAAAATGGGCTTCAAAGTAGGTGTTTTAGATGCCGATGTTTATGGTCCTTCAATGCACTTGATGTTTGATGTAGAAAGAGAAAAACCGTTGTCTGTTAATGTAGACGGTCGTTCTAAAATGAAACCTATTGAAAACTATGGCGTAAAACTATTATCTCTTGGTTTCTTCACCAATCCAGATCAAGCTGTTATTTGGCGTGGGCCGATGGCTTCAAAAGCATTGAACCAATTAATTTTTGATGCAGACTGGGGAGAATTAGACTTTTTATTGATTGATTTACCTCCAGGAACAGGTGACGTTCATTTATCAATTGTACAGGCATTACCTATTAATGGTGCTATGGTGGTAAGTACTCCACAGAACATTGCATTGGCAGATGCTAAAAAAGGAGTTGCTATGTTTCAACAAGAAAGTATTCAGGTTCCGGTATTAGGAATTATAGAAAATATGGCTTACTTCACACCAGAAGAATTGCCTGACAATAAATATTATATCTTTGGAAAAGATGGAGCTAAACATTTAGCTGAAGGTATTAAAACTAGATTTCTAGGAGAAATCCCATTGGTACAAAGTATTCGTGAAGCTGGAGATGTTGGACATCCAGTAGCATTACAAGAAAATACGCCTTTGGAGAAAGCATTTTCTGATATCACAAAAGAAATGGTTTCTGAATTACTAAAAAGAAATGCTAATTTACCACCTACAGAAGTTGTAAGAATTACAACGATGAGTGGTTGTAGCGCCGTTAAAAAGTAAGTTTATGACAGCAGAAGAAACAGTAAAGAATGTAGAAAAAGCGTTGGCCGAAATTCGTCCTTTTTTAGAAAGTGATGGTGGAAACATCAAGCTTTTATCTGTTGATGATTCTGTAGTGAAGGTTCAATTAGAAGGAGCTTGTATTGGATGTTCTGTAAATCAGATGACATTAAAAAATGGCGTAGAAGCGACGATAAAAAAATATGCTCCGCAAATACAAGAAGTCATTAATATTGAAAACTGATAAAAATCAGTTTTTAAAAACAATTCAACACTTACTTTTACTTGATTTTTAGTTAGAAATGATCAAAACAGATATCTTAATCATTGGAGCGGGTCCAACTGGACTTTTTACAGTTTTTGAAGCTGGTTTATTAAAATTGAAATGCCATTTAATCGATGCATTACCTCAAGCTGGAGGTCAATGTTCAGAGATTTATCCCAAAAAACCAATTTATGACATCCCTGCATACCCAGAAATTTTAGCAGGAGATTTAACAAACAAATTACTAGAACAAATCAAAGCATTCGAGCCAGGTTTTACTTTAGGTGAACGGGCTGATACTATTGAAAAACTAGAAGACGACACATTTGTTGTTACTACCAATAGAGGAACAAAACACAATGCTCCTATTGTTGCAATTGCAGGTGGGTTAGGAAGTTTTGAACCTCGTAAACCGCCCATTCCAAATATTGCTGATTTTGAGGACAAGGGAGTTGAATATATTATTCGTGATCCAGAAATCTACAGAGATAAAAAAGTAGTGATTGCTGGTGGAGGAGATTCAGCATTAGATTGGTCGATCTTTTTAGCAGACGTTGCTTCTGAAGTAACCTTGGTTCATAGAAGAAATGAATTTAGAGGCGCTTTAGATTCTGTAGATAAAGTACAAGAACTAAAAGACGCTGGAAAAATTAATTTAATTACCCCTGCTGAAGTAAAAGAAATTCTTGGTGACGATCATGTTACTGGTGTTTCTATTATTAAAAATAAAGAGGAAACTATCCATTTAGAAGTCGATCACTTTATTCCTTTATTCGGGTTATCACCTAAACTAGGGCCGATTGCCGATTGGGGATTGGAAATTGAAAAAAATGCCATCAAAGTAAATAATGCACTAGATTATCAAACCAATATTCCTGGAATTTATGCGATTGGTGATGTAAATACGTATCCTGGGAAATTGAAGTTAATTTTATGTGGTTTCCATGAAGCAACATTAATGTGTCAGAGTGCCTACAAACGTATTTTCCCTGATAAAAAATATGTAATGAAATATACCACTGTTGGTGGAGTTGAAGGTTTTGACGGAACCAAAAAAGAAGCACCAAAAGCGGTGGTAAAAAAGATAAACTAATGATTGCATTAAAAGCGTTTGGCGATCCCTCATTTACACAGATTTTAAGTGATGCTTACAATTTGTCTGGTTTAGAGGTTGTTTTTATCCTAGCGCTTTCATTTATTATTATTTTAATTTCTGAACCTATTTACCAGAAGTATATTTCTTCAATTGATTTAGATGATGAGCCTGTGGTTTTAAAAAAGCATTCCTTTTTTACACGGTTTATCGTTCTGTTTTTTGTAATCATGTTAATGATTACCCCAGTATTTATACTTTTAAAGACTTCTTTTTTTATATAGATGACAGACGTAACAATTAAAATAACGGATAGAGACGGAGTTCTTCACGAAGTTCAAGCGCCAACAGACATGGCGATGAACTTAATGGAAGTTGTTCGTTCTTATGAACTCGCTCCAGAAGGAACTATTGGTGTTTGTGGCGGAATGGCAATGTGTGCTTCTTGTCAGTGTTATGTAAATTCTGATCACGAACTACCTGAAATGTCAGATGATGAAGATCTAATGTTAGCTGAAGCTTTTTATGTAGAGGACAATAGCAGATTGGGCTGCCAAATTCGTATTACTCCTGAATTAGATGGTTTGGAAGTAGAATTAGCCCCTGAGAGTTAAGTATCATTCATTCTTTTAATTATATTTGTAAAGCGTATTTCTTAAAACGCCTGAATATGTATTGGTTAGAGATCTTAATCTTTTTAAAAAACCTTATCAAAAGGAATCCTGAATAAGGTACTTAATGTAACAATTGAGCAATTTAACAATGTGCCAATTTTCTAATTTGAATATTGCTACATTTAGTCATTAATTCATTTTTACATTAATATTTATGCCTTTCTATCATAAACTCGGGAAAATACCACCCAAAAGACATACACAATTTAGAAAAGAAGACGGAAGTTTATATTACGAACAACTGTTTGGAACCATTGGTTTCGATGGAATGTCTTCGAACTCATATCATGAGCACAGACCAACAATGGTCAAAGAAATTAAAAAACAATACTCGGTAGCTCCAAAAGTTGCCAAAGGAAATAATATTCAATCCTATCGATTTAGAGGATTTCAAGTTCCTCAAATCAACGATTATTTAGAAAGTAGAAAGACAGTCTTAACCAATTCGGATTGCAACATCATTTTGTCAGCTCCAAAAGATTCGTTGAGAGACTACTTCTATAAAAACACTGATGCTGATGAGTTACTATTTATTCATCGTGGAACAGGGAAATTAAGAACACATTTAGGAAATCTCGATTTTAAATATGGTGATTACTTATTAATTCCACGTGGAATCATTTATCAAATCGATTTTGACACAGACGATAATAGATTGTTTATCGTGGAATCTTACCGCCCTATCTATACACCAAAACGCTATAGAAATTGGTTCGGTCAATTATTAGAACATTCTCCATTTTGTGAACGAGATTTGCGTCAACCTCAAGAATTAGAAACTCATAATGAAAAGGGAGACTTTTTAATCAAAGTAAAAAAACAAGACGAAATTATAGAAATGGTCTACGCTTCACATCCTTTTGATGTGGTAGGTTATGACGGATACAATTATCCATATGCCTTTTCTATTCACGATTTTGAACCGATTACAGGTAGAATTCACCAACCGCCGCCAGTACACCAAACTTTTGAAACAGATGCTTTTGTTGTCTGTAGTTTTGTACCTCGCTTGTATGATTACCATCCAGACTCAATTCCTGCTCCATACAATCATAGTAATATAGATTCTGATGAAGTGTTGTATTATG
Source organism: Flavobacteriaceae bacterium (assembly GCA_049115595.1). Taxonomy (GTDB): domain Bacteria; phylum Bacteroidota; class Bacteroidia; order Flavobacteriales; family Flavobacteriaceae; genus Polaribacter. The sequence continues at coordinate 76,850 of JAGDZS010000010.1, forward strand.
TTGATGGTGATTTTATGAGCAGAAATGATATTGATGCTGGACATATTTCATTGCATCCAGCAGGAATTCCTCATGGACCACACCCAGGTGCAACAGAAAGAAGTATTGGGGAAACGGTAACCGAAGAGTTAGCTGTTATGGTAGATACTTTTAAACCTTTAAAGGTAACCGAAGAAGCGATGAAAATTGCTGATGGAGATTATTATAAATCTTGGTTGGAATAGTATGTTAGAAAAAAGAATAGATATCACGGCACATTTAAGAGCTATGTGGTAATTGGATCTTGATTAATTATAAGAACGTTATTATGATTCCTATAAAATATAGGAATCCAAAGAATCAAAATTCAAAAAAACAAAAACAGATTCCTGCTTTCGCAGGAATGACAAAATAGAAATATCATGTCAAAAGAAATAAAATCAGTAAACTACGGTTTAGAAAAAATATTTGAAGAAGCTAAAGACTTTCTTCCATTACTAGGTACCGATTACGTAGAATTCTATGTGGGTAACGCAAAACAATCAGCACACTTTTACAAAACAGCATTCGGATTTCAATCTTACGCTTACAAAGGATTAGAAACAGGATCTAAAGATTCTGTAAGCTATGTGTTGAAGCAAGATAAAATACGATTGGTACTTACAACTCCTTTGAACAGTAAATCGCCTATAAATGATCACATTGTTAAACATGGTGACGGAGTAAAAGTCATTGCACTATGGGTAGATGATGCTAGAAGTGCCTATGAAGAAACCACCAAACGAGGAGCAAAATCCTATATGGAGCCAGTTGTTGAAAAAGACGAACATGGTGAGGTAGTAAGAGCTGGAATCTATACCTATGGTGAAACCGTTCATATGTTTGTAGAACGTAAAAACTATAATGGGTCATTTTTACCAGGTTTTCAAAAATGGGAATCAGACTACAATCCAAGTTCTGTTGGATTAAAATATATTGATCACATGGTTGGAAATGTAGGTTGGAATCAAATGAACAAATGGGTAAAGTGGTATGAAGATGTTATGGGGTTTGTAAACTTCTTATCATTTGATGACAAACAAATTCATACTGAATACTCTGCATTAATGAGTAAGGTGATGAGTAATGGAAACGGTCGAATTAAGTTTCCAATTAACGAGCCTGCAAAAGCTGCAAAAAAATCACAGATTGAAGAATATTTAGATTTTTATGAAGGTGAAGGTGTACAGCATCTTGCTGTTACAACGGATGACATTGTTGGAACTGTTGCTCAGCTAAAAGCTAGAGGTGTTGAATTCTTACCACCACCTCCACAAGCTTATTATGATGACATTCCAAGACGTTTGGGAGTTCACATGGATATCATGAAAGAAGACATTGCTGAATTACAAAAGTTATCCATTTTAGTCGATGCAGATGAAGAAGGGTATTTACTTCAAATTTTCACCAAACCTGTAGAAGACAGGCCTACTTTGTTCTTTGAAGTTATTCAAAGAATGGGAGCAAGAGGTTTTGGTGCTGGTAACTTTAAAGCTTTGTTTGAATCAATAGAAAGAGAACAAGCTAAAAGAGGAACTTTATAATTTTTTTTAACTCTAATGACAAATTATAGAAACATTAAATCACCTTTTTCATAGGTTTTTACTTCACATCCGAAAGAAGTAAAAATTGAATTAATGTTTATATAAAAATTAAAAATGAGTAAAGACGATATATTAAAAGCGATAGAAGAGAAATACCAAAAATTAGGTGTTCCTTTAGATTCTATGTTAGAAGGATTGCTTTGGAGTACACCAATAACCTACTGGGATTATATTCAAACTGATGCCTTATTGGGGTTGCAAACCCCAAGAACAAATCAACCTGATGAAATGGTATTTATCATGTACCATCAGGTGAATGAATTGTTGTTTAAAATGATTCTGTGGGAGATTGATCAAGTTGCAAAAATTGATAAAATCACCGCAGAAAAGTTCTCAATGCATTTGATGCGTATTAGTCGTTATTTCGACATGCTTTCCAGTTCTTTTACTGTAATGGCAGACGGAATGGAACGTGAGCAGTATCTAAAATTTAGAAATACTTTGACACCTGCAAGTGGTTTTCAAAGTGCTCAATATAGAAAGATTGAATTTGCTTCTACAGAACTCATCAATTTAATTGATGCTCGTTTTAGAGATACTATAGATCGAAATTCTTCTTTTAAAAATGCATACGACCATTTGTATTGGCAGGCTGCTGGGAAAAATCATAAAACAGGAGAAAAGTCAATTCTAATTACCCTTTTTGACAAAAAGTATATGGGAGATTTTATTGATTTTATGGAAGATTATAACGAATCGAATCTTTCAAAAAAATTTAAACAACTCCCTGATCACGTACAAAAAGATGAGCAACTTATTGAAGCCATGCGCCATTATGATCATACAGTAAATGTTAAGTGGGTATTGGCACATTACAATGCTGCTGGGAAGTATCTTGGTGGTGGAGATGAAGAGCTAGAAGCAACAGGCGGAAGCAATTGGAGAAAGTATATGCATCCAAAGTATCAACGTAGAATTTTCTTTCCATATTTATGGAATGAGCAAGAGTTGAAAGACTGGGGAACGTTTTAAAAAATGATAAATTATCGTTAAAAAAGGAAGCCATTTTAAAAAATGGCTTCCTTTTTGTTTTCTATACCCAAGATTGTCGTACAATTTTTATAAGTTTGACACATATGAAAAGAACTCTTTTAATACTTTCCTTACTTCTCTTTTCTTCGGTGCTTATTGCACAAGAAGCAAACAAAAAGCCCTATAAATCTGGCGAATGGCTTGAATACAAAATGAGTTATAGTGGCTTCCTAAAAGCAGGTACTGCAACTTTAGCATTAAAAGAATCTCAATTAAATGGTAAAAAAGTTTTCCATGCCACTGGCTTTGGGAAAACTACTGGACTCATTGGATGGTTCTTCAAAGTAAGAGACACCTATGAATCTTATTTTGATGTTGAAGATACAAAACCTTATCTCTTTAAAAGAGATGTTTATGAAGGGGGGCATGTAATTAAGAGAGATGTTCGATTTAATTATGAGAAAGACACTGCAACAATTGAAGATTATAAACACAAAACAATAAAAGAAGTTCCTTTTAACAATGTACAGGATATGATCTCTTCCTTTTATTATCTTAGAAATATTAATATTGATACGATTAAAGCGGGAGATGAAATAAAGTTAGACATGTTTTTTGATGCAAAAACATTTCCTTTTAAATTAAAGTTTTTAGGTACTGAAATTATTAAAACAAAGTTTGGTAAAATAAAGACACTTAAAATGCGCCCTATTGTTCAAGCTGGTCGAGTTTTTAAAGAAAGTGAAAGTGTTACAATTTGGGTAACTGCTGATGACAATAAGATTCCAATCAAATTTAAAGCATCTTTGGCTGTAGGTTCATTACGAGCAGAATTAAAAGCTTTTAAAGGATTAGCAAATTCATTTAAAATCATATTTGATTAAATTGTATTTTTACAGCTAATAAATTATTTTTCTTGAAAAAATCAGTCCTCCTTTTTCTTAGCCTATTTTTAGTATTTGCCTGCGGTAAAGAAGAAAAAAAAGAAACCGTTCCTGTCGTTAAAAAAAAGGTTGTTCCTAAAGATATTTATGAGTTTGGCTATAAGCTTAATGACTACAAAGTCATTAAAGATACTATTAAGAGAGGTGAAAGCTTCGGAATTATATTAGACAGGCATCATGTATTCTATCCTAAGATTAATAAAATAGCTCTTAAAATAAAAGATACTTTTGATGTAAGACGTGTGAGAGCAGGAAAGCCTTATTTGATTCTTGCTAAAAAAGATTCTACAGAAAAAGCAGAAGTATTTATTTATAAAGACAGTAAATCTGTTGCAACCGTTGTCGATTTTTCAGACTCTACAATCACCGCTTATAAATACAGAAAACCAATTAAAATTATTGAAAAAGAAATAGCAGGAACAATTTATTCTTCGTTGTCTCAATCTATGGACAGCCTGCATTTAAATCCAAATCTTACGTATGACGTTGCAGATATCTATGCTTGGACTTTAGATTTTTACAAGCTTCAAAGAGGAGATCAGTTTAAATTAATTTATGAAGAGAAATTTATAGACGACACAACATTTATTGGGTATGGAAAAGTAAAAGCAGCTCTTTTCACACACAATAAAAAAGATTTATATGCCTACAGATTTATTCCTGATTCCATCAAAGGAATTCCTGAATATTATGATGATGAAGGGAATATGCTTCGAAGTCAATTTTTGAGATCTCCAATTAAGTTTCAATACCGAGTTTCTTCTCGCTATAACTTACGAAGAAAGATTGCTTATTATGGTCGAATAAAGCCACACAAAGGAACTGATTTTGCTGCAAAAGTGGGAACTCCAATTATGGCTACTGCCAGTGGAACAGTTATAGAGTCTGCCAAACGAGGAGGTAATGGTAATTATGTAAAAATAAGACATAACAATACTTATTCTACTCAATACCTTCACATGCGTAAGAGAAAAGTAAGAAAAGGTCAATATGTAAAACAAGGTGATATTATAGGAACAGTAGGAATGACAGGTAATACTAGCGGGCCTCATGTTTGTTATCGTTTTTGGAAACATGGAAGGCAAGTAGATCCTTTTAAACAAAAATTACCTTCAGCAAAACCTTTAAAAAAGAGCTTAAAACCGAAATACATGAAGTTTATAGCTCCCTTGAAAAAACAACTTGACAATATTGAACTCCTTCCTGAGGAATCTATTCAATTAGTTGCTCAAAACTAATCTAAACAAAACATGTCTTTACAAAATAACAATCCTACAAAAACAAATGCGTGGAAAAAATTAGAAATGCATTTCAATGAAATGACTTCTTTTTCAATGCAAAAGGCTTTCAAAGACGATGTTGATAGGAAAAGTAATTTCTCGATTGATTTTAATGATCTCTCTCTTGACTTTTCAAAAAATAGAATCAATTCAAAAACTATTGATCTATTGGTTGAACTTGCAAATGAGTTGGATTTAAAAGATGCCATTCAAAAATATTTTTCAGGTGATGTGATTAATGTAACTGAAGGAAGAGCGGTACTACATACTGCATTGAGAAGTAATTCTGAAGACCCTATTTCTATTGAGGGGAAAAACATTAAACCTGAGATTCAAAAAGCACTGCGAAAAATTAGAGCTTTTTCAAACAAGGTTATTTCTGGAGATTGGAAAGGATATACTGGAAAGAAAATTACAGATGTTGTTAACATTGGAATAGGAGGTTCTGATTTAGGTCCTGATATGATTGTTGAAGGATTACAGTACTACAAAAATCATTTAACTACTCATTTTGTTTCAAACATCGATGGAGATCATGTTTCAGAAGTCTTAAAAAAATTAAACCCTGAAACAACATTATTCATTATTGTTTCCAAAACCTTTACAACACAGGAAACCATTACCAATGCAAATACAATTAAAAATTGGTTCTTATCCTCAGCTTCTCAATTTGATATTGCCAAGCATTTTGTGGCAGTTTCTACCAATTTAGAAGCTATTGATGCGTTTGGAATAGATCCTAAAAATGTTTTTCCTATGTGGAACTGGGTTGGAGGTCGATTTTCTTTATGGTCGGCTGTTGGTCTTTCTATTAGTTTAGCTGTTGGTTTTAATAATTATAAATTATTACTTGATGGAGCAGAAAAAATGGATTTGCATTTTAGAGATGCTGAATTTGACGAGAACATTCCCGTTATTTTAGCTTTGTTAAGTATATGGTACAACAATTTTTACAAAGCAGAGTCTGAAGCTATTCTTCCTTATACACAATATTTAACCAAACTAGCACCTTACTTACAGCAAGCAATTATGGAAAGTAATGGGAAAAGCGTGGATAGAGATGGCAACCCTGTTGATTACCAAACAGGTACTATTGTTTGGGGTAGCACAGGAACCAATATGCAACATGCGTTTATGCAATTGGTACATCAAGGAACTAAACTAATTCCTTCTGACTTTATTGGATATGAAGAATCTTTGTATGGCCTTTCTGACCATCACAATAAATTAATGGCAAATTATTTTGCGCAAATGGATGCGCTTGCTTTTGGCAAAAGCAAAGAAGATGTTCATTTGGAGTTAAAGTTTTCCGGAAACGTCGATAATATTAATACACTAATGCCTTTTAAAGTTTTTGAAGGGAACAGACCAAGCAATGCTATTCTGTTTAAAAAACTAACTCCTTCTTCTCTAGGAGAAATGATCTCTATGTATGAACATAAGATATTTGTACAAGGAGTTATTTGGAATATTTTCAGCTACGATCAATTTGGTGTAGAGTTAGGAAAAGAGTTGGCAAATAAGCGATTAAACGACGCAAAATAACGTTAAAAATTTTCCTTTAATTATTAACTGACCTTTTGTTAATAACCAGTTAATATGTAATGCCCTAAAATTCAGTTTTTTGGCAAAAAAATCCTATCTTGACTTTCGTTAAAATAGTGTTAAAGCTTAACATTAAGTTAACATTACACCTCGCAAAATGAAAGACTTTTGCAGAACATTAATAACTCAAAATTCTACAATGAAAAACATTAAGAACTTTTTACTAGTAGCGCTATTTTTTTCTGTTGCTACAGTAATAGGACAAACAAAAATTTCAGGTAAAGTGGTTGACGAAACCAACGAAGGGTTGCCTGGTGCAAGTGTTGTAATTAAAGGTACAACAAACGGAGTTGAAACTGATTTCGATGGAAAATTTACAATTACTTCTACAGAGAGTAGCGGTACTATTGTTATTTCTTATTTAGGTTTCGAAACGAAAGAAGTTGCTTTTACTAAAGCAGGGGATTTAGGAAACATCAGATTGGCTGAAGGGAACATCTTAGATGAAGTTGTAATCAAAGGTCTTATAGATGTTGCAAAAGATAGAGAAACTCCAGTGGCAGTTTCTACTATTAAAGCTGCTGAAATTCAAGAGAAGTTAGGGTCTCAAGAATTTCCTGAGATTTTAAACAACACACCATCTGTATACGCAACAAAATCTGGTGGTGGATTTGGAGATGCTAGAATTAATATTCGTGGTTTCTCTCAAGAAAACATTGCTGTATTAATTAATGGTGTTCCTGTAAACGACATGGAGAACGGTAGAGTATTCTGGTCTAACTGGGCTGGTTTATCTGACGTAACAACTGCAATGCAAGTACAAAGAGGTTTAGGTTCTTCTAAACTTGCTATTTCTTCTGTTGGAGGAACTATCAACGTTATTACTAAAACTACTGACAAGAAACAAGGAGGATCTGTTTTAAGTTCTATTGGAAATGATGGATACTTCAAAAATTTAGTTTCTTATTCAACTGGAAAAAATGAAAATGGTTTTGCTGCTTCTTTCTTAGTAAGTAGAACTGCTGGTGATGGATATGTTGAAGGCACTGAGTTTGAAGGATACAACTATTTCATCGGATTGGGATGGGATAAAGGAGATCACAACTTCCAATTTATGTTAACTGGAGCTCCACAAACGCATAACCAAAGAAGTACTAGTTTCTTTAACACTGCAACTTTAGCACAATACTTACAGTATGGTGAGAAGTATAACTTTAACCATGGTTACTTAAATGGTGAAGAGTTTAACTGGAGAAAGAACTTCTACCACAAGCCTGTTACATCTTTAAACTGGACTTGGGACATTAATGATGATTCTTCATTAACAACATCTGCTTACGTATCATTTGGTCGTGGTGGTGGAACAGGAGACATCGGAAGACTTCCTGGTTTCAGATTTGCATCTAACTCTATCTTTAGAGACTCTAGAAATGGACAAGTTTTATGGGATGATATCGTAAGATATAACCAAGGACAAGCTGTTGTTTTCTCTGACGGAAATACATACCAAAGAGACTTAACTGATGGAAACATCAATGATAGAAGTAATAATGGTTTAACTAGAAGAGCTTCTGTTAACTCTCACAACTGGGTTGGTTTATTATCTAACTACAACACGCAATTAAACGATAAATTATCTTTAGATTTCGGTATCGATATTCGTAGATATAAAGGAATTCACTACAGAAGAATTGATAATCTTTTAGGAGCTAGTGGATATAGAGTTTCTGATGACGTTAACAGAGTTGGTGAAGTATTAACTACTGAAAACAGTTCTGATTTATCTAGCTTATGGAATGTATTCAGAAGTACTGATGATGAGCAAAAAATTGACTACCATAATGATGGTTTAGTACGTTGGTTTGGAGCATTCGGACAGTTAGAATATAAAAATGATGATATTTCTGCTTTTATTCAAGCTGGAGCTTCTCAACAAGGGTTTAAAAGAATTGACTACTTCAATTTCTTAGATTCAGATCCTGCAAGAGAAACTGACTGGGAAAACATCCTAGGAGGAAACATTAAAGGGGGAATTAACTGGAATATTGACGAAAACCACAACGTTTTTGCAAATACTGGTTACTACTCTAAACAACCTTTCTTTGATGCAATCTTCTTAAACTTCCAAAACAATGTAAATCCAGATCCAAGAAATGAAAAAGTAATTGGATTTGAATTAGGATACGGATATAGATCTGAAAATTTCAGAGCTAACGTAAACTTATATAGAACTCAATGGAAAGATAGATTTATTTCTGTAAGTGGAGGTATTGAAGTAAGCCCGGGTGTTTTCGAACAAGCAAGTGCTGATATTCAAGGTGTAGAACAAATCCACATGGGAGCTGAGTTAGAGATGACATATGATGTTACTGATAATGTTCGTTTAGTAGGTATGATGTCTACTGGAAACTGGGAATATGGAGGAAATGTTTCTGGAGTTGCTTTAGATCAAAATCAAAATGCAATTGGAACACTTGACTTATACTTAGATGGTGTAAAAGTTGGAGATGCTGCTCAGTTTACTGCTAGATTAGGAGTAGACATTAAAGTAACTGATAACTTCAAAATTGACTATAGCCAAAGATTTGTAGACAGATTATATGCAAGAATTAATGCAGATGATTTTGATGCTCCAGATCACCAAGGTTCTTTAAGATTACCTGGATATTCTTTATCTGACTTAGGGATGTCTTACCGTTTAAGAATTGCTGAAGAGAACTCTTTAAAATTCAGATTAAACGTAAACAACTTATTTGACCAATCTTATATTAGTGAGTCATTAACAAATACGTTTGCTAATCCTGGAGACGATACTGTACAAGGTATTAACACTAGAAACAAAGCATTCTTTGGTTTTGGTACTACTTGGAACTTTAGCGTTAGATATAACTTCTAAGAAGTTTTTATAATATTTAAAAACCACCTCAAATGAGGTGGTTTTTTTATGACTAAAAATTAGTACTTTTATAGGACTTAAAAAATTATAGAAATCATGATGAAAACTATTCATTCTTATTGGGCTTACTTAGTAGTAGTTATTTTAATAGTTGCTGTAATTAATGCAATTCTTGGGCTCTCTAAAAAAAGAAGTTTCACAGAGAAGGATCTGCGTATTGGACTATTTACACTTATTTTTGCTCACATTCAACTATTAATTGGTTTAGCTTGGTATTTTATGAGTCCGTATTACAAAGCCTTAAAAGCCAGCAGTAGTGATGTAATGGGAAATAGTGAAGCTAGATTACTAGCTGTTGAGCATCCAATATTAATGATTTTAGCGATTGTGTTGATTACCATTGGATGGTCTAAACACAAAAAGAAAACAGAAGATGCAGCTAAATTTAAAACCTTCGTTATTTTTTACGGAATTGCACTGGTTTTAATTCTTGTAAGAATTCCTTGGAATCAATGGCTTTCATTTTAAACTTATCACACCCTGAGCATTGCTCAGGTTTTTTTATTCTATAATGAAAGTTATTAGCTATTTCTTTTCTTTAGTTTTTGGAGTTGTATTTCTATTGATTTTATTACTATTCCATCCTATACAATGGATTTGTTTAAAACTTGGTTACACACCTCACAAGAAATCTGTTGATCTCATGAATTGGTTTTTAACAAAATCACTTCTCTTAGTTGGTAATCGGGTTCAGTTTATAAAACATTTTCCGATCCCAGAAAATTCAACAGTTCTTTTTGTTGCCAATCATCAAAGTCTTTTTGACATTCCGCCTATGATCTGGAGCTTAAGAAAACACCATCCTAAATTTGTTTCAAAAATAGAATTAGGAAAAGGAATTCCTAGTGTTTCTTTTAATCTTAAATATGGTGGTGGTGCATTGATTAACAGGAAAGACCCAAAACAAGCCTTAAAAGAGTTATCAGATTTTGGGAAAAGAATTTATGCTAACAAATGGTCTGCTGTTATTTTTCCAGAAGGAACCAGAAGCAGAAATGGTAAGCCTAAAAAATTCTCTACCAACGGCTTAAAAATGCTTATAAAGCACAATCCTGAAGCTCATATTATTCCAATATCTATTAACAATTCTTGGAAAGTCTATAAGTACGGGAAATTCCCTTTAGGGATGTTTAATAAAATTACTGTTGAAACACATCAGCCTATACATTTGAAAGATGCTGACTTAGCAAAAGTTTTCATCGATATGGAAGCAACGATTAAAGAACACATCAATTAATCACTTCAAATCGATCTCTATCATTTAGGAAATTTAATTTTTTCCTTGTTTCATCGAGTTTAGATTTATCGAAAGTAACATAGCAAATGTCTTCTTCCCCCTCCTTTGTGTCTGCTATTTTTTCGCCCAAATAATCAAACCCTGAAGTATGACCAATATATTCATAGCCATTTGCATCTTCCCCTACTCGATTTACTCCAATGCAATAAGTAATATTCTCTATGGCTCTAGCTCTTAACAAAGAATCCCATGCTAAAATTCTAGGCTTCGGCCAATTTGCCATATATAAGAGTGCGTCATAATCATTGTTGTACCTAGACCAAACTGGAAATCTTAAATCGTAGCAAATTAAAGGGCAAATTTTCCAGCCCTTATAATCAACAACCAGCTTTTCAATGCCTGAAGTATACGCTTCGTCTTCACCAGCCAAACTAAATGAATGCCTTTTATCATAGGTCTCTATTTTTCCTGTAGGATGCACAAAAATCGCCCTATTGTGAAAATTTCCAGACTCTTTAATAACAACACTTCCTACAATAGCAATATTTCTTGATGTTGCTAAATCTATCATCCATTGTACAGTCTTCTCTTCCATAGTTTCAGCAACAACAACGGGTTTCATTGTAAATCCAGTAGAAAACATTTCTGGCAAAACAACTAAGTCTATATCCGATTCCAATTGCTGAATCTTACGCTTAAATGAGTTCAAATTCTCCTGCGGATTTTCCCAAGTTAAATTTGCTTGAACTGCGGCTACTTTAAGTTCGTTTTGCATCTGATTAATTTTTAAACAATATTATAAAATTAGCAGTACAATTTTGTACATTGTTATAAGAAAGTAATCTTTATTGATGCAAACATTTATTTCCGAAACATTAGATGATATTTTAAAGACACATGTTTCTTTTGAGGATTGTGTCTTCGTATTAGCTTCTCAAAGAGCAGGTGTTTTTCTGAAAAACACTTTTAAAGAAAAGATGAATGCTGGTTTCTTGCCTGAAATCTATAATATAGAGCAATTCATTTCTCAAATCTCAGGGTTAAGAAACATCGATACCATTCAGCTCCTGTTTCATTTTTATAAAATCTATTCTGAAGTAGAAGAACATCCCGACACGTTCGAAAATTTTGCATCTTGGGCCTTTGTTGCACTACAAGATTTTAATGAGGTAGACCAGTATCTCATTAATACAGAAGATATTTTTAATTATTTGAGAGATATTCAGAGAATGAAAAAATGGTCTGTACGAGGAGAATTTAAAGAAACTGACCTCATCAAAGATCACTTCTTTTTTATGGAGCGACTGGGCAAATATTATTCCCATTTATATCGATTTCTGGTTGCTGAAAAAGTAGGGTATCAAGGATTGTTATATCGAGAAGCTTCAAAAAAAATCTCTACATTTTTAAACAAACACGTTCAAAAAAAGTTCTTTTTCATCGGTTTTAATGCTTTGAACAAAGCGGAAGAATTTTTGTTTCAAGAATTCTTAAATCATGGAAACACTTCCATTTATTGGGATATTGATACTGTCTTATACGAGAGCAATCATTCTGCTGGAAGTTTTATTCGCAAGTATGCAACCCAATGGACGTATTACGAAAAACATCCTGTCAAATTAATAGGAACTCATTTTTCTAAAAAGAAAAACATTGAAGTCATAGGAGCAGCAAAAAACATTTCTCAATTAAAGTATGCAGGAGAGATTTTAGAGAAATTAGAGAACCATCAAAGTACTGCCTTAGTTTTAGGAGACGAATCACTACTTTCGGTAGCATTAAACTCTATTCCAAAAGAAGTTCAATCAATTAATATTACAATGGGGTACCCTCTTCAGGATGTCCCAGCATCTCATTTTATTACCTCTATTTTTCAATTATTTATCACTCAAGACAAACTTCAAAAACAAGAGACAAATGAATTTTATTATAAAGATGTCATTCGTTTTTTCAAAAACCCAATCGTTTCTCAATTAATCAATACCCATAATGATCAGTTTGTATTTAAAATTCATGATCAAATTTCAAAAGAGAATCGCTCTTTTATCAGTTTTGAAACTCTCGAGTCTTATGTAAAATCAATAGAAGAAATAGCTCCTATATTCATTGCTATTTTTAAACCGCTACAATCTATCGAAGATTTCATCAACAGAATACTTCATTTTATAGAGCAAGTTAGAGGTACAATGTCTGTTTTAGAAAAAGAATATATTTTCAGATTTCACAATGCTTTCACTCAATTAAAAAACCTAAATAGTACTCATCAATATTTTAAGAGTGTAAAAACTCTATTTCAGTTTTACAAGAGAGTAATTACCAATGAAAAGTTATCTTTTCAAGGCGAGCCTTTAAGTGGTCTTCAATTGATGGGAATGCTAGAAACACGTGTTTTAGATTTTGAAAACATTATCATTACATCTGTGAATGAAGGTATAATTCCTTCTAATAGTACGCAGAGCTCATTCATTCCTTTTGATGTGAAAATTGACTTTGGATTGCCAACATATAGAGAAAAAGACGCCATTTATTCTTACCACTTTTTCCGCCTACTTCAACGAGCCAAAAATGTGTATCTATTGTACAATACTGAAAATGATTCCTTCGGAAATGGCGAGAAGAGTCGGTTTATATCTCAATTAGAATTAATGCGAGAAGGGCTTATCTCAAAGTTTATTAGTCCAAAAGTAGTTACCGATGGGAAAAGTTTGAAGGAAATAGATAAAAATGAGCAAGTTCTCGAAAAGCTAAAAATATTAGCTGAAAAAGGAATTTCTCCATCAACTATCACAAATTATTTATACAACCCAATTGCTTTTTACAATCAAAAAATATTGGGGATAAAAGAATTAGACACCGTAGAAGAGACTGTTGCTGCTAACACTATGGGTACTGTAGTTCATGATACTTTAGACGAGTTGTACTCTTCCTATATTAACCAAACACTAACAATAGAAATTCTTGATGCAATGCTTAAAAAAGCAAAAGCATTGGTTCAAAAATATTTTGAAAAGCATTTTAAGAATGGTGATATTTCTAGGGGAAGAAACCGATTGATTTTTGAAGTAGCGAATCGATATGTAGAGCGTTTTTTACTCTTAGAAAAGAAATTAGTAAAAGAAGGTAAGCAACTAAAAATTCTAGCCACTGAATTAAATTTAGAAACTACCATTTCTGTTCCTGGAATTGATTTCCCTATTAAAATCAAAGGAATCGTAGATCGAATTGATGAATTAGATGGCACTCTTAGAATCATCGATTATAAAACAGGAATGGTAAACGCCTTGAACTTGAAAGTACCTAATATTGAAGAGATTATCGACTTTAAACATAGCAAAGCAATTCAAATTCTGTTATATGCTTATTTGTATAATGAGAATAATGCTCTAAGTGAGAATACTTCTTTAGAGGCTGGAATTATTTCTTTTAAAAATTTAAAGAGCGGATTCTTAAATGTGAATTTTTCTACCAATTATAGAAATACTGATTATCAAATCACTCAAGATAGATTAGAAAGTTTTATAGCCCAAATAAAAGAGCTTTTAATAGAAATATACGACCCTGAAGCATCCTTTAAAGAGCCCTTAGAATTGCCTTATTAATATTACTAAAAGTGGAGCATATCGGAGTCGAACCGATGACCTCTACGCTGCCAGCGTAGCGCTCTAGCCAGCTGAGCTAATGCCCCAGTTATATTTATTGCTCTCCGCTAAGTATTAATAATGGAATTGTACAGTGAAATTCAGATTTCAAAACAGTATTTTTTTCCCAAAGCTTCTTGAAAAACCCTCTTTTTCGTCTAAATACACATAAAAGATCTGGATTGTTCGATTGAAAATGCTCCAACACCCCTTGGAAAGTCGTCACATTTTCTGAAGTCTTCAGAGTGTTTTGAATTGCTTTTAATGCTGGGTCTAAAATCAAATCTTCTTCCTTATAATCTGGTGTTTTTACCAATAATAAGTTCACCTTGGTATTAAAAACTGTAATGATATCATTCAAAGGTTTTAGTAAACCTTCCCTATTTAATTTTCCAGATTTAAAAGCAGTCAATGCTATTTTAAAAAGCTTGAACTTGTATTGCTCTGGAACTATTAAAACTGGTATTTCTGTTTGTTTCACAATACTACCTGAAGTGTTTCCTAAAAATACTTCTTCTTTAATAGAATTACTTCTTGGCCCAACAACAATTAAATCAATTCCAAGTTCTTTTTGAACTGCATTGATGCTCTCAATTGTTCCACCTTTAGCAGCTATCATCTTTACATCAATCCCTTTTGTATCAACAGAATTAATCATTGCTTGAATGTACAAGTTGGTTTCTCTAGCAACAATATCATCTATGTTTATAATTGTTCCTGCTTTAGAGAGTACCTTATACGCTCTGAAAACAAATACTTTTGCGTTTACTTCTTTGGCAAAATCAATTGCATACTGAAGTGTGTTGGAAGCATTTTCTGTGGAACCAATAGGAACTAAAATGTGATTCATAACTCTTAAATTTTGATGAGCGATCCTCGCTGATAATTTTGTGACAAAGGTACATTTTTTAAAATATCTATCTTTTAGATCCGACTTCATATTGTAACTTTGTCAGTGAATACTTTTCTCATTGAAAACAGACATTAGTTTTAAGCGAATTAACACTATAGCAATCCCAGCTCTTATTGCCGGAATAGCAGAGCCTCTTATTTCGATAACCGATACTGCTATTATTGGAAATATTGACTTTAATGCAAAAGAAAGTTTAGGAGCTGTCGCTATTGTTGGTTCCTTTTTATCCATGTTAACATGGGTTTTTGCTCAAATAAGGAGTGTTGTTTCCTCTATCATTTCGCAATATTTAGGAGCTAAAAAATTGGATGAAGTAAAGACACTTCCTGCTCAAGCCGTTTTAATTGTTGTGAGTATTAGCATACTTATCATCGCATTGACATATCCCTTTGCCGAATACATTTTTAAGATGTATGGAGCAAAAAACACCATATTAACGTATGCTGTTGATTATTATGAAATAAGAATCTTTGGACTGCCTTTTACCTTATTTGTTTTTGCTGTTTTTGGAACTTTTAGAGGCCTTCAAAATACGTATTACCCAATGATTGTAGCTTTGATGGGGGCTGGTCTAAATATTATTTTAGATTGGATTCTTGTCTATGGAATTGAAGGTTTTATTCCTGCCATGAATATTAAAGGAGCTGCTTATGCTAGTGTAACTTCTCAAATAGTGATGGCAATTGCAGCTATCTATCTTTTGCTTAAGAAAACTTCTATTAGCCTCAAAATCGTTTTCCCTTTTAATAAAGAGATTCCAAGGTTAATCAAAATGGTTTTCGATCTATTCTTAAGGGCTGCATCCTTAAATACTGCGTTAATCTTTGCAGTATATACAGCCACGAGTTATGGTGCAGATGCATTGGCTGCCTATGGAATCGGAATTCAATTATGGCTTTTTGGTGCTTTCTTTATTGATGGATACTCTAGCGCTGGTAATATTTTATCTGGACGATTGTTAGGTGCCAAAGAATACGATACTCTTTTAAAACTAGGGAATAGATTAATTAAATATGGGTTGCTAACGGGTGTTTTCCTTGCCAGTGTTGGATTTCTATTTTACAATTCTATTGGAGAAATTTTCATTAAAGATCAAGCTGTACTAGATCGTTTTTATGAAGTTTTTTGGATTATCTTAATCATACAACCTTTATGTTCAATTACTTTTATTTATGATGGAATGTTTAAAGGCATGGGATTCACTGCTTTTTTAAGAAACCTATTGATTTTTGCAACTTTCATCGTCTTTATTCCTTCATTACTTCTTTTTGATCATCTAGACTTAAGACTTCGAGGTGTCTGGTACACATTTATTTTATGGATCGCAGCAAGAGGAATTCCTTTGCTAGTGAAATTCAGAAGAAAGTTTTTACCCCTTGTTGAAAAGAGTTAATTTTGCCAAAATATTTTCTATGTCAGCAATACGAATTACCAAACAGTTTAATTTTGAAACAGGTCATGCTCTATACGGTTATGATGGGAAATGTAAGAATATTCATGGACACAGCTACAAACTTTCTGTTACCGTAATAGGAACACCTATTGATGATCAATCCAATGTAAAGTATGGAATGGTGATTGATTTTGGTGATTTGAAAAAAATTGTAAAAGAAGAGATTGTTGACATCTTTGATCATGCAACTGTTTTTAATAAAAACACTCCTCACTTAGAATTGGGAGAAGAACTCAAAAAAAGAGGGCACCATGTTTTATTGGTAGATTATCAACCTTCAAGTGAAATGATGGTAATTGATTTTGCTGCAAAGATTAAGAAAAGGCTTCCAGAAAACATTAACTTATTTTCTATCAAACTTCAAGAAACCGAAACTTCTTTTGCTGAGTGGCATGCTTCGGATAATTAATCTGATGTATTAATAGTTGAAAAATATTCAATCTTTATTTAGTTTTTTCTCAAAAAACTCTGCTAAAATTATTGTTAGAATCTGATTAATATAATTATTTGCTATTTCTCTACCTTCTTTGATATATTTTAATCTTTCTTTACGGTACTCCTTTATCTGATAATCCACTATAAATTTGGGGCGTATTTTTCTAAAATCATCTCCAATATCAAGTCCAAATTTCTCAAATCCTTTATAAATAAATAAATCATTGTTTAAATCATTATTTTTCTTGTCATTAAATATACCTCTATGCGTATTTATATGCCTTAACTCAATTAAATGCTTAAAAGTTTCATGATAATTCTCAACAATTTTTTTTACTTCAGAAGTTTTTATTTTTTTATGTTTCTTTAAATTATTCCAACTACAGTTTTCATTTTCAAATCCTAATTCATAGAAATCATTAATCAATAACTTTTTTACTTCTAAGATAGTATGGATTTTATGGATAAAAACCTCAAAATGATACTTAATAAAATCTAATTGATTCATATCGTTTGACTCATAATAAGTTTTGCTAGGAAAACGACGGACAAAAACAATTACTTTATCAATATCAGAAATAAGTCCAGACAAACGACTCATAAAATCTGATATTCTACTAACTTTTTTAGCTTCATCTGTTAATAGGTGATGATTATTTTGTCCTAATTCAAACTCAGGATGCTCCTCCAAGTCCTTCATAGTTTTCCTATAATATTCGATAAAGACCTTTAATAACTTGAAATATAACTCTTCTTCCTTCATAGGTTAATAAGACATTTGGAGTTCAATCTTACAATTACTTCCCATTAAAGTTATTCATGGTATGATTCACGCCATCGGTTCCAAATGATATGATGGCTTTTGTAGACATAGGAATGCGTTCAATCAACTGGCTTGTTTCTTCTTTATTCCATTCTCCTAATACGAAATCAACTTGACGCCCTTTCGGGTAATTACCTCCGACACCAAATCGAAAGCGTGTATACTTTTGCGTGTTTAGTTTCTCTTGGATGTCTTTTAGACCGTTATGTCCGCCTGCACTTCCTTTGGTTTTAATTCTGATGGCACCAAAGTCGATATTTACATCATCCGTAACAATTAACACATTCTCTATTTGAATTTTTTCTTTGGTCATCCAATACTTTACAGATTTCCCACTCAAATTCATATAGGTACTAGGTTTCAATAGAAAGAACGTCTTTCCTTTGAATCGAAAATTAGTAACATCTCCTAGCTTATCTGTTTCAAATTCTGCATCATGGTCTTTTGCCAATTCATCTACAATTTGAAAACCAATATTATGTCGAGTGTTCGCATACTTTTCTCCAATATTTCCAAGTCCGACAATTAAAAATTTTCTCATGAGTTCTTCTTTACTTTCTTTTTGTTTCTTTGAAAAGAATCTAAGGATATTCATCTCGTAAAAATAGCAAAATAAAAAAGCGCTACAAGATTGTAGCGCTTTCTATTTTATTGAATACTATTCTGTATTTATTCTGCAGCAGCAGCTTCTGGTGTTGCTCCTTCTTCTGCAGCTTCTTCAACTCCTTCTTCTACTTCATCCTCAACAGCATTACGAGAAGTTCTAACTTGAACAACTACTGTATTATCTGGGTGCATGAATGTATACTCGTCGTTAAGTAACTCAGTAATAAATAATTTATTTCCGATTTTCAATCCAGAAATATCTGCTTCTACGTAGTCAGGTAAATTAGCAGGAACTGCTTTAATTTTTAACTTACGGTTTGTAAAACGTAAAGAACCTCCATTTAAAACTCCTGGAGAAGTTCCTGTTAATCTTACAGGGATATTCATTGTTACTTCTTTATCATCAAATAACTGATAGAAATCTACGTGTAAGATTCTATCTGTTACTGGGTGAAATTGGATGTCTTGTAAGATTGCTCCATACTTCTCTCCGTCAAGTTCAATCGCAGCAGTATATACATTTGGAGTGTATACCAAGTTCTTGAACGCTTTTTCTTCAGCTGAAAAATGAACAGGTTTATCTCCTCCGTATAACACGCAAGGTACCTTTCCAGCATTACGTAAGGCTTTGGTAGATACCTTGCCCACGCTTTCTCTTTTAGATCCGTTGATCGTAATTGATTTCATTACTTTTTACTTATTTTTTGTTTACATTAAAAATTGATCACTTATCGATGTATTGCTCTGAACTTTGTCCATTACATCAGCGAATAAGGGCGCGCAAGATACAACTTTAATTTTAGAAATTTCCTTCTTTAAAGGAATTGTATCTGAGACAATTAACTCGGTTAATTTTGAGTTCTGAATCTTCTCATAAGCACCTCCAGAAAGTATTGGATGCGTACAGATAGCACGTACACTTAAGGCCCCTCTTTCCATCATTAAATCAGCTGCTCTTGCCAGTGTTCCTCCGGTGTCAATCATATCATCTACTAAGATTACATTCTTACCTTTCACCTCTCCAATGAGCTCCATATGACCAATTACATTTGCTTTTTTACGTTGCTTATAACAGATCACTACGTCAGACATTAAGTATTTTGAATAAGCGTATGCTCTTTTTGAACCTCCCATATCTGGTGAAGCAATCGTTAAATTATCTAATTTTAAGTCGTTGATGTACGACATAAAAATGGTAGAAGCGAACAAATGATCTACAGGTTTTTCGAAAAACCCTTGAATTTGATCGGCATGTAAATCCATCGTCATAATTCTTGTTGCTCCAGCTGCTTGTAAAAGATTTGCAACCAATTTAGCCCCAATAGCAACTCTAGGTTGATCTTTTCTGTCTTGACGTGCCCATCCAAAATAAGGCATCACTGCAGTAATATGTCTCGCCGATGCTCTTTTTGCAGCATCTAGCATCAATAGCATTTCCATTAAGTTATCTGATGTTGGAAATGTAGATCCGATAATAAATACTCTTCTACCTCTTACCGACTCTTCAAAAGCAGGTTGAAATTCACCATCACTAAAATGTGTAGTTTTTACTTTACCTAGTTCTGCTCCATAATGTTTTGCTATTTTTTCGGCTAATTCTGTACTTTGAGAACATGCAAATAGCTTGGGAGATAATTGATTTGATGACATTTAGTTGTTTTTAGTTGTGTTATTGTGTAGCAACAAAAATAAAATTATTTCACGAGTTTTAAACTTTAATTTACTGTTTTAAACTAAAAATATTTTATAAATTTGCAGACCATTTATAAAATAGCCTCTGAGACCACTTATAGAAAGAGACTCAACTATTTTTGACAATGCTCGAGTGGCGGAATTGGTAGACGCGCTGGATTCAAAATCCAGTTCTTTCGGGAGTGTGGGTTCGATTCCCACCTCGAGTACACAAAGGGAAAGCCGACTTTCACAAGTCGGCTTTTTTATTTCAGGTACAACATAGGTACAACAAATGTGTGTTTTGAAATTTATGAATCATTAGTCCCATAATCAAAGATTACAGGTTCGAGCCCAGTTGCCAACTACTAAACATCATAATTTTTTTCAATTTCTTGAAAGTCCTTTAAATAAAAAACACTCATACACTACCCTAACCAAAGGTTGTCATGAGTGTTAAAATAAATTCTGTTATTTATCTTTTTGAAATTCTAAAAAGATTACATATGTTGATAATATCAAGAATCCTAAAAGAGGAATCCAAAATGTATAGTCTAATTTACTAAAAGTTGCATACACTATATAGAATATTAAAGGAACTGTTGCAAAAACATAACCCGTTAAAATAAAAGCTTTTTTTCTAAAAAAGATTAAAACAATTCCAATAATACATAACAAGTTTAAAAAAAAGTCAGAAGAAAAATCTAATTCAGAAACCCTCTCTGTTATTGTGAACAAAATCCCCATACCGTAAGTGACAGAAAATGTTTGACCAGAAAAAGTAATCACTAATAAAGCAATAAGAGATATAGTTTTTAGTATTAAAATTTTTTTACTCATGGTTTATTATATTTAAAATTGTTATTAACATCCATTATTAGAAGGAGAGTCTCCTCCATCTGTATTTCTAGTACTTCCATTTGGCAAATCCATATCCCTCATATATTCTCCTAACCTTGCTGGAGAAGCTCCTGATAGTCCAATGCCATAGTTGCCAATGCATTCAGATAGAGGAATATTCAAACCAATAATATTCGCTGATGATATTGCAAAGCTAGTGCAATTAATATTCTGTAAATTATAGTCTGAGTTCGAAAAACTAATGCTATGGTTTAGCAAAGTGTTTAAAATACTAGCAGAAATATTAATGCTAGCACTCACATGATAATTATGGTTTTGATCGTTACCCATAGTCCCCGTTGTATTACTAAGTAACCCGATTCCACTTGCAGGGTAAAATCCAAAAGTTACAATATGACCGTTTTGTTCAATAGAAATAAAAGAATGTCCTACATCTCCCATCCATATATCCCTATTAGGATTTTCAGGATCAGGTTGTTCTGCATAGATGGTAACTTTGGCTCCTTGAGTGCTGTCAAAACAATCTAAATACTCTTCCATGTTTTCAATAGGGTCATCAGGAGAGTCTACAAAAGGCGGTGCATTCTCAGAGCTATCATTTCCTCCCCCAGTACTGCCTCCTGAATTAGAGCCATCCGTAAAATCATAATAATTAATGACTACATATCTAGGAGTTTCATCTACTGGAGTTGATATGACAATTTCAGCCAAAGTATTATCACAAAAAGTAGAAGAATCATCTAAATCTTCATCACAATCATCCCCTTCAGTTTTACTACTGATACCGTTGTTAGCCACTAATTCGTGAGTAATAAGACCATTACTTATCTTGAAACCTTTCAAATAATTTCCGGAGATTGAATGATA
Source organism: Flavobacteriaceae bacterium (assembly GCA_049115595.1). GTDB lineage: Bacteria > Bacteroidota > Bacteroidia > Flavobacteriales > Flavobacteriaceae > Polaribacter. The sequence goes on from JAGDZS010000010.1 coordinate 98,673, forward strand.
AAACACTTTAGCATCTTTAATTTTTCCATCAGAAAAAGTTTCAGTTATTTTACTAGTTTCTATAATATTAAGTAAACTTCCGTCTATTTCAAGAAAGAGTAGCTTTGTTGAATAATCGTTGTTTGAGATTGAGGTTACTATTGCTTCAACATTGGTTAAAAGAGCGTCATCAGAAAAAGATAAAGCATCTTGTGAAACGGTAGACCAATCAGGAATAATCTCTATAGATTCAGATCTTGTAGACTTTGACGTCTTGTCTTCCATTACTCTCTTAGCATTTTCAATAGATACTGTTTTGAAAATTGAGAACTCTTCTCCGACTAATTCCTTTTCTTCGCAATTTTGAAGAAAAAATGATAAAAATAAGACAAGGTAAAGTTGCCTAGATAAATTACGTTTTTTCATTGTTTTCATTTATTATAAAAATTAATTTCTTTGGCTAAAATAAAAACACGCAAATTTAATTTTGTCCGTAATATTATGATTCCTAAAAATTAGGACAAATTTATTTTCCTAAACTCTGAGGGAGTCATAGCAACCTCTTTTCTAAAAGCAGTATAAAAAGCGGATTTTGAATTAAATCCAGATTCTAATCCTATTGAAACTACTGTGTATGAGCTGTAATTGTTATTCAAAAGTAATTTCTTTGAATACTCAATCCTCAAACTATTCAAAAATGAAGAAAATGAGATCTCAGAATTTTCATTAAACAATGATGATAGATAATTCATGTTTAAGTCAAATTCTTTAGCAATAACTTCTAAATTTATCCTAGGATTTAAAAATAACTTTTCTTCAGCAATAACTCTTTTGATTTCTGTTATTTTTGAATTACTAAGCTTTCTTAAATTATAATCTACTTTTATGGATTTCCGTATTATAACTCTTTGTCGAAAAACCCCTTTATGGTAAACACCCAAGTAACCTATCCAATAGACGATAAAAGAAGTTGATAGCAACAAGAAATATCTATTGTAATTAGCATAAAGCCCAAAATTGTGAGCCTGGTTATATAAAACGACCATAAGCCAAATTAAGCAAGCAAACACTCCTAGAAATAAAAGTTGTTTGAGCCATTTAGTGTTTATTGAAGGTTTTTTAGAATTATAGTACTGAGTTTTTTTGTCGTAATTTTTAATGAGGATATAGCAAGCTAAAATAATAGATATAGAGTAAATGGCAGAAAAATATTCTTCGAAATAATACAGAGGTGTATCAATTATTTTGTAGGAAGAGGTCTCAAAGTCTTCCATAAAGAGAGAAATTACTTTGAACGAAAAAAACAGAATAAAAGGAGCAAAAACTAGAGCTAGGTATTTATATTTTACTTTAATATCTAAGAACGAAATTGTAAAATATAAGAAAAAAGGCAAAACTAGTAGTTTGAAAGGTACATAATAACATTCATAACACTCTATTCTTAAAGATAAAAGGGTATCAATAAACCAATAGTATAGATTATTAAGTGATAAAAATAATACAACAAGAGCCAAATACATATTTGACTTTGATTTATATTTTTTACTGAATAAAATTATTGCACTAAAAATAACTCCATGGATTACTCCACTAATTATTAGGATATTGAAGATGTTGACATTCATAGCTTATGATGTTAAACAAATTTAACTCATAAACATGACTTTTATTATCCCCTAAAAAAGTGAAATTTTGTTATCCCTAAAAATGGGGAGAAGAAAGTTAATCATTTAGGGCTCATAACCCGAAGGTTGCTGGTTCGAGTCCAGCTCCCGCTACTAACAAAGACAAGGGTTTCAGAAAACTGAAAGGCTTTTTTAATGTTTCATGTAAAACAAATAGCCTTTTAAATATCAAAAACGACCCTAAAACCAACAAAAAATATCTCGACAGGAGGTATTTGAGGTTTTAAATCACTTCTTGAATATACAGTACAAAAATCAGGAGCACTTCTAAATGAACCTCCTCTTATGACTTTTCTTTTTCCATTTTTTGGGCCTTTTGGGTTTTTACTAATTTTGCCACTTTTGTATAATTTCTCATAATAATCAAAATCATACCAATCAGAACACCATTCAGAAACATTTCCAGACATATCATAGATTCCTAATTCATTAGGCTGTTTTTTTCCTACTTCATCTGCCATTAGAGATTCTGTACCAATAATATAACTCCATTTAGTTGAACAGTTAGCAACCACTTTAAAATTATCACTCCCACTAAATTTATACCCTTTACTTTTATTTCCTCCTCTAGCTGAATATTCCCATTCAGATTCTGTTGGTAGTCTACCTCCAGCCCAGTTAGCAAAGGCTTCTGCACCATACCAAGTTACGCCAATTACAGGGAAGTCTTCCATTCTTTTTTTTGTATAATATCTACCATTTATTATATCAATAGAACTCTCCAAATAGGATTTTTTAAATAGAGAGTAACCCGTAGTGTTTTTATATTCATTTAAAAATACAGTAAATTGGCTATTGGTAATTGTATATTTTGAGATTCGAAAACTATCTAATTCGACTTCATGCAGTTTGTAGCTGGAATTCCAAGATTTTTTACCCATAATGAATATTCCTCCTTCTACATATACGGTAGAGATCTTTAGCTTAGAGTTTTCATTTTTAAATACATCTCCATAATTAACTTTATTTGTTTTGCTTTTTTCTTCCTTCTTATCTATCTGATTTACACTTGAATCTTTTTTATTTCGATTATCTAATTCAGTAGCACTTCTTTCTTCTATTTCAATAGTCGTTTGATTATTTTTACTAATTGATTTTTTGTTGTCGGCAACACCTTTTTTTGTTGAATCTATCTCATTAAGAACCTTTAAAGTATCCAAACTAGGTCTAATTTCAGCAATCTTTGTTTCGATTGATTTTTTATCTTTAACATAAATAATCATTTCAGAAAAACATACTCTCTCATCTTCTTCATTGATATTAAAAACATCAGCAATAGTCTTATTTTCTTTAAAACCTTCCCATCCTGCATACCCAAAATAAATCGAGAATAGGTTTTTTAACTCTGTGTCTTTATTAGGTGTATTTATAAACTTTGAAATTACACTTGTCTTTGGGTGTGGAAAAAAAGGATACTCTTTTGTACTGTTGATAAAGTACTTTCCAAAATCCTTTTTAAGATACTTTTCTATATTGCCTTTATGATACTTATAGTTTGGTTTTTCTTTTAAAACCTCCTGTACATAGTCTTTCAAATTAGCACTTAAGACATCAACATATTGATAGATTTTGGAGTAAGATATTAGGTTACTTTTTTTTAATAATTGGCGTAGGCGTTCTATATGTTCTTTTTCTAACAAAATATTGTATTGATTTTAGTTGTAAATCATGTTAAAATAAGCATGATGGAAAATAACCCCCAAGATAACAATTTAATCTATGTGCCTGACCCTTTGACGGGTGAGTTTCTGTATGATGGTATGCCTTGTCCAACTGTTGAAGCTTATGAGCTTATAGGAGATGATGGAGTAGAAAGTATCAGAAGAAGAATAAACCAAATGGTAGAGTGGAAAAAAACAATGTTTGGGGCTAAATACCCAGAACGCTATGGGTTTGGAGGTAGACAAAAGTTTGTTGACCTCAAAAATAGGATTGTCCTGCAAGTAGGAAGTACTATTCAGAAGGAAATTGAACAGCTTGTAGATGATGTCGGAGAAGAAAATGCACTACGATTTTACCCTTCTCTTGTTGTCTCTGATGAATATGCAAAAAAAAAATTACGAAAAATTAATTTCAGAAAATCATTACCTGATTCAGGTGTATGGACCACATGATAACAGGAGGCATCCAGCCACCGACCTTGCTGACTATTACAGAAATCACTACCGTTAATTTTTCTAAAAAATCTTCCTTTTTTAAGGCAATACTTAAGGCAACAAAAAGCAGGGTTTTGCGACAACACCGACAACAAAAACCTTGAAAATCCACCTTTACTTTGTCGTAGACTTTTACGGGGAAACAGCCCCTTTTTAAAAGTTAAAATAATTCAGATTCTGATATGTCTCATCAATCATTGGTTGCAAACGATGGTTTTAAAATCAGAGAAAAAATATGACCGAGTAATTAGAAAATACCTTTCGGGATGACTTAAAAAGAAGTCATCAAAAAAATTAAGATTAACGAAATCCTCTGAAGGCAAAAAAGCCTTCGGGGATTTTAAAAAGAGAAAATAAAATGAATTTATTCAAATTAAAGATTTTACTAAATATAGTTAAATACATAAACCCTTTTAAGAAGAAAAAAGAAACAATTTATCTAATATTAAGAACATGGTTAAATATAGCTTTAAATGAAGCTTATTCTTGTGCCAAAGGGTTTAGGAAAAACACAGATTTGCCTTCTATAAAAAGGATTGGAACTATTAACTTGGAAAAAGAGCTGTCGATTATGAATGAGGGTTGTTTTAACAAGGAGGGAGAACTTGCTTCACTTCGTTCAAATCACAGAAGCTTACAGAAAGAACTTCACAAGGATGAGTACAAATACTATGACTTAGTTGAACTCAAAACGAGAGAACAAATGCGTAATGTTTCCAAAGAAAAAGAGTTTGTTCCAAAACTAGAGTTTGAAAACACAGAAATAGGCAAAGTACCTGAATTATTAAAAGATAATGTACAGATTGGTTATAAATCTCACGTTCCTTTTAGATGCAATCCAAAAGAGATAGAGCTTGTAAATCAGATTGGCAATGATATAGATAGATTAACTATAAAGGAAGCCAGTACTGCACAAGGTCAATTAAAAAGAGGAGAAGTTAAGTCATTGGTTAAGGCAAAAAAAGGAAACGAGGCGCAAGAGCCGAAGCAAAAAAACATCTTAGTTTTTACAAGCTTGTTTTTGATTCTTTTTATCAAAGTAGCAATTATCTGTGGTTTGATAAGTGAAGGGGTTATTGTAAAGAATGTTGCTTTTAATAACCTGAACTATACCATTGAAGAAAGCTACTTATTTGCGAGTATTCTTTTAGTTATTGCATTGGGTATTAGTAGGTACTTATTCAATTATTTTTCGAGACTGTTACGTTCAGTTCGTGAACAATGGTGGATGACTGGAGCTTTTGTATTACTCTTTGTATTACAACTAATAAGTGCTGGTGTTCTTTCTAACTTCAATATTCAGCGTCATAACGATCAAAAACTTTTAGAATCTGAACAAATTCAATTAGCAATTAAACAAGGAAATTTAATTTCATTGGACAAAGATGAAGATATAGAAGAAATAGCCGAGTTACAGCAAGAAATAAATACCTTAAAAAGTAATATAGATATTCGTTCAGAGAAGCTTGATAATCCTCCTAAATGGACAATCTATATAGGGTACACAGTAGTCGGAATTATGTCTGTTCTGACTCTTTTCTTTACCATTCTAGGTAAGGTTTTAGGCGAGGTCTATACCATAACATATAAGCTTCAAAGGAGTATCAAGAAAAAGCGTAGACGTATTGCTGAAATAGAAGAACTCTATTCAAAAGAAGTAAAAAAGCTACTTACTGCTTATGACCAAAGACATGAGCTTGTTTTTTATCTGAGTAAAAAGCACGTATTGGAGACTATCATAGTGCAAGAAAGTAGCCTTAACACGCAAGATTTTTACAACGCTTATAACATCAAATAATAATTTAAAAAATATAGAAAAATGAAAAAATTTATCATAATCATATTAATGTTCGTGTTATCCCTAAAACAAGCGGTAGCACAGAACCCAACAAAAGTTTTTATTAACGTAGACAAGAGCTTATCTATGCCATCTAGTTCTATAAAGCAAGATAAGCACCTCACTAAAGTTGTAAAGATGCATACGAAGAATAGCAATACTGTTATTTTCGAGGTTAAATTTATTAACGGAGCAACATCATCTACGAGTAATTCAAAAGTTTTCATCTATAAAGAGTCTGAATACAAAGACTCTAATGATGATAAGTTGCAAAAAATCTTGTATCAGAACAAGATTAAGAGAAAGCGAAAATCTGTGGCAAAGCGTATTGTGAGCTTCATTAAAGAGTACAAATCACAGGCAAAATTTACCAATATTGTAAGTTCAATCATACCGATTTCTAAAGTACAATCCAGTGATGTCTATGTGTATTATTACACGGACGGAGTAGAAAGCAGTCGAGAGCTTCGTATGCTTGATCTTAAACCTTTTAAAACAGCTAAAATCGCTGTCGAATCAGCCCGAAAGGACATTAAGGTTTTGCATACGCTATACAACCTGCCAAAAGAGCTGAAAGGCGTTAAAAACGTTCAGTTTATACTTCCAGTTCAGATGGAAAGAGAAGTAAAAGGTGGAGCTTTTATTGAAGAATATTTCACAGAAATCTTCCGATTATTCAATGTGAATCAAGTTCAATTTAAAACCTTATAGTTATGAAAACAGAAAATCTAATCATGATTTCAGAAAATAACCTCTGGGAGTTAGTAGAGAAAGTAATTGTTCAAATGGAAAAATTACACGGGAAGGAACATAAAGAAGTTTGGATTGATTCAGATGAAGCTAAAAAACTTCTAGGAATAAAATCAGACACTTCTCTTTTTAACCTGCGCTCCAAAGGACTTATAGAATATTCACAGCCTAGCAGGAAACTCATTTTATATAAGCGTGATTCAATTCTGGATTATCTTGAAAAACACAGTCGTAAAACTTTCTAGTTATGAAAACACAAAATAAGATAAAAGCTTTCATAGAAAAGAAGTTAGGAATAGATAGACATAGTGTTTCGGCTAAGATTAAATCATTTCAGCTCGGATATCGTTATGGATTAATTGTGGATTATGATAATCAAATGATTGGAGGCTTGATTGAAGAAATTCTAAGTCATGGTCAAAATCCGAAATTATTGAGAGCATTTTCAGAAGGGAAAATGAAAGCTCAAAAGGAAAGAGCATTGGTAGGGAAAAGTTTAGAGCAAGAAGCTAAACGGATAAAAGAGTTGGAATTACTTGTTGAAGAAGAAGTGGAACAGGAAGCTAAAGAACTTCAAGAAGTACGAGATAAAAGCCAAGACAAGTCAAAGGACAAATCTCGATAAGTTCTGAAAAGAGGGAGTAAAATCTTCTCCCTCTTTTTCCAAAAAAACATACTGAAAATTACCCACT
>JAGDZS010000011.1:0-974 GCA_049115595.1 Flavobacteriaceae bacterium
TCTCCAACAATACCTGAACCTACTTGTGTCCAATCTCCAGCAGAGGTGTATTTAAAAACTCTTGCTTTTCCAGAGTCGCTGTTATTTCTACGAGCCCCTCCTACCAGATAGGTGCCATCTGCACTAATTGATACAGAATAGCCAAACCATTCTCCAGCAGTCTCTCCTTCAATATCGCTTCCTAATTGATTCCATGTACCTCCACTAAACTCATATACTTGTATGATTCCTGCTAAACCATGTCTTCGAGCTCCGATGGCTACAATGGTTCCATCGCCATTAATACTTACCGAAAAACCAAATTGTTCATTGGTTGTTCGACCATCAATATCGGCTCCTATCTGTACCCAACTCGTTCCGTTGTAATTATAGATTCTTGCATGCCCAGAGTTTGATCCATTGGCATCATTGTTAAGACCTCCCACAATTAAGTAATCTCCAGCATCATTAAGACCCACAGAATAACCCGATAGATCTCCAGCAGCCTCACCATCAATATCACTTCCCAGTTGTGACCATGTACCACCTGATTCCCCATAAACTCGTACATGACCAGCATCAGTTCCATTTCCATCATTTGCATAGGCTCCTATGGCAATACGCGTACCATCAGCATTGAGACTAATGGATTGTCCTAATAAATCTCCTAAAACCTCTCCTTCAATATTATTTCCTACCTGTACCCAAGCACTACCATTGTATTGATAGATTCCAACTGCTCCAGTATTGCTAGCTATAGACGGAGATCCAACAGCCACACGAGTTCCATCATCGCTGATACTTACTGAAGTTCCCCAAAGATCACTTGCTGCGCTTCCATCAATATCAGCTCCTAATTGCGTCCATACACCATTGGTAAGTTCATAGACTCGTGCATGTCCTGAATCGGTTCCTCCATTGTCACTATTTCGTGCACCAGCAATCATACGAGTACCATCTGCACTAACAGCCACAGAATAGCCAAACTGATCTCC
>JAGDZS010000012.1:0-70034 GCA_049115595.1 Flavobacteriaceae bacterium
GGTATCGTATTGAGTTAGGTGAGATTGAGAGTTGTTTATCAGCACTAGAAGGAGTTAACCAGAGTGTGGTCTTAGTAAAAGAACATGGAGATAGTAAGCACTTGGTTGCTTACATAGATGGCTTAACATCATTAGATAAGACACTCTTAGAAGAAAGTTTAAAGACAGTACTTCCAGAGTATATGATTCCTAGAATCTATGTCATTGTCGATGGCTTTAAGTTGACCAGCAGTGGTAAGATCGATAAGAAAATTTTACCTGATCCAGGTTTTGAGGATTATAGTGTGACAGAATATGTAGCACCCGAGACAGAATTAGAGCAAGAGTTGGCAGCTATTTGGATGGAACTTTTAGGCTTGGAACGTGTAGGAGTGAAGGATGATTTCTTTGCTTTAGGAGGTAATTCATTATTAATTTCCCGATTATTGTATAATATTATTTCAAAGTTAGAAATAAATATAACGATGATGGATTTCTTTCAAGATCCTACAATAAAAGGAATTTGTAAACACAAACCAATCCTTAAGGATGAAGCCAAGTTAAATGTAGATGGAATAGTAAGATTAAAAAGAGTAAATGAAGACTCTCCTAAACTATTTTTTTTACACGATGGTAGTGGAGATGTATATGGCTATAAACATTTGATCGATGTAATAGATGACTATAATTGTTATGGGATTACATATAAATCAAATCATCTTCATCCTGTTATAATTTCAGTAGAAGAATTAGCTATAGATTATATTAGTAAAATAAAGGAAATACAGCCTAATGGTCCATACAATTTTATTGGATGGAGTTTAGGAGGACTTTTAGCTACTGAAATAGTTTCACAGCTAGAAAAACAGAGAGAAAAAATTGATAAGCTTATTATTGTAGACTCTTATTTTAATCTAGGTGAAAGAGAAGAGGAAATAAATTTCGATTTAAAATCAGAATTAGACGTGATTAACTCGCTTTCTAACCTGGATTTTATATTAGAAAATAATATGCATGATGTGAAAAGCCTCTGGGAAATAACAATACAGAAAATAAAAACAAACAATAAAATATCAGAAGATATTCTTAAAAAATTACCAAAACAACTTAGGAGGTTGATTCCAATTTCTAAAAAACAAAAAAATATGAATATAGAAGAATTATTTATTGAGGTAAATAAAATTAGATCATTAAAACGGACAAATATGAAGTACACTTTAAATCAAAAAATAAATACTGAAACGATTTACTATAAAGCAGAAGAGAACGATAGCGTTTCACTTGATGACTTAAAAAAGTACTTTTCATCTATTACTTTCAATAAAACAACATATAACCACTTTACGGTAATGGAGAAACCCTTTGTTGAAAAAATAAAAAATCACGTAAACCTCTAACATTCAGTTTTTCGTAAAGAGTAAATAAAAATAGATTTATAAATAAACGTATTAATAATAAATATCATGTTAAAAAAAATTATAGAGCTAACTCAAGTATCTAGAGCAAAAATATTTTCAGGCGCAATTTTATCAATAATGTCAGGGCTTTCGGGGTTCTTTTTCATAACATTAGTTAACAATATGATACGTGAATTAATTGATGACAAACCTTTGGAAAATAGTTATTTAACTTATTTTGTAGGTATTTTGATTGCTTTTTTCTTGTCGAAACGAATATTGGCAGGTATGATTATAAAGCTATCTCAAGAACTTCACTGGAACATTAGGAAAAATATTGTTAAAGACATTCTAAAAGCTCCTCAACATATGGTTAAGAAAAAAAGAGATGAAATATACTCTTCTTTAACATCAGATGTTAGTAGTATAGTTAATGGTTCACTGATGTTAATAGAACTTGTTTCTTCAATTATTTTAATCATAGCTTGTTTTATTTATATGTTCATTTTATCGTGGCAATTATCTTTAATTAGCATTTTGGTTATCAGTATGGGATCTATTCTTTATTTGGCTAGAATTAAAACTAGCGACAGGTTCCTTAATAATTCAAGAAGTTTGGAACAGGAATTCATGTTAAATTTTAATTCTATTATAAATGGAATTAAAGAGATTATGGTTAATCCTGTTATAGGTAGAAAAATTAGTAATAAAATCAGTATTGTTGTTGATAAAGCAAAAGACAATGATATAAAAGGATATACAGGATATCTAAATACAGAGATTACTGGTCGAATCCTTTTTTATCTTTTGATTATGTTCATATTATATTTTTCAAACTCCTTACTAGATCAATCAATAAGTGTGTCAATCAGTTTTGTCTTTGTTATTCTTTACCTTTTAGGCCCGGTTGCAATGGTAACAGCTTTAGTACCTGTTATAAATAAAACCGTAATATCCTTAAATAGGTTAATGAGTTTAAAGCAGGAACTAGAAGATAATGTTAAAAAAGATCCTATTGAAGAGGAAAAAGAACCTATAAAGGATTTTAATACAATTGAATTCAATAATTATTCGTTTTCTTATGGTGAAAACTTATTTTCTGTAGGCCCTTATAATCTAAAGATTAACAAAGGAGATATTATTTTTCTATTTGGAGGTAATGGTAGCGGAAAAACTACATGGTTAAATACAATGTTAAATGTTTATCGACCTAATTCAGGAGAGATATTAATAGACGGAGAACATTTAGACTTTGATTCTATTTCTAGCTATAAGCAAATGTTTTCGCCAGTATTTAGTGATTTTTTCCTTTTTTCTGAATTTTATGGAATTGATAAACTAGATCCTAAAGAAGTAGAAGAATACATGGAGCTATTTGAATTGAGTGATAAGGTATCAGTTGATATTGAAAACAAGAAATTTTCAACTACTGATTTATCAACAGGACAAAGAAAGAGGTTAGCACTTATTAACTCTATATTAGAGAAAAAACCTTTACTAGTTTTAGATGAATGGGCTGCAGACCAAGATCCAATTTTTAGGCAAAAATTTTATAGAGAAATTATACCTTATCTAAGTGAAAAAGGATTTACCCTTATTTTGATTACACATGATGATAAATATTATGGTGAAGCTAAAAGGTTACTAAAAATGGAATATGGAGCAGTTTCAGAGATAACTAATAATAATTTAACTACTGACTCATAAGTCGGTAGTTAAATTGCTTTAAATAATAGAGTTAGAATTATTATTAAAATGGATATTGTTCTCTATGCTTACATATCGAAACAAAATCATGAATTGATTCTTAATAAGTTTCTACTTGATTTTCCTTTGAAATTTCAAAAGAAAATAAGAAATTATAGAAGATGGCAAGATAGTCAATCTTCATTGCTAGGGCGGATTTTGTTAAAGGTAGGGCTTCAGCGATTAGGAATAAACTCAGATGACTTTGACTTATTATATACGAAATATAATAAACCATTCTTTAAGAATGAAGATGTAAAATTTAATATATCTCATTCTGGAAGTATTGTTGTTTGTATGATTAGTGATAAGCAAGATTTAGGTATTGATATAGAGTTGGTTAGATCCTTGGAGGTTGAGGAGTTTAGAGACCAGATGACGGATGGAGAATGGAATTTAATCCAACATTCTCCTAATCGTACGGAATCTTTTTACAAGTACTGGACACAAAAGGAAGCAGTGGTCAAAGCTCATGGAGAAGGACTTTCAATTTCTTTAAAATCGTTTGAAATTGTTAATTTTAAAACGATGTTAGCTGGTAAAATGTTTTTTGTTAAAGAGTTAAAGATTGATCCTAATTATATATGTCACATAGCCATGGAAGACTTTGAAAAGATGAAAACTTCAAAACTTAAAATTGAGTGTTTTGATTTTTCTAAAAATTTAGAAAGCTCTTTGTTTTGATTTCGTCAAGCAAAAATTCAATAATTTTTAGGAAAAAAAGTGCTAGCATTCGAAAGTTTACCTAAATTAAGAGATTAAACTTTCAAATATTGTACAATGAATTAACATCAGATGAGTTGTATATGAAAGATACAAATCGAAAAAAATGAAGGAAGAGTTAGTTCATAGATATTCAGAGAAAGAAGAGCGATTAAATATTTTGACTCATGCTTTCGGTTTGTTGTTGAGCGTTGTTGGGTTGCCTTATTTAATTATAAAATCTACTGATTTTAGTGGTTTTTGGAAACCAGCAAGTTTAATTATCTATGGAATTAGTATGATTATTCTATATGCTGCCTCTACATTTTACCATGCAGCAAAAGAAGCAAAATTGAGAAGAAAACTCAATATTTTTGACCATGCAGCAATTTATATTTTAATTGCAGGGACATACACGCCATTTACAATTATTGTTCTTGAAGGAACAATTGGATGGGTTATTTTCGGATTGACTTGGTTTTTTGCTTTGGTTGGAATTATTCTGAAATTGTTCTATACAGGTAGGTTTGATAAACTTTCAACAATTATGTATGTATTAATGGGATGGCAAATTGTATTTGCGATTCGCCCTTTAATGGAAAGGTTTTCTTCAGAGGGATTAAAGCTTTTAATTTTAGGAGGTGTTTTTTACACTTTAGGAGCGGTTCTTTATTCCATTAAAAGACTTCCTTTTAATCATGCAATCTTTCACATTTTTGTAATTTTAGGAAGTGCGAGTCATTTTTTATGTATTTTTTATTACGTATAATGCAATAAAATGGTAATAACTTTAAATTTTTGTTAAATTTTATCAAAGGTTTCTTCATAAAACATAAAAGTAAACCTATGTTAATTCAATAGTTTGTAAAACTTAGGGAAACGTTTGTGAATCAGCAAAAAAGATTTATATTTGCGTACCTGAATGGGAGATAATAATTTTATTATTCTAACGTTTAGGTATTATAAATCTTATTTTAGGGGGTAGGTTTATTAAATTTCCTCGAACTTTCAGTTCGAGGTTTTTTTATGCCCAATTTTTAAAAGAATGTTTACTCAAGTTTGAGTTAAAATATTTTTCATCTCCAGAGACTTCATCACCAAGGTAGTTTGGTTTTTCGAAACTCTCATTTTCATTTTCTAATTCTACTTCAGCAATAATTAAACCTTTGTTATCTCCTAAAAACTCATCAACCTCAAAAATATGATTTCCCACTTTATGGTAGTATCGGTATTTTTCAATGATTCCTTTTTCACAAAGCTTCATAAGCTCCTTAGCTTCATCAACTAAAATTTCTTTTTCCCATTCAAATCGAGTAGTTCCACTTGAGTTGGTAATTCCTTTTATTGTAAGAAAACCTTTCTTATCAATAATTCGTACACGAACAACTCTATTTTTATCTGAATTCAAAAAACCTTGCTGTATATATTTTTTTTGAAAACTCATTTTTTGATAGTCAGAATTTGCTACTAAAAATTTTCGTTCAATTTCTACACCCATTTATAATGATTTAGTGCACTAATGTAGCGGATTTATCGTTATTGTTGCAAGAAATAAATATATTTGATTTCAATATTACTTGTATGAGAAACATCCTTTTCCTTCTCTTTTTTTCTGTGTCTTTTTCAATGACTGCTCAAATAGATTTTAGCGATTCTTGGGAAGACTTTTTTTCATACAACAATGTAAAGGATATAGTGAAAGATGGAACGATAATATATGCACTATCTGACAATGCTATTTTCACATATGATAGTAGCAGTCAAGAAATTCAAAAATTATCTTCTGTTCAAGGATTGTCAGGAGAAACCACTACAGCAATTCATTTTAGTACAGCAACAAACAGGCTAGTTATTGGTTATGAAAATGGTTTAATTGAGGTTGTAGATAGTGATGGTAGTATTACCATTTCTGCGGATATTGTTAGTTTTAATCAGTCTGGAGAAAAGAGAATTAATGATATTTATGAACATAATGGGACTTTATATTTATCTACTTCTTTTGCAATAGTAGAATACGATATCAATAATTTAGAGTTTGGAGATACTTTCTTTATTGGAAACAATTCCACAGATGTTAATGTAAATGAAGTTACTGTTTTTAATGACCGAATTTATGCAGCAACAGATGCTGGGATCTTCCATGCGGACGTAACGAATCCAAATCTCATCGATTTTAATAATTGGAGTCAAATCACTGGAGGAAATAATCTTTATAAGAACATTGCTGTTTTTGATAACCGTCTTTTTACTATTTTAAATACGGGTTTATTTGAAGTAGTAAATAATGGATTGGCTTTGATAAGAGATTTTTTTGGGACTGTTGAAGGAATGAAAGAGTCTTCAACAAATTTAACGGTTGCATTAGACCAGACTGCGTTTGTTTATGATACTAGAATTGTACAAGTATTGCAAACAACTGCAAGTTCAGATTTTAATTATCATTTAAATAACGCCTTTGCAGAAGACAATGAACTGTACTTATCGACTAAGGAATACGGTGTGTTATTTTCTACATTTGGAAATCCAACTGCATTTGAAGAAATACACCCAGAAGGACCTGTTTCCAATGATGTATTTTCTTTAAGTGCTCAAAATAATCATCTATGGGTTGTCTATGGAGGTTATTCTCCAACTTTTGCTCCTATTCAAAGGAGGCTAGGCTATAGCCATTTTGACGGAGAGATTTGGTATACTGAACCGAATGTAAATGCAAGCCCTTTTCCAGATTTAGTTGATGTAACCATAGATCCAAATGATGCGAATAGAGCTTTTATAAGTGGATTTGGAGACACCAATTTAACGAACACTATTAACACTGGAGGACTGTTTGAAATTCAAGATAACTCAGTTGCTAATTTTTATAATCATTTAAATAGCCCTTTAGAAGATATCGAGCCTCTAGATGCAAGCAGAGTCACAATACGAATTGGAGGTACTACTTTCGATTCTCGAGGGAATTTATGGGTTACTAATATTGGAGTAACTAATGAATTAAAAAAGTTTTCAAATGGTGCTTGGTCTGGATTCGATATTAGCTCTGTAAAAATTCAGGATTCTTTTGGTCTTACAGAAGTAGCTGTTGATAGAAGCAATACGGTGTGGATGGGAACTAGAGGTGATGGAATTATTGCGTTTAATGAAAACGGATCAAGATTAAAAGCGCTAACGACGCAAACAACGCAAGGGAGTTTGCCAAACTCAAGAGTAGAGAGTGTGGCTGTAGACAATGACAATAGAATTTGGATTGGAACTATTTCTGGATTGGTAGTTTTTAACAATGCGGCAGGTGTTTTTGATGCAGATGTTGTAGATGCTCAGCCTATTATTATTTTAGATGATGGAATCGCCAGAAGACTATTAGGAGATCAAACTGTGAATACTATCGTTGTAGATGGCGCAAACAATAAGTGGTTTGGCACAAACGATGGAGGTGTTGTATATACTAACCCAAATGGACAAACAACATTGGCTAATTTTAGTTCAGAGAACTCGCCGCTTCCGTCAAATAGCATTACAAAAATCGCTGTAGATGAAGAGACAGGAAAAGTCTATTTTGCGACAGATAAAGGAATCGTCGCTTACAATAGTAATGTGTCTCCATTTGGAGATGTTTTAGGAGAAGTTTATGCTTATCCAAATCCAGCTAGGAGTTTTCATTCAACAGTTACAATCGATGGCCGTAATGGAACCAATTTGCCAAAAGGAACTAACGTTAAGATTTTAGATGTAGCTGGAAACCTTGTGCATGAAACGAATGTTGTAGAGGGACAAGAATTACAAGGAGGAAAGGTAGTATGGGATAAAACAAACCTTGCAGGCAAAAAAGTTGCTTCAGGAATTTATATTGTACTTCTCTCTAATGAAGATGCTTCAGAAACATCAACAACCAAAATAGCAATTATCAATTAGTGGCTTTACTCTCTACAAAAGCAATTGTAATTAGCGCTATTAAATATAGTGACTCTAGCTTAATAGCGAAGATATATACCAAAGAAGCTGGATTAAGATCCTATTTAATTAAAGGAGTCTTAAAATCAAAAAAAGGGAAGTTAAAGGCGGCTTATTTTCAACCTCTTACTCAATTGTCTATTGTAGTAAGTCATCAAGAAAAAAGGAATTTACACAGCATAAGAGAAGCTCATGTAATTCATGTATATCAATCAATCCATACAATGATTCTAAAGCAATCGATGGCCATGTTTTTAGCTGAAATTATGTCGAATGCAATTCAGGAAGAGGAGCCTAATACTTTACTATATGAATATTTAGAGAAATCATTTATTTGGTTAGATTCGCATGACAAGATTTCCAATTTTCATTTATTGTTCTTACTAAACCTTACGAAGTTTTTAGGTTTTTACCCAGATACCTCAGAATCAGAATTAAACGGGTTTCACTTAAGAGAAGGGTTATTTACCAATCAATTGAATGAAAAAGAAGTGATAAAAGGAGCAGAATTAATTCAATTTAAGAAGCTATTAGGCATACATTTTGATATGGTAGATATAAGTTTTTCTAAGAATGAAAGACAAAGTGTATTACAAGTGTTAATTCGATATTTTGAATTACATTTGGGGGGATTTAAAAAACCCAAATCTTTGGCTGTTTTAGAGGCTGTATTTAGTAGATGAAGACGATAGGATATTTTATACTTTTTTTAATTACATTTTCATCCTTTGCTCAGGAAGTAAAGGTGTTAGATAAGGAGACAGGAAAACCAATTAATAACGTAAATGTTTTTAATGAAAACCAAACATTTACCTTTTCTACAGATGAAAATGGTACCGTAGACATTAGTGCTATCAAAGATGAAGAGGAACTTATTTTCTCACATATTTCTTATGCAGTTATTCGTATAAAAAAATCAAACCTAAAAAAGAAAAATTACACACTTTATTTAACGAGAGGGTCAGAACAATTAGATGAGGTTGTATTGTCTGTTTTTAAAGCAAATGCAAAAACAAATAGAATTGCCGAGCAAGTAGCCGTTATCAGCGCTAAAAAAATTCAGGAATTATCACCACAAACATCTGCAGATTTATTAGCTGCTATTCCAGGAATTAAAGTTCAAAAATCACAGTTTGGAGGAGGTAGCCCAGTTATTAGAGGAATGGAGTCTAATAGGGTACTTTTGGTTGTAGATGGTGTAAGAATGAATAATGCAATTTATAGAAAAGGGCATTTACAGAGTTCGATAACAGTCTCACCTAACCAATTAGATAGAACTGAAATTATATTTGGACCTTCCTCTGTAGTTTATGGATCGGATGCTTTAGGTGGTGTTATCCACTACTATACTAAAACTCCAAAGCTCTCTGAAAAAATGTCAGTGAATACGAGTGTGTTTAATCGATTCTCTTCTATAAATAACGAAATAACAACCAATGCCTCAGTAGAAATTGGAACTAAAAAATGGGCCTCTTTCACGAGTATGTCCTATAGTAATTTTGGTGATTTAAAAATGGGGAAAAATCGTTCCCATGGTTTTAGCGACTGGGGGAAAGTATTTGAATACTCCGAAAACATAGATGATCATTTCTCTGCGACTGCTACGACAAATTCAGACCCTAACGTTCAAAGAAATACGGGGTTTGACCAAACAGATTTATTACAGAAATTTTTTGTTCCCTTGTCTGCAAAAACAGATTTAAAAGTGAATTTTCAATATTCAATTTCTTCAGACATTCCAAGATTTGATCGATTGGATGAAAAGTCTGGAGGAACGCTGAAGTTTGCAGAATGGTATTATGGTCCACAGAAGAGACTCTTAATCTCACCTCAATTATCCATAAATCCAGAAAATGGATGGATAGATAAAGGAGTATTCACATTGGCATATCAAAATGTTGAAGAATCGAGAATACAACGAAAATTTGGGAGTTTAGATCGTTCTTACAGAGAAGAGGAGGTAGATATTTTTAGTATAAATGGAGATTTTACAGCTGCTTTAACCGAAGATAAAACAAGAGACCTTAACTATGGTTTTGAGTTTTCACATAATGACGTAAATTCAAATTCTTTTGGTCGAACATTGAATGTTTCAGGTAATGAGGTTCTAGGATTTTCAAATGACTTTAATGTACAATCACGTTATCCAGATGGAGGAAGTAGCTATATGAGTTCTGCATTGTATGTTGGGTATAGACAAGACTTAAACAGTAAATCAACATTGAATACTGGGATACGTTTTACTAGAACAAACTTAAAAGCAACTTGGGTCGATCAAACATTTATCACATTGCCGGAAACGAATATTAGTTTGAACAATTCTGCTTTTACAACAACGGTAGGTTATGTGTACAGACCGAATAAAAACTGGCAATTAAACAGTGTTGTCTCTTCAGGGTTTAGATCTCCAAACATTGATGATGTTGGTAGAGTTCGTGAAAAGAGTGGTAATGTTACAGTTCCTAACATTGCTGTAGATCCAGAGTTTGCATACAATGTTGAAATTGGAGTTCAAAAATATTTTAACAATCGAAAATTTAGAATTGGTTTTAACACCTATTATACGTTGTTAGAAAGCTACATTATTAGAGATGATTTTACTTTAAATGGTAACTCTACTATTTTATTTGATGGAGAAGTAGGAAATATTGTTGCGAATCAAAATAGAGGGACAGCCTATATTTTTGGGTATACAACAAGTTATCAAGGTAAAATATCTGATAAAATAAACACTTCAGGGTTTATAACCTATACCAAGGGAAGAACATACGATAGTAATGAGCCATTATCATCTATTCCACCTTTGTTCGGACAGTTTGATTTCAACTATGAAGGAGAAAAATTACAGCTAGGAACTAGTTTCCGTTTTAATAGTCGAAAAGATATTACAGACTTTAACTTTACTGAAGGAATTGACAATCACGATTTAACTCCAATTGTAGACGCTACTGCTACAGAAGATGTTGATATTTATTTTGGATCACCTAGCTGGATTACTGTTGGATTAAATAGTAGTTATACTTTTAACGAAAACTGGAAACTTCAAGGAAGAATTAGCAATCTATTCGATCAGCACTATAGAGAGTTTGCGTCTGGAATTTCTGCTCCAGGGAGAAACTTTTCATTCTCTTTAATTACTACTTTTTAGATTTTTTATTTCCGTCTTTATCATAGATTTCGTTGAGCGCTTTTTCTGTAGTTATAATACAAACAATTAGAGTAAAGAATAAGAAGCCCATTGGAAACCAAGATTGCATTAAACTAGGGTTTAAATAGGCAAGTACTAACGCTGCAAGGAAACTTATTCCAGAATACTTAAGTAATGTATTATTGAAAAGATTGTTTGCTAAATCCCACGCTTCTTTATTTTGCATTGTTCTATGTGTTCGATATCCATAAAGACCATTAATCTTTTTAGGAGGAAAAAAATAAAACACTAGACTTACTAAGAAAAGTAATCCGTTTACACTTAAAACATACGTATAGGCACTCATAAATTATTTGTTTTTTGGTCTCATTAATCCTTCTTGTGCTACTGTAGCAACAAGTTTTCCTTTTCTAGTAAAAATATTTCCCATAGCCAAGCCTCTTGCTCCTGAGGTACTTGGAGATACGGCAGAAAATAACATCCAATCGTTAAAATCAAAATCACGAGAAAACCACATAGAATGATCTAAACTTGCCATTTGCGTATTCTCAAAATTTGCCTTACTTGCATTTGGTTTTAATGCAGCATTTAAGATGTTATAGTCGGAAATATATGTTAGTATTTGTTGTTTTAGAGGCAAGCTTAAGTGACTAGAATCTCCTTTCAATTTAAACCAAACATCTTCTATCGCTGGAGAATCTTTTTTCTCCATAGGATTCATAACTTCAACAGGTTTAAATTCAACAGGTCTTTCAATACTTAAAAAATCTTTCATTTTTTTTGGTAAGAAATCGCCAAATTGTTCTAACATATCACTCCAACTCAATAGTTCTTCAGGCTGCTTTATATTCTGTTTAACCTCCTCTTGATGTTCGTGTCCGTCTTCTTTTTTATGAAATGATACTGCTAAAATGAAAATGGTTTTATCTCTTTGAATAGCAGTAACCCTTCTTGTTGAAAAACTACCTCCATCTCTCATTTCAGTTACTTTGTAATTGATGGGAATGGTTAAATCACCAGGTAATAAAAAATAAGAATGTAAAGAATGTGCTATACGCTCATCAGAAACTGTTCTATAGGCAGCATGTAGAGCTTGTGCAAGGACTTGTCCTCCAAAAACAATAGGGCTTCCAATGGTTTTGCTAATGCCGCTAAATGTATTTTTCTCAATCTCTTTTAGAGAAAGAATATCAGTTAAATCTTTAATTGTTTTCATGAGGCTGCTTTACCGCTTTAAACGGAAATTTTTGATGGAACTCAGATGGTTGAATTCGCAACAAAAATAATTTTAAAATTTTGTTTGTCACTGATTTTTTGTGACGAATATAAATTGTTAGATCTTCAGGAACTGCCCCAATAGAACTTTTAATTTCGCTAGCTGTTCTTCCAAAATTAAGAATAGGGATCTTTTTTTCAATTCCTAACTCTATATAGTCGTAGAGCATTCTTTGATAGATGGCATGACTTCTATTAAATTGATAGTCGATTCCTACAAAGTGAGCATCAATAGATTTTTGATTAACAATTCCCGACATAAAACCAACCATCTTTTTATTTAACCAATAGGTTTTTAAAAAATACGTATCGTTAAAATGTTTTTTAAAATCTATGTACATCTTTAAGTCAAAGTTTCCAAGGTTGAAACTAGCTCTAGAAATAACACTTTCATAAAGTGAGGTGATGTAGGGCAAGAAATCAACAATATTTTCATTTGTTACTTCTATAACATTTAAATCAGAACTTAGGCTAATTGCTTTTTTTGCTTTTACTCTGAATTTCGTTTTCAAACTAGCCAAGTAATCATCAAAATTTCTCCAATGTTTAGAAATAGACAGCTTCATGTTAGGTTCTATTTGAAAAGCATAATAACTTAAATCAAAAAGTTCATTAGTGATGTCTAAAGAATCTTTTGTGAAATCTTTCATTATAAACAAGTCAATCTTGTTTTTATAATGAGATGTCTTCTCAGTATAACGAGTAATTGCTTTTGCAATTTCTTTAATGATCTTTTTTTTCTGCTGATTTTCTTTGATGAAAATTCCATGTTCGCCACTCACAAAAGTATTTCCACTAATTAATATTTTTAAAGGCTTTTCTTTTGGGATTATTTTGAGTTTTCGAGCAAAATGAGTTGCTTTTTTTAGAATGTTTTTCAGATTGTTCTCAATTTCATCAATAAAAAAATCAATAACCTGAATTGTAGCAAGGGCAATTGCTTTTTTGTCTTGGTCTTGTAAGACAACATAGAAAAAAGAAATTTGAGGATTGTTTTTTTCTAAAGCATTTAAAAACTCAGGGTGAAAATAGTAGTTTTTAGCGCAATCCAATTCTTCCCAAATATTGTTTGGAATAGATTTAATGTCCTCATAGTAGAGGGCGTTTTTTGGCTGACTACAATTAAGCAAGAAAGGTGATTTATTTTTATAAAGATAAAAAAAGGGTAGATATACCTATTGAAGACGAATTTAAATTCTTTATTTTTATTTATTCTAAATAAATGTTTATTTTTGCATCAGATTTAGATACTATGATCGTCTTTTATACAGAACAACCTCAAGTTAAACAATTAGTAACAACTAGTTGTGATGCTGTTTGTACTTCTAATTGTATTAAGCCGAAAAGTAAGTGTTGTTTTAAGTACAAAAAAAAAGGCATCAACTGCAAGCGATGCCCAAATATTTTATTACAACAAGCTTCTTAATTCACTCAATAGTTTGGTTAGCTAAAGTAGTTAGAGGCTACTTAAAAGCATTTAAACCTGTTACGTCCAATCCAGTAATTAATAGATGAATATCATGCGTTCCTTCATAGGTAATTACGCTTTCTAAGTTCATCGAATGACGCATAATAGAATACTCGCCACTAATTCCCATTCCACCTAACATTTGTCTTGCTTCCCTAGCAATGTTAATTGCCATGTCTACATTATTTCTTTTAGCCATTGAAATTTGAGCAGAAGTTGCTTTTCCATCATTACGTAAAACTCCTAAACGCCATGTTAATAATTGAGCCTTTGTAATTTCAGTAATCATTTCAGCTAATTTCTTCTGTTGTAATTGAAACTGTCCGATAGGTTTACCAAATTGCATACGTTCCTTACTATAACGCAAAGCTGTGTCATAACAGTCCATTGCAGCTCCAATAGCACCCCAAGCAATTCCATAACGAGCAGAGTCTAAACATCCTAATGGTGCTCCCAATCCAGATTTATTTGGAAGTAAATTTTCTTTAGGAACTTTTACATTGTCAAAGATTAATTCTCCTGTTGAAGATGCACGTAAAGACCATTTGTTATGAGTCTCTGGAGTAGAAAAACCTTCCATTCCACGTTCTACGATTAAACCGTGAATTCTTCCTTCTTCATTTTTAGCCCATACAACGGCTACTTGTGCAAAAGGTGCGTTAGAAATCCACATTTTTGCTCCATTTAAAAGATAATGATCTCCCATATCTTTAAAATTAGTAACCATTCCGCCAGGATTAGAACCATGATCCGGTTCTGTTAAACCAAAACATCCCATCCATTCACCGCTAGCCAATTTTGGCAAGTATTTTTGACGTTGTTCTTCATTACCATATTTCCATATTGGATACATTACTAAAGAAGATTGAACAGAGGCCGTAGAACGAACTCCAGAATCACCTCTTTCTATTTCTTGCATAATTAAACCATAAGAAATTTGATCCAATCCAGCACCCCCATACTCTTCAGGGATATAAGGTCCAAATGCTCCAATTTCTGCCAACCCATTAATAATTTGCGTTGGAAATTCAGCTCTTTGAGCGTAATCTTCAATAATTGGAGAAACTTCTCTTTTTACCCATTCTCTTGAGGCATCTCTTACAAGTTTATGCTCTTCAGAAAGTAATTCATCTAATTGATAATAGTCAGGTGCTTGAAATAAATCCGGCTTCATTTTTTTTGATTTGTTGTGTCAAAAATAGGAATAATATAGGGTTAAAAAAAACTACCCATTTAGGGTGGTGCAGAACATGATTGATAGAGGTATTTTTGATGAGTGAGGTACTATGTGAAAAACAAAAAAGTCTTCACGATTTCTTGTAATTAGTTGTATGAGCGCTGTTAAACAGCGCTTTTCTAGTATATTTATAACTTATAACATTCACAGTGAAAAGACTCTTTTTAATAGTATTCTTATGGAGCCAATGGTCTTTTTCTCAAGACTTAATTCATTACTCTACTGAAAATGGACTTCCTCATGATGTAACGTACAATATTCATTCTGATGATAAAGGGTACATGTGGTTTGGGACAGATGATGGATTGTTGAAGTTCAACGGCAAAGATTTTACCGTATATACAGATAACAACGGACTAGAAACTAATTATGTAATTGATGTAGCTGCTTTTTCAAAAGATACTTTAGCAGTTGCTACTTGGGGTGGAGGAATGTACTTGTTTTCTAAAGGGAAGTTTTTAAAACTTATTGACGATGATTATGGAAAGACAAGTAAGATAGAAGTATTCAAGAAGATAATCTATTCGTCTCAGTCATTTACGAATATTAAATATCAGAAATACAATCAGTGGGAAAGCAAAAATTATGTATTTGATACTTTAAAGAAATACGTTTCTAGAATAGGCGATCTAAATACGTTTGCATCTAACCA
Organism: Flavobacteriaceae bacterium; assembly: GCA_049115595.1. GTDB lineage: Bacteria > Bacteroidota > Bacteroidia > Flavobacteriales > Flavobacteriaceae > Polaribacter. The sequence goes on from JAGDZS010000012.1 coordinate 15,553, forward strand.
TACAATATTGGATCAGAAATTAATGGTTCACAATCGATTTGTTAAACAAAGCACTAGAGCAAATTTAAAAGGAGTGTATGAATTAAAAGATACAATTTTAGAAGAAAGATTCTCCTTTCTAAATAATAGAGCTATAGACGCCTTAGCCAAACTTGATAACAACTTATATGTAGGCTCTCAAAAAGACAGTATTTATCTTTTTAATAATGAAAAGGTCTCTAAAAAAATGAGGCTAAACATTCAAAACGAAATCGTTGTTAAGTTTCTAAAATTTACAGAAGAGAAACTGCTAATATTAGCAACTAATGGTAATGGGTTTAAAAATGCCTATGGACTGGATTTAAAGACTCAGCAACTGACCAATTTAAGAAATCAGTTTAATATTCGATCTACGATTTCTGATATCGCTCTTGATTTCGAAAAAAACCTTTGGATTACAACCAATGGAGAAGGGATTTATCAAATACCTTACAATACATTTAATGTAGAAAATATCTTAGAAGATGAAGAGATCTTTAAATTGATTAACTACAAAGGGAAAAAATATGGATTGAGCGCTGGTTCAATATTTGAATTTGATCATCAAAAATTAATGAATGAATTTAAATTAAAAGGGTTTGGAAAAAGTATGTCTGTTATTAATGGGAGGTTAATTATTAACTCTCTAAAACAATCTGTTGAAGAAGAAGTAGCGCCTTTCATTCATGAAGAAAAAGGAGTGTTTCATTATAAAGATGACCAAATAGATATCTATAGTAAAGACACACTTTTTATCAATGAAAAAAGGATTGTAGATAAAAGAATACAATTGAATAAGGTTTATTTTAAAGACAACGATTATTATTTGGCAACAAATACAGGGTTGTTCGTTTTGGACAGAAAAACATTTGAATTATTACCATCTAAGTATGAAGAGTTAAAAAATATACGAGTTACCGACTTAGAAAAGCAAAATGATGTTTTGTGGATTTCTAGCTCAAAAGGGCTTTTTAAATTAAAAGATGAGAAGCTGGAAAAAATTTCAACAGGGGATGGTCTTTTAAGCGATAATATTAAAGACCTCTTGGTGAGTTGTGATGACCGATTGTGGATTGCAACAATAAAAGGGCTTTCAGTTTACGATGGCCAGTCATTTGTGAATATTACGAAGAACGAAAACTTATTGTCTAACAATATCAATAGTATTTTTGAAGACGAACTTCACAACATTTGGATTGCCAGTGTAAAAGGGATTTCTATACTTGATAATGAAAGTAGAAATGTAAAACAGATTGCTCCAATCATTCATGTTTTTGAAAATGAGCTAGGCTTTAGTTTTGATGTTATTTCCTATTCGAACTCAAATAATTTATTCACTCAATATCAAATTAATAATCAGCCTTGGAAAAAGAGCACAACAAATTTTTTAGACTTTAAGAACTTTAAAGAAGGAGATTATACATTTAAATTACGATCTAAAAAACCGAATAGCGATTGGGAATATTCAAAACTATATGCCTTTCAGGTTAAGGTGCCGCTTATGCAAAAAACAGGGTTCATTGTCTTTTTAACCATACTAATTTCACTGCTAGTTATTAGCCTTATATATTATCAACTTAAGAAAACGAAAATCAACAATAAATTGTTAACCGATTCTATTTTAAAGCAAAAAGAATTAGAAGTAAAATTAACAAGAGTTAGAGAAAATATTGCTGAAGATTTTCATGATGATTTAGGAAATAAACTAGCAAGTATTACCATTCTAACTGATATGCTTTCTGAGAAAGTAACTTCTACCGATTCTAAAAATATTGTAGATCAAATTTTAAATAATTCAGATAGCCTATACAAAGGAACAAAAGATTTTATCTGGTCTTTAAAAAATGAAAGTGATCAAATAGAAGAAATGGTAACTTATTTGTCAGATTTTGGAGAAGATTTTTTCGAACAACTAAATATAAAGTTTAGAATAGAAAAGAATATTGAAACAGACATTAAACTTCCATATTATTGGAGTCGACATTTGATTTTAATTTTTAAAGAAGCCATGACAAATGCTGCGAAACATTCTTCTTGTAATGAAGCAACAATTGAGTTTAATTTTCAAAAAGACACACTAGAAATTACATTTAAAGACAATGGTGTTGGTTTCTGTCTAGAAACAACATCTTATGAAAATGGACTAAAACATATTATAGATAGAGCAAAGAAAATAGGCGGAGAAGTTTTTATAAACTCTTCAAATTCAGGAACAGAAATTAAATTTAAAGGAATTATCTACCCGAAATAGGTAGGTTCATGTATTTAAATTTAACAGTAAATTTGCCATTATGAAGAACGTAGTAGTTGTAGAAGACAACAAGACCCTTAATACGGCCTTTACCCAAATAATTAATACAAATCCTAAATTTACAGTTTCAGGAAGCTACTTTAATTGTGAAGATGCCATCAGAAATTTAAAGGAAGACCTTCCTGATATTATTTTGATGGATATACAATTGCCTGGGATTAATGGTGTTGAAGGGACTCGGAGAATTAAAAAAATCTTACCCAAAACAAGCATCATTATTATTACTGTTTATGAAAATTCAGACACTGTTTTTGATGCGCTGTGTGCAGGAGCCACAGGATATCTTACAAAGAATACAACGTCAGAGAAACTTTTAGCAGCACTGGAAGAAGTGTTAGTAGGCGGAGCTCCTATGAGTATTCATATAGCTAAGATGGTAGTTTCTTCATTTAACAAAACCATACACTCTGATTTAACTTCTAGAGAATTGGAAGTTTTAACTTTATTGGCAAAGGGGAAAAGCTATAGAAGCATTGCTGAAATTTTATTTATTAGTACAAATACCATTAAATTTCATATCAAAAATATCTACGACAAACTGCAAGTGAAATCGAAAGAAGAAGCGATAGATAAAGCAAACAATCAAAACTTAATTTAGTATAAAAACTACCCAAAACAGGTGGTTGTATGAGACATAACTACAAATATCTTTGTTGTAATTATAAACAATTCAAAGGGGCACGGATTGTGAAGTTTTAATGTTAGAGGGAATACTATATAAATAGTCAACCTAATAGTTTGACTCGTATTTCCTCTAGCAAAAACTAATTTTAATACTAGATTTTTCAGAGAACCAATAGGTTAGAAAGTGATTTTTGAAATAAAAATGTTGAGATTACTAAAAACATATTTTTCTAGAATTAAAGGTCAATAAATAAATGAATATACCCCTCAGTACATATTTTATTTGCGACCTTAAAAATGAGATTAGTTATGTGGAGGTAATTTCTATTTAGGGAAGTGTACCAAAAAAATTAGTTAGGATTTTTGGGTAAGGATCTTAACATTTAAGATTGATGAATGATTAACTTTCCAATAAAAACCGAAGCGATAGTTTCGGTTTTTTACGTTATAGACTACCCGTTTTGTGTAGTGAAACCTGGACGATTATTAAATATTTTTAAGCAATGTATTATGAAGAGTATTTCTCTCTAACTACAGATAGCCACTTTGGTGTAATAAAAAATAAATGAATGATTCAGGTTTTGTCTAATAGTTGCCCTAAGTGTAAAAAAAAGTTGAAGTATAGAGAGAGAAGGAATTCGCTAGAAAGATTCATCCCTTTTTCAAAAAAATTTAGATGCTTGAAATGTAATAAATCATACTTAAAAATAATGTATCGATATAAATTATAATAAAATAGTGCTTAAAGACTACTACAAACTCCTGTTTTCTGTAAGTTTGTAAGTAATGAAAAACACTTTAGGAAAACAGGAGCGTTTAAAAAGTAGAAAACTGATAGAAAAGTTATTCGGACAAGGAAAATCGATAAAGAAATTTCCTGTGCGCTTAGTATATTTGCAAACTGAGCATACTTCCAATTATCCAATACAAGCGTCATTTTCTGTTCCAAAAAGGAATTTTAAAAAAGCAGTTGAGAGAAATCGAATCAAACGACTTTTTAGAGAAGCATATCGCTTGGAAAAAGAAGCAATTTATGAAGAGTTTCAAAAGCCTTATGTTTTTATGATTACCTTTATAGGTAAGAAAGAACCTACCTTTATGGAGGTACAACAAAAGATTCGTGAAGTTTTAACGTTATTTATTAAAGAAGAAAAAAAACAATCCAATGAGACGGTTTAAAAAATATAGAATGGTCATACTCCTAGTTGGAGTTATTTTTATTTCATTTTCATTCAAATCCAAATTTTTTGAAGTTGCCAAGCAAATAGAAATTTATACGACTCTTTATAAGGAGCTCAATATGCATTATGTGAATGAAATCAACCCAGCTGAGTTTACAGATAAAGCCATTAAAAATACCTTAAAAGACTTAGATCCTTATACAAACTACTACGATGAACAAGAGGTAGAGGAAGCAAAGATTAGAAGAGAAGGTGAATATGCAGGTATTGGTGTCTCTGTTTATTATGATGAGGAAGGAATTACTTTAGCTGAAGTATACAAAGGATATGAAGCCGATAAAAAAGGCTTAAAAACTGGAGATATTATTACAAAAGTAGAAGGGGAATCACTGAAAGGTATGGATAGAGATCAAATGTCTCAAGTCTTAAAAGGCTCACCGGACACTTCTCTGGACATTGAAGTTTTAAGGCAAGGAGAACTTAAAAAGATTACTGTAGTTACTGAAAAAGTGATATCGAACCCAGTACCATTTTACGATTTAATTGATGAAGAAACGGGATATATTGTCTTAATTCGGTTTAATGATAAAGCATCATCTGAAATAAAGAAAGCATTTAAAGAATTGAAAAAAAGAGGAATGAAAAACCTAGTTTTTGATTTAAGAAGCAACCCAGGAGGATCTTTAAGAGAAGCAATTAATATCTGTAACTTTTTTCTTCCTAAAGGAAATACCATCGTTTCTACAAAAGCGAAAGTGAAAAAATGGAGCAATACTTATCGCGGAACAAACAATCCTCTTGATCTCGAGATTCCAGTTGCAGTTTTAGTAAACGGAAGATCAGCCTCAGCTTCTGAAATAGTTGCTGGAGCATTACAAGATTATGATAGAGCTGTTATTTTTGGAGAACGTTCTTTTGGAAAAGGATTGGTACAACGTTATAGACCACTTACTTACGGAACTCAATTGAAAGTGACTATTTCTAAATATTATACTCCTAGCGGGAGATGCATACAAGAGTTAGATTATGCAAATAGAGATGAGGATGGTGTTGTGCCTAAATTTTCTGACGGAACAGTAACTGCTTTTCAAACGAAAAACGGACGAACTGTTTATGATGGGGGAGGTGTACTTCCTGATGTGCTTATTGGATACACCAAAAGAAATGAGACAACAGAAGAGCTTGTAAGATCTAGGGCAATTTTTAATTTTGGAACAGATTATTTTTATAAAAACCCTACAATTACCTCTCCAGCTAGCTTTTCACTTAAAGAAAAAGACTTTAAAGTTTTTCAAAACTATATTTTGAATACTGATACTTCTTTTAAAACAAAACAAGAAACCTTATTTGAAGAAGCTTATGAAGCTCTAGAGAATGATAAAGTGGTGAAAAAAGAGTATGCGCAAATACAGAAAAAACTCAATCAAGAAAAAGTAAAAGAAATTACTAAGAATAAAGAGTATATATCCGATTTAATAAAGAACGATCTATTAAAAAGATACTATTATAAAGAAGGAGCATACCAAAGTAAATTAACAACCGATAAAGTAATTTTAGAAGCAGTTAAAGTGTTAAAAGACAAATCACAGTATTCTAAAATTTTAAGCGGATCCTAACTCTAGGTGAAATTCTTATCTTTGAACCCTAAAAAGTATGTTACAAACCAAACATAAAGAAAGAACCAGAGCCCAAGAATCAACAAATGCCATTGAAAGACTTTATATCTCGATGCGACATTTGTTTAGCAGAGGTTTTTACAAGCCAATGGGTATTTCTGGAGAAACATTGCGTAAATCCTTATTATTACTCCGCCCTGAAATTTACGGATCTATTGCCGAAGAACGTGTAGAGTTAAATGGATTGGTCTATGTCATTGAGCGATTGCCTGAAGGAATTGAAGAATGTCAGTTTATCAATTTAACAGCAGATGAAGGATATTCAAATTCACATTTTAATGTAATCATTCCCCCAAAAAGGAGGAGGAACTGCTATCGAATAGATAGAGATCAAATGAACATTGAAATTACCAGAGGAAGATCTGAAATCTATGATATTCTTACACACCTAACATTTTTATTTATAGAATCTCATAAAATCAAAGAGCGTGTTCTATTAAATTTAGAAGGAGATGTAACTAGAGAATGGAAAAATTTAGAAGAAGTAGTTCTCACAAATAAACCGCTATCAGATAAAGAAAGAGAAATTACCAAAGTTCATTTAGCAAACGTCTTAGGAAGAACGTATGATGAAATAGTTAATTCATACAATAGCTTTTCTTCTAATGAGAATCCAGATCGTTTTTTCCAAATTATTTATTGGCTAGGGAAGTTAGCAATCAATGAAAGTTGTCTTCAGAAAAAGAGAACAGTAACATTTAGTTCTGTATTGAGTGATAGTATTGGACATCATATTTATGGAGAAATTTGGGCAAATAACATCAAAAGAGAATTAAAGAATAACAATCTTATAGATAGACCTATTCACATTATTAGTGCAAATATGCACAGTGTTTTAAACACGATTTATGCGCCTAGTGCTTTGCCAAATGAAGCAAAAGGAAAGGAAGGCTTTGAATTGTATGAGTTATTGAGTGATGAAAATAGTAAGGCATTACAAAAAAGAACAAAAGAATATGCCTCTAAGAATGGGCTGATTTATATTAAAGACACTTCAGGAACCAATATTAACGTTCAAGTAATAGATACCCAAAAGGTAGATATAAGTAATACGCAATTTGAAAAAGTACATTCTAAAGGTGAAGGTCCAGTAATCATTGTCATGGATTATGCTTTTGGAGAACAAGCGTATGAAACAATGGATGAATTACTAAAGCCATATAACGAAGGTGATGAAAAAACGCATTTAGATGTAGTCTCTATCTCTATTATGGGGAAAGCTGGGATTTTAGAAGGAGGGAAAGGAGATATTATGATTCCATCTGCTCATATCTTTGAAGGAACAGCAGACAACTATCCATTTAAAAATGAATTGTCTAAAGAAGACCTAGAAGGTTTTGGGGTACAATCTTTTGATGGTGCTATGGTAACAGTTTTAGGAACATCTTTACAAAATAGAGACATTTTAAAGTTCTTTCACGATTCTACATGGAATGTAATCGGACTAGAAATGGAAGGAGCTCACTATCAAAAAGCAATTCAATCTGCTTCTAGAATCAGAGGGAATATTTCAGAAAACGTAAAAGTAAGATATGCATATTATGCTTCGGATAATCCATTAGAAACAGGAGCAACATTGGCTTCTGGAGGATTAGGGATGACAGGGGTAACACCAACATATGCAATTACGCAAAGAATTTTAGAACAGATATTTTAAAATAATTAGTACTCACTAATCAACCAACATATGTCAACAAATAAACAAAACAAAGAGGAAGAAGTAGATTTAGGTTCTTTGTTTATTATTATAGGAAACGGATTTAAAAAGTTCTTCAATTTTATTTGGATGATTCTTACTGGAATCTTCCATTTTTTAATATTGATTCTTTTATTTATTAAAGAGAACATCATTAAATTATTAATAGCAGCTGCTATTGGAGGAGGTATAGGTGCTTATAAAGAGTTTACAAAAGAAGCAACTTTTGGTTCGGACCTAATAGTTCAGCCTAACTTTAAAAGTACGAAACAATTGTATGATAACATCAATTATTATAATGACTTAGTTTCTCAAAAAGAAATAGGCTCTTTGGTAGAAACATTTGGAATTGATTCAGTACAAGCAAGAAATATTAAAAAATTTGAAATTACACCTATTATTTCTGAAAATGATGTTTTGGAATCATATGATGAGTTAGTATTGTCTATAGATACATTAACCATTCAGAGCTATTCTTTTGCTCAATTCAAGAAGGCATTTACAGATTATGATTATAAAGAGCATAAAATTCATGTAGAATCGAAAGATAATAACGTGTTTTCAAAATTAGACGATGTGATTATTTCGTCAATCGTCAAGAACGAATTTTTCGATAAGCTCAAGAAAAACACCAGAGAAAATTTATATCGTACCGATTCTTTATTGCGAGAAAATTTAACTCATTTAGATTCTCTTCGACAAGTATATATGAAAGTAATGTTAGTAGAAGCAAAAAAATCTTCTGCAGGAACAAGCATAGACTTAGGAGGAACAAAAACAACCACCAAGGAGTTAGAATTATTCCAAACGAATAGAATTATCAATAAAGATTTGAAAGATATTTCAGAAGATATCTCCGAAAAATCAGAGATAATCAATGTAATCTCTAATTTTCAATCTATCGGTTATGAAATCAAAGGTTTGGGTAAGAACTTTATTGTTATTTATGGTGGGTTAGGATTAGTTTTAATGATCGTTTTTATTTTATTTAGAAGCCTAAATTCTTACTTAGAAAGTTATAAAAAGAAGTAAATGCAAACTGTTTTAGTGACTGGAGGAGCTGGGTTTATTGGATCTAACTTTATTCCTTATTTCTTAGAGAACAATGAAGATGTTCAAGTAGTAAATTTAGATTTACTAACCTATGCTGGAGATTTAAAGAATCTGTCAGAAATAGAATCTCATAATAGATATACATTCGTAAAGGGAGATATTTGTGATAGAGAATTAGTGCTATCACTATTTAATAAATATAATTTTGATGGAGTATTGCATTTTGCTGCTGAGTCTCATGTAGATAATTCTATTAAAAACCCTGATGCTTTTATTAGAACTAATGTATTTGGAACATTTACTTTACTAGATGTAGCCAGAAATCATTGGATGGAGGCTCCAAATAGTGTAAAGAAAATTTTTTCTAAAGCACGATTTTTACATATTTCAACAGATGAGGTCTATGGAAGTTTAGGAGCAACAGGTTTATTTACAGAAGAAACTTCATATGCTCCAAACAGTCCGTATAGTGCGTCCAAAGCTTCTTCAGATTTTATGGTGAGAAGTTATTTTCATACCTATGGAATGAACGTGGTAACAACAAATTGTTCTAATAATTATGGTCCGAAACAACATGATGAAAAGTTGATTCCTACAATTATTAGAAAAGCAATTTCAGGAGAACAAATTCCAATCTATGGAGATGGAAAAAATGTTAGAGATTGGTTGTATGTACTAGATCATTGTAAAGGAATAGAAATGGCATTTAAGAAAGGAAATGTTGGTGAGACCTATAATATAGGTGGGAGAAATGAACGTGATAATTTATACATCGCAAATAAAATTTGTGATATCTTAGATGAAATAAAGCCTAAGGAGTCTTTATATAAAGAACAAATTACTTTTGTAACAGACAGACCTGGTCATGATTTTAGATACGCAATTGATGCCTCTAAATTGGAAGGTGAATTAGGTTGGGAAGCAGATGAGAATTTCGAATCTGGAATTTTAAAAACCATTGAATGGTATTTAAACAAATATCAAAAATAATATGAAGGGAATTGTTTTAGCAGGAGGTTCAGGGACAAGGTTACATCCACTTACCATATCGGTAAGTAAACAACTGATGCCTGTGTATGACAAACCCATGGTGTATTATCCAATTTCGACATTGATTTCTGCCGGAATCAACGAAATTTTAATCATATCAACTCCAACAGATTTACCATTATTTAAAAAACTCTTAGGAGACGGAAGCCGTATTGGATGCCGATTTGAATATGCTGCTCAAGAACAACCAAATGGATTGGCAGAGGCTTTTATTATCGGGGAATCTTTTATTGGAGATGATAAAGTTGCTTTAATCTTAGGAGACAACATTTTTTATGGCTCAGGATTATCGACACTATTACAAGCAAATAATAATCCAGAAGGAGGAATCATTTATGCCTATCATGTTCACGATCCGGAACGTTATGGAGTTGTAGAGTTTAATGCCGAAGGCAAAGCAGTTTCTATAGAAGAAAAACCCATTCAACCGAAGTCGAATTATGCTGTTCCTGGAATTTATTTCTACGACAATTCTGTGGTTGAGATTGCAAAAAACATCCGCCCTAGCGATAGAGGAGAGTTGGAAATAACAGACGTGAATAAGGCATATTTAAAAGAAGGAAAATTAAAAGTAAGCATCCTAGATAGGGGAACAGCCTGGTTAGATACAGGAACATTTCATTCCTTAATGCAGGCTTCTCAATTTGTACAAGTCATAGAAGACAGACAAGGTTTAAAAATTGGAGCTATTGAGGCTGCTGCATATTATAGTGGATTTATCACTAGAGAAGAATTACATGAATTGGCAAAACCATTGTTGAAAAGTGGTTATGGTAAGAACTTATTAGAACTGTAAATGAAGGTGAAAGAAACAGGATTAGAAGATTGTTTAATTCTAGAGCCTACAGTTTTTGAAGATGGGCGAGGTTATTTTTTTGAAAGCTTTAACCAAAAGACATTCACAGAAAAAACAGGAATTACAACTTCTTTTGTACAAGACAATCAATCAATGTCTCAAAGAGGTGTTTTACGTGGACTTCATTTCCAAAAAGGAGAACATGCGCAAGCAAAATTAGTAAGAGTTATTAAAGGAAGAGTTTTAGATGTTGCTGTAGATCTTAGACCAAATTCTGTTACGTATGGTAAAAGTTTTTCTATAGAATTATCTGAAGTAAACAAACTGCAATTGTATGTGCCAAGAGGATTTGCTCATGGTTTTTCAGTTTTAGAGAATGATACCATTTTTTCATACAAATGTGATAATTATTACAACAAAGAATCTGAAGGAGGAATTATATTTAACGATTCTGATTTGAATATTGATTGGATGTTAGAAGATCATGAAATCCAACTTTCTGAAAAAGATAAAATGCTTCTCAGTTTTAAAGAGCTATCACTTAAATAATGAAACTTGAGTTTAATTCGTAAAAACTTTATTTATAACAATCTGTTAGGTTTTACCAACGTGATTGTCCCCATCATTATTTTTCCTTACATCTCGAGAGTATTTGGTCCTGAAGGATTGGGAATTGTAAGTTTTGCTATTTCCTTAACGGCATCTTTTATTATGATTGCTTCACTAGGAATTCCTATTTATGGGATAAGAGAAATTGCTAAAGTGAAAAACGATCCAGAACAACTTTCCAAAACCTATTCTGAGATTCTTTTAATACAATTGGTATGGTTGATTGTTAGCTTATTTATTTATGGCGGGTGGATTTTTTTTTCCAAAACATTTACAGACGAACCAATAATTCAATGGGTTTCTTTTGTTCACATCGTAGGAATGATTGGATTATTGCATTGGTTTTATCAAGGGATAGAAAACTATAAATTTATTACAACCATCAATGTATTAATCAAGTTGTTAACTATTGGCTTGTTGTATTCTTTGGTAACGAAGCAGGAGGAATATTGGTTGTACTATATGATTGTTGTTGGAGCAACACTCTTGGGAAGTATAATTAGTATATTATATAGTTTTCGATATGTTTCTTTTCAATACCGATCACTTTCTTTTCGACGCCATTTCAAATCCATAGGAATATTATTTGGGACACAGTTGGCGATAGGAATTTACATCAATTTAGATGTTGTATTTCTAAAATATTTATCGAACGATGAACAAGTAGGGTTTTACGCCCCAGCTAAAAAATTAGCCAAGGTGTGTTTGTTGGTCATTACCTCTTTAGGGACTGTATTAATCCCTAGACTTTCCGAATATATAAAACAAGGAGAACTGAAAAAAACTCAAGAGTTGATCTCAAAATCAATTCGATTTGTTTTGATTCTTTCCTTACCGATTATGGTATTACTAATAATGTTGGCACCTGAAATCATTTCGATTTTTGCTGGACCTGCTTTTAATGATTCTATTTTATTGTTACAATATTTGGTTCCGCTGATTATTTTAATTGGAATGAGTAATATTTTTGGATTGCAGATTTTGGTGCCTTTTCATAAAGAAAATCAATTGATGATTGCTGTTTTGATAGGAGCCGTAATTAGTCTTGTCTTGAATATCTTGTTAATTCCATCTTTAGAATCTTTAGGTGCTGTATACGCAATTCTAGCGACTGAATTTGTTATTACGATACTCACGTTTATAGTTGCTAGAAAAATAATTTCTATAAAAGTGAGCTTGAAAGCATTGTTGAGTTATAGTATTCTGGCACTTTTAATAATACCAGTTTGTTGGAGTATGGATATTTATTTTGAAGGATGGGTATTTTTAGGAGTTGCATCGATATTAAGTTTTATTATTTACACAGGAGGACTATTTTTACTAAGAGATTCTTTCTTTATCAATACTATTTGGAATCCAATTTTTAAAAGCAAAAAATGAAATACGATTATTTAATTGTTGGGGCTGGACTTTTTGGGTCTGTATTTGCTCACGAGATGACTAAAAAAGGAAAAAAGTGTTTAGTGATAGACAAAAGAGATCATCTTGGAGGAAATGTCTATTGTGAAAATGTTGAAGGAATTAATGTTCATAAATATGGCGCTCATATTTTTCATACCAATGATAAAAGAATTTGGGACTATGTAAACTCTTTTGTTGAGTTTAACCGATATACAAATTGTCCAGTAGCAAATTATAAAGGAGAGTTATACAACTTACCATTCAATATGAATACCTTCTATCAGTTATGGAAAGTAAAAACCCCAGAAGAAGCCAAAGCGAAAATTCAGCAACAAGTTGAAGAATCAGGAATTAAAAACCCAAAAAATCTAGAAGAACAAGCCATTTCATTAGTAGGGAAGGATATTTACGAAAAATTAATTAAAGGATATACTGAAAAACAATGGGGAAGGAAAGCAACAGAACTTCCTGCTTTTATCATTAAGAGATTACCAGTTCGTTTTACATTTGATAATAATTATTTCAATGATAAATACCAAGGAATCCCTATTGGAGGTTATAATAAGCTAATTGATGGATTGCTTGAAGGAATAGAAACGAAGACAGGAGTAGATTTCTTTAAAGAGCAAAGTCATTATGAAGGCCTAGCACACCAAGTTGTTTTTACAGGAAGAATTGATGAATATTTTAAATATCAATTTGGGAAGTTAGAATATAGAAGCTTGGAGTTTGAGCATAAAACATTAGATATTCCAAATTATCAGGGTAATGCCGTGGTAAATTATACAGAAGCAGAAATTCCCTATACACGAATATTAGAACACAAGCATTTTGAGTTTGGTAAGCAAGACAAAACGGTCATCACAAAAGAATATCCAAAAGAGTGGGAAGAAGGTTGTGAACCTTATTATCCTGTGAATGATCAAAAAAACTCATCTATTTATTTAAAGTACAAACAGCTTGCAGAGAAAACTGATAATATTATCTTTGGTGGTAGATTAGCAGAATATAAATATTATGACATGCATCAAGTCATAGCATCGGCTTTGGCGCGAGTTAAAAAAATATAATCACTTGAATTTAAAAGTCCTCATTGCAATTCACAAACCTTTTGAGATTCCGAATGAGGAGTATTTCCTACCATTACATGTTGGGAAAGAAAATAAAGAAGATTTAGGTTTTAAGGGAGACAATACAGGAGAGAATATCTCTACAAAGAATTCTTCTTTTTGTGAGTTAACAGGGTTGTACTGGGCTTGGAAAAATTTGGATTATGAGGTTTTAGGCCTTTGTCATTACCGACGTTTTTTTGATATTGAAAACAAAAAAGATAAAATTAATGACATTCGTTTCATTTCAAAAAAAGACTTTCTAGCTCAAAGTTTTCCGAAAAAGAAAATCATTTCTTATTTGAAAAAATATGATGTTATTCTTCCAAAACCCAAAGTTTCCGAATACAGTATAGAGAAAAATTACGCATCTGCGCATTTGGAAGAAGATTATAGAATTCTGACGAAGCTTTTGGAAGAGATGCACCCTGAGTATAAAGAAAGCTGGCACAAAATATCGTATTTAACAAATAAACTCATTCACTACAATATGTTCATTGCTCCAAAACGCATTGTGAACGATTATTTCGAGTGGCTATTCCCTATTCTTTTTGAAGTCGAAAAAAGAATTCATTTATCACCTTACATATATCAACAAAGGGCAATTGGATTTATGTCAGAGCGACTGATGACATTATATTTTACACACCATCATTTTAAAATAAAACACTTACCTATCTTATACGTAAAAGACGAAAATTTTTCCCAACCCAACCCTTCAATGGTAGGAAAAATGATTTCAAATTGGTATAAAAACTTCCAGTTCTTTTTAGCTACCTTACCTAGAAAATTAAAATCATCAAGAGTAAAACGAATATAAATCGTATCATCATGATCGTCATCTAAATGAAAACATGCTTAGAAAATTATACAACGTATGAGTAAGACGATATTTGTACTTCATGAAAGAAGCACTAAAGAACATTTTATTGCATTAGAAACATACGCAGAATTAAATGATGTTAAGGTTCACTACCGCGAATTCTTAATAGCTAGGCATTTTATAAAAAGTGTGGTAAGATTAGATTTTATGTTGTTTGTTCAGCAAATTAAAAATGTGTTATTCTTTATTTCGTTGATCCTTTCTAAAAACAAGAAAATAGTGATTGGGATTGCACCTCTAGATGGTCACTTACCACTATTGAAATTTTTTATAAAGAGACACCATGTTTTTTATTTCACATCTTGGGGAGACTGGTCTGGTAAAGGTTTTCCTAAAAATAACAGACCGAACTCAAAGAGTCTTAGAAATCTCTGGAAAAATTTTCTAGAACATGATATCGAAGCGATTTTTTGCGTCACAAAAAGTGCTTTAGATAACTTAAAAGAAAATTATCATATCAACGTTCCATCAGTAGTGGTTGGACATGCAATTGATAATTCTATTCAATTAGAAGAGATACATGACACAAATAATGAAACTAAAAATGTTCAGTTGATTTATGTTGGGAGATTAATTGAAACAAAAGGGATTCGAGAACTTATTGAATTGATGCAACAATTAGATTCAAAAAAGTATGGACTCAAAATTGTGGGAGATGGTCCTCTGAAAAAAGAAGTGCAAACAGCTTCCGAAAAATATGCTAACATTCACTATTTGGGATATGTAAATGATAAAAAGGAGCTATTTAGCCTCTATTCTCAGAGTGATGTTCAATTATTGTTTTCTAAAAAATCAACAATCAATCATTGGGAAGAATTATTTGGAATGGTAATTATTGAAGCCATGTATTGTGGGCTAGTTACAATAGCGACTAAACATGTTGGCCCAAAATCAATCATTGAAAATGGTATTGATGGTTTTCTTGTCGATGAAGTTAGCATGATGAAAGAAACTATTAAAATTTTAGAAGAAAGTTCTTTTAAGAATGACAAAATGAAGCTGAATACTAAGAAAAAAGCAGAGAGTTTTTACAAAAATAATTTATCAAAAAAATGGGCTCAAGTATTAGATGTTTATTACTAAATTTAACATTATAAATCTAAGAAACAAAGTGCTTAAGTCATTAGAAAGTTAATAAGGATTCAACAATTATTATTGTTGAATACGACATAAAGTAAGTGCAGTATAAAATAAATCAACTTTAAAAAGCTACCAACAGAATGCAAGATATAGAGCTTTCCATAATTATTGTAAACTATAACGGAGAGATCTATTTAGATAATTGTTTAAACTCAATTAATAAATATTGCTCCTCTATGTCCTATGAAGTTATTGTTGTAGATAATAATTCGTCCGACAATAGTATTTCTATTTTGAAAGAGAAGCATAAGGACGTTCAAATCGTCGAGAGCAAAAAAAATTTAGGATTTGCTGGAGGTAATAATATAGGTGTCAAACAGGCGAAAGGAGAAATTATTCTTTTACTAAATAACGATACCATTCTCAAAAGTAATTTTTCAGCCATTATATCAGATGTCAAGAAAGAAAATATTGGAGCTGTTACAATTCAAATGTTAGATGGAGATGAAGCCTATGTTCCTTCTTTTGGAAAATTTCCTTCTCCCATGGATTTAATTAGAATTGCGAACTTAAATGATATAAGAGAAGAGATGGTATCAGGAGAGTTTACAAAACCTGTGTATAGTGTAGATTGGATTTCAGGTTCTTTCTTACTAGTAAAAAAGAAAGATTGGGAATTAGTAAATGGATTGGATGAAGATTACTTTATGTACGTAGAAGATGTCGATTTTTGTAAGAAACTATACAATTTAAACAAACAAATATTGTTTTACCCAGAATATAGTTATATTCATTTTGTAGGGTTCAACCCCAGTAGAGAATTAAAACTCATTAATGGTTATAAAATCTATTGTGATAAGCATTTTAATGCAATCAACGCAACAATAGGAAAACTATGCCTTAATATCAATTATGCCTATAAAAGAATCTTCAAAAATATTCGTTGATGCATATCTTCTGAATAAAGAATTTCAAGGGACTAAAACATATATCCAAGGACTTTATAAGGAGTTTTCAAGAAGAAACCCTCATGTGACCGTTTTTTTGGGCTGTTTTAAATCTGATGATGTAATTGCGGAGTATAAAGACTTCGAAAACATCCATTTGATTTTTTACAAGAATAAGAGTAGGCTAAAAAGAATGCTTTTTGAAATCCCTAAGTTAATTCAGGACTATCAATTTGACTTTGCACATTTTCAATATGTGATTCCTTTTAAAAGAAGTTCACGGACAAAGTATATAGTTACGATTCATGATATTCTTTTTAATGATTTTAAAGATGAGTTTTCTAAATCCTATCGATTGAAAAGAAATTCTCTTTTTAAATCGAGTGCTAATAAATGTGATTTTTTATGTACTGTATCCAACTATTCAAAGCAGAGAATTGAAGAAATATACAAAGTAAAAAAAGAAGTATTTATTACCCCTAACGGTGTAGATGTTAGCTATTTTGAATCGTATCAAAAAAAAGAACAACAACTAAGAGTTCTTCAGAAATTCAAAGTTCAAAATTACATGTTATATGTTAGTAGAATAGAACCTAGAAAAAATCAACAATTAGTTGTTCAACTTTTAGATAAGTTGCCGAGAGATCTTAATTTAGTTTTCATAGGAGAAACAACCTTGAAAAATAATTCCTTAGATCAAGAAATAGACAAATTAAATGACGAATTAAAAAAACGGATATATTTTTTTAATAATATAAATAAGGAAGACTTACTTTCATTTATTCGAGGAGCAAAAGTTTTTGTGTATCCTTCAAAAGCAGAAGGATTTGGAATTCCACCGTTGGAAGCTGCTGCTGCAGGAGTTCCAGTACTCTGTTCAAATGCTACGGCGATGGGAGATTTTTCTTTTTTTGCTCCTTATCATATAAACTTTCTAAATGAAGAGGAGGTGTTGTTATCTTTACAAAAATTACTATCAGGTAAAGATCTCCCCAAACTTAATTATATTAGTGATGAGATTAAGAAAAACTATTCTTGGGAGAAAGCAAGTAGCGTTTTAGAGTCTATAATAAGAAAATAATGAAGCTCCATAGAAGTGTATATAGAACTATTTTTCTGTCGTTTATTATTGTACAGGCTATTTTTCCTAGAGTAGAGATAACAGTAGCTCTTTCAGGAGTTTTATTGTTTGTTTTGTTGACTTTAGAGCCCCTAAAACTTTCAAGGAGTTTGTCTATTGCACTAACCTATTTATTGGCAATAGTAGGGATTGGAGTTTTGTCTTCAGTTTTTTATGAGTATGAGTTTTTTGATAGGCTAAGAGATTTAGTCCACTTTATGAAACCCGTGCTTCTAATGTTCTTAGCTTATTTATTGGTTGTCAGAATTAATAATACTCGATTTGTTTTAAGGCTCATTGTGTTTTTAGGAGTATTTCTAGCACTAAAGCATATTATTACTCTTGGAATTGTTGATTTACCTAGTGAATTGCAGATAGACAGAATAAGAGCTAAAGCAGGAGCAGGTAATTTTCTTGAACTCTTAGCGTTGATTATCCTTTTAGCATTTCGAAAGCAGGCAGGAATTGTAGGGCCAAACTCTCGAAAACTATTTATTACCATATTAAGTATTTCTTTCGTCTTATACTTTTCAAGAACGATGATTTTAGGACTGATTGTTTTTTTACTTTCTATCTATGGTTTTACAAAATTGACTAGAAAGGCTTTTGAATACATCATTGTTGTAATCTTTCTTTTTGGATTGTTTTTCGCCTATTTGTTTACGTTAGATTTAAATCAAGATCAACAAGGAATTAACAAGTTTCTATTTAAAATAAAAAATTCTCCTGCCGAAATTTTCGCTTCTCCCGAAAATTATGATCCTAGAAATCATAAGGAAATATTTAAACATTGGCGAGGGTATGAAGCCGGCGCTGCTTTGAGTGAAATGAAAGAGAACCCTGCTAATTATGTTGTTGGAAAAGGGTTTGGAGCTTTAGTAGATCTTGGTTTTAAAGCCCCAGTTGGAGGTGAAAATGGTTTGCGATATATTCCTCATTTACATAATGGATATATATATGTTTTTTTAAAGACGGGTGTCATTGGCCTCGTTTTATATCTCGTACTTTTGTTTAATATGTATAAACAAGCTTATTTTAAATCTATTAGTTTAAGAGAAAAAGCAATTCGAAATATAATTTCAGGCTTTGGGGTCTATTTTTTGGCCTCTAGTTTAGTGATTACAGGACTTTACAATCTAGGAGAGATTTCAATATTCTTTTTGGGAATGTTTTATGCTCTTGCACAATTGGAAGTTGCAAAAAATAAAAAAGAACTGGATGCATAAGACTTGAGATTTAGACCATTAATTGGAAGAAATTTCTGTTTTCATTGTTGGAGGTTTTTTATTCATTAAGTCAGAACTACAGTCGAGATAGTTCATTAACTTTGATTTCAAAATAATTCTAGTGATCATTTTAGAAAAGCTACAAAAAATATTACTTACCCTGTCATTAGTTAGTGTAATGCTATCTATTCAAAATAGTAGCATAACTATTGGGCTTTTTCTAATAGTTTCTTTAGTGATTGCTTTGAAGAAAAGATTTAAAAGTACTAAAACATCAATTCAATTTTCTTTTTTCTTTGCGGGCTTTTTTGTGTTATTCGCCATTGGTTTACTGTATACTGAAGAAATAGCATATGGCCAGAAATGGTTAGAAAGAAATGCAGTTTGGGCTTTGATTCCATTGTTGATTCCACTGTCCCTAAAAATATCCTATAAAGAACTCTTTCGAGTATTAATGGGTTTCTCAATTGTAATTAATGCAATAGGCCTTTTTTTACTTGGAACTGCAATTTTAAATTATCTTGAGACTCATAACATATTGGTTTTCTTTTACGATAAGTTTACTAGTAGTATTGAGTTTCATCCTGTATACTTGTCCTTCTACGTGCTATTTTCTCTTTTGGTTCTTGTAGAAGGTTTAAGAAAGAAGTACATAAAACTACACCCATTAATTATTCTTTCTTTAGTGCTTTTTAACGTTGTATTAATTGTCTTGTTATCATCAAAGACAATGCTAGCATCTTTATTTTTAGTACTGATTATTTTCATGATTATGAACTATAAAAAGCAACGAAAAATAGTAATATCGGCTTTTTTAGTCATTTTAGTTTCAATCGTATTAATCACACAGTTTAAAGAAACTAAAAATAGAATAAATGATTCACGTCTTTCTTCGTGGGAATTATTAGATAAAGAAACATTTAATTATAATGATCCGTTTACAGGAATTACATTACGACTAATTACTTGGAAATTTGTCATGAAGAAATTTATAAGTGAAGAGAATATATTTGTAGGCTTAGGAACTGGAGATGCAGAAAATTTCATCAATCAGGTATATAAAGAACGCAATATGGATGCTGGAGGATACTTGAACTATAATATGCACAATCAATATTTAGAGTACTTCTTAAAATTTGGATTAGTAGGACTTATTTATTTTTTGGGGATTTTATTTCTGTCTTTTAGAATGGCAATAAAAAACAAAGATTTTCTTTACGGAACATTTTTACTCATTTTTTCAATATTCTCCTTAACAGAGTCTACTTTAGAGGTACAGAAAGGGATTCTCTTCTTTATGCTCGTAAATACAGTATTCTTTTTTTATTATTTATCACACAAAAAACGATTAAATGAGTAAGAAAAAGATTGCAATTATAGGAACCGTAGGAGTGCCAGCCAAATATGGAGGTTTTGAAACCTTAACCGAACAATTGGTTAATAATCTTCACGATGAATTTGATTTTACAGTTTATTGTAGTGGTGTATCTTATAAGAACAGAGAAGAATATCCTTTAGCAAAACGAGTTTTTATCCCTTTAGATGCAAACGGAAAATCTAGTATTATCTATGATTTTATTTCAATTATCCATGCCGTTTTTTATGCAGACGTAATTTTGCTTCTAGGAGTAAGTGCTGCTTTTATGATTCCTTTTGTGAAATTATTTTCCAAAACAAAGATCATTACAAACATAGATGGACTAGAATGGAAAAGGGATAAATGGAAAGGATTCGCAAAAATATATTTGAAGCGTCAAGAAAAGATAGCAGTTAAAAAAAGCCATATTGTCGTTTCTGATAATGTAGCAATACAAGAATATGTTACGTCAGATTATCGAAGAAAAACGAGTTGTATTGCCTATGGAGGGAGTCATGTTAATGAAACCTCAGTAAAGAAAGAAGGAGATAAATACGCTTTTTCTGTATGTAGAATTGAACCAGAAAATAATGTCCATGTTATCTTAAAAGCATTTTCAGAAACTGAAGAAAGAATTGTTTTTGTTGGTAATTGGAATGCAAGTAAATATGGAAAGGAAGTTAGAAGTATCTATCAAGAGTTTTCTAACATTGAAATGCTAGATCCTATATATGATCAAGAAGAGCTAGATTCATTACGTATTAATTGTACTATATACATACACGGACATAGTGCAGGAGGAACAAACCCTTCATTGGTGGAAGCTATGTGGTTAGGATTGCCAATTATTTGTTGGGATGTTGTTTATAACAGAGAAACAACCACGTCAAAAGCCTTGTTTTTCAGAAACCCAGAAGAGCTCAAAGAGCTTTTAAAATCAGATTCAATACGCTTGCGTAATGTAGCAGAAGACCTCAGAAAAGTAGCATTTCAGAAGTATAGTTGGAAGAAAATTTCAAGTCAATATAAAGAACACCTATTAGGTTTTAATACCATTCAATTTAAAGAGGAAACAAAAATTACAGGAACTATTGTTTTGTATAAGAACGATGTAGAAATGCTTGAAAAAGCAATAGCTAGTTTTTTGGCAACGCCGCTTACAAAAAAATTATTCTTAGTAGACAATTCACCAACAGATGTATTAAGACATGAATTTTCACATCCAGATATTGAATACATTTATATAGGAAGCAATGTAGGTTACGGTAGAGCAAATAATTATATAAGTGATTTTATTCAAGAAAATTCATCCTATCATTTAGTTTTAAATCCTGATGTGTATTTTGAAAATCAAGTCATTTTAAAACTGATTGAAGAGTTAGAGAGTGATGCAAATTTATCTGTAATAGCCCCAAAGACATTATATCCAGATGGTGTTTTTCAACATTCTTGTAGACGTTATCCTTCTTTTTTGGAACTACTATCAAGAAGACTTAAAATATTCAAATCAATAACAGACAAAGGAGAATACAAGGATTTAGATTTATCTAGACCTTTTTATCCAGATTTTATTCAAGGAGCTTTTTTATTATTTAGAACGGATGATTATGTGAAATTAGGAGGGTTTGATAAACGATATTTTATGTACATGGAGGATGTAGATATCTGTAGAAAAATTGATTTAACAAATAAAAAAAAGCTCTACTATCCAAGGGTAGAAATATACCATCACTATACGCAAGGGTCAGCAAAAAATTTAAAATTGTTTTTTCACCATTTTTTCTCTGCAATTCAATACTTTTACAAATGGACATTTGTAAAGAATCTCAGATAGCTTAATGACTAACTTTTTCGAACCAAATATCATTAATTATACAGTTTTTGCGTTTGTCGGATCTTTTTTATTGACTTTTTACCTCATTCCCAAGATTATTAATGTTGTGAATCATAAACAGTTAATGGATTCGCCAAATTCAAGGAGTTCTCATGAGCAATTGACTCCCACTTTTGGAGGTGTTTCTTTTTATCTTATTATAATTTTAGCGCTTTTATTTCTAGGAAAATTAATCGATGATGAGAATATTAGTTTAAATATTGTAGCAGCGATTACCATACTTCTATTTACTGGATTGAAAGATGATTTGGTAGTTATTTCAAATTTCTCAAAACTCATTGGACAGATATCTGCGGTTTGCGTGTTTCTATATGAGTCATCGTACACTAATCTTAACTTTTTTGGAGCTTTTGGATTGACAGAAGTTACCGGAGTTGCTGGCTTTGGAATTATGCTTTTGTTAATGCTGTTAATCATTAATGCGTTAAACTTAATTGATGGTATCGACGGACTAGCAGCTTCAATAGGGGTAGTGTCGTTATCATGCTTCGCCTATATTTATTATCAATTAGATGAGCCATTTTTTGTAGTACTTTGTATAGGAATGGTAGGTTCATTACTCGCGTTTTTACGATTTAACTTTTCAACCAAGAAGAAAATTTTCATGGGAGATACAGGAGCTCTTATTCTTGGGTTTATCATAGCAGTAATGTCTGTTAAGTTCTTGTCGTTGAGTGCAGCAGATTATGAAGTTGTTTCTGTTGTACCACAGCATTCAATTTTTATCGTTATCGCAATTTTAGTTTTCCCATTTTTTGATATGACTCGGGTATTTGCTTTAAGAATTTTTAATAAGAGAAATCCATTTTTGGCAGACAACAATCATACACATCATATTCTTTTAAACCTTGGCAACTCCCATACAAAGTCGAGTGTTTTAATTATCTTATTTAGTACTATAATTACAATCTTTCTTTTTTTAGCATCAACAAAAATTCACAACTCTTGGCTACTGTTAGGAGTATACGCATTAACATTTTTATTGTTTTATGCCGTTTTCGTGAAATTTGCTTCAAAAAAGAATTTAGAATGATTTATTTTTAGAATAATAACCTCATGAATATACTTATCCTAGGTTCTGGCGGTAGAGAACACGCTTTCACACAGAAATTAATTCAAAGCAAAAAAATAGACAAAATATATGTAGCTCCAGGGAATGCTGGAACACATGAAATTGCTATAAATATTAATATTTCACCAACCGACTTTACTGCCATTAAAGAAACTGTATTAAGACATCAAATCAATATGGTAGTTGTTGGGCCTGAAGCCCCTTTGGTAGAAGGAGTACACGATTTTTTCTTGAATGACGATGCTCTTAAAGACGTGCCTGTAATTGGGCCTAAAAAAGATGGAGCTTTGTTAGAAGGAAGTAAAGATTTCTCAAAGGAATTTATGATCAAGCATGGAATTCCTACAGCTCAATATGAATCGTTTACAAAAGATACATTAGCTAAAGGGAAGTTGTTTCTAGAGACTTTAAGTCCACCGTATGTTTTAAAAGCAGATGGTTTAGCAGCAGGGAAAGGAGTTCTTATTTTAGACTCTTTAGAAGAGGCTAAGGCTGAATTAGAAGAAATGCTTTCGAATCAAAAGTTTGGAGAGGCTTCTTCAACTGTAGTCATCGAAGAGTTTTTAGATGGTATAGAACTATCTGTTTTTGTTTTAACAGACGGAATTCATTATAAAATATTACCCTCTGCAAAAGATTATAAAAGAATCGGTGAAGGAGATAAAGGGTTAAACACAGGAGGTATGGGAGCAATTTCTCCAGTGCCTTTTGCTGATGAAGAATTTCTTCAGAAAGTAGAAGAGAGAGTTGTAAAGCCTACAGTGAATGGTTTGCAGAAAGACGGAATTGACTACCGTGGATTTATCTTTATTGGATTAATGAACGTAAACGGTAATCCTCAAGTGATAGAGTATAACGTGAGAATGGGAGACCCTGAAACCGAAGTGGTTTTACCAAGAATAGAGTCTGATCTGTTAGATTTGTTTGAAGGCGTAGCCAATCAAACTTTGAATGAAAAAGAGTTTTCTGTAACATCGCAAACTGCGACTACCGTAATGTTGGTCTCTGGTGGTTATCCAGAAGCATATGAGAAAGGAAAAACAATTTCAGGTCATGATCAAGTTGAAAACTCAATAGTTTTTCATGCAGGAACTACTGTAAAAGATGATGAGGTAGTAACTAGTGGAGGAAGAGTGATGGCGATTACTTCTTTTGGAGATTCTATTCAAGAAGCATTGGATAAATCATATGAAAGTATTGATAAAATTCATTTTGATAAGATGAATTATAGAAAAGATATAGGATTCGATTTAGTATAATGAAATGAAAAAAATAATTGTAGCGCCGCTCAATTGGGGATTAGGACATGCCTCACGTTGCGTTCCAATTATTATAGCATTGTTAGAAAACGGATATACACCTGTACTTGCTAGTGATGGAAATGCACTCAAACTTTTAAAAAAAGAATTCCCGAACTTAGATGCCTTAGAACTTCCTTCGTATCATATTTCCTATGGAAAAAGTGTAAAAAGAACTCTTTTTTTTAAAACATTCTCAATTTTAAAAGCGGTTAAGGAAGAAAGAAAACTTTTAAATACATATTTGAATCAGAATGCAGATATAGTTGGAATTATCTCTGATAATCGATTTGGAATGTATTCACAAAAGATTCCATCAGTGTATATAACACATCAAATAAATGTATTGTCCGGGATTTTTACACCAATCACTAGTTATTTTCACAGAAGAATTATTCACAGATTCAATGAGTGCTGGATTCCAGACAATGAAGGTTCTAAGTTCTCGGGGAAATTATCTGCATCAAAGAAAAAACTGCGACAAAAATACATCGGTATTTTAAGCAGATTGAAACAAAATCCTCTTGAATTAAACGTTGATGTACTTATTGTGCTTTCTGGCCCTGAGCCCAATAGAAGTCAATTAGAGGAAAAACTAAAAGAACTGTTTAAAGAGACTTCTAGAAGAGTATGGCTAGTTCGAGGAGTGATCGAAGAAAGACAAGTAATTGAAGAATATGGAAGCGTAAAAACCTTCAACTTTATGCAATCTAAAGAACTAGAAACAGCATTAAATAGTTCTAAGTTTGTTATTTGTAGATCGGGATACTCTTCAATAATGGATTTAATTTCTTTGAATAAGAAAGCATTACTAATTCCAACGAAAGGTCAGAATGAGCAAGAATATCTGGCAAATTATTTACAGGCCAAAAATTATTTTGGGTGGGTGTCTGAAGAAAAACTAAATCATGAAACTCTAAAAGTGTTAGATGATAGCTTCGGAATTGATTATCAAGAAAAAAAGATAGACCCTAAATTGTTTGACCTTTTTTCAACGTAAATGAAAACTCAGAACCTTCTCCAAAAGTACTCTTCAAAAGAATGGTTTCATTATGTGCTTCAATAATGTGTTTTACAATGGCCAACCCAAGTCCAGAACCACCTTGTTCTCTAGATCTACTTTGATCTACTCTATAAAAACGTTCGAAGAGTCGAGATAGATGTTCTTGCTTAATTCCTTCTCCATCATCAGAAACCTTTACAAGAAACTTCTCTTCATTATAAGAACTAACGCCTACTGTGGTAACTCCATTTACTTTACCGTATTTAATTGAGTTTACAACGAGGTTAATAAGAACTTGTTCGATACGTTCAATATCTCCACGAACAAAAATTGGGAACTCATACATTTTATCAAACATCAATGTAATGTTCCTTTTTTTAGCACGCATCTCGAATAAATCGAAAACGTTTTGAATGAGTTCTAAAATATTGAAAACTTCAATATTCATCTTCAGTCCCTCTGTTTCTAATTTAGCAATCATGTCTAAATCTTTCACAATGGCTGTTAAGCGTTCTACGCCCTTATTTGCTCTGTCTAAATATTTAGTTCGAATCACTTCATCTTCTACAGCACCCTCAATTAAGGTCAATACATATCCTTGAACAGTAAACAAAGGTGTTTTTAGCTCATGAGCAACATTTCCTAGAAAATCTCTTCGGAAGGAGTCTCGTTCGGTTAAGTTTTGAATTTCAATTCGTTTCCCTTCTACATAATCTTGTACACTTTTAGAAAGTGTTTCGATGTCGGTAGTAGCTGATTTTCTTTCAAAATCATCAACATCTAAAATGGAAACTTTATCATAAATCTTTTTGATCCTATTGTATATAAAACGTTCGGCTCTATATTGGATAATGA
The DNA here is from genome assembly GCA_049115595.1 of Flavobacteriaceae bacterium. GTDB lineage: Bacteria > Bacteroidota > Bacteroidia > Flavobacteriales > Flavobacteriaceae > Polaribacter. Next base: position 41,812 of record JAGDZS010000012.1, read on the forward strand.
AAAAAGAGGTGCTAAAAACTAATAAAACAAATATAACAAGGCCAATAAATTCTTGTCCTTTAAAAAAGAAGAAATATAAAAAAGCCGCTATAAGTAAGGATAAGATCGTTAAATATAGTGACGACCATAGCGCAAAAGAGTATGTTTTTTTAAACCTCATTAGGAGCAAAGTTATTTATCTACTCCCTCTAATACAAATTTATAACCAACTCCTTTTACAGTTTTAAAATAATGATCTCCAATCTTTTCTCTCAATTTTCGGATGTGAACATCTATTGTTCTTCCTCCAACAACAACTTCATTCCCCCAAACTGTATCTAGAATAGTTTCACGTTTAAAAACTTTACCAGGTTTAGAAGTTAGTAAAGAGAACAGCTCAAATTCTTTTCTAGGAAGGAAGATTTTTTTATCTCCTTTTAACACAACATACTCTTCTCTGTTAATGGTAATGTCTCCAACTTTTCGAGTTGTGTCAACTGTTTCTTCTGTTTTTAATCTGCGAAGTAATGATTTTACTTTGCTCATTAAAACCTTCGGCTTAACAGGCTTGGTAATATAATCGTCAGCTCCAGCATCAAACCCAGCAACTTGAGAATAATCTTCTCCTCTAGCAGTTAAAAATGCAATGAGAGTATTCTCTAAACTTTTAGTGTTTCTTATTTTTTCACAAGCTTCAATACCGTCCATTTCTGGCATCATGATGTCTAATAAAATAAGATGAGGCATTGTTTTTTTAGCAGCTTTAACAGCTTCTATACCATTTTCGGCAGTATACACTTGATACCCTTCATTTTTTAAATTATACCCGACAATCTCTAAAATGTCTGGTTCATCGTCCACTAAAAGGATCTTTATATCACTATTGTTCATAGTCCTATGTAAAATTAATCTTATCAAAAGTAGCAATTATAAACGGAAAAATCAGCGCTTAACAATCATTTAACCTCGTAACATTGGATTAACATTGCAATAACTGAAGCATAATATGCGAGTAACATTTACTTTACAAAACAAGCGGACTTTTGCACTTGTAAATATTACATAGAGAACAATTAAATGAAAAAAATCGTATTTATTCTTGCTATCATCGTTTGTCAATTTGCAAATGCGCAAGAAAAAGGAACAATTAAAGGAAAGTTATTAGATAAGGACTATAATAATGCTCCTTTGTCTTATGCTTCGGTTGCCATTAAAGGAACTACTATCGGGACAGAAACTGATGATAATGGAGACTATAGTATTTCTATTAAACCAGGAAACTATACAATTGTGTTTAGTTTTTTAGGATATAAAACTCTAGAGCAAGCCGTAGTAGTTGTAGCAGGGCAAACTATTACTGTAAACAAAACAATGAGTGCTGAAGAAGGAGAAACTTTAGAAACTGTAAAGCTAACTGCAACTACAAGTAAAGAAACTAAAACAGCTTTAGTACTAGAGCAAAAGAAAGCAGTAAGCATTCAAACTAAAATTGGAGCAAAAGAGCTTTCTAAAAAAGGGGTTTCTGATGCAACAGGAGCAGTTGCTAAAACTGCAGGAGTATCTAAAGGTTCAAAAAATGTTGTAGTAAGAGGATTGGGAGATCGATACAATTCTACTTCATTGAATGGACTTCCTTTGCCTTCTGAAGATCCTGAATACAAAAATATTTCATTAGATTTTTTTGATACGAGTATTATTAAAAATATCGGAGTAAATAAAGTATTTTCATCTTCTATCATTGGAGATGTTGGTGGAGCAAATATTAATATAGAGTCAAAAGAATTAAGAAAGAGAAAATCAGCGAGCATTGGTTTTTCAACTGGAGGAAATTCACAAACGTTCAGCAAAGAGTTTTTAACGATCGATGGAACAAATCGTTTTGGTACAGGGAATGGAACAGGGATTCCAGTAAATAATTTAAATCAGTATACATTTACGAATTCTTTCAAGCCAGAAACTCAAAACTTTCAGTCGAATACTAGCTTTTCTTTTTCAGTAGGAAGAAAATTTGATATCGGAGAAGAAGGGAAGTTAAGTGTGTTTTTAATTGGAGGTTATGATGGAAAATACAATTTTATTGATGGAAATATAAAGCAAACGAATAGTACGGGAGCTATTTTCCAAGATCAAGATTTTAAAAAGTATGAATACAATGTTTCTCAAATGTTAATGGGAAATGTAAAGTATAAGTTTGGAAAAGGTCATGAGGTTTCATACAACGGTTTGTTTATTCATAACAACAAACAATCTATTGGAGATTATTTCGGATTTGTAAACCCAGAACAGACAGGAGATTTAGAATTCCAAAGAAGACAACAGGTAAATAATAATAACTTGTATGTAAATCAATTCTTAGGGAAGTTCTTATTGTCAGATAGATGGACACTAGAAGGAAAAGGGTCTTTAAATTTTGTTCAAGGAAATGAGCCAGATAGAAGAACTAACAACTATTTGCTTAGAGATAACTTCTACAGCCCACAAACAAATAGTGCTGGAGAAAACGAACGTTATTTCTCTAAGTTACAAGAATTAGACAACAATGCTTTTGGTAAATTTATTTACAAGCTAGATGAGGACGAAGAAAGTATTAATGTAATAGAGTTTGGAGGACATTTTAGATATACTGAGAGATTATTTTCTGCTACTATCTTCAATCATGGATTCAATACTAGAGTAAATATTGATATCGATAATCCAGATGCAGTTTTTAATCAAGCATCTATCGATAATAGCATTTTCAGATTAGAAACAGGAAGAGGAACTTCAAACAATCCTTTTGCATTTGTTCCATTTACGTATAGAGGAAAGCGTTTGATTCAGTCTGGTTTTGGAAATGTTATCTATAAATTAAATGAGAACTTAATTGTTTCTGGAGGGGTAAGAGCTGAATCTGTACAGCAAAAAGTTACTTACAATACTAACATTGCAAATAGTGATGACAATGGAGCTTCTAGAATTGAAGAATTCTATGTGCTTCCAAGTGCAACGATAAAATATAACTTTAACGAGAATAGTATCTTAAGATTTGCCGCAAGTAAAACATATACGTTGCCTCAGTTCAAGGAAACTGCACCGTTTAAATATCAGGATGTTAGTTTTTCAAGTCAAGGTAATCCAAATTTAATTCCTTCGGATAATTATAATTTTGATGTTAAGTACGAATACTATATCTCTTCTGGAGAGTTAATCACATTCACAGGATTCTATAAGTACATTCAAAATCCTATTTCAAGAAGTGAAATTCCAAGTGGAGGAAATACATTAACCTATTTGAATGTTGGTGAAGATGCATCTGTATTAGGATTGGAAATTGAAGCACAAAAGAACTTACTAAAAAGTGATGATGAAAGTGATGAAGAATATTCATTGGATGCTGGGTTGAATATGTCTATTTTATCTTCTAAGGTAAACCTAGATCAATCTTCTGTTGCTCAGTTTACAAATACTTCAAGTGATTTAGAAGGAGCTACTCCATTCTTAATGAATGCAGATATTTCATTCAATAAAAAATATGAGAATAGCGAATTACAAACATCATTAGTATTTAATTATTTCAGTGAAAGAGTGTACTCGATAGGAACAAGAGGTTTTGAGAACATCCTTGAAAAAGGAATTCCTACGTTAGATTTTGTTTCTTCTATGAAGTTAGGAAAGCATTATAACGTAAAACTAAAAGCTCAAAACATATTGAATCCTTCTTTTCAGTTAAGTAGAGAGGGAGCTAATAATGGAGGGAACGTTGTGTTAGGGAATTATAAAAAGGGTGTTAACTTAAGTTTAGGACTAACATACGATTTCTAAGAAAATAGAATTTTTGATAACAATTCTTTAAAAACCAGCTAATAAATAAACAACATATGCAATGCAACTTTGCATCAGTTAAATAAAACAAAAAAACTAAATCAAATAAAAATGAAAAAAATTCTTTTAACAGCTTTAGCAATTTCAACGCTCATCTTTACAGGATGTTCTTTAGATGATGATGATGCTACTGTAGTAATTAATCCAGGAGGAGGTACTAATCAAAACTTATCAGGAAATTTAACTTCTGACCTAACATTACAGTCAGGTATTGAATACACGTTAACAGGAGCACTTTTTGTAAAATCTGGAGCTACATTAACAATTGATGCAGGAGTTACTGTAAAAGCATTAGCTGGAGGAACGGATGTGTATATTATAGTAGAAAGAGGAGCAAGAATTGTTGCAGACGGAACAGCTGCTTCACCTATTACTTTTACTTCAAGTGCTACTAGCCCGCAATCAGGAGATTGGGGTGGATTAATCATTAACGGAAATGCACCATTAAGTCGTCAGACTGGAGCAGATAGTAATGCTGCAACAGAAGTCAATAATACTATTTTCTTCGGTGGAACAGATGTTACTGATAATTCTGGAATTATAAACTATGTGAAATTAGAGTATACAGGAGCAAGAATTGACGATGAATCTGAGCATAATGGATTAACATTAAACGGTGTTGGTAACGGAACTACTATTAGTAATGTTGCTATCTTTAATGGAGATGATGATGCTATCGAATTCTTTGGAGGGTCTGTGAATGCTTCAAACATTTTAGTAGTGAATGCTAAAGATGATATGTTCGATTTTACGCAAGGATATGTAGGAACTTGTACAAATTTATATGGAGTAAGAGAAGCTGGTTATACAGCTGTAACTTCAGATCCAAGAGGAATAGAAGCTGATGGAAATTTAGATGGAAACTCTCCAACGGATATTAATCAATCTGTATTTACCGTAAATGGTATCACAATCATTAATAACGGAAATACGGTAAACATGTCTGACGCTATCAAAGTAAGAAGAGGTGCAACAGCTACTATTACAAACGCTTATGTTGCTTTAGGAACTGGAGCTACTTACTCAGACTTCATTGATTTAGATGACTCTAAAGGATCAGCAACAATAGCAACTGCGATTACTGCTGTTGGAAATCCAGCAAACGGATTAGATATTAACGACAATAAAAATTCTGTAGGAGCTACTATTACTACAACTTCAGGAACTACTGGAGGAGCAGATACAAGTGTTTTTGCTTGGACTGGATACAGTTTCTAAATAAAATAGAATTTATATCATAAGAAAGAGCAGGCTATTAGCCTGCTCTTTTATTTTTAGTACCTTCACATAAAAAGTATTCCTTTGTATCAAACACTCGCTAAAATAGGAAAGAAGTTTTTTTCCGATGCAATAATTTTTAAGGTGGGATTTAATATTTCTCCTATGTATAGAAGATCCACAGGAAGAATTATTAATGTGACGAAAGATCTTTTAAAAGCTGAAGTGAAAATACGTCTCAGCTATAAGAATAGAAACTATGTAGGAACTATTTACGGAGGAAGTTTGTTTTCTGCTACAGACCCTATATATATGATTCAACTCATTAATATTCTTGGAAAGGAATACGTTGTTTGGGACAAATCAGCAGAAATAAAGTTTAAAAGACCAGCTAAAAAAACTGCCTATGCTACTTTTGAATTTACAGAAGAAGAAATAGAAGGAATTAAAAAACAAATTGCAGATCAAAAAGAAATCGAGCTCATTAAAAATTTAAACATCATAAGTGAAGAAGGTGATGTTTATTGCGAACTTTCAAAAACGATCTATATAGCAGATAAACGCTATTTTAAAGAAAAAAGAAAAACAAAAAAATTGCAAAATGAATCTAAAAATTAAAATGAACAATGTCTTGTTTCTAGACATTGAAACGGTGCCTCAACAAGAACATTGGAAAGATGTTTCGGAGGGAAGTCAAGAATTATTTGGAAAAAAAACAGCCTATCAAAGAAAAAATGAAATCTCCGCAGAGGAATTTTATGAACGGGCAGGTATTTGGGCCGAGTTTGGGAAAATAATTTGTATTTCGGTTGCTTACTTTACCGAGAAAGACAAAGAGAGAAATTTACGAGTCACCTCTTTTTATGGTGACGATGAGAAAAAAATATTGACAGATTTTAAAACGCTGTTAAACACTCATTTTAGCAAAGCAGCTCATGTCCTTTGCGCACACAATGGAAAAGAATTTGATTTTCCATACATCGCTCGAAGAATGATTGTTCATCAAATAGAACTTCCATCGAAACTAAACTTATTTGGGAAAAAACCATGGGAAGTTCCGCATATAGATACGATGGAGTTGTGGAAATTTGGAGATTATAAACACTATACCTCTCTTCAATTACTAACGTCAATTCTGAATGTTCCTTCGCCAAAAGATGACATCGATGGAAGTGAGGTAGCAAACGTTTATTACAAAGAAAAAGACATCAATAGAATTGTAACCTATTGCGAAAAAGATACCATTGCCATTGCGCAGTTGTTATTACGATTTAACAATGAAGACTTAATTGATGAAACTCAAATTATCAAAGTTTAATCTTCTAGTTTCATAGAGAGTTCTAACCATCGTTCTTCTTTTTCTTCGATGGAATTGATGACTTTTTGAAGTTCTTGAGATTTCTGCTGTAGATCGTCTTCCGAGATAGTGTCGCTAGTAAAAAAAGCTTCGAGTTCTTTTTTCTTTCGCCCTAATCTTTCGATATCGCTCTCTAGTGCACCAAATTCTCTTTTTTCAGAATAACTCAATTTAGCTTTTTGAGTCTCTTTTTGAGGGACTTCTTTTTTCTCTACTTTCGTTGAAACTACTGGCTTTGAATCTTCATATGCTCTGAAGTCAGAATAATTTCCAGGGAAATTTTCAACCACTCCCTTCCCTCTAAAAACAAAGAGCGAGTCAACAATTTTATCCATAAAATAACGGTCGTGAGAAACAACAATTAAGTTTCCAGGATAATCCAAAAGGAAACTTTCCAAAACATTTAGTGTAACTACATCCAAATCATTGGTAGGCTCATCTAAAATTAAAAAGTTAGGATTCTGAATCAATACTGTACAGAGATATAGCCTCTTTTGTTCCCCTCCGCTTAATTTTTCTACAAAGTCATATTGTTTTTTTCTGTCGAAAAGAAATCGCTCTAATAGTTGAGAAGCTGAGATTCTTCTTCCTTTTGTTAGTGGAATTTCTTCTCCAAATTCTTTAATAACTTCAATAACCTTCTGGCCTTCCTTAATGTTGATTCCGGATTGCGTGTAATATCCAAACTTTACCGTTTCACCAACAACAACCTTTCCTCCATCTACAGGCTCCGCTTGCGTTAAAATATTTAAGAATGATGATTTCCCAGTACCGTTCTTACCAATAACTCCAATGCGTTCTCCTTTTTTGAAAACATAATCGAATCCATTAAGAATAACGAGGTCGTCAAATGATTTCTTTAATTTATGAAGCTCAACAATTTTACTTCCTAAGCGAGCCATATTAATTTCTAATTGAACAGCATGATCTTTTCTTCTCTTATGTGCTTTCTCTTTTATTTCGTAGAAATCATCAATTCGAGATTTAGATTTTGTCGTCCTTGCTTTTGGTTGCCTGCGCATCCAATCCAATTCTTTCTTAAAAAGATTCTTTGCTTTATCAGTTGAGGTTGCTTCTTGGGTAATTCTCTCCTCTTTCTTCTCTAAATAATACGAGTAATTTCCCTTGTATTTATAAAGCTCTCCTTGATCTAATTCGATAATTTCATTACATACTCGTTCTAAGAAATAACGATCATGCGTTACCATGAATAGTGTAATTTTTTCCTTTTTAAAAAAAGATTCTAACCATTCAATCATTTCCAAATCTAAATGATTTGTAGGCTCATCTAGAATTAATAGATCAGGTTTATTGATTAATATAATGGCAAGACCTAATCGTTTTTTTTGCCCTCCAGAAAGTGTGCTAATTTTTTGATGGATGTCATTCAGCTTTAATTTTGAAAGAATCAACTTGTATTGCGTTTCAAAATCCCATGCATTGTGTTGATCCATTAAATCAAATGCTTTTTGATAGTTCTCAGAGTCGTCAGGGTTTTCTAATGCCTTCTCATATTGTTGGATTATAGGAAGAATTTTATTTTCAGTAGCAAAGATTGTTTCTTCAATACTAAGCTTCTCATCAAAAACTTGATTTTGAGACAGGTAAGATATGTGTATCCCTTTTCGCTGTACTACTTGTCCGTCATCGGAGGTGTCTACTCCAGCGATAATATTAAGGATGGAAGTTTTTCCTGTTCCATTTTTTGCTACGAAAGCAATCTTTTGATCTTTATTGATACCAAAAGAAAGGTCTTTAAATAAAACTCGATCACCGTATGACTTCGAGATGTTTTCAACTGAAAGATAATTCACTAAAAAATTTTTGACAAAGGAACTAAAAAAACCCGAGTACATGTACTCGGGTTTAATCTTAATTAAGAATAGGGGGTAAACTTAACCTTGCTAACTTCTATAATATGTTGTATGAAAACTTATTACTACGTAAAGATACCTAGATATAGCGTACTGTACAATCCCTTGATTTAGTGAAATTTTCGCATCCCTAAAAAGGGGGGGTGTTTGAAATGAAGGGGAAAGAAAATAAAAAACCCAAGTAAAATACTTACTTGGGTTTTTTTAATTATCAATTAAAAGTTAGGGGGTAAATTCTTAATCGATAAAATTAATAACATGTATTAATAAAGAACAATAACATTGTAAAGATACCTAGATATAGCGTACTGCACAATCCCTTGAATTAGTGAAATTTTAACCTCCCCAAAAAAGGGGATTTAAAAAAAGAGCCCAGTTTCCTGGGCTCTAGTTTGGTTAGTTGTTAGTTGTACAACTACTGTTTAATGAACTTTTGCACGAAGGTTTCCTCTTCATCAGAAAGCTCAATTAGATAAACTCCTTGTTTCAGTTTGGTAACATCAATAGTATGGTTTATCATTTTCCCTGCAGAAATTTGTTTCCCGTTAAGGTCAATAATTCTGTAGGTATCGTTTACATCATAATTTGGATTAATGTTTAATACATTCTTCACAGGGTTAGGATATACAATCAGATCATCGCCAATAGGATTGTTGTTTCCTACTGATCCAGAATTAACACCAATAGCAAATGTATTGTCTGCTTTTGGAGCGCCTCCTGTAATACCAGTAATGGTAATGGCATCAACATAAACTCTATCTGCATTTGCAGAAGCATCACACTGGAACCTAAATCCTGAGTTTACAGCAAAATTATATTGACTTGCATCTAAAGTAATCGTGCTCTCATAGAATGTGTTGTTGTTGAAATCAGTTCCGCTTACATACGTAGCAACGGTGGTCCATGAAGAACCATTGTAGAAACGTAACCAGAAGTCTTCTCCAGATTCCATACTATTTGGATAGAAGAAAAAGTTTACTTCTACTTGGTCATAAGAACTTACATCTACATTCTCTAATGTAATAGAACTTACTGTACCAGAGTTATCTCTAATTCTCATAGAATAACTTCCTTCATAAGAACGACCTCCTGAGTATCTGAAAGCATCACTTCCTCCATCGATCCATCCGTCTAATCCAGATTCGAAGAACCCTTGATGTAAGATGGTTTCACTAGAAGAACATGGTGCACAAGATGATCCACCACAGTCAACTCCTGTTTCATCTCCATTCTGAATTCCATCAGAACAAGTAGGCGCTGCTAAGGTTGTTACATTTGCTGTATTACTAGCTCCTGAAATATTTCCAGCAGCATCTTTTGCTCTTACTGTGAATGAATAAGCAGTATTTTCAGTAAGTCCAGTCGCTTGGTATGTAGTTCCAGTAACAGTTGCAATTACTGTAGCTCCCTGAGAAACATCATATCCAGTTACACCAACATTGTCTGTTGAAGCTGTCCAAGATAAGTCTGTGGTAGTTTCTGTTGTGTTCGAAGCTGCCAATCCAGTTGGGTTAGTAGGCGCCTGTGTGTCTGGTCCAGCCGCAGCAATAACTACAGTATAATCTTCAACCTCACCATACGTGAATGATTGACATGATGTAGGAATTGCATTATAACTCATAGAAACACGCATTCTCGTTGAAGTTTCAGTTGCTCCAGCTGGAATTGTAAAACTTCCAGATACAGGTGTCGATTGTGTAATTGCTTGAGAGAATACTTGTTCCCCAGCATCTGTAAAGTCACCATCTTTATTGTAGTCAATCCAAACTGAATATCCTTCAGAATAAACAGTTCCTGTCCATGTTGGAGTTACTGTAATAGTATACTGAGATCCTTTTGTTAAGGATGTTGAGATATTTGTGAAATCTGAATAGAATTGTGCTCCTGAAGCGTTGTCAATTGTGTTCAATTGTACTCTACCAATAAATTCATCGTTCACGTTAGAACTTTGAGAAGAACAGTAGGTTATAGGAGTAGCATCTGTAGTTACATTCACAGCATTACTATCAGCAGAAACATTACCAGCAGCATCTTTTGCTCTTACTGTGAATGTATACCCGGTATTAGCAGTTAGACCTACAACATTAAATGTTGTGTTGGCAGTACTTCCAATTACTGCAGCTCCTTGATACACATCATATCCAGTTACCCCTACATTATCTGTAGAAGCATTCCAAGATAAGGTTACACTAGAATCTGTAACGTTAGAACTAGCCAAGCTTGTTGGCGCATTTGGTGCTGTAGTATCTGGTGCAGTAGTAGAAGTGTTCACTGTATTACTTTGAGCAGAAGAATTTCCTGCTGCATCTCTAGCAATTACATAAAAACTATAATTAGTACCGGCTGTTAAACCTGTTGCTTGATAGTTTGTTGCTGAAGTAGTACTTCCAACTAAAACACCACCTTGATATACATCATATCCAGTTACTCCTACATTATCTGTAGAAGCATTCCAAGATAAATCGATGGTTGTTTGCGTATTATTTGAAGCAGCTAAACTACTTGGTGCTGTTGGCGCTGTAGTATCTGGTGCAGTAGTAGAAGCGTTCACAGTATTACTTTGAGCAGAAGAATTTCCTGCTGCATCTTTAGCAATTACATAAAAGCTATAACTAGTACCAGCTGTTAATCCTGTAGCTTGGTAGTTTGTAGCTGAAGTTGTACTTCCAATTAAACCACCATCTCTATATACATCATATCCAGTAACACCTACATTATCGGTAGAAGCATTCCAAGATAAATCGATCGTTGTATTTGTAATGTTAGAAGCAGCTAAACTACTTGGTGCACTAGGTGCTGTAGTATCTGGTCCGCTTGAAGCAGTAAATGATCCAGTAAATACACCACGACCATACGTAGATGCAATAATTTGATTATTAGTGTCATCTCCACTTACATCCCAGTAATCAAAAGCAGTTACACTTACATCACTCATACCATTGTATGATTGTACCCAGTTAGGGTTTGTAGCATTGAAGTTGCTTGTAGACCAAACTCCTAATTGAGTAGCTAAAATTGCTTCATCAGTGTTTAAAGGGTTTTGTAAAATATCTCTTACAGGAATGTCTGGTAAGTCTCCTTCTTTGCTAGACCAACTTGACCCTCCATTTGAAGAATACCAAATACTAGTAACTCCATAGTTGTGGATTGTTACCATTAAGTCGTTTGCAGTTTCTCCATAACGTACAGAAGAAACAGATCCTACAAAAGGAGTAGTGATAGTAGTAAATGTAGCACTACTATTCGCCACATTTGTTAAACGAACCATCGCTCCATTTGCCATCCCTACATGCCATGTATTATTAGCAAAAGGTGAGGCTCTGAAAGCGGTTGGCTTACCAGTTAAAGCACCATTAGTGATGGTACCATTATTGTTTCCAGCTACGTTGATACTACGAATAGAAAAACTACTTCCTGATGAATTGTTTGTTAATAAACGATTGGCATCACTGTCGTAATCCATTTGATTTACGAAATCTCCAGTAGTTTGACTACTTAATAATGTAGTTGCTCCACCTTGTCTTCTTCCTAAACCATTCCAAGGTAAGTTGAATCTGTAGATTACATTATTAACGAACGTTGCAATTGCATACTGTCCGTCTTTATCTATAAAAGTATAGAAACCATCTCCATCACTTAACTCTTCTGAAGAATTTATTCCTGGAGCTGTATTTCCATCTCTAAAAGCTTGTGTTCCGTTATCCTGAGCACCTGCTGAAAATATTCCATTAGTGTCTCCATTACCATCTGGTCCAATACCCGCTTTTACAAACTGAGTTACGTTATAATTGTTATTTCTAGCACCAATAACATTTGAGTTTTGAGCACTAGATAAACTAGAAGCGTAATACACACCTCCGTCTGTTCCAAATATAGCTTGGTTAGGGCTCCCTGGTCTAAAAGTCATGGCATGTTGATCTGCGTGTACTGTTGAACAGCTCAAGCCAGCTAAGTTGTTGTTGTTAGACCACTTTGATATCTGACCCCAAGAAGATCCTCCGTTTGTAGATCTAAAGATGTCAATACCTCCCACATATAAAATGTCATCATTTGTTGGGTCAGCTTCAATCATTAAATCATAAAAAGCTTGTCCTCTTGTAAAGTCATTAGCAGGAATTCCAGTATCAGCATCATTCGGTAATGATTTCGAAGTAATACTTCCAAACCCATTGGTTGTTTCATAAATATGAACCGGAGAAGAAGATCCTTGTGTTAAAGCATATAATTTGTTTGCATTAGATGCAGAAGGCTCAATCTCTACTCTGTTAGAGTCTGTTAAAGGTGAGGCTGCAGCTTCTGTCCAAGTACTACCGTTAGTTGTACTGTAAACTCTACCACCACCTACACCAAAGGCATTGTTGATAGTTCCAACCCAAAGCTTATTGTCAGCTCCAATTTCGAAATCATTAGGGATGTAGTAATACGTTTTTCCACTTTGGACATTTTCCATATTGCTTTGCTCTATTCTTGCCCAGCTAGTTCCTCCGTTTGTAGAACGATAAATTCCAGCTGTTTGCAATCCTAGCCAGTTTGAAGGACTTGAGGCATCTCCATAAACAAAGGCTCCTACTCCTACAAAAAGTTCAGTATTTCCTCCATTATTCCAAGCAATAACATCATTCACATAGAAAATTCCAGATAAGAATAAGTTAGTAGCACTAAAATCAAAAGTAGCATCACCTGCAGCAGGTATATTAACTGCTGTCCAAGTAGTACCACCATCTGTTGTTTTGTATACTCCAGTACCTACAACATCACCAGCAGTGTATTGTTCTCCAGTACCTACATACCAAGTATTAGAATTATTTGGATCTACAGTAATTGAAGTTACAGATAAATTTCCTGGAACATTTGTTACCCTTGTCCATTGCGAGCTTGCACTGGTAATGTTTGTGTTTTTCCAAAGACCACCACTAACACCACCGGCGTATACCGTGTTGTTACTTCCGTCATTTGGATCAAAAAGCATCACTCTTGTTCTACCTCCAATATTATTAGGGCCTCTTTCTTCCCATGCATTAGAAGCGTCTCCAGGAGTTCTTCCAGACGCTCTATCTGCAACTATTTGATCTCTAAGTAGTGTAAGGTTTCCATCATTAAGTCTTCCTGTAGCAGGGTTGATGGTTAACTCCCACATCTGTTCGTAGTATCTATTTGGTGGAAGTCCTTTTGCTTTTCTTGTTTTCTTATCCCAAGTTAAAGATTCTTTAAATGGGCTTTTTTTTAAAAACTCGTTGTGAGCTTCTCTTTGGTCAATTATTTTCTGAGATTCATAATTGTCAATCATTTTCATGGTGACAATAGATGCTAGTGCTATAAAAGCAATACCACCTATTATGAGTCTAACTTTACGTTTGATCATAATAAAATTAATTTAGATTAGTTGAATTTGGTTTTTACTATTTGAATTGAGGGAATACTTTTTTGGGATCTTTTCAAATAGTGGCCTTGGGGAACTAGTAGAGTAGTGCTATGTCATATTATCTGGGGGATTAAAAATTAGTTTGTTATTTTGAGATTTATAATGAAAATGTTATAATTTTAGGCGATTAGTGTTAAAAAGTCTTAAAAAAATAAAAAATTCGCCTCAAATGTATTCTTTTTTTACATATAGCGCAATCCCTGTAAATGGTGAAATTAAGACTCCCTATAATTAGGGAGGACGGAATTTAAAAAAAGTATCTTTACCCTTTGTATGCTAGAAATTAAAAATCTTACGATAAAATTCCCACAAGAAGGCGAAGAAAAAAGTGTTGTGAACGACGTTTCTTTTTTGCTAAAACAAAATCAAATTTTAGGGATTGTTGGTGAATCTGGAAGTGGCAAATCTGTAACTTCATTAGCAATAATGGGTTTATTGCCACCAAAAGCTACTGTAGAAGGAGAAATCAGATACGATGAGGTATCCTTATCTACATTATCCAGCAAAGAGTTTCGAAAAATAAGAGGTGCAAAAATTGGAATGATTTTTCAAGAACCTATGAGTTCTTTAAATCCTACATTAACTTGTGGTTATCAAGTAGCAGAATTGATAAAAATTCATACAAACCTTAAAAAGAAAGAAATTTATAATGAGGTAATTTCTCTTTTTGAAAAAGTGAAATTACCAAGACCTGAAGGAATATTTAAAGCGTATCCACATGAAATCAGTGGAGGTCAAAAGCAACGTGTTATGATTGCTATGGCTATTTCTTGTAAGCCTGATGTATTGATTGCAGATGAGCCCACAACAGCTTTAGACGTAACAGTTCAGAAAGAAATTATCTTACTATTAAAAGAACTCCAAAAAGAAAATCATATGAGTATTTTATTTATCTCACATGATTTGTCTTTGATTTCTGAAATTGCAGATGATGTTTTAGTAATGTACAAAGGAGAATTGATAGAAAAAGGAACTGCATACGAAGTTTTTAAAAACCCTAAAAAAGATTATACAAGAGCGCTCATTAGTTCTAAACCTCGTTTAGAAGAAAGATTGAAAACCTTACCAACGGTAAAAGATTTTATTGCAAAAGACGTAGATACCACTTTATATACAAAAGAGCAGAGAGAAGAATATCAAAGAAACCTATATTCGAAAGAGCCTTTGCTTGAAATTATCGATTTAAAAAAACATTTTATTTCGAAGTCTTTTTTTGTAAAAAATGAACCAGTAAAGGCAGTAGATGAAGTTACATTTAATGTATATGAAGGAGAAACTCTTGGATTGGTAGGAGAATCTGGATGTGGAAAAACAACGTTGGGAAGATCGATTCTTAGTTTAGAAGAGGTTACTTCTGGTCAGATAAAATATAAAGGAAAGGATATTACAAAGCTATCAGCAAGTGAACTGAAAACATTGAGAAAAGAGATTCAAATTATCTTTCAAGACCCCTTTTCTTCACTAAACCCAAGAATTACAGTTGGAGAATCTATTATGGAGCCAATTAAAGTTCACGGTATTTTCCCTACAAAGAAAGAACGAAAATCATATGTTCTAGAATTACTAACTAAAGTTGGATTAGAAGAATCGCATTACAATAGGTATCCTCATGAATTTTCTGGAGGTCAACGACAGCGAATAGGAATTGCTAGAGCAATTGCATTGCAGCCTAAATTGATTATTTGTGATGAATCTGTTTCGGCTCTAGATGTATCTGTTCAGGCTCAGGTACTTAATTTATTGAATCTACTAAAGACGGAATTCAATTTCTCGTATATTTTTATCTCTCATGATTTGTCTGTGGTTAAATACATGTCAGATCAATTGGTGGTAATGAACAAAGGAAAAATAGAAGAGATTGATGATGCAGATCAAATTTATAAAGAACCTAAATCTCTATATACTAGAAACCTAATTCATTCAATTCCAAAAGGAATATAAACCCAAGACCTCTTTTTCTTAATCCCTCAATTAATAGTATATTGCAGCACAATAAAAAAAGAAAAAACTCAATGAAAATTATTGTTCCAATGGCTGGAATTGGGTCTCGTTTAAGACCTCATACCCTAACCATCCCTAAACCTCTAACAGTCATTGCCGGTAAGCCAATTGTTCAAAGATTAGTAGAAGATATTGCATCAGTTGTAAATCAACAAGTTGATGAGATCGCATTTATAATTGGACCTGCAGCAAAAGGTTTTCCTAGTAACACGAAAGATCAATTACTTAAGATAGCTTCTAAATTAGGAGCAAAAGGTTCTGTATATATTCAAGAAGAAGCGCTTGGTACTGCTCACGCAATTCACTGTGCGAAAGATTCTTTAGAAGGACCTTGTGTTGTTGCTTTTGCAGATACATTGTTTAAAGCCGATTTTACGTTAGATGCTGAAGTAGATGGCGCTATTTGGGTGAAACAAGTTGAAGACCCCTGTGCTTTTGGGGTTGTAAAATTAAAAGACGGATTTATTACTGACTTCGTTGAGAAGCCAAAAGAGTTTGTTTCTGATTTAGCGATTATTGGAATCTATTATTTTAAAGATGGAAATCGAGTTAAAAATGAGATACAATATCTGATAGATAATGATATTAGACCTTCAGGGGAGTTTCAATTAACAGAAGTTTTAGAAACTTTAAAGCAAGAAGGGGCTAAATTTATCCCAGGAAAAGTTGATGTTTGGATGGACTGTGGTAAGAAAGACCCAACAGTAGATACCAACAAACAAGTACTAACTTTCGAGCAAGACAAGGGAAACAATTTGGTTGCTGAATCTGTAGTTTTAGAGAATTCTGAAATTGTTCAACCTTGTTTCATAGGAGAAAATGTAATCCTAAGAAATACAAAAATTGGTCCTTATGTTTCAATAGGAGCGAATGGTGTTGTTGAGAATTCTGAAATTAAGAACTCTTTAATTCAGACCAATGTTCATATTTCTAATGCGAAATTAGACAATGCGATGATTGGAAATCACGCAAAGTATAATGGAAGTTATACTTCTGTAAGTATTGGAGATTATACAGAATTGATATAAAACATACAATGATGATAAAGAGGGTTGTACTTGTCGTTTTACTAGGGCTGTTGTACAACCCTTTTTTCTCTTTTGGTCAAGATAGTATTCCAGCAGCTGAAGATTTAGAGGAGGTAAATGAATTAAAGTTTCAACAGTTCTTTTTCAAAGCCCTTTCAGAAAAGTCAATAAAAAATTACCAGAAGGCTTTAGAGAATTTAGAAGTGTGTAACACCATATTGCCTAAGAATGTTTCTGTTTATTTTGAGTTTTCTAAAAACTACCTGTTGCTAAATAAAACGCAAGAAGCTAAAGAGTATATTCAAAGAGCGCTATCTCAAGAGCCTCAGAATTTATGGATGTTGGAACACCTAGTTGAAGTTCATAAAAAAGAACAAGATTTTAAATCAGCAATTGTTGCGCAAAAAAAAGTGGTGTCTTTAAATCCTAAAAAAAGAGAAGCATTGGTTTATTTGTATTTACAAGAAAGAGATTATGAAAAAGCATTGTCTTTAATGAGTGTTCTTCAGGAAGGAAAAGGGCTTTCAAAAAATTTACAACGAATAAAGGCTAGTTTAGAATTTCGAAAAGGATTGACCACTAAAAAGGAAGAAAAAAATGATCTTCCTAGTTTAATCAAAGCATTTGATAATGATAGAAGTTCTTTTGCTTCATTAAAAAAGTTGCTAGATCTTGCAATGAATTCAGATAGTACAACGTTTCATAAGTATAGCGAGTTAGCGGTAGAGCTTTTTCCAGCCCAACCTTATGTGTATTTAATGAGAGGAAAATCATTATACATGCTAAAAGAATATCAAAAAGCAATAACAATGCTAGAAAGTGGTATTGATTTTGTAATTGATAATAACGAATTAGAAGCTAATTTTTATGAAGCGATGGCCGATGCTTATGTAGGATTAAATAATCCTCAAAAAGCATTAGAGTATCGAAAAAAAGTAGAAAAACTGAAAAACAGCAAATGAGATTTTTAAAATACCTCCTAATTATATCTTTAGTTTTTGGTGCTTGTAAGACGAAAAAGAGTCTAGTAGAAACTGGCACTATAAAAAAATTATCGGCTAAAAAGATCATTAAAAATCACACTACTACTTTTTTTGACGCAAAAACATTGGACACTAGATTGCTAGTGGATTACTCTGATAATAGAGGAGGGAAGAGAACTCGTCATTCATTTAAGGTTCGTTATAGAATGCAAAAAGATTCTGTTATTTGGTTAAAAGGATCGAAAGTATTAACTGTTTTCAAAGCAAAAATCACTCCTAATTCATTTAGTTATTATTCGCCCTTAAACAAAACATATTTTCAAGGAGATTATTCCTTTCTAGAAAAAATGCTAGGAACGAAAATAACCTTTGACCAACTTCAGAATTTATTACTTGGTCAGAGTATTTTAGATTTGAACGATCAAAAATATTCTGCATCAATTAGCAGTGGGAAATACAAGCTTTCTCCCAAGAGACAAAAAGAATTGTATAGTATTTTTTTCTTGTTAGATCCTAGAAACTTCAGAATGAATCGCCAAATACTTCAAGTTGATGGAGGTCAAAAAACATTGAATATCCAGTACGATGGATATATCGCTATGGAAGATCAGCTGGTGCCAAAGAGAATTACTATTAACGCTACTGAAGGTGAAAGGTATACATTCATGAACGTTAGATTCAAAGCACTAAAGCTGAATAAGAAAATAAGTATTCCTTATAGAGTCCCATCTGGTTATAAACGTATAGAGTTGTAATGATTAAAAATCACCATTACATATTTGTATTATTTATTGCTTTAATGTCACTTCCTATTTCTGCTCAAGAGAAAACAAGAAAACAATTAGAATCTGATAGAAAGCGGTTAAAAAAAGAGATTGTAAAAGTAAATAAGTTACTATTCGATACTCAAAAGAAGGAGAAAAATGCACTGGATGATTTGAAAGACATTAATCAGAAAATTAATGTTCGAGAAAGGCTAATCAATACGATTAATTTAGAGGCAAAGTCTCTATCCCGAGAAATTTCTAGAAACGAAGTAGAAGTAGCTCGTTTGGATAAAAAACTAAATGTTCTAAAGAAAGATTATGCTGCAATGATTTACAAATCATATAAAAGCAAATCACAGCAAAGCAAAACAATGTTCTTATTGTCTTCCAAGAATTTTTATCAAGCTTATAAAAGGGTAAAGTATATGAATCAATATACTTCTTTTCGAAAAAAGCAAGGTGAAGAGGTTGTTGTACAAACAAAAGTTATAAAACAGTTAAACGATTCTTTGCTATTTCAAAAAAGGTTGAAAGATACTTTAATAGCTAATGAAGAAGATCAGAAATTAAAAATAGAACTAGATAAAAAAGGGCAGCAAAAGTTAATTTCTCAAATCAAGAGAAAAGAAGGGAGTTACAAAAAAGAACTTCGGAAAAAATTGAACGAAGAAAAGAAGATTGTAGCAAGAATTGATAAAATCATTAAAGATGCTATTGCTAAATCAAAGTCAAATGTGAAAATAGGAACGAAAAAAACAACGGGATTTTCGTTAACACCAGAAGCAAAAGCTTTGGCTAGTAGATTTGAACAAAACAAAGGGAAATTACCTTGGCCAGTAGATAGCGGTTTAATTGTTAGAAGATTTGGAAAGCAAGCTCACCCTACATTAAGCGGAATTACTATTCAAAGTACAGGATTACATATTGTAACTAGCAAAGGAAAAAAAGCTGATTGTGTTTTTAATGGTGAAGTTTTTTCAGTGCTAACTCTAGCTGAAGGAAGAAAATCTATTATGGTGCGTCATGGGAATTATATTACTGCCTATAACAACCTAGATAAGGTGTACGTTAAGAAAGGCGATAAGGTAAAAACAGGGCAAAGTCTCGGTCAAATATTTACGAATAAGGTTACCGGAAAAACCAAACTTATTTTCGTTTTATTTAAAGATAGTAAACGATTAAATCCTGCAAGCTGGATTTTAAGAAGGTAATTTATTTCTTCATCACCTTTTTCATCACATTTTTACCCGTCAATGCCGAAGCAGTTATCACTCCTGAGAACAAAGCAGCTGCTACTCCAGCTGAAACGATATCTTGCCCCGTTAGATATAAGTTTTTAATTGGTGTTCTTGGTTGTAGAAACCGTTGCCGAAACCGTTTAGGTGTATGATCTAACCCGTAAATTTCTCCCTTGTCATAGTTGATAAAGTGTTGAGTGGTTAAGGGAGTGGAAAGCTCATAATGTTCTATTTTCCCTTTAGCTTGTGGAACTTGTTTGTACAAAGCCTCAAGCAACCGTTGAGAAATCTTTTCCTTTAATTCATTGTAATCTTCGCCTCGTTTCATCCAGCGACTTCCTTCCCAGTTTTCAAAAACCCCGTAAGGAAGTAATGTAATAATATCGATGGTGCTTTTACCAGGATATCGATTAGACCAATCAGGATCTTTAGCTGACGGAAATGAGATATATACCACAGGAAATTCTGCATCAAGATCAGTTAAGTATCTTTCTACTGAGTCATCATGATCTAAATCTTCTGGATAGATCCAGTAATTAGTTTTAGGAAGTTTCAACTCCTCAGGGGATCCATTAAGGCCAATGTATAGACACGCATGAGAAACAGATCGTTTAATTTTTTGAAGTTGACTTTCTAATTGGTGCTTTTTAAGAATAGAAGTCGGAAGTAGCTTCTGATACGTTGTCATAACTCCAGCTCCACTGATGATATTTTTAGCAGAAAACACCCTTCCGTCAATCATCTTTACGCCAGTTGCCTTGTTATTCTTAATGATAATTTCTTCAACTTCAGCGCTAATTAAAATAGTTCCGCCAGCTTTTTCAATAACAGCATCTGTTGTTTTTGCTATTTGTGAAGAACCTCCAATGGGAAAGCTTCCGCCACCAAAATAATGACGAGCGACTGCGGCATGCATCACAAAACTACTTTGTTTGGGAGGCAATCCGTAATCACCATACTGACCCGTTAGCACCTTTATAAGGTCTTCATTATCTGTAATAGATTTTAATACTTCATAGGTTGTTTTATCGGAAAATTGATAAAAAGGTTTTCGCATTTTTCCTCCAATGAGTTTGCTCATTAATGGAGGCAGCGCTTTGTCCATATAGAACTTCTGACTGGTTTTCACGGCTGCAAAAACCATGTCGACATAGGTATCAATAGCTTCTCTCTCATTAGGGAAGTAATCCGATAATTTCTCCTTGAAGTTTTTAGTTCCTTTTACAAAATCATAATGTTTGTCCCCGATGATAATTTTATCATACACATTTCCCATATCTGACCAGGCTAATTTTGAGTCAGAGATGTAATCAAATAATTTTTTAATAACCGATGTAGGTCGTTGAACTTCTCCTATATAATGAATACCAACATCCCATTCAAACCCTTTTCGCTTGAATATATGGGTAAACCCACCAGCCGTATAATGTCGCTCTAAGATTAATACTTTCTGACCTTCTTTTGCGAGAATAGCTGCAGTTGTTAAGCTGCCCATACCAGATCCAACAATAATGGTGTCGTATTGATTAGCCAGTGTAGGGTTTTTCTTGTAAGATTGAATCATAATGAATGGTTAAGTAACGAATATACAACCTTAAATTTTGTGAAAAATGTTAAAATCTACTAAATAGATAGTAGTTCTACTAAAAATTTAGTAGATTTGCTTTTGTAAAGGATAAAGAATGAATTTAGAACTCACAAAAGCTGAAGAAAAAGTAATGAAAATTCTTTGGTCAATCAAAAAAGGATTGATTAGAGATGTGGTAAAAGAATATGAAGAACCTAGGCCTGCATATACTACGGTTGCAACCATTATTAAAATTTTAGAAAAGAAAGGTTTTCTAGAGAGAAAGCCTATTGCAAATTCGTTTGAGTACCATCCGTTAATTGAAAAGAAAGAGTATACCAATGGGTTTATGAAGTCTTTTGTGAAAAACTATTTTTCGAATTCATTTAAAAACATGGTTTCAGAGTTTAGCAATCATGAAGATTTATCTACTGAAGAAATGGAGGAGTTAATCGAATATTTTAAAGGAAAGATTGATCATAAAAAGAAGCAATAATGGAAAGTTATCTACTAAAATCTAGCGTTTGTTTGATAGTGCTTTATATTGTTTATAAATCAATATTTAAAAGCGATGCTCATCATCAATTAAAAAGATATGTAAGCCTTTTATGCATCGTATTTGCCTGTAGTTTTGTTTTTATTCCTTTAGGAAGTCTTTTAGTGCCAGATACGTATCCAGAATTGCTAAATATAGTATTTATGCAAGGCTCTGAAGGCATCCAAGATGGATTGTCTAAAGTAATTCCAGAGAATTCAGGAAATATATACCTAACAATATATTTTATCGGGATACTGTTTTTTGGGCTTCGTTCTCTTTTGGGATTGGGAACATTAATACGATGGTATGTGATTTCAAAAAAGAGTAAAAAATGGGGCTTTACGGTTATTAAAGTAAATAAAAAAGTAGCTCCTTTTACTTTTTTTAAAACGTTATTTATAGGAAGTGAAAAGTTAGATGAAGAGGCAATAAAAGCATTGATTGTTCATGAGCAATACCATCGAGACCAATGGCATTCAATAGATACAGTAGTCTTAGAAATTTTAACCATAGTGTATTGGTTTAATCCGGTAGCTTGGTTGTTTAGAAAGGATATTAAGACAGAGCACGAATTTATGGCAGATGCTCAGGTGTTGAAAAAAGGCTTTGATACCATGAATTACCAATACTTATTATTTCAAACAAGAACAGGTGCTTCTTTACAATTAGGAAGTAATTTTAGTAGTAAAACAAGTTTAAAAAAACGATTTAAAATGATGAATAAAGAAAAAATAAAAACAAAGAGAAGTTATGTAAGAGCATTCATGTTTTTTCCAATTATGGGGCTCATATTAGTCTTCAGTGCATTTTTAGAAGCGAATAACAATTTATCGGAAGAGATTTTTTTATTGAAACAAAATGTTAATTCAAAGGTAGACACCATTCCAACTAAAAAAGAATGGGAAAAAGATAAAGAACCTAAATTTACAATGACTGGAAAAGATAGCAAAGCAAAAGTAGTTGTTGAATGGGTAAAAGATAGCAAATGGGTAAAAGATAAAAAGGCTAATAAGCAGCCCTTGTTTATCTTAATAGAAGGAGGAAAAGAAAAAATAATATTTTCATCAGACATGGAGAAAATTGTTCTTGAGAATATTGAATCAGTTCAGGTAATTAAAGATAAGGCGGCAACCCAAAAGTATGGAGAAAAAGGAAAGTATGGAGTAGTAGTAATTAAAATGAAGAGGAAATAAGAATGCATAAAAAATTTCAACTACGAGTTATATTTTTCCTCTCTTTTCTCATGTTTGTTGGTTGTAAAGATTCTGTAAAAGAAGATGTTTTTACTAAAGCGACTTATAAAGGCGAGAAAAACATGAGTTGGGCAATTGCTCATTATGTTGAGTATCCAGTTAGTGAAATGGAAGTTAATAGGGCAGGTGTTGTAAAGCTTTCATTTCAAGTAAATGAGAAAGGGAAAGTCAATAATGTGAAAGCAATATTAAATGAGGGGGAAAAAATTGCTGAAATTGGAATTGCTAGAAAAGAATTAGTCGATAAAGAAATATTACCTATAAACCTTCCTGTACTTCAAAGTTTGATTGCAAGTGTAGAACAATTAAACTTTGAACCTGCGAAGAAAAATGGAAACCCTATAAGTTCAACAATAGAAACTTCTGTCGAATTTATTCTAATTAAATAAAAATGAAAAAAATAGGATTAATTGCCTTGGTTCTTTTTATACATGGAGCCCAGGCTCAAGGAATACATAGATCAGCCTGTAATGGTGATGTGAAGAGGGTAGATTCCTTATTAAATCATAACGATGTAAATGTGTTGGATAAAAACGGGAGAACACCGTTGTTGTATGCTACTGGTTGTAGAAAACCTAAAGTATTCGATTTATTACTTTCTAGAGGAGCTGATGTTAATATTGGTGATCAAAATGGATTGTATCCGATTTTGTTTGCTACAGAATCCCAAAACGATAAGTTTATAGATTCACTACTAGCTCATGGTGTAAATGTTAATATTGCTGATAAGTATGGAGATACCCCAATGCATTTAGCAACTCTTAGAGGGAATGTTAAACAAGTTCAGAAGTTGATCGATAACAAAACAAATATAGATGTAAGGAATAAAAGGGGAAACACAGCGCTAGAGATTGCAGTACGTGAAGAGTACGATACTATTGCTGAGATATTAATATCGAAAGGAGCTGCCCGAAATAAGATTAAGAAAATAAAATTGAAGGGTCAATATTTAGGTCAAAAGAAACCTGGTTTAACTCCAAAAATGTTTGCCCCCAATTTTGTTTCAACCGAGAATTATATTCATACAGCCATTTTTCACCCCAATGAAAAAGAACTCTACTTCACTGCATCACTAAGAAAGATAAGGACTGAAGCTATTATGGTAAGCAAGAAGAGAAACGGTGTTTGGACAAAACCTAAACGTTTAGAGATTTTTGGAGATACAAAAGAGTTCGATTCTTTTATTACCCAAGACGGTAAAAAATTATTTTATTGCTCCAATAGAAAAGTTAGGGAGACAGATACCATTCAAAACGCAGATATTTGGATGATGGAAAGAAAAGGGAATTCTTGGGGAAAGCCCATTCACCTTGGAAATGAAGTCAATTCACCAAAAAATGATTGGTTTCCTACCGTGTCAAACAATGGGATGTTAGTTTTTTCGCCAAGTATAGGTAGAGAAGGGAAGATTGTCTATTCTGTTTTAAAAGATGGAGTATATCAAAAACCCATTCCTTTTGGAGAAAACATCAATAGTCCTAAGTCCTATAATTACGATCCTTTAATTGCACCTGATGAGAGTTTTTTAATTTTCGCTTCAAGAAGAGAAGGTAATCTAGGAGGAGCAGATTTGTATATTTCTTTTAAAAAAGAAGACGGAACTTGGACCGCAGCGAAAAACATGGGTGATACCATTAATACAAAGACTACAGACTATGCTGCTTCTTTAAGTCCAGATGGTAACTATTTTTTCTACACCAGTAACTCCGAAGGTAGTTCAGATATTTATTGGGTAAGTTCTCGAATAATTCAAAATTTGAGAGACTAGTATTATACATGTTGATCAATTAAAATTGGGTTTCCATCGGGGTCAATCAAGACTATACTAGCAGGACCAGAAGTTGATGCATCTGCTTCTTGCTCTAGCTTGAGGTTATTGTCTTTTAAATGTTGTTGAATTCCTCTTACATCTTTAAAGGAATCTAATTTGTTGGCACTTTCATCCCAGCCAGGATTAAAAGTTAAGATGTTTTTTTCAAACATTCCTTGAAACAATCCTACCAACGCATTTCCGTTTTTCATGATCAAGTAATTGCGTTCAATATCACCTGCAAAAACGGCAAAGCCTAAGGTTTCATAAAATTTTTTGGACGCATGAATGTCTTTTACGCTCAAGCTTACTGAAAATGCACCTAATTCCATATCTAAAATTTATTGATTGATGTCAACTAAGATATGAATTTAAATACGTTACCAATCTTTAGTGGTCGATTTATCTGGAGATTCTTTAGGCTTTTGAACCCATTCTACAGGATGTTTCTTAAAATTACTAGGGTGATGAAAAATGCCTAATTCGCTTTCTTTTTTCTTCTTTTTTTTGCGAGTTACCACCAGAATTATAATTCCTAATAAAAGAAAAAGAGCTGCTCCAATAAATAAAATAATGATAGCAAAATTCATCTTTACGCTGTAAACAGAGCTTTCAATTCAGTAGCATCTGCTGGTTGCATTTTTCCAGCCAAAACCAAACTCAATTGTTTTCTTCTTAAAGCGCCATCAAAACGTTCTTTCTCTAAGTCTGTTTCAGGAGTAATCTGTGGAATTTCTACAGGTTTTCCAGTTTCATCAACAGCAACAAATGTATAGATCCCTTCATTTACCTTGGTTTTAGAACCCGATTGTCTGTCTTCAATCCAAACATCCGTATAAATCTCCATAGATGATTTAAAAGCACGAGAAACCTTCGCTTCAATGGTTACAACACTTCCAACAGGAACCGATTTTGTAAACATCACGTGATTTACAGAAGCAGTTACTACAATTCTCCTTGAATGACGACGTGCAGCAATACTACAAGCTCTGTCCATTCTGGCTAATAATTCACCTCCAAAAAGATTGTCTAAGTAATTAGTTTCTCCAGGTAAAACAAGGTCCGTAAGTGTGGTTAAAGATTCACTAGGTGTTTTTGATCTCATCTGTAAATTTTTTACAAAGATAAGCAATCACCCAAACTGGATGTCTAATTAGAATAAAAAGAAATGTGAATTAGTAAAACTTCTTTACGAGAAGCCAAGCATCTTTAGAAGTTGTTTTTCTAACAGAAGCTAAACTTTTGTAAGCATCAGAAGTTTTGTAGAATGAAGCATAAGCAACTTGAGTTAACCCTCTTTCATTCTTGCCAAGAACATAAGCATCAAACCCTTTGGATTTTAATTGATCAACTTTTTTCTGGGCATTTTCTTTATGTAAGAAAGAACCAGCGACCACATGATATGGTTTCGCAATATCTTTTCCAACATTTAGTTCAATGGTAGGTAGTGGATTGTC
Source organism: Flavobacteriaceae bacterium (assembly GCA_049115595.1). Lineage (GTDB taxonomy): Bacteria > Bacteroidota > Bacteroidia > Flavobacteriales > Flavobacteriaceae > Polaribacter. The sequence continues at coordinate 68,165 of JAGDZS010000012.1, forward strand.
TATCACAAATGTTGCAGATTGTATTTTTTTATTCAGTGCTTCTTCTTGCTTTAGAAAACCTTCGTACTGTTGTTTCTTACTGTAATCATTCAAAGCACCATATCCTAAAACGGCAAAAACAGCAATTGCTGCTGCATATTTAACAAATCCAGGAATTCCTTTTTTCTTCTGGGCAGCAGGAATTAACGGAATTACTTTTTCGGTTGATCTTTCAATACTTGAAGATTCAAAAGAAGCCAATCCAAAAGAAGCTGTTAAATAGTTCACATGATTAAATGGCTCAAAAATCAATTGACTTTCTGCATTCAACGAAAATGTACCCACTTCATCTATTGTTAAGGCAGAAGTTTTTACTACTGAATTCCATCCAGTAACAATTTCAGAAATCTTTGTGTTTGCTTGTTCAAAAGAAAGGTTTTCTGATGAAGCAATATAATTGGCTAGCAACCCATCATTGTGTGTTAGGTGATGATTAAACCCTAACTGTTTGCTTGGCGGATAAAATGTGTTGGAATTTGGATCTATTTGTGCACTAATTCTGTTGGTTACAAAACCTCCGAAATTAGGTACAATCACACAGTCGTATCTGTAAAGTAATTCTTTTATGTAGTTTGCTATTGCCATCATAACAAATATAGAAATTTTAACAAACCAAGTCCCATAAGCCTCAAGATAATTATCAACAATAAATTTGTATATTGAAAATCAAATAATTGCATTTTGAAAGAAGAAGAAATCCTCGCCCTTTTGCGTCTGCAAAAGACGAAATCTATTGGCGATATTTTGGCAAAAAAGTTAATTGCTGTCGTTGGAAGCCCTTCAGGAATCTTTAAAGAGAAGAAGTCGGCACTTGATGAAATTCACGGAATAGGAATGTATGCTATTCAGAACCTATTAAATGAAAGGTATCAAAAACTGGCTGAAAATGAGCTTGACTATATCAACAAAAATAAGATTGAGTATTCTTATTTTTTAGATGAAAACTATCCTAAAAATTTACAGCACTGTATTGATGCTCCCATTCTATTTTTTAAAGATGGAAACATCGATTTTACAAACGAGAAAATTATTTCAATTGTAGGAACGCGGAATATGACTTCATACGGTCGTGATTTTTGCGAAAAAATGATTGAAGAATTAACCGTTTACAATCCCATCATTGTAAGTGGTTTTGCATACGGAGTTGATATTTGTGCACACAAAGCAGCCATGAAAAATAATCTGCAAACAATTGGCGTATTGGCTCATGGTTTTGAACATATCTACCCTAAAGTGCATAAGAAGTACATTCATCAACTAAATGAGCATGGAGGTTTTATTACCGAGTTTTTCCATGACGAAACACCTTTACGAGAAAACTTTCTAAAAAGAAATAGAATTGTAGCTGGGATATCGAGAGCAACAATCATTATTGAGTCTGCAGCAAAAGGAGGTTCATTGGTTACTGCAGATATTGCAAACTCATACGATCGAGATGTTTTTGCGGTGCCTGGGAAAGTGAATGATTTGATGAGTAAAGGATGCAATAATTTAATACGAAGTAATCAAGCTCATTTATTACAATCTAGTGAAGATATTATTCAACTATTAAATTGGGATATTTCGACAAGCTCAATACAAGGTGTTTCGAAAGCTTCAAAACCTATTCAGAAGCAATTGTTCATTGAATTGAATGACAATGAACAAAAAGTATTTGATTATCTAAAAGAAAAAGGGCAACAACTATTAGATGTCATTGCTTTGGAAACACACATTCCTGTATTTCAACTGGCAACAATTTTATTACAAATGGAGTTAAAAAACGTCATTAAACCTTTGCCTGGGAAAATGTTTGAGTTGTGTTAATGTCATTCCCGAGAAATCGGGAATC
>JAGDZS010000012.1:70111-92778 GCA_049115595.1 Flavobacteriaceae bacterium
GATTCCCGATTTCTCGGGAATGACAAAACGTGAACAAAATGTCATTCTCAGCTTGACTGGGAATCCAGAAAAAATCTATTCTAAAAGCTTCACGATCACATCCGATCCTGAATAGGTGTCATTCAATTCATACCAATGACGAATTCGTGGAATTGTCATCTCGCCAATTTGAATGGACTTTTCAAAGTCCAAACGTTCGCCTTTGTTTGGTTCTTCAGGAAAAATCATTTCGATGCCTAGTAGCGTGAAATCATCATAAGAAATGAAGAGGTTCCATACATCAGAGAACATCGGTTCCTTTAATTTGATTTGAACTTTATAACTCGACTTCCCATTGAAAACCGTTTTTGAAATAGCATTGAATTCAGCAATCGTATTTTCATTCAGAGACATTGGCAACCCTAGCATCATTTGATAAAAATTCTGATAGCTTTTTACTCTTCTCGGTTGTAACATGTACTTCTGAATAGAAAGAGAGTCTTCCACAATTTTATTGTCTAATGAAACGGAAGTAATTCCTTTAGGGTTTATTTGATAACTAGCAGTTTTGCCACCTCTATTTCTCATTAACATAAATGAGTTGTTAGAATTATCTATAAAAACCAAAGAAAAACGTTCTGGATTTTTAAGACGAGGTTCTTGAATTCTAAAAGAGAATATAGCATTACTCCATTGATTTTTAGGATCGTGTTTTTGAATACTCTTTTCTAGAACTTCATTTGAAGTGAGTTCTTTTTCAGGAGTTTTACAACCGATAAAAAGTAAAACAAAAAGAAAAGATAGATATCTCATGGTTATTGATTTTGAAACAAGATAAATCAAACTGAGAAAACCGGGTAATAAAATAGTGTTAAGACTTCTTCCGCTTAGAACGAATACTCTCAATGAAAACGGTCGACAAAATCAATGCACCTCCCCAAACGGTATTCATTGTTGGGATTTCATTGACAAATATAAACGCCAAAATAATTCCGAAAATAGGCTGAATACTGCTAATAATTGTTGCAGTAGAAGCTGAGAAAAACTTTAAAGAATGTACCATCAAACTGTGCCCAATCGCTGTTGTTAGTAAAGCAATTAAGAGAAGGTATGGGAATTGCGATTCAAACCCAGAAATATCCATAAAGAATAAAACAGGAATCATTACAATGGTAATAACCGTTGTTTGATAAAACATGAGCATACTTCCATGGTAGTTATGCACATGTTGTTTTAAAATCAATACACGAATGGAATAACACAATGCTGAGAGCAATCCAAATAAAATCCCTTTTACATCCGAACTTTCTAGATTGAATTCAGGTGCTAGAATGTAAATTCCAATCAAGACAATAATCCCCAAAACAATATGCATGGGATTGAATTTCGTTTTCATGAAAACGGGCTCAAGCAAAGCAGTAATCACTGGAAATGTAAACAATGATAACATCCCCAATGCAACATTAGAGAGTTTTAAAGCATAGAAATAGGTAATCCAATGACCCGCCATAAAAAGCGAACTGATAATTAATGGAATGTGAGTTTTTGGATCTTTTACCTTTAGGCTTATTTTTTTATATCGAATAAAGAAATACAAAAAGACCATGGCAAAAGAAGAGCGAAACCAAACAATCACTTCTGAAGGCATGGCAATATACTTTCCTAAAACTCCTGAAGTGCTAATAAACAAGGTTGCTAATAGTAAACCCGATAAATGTTGGCTATGTTTGTTTTTCATAATTGTCATTCCCGTTAACCAGTCTGCGGCAGGCAGGAACGGGAATCTGATATTTGTTTTTTGGATTCCCAATCGAGTTGGGAATGACATTATACTTTTTTAAGCGTTCTTAAAGCAGTTTCTACGGTATCTATTTTGATAAAAGTAATCAATAATCTCAAACCAGATTTTGTTTGCTTTTCTTTCATTACACAACTTTTAGGATTCCGCTGTACATACTTTAGAACATTTGTAAATGCTTCGGTTTGATAGAATGGACTCTGTTGATCGGAAACGAAATATCCAATCATCCGCTTTTGTTTTAGAATTACTTTTTCCAATCCTAAATTTTTCGCAAACCATTTCAATCGAACACTTGTTATTAAATCGATAGCTTGACTTGGCAATATACCAAAACGATCAATCAATCGTTGCTCATATGCTAAGAGTTGCTCTTCAGTATCAATTGTAGCCAACTCATTATATAAGTTCAAACGTTCGGTAATGGCATTGATATAATTGTCTGGGAATAAAATTTCAAAATCGGTATCAATTTGTACTTCCTTAACAAATTCTTTCGGCTTGGTGTTTTCTGAACTATAGAGTTCTTTAAACTCATTTTCTTTCAACTCTTCAATGGCTTCGCTTAATATTTTTTGATATGTATCAAACCCAATGTCATTGATAAATCCACTTTGTTCACCACCTAATAAATCTCCAGCACCGCGAATCTCTAAATCTTTCATGGCAATATTAATTCCGCTTCCTAAGTCTGAAAACAATTCCAACGCCTGAATTCTTTTTCTAGCATCATCGGTCATCATATGATAAGGTGGAGTGATAAAATAACAGAATGCTTTTTTATTGGAACGTCCAACACGACCTCTCATTTGATGTAGGTCAGACAATCCAAAGTTATTGGCATTGTTGATGAAAATGGTATTTGCATTGGTCACATCCAAACCACTTTCTACAATGGTGGTAGAAACCAATACATCAAATTCATTATTCATAAATCCGAGCATCAAACTTTCTAGTTTTTTCCCTTCCATTTGCCCATGACCAATTCCAATATTAGCATTCGGAACTAATCGTTGCAACATACCAGCAACCTCTTTAATGTTTTCAATTCTATTATGAATAAAGAACACTTGTCCACCTCTAGAAATCTCATAGGTGATTGCATCACGAATGGTTTCTTCGCTAAATCGAATGACTTGCGTGTCAATTGGATGACGGTTTGGTGGAGGTGTAGTGATCACCGACAAGTCTCTTGCCGCCATTAAACTAAACTGCAATGTTCTAGGAATTGGAGTAGCCGTTAATGTTAATGTATCTACATTCTCTTTTAACGTTTTTAACTTGTCTTTTACTGCGACACCAAACTTTTGTTCTTCATCTATAATAAGAAGACCTAGATCTTTGAATTTGATTTTTTGATTGGTCAATTGGTGCGTTCCAATCACAATATCTACACTACCATCATTAATACCATCAATAACTCCATTACGTTGTTTGGTTGTTCTAAAGCGATTTAAATAATCGACTTTAATAGGGAAGCCTTCTAATCGTTTAGAGAATGTTTTAAAATGTTGAAATGCTAAGATGGTTGTAGGGACTAAAATTGCTACTTGTTTCCCATTGTCAACTGCTTTAAAAGCAGCTCTAATGGCAACTTCTGTTTTACCAAAACCAACATCTCCACAGACCAAACGATCCATAGGCTGTTCCTTTTCCATGTCGGCCTTCACATCTTGAGTAGCTGTGTATTGATCTGGAGTGTCTTCAAAAATAAAGCTAGCTTCTAGCTCGTGTTGCATGTGCGTATCTGGACCAAAAGCATGCCCCTTTTGTACTTTTCGCTTGGCATACAATTGAATTAAATTGTAAGCAATTTCTTTAACACGCTTTTTGGTTTTTTGTTTGATTTTTTTCCAAGCTCCTGATCCTAATTTATAGACTTTAGGTGCTTTGCCATCTTTCCCATTAAACTTTGAAATTTTATGCAATGAGTGAATACTCACATACAAGAGATCTCGATCTCCATAAATCAGTTTAATTGCTTCCTGTTTTTTTCCTTCAACATCAATTTTTTGCAAGCCACCAAACTTTCCAATTCCATGGTCCATGTGTGTCACATAGTCGCCAATTTCAAGATTGCTTAGTTCTTTGAGTGTGATGGATTGCTTTTTAGCATATCCATTCTTTAATCGGAATTTGTGGTAACGTTCAAAAATCTGATGATCTGTATAGCAAACAATTTTTTCATCTAGATCAATAAACCCTTGATGTAATGGGAAAACGACGGTTTGATAATGAACCTCTTTCTCTGTGTCGTCAAAGATATCATGGAAGCGTTGTGCTTGTTGTTCGTTGGCACAGAAAAGATAATTGGTAAAGCCTTTGCTATGATGTTCGTTTAAATTATCGATTAATAAATCGAACTGCTTATTGAATGAAGGTTGTGGCTTGACTCGAAATGAAATTTCAGCGTCATGCTGAACTCGATTCAGCATCGTATGATGAGATTCTGAAACAGATTCAGAATTTCGGAGTTTAGCTCCGAAACCAGCAATGGTGAATTCCTTTAACTGATTTTTGATGAAATCACCATTACAAAATAAATCACTTGGTTTAGAATGACTCAGTTCTTTAGAAAGCTCTTCAAAAGCATTATCTGCTTTGGAAAATAATTTATCCAACTTTCCAGAGAGGAGGTCTTTGTTTTTAAGAAAAACAACAGTCTTTGAAGAAACATATTTTAGAAAACTCTCTCGCTTCTCTTGAAGTGTTTTGTTTTCTACATTGGGCATAATGCTTACTTTCTTTAACTTTTCTTTAGAAAGTTGTGTTTCCACATCGAACGTTCGAATACTATCTATTTCATCACCAAAGAACTCAATACGATAGGGTACATCATTCGAAAAAGAAAAGACATCTATAATTCCTCCTCTAACTGAAAATTCACCAGGTTCTGTGACAAAATCTACTCGATTGAAATTGTATTCAAATAGAATTTCATTGACAAAATCGAGAGATACGTTTTCTCCTACAGAAACTTTTAAGGTGTTTCTTTCTAGCTCTCGTTTGGTAACAACTTTTTCAAACAGTGCTTCAGGATAGGTAACAATTATTGCTGGCTTCCTTCGAGAGTTAATACGATTTAAGACTTCAGAACGCAATAAGATATTTGCATTATCGGTTTCTTCAATTTGATAAGGTCTTCGGTAAGACCCTGGATAGAATAGGACATTTTTATCACCAATTAATTGTTCTAAATCATTTAGGTAATAAGCTGCTTCTTCTTTATCATTAAAGATTAAAACATAAGGTTTCTCTGCTTTTTTAAATGTTTCTGAAATGACAAAAGACAACGACGATCCGACCAAATTCGTAATTTGAAAATGGTTTTGCTCTTGTTGTATTTCGTTTAAAACCTGCTGAGTTTTAGCAGATTTTTGGTACTGATTGACGGTCGCCTGTTTGCTCAACGAACTGTATTTTTAACAAAGATAATTGCTTCAGTATTAATTCATCGTTAAAAACTTGAATTTGTGAGATAATACAATAACTTTGGCAAAAGTTAGTTATGAAATAACCAGACAAGGATAAATACATTTTAAAGATGAAAAAAATTATTGCTGTGGCAATTTTATTGTGCGTTTGTAGCACATCATTAGGACAAAATAAAGAGAACAAATGGGTGGTTGGTGTCAGCGGATCACTTATTAGTTTCGGAGATGCAGGGAAAAATAGTAATTTAAATGAGCGGTTTAATGTTCAATTGCCAAAACTGAATGTGTCTCGATATATGTTTAAAGGGCTTGTATTGGATGCTGGAGTTACTTTTGGAACACTAGACAAACTCGATGGGTTTTTTAGCAATTCATTTGATTACTTTTCTTTCGATGGAAATATCCGATATGATTTTAATTTATCTGATGAAAATTTAGTGCCCTATATAGGAGTAGGAGGAAGTATTGTTGGTGCACCTACAAAGACAATTCCTGGATCTAAGGCAACACCTACAGTAAATGTTAGTTTCGGAGGTACCTTTTGGATTTCTCCTCATTGGGGGATTAATGCTCAAGGAACCTATAAATATTCTAGAGACGAGTTTCAAAGCATGCGTTCTCATACACAACTATCGGCCGGATTGGTATATAGTTTAAGCCCAAGAGTTTTGTTATTTAGACTTTGGGATGGAAGATCAAGAAGATAATTAACACTAAATAAAATTTATTAAAAATCAGAAGTTTTCACTTCTGATTTTTTTTGTGCTTTATTTTCCCTACTTCGTTCCAAAAAACACCAGTCTTATTCCATTTTCTTAAAAATCCTCACTGTATTTTCTTCTCTTTGGTATAGAATTACTAAACTAAAAAAGGTAGTAATTCTATACATATGGCGGAATCCGAAAAGCTTATAGAGTAGGAGAAAATTAAATTATTTATTATGAGCCCAGTAAAAAACCAAAGAAGAATGTTAGTCCCAGGAATAGAGATTACAAATGTGCAAGAAGTAATCCCAGAAAATTTAGTGCTACCATCAAAAACAGCAGCAACTTATCGAGATATAGGGATAGATTTACCTATCAGTGATTTTTTCCCAGAAAGAAAAAATAACAAGTTGTTCCAACCAGTAGTTGAATCACATAGAGGAAAGATTAGTTCTGAAAATCCTAAAGAATGTATATCAATTTCGGCCCTTACGTTTCTTAATAGAGAAAAGAAATTACTAACTCAATATGATGAGACAAAAGAAGAGCCGGTTATTGAGGGGAAAATTAATCATAAGTTTAAGTATTTCTATAAATATCACCTTAGCGAGGATGGTCATTATCAATTAATACTATACATTACTTTTTGCGAACCGAGAACTTCAAGAGCAATAGTGGATCGGGTGAGAGGTTACTTTCACAAAATCATATTTCTAGCGGGATCCATTAAAGACGGCGCGAACAATGATGTTCCTTTAGGTTATATAGATACTGTAAAAGTGTATCTAGTAAATGAAAACCCAAAAACCTCAAGAGGAACAGTAACAACTGTACAATCAGGAGATGACTAATTTATAAAACATATTTCAAAACAAAGTGTTTGAAAAACCAGTATTTATACTGGTTTTTTTTATTACAGAAAATACTAAATTGTAGATTAAATTTTATCTGTGAGCTTGAAAAAAATAATAGTAATAATTCTTTTCCTTACTCCTTTATTTTTATGTGCTCAGAAGAATAAAAAATTGAGTATTTTTTTTTCAGCGATTAATGAGAAGAGTGGAGAGTTGAAAACAAGTAAAGGCTTTCAGAAAGCAAAAACGTTTTTCTTACAAAAAAAATGGGATTCTACCTTAATTTTTACTTCAAAACAACTCAATATTGATACTTCGAATTTTAAACAGAATAACTATATGTTTTTCTTCAGAGCGTATAGCTTTAAAAGAAAAAAGTTATTCAAGCAAGCAAAAAAAGAGTTTGCTAAGATTACAAAAGAGTTTGATTTCTATAATCGAATTAATATGTATCTGGGTGAAATAGAATTGGAATTAAGGAAATTTGAAAAAGCAATTACACATTTTAAAAAAGTGGTATCTCTAGAAACCTACGATATGGTGGGGGTGAGAAGAGGAAGTATTGAGAATAATATTGGATTGTGTTACTTACATTTAGAACTGTTTGATAAAGCAGAAGATTATTTGTCAAAAAGCATCAAATCTGTAGAGCTTACAAAAGATACTGTTAAATTGATCGGCTCTTATGGAAATATAGCTGCGACCTATTATGAGCAGCTTATGGATAAAAAAGCTATTCCCTATTTTCAAAAAGCATATCAATTGGCAAAGAAGGTACAGGATTATGAGTTGAAAAGAAACACGGCACTTAACATGGCTGTAGTAGAAGAGGGGCGTAAGGGTTTTGCTAAAGCGCTAATGTACAGGAAAGAATACGAAAAATGGAAAGATTCTCTCAATGATCAAAATCGGATCTATGAAACTGCTCAACTCGAAAAGAAAATTGCGGTAGAGCAGAAGCAGGGAGAAGTAAATTTGTTGCAGGCTGAAAATAAACTTAAAGACGAACGAAATAAGGTGTACTTGTATTCAGGAGTTTTGTTACTGATGCTACTCATTATCCTATTTACTTCTTACAAAGGGAAAGTGAAGCGAAACAAGATTATTACCGCTCAAAAAGAAGATTTGGATGAGTTGAATGCAACCAAAGATAAACTCTTTTCCGTAGTGAGTCATGATTTACGTTCTTCAGTAAATGCGATTAAAACCAGTAATAAAAATTTACTAATTAATCTTGAAACAGAGAATACGAGTGATTTAAAAGAAACACTACAACAGAATAGTGCTATTGTTAACGGAGCTTATGGTTTGTTGGATAATTTACTCAATTGGGCGCTATTGCAAACTCAGCAATCGTTTTTTGAAATCACCAGTCAGCGATTATTGATACTAGTAGACCATGTTGCGTATAACTACAAGCCTTTAATGCAAGAGAAGAAGATTGTTTTTGAGAATCGGGTGGATAAAAGTCATGTTATAGAGGTCGATCAAGAATCCTTGAAAATAATTTTACGAAATATCATAGACAACGCCATTAAATTTTCGAAATCAGAAGGAAGTATTCAGATATACAGTCGAGAGAATGATGCCTTTTGCGATCTGATTGTTGAAGATTCTGGAATCGGTATGGAAGAAGCTACCATCAATGAACTTTTAAAGGAGACTCAATTACTTTCTAAAAAGAAAAATGAAGAGATTTTAGGAACAGGATTAGGATTGCATTTGGTAAAATCGATGATTCAAAAAAACAATGGAAAGTTTTCTATAGAAAGTACACCGGGAAAAGGAACAAAAATGATTATCTCACTCCCCAAAACCAATTCAAATGGATAGTATAAATGTATTGATTGTTGAAGATACGTTAGCAGAAAGTAATGCGTTGGAAGAAGTTCTTACTAAGAATGGTTACCATGTAGTTGGTGTTGCTAAAACTCATAAAGAAGCCTTGGCTCTTTTTTATACGACTAAAGTAGATGTTGCCATTATTGATATTTTTTTAGATGGGAGTCCAGATGGAATTTCTTTTGCTGAAACCATTAATGCAATTCCAGAAAGGGCAAAACCTTTTGTGTTTTTAACGAGTTCTACTGATCGTAACATTTTTGAAAGAGCAAAATTAACGCACCCATATAGCTATCTTGTAAAACCTTTTAACGAACTTGAAATTTTATATGCAATTGATACAGCCGTTGAAAAGTTTTACAACCAATCGGATGCGTTTTTAAATGAAGAATCGGCAACAGTAATTAGTACAGAAAGTCTCTTTATTAAAAAAGGAAGATCGTTAAAGAAAGTTTTAATTAATGATATTATTTTTATTGAGGTAGAAGAGAAATACTGCAATATCATTACAGAAAAAGAAAAGTTTGTCATTCTTATTTCGTTGGTTAAGATTCTAGAACTGTTAGACAAAACAAAATTTTATAGAACTCATCGCAACTTTATAGTTAATTCTGAAAAGATTGAAGAGATTGTTCTAAGTGATAATTTGATTCTTCTGCAGGGAAATCACAAAGCTACCTTGAGTGATACCTACAAAGACATTACTAAGAAAATCAGAACGTTGCGATAACTTGTAAATATATTTTCGCATTGTCACTGTCATTCTCGCGAAAGTGGGAATCCATCAAAAACCTCCTTCCATGAATTCTCCATCTCATGGATAGGAATTCTCTTCTCATTGCATTTTACTCATTTACATCTGTTTACTCAACTAATTTCACTTCAGAAATAAACGCTAGCAAACAATTTCTAAACACGTTTTATTCGTCATTCTAGAGTACACACCCATCTGTGTTTCAGATTCAGTATAAGGTACTCATAGAAACGTGAATCAAAGCATTAGAAAAGTGGAGCAGCCCCCACGTTAAAAAACGACCTATCCTGAAAGGTGTTCAGGAAGCGGAACCCGAAAAGCTTTATGAGTAAGGAAGTTAAAACAATATAAAATGGGATTAGATCAAATTATAGCAAAGCAAGCAGAATTGGATGCTTTAACGAGTGAAGTAATGGTAGCACCACATTCGGTTTCATTGGGACCGAAACAATCTGCAATTTTAGATGGAAGACCTGGGAAAACATTTAGAATTGTCATCGATAATAATGATGAAGATCTTGACGCAGTAATTTATGTGCTGAGTAATGGTAAGTGGATATATAATAACTATTCATTAGCTTCAGGAGATACAACAAGAAAAACTTTTCAAATGGGGCCTAGTGGTCATATAAGAGTATACAATTGGACTGATAATAAATTTAGTCCGAATCCTCAAGTTACTTTTTCTTTGAGAGCTGTAAAATAATTTTTAGAACTTAATTTAACCGTAGGTTGTGTCTTGGATATAATCTACGGTTAAGGTTCTAAAAGATATTTATTGCAAAATTTTTAAAAATTCAATAAAGAAGTGTATGGTATAGGGACTTGTTTTGGATTAGTACTTATAATTTCATAGCCGCTTCAAAACGGAAGTCATTCTTTTTTCTTCTTTCGTTAGTAACTTTAACAATTACCGAAGAAAATAAGTTTTATTTCTTCTTATACGGAATCACCCAGCTAACCCCAGTGGAAAAATAATTCATCTCATAATTTAGTCCAGTTCCATAAGAGATATCCAATTGTAGATTGTTGTTTGCTAAATACATAAATCCAGTATCAAAACTTGAAAAATGGTTGTCAAAGGCTACAAACTCCCCATAAGACTCTAGATAAAAATTCCACTTTTCTGACAATGAGAAACCTAGTGATAACGAATACAGTAAATTCCCACTACCTCTTCCATAATTGGCATATCCAGCATTATAACCAATACCTACACTTTCAGAAATCGAATGTGAAATAGCTAACTTGTTAATGGTTCCTAAGTTGCCATTGGTGATTCCATCTTTTGCGGAAGGAATAATTAAATGCGATAAGAAAGCAATCTCCGTATTGACATCCTCCTTTTTAAACAGTTGAATTTTAGTTCCTATTTGAAGATCGCTGATACCGTTGTTTTGTTGAGAAGTATTCAGTCTCTTATTCGTTTCATATTCCGTTAACAAACGTAACTCGAATGTTTTAGAAAGTCCGTAGCGCCATAAAATAGATGGATATGTATTGGCTTGAATCCCTCCTGATCTTTGGAAAAGAACACCAGCTTCTATTTGAAAGCTTTTCAATGGGACTATAGAAGAAGCATCATTTTGATCGGGTCTATCTGTAATAATTTGTTGCGCAGATACTGTACCTATCGTAAACAGCAGTAATAATGTGCAAACTTTCTTAAATAAATTCATTTTATATCTAAGTATTTATGTAAATATAAAAAGTTTTTAGGTCTTACTGATCAAAAATAAATGACTACTTCTCTTTCTTCTTTGGAGTAAAGCTCTTAAAGTTTCTTCGCTCGCTTCAAAACAGAAGTCATTCTTCTTTTGTTAATCAACCCAACTAATTGCACAGAAATAGCAAATTCTTTGTCTAAGATTACCGTAGTAGGATAGGCAACTCTTTTTCTTTTGGTTGCCAACTCTATTGCCAATTCATGAGTTCCGGAATTTCCATGAGGCTTGTATACAAAGGTTTTGCCTAAAAAAGTAATATTCTTTTTTTCCTCCCCGTTAAGTTTTACAAAGTAAAAAGACTCGTTTAAAAGTGCAATTACTTTCTCATTTATAAATGTGGTTTTCTGCATAGCATGACAGTATTTACACCAGTCGGTATGAACAAAAACAACAATGGGTTTAGGAGTTTGTTTATGGAGTCTTTCAACTTCAGGAAATGAATGTACTTTCAATTCAGTTTTTTCTTGCGACCAAGAAATGGTAGAGATAAGAAAAAACAATAAGGCAAGTATTCTATGCATCATTCAAAATTAGAAAATAGTATAACGTAATCCTACAAATCCACGAATCCCTTGATTGGATGCGTACACATAACTAGGATCAAAAGTTAATGCGTATGGGTTATCTGGAGTAGCTATGGCTTGACCATTTCCATCAAAAACAACATTGTTGTCAAAAGGATCAAAAGACCTTGCAACACTATTGGCTGCAGGCGTGAAATTTAATAAATTCTTGATTCCTCCGTAAATTTCCCAATCGTTATTTTTTCCAAACCTTTTTGTTACTTGAATGTTTTGAACACTAAACCAAGGTGAGTTTGCTGCTCTAGGATCTGTATCACTAATTAAAGGCAATCGCATTGGACCATAAAGATTTCCAGTATAGTCAATCGTTAAACGGCTATTTTGGAAACGATACGAAACACTCCAAACACCACTAAAACTTTCTGTTAGTAATTGTCGTTCTCTTGTCCCATTTTCAGTAATAGAAACATCCATCAAAGTGGCTCCAAAATTGAAACTTAAACCATTGTGGAAAGAGATGTCTGAGTTTAAAGAGATTCCTTGAGAAACAGAATGCCCTTCTAAATTGGCATAAATAATTTTATTAGGATCTGTTTCGTAATCAGGTAAAATTCTGTTGTCAAAATAGGTATAGAAAGCACTTGCGTCTAAGGTGATGAATGCGTTCTCAGTAACTATCTTTTTGACGTAGTTTATATTGGTGTTCCATGAGGTTTCTGGTGATAGCTCACCATCAAATTCAACTTCTCTAGCTCCCGTCAAGGCTGCGTGATCTTCAGTAAAGACATTCGCTACTCGAAATCCATTTCCGACACTAAACCTCAAAATATCACTTTTGTCTTTCGAACTCCATTTGTAATTCACTCTAGGGGAAAAAATGTTTCCGTGTAAACTGTTGTAATCATACCGAGCTCCCAAGAGTAGTTTCTTTCTTTCGCTCAAGCTAATTTCATCTTGAATAAAAATCCCTGGTAAATGAGTGATTGAAGGTTTGTTTGTAATTCCATCTTCTTCAAAAGTGGCAAAAGTATTATCATCATAAGAAGTGTAGCGATAGGCAACTCCTAATAGAAAGTCATGAGTTTTATTGATTTGCTTGTTATAAATAAACTGACCAAAAGCAATAAACTGTTCTGCATTGTATGCATCTGTACCGTAAAAGGAATTTTGATTATGACCATTGGCGCTAAACTGAAAGCTAATATTTTCTGTAGTAGGTAATTGATAGGTTCCAAAAGTTTCCCATCTGCTGGTATAAATGCTTTCACCATAAATTTGATCAGTTCCTCTAAAGAGGGGAGTCCAATTTACATCGCCACCCCAACGATCTTCATATACATATCGAAAAGCAACAGTAAAGACTTTGTTGCTTTCTCTTTCAAAATTTAATTTATTAAAAAATGAGATTCTGTTTTGAAGCGTTAGATCTGTAAAACCATCATTATTATTGTCGATGATATTTTGGTAATTGAAATAATTAACTCCTAATAATCCCTGAGTTTTTTCAGAAACTTGGTAGCGCAATCCAATATCTGTACTGACTTCTCCCCAAGAGCTTGAAAAACTGTCTACAGATAATACTGGAGAATTTGAGGGCTTTTTGGTAATGATATTGATGATTCCACCTACGGCTTCAGATCCGTACAAAGTAGATGCTGGTCCTTTTACTATTTCTACTCGTTCAATAAGAGCTTGAGGAATTCCTGTTAAACCATATACGGTAGAAAGCCCACTAACAATAGGCATTCCATCAATCAAGACAAATGTATATGGACCTTCTAGTCCATTAATATGAATATCTCCGGTATTACATACATTACAATTTAATTGTGGACGAACACCGTTTACGTTTTGCATCGATTCAAAAATAGAAGGGGTAGGATTCTTTTTGAAAAAAGTTTTACTGTATACTTCTACTGGCACAGGACTTGCGGACCTTGATACAGGTCTTAATGTTCCAGAAACAACAATCTCATCCAGGGAATTATCAGCAGTTAAAGTGAAATTCTTAGTAATCTTCTGATTACCTTTTAAGGTAATTTTTGTTGATGTTGTTTTGTAACCAATACTACTTATAATTAAGGTATATGTTCCGTTTGGAATTCCCTTGATTTGATAAAAACCATTATCGTTTGAAGAGCCACCTAGTTTCGTATTCTTTAAATAAATATTCACATAAGGAAGGGCTTCTTTGCCATCTAGTATTTTTCCTGAAATAGTATTGTTTTGTGCGTAAGTAACCATAGAGAAACTTAAAAGCACTAATAGCATTACTTTTTTGTGAAAATTCATTGTAACTAATTCAATATTTTTGACAAAAGTAAATAAATTTTTAGACTTGCCTAAAAATATTTTTAAGAAAATAAAAAAGTATATATTTGCAGAGTTATTTTATAGCGATGTTTACACTCTCAGAAGAAAATTACTTAAAGGCAATTTATCATTTACAAACAGTTTCTGGAAAAGGAATTAGTACCAATGCGATTGCTAAAAAATTAGAAACGAAAGCTTCTTCGGTAACTGATATGGTGAAGAAGTTGGCAGAAAAGGAAGTGTTGGTGTATATAAAATATCAAGGAGTTTCCTTAACGGATTTAGGAAATAAAATTGCAGTAGGAGTTATTCGGAAACATCGTCTTTGGGAAGTGTTTCTAGTTGAGAAATTAGATTTCTCTTGGGATGAAGTACATGATGTGGCCGAGCAATTAGAGCATATCAAATCTCCAAAACTGATTAATGAACTGGATGCATTTTTAGGTTTTCCTAAAATGGACCCACATGGAGATCCAATTCCAGATAAAGATGGAAATTTTCAAAAAATAGAAAAGAAACTGTTGTCTACGTTGGAGGAGAATCAATCTGGTATTTGTGTTGGAGTAAATGATTCTTCTTCTGAATTTTTAAAATATTTAGATAAGTCAGGAATTTCTTTAGGTCAACAAATCAAAGTTCTTTCAAAAGAGCCATTTGATGGATCACTCACAATTTTGGTAAATCATAGAGAGCTATCTATCTCACACAAAATATCTAACAATATATATATTCAATCATAATGAGCACATTTGATCAATTAGTCGCTTTTGGTAAAGAACACCCAATTCAGGCTGCGTTATATGCTTCTTTATTTACCTGGGGATTAACTGCAGCAGGAGCTGCGTTGGTTTTCTTTTTTAAGAAAATGAACAGAGCTGTTTTAGACGGAATGCTAGGTTTTACTGGAGGTGTAATGGTCGCGGCAAGTTTTTGGAGTTTGCTAGCACCAGCTATTGATAATAGTCCAGGAGAAGGATTTGTAAAAGTAATTCCTTCCGCAATAGGGTTTGCAATGGGAGCACTTGCATTATTTGGAATGGATAAAATTTTACCTCACTTACATATTAACTTTAAAGAAAATGAAGCTGAAGGTGTAAAAACGGAATGGCATAAAACAACCTTATTGGTGTTGGCAATCACTCTGCATAATATTCCAGAAGGATTAGCGGTAGGGGTATTGTTTGGAGCCGCTTCTACCTTGGTGGGTGTTGAACAAACTGAAATGATTATTGCCGCAATTTCTTTAGCAATAGGAATTGGTATTCAGAACTTTCCTGAAGGATTTGCAGTAGCGATGCCATTAAGAAGGCAAGGAGTGAGCCGATTAAAGAGTTTTTGGTACGGACAACTCTCTGCTGTTGTAGAGCCAGTTGCAGCAGTTTTAGGAGCGTTGGCAGTTTCATTTTTTACACCAATTTTACCATATGCATTGGCTTTTGCAGCTGGAGCAATGATCTTTGTAGTAGTGGAAGAAGTGATACCAGAAACACAGCGAGATAAATATACAGACATAGCAACCCTTGGGTTTATAGGTGGTTTTATTGTGATGATGTCTTTGGATGTTGGATTAGGATAAAATCAATTCGTATAAAGTGTAAAAGCCAAACAGATTCTGTTTGGCTTTTTGTATTTTGCAACAAATTATTTTTGTGCAACAAGCATCAACTTTTCGGGTATATAATGCTTCTGCTGGTAGCGGAAAGACATTTACATTGGTAAAAGAATACTTGAAGATTCTATTGGCTACCGAAAATGTATTTACGTTTCAAAAAGTAATTGCAATCACATTTACAAATAAGGCCGCTGCTGAAATGAAAGAGCGTGTCTTGAAAAATCTAAAGGACTTTTCAGAGAAAAAAGAGAATTCCCTTTCAAAAGTTCTTCTAGAAGAGATTTCAATAGATGTAACTACTTTAGAAAAAAGAAGTAAAAAGGTTTTAAATGCCATTTTGCAAAACTACTCAGCTTTTTACATTACCACCATAGATAGTTTTACCTATAAAATTATTAGAAGCTTTGCTTTTGATTTGGGGTTGAGTCAGAATTTTGAAGTGCAAATGGATGCACAAGAATTATTGAATGA
This sequence comes from Flavobacteriaceae bacterium, assembly GCA_049115595.1. GTDB lineage: Bacteria > Bacteroidota > Bacteroidia > Flavobacteriales > Flavobacteriaceae > Polaribacter. Next base: position 86,124 of record JAGDZS010000012.1, read on the forward strand.
AGCTGTAGATCTATTAATCTCGAAAATAGGAACCGATGAAGAACTAACCGAAGTTTTAATCGATTATTCATTGGAGAAAATAGATGATGATAAGTCTTGGGATATTTCAAGAGATTTATCAGAGTTCTCAAGGATCTTACTCAATGAAGAAGACGTTTCTCATTTTAGAAAGTTGGCGGACAAATCTTTAAGTGATTTTATAGAATTAAGAAATAAGCTTAGAAAAACGATCAAGGACATTGAAAATAAATTTTCAACTATAGGAGTTAAGGGGTTGAGTTTGATTGATTCTAAAGGAATTAATCATGCCGATTTTGCCTATACAGGTGAGGTGCCTAAGCATTTTATGAAGTTAAAAAATCTAAGCTCTTTAAAGTTAGAGGATTTGAAATTTGATGGGCGAATCAACACGAATTTTGAGAATGAAAAATCAATATCAGCAGGTAAAGCAAGTATAAATGCTAAAGAGAATATTGAAGCTGTTTATGAGGAATTAAAGATGTTGTTTTTTGAATCAAAAGAGCTGTATCAGAAATATTACTCCAATTACGCAAAATTTAGAGCGATTCTAAAGAGTGTAATCCCTCTAGCAGTTTTAAACAACATCAATCAGGAGTTAAGTACTATTAAGGAAGATGGAAATATCCGATTAAATGCCGAATTTAATCAACTGATATCAGATAATATTCAAGGCCAGCCAGCTCCATTTATTTACGAGCGGATTGGGCAAAAATTTATGCATTACTTTATTGACGAAATGCAAGATACTTCTGTGCTACAGTGGAATAATTTAATACCGTTGATAGATAACTCCTTGTCCCAGGAAAAAACGAGTTTATTACTGGTAGGAGATGGGAAGCAAGCAATTTATCGTTGGCGTGGAGGAAAGGCAGCACAGTTTATTGGTTTAGGCTCTGATGATGCTGAAGCAGAAAATCCCTTTCTAATTGAAAAAGAGGTAAGAGCCTTAGAAACGAACTATCGAAGTTATAGCGAGGTGATTAATTTCAATAATTCGTTTTTCCGTCACTCATCTCAATTTTTGAACAATGAATCATACAAGCATCTTTTCTTAGAGAAATCATTTCAAAAAGAAAATCATAACAAAGGAGGCTATGTTTCGCTCTCTTTGATAGATAAACTAGACGATAAGGAAGAGGATAAATTGAAATATGCAACGAAGGTGTATGAGACGATTCAGCAATTGGACCCGAAATTCTCATTAGGTGATGTTTGTGTATTAGTTCGGAAAAGAAGTGAAGGAGTTTTAGTAGCAAACTATCTTTCTGAGAAAGGAATAGAAATTGTTTCTTCTGAGACTCTGCTATTAAGCACCAGCAAAAAGGTTAATTTCATCATCAGTTTCTTACAATTCGTTTTGTTTCCAAATGACAAGGAAAGTTTGTTAGATGCATTGGACTTTTTATATCATCATTTGAACATTGAAATAGACAAGCATACCTTTTTTGAAAATCATGTCCATTTAGAAATGGATGCTTTGTTTGAGTCACTTAAAAAACATGATTACGATTTTAATATATCCGATTTTTACTTGCTTCCATTTTATGAAAAGATAGAACAAATTATCAGGTCTTTTCAACTTTTAAAAACTTCGGATGCTTATGTGCAATTCTTTTTGGATGAGGTATTAAGTCAGCAAAAAAAGGAAAGTAGTATTCAAGATTTTCTAGATTTTTGGAATTTAAAGAAAGATGTATTGAGTATTGTGAGTTCTGAGGGTTCTAATGCAGTTAAAATAATGACCATTCATAAGTCTAAAGGATTAGAATTCCCTATTGTTATTTTTCCTTGTGATTTGGATATCTATCAAGAAATAAAACCAAAAATTTGGTTGGATACAGCGATGGAAGGTTTTTCGGAATTAATGGTTCCGTTAAACAAAGAAGTGCAACACATTAGCAAGCAAGGGAAAGAGTTGTATGATCAAAGAAGGGAGTTGTTAGAATTAGATAGTTTTAATATGCTTTATGTGGCTTTAACAAGAGCCATAGAACAATTGTATATCATTACAGAAAAAAAGCTCTCCAAAGGAATTGAAAAAACAAATTACTATTCAGGAATATTTATTTCGTTTTTAAAAGAGAAAGGAATTTGGAATGAAGATCAGGAACAGTATGATTTTGGAGAGAAGAATCGATTGAGTGAAGTGGTTGCATCTGATAAAATTGTCTTTACGCAAGAAAGATTAATTAGCACACCATGGAAGGATCATCAGATTAACTTGCTGGCTAGTTCTTCTAAGTTATGGGGCACAGAAACTGCTGAAGCTAGAGAATATGGAGATTTAATCCATGAGATCATGTCGCATATTATTACATTAGAAGATGTAGACCCTATTGTAAATAGTTATGTGCAAAGTGGTCAGTTGAGAGTTGAAGATTTTCCTAAAGTAGAAAAGATGATTCAGTCTATTGTGAATCATGAGAAGTTGAATCGTTATTTTTCAAGCAAAGTGCGGGTTTATAATGAAAGAGAAATTGTGGATGAAAATCAGCAGATTTTAATTCCCGATCGTTTGGTTTTTGAGGATGAAAAAAACGTTATTATTATCGATTATAAAACAGGTCAGTCTTCACGTCAGCATCATCATCAACTAAGCAATTATGAGAATGTATTACAGTCGCTTGGTTTTCATGTGGATAAAAAAGTATTGATTTACATAGGAGAATCAATAATGGTCGAAGAAATTTAAAGTATTTTTACACCCATAAAACAACAAATTTATACATAGAGTTATGTACGGAACAATTAAAGATCAATTACAGAAAGAGATTCAAGAAATTAAGGATGCAGGATTGTATAAATCTGAGAGAATCATTACTTCTTCTCAAGATGCAGTGATTAAAATTTCTACAGGAGAAGAGGTTATTAATTTTTGTGCGAATAATTATTTAGGATTGTCTAATAACAAAGAAGTTATTCAAGCGGCAAAAGATACGTTAGATACACATGGATTTGGAATGTCTTCAGTTCGTTTCATTTGCGGAACACAGGATATTCATAAAGAACTAGAAGCTAAAATAGCGGAGTTTTACCACGCAGAAGATACTATTTTATATGCAGCTGCTTTTGATGCTAATGGTGGCGTATTTGAACCACTCTTGTCAAAAGAAGATGCAATTATTTCTGATAGTTTAAATCACGCATCAATTATTGATGGAGTTCGTTTGTGTAAAGCTGCTAGATATCGTTATCAAAATAATGATATGAATGCCTTAGAAGAGCAGTTAATAGAAGCATCAAAACAGAATCATCGTTTTAAAATTATTGTTACCGATGGTGTTTTCTCTATGGATGGGATTGTTGCTAAATTAGACGAGATCTGTGATTTAGCTGATAAGTACGATGCTTTGGTGATGGTAGATGAATGTCATGCTGCTGGTTTCATTGGAAAAACGGGTCGTGGTACATTAGAATTGAAAAATGTATTAGGAAGGGTTGATATTGTAACAGGAACACTTGGAAAAGCACTTGGAGGTGCAATGGGAGGTTACACAACAGGAAAAAAAGAGATTATTGAAGTGTTGCGTCAGAAATCTAGACCTTATTTATTTTCAAATTCATTAGCACCAGCAATTGTAGGAGCATCATTAAAAGTTTTTGAATTACTTTCAAACGATACCTCTCTAAGAGACAAATTAGAGTGGAATACCAATTATTTTAGAGAAAAAATGGAAGCTGCAGGCTTTGATTTAGTTGGTGCTGATGCAGCGATTGTTCCTGTAATGCTTTATGATGCTAAACTATCTCAAGTAATGGCTAATCAACTTTTAGAAGAAGGAATTTATGTGATTGGCTTCTTTTTCCCTGTGGTACCTAAGGGGAAAGCAAGGATAAGAGTGCAATTGTCAGCAGCACATTCAAAAGATCATTTAGATAAGGCAATTGCTTCTTTTGTCAAGGTAGGAAAAGCATTAGACGTTATATAACTTCTAGGTTAAACTTGCTTTTTTAGTAAGTTTTTGTAGATTTGTCTTTGTAATTAGTAATGAACAAGTTACTTTTGCCGTTAGTATAAAGAACTTTTAATTTAAAAAAATAATAATGAAACAATTGAAATTAGCTGTGATAGCTTTGTTTACGTTAGTAACAGTTAGTAGCGTAAACGCTCAGGACTCTAATAATCCTTGGGCTTTTAGTCTTGGTGTAAATGCTGTAGATTTCAGACTTGGTACAGGTTTTGAAACTATTTCAAAGGATTTTTTAGGACATGGTGACTGGAATATTGCAAAAAGTATTTCTAGATTCTCTGTAGAAAAGTACTTAGATAAAGGATTTACTTTACAAGGAGCATTTTCTCTAAACGAATTAACACACTGGGATGCTAAAAATGATATCGATGGTAAATACTATGCTATGGAAATCAATGCTAAGTATGACTTAAATAATTTAATAGGGGATACCTCTTGGTTTGATCCTTATGTATTATTAGGTGGAGGATATGTTTATACAGATTTCCAAGCTGAGGACTTTAGTGAAGGAATGTTAAACATTGGTTATGGTGCTAACTTTTGGTTAGGAGAAAATATTGGTATTAACTACCAAGCAGTAGCTAAAAGAAGTTTTGCTGATAAAGTACAAGATCACTTCCAACACTCTTTAGGAGTAGTATTCAGATTTGGAGGAAAAGATACTGACGGAGACGGAATCTACGATAAAGATGATGAGTGTCCTGATACTGCTGGATTAGCAGAATTTAATGGATGTCCAGATTCTGACGGAGATGGTATCAAAGATGGAGATGATGCGTGTCCTAATGTTGCTGGTTTAGCTGCATTAAACGGATGTCCTGATGCTGATTCTGATGGTATCGCTGACAAAGATGATATGTGTCCTAATGATAAAGGAACAAAAGCTAACAACGGATGTCCTGACACTGACGGAGATGGTATTGTTGATAAAGACGATAAATGTGCAACTGTTGCAGGTCCTTCTGCTAATGGTGGATGCCCATGGCCAGATACTGACGGAGACGGGGTATTAGATAAAGACGATAACTGTAAGAATGAAGCAGGTCCTGCATCTAACAATGGATGTCCAGAGCCAGTAATTTCTGAAGTTGCTGAGAAGAAAATTGGAGAGTTTGCTAAAACTATCTTATTTAATTCTGGTAGATCTTCTTTCAAGAAAGGTGTTTCTGACAAATTAGACGGTATCGTTAAAATTATGCAAGAATTCCCTAAAGCTACATTCTTAGTTGAAGGTCATACTGATAGTACTGGTAGTGATAAAATCAATGATAAGTTATCTGCTAAAAGAGCAGCAGCTGTTATGGATTACTTAACTAAAAATGGAATCGATGCTTCTAGATTATCTTCTAAAGGATACGGTTCAGCTAATCCAATTGATTCTAATAAAACTAGAGCAGGAAGAGCTAACAACAGAAGAGTTGAAATTAAAGTTACGAATGAGTAATTTTTAATCAAAATATTTCAAAAGCCTCATCGAAAGATGAGGCTTTTTTTTTGTGCTATTTATTAGAAATAATATAAGTCAAAAAGCTTTTCATTTTCAGGGAAATAAATTACCTTTGCAGCCAAAATAAGGGGTAGTTATTCCCCGAATTAAAATTTCAATTTTAAAGCTTAAATAATGTCAACAATAACAGGAAAAGTTTCTCAAATTATCGGTCCAGTAATTGATGTGGAATTTAACACTGAAGCAGCTGAACTTCCAAAAATTTATGATTCATTAGAGATTAAGAAATCTGATGGCTCTATTTTAGTATTAGAAGTTCAACAACACATTGGAGAAGATACTGTTCGTACAATCTCTATGGATGCTACTGATGGATTACAAAGAGGTCAGGAAGTATTTGCTACAGGAAGTCCAATTCAAATGCCAATAGGTGGAGATATTTACGGAAGATTATTCAACGTAACTGGAGAAGCTATTGATGGATTAGGAGATTTGCCTAAAAAAGGAACTGATGGATTACCAATTCACAGATCTGCACCAAAATTTGAAGAATTATCAACTTCTACTGAAGTATTGTTTACAGGAATTAAAGTAATCGACTTAATTGAGCCTTATGCAAAAGGAGGTAAGATTGGATTATTTGGTGGAGCCGGAGTAGGTAAAACAGTATTAATTCAAGAGTTGATTAATAATATCGCAAAAGGTCACGGTGGACTTTCAGTATTCGCAGGAGTAGGAGAAAGAACTCGTGAAGGAAACGATTTATTAAGAGAGATGTTAGAATCTGGAATTATCAAGTATGGTGATGATTTTATGCATTCTATGGAAGAAGGTGGATGGGATTTGTCTAAAGTAGATAAAGGAGGAATGAAAGACTCTAAAGCTACTTTCGTATTTGGACAAATGAATGAGCCTCCTGGAGCACGTGCAAGAGTTGCATTATCTGGATTAACAATTGCAGAATATTTCCGTGATGGAGCAGGTGAAGCACAAGGAAAAGATGTACTTTTCTTTGTTGATAACATCTTCCGTTTTACACAGGCAGGTTCTGAAGTATCAGCATTACTTGGACGTATGCCATCAGCAGTAGGATACCAACCTACATTAGCAACTGAGATGGGAGCAATGCAAGAACGTATTACTTCTACTAAGAAAGGTTCTATTACATCTGTACAAGCGGTTTATGTACCTGCGGATGATTTAACAGATCCAGCAC
>JAGDZS010000013.1:0-5786 GCA_049115595.1 Flavobacteriaceae bacterium
ATGCCGTAGATGGTGGGTTTGATGTAGATGTAAGTACGGCAGACAATACAGCCACGACAGCGGACTCAGATTATACAGCAGTAACATCAGCAACAGAGACTTTTGCAGGAACAGCTTCAGAAACAGAAACCTTTACAATTACCATTGGAGGCGATACCAAAGTAGAAGCAGATGAATTGGTTGATATTGCGATGAGTAACTTGGTACCTTCCACAGTAGATGCATCAGACATCGACATCACCGATGCTGCTCAATTAACGATTACTAATGACGATAGTGCAACGATAACGATTGCAAATGTTTCAGGAAACGAAGATGACGGAGCTATTACAGTTACTGTTACTTTAGACAATGCAGTAGATGGAGGATTAGATCTAGATGTAAGTACAGCAGACGGGACAGCGACCACAGCAGATTCTGATTATACAACTGTGATAAATCAAACATTAACTTTTGCAGGAACTGCAGGTGAGACAGAAACCTTTACAGTGACTCCAACAGCAGATGTGAATGCTGAATCGAATGAAACAGTATTGGTAAGTATGTCCAATTTGGTGCTTACAACAGTAGATTCAGGAGACATTGATATCACAGACGGGGCTACTGTAACCATTACCAATGATGATAATTCTTTAATTTCTGTAGATGATCCAATCGTATCGGAAGGAGATTCTGGAACGACTACATTAACGTATACTGTTACTTTAGATCAATCATCACCAGGAACGATCACGGTAGGTTATGCAACTTCTGATGGAACCGCAACCGCTGGTTCAGACTATACAGCAGCCAGTGGAACGGTAACATTCAATCCAGGAGATACTTCAAAAACTGTAGACATTATGATTAGTGGAGAGCAAATGGTAGAAGTTGATGAAACCATCACATTTACACTTTCAAGCCCTACAGGAACAGCTCAAATTTCTGATGGAACGGCAACTGGAACGATTAATAACGATGATACGACAGTTGTGACGATTGCTGACGTGAGTGCGAATGAAAATTCAGGTGCTCAAACCATCACAGCCACACTGAGTAATCCTGTACAAGGTGGATTTGCTTTTGATGTGTTTACTACTGATGGAACAGCAACCGTAGCTGATAGTGATTATAGTTCAACGGCAGGATCTACCTTAACCTTTGCAGGAACAGTAGGAGAGACACAAACCTTGAACTTACAAGGATTGGGTGATACCAAAGTAGAGGCTGATGAGACCTTTACCATCGCGATGCAAAACGTTGGATTTACTTCGGTAAATACAACCAATATAGATATTACAGATGTAGCTACTTATACGATCTTAAATGATGATAGTGCTACTGTAACGATCGCCAATGTAGCAGTAAATGAAAATGATGGAACAGCCACAGTAACTTTAACGCTAGACAATGCAGTAGATGGTGGATTTGATGTAGCTGTAAGTACAGCTGACAATACAGCCACCACAGCAGATGGAGATTATACAGCAGTAACATCAGCAACAGAGACTTTTGCAGGAACGGCAAGTGAAACAGAAACCTTTACCATTACCATTGGAGGCGATACCAAAGTAGAAGCTGATGAGATCATTGATGTATTGATGAGCAACTTGGTGCCTACAACGGTAGATGCATCAGATATCGACATTACAGATGATGCAGAAGTAACGATTATCAACGATGATAGTGCTTCGATAACCATTTCAGATGTAACAGTCAATGAAGCAGATGGAACAGCAACGATTACCGCGACTATAGATAATCAAGTTGATGGCGGCTTCTCAGTAGATGTAAGTACAGCAGATGGAACAGCAACGACTGCCGACTCAGATTATACGGCAGTAAGTTCAGAGACATTGACTTTTACAGGAACTGCAAATGAGCAACAAACCTTTATGGTAACAATTGCAGATGATAACAAAGTAGAAACCAATGAAATGCTAACTATCTCAATGAGCAATTTGGTACTTACTTCAGCAGATGCAAGTGATCTTACCATTACAGATACAGCCACATTAACCATCACCAACGATGACACTACAGTAGTTACGATAGCCGATGTGAGTGTCAATGAAGATTTAGGGACAGTAGTAGCCATTACAGCTACGCTTTCTAATCCTGTACAAGGTGGATTTTATGTAAATGTATCTACAGCGGATGGAACAGCTACCCTTGCCGATGGTGATTATATTGCTTTAGGAGGCAATACATTAGTTTTTGCTGGAACCGCAGGAGAAACACAATCACTCAATTCAGGAAGTCATGCTGATACGAAAGTTGAGGCCGATGAGACTGTTACCATTACGATGAGTAATGTTGGATTTACTACAGTAGATGTGAATGATATTGATATTACCGATACAGCAACGTTTACTATTTTAAATGACGATACAGCAGCTGTAACTATTGAGAATGTAAGTGGCTCAGAAGACGGAGGCGCTATTACCGTCACAGCTACATTGGACAATGCCGTTGATGGTGGCTTTACAGTAGATGTAGGAACAACAGACAATACAGCGACCCAAGCAGATAGTGATTATACTGCAGTGGTATCAGAGACCTTAACCTTTGTAGGAACCGCAGGCGAGACTCAGACCTTTACCATCACACCAACAGCAGATACCAAATTAGAGGCAGACGAGACTGCTTTTATAGGGATCAGTAACTTACAAGCAACGACACTTACAGTAGCGATCAATGACGGAGCAAATGTAACCATCACAAACGATGATACAGCAGCAGTAACCATTGCGGATGTATCAGCCAACGAAGATGATGGATCGATTACAGTAACAGCTACTTTGGACAATGCCGTTCAAGGAGGATTTAGCGTTGATGTAAATACAGTCGATGGAACTGCTACAACAGCAGATTCAGATTATACTGCAGTGGTATCAGAGATCTTAACCTTTGCAGGAACAGCAGGCGAGATGAAAACCTTTACAATCACACCAACGGTAGATACAAAAGTAGAGACAGATGAGACATTGACGATAAGTCAATCAAATTTATCTGGGACTACTTTAGCAGTAGACATTACAGACGGAGCCATGGCAACGATCAATAATGATGATACAGCAGCCGTAACTATTGAGGATGTAATGGGCAATGAAGACGATGGAGCACAAACCTTTACAGTCACATTAGACAATGCAGTACAAGGAGGATTTACAGTAGACGTAAATACACTAGATGCAACGGCAACAGTAGTAGATGGAGACTATACTGCAGTCACAGGTCAAATCTTAACTTTTGCAGGGACTGCAGGAGAAACACAAACGTTTACAGTAACTCCAACAACAGACAACAAAGTAGAGGCAGATGAGATTGTAACCCTTGGAATGACAACTATAGATAATACTCCATCTTTTGGAGATATTAGTATCACAGATACTGCTACTTATACGATTCAAAATGATGATAGTACAGTAATCACTATTGAAGACGTTACAGTTGTTGAAGCTGACGGTGTTGCTAATATCACAGCAACCTTAACCAACCCAGTACAGGGAGGATTTGATTTACATATCACAACAACCGACAATACAGCAGTCTCTGCAACAGACTATACTGCCTTTACAGATGCTCTAGCAGCTACTTTTACAGGAACAGTTGGAGAAACACAAACACTAGCAATCCCTATTACCGATGATATGGTAGGAGAAGAGATTGAAGACTTTACAGTAACATTAAGTTCAGTAGCAAATACGACTTTAGGAGCAAGTATTACTACAACAGATTCAGCGCTGGTAACTATCACTGATGATGATGCGCCAGTAGTAACTATGGTAAGTGTTCCTACAGATGGAACCTATGGAATTGGAGATAACTTAGACTTTACAGTGACGTTTACCAATCCAGCGAACATTACAGGAGCACCTAGTATTCCAGTAACTATTGGAACAACAACGGTACAAGCAACACTCAATGGAACGTTTACAAATTCATTGACAGCTGACTTTAGGTATACGATTGTTGAAGGTGACTTAGATACCGATGGTATTGCAGTAGGAGCAGCGATTAACTTAAATGGAGGAACGATCCTTGGAAACACAAACATTCCAGCGATTCTAGATTTAAACAACGTTGCGAGTACGGCGAATGTAAATGTAGATGGAATCAAACCAACAGTAGTGATTACATCAACTGTAGCAGATCCAACCAATGCTGCCTTTACAGTAACTTTTACCTTTAGTGAAGATGTAACGGATTTTGTAGATACAAGTATTTTAGTAGTTAATGGAGCAGCAGGAACAGTAAGTGGAACAGGAAGTGTTTATACAGCAATCATTACACCAACAGCAGATGGAATTGTTACAGTTCAAGCAATCGCCGATGGTGCTTTTGATATCGTAGGCAATGGTAATGCACTATCCAGCGAGTTCTCAGTACTATACGATGCAACGAATCCAACAGTAGTATCGATGACAACTACGGCGCCAGATCCAACCAACATGCCATTTACCCTAGACATTGTCTTTAGTGAAGATGTATTTAACTTTGTGATGGCAGACCTAGTGGTAACCAATGGAACACCAAGTAGTTTTGTAGCAGATCCAACGGATGCAAGATTATACTCAGTATTGATTACACCAGATGTAACCGATAATGTATTTGTAGACATTCCAGCAGGAGTTGCCAATGATTTAGCAACCAATCCAAATGATGCAGGAACCTTTGAAATCTTGTACGATGATACACCACCTATTCCACCTACAGTGACTCACATTTCAGATTACACCTGTACAGGAGATGTAAATATGACAGGAGACAATACGTTGGAGATTTCAGGAACAGCAGAAGAAGGATCAATTGTAGAAGTTTTCCAAGATGGAACATCTATAGGAACCACGATGACCACCAATGCAGGTTTCTTTACCTTCGATCATACAGGAACTACGTTGGCAGATGGAACGTATAGCTTTACGGTAACAGCAACTGATAATGCAGACAATACAAGTGCACTTTCTGCACCACTAACTATTACGATTAACTCAGTAGATACTGATGGCGATGGTTTGCCAGACTTCTGTGATGATGATGTGGATGGAAATGGAACTGTAGATGCAGACGAAGATTGTGATGGTGATGGAATCATTGATAGTTTAGATACAGACAATAGTTCTTGTACAAGTACCATTAGTCAGACCAAACAATACGGATTCTCACCAAACGGAGATGGCGTAAACGATGGATGGTTTATCGATGGAATTACGGCCTATCCAAATAGTGTCGTTCAAGTCTTTAATAGATCAGGGAAGTTAGTCTTTAAGAAGAAAGGATATCAGAATGATTGGACAGGGATATCAAATCAGATTGCTAACAATGGAACAGGAACAAGGCTTCCAGTAGGACCTTACCTGTTTATTATTGATCTAGCAGACGGAAGTCAGCCAACTAGAGGATGGATTTACATCAATTATTAATAAAGAAGATGATTACAATAACACAAACAAGAACAATCATGAGAAAATCAATCATAGCAATCATAACAATCACCTTCGCATTATTAGTAAGCAGTAAAGCAGAGGCACAACAAGACCCGAACTTTACCTTGTATAACTTTAATATGAACATCATCAATCCCGCCTTTGCAGGAATCAAAGATTCCCCAGAGTTGAACTTGGTGTATAGAAATCAATTTTTAGGAATCGACGATTCCCCAAGAACAATTTCATTGGCATATTCAAGACCTTTGGCAAAGAATTTAGGGATAGGAATCTCAGTGATCAACGATCAGGTGTTTGTATTATCCCAGACCGATATCGCAGCAGATATCTCGTATAAGTTACAGATGGGAGAGAAGA
>JAGDZS010000014.1:0-456 GCA_049115595.1 Flavobacteriaceae bacterium
TATAAGTTACAGATGGGAGAGAAGACAAACCTTTACTTTGGTATCAAAGCAGGGGGAGGATTTACAAACATTGATCTAACCAAGGTATCAGTACCAGTAGTCGATGGATTGTTTACACAGAACCAGAGTTTTTTCAATCCACATATAGGAGCAGGGATCAACATTCAGAACCCGAAGTTCTATATTAGTGTATCAACGCCAAACTTCTTGAAGGGAGAGCGTTATGAGAAACAAGGGAATACTCCAGCGGCGGCGATTAACAATTCACACTTCTACATAGGAGGAGGATATCACTTTAATATCTCTGATAACCTAATACTAACGCCACGATTTATGATGCGAACAGTAGAGGGAGCACCAACGAGTTATGATGCAGGAGCTTCGGTGGAGATTAATGAGAAGTTCACAGCAGGAGCAAACATGAGAATCGATGAGACGGCATCTATCTATGCACTA
>JAGDZS010000015.1:0-3363 GCA_049115595.1 Flavobacteriaceae bacterium
GGTATCGTATTGAGTTAGGTGAGATACAATCACAAATTCTATTATTAAATTGGATAAAAGAAGCTCATATTCTAACGAAAACAAATCAAGAAGGTGATAAATATTTAGTAGCATATATTATAGAAGAAAAAGATTTAGGTAATGAAGCGATCATGGAAGCGTTAAGAAAAAACCTTCCAGATTATATGATTCCAAAGGTTTTTATTCGAATGAATCAATTTCCGACAACTTCAAATGGAAAGATAAATGTAAAAGCTTTAATAAATATAGGTAAGGAGATTTCCAATGTTACAGAGTATTTAGGCGCTAACACGGAAATAGAAGAAAAACTGGTGCTATTGTGGGAGGAGCATTTCAAAAAAGAGAGAATAGGTATAAGAGATGATTATTTTATGATGGGAGGAGATTCAATAAAAATGATCTCTTTAGTGAATAAAATGAATAAAGCGTTTGCATGTAAAATTGAAGTTGCAAGTTTTTACAGAAATCCAACTATCGAAAGTTTCGCTATACATTTAACGACAATACTTGAAAAAGAGAATAATGACTCTTCGCTTCAATTTTCTGAAATTGAAAAACGTTTAAATGAATTAGAAAGAAGCGTTAAAAAGGAGCATAAAATGGCTTCAAATATCGCAAGTGTCTATCCAATGAGTGATATTCAATTGGGTATGGTAGCGACTAGTGAATTAATGAGAGATCGAGGAGAAATTGGTGTTTATCACGATCAATTTGTACACCTACTTCCTAATTTTGATCTTGACTTACTTACTAAGTCTTTACAGTTGTTAGTTAATAAGCATGAGATATTAAGAACGTTCTTTGATATTCATTCCTATTCTGAACCGGTACAAATTACACTTAAGTCTATTTCGGCATCAATTCATTTTGAAGATTTATCATCATTAAATTTAAATGAAGTTAAAAACCATGTTGGAAAATTTCTAACAGAAGAACGTGAAAACAAACCTTTTGATTTTGAACTAGCGCCCTTATGGAGAATTAGCTTGTCTAAAGTTGATAATTCAAAAAGCATTTTTATAATTCAGTTCCATCATTCTATTCTAGATGGTTGGAGTGAGAAATCTCTAAAAATAGAATTATTTAATATTTATCAGGAATTAATAGAAGATAGAGATTTTAAACCTGTAGAACTTTTAAGTAGCTTAAGTGATAGTGTTGTTTCTGATATTTTTGAAAAAGAAAATCAAGAAAATATTGAATACTGGAAAGAAAAATTATCGGGATATAACCGTTTAAATATATTTTCAAATATTTCACAAAGAGCTAAACTGGCGAAAGGTTACGATAGTGATTTTAAAAACAATCTTTTAGAGAAATGTAAAATAGATAATATTTTACCTAAGGATTTATTCTTTAGTGGATATCTCTATGTCTTAAGTATGTTAACTTCGAAAAAGGACATAACAGTTGGAATAGTTACGCATAGAAGACCTTTTGTACAGGATGGAGATAAACTTTTAGGTTGTTTTTTAAATACAATACCATTTCGATTAGATATCTCAACGTTGAGCAATTTTTCATGGTCTGATTATGTGAAATTGATATCTGGAGAGTTACAAGAATTACGAGGAAGAGATCGTTTGTCCTTGTTAGATATTGGTCGTGCTAATGGAGAAACAATAGAGAATAGAAACCCGTTTTTTGATACGGTTTTTAATTATGTCGATTTCCACAATGTAAAAGATCTAGTTGATGGTGAAAATCTATTTCAGAGTGAATCCAATGAAGAACTTGGACAAATAGCAAACGAGAGTTTTGAAGTTACAAATACTTTTTTGGACTTTAGTGTTAGCTTGACCGGAGATGAACTTTGGATTATTACAAGTGCTACTAGGGAGTTAAATACAGGTCATGATTTAGAAGATTTAGTAGGTTACTACACTAATTTTTTGAACAAATACTTGAATAATTCAAAAGAAGAAATTAGTAATAACGATATTTTTTCTCAAAAGGAACGAGAAGAGTTATTAGTAGAATTTAATTCAACAGAAGTAAGTTATCCGAAGGATGTCACAGCTTTGGATTTGTTCAAAACACAAGTGGATTCAAACCCAGCAAACACTGCTCTGGTTTATGGAGACTCTAATTTGAGTTATGGAGATTTAGATCATCGATCTAACGTATTGGCAAAAGAATTAATAGACAAAGGAGTAAAGAAAAGCGATTTGGTAGCGATTAGTATGAATCGTTCTTTGGATATGATTGTAGGAGTCCTTGGTGTTTTAAAGAGTGGAGCTGCCTATGTTCCTATTGACCCATCTTATCCAAAGGATCGGATTTCATATATTTTAGAAGATACTTCTACATCAGTTTTAATTACAAATAGTTCTACTATTGAGTCATTGGATGTTGAGGATTCTATAGAAGTGTTCACGCTAGATCTTATGAATTTTTCTGTTGCTTTGGAAGATTATCAAGCCTTAGAATTAACGGGAGAAGATCTTAGCTATGTAATTTATACTTCAGGGAGCACTGGCCGACCTAAAGGTGTTTTATTAGAACATAAGGCATTAGTTAATTTAATGCATAACCAAGTTGAAAAATTAAAATTGTCTGATAAAGACAATGTACTTCAATTTGCTTCTATTGGATTTGATGCCTTTGCGTGGGAGTTATATGCTACATTATTTGTTGGAGCAACTTTGGTTATTCCTGATCGTGAAGATATAAGCGACCCTAAATTATTAGTCAACCTGATGAACCTTCATGAGGTGACAGTTGCAACTTTACCTCCGACATATCAGGTTATGTTACAAGATTATGATTTTGATCATTTGCGTTTGATAATATCTGCAGGAGAAGCACTTATTTTAGATGTAGTTCAAAAGTTTGACTTAAAAGGTATTAAAGTTATAAATGCTTATGGACCTACAGAGAATTCTGTTTGTAGTACAATGACTAGCGATTCATTGATAAGCGGAAATAAAGTTATAATAGGAAAACCTATAGACAATGTTGAAATCTACATTTTAGATGACGGATTGAATTTATTACCGATAGGCGTTGTTGGAGAGATTTGTGTATCAGGAAAAGGGTTGTCACGAGGTTACTTGAATAATGAAGAGTTAACCAAAGAGAAGTTTGTTTCACATCCTTTTAAGCAAGGAGAGCGAATGTATCGCACGGGCGATTTAGGACGTTGGCTTTCAGATGGCACAATAGAGTTTGTTGGACGTATAGATGATCAGGTTAAGATCCGTGGATATCGAATAGAGCTAGGAGAGATTGAGAGTTGTTTATCAACACTAGAAGGTGTTAACCAGAGTGTGGTCTTGGTAAAAGAACATGGAGATAGTAAGCATTTGGTTGCTTACATCGATGGACTAGCGACTTTAGATA
>JAGDZS010000016.1:0-9287 GCA_049115595.1 Flavobacteriaceae bacterium
TGAGACGGCATCTATCTATGCACTAATCAGAGTAATCGACAAGTTAAAGTTAGGTTTCGCTTATGACATCACAACAACAGACATTACCACTGTAAATGACAATGGTTCTTTAGAGGTGATACTCAAATATCAGTTCTAATATAAAAGAACATAATTAATAAAAAGAAAGCCTCTGAATATTCAGAGGCTTTCTTTTTACTATTTTTTTAGTAATTTACTAATTCAAGCTAAATAACATTCAGATGAAAAAATATAGAATTTTCTTATTGCTTTTTTTAATCACGAGTATTTCATATTCCCAAGAGAACGTCAAACATGATTTTTCAAAAGAGATTGATGAACAGTTGTGGGAATCTTTTGTGAACTCTTTCAATTCAAGAAATGGTAAAAAACATATTCAAATTCATACAGATGATGTGTTAAGAATTACGAAAAATGGAATCCGTCGAGGGGATGAATATCTAAATCAGATTATAAAAAATTATGGGAGAAAAGATCAACCAAAAAGAGAAATTCAATTTAAGTTCGAGCACCGAATTCATGCTCCTAACATAGCTTACGAAGTAGGATATTTTAAAATCATCAGTTTTCATAAAGAAGGAGAAAAAGAATACTATGGACGCTTTAGTGTTGTTTTAAAGAAAGTAGATGACCGATGGAAGATCGCTCAAGATTGGGATGTAGATGCAATTAATGGAGCTCCAATTACTGCTAAGGATTATGAGAAATTGAAGAGTATAATTATAAAATGAAAATAGTAAAATACATCGCTGCTGTTCTAATTGTAATTCTTATTAGTTCTTGTACAAAAGAAACCATAGAAGTTGATATTTTAATAAAAAATGGAACGGTTTATAATGGTGTAGATGTAAAATCTACTCGTGATTTTATTGCGATAAAAGATGATAAAATTGTAATCGTTGATGATCGTAATTTAAATTCGATTAAAGCAAAAAGAATTATTGACGCTACAGGACTCATTGTTTCACCTGGTTTTATAGATCCGCATACACATGCAGACAGAGATTTGAAAGAGCCTGAAAACTCACATAATAAACCTTTTTTGTTTCAAGGAATCACAACTGTGATTACTGGAAATGACGGAGATAGTTTCTTTCCTACATCAAAATATATTGAACTTTATAAAACACACGGAATAGGAACAAACGTAGTTCCTTTAGTTGGTCATGGAACAATTCGAAGACAAGTAATGGGGAGTGGTGACAGGAAAGCAACTCCAGAAGAAGTTTTGAAAATGCAGGAACTAGTTCAGCAAGAAATGGAATCGGGAGCATTTGGAATTTCTACAGGATTATTTTATGCTCCAGGGAGTTATTCAGATACAGAAGAAGTAATTGCATTGGCAAAAACTGTAGCAAAGAACAATGGAATTTACGATACGCATTTAAGAGATGAGAGTTCATATACAGTTGGATTAATAAAAGCAGTAGAAGAAGTGATTCGAATAGGAAAAGAAGCAAAATTACCCGTTCATATTTCTCATATTAAATGCTTAGGTGTTGATGTTTGGAATGAAAGCGAGAATATTATAAAGCTCGTTGAAAAAGCTAAGAAAGAAGGCGTAGAGATCACTGCAAATCAATATCCTTATGATGCATCGGCAACAGGTTTAAAAGCAGCTGTTGTTCCACGATGGGCAGAAAGTGGAGGAAAAGACTCTTTGTTTTATAGATATAACAATCCTAAATACCATCAACAAATATTAAAGGAAACAAAAAGAAATATAGCACGTAGAGGCGGCCCTGAAAAGTTACTCATTGTAAAAGCTGTCGATTCTTCATTTGTTGGGAAAAACTTATTAGAGATATCGAAAACCCTTAACACTTCACCAGAGATTGCTGTCTACAAAGCGTTAGTAACTGGATATATTAGAGTGGCATCTTTTAATATGAATCCGAATGACATTCATGCGTTTATGAAACAAGAATGGGTTGTTACTGGGTCAGATGGTAATACAGGTCATCCTAGAAAGTACGGATCATTTCCAAGGAAATATCACAAGTATGTGCAACAAGAAAAGGTGATTGATTTGCCAACGTTCATTAACAATAGTACTTCGGAAACGGCTAGTATTTTCAAAATAAAGAAAAGAGGAAAATTGAAAGAAGGCTATTTTGCAGACATCATTATTTTCAATCCAGAAACATTTAGAGATAAAGCAAATTATACCGATGCTTTTCAATTAGCTGAAGGATTAGAATACAGTATTATTAATGGGAAACTCTCTATTGATGTTGGAAAATTCACTGGAAACTTAAACGGTAGCGTATTAAAAAAATAAGCCTCAATAAATGATTTCTATTTGATCAGATAAAGGAACGCTCTGACAACTTAAAATAGATCCTTGCTCTACTTCTTTTTCTGTTAAAGCTAGATTATTCTTCATATGCACCTTACCACTTTTTAGTTTGCAAATACATGTAGAGCAAACTCCGCCTTCACATGAATATGGTGGCTCTTTTCCTGCATCAATAAGCGTTCTTAAAATAGTTTTTCCTTTAGGAATAGAAACATGAATTATTTCTCCATTAAGATGTGCCGTTAGATTAGAATTTTCAAAAGCTTCTATGGTGTCTTTTGAATCACTTGCTCCAAAACTTTCTATGAAGATACGAGTGTCAGGAACATCAATGTTTTTAAGCGCTTTTTTAGTGTTTTCTATCATGGTTCCTGGACCACAAATATAGTACTGAGCATTTTGAGCATAAGGAGGATATTCGTTTATAAACCATTTTACAGCTTCAGTATCTATTCGCCCTTTTTTAAAAGGTTTTTCACTTGAAGATTTCACGTCTTTACAGAATCTTAATTGTTCTAGAAATCAAATAAATAGTATTGATATTTCTCAAAATACAAACCTTAATTCACTTTATTGTGATAACAATAATCTAACCTCTTTAGATGTCTCAAATAACACAGTTTTATCTATTTTAGATTGTTTTGAAAACCAAATTTCTTCTTTAGATTTAAGTAACAATACTTCTTTAAACTTTTTGAACTGTTATCGAAATAATCTCACAAGTTTAGATACTAGCCAAAATACCAATCTAAGAACACTAGCTTGTTTTGAAAATCAGATTACCTCATTAGATGTAAGGGCAAGTACTCTTTTAAGAAATTTACTTTGTCAAAAGAATGATATTCAAACTTTAGATGTAGGAAAAAATTTAGAGTTTCTTTACTGTGAAGACAACCAGATTACATCTATAGATGTGAGTCAAAATTCAAAGCTTCAAATACTAAGATGTTATAATAATCAAATCTCAAATTTAAACTTAGAAGGAACGACGACCCTAAGAACGTTATCAGCATACAATAACAGCCTTACAGCTTTAGATGTATCTCAAAGTACAAATCTTGAAAGATTCTATATTCAAAATAACAATTTAACTTCACTTAATGTAACTCAAAATACTTTGCTTATTGATTTAAACTTTTCTAACAATAATGTACCTACCATTGATGTTACTAACGCATCAATGTTAGAGGATTTGATACTAACCAATAACAATGTATCCAGCCTTGATACTTCTCAAAATCCATCTCTTGTAAAATTGTTTATTGGCTTCAATAGCATCTCGACTTTGGACACTTCAAATAATCTCAATTTAGAGCAATTCATTTGTAGAGATAATCAATTAACATCGTTAGATATTTCTCATCTGTCAGTATTAAGAGCTTTAAATTGTGCTAATAATAACCTTATAGAATTGAATATTAGGAATGGAAATAATAGTAATATGACTCCTACATTTGGTATTTCAACACCTTTAGATGCAACAGGAAATTCAAACTTAACTTGTATACAAGTAGATGATGATATTATAAATAACATACCTGCTGATTGGGAAAAAGATGATACAGCTATTTATTCTACAGACTGTGCAACTGCAAGCATTGTAGATTATCAGATTTCCTCACAAATCACTATCAGTCCAAATCCATCAAAAAATATTGTTCTTATAGAGTCTCCTTTTTCCATCCAAGAAATCAAAGCCTATTCCTTGAATGGAAAAGAGCTAAATATCAAGGTTTCACAAAACCTCAGCCTTGATATTTCGGCTCTGGCATCAGGAATATATCTTTTGAAGATAAAGACCGATAAAGGAATCGGAATGAAAAAAATCATCAAAGAGTAGCAATAAAAAACCCACTCAAAGATGAGTGGGAAAAATTGCTATGAAAAAGAAAAAGCGAACACTTGTAAGCATTCGCTTAGATCATAAATATAATAAGTTTTTATAGATTTTTTTAAATTAAAATCTATATTTTTATAAGAAAATAAATCACCTATGAAACATCTACTTATCCTTTTTTTATTCATTAATACTAGTTCTCTTTTTTCTCAAGAAAAAGCGGAATTTAAATTTGATAATCAAACAATAGATTACGGTATAATAAAAGAAGACTCTAACGGAACAAGAACTTTTAAATTTAAAAACATTGGTAAGGAAGAACTAATAATAGTACAGATTAAATCGTCATGTGGATGTACTGTCCCTAAAAGGCCTAAAAAGCCCATAAAACCTGGTGAAACAGGAGTGATAGAGGTTGTATATGACACCAATAGATTGGGGAGGTTTTCTAAAACTATTACAGTTTATTCAAATGCAAAAAATAAAAGAACTGTACTTCGAATAACAGGGTATGTAGAGGAAAAATAACTTAAACTATTAAAAAGTATATGTCATATTTAAAAACATATACATCGGTAAGATATTTGTTCTATAAATGTTTGTAGAAAAGTCAATCACCTGTATTTGCTCAAAATTATTTTCATTTGATAAATTTCTCACTATAAACTCAAATTCGAATCGTTTATTTTTTGGTCGATACCTTATAGAAGCATCTAAGAAATTATATGATTCATTTTTTTTACTAAGATTAGGCAAGAAATAATTAGAAGATAATTTTAAAAATACTCTTTTTGAAGGATTTAAAATTATATTAAATGAATTTGTAAATGTTTCATTAATAAATTCATTACTGTTCTCACTTTTTGAATTAAACTTAGAAAAGCTTAATTCATTTTTAAAGTTAATAAACCCATCAAAAACAGTTTTAAATAACAGTTTAATGTTTGAAGATTTATTTCTATTATCTCTTAAATTAGAGCTGTTAATAATATTCTTATAATTTGAAACTGAATAATCAACACTTAATTTAGTATTAGTCTCTATGAAAGACAAGTATTTAGAGATTAAAAAATTCATGCTTAAATTATTATTTTTTTCTGGCAGAAAAAAATAATTAATATTTAAAACATCTTCATTTACAGTTGTATTTGTGAAAAAACTATTTTCTATTTCTTGATAATTGATTCCTAAGTTTATCTCTAATTGATTATATAAATCATTTTTAAAATAAAAAAGGCCATAACTTAAAGTTTTTTGCAAATCTAAATTTGGCGTATTACTAATTGTTGTCCTATTATTTATTAAGACTTCATTTTCAAATAAATATTCCTCAGCCTTATTATCTTGTGTATAACTAATTTTTCCTTGAAGAAAAGAAATATTATCCAATCGATATCTTAATTTTAGTGAAGGAGCCAAGGTGAAATTATTCTTTTTAGTGTTAGTGTTTTTTTCATAATTAATTATTTCTTGTGCTAAATAATCAACCGAATATGATGGGGAAACACTCCATTTGTTGAAGTTAAAATGATAAGATCCTCTCTGGGAGATTAATTTTTTCGAATAATCCAAATAATTTTCAGAGTTATTTATATTAGCTAAATTAATATTATTAGATAGCTCTGATTTAATTATATTTTTATTCGATATCGCTCCTAGAGAAAAAGAATATTTATTATTAGATGAAGCCCCTAAAAAAGTTATTTTAGAACCTATCCGATTTTTTTCCGTATTAACTTTTTGAATATCACCATTGGGATTTAAGTTTAATGATAAAGGAGTTATCTTATATACTTGCAGAATCTCGTTAGTTGATTGGAAAACTGAAAGCTGTAATGCTTTTTTATTTGACACTTTCTTGGTGTATAACAATTTATTCTTAATATAATTGTCATTTGACTTAAGAGATGAATTAAAACTATTATCATTATTAGATTCAATAGAAGATTTGGTAATTATGTCTTCTTGTCTTACTCTAAAGTCATACTCAAGTAATGAAGTTTTTGAGGCATTAAATTTGATATTAAGATCTCCACGGTACTGCTTAGGTTTTTTATTTAAAAAATAATTATCATTTGTAATAAAATTAGATCCGTCAATAAAATATTGATTCTCTATAAACTGATTGCTTTTTATTTGATCATTAAGATAATAAAGATTTGTCTTTATCTTTACCTTTTTTCCAATATTGAAAATCGCATTATAATTACCGAAAAATTGATTATTAATATTGACTCTATCATCACTGAGAAAATTAGAGAATCTAGTTTCTGGGATTATTTTTTCTGCAAAATTTTCTTTTTCCTTTAACTCTTCTAAGTTTGAATTAAAACTAAAATAATCAAAAGGGGATCTGTTGATGCCAATATTATTGTGAGCTAGCACTCCAAAAGATTTATAGTTTTTTGTAATTCCAAGTATGTTTAAATTTGTATTAGATGCAATATTACTATCATTGAAAGAACCCAATCCAGCATCAAAATTTCCAGAAAAATCAATTTTTCCTTTTTTGAGCTTTAAATTTAAAACTACCTTATCTCCATTTTCGATATTCTTCAAAAGAGGGTTTTCAGAGTAATTATCAATAGCTTGAATTTGCTCAACCATATCAACATTGATGTTTTTTGTCCCCAAAGAATAATTATACCCAAAAAGATTATCTCCTTCAAGTAGTACTGTTTCAATCGATTTTCCTTTATACTTTATTTCCCCTGTATTTTCATTTACATTAATTCCAGGTAATTTTTTTATTACATCTTGTATCTTCTTTTCTGACCCATTTAGATACGATTTGACATTGTATTTAACTGTATCTTTTTTTATCAAAAACGGCTTTTTTTCTGCTTTAATAATTATTTCATCTAATTGATTTATATCAGCCTCTAATTCGAAATTAACAACATAAACCTTACCTTTTATAGGGTTTTCTATTATAGAGTGATTCTTAATATAACCATAAGCATCTACTTCAATTATTATTCGTTTGTAAGATTTGTTAAGTGTGATTTCATAATTACCATCATTAGAAAATGTGTACTCTGAAATATTAGTAGAATCCTTTTTAATTAAAATATTGGAAACAGTTATTAATTTTTTGTTTTTGTCAGTAATAGTTCCCTTTATGGTTTGAGCTGTTAAACTAGTGAAAAAAGAAAAGATAATAATGAAACAAAAATAAGAGCTAAATCTATTTTTCATTTAAAATGATAATTTACCAATGCCTAAATCTTCTATTCTATCTGTTATTTCTATACTACCTTTCTCTCCATCTTCAGATAATGATTTTAGTTTTTTGAATTGCCTTATCAATTTTTCTTTAAATCTTTTCTTAAATAAAGCCCATGAAATAGCTTTCTTATTATCGTAAACATTAAAAATTGTGTTTTGTGATTTACTATTTTTCACAATTTTTGTAGGTTCAATAACGAAATAATCGTCTTGACTCTTAACTGATAATATAATCCCAGGTAACCCGTCAAATTTCCAAGGTCCTCCTCTTTGTGATAAACTAGGTGAAAAATAAGCGTCATAAGTACGACCTCTAAATTTGCCTATAGCCTTTAAACATTTTTGATTTAGAATAATTGTATCAGATTTTGATTGAATTTTCCAGTCTATTAAGTTAATTTTTTCCCCAACAAAAGCTTTTTTACTTACTATTAACTCATTATATATGAGAGTATCTTTTTCATAATCTTTAAAAAAGAAGTCCTGTTTTACATAGGCATAATGATTATCCGATAATTTTACCCTTGTCAATTCTCCTATCTTTTTTGTTTCATTGATAAATGATTGATATTTAAACTGTTTTAAGCTATCATTATTATTGTAGTATGCTGATTTACTTCCATTTAAAATTAAATCATAATTAGTTGAAGTTGATAGAATGGCATCATTAGCATTTACAGTCACTTTATATGTAATACTTAAATTTTGAGCATTTAAAGAGAAAACTGAAAGAAAAGAGAGTGTTAATATTATTTTTAATTTTTTCATTTAATTTTATTTATTTAGTTAAAAAGAACTGGTAACTCTATTAAAGCTACCAGTAGAATTATTACTTAAATACGAATATTATTTTATTCTTCGTAAAAAGAAGCTGTAAGCTTATCGTTACATCTCATAGCAGCACGCTTACAACTAGTAAACCAATTACCTGCGGTTGCTGAATATGTTATTCCATCTATAACTGTACTACATGATATGGTACAAAAAACTTTATCCTCATTTTCAACTGGAGTCGATACATCAGTAAATGCGAAGGTTGATAATATACCTAAAGCAAAAAATATTTTTTTCATAATTTTTAAATTTAAAATTTTAGTTAAATAATTTATTGAATTTCTACTTCAGCATCCTGTACATACTGTCTTAATTTTTTTTCGCACCTTCTAGCTGCTCCTTCACAAGTAGAAAACCAATTACCTGCAGTAGTGGAGTAAGTTATTCCATTGTGTGTCATGGTACAACTTACTGAACAGAAAGTTTTTTCTGATTCTGCTTTTTTAATAATTTCATTTTTCTCAATTTTTACAATTGACTTTTTCTTAGGCAATGTTTTGTCTGTACCATCTGTTGCAGAAACTACAGATACAACAAAAAACATAGCACAGAATGCGATAAATAGTTTTTTCATATTACTATATATATTTAAATTTTACCTACTCTATTTAAGGTTTTTCAGTTTCCACCTATTTGTTGCGCAACAAAATATCTTAAGTGCTTTTATTCTAATAGAGTATAAATGGGGAGTTTAGGTACAGCAATTTTTTTCATATTGAGTAATTCAATTTTTTATGTAAATAAAAGAAGAAAAACATGAAGAGTCAATCCCTGAAAATGGTGATTTTATTTTCCCCCTGTTTTCGGGGGGGAGGCTAAATTGAAAATTTAGGCAAGGAAGCGGTGAACTGGAAGACTGAACATTTTTTAAAAAATGATCTGCTTTTAATCCAGTCTATCACCGCCACCTTGCAAGAGAGTGCCTCTCTTTGAACTACGCTTTTTAAAAAGGAACTTTTTATCGTGTCCTCCAGGTATTTCATACTTGGAAGACACTTGCCTTATTACATAAAAAAAGCCTCTTAACGTAAGGTTAAGAAGCTTTTTCTTTTTTGTGGAAAACTATTT
>JAGDZS010000017.1:0-713 GCA_049115595.1 Flavobacteriaceae bacterium
TAACGGACTTGTGTATGAAACGTAGCGTGTAAAAAGACACTAGCTTTTCGGATTAACACAGAGCCGAATTTTTATATTTTGTTTTTAACTTTTCTCTTTTAAAAAGCCAAATTAAAAATTTGGCGGACTCTCTAAATATATACAAACCTTTCGGTTTAGCCTTTATTAGCTATGTTTTATACACCGTGTTGTACACTGGCTTTTTTTCGGTTTTTAAATACCACTATCAAATTCGGAATTATAGATAATAGAGTACTTGTTGCTAAAATCACTCCATAATTTATTTCATTATACCCTAATCTTCTAATTCCATTATCACAAGCAGTACATTCAATTATTTTCAGATTTGCATTCAATGCGCAAATTCCAGTTAATAGTATTCCAAATATCAGAATCATTATTACTCCATTCAATATTATTTTTTGGATTTTCTTTTTCCTATTGGCAATACTAAAAATCAGAAACGCTAATGCGAAACTTGTGAAATATAAAGGGTTTCCAAAAAGATAAAAATCCTTTCCTCCAAATTGAATTCCGTCACTTGTTGTCCATTGAAATAAGTCTTGGATTAGTTGACGGAAAAATGAATCAGCATAAACCGCTATTCCAAATCCGATAACAAAAAAAGCAATCCCAATTAATATTCTTTTTAGCACTTCAGTTTTTTTTGCTTGTGTACAACGAGTTATATGTCAATAAATATATGTGATATC
>JAGDZS010000018.1:0-16191 GCA_049115595.1 Flavobacteriaceae bacterium
ATAATATTTAGTTATCCTTTATTTAGAAACAACTAAACCATTCATATCATCATCAAATTTCTTGGACTGTTTAGAGTTAAGATCTCTTTTTTCTTCTTTTCATTAACATGTGTGTAAATTTGAGTAACATTGATAGAGCTATGCCCCAGTAAATGTTGAATGTATCGGATATCTACATCTCCTTCTAGTAGCAGAGTAGCAAAGGAGTGACGAAAGACATGAGGAGTCACATTTTTACGGATCTTTGCTTTTTTAGCATACTTTTTCACAATGTATCTGACTGATTGCTCAGACAATGCATTCCCAAAACGATTGACAAATACAAAAGAGGTTGCTTCAATCTCTTTTCTAAAATATCGATAGTTTTCTTTCAACGAATTCTGAGTTGCTGAATTTGTAATAGGAATCATTCGTTCTTTGCTTCCTTTTCCTTGAATTTTCAGAGAAGTAAAATCTGAAGTCATATTATAAACTCTTAATGAACAGAGTTCAGATACTCGAATACCTGAAGCCAACAGCAATTCAACTACGGCTATATTTCGAACCTTTTCTCTGTAAGAATAGGAAGATTGTTGGGTTATAATATCTCTAGTCCTATAGGCTACCTTTAGAATAGATACAATTTCCTCAACCGACAATATTGTCGGTAATGTTTTTTCTAACTTAACACTTCCTCTTATTTTTCGAAACGGATTATTTTCTATGATCTCTTCAAACTCTAAGTAAGAGAAAAACGTCTTTAATGTGGCTATTTTTCTTTTGATCGTTCTAGGAGCATATTTAGAAAGCACCAAAAAATAGTGTTTCAAATGCTCTTTATCAATAAACTCTATTTTATACTTTATAAGAAAAGCTTCAAACTGTTTTAAGTCTGATGAATACGCTTTCAGTGTTTTTTGTGTGAGTTTTTTCTCAATCTCACAATGAAATAAAAAGCTGGGGACTTCTTTAATCATGAATTGCTTATTTTATTTTGTTAATAATCATGTAAAGATGTAGTTTTATTTATACATCAGACTTGACTTCCTTTTTAATATCTTTACCCATTCAAAACCAGTCAATGACACTCTTACTTTTTTACGCATTTATCTCCATTTTCATTTCGTTTTTATGCTCCATTTTAGAAGCAGTTCTATTAAGTGTTACTCCCACTTTTATTAATGTAGAAATTTCTGAAGGGAAAGGTTATGCTAAGAATTTAGAGAAAATTAAGAACGATGTTGACAAGCCGCTAATTGCCATTTTAACGCTGAATACCATTGCGCATACTGTAGGAGCAATTTTAGTAGGAGTTCAAGCTGAACAACTTCCTTATAAATTTGAAGTTCTAGGAGTAAACGTTGTGGGAATTGTTTCTGCAATTATGACGGTGCTTATTTTAGTGGTTTCTGAAATTATCCCAAAAACAATTGGTGCAACACATTGGAAAAGGCTCGCTAGTTTTTCTACTTCTGTTTTATCTGCACTTATTTTCTTTTTTAAGTGGACAGGAATTCTTTGGGTATTGCAACTATTCACCAAGCTCTTTGGAAAAGGAGCGCACGGTTCTGTCTTGAGCAGAGAAGATTTTACCGCAATGACAGATATTGCTGAACAAGAAGGTGTTTTCCAAGAATCAGAAAGCAAAGTGATTAAAAATCTATTGAATTTCAAAGAAGTTCAAGTTAGAGATATTATGACGCCTCGTACTGTTTTAAAATCTACTGATGAAGAACAAACTATTCAAGGGTTTTTCGATGAGAATCCAACCTTGCGTTTTTCAAGGATTCCTATTTATGCGGAGAATCCAGATAATATTACTGGATACTTTTTAAAAGATCAATTGTTAGAAGCGATCATCCGCGGCAATGGAGATCAAACTTTGAAAAATATCAAACGTCCTATTTTAATTACCAAACGTGATTTACCGATTCCTAATTTGTTTGAGCAATTAATAGATCAGCGAGAACACATTGCTTTGGTTGTGGACGAATATGGTTCTGTAAGTGGATTGGTAACGCAAGAAGACATGATTGAAACCTTATTAGGACTTGAAATTATGGATGAAAGTGACAACATCGAAGATCTTCAGCTATTGGCTCGTAAAAGCTGGGAACGTAGAGCGAAACGCTTGGGGATTATTGATGATTTTAAGGACGGAGAATAATACGTTATGGGAAGATGGATGGAAATCATTAATTCAAAAGATGAAGTTATTTTAGAATCACCTCCACACTTCCTTCTATATACAATCAAAGTTATTCCAAAACCATTAAGAAGCAAATTTCCTATTCTAAGCAACTTAGAGATAAAGTCTAATAAGTATATTGATGAAACTCAAGTACTCCTAGAGAATGAAGTTCATCGACTAAGAGATGAAATCCTTATTATTAAACAGTTAGTCAATAACGAATACTTCATAGATGGATTAGATAATAAGAAACTTTCGGAGTTTCTACTTGGTAAGTCTGAATCTGAAAAAAAAGAATCAGTCACTGAATTAGATTTAATGATAAAACAAATTCAAGTAGCTTCAGAAAATAAATTAAAAATTAGAATATTGCTTTAATTTACTCCTCTTTATATTCGTAGTACAAAAAGTCGTTATAAGGAAAGCGTTGAATATGAATTTTCTTTACTTCTTCGTAAGCTAGTTCTTTAAACGCTTCTAAATTGCCTTTGTTCAACGCAGAGATAAAAATAGACGACTTCTCTGAATTGTTCATCCATGTTTTTTTCCAATCATCTAATGTATAATGGATTTCGCTTTTTTCAGTCACCAAATCATCTTCATCAATGGTTTCATGCGTATAGGCATCAATCTTATTAAACACCATCATCGTTGGTTTGTCTGCACAATTAATATCATCCAAAATTGTGTTTACAGAAGCAATGTGATCTTCAAAATTAGGGTGAGAAATATCTACCACGTGCAATAATAAATCGGCTTCACGAACCTCATCCAATGTAGACTTGAAGGATTCTACCAATTGCGTTGGTAATTTTCTGATGAATCCTACTGTGTCCGTCATTAAAAAAGGAATATTCTTAATCACTACTTTTCGAACAGTTGTGTCTAGTGTAGCGAAGAGTTTATTTTCGGCAAATACATCACTCTTACTAACCACGTTCATTAAAGTCGATTTCCCAACATTGGTATATCCTACCAAAGCAACACGAACCATTTTTCCACGGTTCTTGCGTTGTACGGCCATTTGCTTATCAATGGTCAATAATTTCTTTTTTAATACTGATATCTTATCACGGATAATACGTCTATCTGTTTCAATTTCCGTTTCCCCAGGTCCACGCATTCCAATTCCTCCTTTTTGTTTATCAAGGTGAGTCCAAAGACGTGTTAAACGAGGCAATAGATATTGATGCTGCGCTAATTCAACCTGTGTCTTTGCAGAACTTGTCTGTGCTCTTTGAGCAAAAATATCGAGGATGAGATTGGTTCTATCTAAGATTTTACAATCAAGGATTTTTTCGATATTTCGCAATTGAGCAGGAGATAGTTCGTCATCAAAAATAGCTGTCCCAATATTATGCGATTCAATGTATGCCTTTACGTCTTCTAACTTTCCAGTTCCTAAAAAAGTTTTAGGATGTGGTCTTTCTAGCTTTTGTACAAAACGCTTTACGGCAACTCCACCAGCAGTTGTTGTCAAAAACTCCAATTCATCTAAATATTCTTTAGACTGAATTTCATCTTGAGACTGAGTAATAACGCCAATTAAAACGGCTTTTTCTGATATAGCTTCTTTCTGATCAATCATAGGCGACAAAGGTAACAAGAATTCTATTGTATAAATAGAAAAAAACCTGAACGATATTGAGGCTTTTTTGTAATTTACCAACTCTAATTTTTCAAAAAATGCTATCATCTATAAAACAGGAAAAAGGTATTTTTACGATTGGTTTTTACAATGTCGAAAACTTATTTGATACTGAAAACGACCCAAGTACCGACGATCATGATTTTACAGCACAAGGGAAATACGAATGGGGATATAAAAAGTATTATGAGAAGATTAAAAACCTGAGTACCGTCATTTCTAAATTAGGAAATGAATACTCTAAACACAGACCAGCTATTGTAGGTCTTGTAGAAGTTGAAAACTCCAAGGTACTTGAAGATTTAACAAGCGCTATCAATTCAGAGAACACGCATTATGGGTTTGTTCATTACGATTCTCCTGACGATAGAGGTATCGATGTTGCGTTGCTTTACAATAGATCTCATTTTGAATTATTAACGTCTGAGACCTATCCTTTATACTTAGAGAAAGAAAACGGCACACGTGACTATACAAGAGATATCTTAGTTGTAAAAGGTTATTTAAATGGTGAGTTAATTCATATCATCGTGAATCACTGGCCTTCTAGAAGAGAAGGCACTGAAAGGTCTGAACCCAAACGAATAGAAGCTGCCAAACTAGCGTCGTTTATAGTTGAAGAAATTCAATCGAATAACTTTGACCCAAAAATCATCATTATGGGCGATTTTAATGACAATCCTAAAGACAAAAGCGTCAAAGAGCATTTAATGACTGAGAATCTTTACAATCCCATGGAAAGTCTTTTAGATAAGAATTCTTCAGGAACTTTAACTTTTAACAAAAAGTGGCTTTTATTTGATCAAATCATTTTTACTAAAAATTTTATGGCAAAAGAAAAAGGAAAACATTCTTTTATGCATGCTGAAATTTATAATAAAGATTGGCTAAAAGTATCTAGAGGAAAGCTAGAAGGAAGCCCTTTTAGGACTTATATTGGCCCATGGTATCAAGGCGGTTTTTCAGATCACTTTCCTGTATATGCATACTTTAAAAAGGAAGTTTAGTTTTTTAAATCTTACCTACAAAAAAGCCCCAACAATGTTGAGGCTCAATCAATTAAAATAATTCGTTTTGTTCCAATAATCAATTATGCTCTAACAATAGATAAAGGCAACTTATAAACCTTCATCCCTTTTGTTACCGTATTTTTCACAAATCGATAGTTTAATTTACTCTTCACGTAACTTGCTACATTAGCATCTGTAGACTCTACAGAAATAATTACAATTTCTCCTTTTTTATTAATCATAAAAGTCACCTCTGCTTTTATATCTCTTTCTGAATAACCATCATAGTGGCCTAATAGTTTTACAATTTGAGTTCTCAATTCTTTTCTTTCTTCTTTTCTTTTGTCATCATCGTTGTTTGCAAAAGTAGTTGTCACGCTCATTGCGAATGCAAAAAATAATACCGCTAATTTTTTCATTTTGTTTTTGTTTTTCAAGGGTTTTTGTTTGTTTGTTTTTAACACTATAAAAATACCTTCGAAAACTCCTTTTTTGAAATAAAAAGCATTAGTAAATAGTTGCCTTTAGGTAACAATAAGGGAAAGTTTGCAAGACTTTACAGCAATTTTACATTGATGAGTTTATAATAGAATTCTGAAAAAAAAATCAATCTTTTAATGATTGAAAAAGAAGTCTGTTAATTCGTCTTTTTTTTGACAATTTTTAACAGAAAAGCACTAAAGTAATGGGTTATGGAATTGTTAGGAACTACTTAGAATCGTCATTCATTTTCCCTAATAAAGTGCGATCGTTGATGATGTATTTTTTGTATTTCCCATCTTTATACCTCCAGTAAATAAATATTGGCATTAGAATAAAAGAAAGGTATAAAACACACAAACCTATTACAATTTTCCCTTTTGGATGTTCAGTATATTCTAAATAACCACCTACAGACATCCACACAACAAAAATTATAAATAATATTTTAAGAAGGTTTTTCATGCGGTAAAGTTACAAACTTCTTACGAGGTAGTTACCTCAATCAACTTATTTCGATAAGCGGTTAACAATTTCGACTTCGAAATAAACCCAATGTATTTTTTGTCTTTGATCACAGGTAAATTCCAGGCTCCTGTTCCTTTGAATTTTTGCATGATCTTTTCCATAGAATCTTCGTAGAAGATAATATCGGGAGCCGATTTCATAAACAACGATACTGTAGTATTATCATACAACGTCTGATCAAACATCACAGAACGTACGTCATCCAACAAAACGATTCCTAAAAATTGTTCTTCTTCATCGACCACAGGGAATAAATTTCGACTCGATTTAGACACTCCATTTTTCAACATTTCACCTAAAGTCATTTCTGCACGAAGTACAACAAAATTGGTTTCAATTACTTTATCAATCTTCATCATCATCAAGGCATTTTTATCCTTGTCGTTGGTAATTAACTCGCCTCTTTTTGCTAGTTCTGCTGTATAAATTGAATTAGGTACAAAGTATTTTGTAAATCCGTAAGAAATAGTTGCGACCAACATTAACGGGACAAACAAATCGTATCCTCCAGTTATTTCTGCAATTAAGAAGATCGCTGTCAGCGGTGCATGTAGTACTCCCGCCATTAGTCCTGTCATTCCAATTAAGGTGAAATTAGATTCTGAAACTCCAAATCCAAATTGATTGATAATTTTTGCAACCACATTTCCTAAAGCACTCCCCATAAATAAAGTTGGAATAAAAATCCCTCCTACTCCACCAGCTGCAAACGTTGTGGTCATTGCAATCGCTTTAAAAACGACAATAATTAATAACATTCCTATGACAGTCCAAACGCTATTAAAATCAATATCATAAGGAATATCGCTCAAGGCAGCTTGCGTATCTCCATTCAAGAGGTTGTTGATGAGCCCATATCCTTCACCATATAATGGCGGAATCAAATACAGCATCAAACCAATGGCCACTGCTGCCATTCCTATCTTTAAATATGCATTCTTAAATCGTGAAAAGAACTTGGTTATAAAAAAATACATTTTTGAAAAATACACAGATGCAATTCCTGTTCCTATTCCCAAGAATACATAAAACAAAATATCTCTTACACGCCAAGCATCCAACAATTCAAATCCAAACAACACATCTGTTCCTCTAAAGAAATATGAAGTAATTACAGCAGCTACGGATGCTAGTAATAGCGGGACTAAAGATGCAAAAACCAAATCCAAACTAAAGATTTCAATAGCAAATACAATGGCTGCAACTGGTGCTTTAAACATGGACGACATCGCTCCTGCTGTGGCACAACCGATAAGCAACATTCTTGTCTTTGTATTCATATGGAACAACTGCGCTAGGTTAGATCCTAATGCAGCTCCAGTACTTACTGCAGGGCCTTGCAATCCAGCTGACCCTCCAAATCCAACAGTAATTGGCGCAGTAATTAAAGAAGCAAACATCTTGTAGCGTTCTATAATTCCACTTCGTTTCGAAATAGAATAAAGAGTTGTTGAAATACCGTGTCCAATTTCTTTTTTGACAATATTTTTTTTAATTAAGTACACCAACCAAACTCCAATGATTGGGAAAATGAAATACAGTAAATAGTGAACGTTTTTAATGAAACCGTCTTCTAGTATCGACTGGATTAATAAGGTGATGTATTTTAAAATAACGGTACCCAATCCAGCTAAAAAACCGACAACAACACTTAACACCAATACAAATTGACGCTCGGAGATATGCTTGTATCTCCAAATAAGAATTTTCGTAAATATATTTCGCTTTTTGGTTGGCATTGATTTTCTGTTTGTCACACTGAGCTTGTTGAAGTGTTTCAGTTCTAAAAATGCCTTCGACAGGCTCAGGCTGACATATTTTTTAACTCTCTTATTTCTTGCTTCTTTATTCTTTTCTCTCTTCTCCTTACTCCTTTACCTTCAACATATCCGTTCCCAAGTATTTTTCATCCTTGTTGTAATACCAGTCACGTTTCTTTGGTATTTTAATTCCGTTAATCGTTTCTAATCCTGACAGTAGAATATATTCTCCATCCATTTTAGATTCATCATGGAAAAATTGGTAGACTTCCATGGCATAGGTTTCTGGATCGAAATAAAAATACCAAGTATCTTTCCCTACTTCTTTTTTATAGGTTGCTTTTAACACCAAGTATTCTTTTCCTTTAAACTTGTCTCGATTCACTTCTTTATGAATAATGGTTCCAGGGTCTTTCAACTTCATTGGCAAACCATACAAATACGTATAGTAATTCTTGTACAAGTCAGCTCGATCACAACTTAAACTGTTTTTCTTTTTCACTTCATCTGATGGGTTTTCATCTCCATTAAAAGCCATGGAGCATTTCCCTTTATCTACCGTATACTCTGTCGTATTTTCTCCTTGTAAAGCTTTTACATAAAAATATTCTTCAGGCAAATTGATTTTAATTTCGCTATTTCTTTCAGGTCTTTTAGGAGTTGTCATAGTCACGTACAATGTTCCTTTAAACGTTTCCCACTTCCCATCAGGATCATGGTACTTCATAGATTTCTCTAATAACTCTGACCCAGTAATGGTTTGTGCCTGAAAAGATGTTGTAGCAAATATTGCTAAAAGAAGTATGGTTAATTTTTTCATACTTTAAAAGTAATGAAAAATCCCGTTTTAAAACTAAACCGGGATGGTATCTCATTTTTACACTTTCCTTAATCCCTCCTCAAGGAGGGAATCCTTAAAATGTCCCCTTAAGGGGACGATAGGGGTGTCAATTTATTCTTGAATATCTAATTTGATATTGAGTTCTTGTAATTGAGCATCATCAATGGTTGCTGGTGAGTCAATCATAACATCTCGCCCTGAATTGTTTTTAGGGAACGCAATGAAATCACGAATGGTTTCTTGTCCGCCTAAGATTGAGACTAATCTATCCAATCCAAAAGCAATTCCACCATGCGGCGGCGCACCATATTCAAAAGCATCCATTAAGAATCCAAACTGTGCTTTTGCTTCTTCATTAGAGAAACCAAGATGTTTTAACATCGTTGCTTGAATCTCTTTATCGTGAATTCTAATAGAACCTCCACCGATTTCATTTCCGTTTAAAACCAAATCATAGGCATTGGCTTTTACTTCTCCTGGCTTAGAATCTAACAACTCTAATTGTCCTGGTTTTGGTGATGTAAATGGATGGTGCATTGCATGGTAATGTCCTGTTTCTTCATCCAATTCTAACAATGGAAAGTCTACAACCCATAAAGGTGCAAACTCATCCGACTTACGCAATCCTAAACGCTCAGCCATTTCCATACGTAAAGCACTCATTTGTGCTCTTGCTTTATTTGTTTCTCCAGACAACACACAGATTAAATCACCTGCTTTTGCTCCTGTAGTTTCTGCCCATTTTTCTAAATCATCTTGATCGTAGAACTTGTCTACAGACGATTTATAACTTCCATCTTCATTGCACTTCACATACACCATTCCTAACGCTCCTACTTGCGGGCGACGTACCCAGTCGATAATTTTATCGATCTCCTTTCTAGTATAAGATGCACCTCCAGGAACTGCAATTCCCACAACCAATTCAGCGTTGTTAAACACGCCGAATTCTTTGTGTTGCGCTACAGTATTTAATTCGCCAAACTCCATTCCGAAACGAATGTCTGGCTTGTCATTTCCATACAAACGCATCGCATCATCATACTGCATTCTTGGAAATTTATCTACTTCAACTCCTTTGATTTCTTTTAACAAGTGACGTGTGAGTCCTTCAAAAGTGTTTAAAATATCTTCTTGTTCTACAAATGCCATTTCACAGTCAATTTGAGTAAACTCAGGTTGACGGTCGGCACGTAGATCTTCATCTCTAAAACATTTTACAATCTGAAAATATTTATCGATTCCTCCAATCATCAATAATTGTTTGAAGGTTTGAGGCGACTGTGGTAACGCATAAAACTGGCCTTCGTTCATACGAGAAGGCACTAAGAAATCACGTGCTCCTTCTGGAGTTGACTTGATCAAGTAAGGTGTTTCTACATCTAGGAATTCTTGGTCAGATAAGTATTTACGAACTTCCATAGAAACTTTGTGACGGAACATTAAGTTCTCTTTTACTGGGTTTCTACGAATGTCTAAATAACGATACTTCATTCGAAGGTCTTCTCCTCCATCGGTATCATCTTCTATGGTAAATGGTGGTACCACAGCCGCATTCAATATTTCAAGCTCTTTAACTAAAACCTCGATGTCTCCAGTTTCCATGTTTGAATTCTTAGACTGACGTTCAATCACAGTTCCTTTCACTTGAATAACAAACTCACGTCCTAAGCTTTTTGCTTTCTCCATCAAATCAGCAGCAGTTCTCTCTTCATCAAAGATCAATTGTGTGATTCCGTATCGATCACGCAGATCGACCCAAATCATAAATCCTTTATCTCTAGATTTCTGTACCCAACCCGCTAAGGTTACTTCTGTATTAATGTGCGAAGCTCTTAATTCTCCACAAGAATGCGTTCTATACATTATTTTCTGTTATTCCCGTTTTCACGGGAATCTTTTTATTTATTAACAATTCTCTATTGGGTTCCCGTTTTCACGGGAACGACAAAATATTTGTCGCTGCAAATTTAATCAAATCCTACCAATAGCACTATATTTAGCACTTCAATTATTACTATAAAATCTTTGTAAATTTGTCTTATGAACAACGTTATTAATATTCAGGAAAAATTCAATCTATTTTCAGATCAATGGTCTCCCAAGAAAATAGGTGAACTCAACGGACAACAAATTTTATTAGCTAAAATTCAAGGTGAGTTTGTTTTTCACAAACACGATGATGAAGACGAACTATTTCTAGTGATGAAAGGTCAATTAGTTTTAGAGTTAAGAGATAGAAGTGTCACTTTAAACGAAGGTGAGTTTTTTATTGTACCAAAAGGTGTAGACCATAAACCTATTGCTAAAGAGGAAACACACTTATTGTTGTTTGAACCTTTAAGCACTAAGCACACAGGTGATGTGATGGCTGATATTACGGTTGAAACCTATGAATCCATTTAACAATTATCAATAAACAGTGATCATTGATCATTGATAAATGACAACTGAGCAATGAAGTTATATTTGGTGCCCACGCCTATTGGAAATTTAGAAGACATGACATTTAGAGCAATTTCTGTGCTAAAGGATGTCGACTTTATTTTAGCAGAAGATACTCGTACAAGCGGAAAACTCTTAAAACATTTTGAGATTTCTACGCAAATGCACAGTCACCATATGCACAACGAACACAAATCTGTGGAAGGTGTTGTACAGCGCATTAAAAATGGAGAAACTTGTGCCTTAATTTCTGATGCTGGGACGCCTGCTATTTCTGATCCTGGGTTTTTATTAACTCGTGCG
Organism: Flavobacteriaceae bacterium; assembly: GCA_049115595.1. Taxonomy (GTDB): domain Bacteria; phylum Bacteroidota; class Bacteroidia; order Flavobacteriales; family Flavobacteriaceae; genus Polaribacter. The sequence continues at coordinate 11,186 of JAGDZS010000018.1, forward strand.
TGCATTCAAAACAATATTGATGTTGAATGTTTACCAGGAGCTACTGCTTTTGTTCCTGCCTTGGTGAATTCAGGCTTTCCAAACGATCGTTTTGTCTTTGAAGGGTTCTTGCCTGTAAAGAAAGGGCGTCAAACCCGTTTAAAATTGTTGGCGGAAGAAACTCGCACCATGATTTTTTATGAATCTCCTCATAAGTTGCTTAAAACCTTAGGGCATTTCGGAGAATATTTTGGAGAAGACAGATTGATTTCTGTGTCTAGAGAATTAACCAAAATGTTCGAAGAAACCAAACGAGGTACTGCCAAAGAAGTTTTAGAATATTACACCAAAAAATCCGCTAAAGGTGAAATTGTGATTGTAGTAGAAGGGAGGAAATAATGAAAAAGATATTCGTTTTACTCTTTTTATTTTAGTAGAATGATTGATAAAGATTTTAAAACTAGGGAAGTAAAACAGCTCATTACGGCAAACAACAATTCATACTTTCTTTTTTCTGTACCTTCGAAACAGAAGCATTGCTTCTTCGTATAACGAGTTAGCAAGAATTATAAAAAGCCAATCTATCTAATTTTAATATTATTAAATCTCCATATTTGCAGTGGATAATGGCTATAATTCATCATAATAAATGATTAATAAAAGAAAATACTGCTTATTAGTTTTAGGAATCTTAATGTTTCCATTTGCCCTTTTGGCTCAAGATTTAACTTGCGATGATTTTAAGACAGGAACCTTTTATATCTTATCAACGGAGCAATTAGAAAAAATTACTGTTGTTTCTAACGATAGTATCAATGAAATTAACATTCCTAGAGATAAAAAAATTGAAAAAGCTATTATCATTCGGAAAAAGAAAACTCAAATCGAATGGAAAAATGGATTGAATAAAGGGAAACCAGATTATATAGTTATAGAATGGATTGATGATTGCACCTATCGGTCTACTTATGATTCATCAAAAATGGATTTAGATGAAGATAAAAGATGGTTTAATAAAAACAACGGAATTATCGTTTCAAAAGTTAAAATTGAGGGTAGATGTATGCTATATAAAGCAACGATGACCACAACTGATGGGCAAAAAATCTCTCAAAACGGGAAACTATGCAAAGAATAAAGCCTCCTGTACAAACACATTTACAACGCTCCCATTACGACAAACCATAATGCATATTTTCTTTTTTCCGTATCTACGAAATATAAGTCAATGGTTATTCGCCAATATAATACTCTCATTAAAATTCTAAAAAATAGCAGGGTACTAGCACCTAAATCAGACCTTCACTTCTTCATTTTTTCAATAAAGTTAAAGTTATTTGTTTCATACAACAATTAGGGCATCCTAAAGGATGTGCTAATTAAAATTGTGTATGAATGATGTCTATTAATTTTAAAAAGTGGAATACCCTATTAGGGTGGATTACGTTTACAATTGCTTTAATTACTTATACGTTAACACTAGAGCCCACTGTTAGTTCATGGGATTGTGGTGAATATATTTCTACTGCTGTAAAACTAGAGGTGGGACACCCACCGGGAGCCCCTTTATTCCAGATGCTTGGAGCGTTCTTTGCGATGTTTACAAATGACGTTACTGAAATTGCTAAAATGGTCAACTTTATGTCGGCTTTGGCAAGTGCATTTACTATCTTATTTCTATTTTGGACCATTACTACTTTAGGTAAAAAGGTAGTTGAAAAATCGGGTGAATTAACATCAGGTTCTTTTATTGCACTCTTAGGAAGTGGTGTTGTTGGCGCTTTAACCTATACCTTTTCAGATAGTTTCTGGTTTAGCGCAGTAGAAGGAGAAGTGTATGCGATGTCTTCATTTTTAATGGCATTATTATTTTGGCTAGGTTTACGTTGGATTGCAGAAATAGATCATCCACGAGGAAATAAATGGTTGATTCTCATTAGCTTTGTCGTCGGCTTATCATTTGGTGTTCACATACTATCATTATTAGTAATCCCTACGATTGTCTTTCTATATATCTATAAAAGATACACTCATTTAAACATCAAACAGTTTATTCTTGCAAATGTAGTTTCAGTATTGGTATTGGTATTTGTCTTTAAAATGCTATTCCCTTATACTATAAAATACTTTAGTGCTTTAGAGTTGTTTTTCGTGAACTCTGTAGGACTTCCATTTAATTCAGGAAGTATTATTGCTGGACTCCTCTTAATTGGCTTGTTCTACTTTGCCATAAAATATACTAACAGAAAACGACTTCTTGGAGCAAACACCTTGATCCTTTCCATATTGTTTATGATGATTGGTTTTTCTTCTTGGTTAATGCTTCCAATAAGAGCCAATGCAAATACTACGATTAACGAAAATAATCCATCCAGTGCACGAGAACTACTAGCCTATTACGAACGTGAACAATACGGTGATGCTAATGTGTTCTACGACACTTATTATTCTCTTATTTATAATCTAAAAACCGACAGCAATAACCCTACTAGAGACGACAAGCCTAAATATGAAAAAGACAAAAAGACGAATACCTATGTCATTGTCAATAACTACAAAGATGTCTTACCCAACTGGAGCAGTACGCACAAAGGTTTTATTCCCAGAATGGTCAGTACAGATGCTGATGTAATTAAAAACTATAAATCAATTGCTGGTATCCCGCAAAATAGCAAACGAAGACCCACCTTTATTGAGAACCTCAAATTTATGATTGAGTTTCAATTTGGGTACATGTACGGGCGCTATTTTATGTGGAATTTCGTTGGTCGTCAAAACGATGTTCAGGGAAACTTAGATATTCATAATGGAAACTGGTTAAGTGGATTTGATTTTATTGACGAAGCTCGTTTGGGGCCTCAAAAAAAATTGCCCTCAGATGTTCTCAACAATAAGGGCCGTAATACCTATTACTTTCTCCCTTTAATTTTAGGGATCATCGGGTTGTTATTTCAAATCAAGCTCGACAAACAAAACTTTTACATCCTATTCTTGTTTTTTGTGTTTACTGGCTTTGCCATTATCTTCTATACCAATCCAAAACCTTTTGAACCCAGAGAACGTGACTATGCCGTGGTTGGGTCGTTCTATATTTTTGCTGTTTGGATCGGGTTTGGAGTACTCGCATTGTTTGACAAACTAAAAAAGTATGCACAAAAAAACACTGTTGCTATCGCAGTTTCTGTGATTACTTTGGTTTCCGTTCCAACACTAATGGCAATGGAAAACTGGGACGACCACAATCGTTCTAAGCGATACACCACACACTTAAACGCAAAATCATATTTAGATTCTTGTGAAGAAAATGCCATCCTCTTTACCATTGGTGATAATGACACCTTCCCACTGTGGTATTTGCAAGAAGTTGAGGACTATAGAACGGATGTGAAAATTATTGTGACCAGTTACTTGTCTACAGATTGGTATATCGATCAAATGAAACGCGCCACCTATGATGCGCCTCCTATTCCATCTCAATTAACGCATGATAAATACAAAGTTGGAAATTTAGACATTGCTTATTATTTCGAAGAGTTAACCAATGCTTTAAAAGAAAGAATTCCACAGTTAAAAGATTCAATCGTAAGTATCGACTTTTTTATGAAATGGATGGAAAGCAAGAATGAAATCACCTACTATGATTTATATGATGATGGCATGCCACAAAAAGTAGTGCCCACCAATAAAATTAGAATCCCAGTAGACAAAGAAGCGGTTTTAAGAAATGGAATTGTCGAACAAAAAGATGCCCATTTAATTGTTCCTTATATAGACATTGAAATTCCGAATAGAATTACAAAAAACAGAATTTTAATGTTGGATATCTTGGCAAACAATCAATGGAAACAACCCATCTATTTCTCAGGAAGAGCCTATGCCGATGAAGAATACATTTGGCTAAAAGATTACTTACAACTAGAAGGAATGGCCTATAAATTAGTTCCTATCAAAACACCAAATAAAGAGAAAGGCATGTTTGATATGGGAAGAATAGATACTGATAAAATGTATGCAATTATTAAAAAATGGGATTGGAGAAATAGCAATGATGGTAAAATTTATATCGATGCGCAGACGAAACGGAACATGATTCCAATGCGTGTAAATTTAATACGATTGGCAGAGGCTTTTATAAAGGAGCAAAAGGTTGACAAGGCTGAGGAAATATTGGATTTATCTCTAGAAAAAATGCCTCTTAAAGATTTTGAATCCTACGAATATGTATTGGGATATCCTGAGTTATATTATGCGATTGATAAAAAAGAGAACGCTAGAAAAGTCGCAGAAACTTTGATAACTACCTTTCAAGAAAAATTAAAATGGTATGCTACTTTTAACAGCAGAAATGCAAATGTGATTATCGATGACATCAATACTTCGCTCTACATGTATGTCAATCTTTTAGAACAAGTGAAAAAGTATGATACTGAAGTATATTTCAAAGAAATAGAAGATGATTTTAATGAAATTATGAGGCTATTTAACCACTTAATACCCGAAGAATAATTCTTTCTCGAAGAGCTTAAAAATTAAACTTAGAAAAGATACTAAGGAGCTATTACACCTCCTATTTATAAATGCAGAAAAAATGGTATACGTTTTGATTCTAACGATAGAGAATAAAAATAGACTACTATGAAAAAGAAAATCAATACCATTTTAATTGTATCAATATTGATGGTGAACTTCGTAAATGCACAAAGTAATTATTTGTTTGAATGTTTTATTGGAGAAGAGCCTAAACCTGAGAAATATATGTTGTTTTGGGTTTACAATCCTAATACATTAAAAGTAGAGTGGGAAAAATCAGCATTTGAAAACTATACGGTTTATGGAATTTACAATCCGAATACATCAAAAGTAGAATGGAAACAATCAACATTTGAGAACTACATGGTCTATGGAGTTTACAATCCGAATACTCTAAAAGTAGCATGGAAACAATCAACTTATGAAAATTACACGGTCTATGGAGTTTACAATCCGAATACTCTAAAAGTAGCATGGAAACAATCAACTTATGAAAA
>JAGDZS010000019.1:0-33138 GCA_049115595.1 Flavobacteriaceae bacterium
AAATAGTTTTCCACAAAAAAGAAAAGCTTCTTAACCTTACGTTAAGAGGCTTTTTTATGTAATAAGGCAAGTGTCTTCCAAGTATGAAATACCTGGAGGACACGATAAAAACTTCCTTTTTTTAAAGCGTAGGTCAAGGAGATGCAATCTCCTGCAAGGTGGCGATGATAGACTGGGTAAAGGCAGATCATTTTTTTAAAAAATGTTCAGTCTTCCAGTCCACCGCTTCCTTGCCTGATAGCATTCCATAAAAATTTTAGCTATCAGCCTCGTGCGAGATACAATAAAGCACACAAAAAATCGAACGAAGTTCTCCTTATGTATTCGATATAATTGATAAAAGAAATTGTGACAGTTTTTGAGCCTGCCCATAAGAAAGAAATATCTGCTCTTGTTTTCCATTAAATTCGGTACTGATTTGGATTTTCTCTAAAGATGAACATTTGTGGAAATCAATTTTTTTACCCTCGACTATTAATGAGAAATGCTGAATATGTTTCATAAACAGAGTATAATCATCATCTATTCAGAAATCCAAAAAAAAGAATAATTGTTTTAATGCAAAATTCAGAAATAAAGGATTTGGAATTGATGGCAGTGGGAGATGTAGCCAAGTATTTAAAAGTTTCTAATGGGAGGTTTCATGCACTGATAAAAAAGTATAATATCCCACATAAAGATACTTCGGCAGGTAAAATCTTTTTGAAATCGGATATTGTGAAGTTTCAAAAAGATAGAGAGGTTAATATGAAACACTCCAGAAGCGATAAAAAATAAACAATGAAAAAGCTCCGAAAGGAGCTTTTTTGAAAAGAGTTTTTTTATTAATCTTTGAGTATGCAAGACAAAGAGTTTTGTAATTCTGAAAGATATATTTCTTTAAAATCCCAATCTCTTTTTGCAGAAAAGCAATGTGAAGATACTTGTACCTGCAAGGATTTATCGGTAAAAAAGCAATTCAAATATCGTTTATGTTCAACATCTATGAAATATCCATAGAAAGCTTTTTTATCGGTGTCATAATCTGTTGCGTAAAAGACACCATCTAAAAGAGGTGGTATGAACTTAGCAATTATAATTGGGTTTTCAGAGCCGATTTGAGAACCAACTTCTTCAAAACGTTTAAGGAGTTCTTTTGTAATGAGTTTCATAATGATAAAAGTTAAAAATTACACTTAGCTAAAATCCTTGTTGGCGGTAAAAGCAAGGTGGAACTCGCTAGAGGCAAAACCTTGCTTTTTCAGAGCCAATAAAAGGATAAACTAATAGTGTTATTTTTTATTTATCAGAAACTCTATCAAAAGCCTAATTCATTTGAGAATGTTTGTTATATTTGATACTTAAGCGAATGCTTATAAACATTCGCTTTTTCTTTTTCATAGCAATTTTTCCACTCAATCTTTGAGTGGATTTTTTATTGCTACTCTTTGATGATTTTTTTCATTCCGATTCCTTTATCGGTCTTTATCTTCAAAAGATATATTCCAGATGTCAGAGCCGAAACATCAAGGCTGCGGTTTTGTGAAACCTTGATATTTAGCTCTTTTCCATTCAAGGAATAGACTTTGGTTTCTTGGATGGAAAAAGGAGACTCTATAAGAACAATATTTTTTGATGGATTTGGACTGATAGTAATTTGTGAAGAAATTTGATAATCGGTAACACTAGCAGTTGCACAGTTGGTTGCATAGATAGCCGTATCATCTTTTTCCCAATCAGGAGATATATTGTTTACAACATCATCATCTACTTGTATACAAGTAAGATTTGGGTTTCCAGTTGCGTTAAAAGGAACTGAATTAAAAAAAGGAATATAAACCATATTGCTGTTATTTCCATTTCTAATATTCAATTCTGTAAGGTTATTATTTGCACAATTCAAGCCAATAAGTGAAGTGTTTTGAGTAATATCTATTGAGGAAAGTAAATTGTTATAACAGATAAAGCGTTCTAGATTTAGATTGTTTGAAACATCAATAGTGGAGATATTGTTAGCTCCAATAAATAAATCTATAAGGGATAGATTTTGAGAGACATCTAAACTTGATAAATTATTATTAGTCATGATCAAATCTTCCAACATTGGTGTATTGGAAACATCAATGGTAGATACATTATTGTTAGAATAATTCAAATCAATAAGCAAAGTATTTTGAGTTACATTAAGTGAAGTTAAATTGTTATTTTGAATATAGAATCTTTCAAGATTTGTGCTTTGAGATACATCTAAAGCTGTAAGGCTGTTATTATATGCTGATAAGGTTCTTAGGATCGTCGTTCCTTCTAAGTTTAAATTTGAGATTTGATTATTATAACACCTTAGTATTTGAAGCTTTGAGTTTTGGCTGACATCAATAGATGTAATTTGGTTATCCTCACAATAAAGAAACTCTATATTTTTTCCTACCTCTAAGGATTGAATATTATTTTTATAACACTCTAAACCTCTTAAAAGTGTATTAGCCCTAGTATCTAATGTGGTAATCTGATTTTCAAAACAAGCTAGTGTTCTTAGATTGGTATTTTGGCTAGTATCTAAACTTGTGAGATTATTTCGATAACAGTTCAAAAAGTTTAAAGAAGTATTGTTACTTAAATCTAAAGAAGATATTTGGTTTTCAAAACAATCTAAAATAGATAAGGCTGTGTTATTTGAGATATCTAAGGAGGTTAGATTGTTATTATTGCAATAAAGTGAGTTAAGATTTATATTTTGAGAAATATCAATGTTACTTATTTGATTCCTAGAGCAATTAAGACTCTGTAAAGACGTGAAATCTTCAATCCCTGTAAGATTGGTAATGTTTTTTTGATTTACACTTAAACTGGTAACAGAACTTATATTAGCTGTTGGAACTGTGCCGTCAGGCGTTCCTGTATCGTAGCCCAAATCAATCAATGCTTGTTCAAAGTTGGCATCTGGGATAGAAGTTGTTTGTGCGTTGATGTTAAAGTTCATTGCTAATAAAGCAATACAAAGCCAAATTAATTTTGTCTTCATAAGAAATTATTTTTCTGTTTTATGAAATAAAACACGTGATTACTAGATTTAGTAAATAGTTTATATATTGTTGACATACATGTTTACCCTTTAAGCGAATATAAAAACTATTATTGACATTAATGTCAATAATGAAAAAAAATAATACTGAAAATAAAAAGGCTTTTGGTGCTTCTCTTAAAAGGCTTAGAGAATCAAAAGGAATGTCTCAATCAGAATTAGCTTCTTACTCATCTTTAGAAAAAACAAGCATTTCTAGGATAGAAAATGGACGTACAAATATTACACTCACAACAGCAATACTTTTAAGTACTTCTTTGGGTATTAAATTAAAGGAACTTTTTGATTTTGAAATCCATGATAGTAATCTTTAATTTCAGAAAAAAAGGCAATGAAAAACTACCTCCTTACACGACTTCAAGATTCAGTTTCACGTTTATCTCTATATTAATATATATTTTTATCACTATAATAGATATATTTATGCAATTCTAAAAAGCGAATACAGTCTAATGGAAAATATAGCTAAGAAGTTCCCTGATGAGATAGATTTTCTTAAAATCTATGACTCTATTTTGTTACTCTCAGAACATTATCAAACCATCTTAGATATTCATTATAAATTTTTAAAAAAGTACTCTAATATTATTGATTTAGGGTGTGGAACAGGGAATTTAATTCTGAGACTATTAGGAGATGATAAAGAGATTACAGGTGTAGACATGAGTGAAAAATCATTATCATATTTATATAGTAAAATTAAACAACATAAGAATGTGCAACTTATTAAAGGTGATATAACTGATCTTTTTCAAATTTCAAAAAACTCATATGATGGAGTTAGTTCTATGATTTCTGCTCATTTAGTTTCTAATTTTGAAGCTCATATAAAAGAAGCTTTTCGAATTTTAAAAGATGGGGGAACTTTTATTCTTACGGCGAGAGCTTATAATGAAAATCAAGAAAAAATTGTAGATATAGTTAAAAGATCATTAGATAAAAAAGGGTTGCTTACCTCTATGCGTAAGGACTTTGATATCCTTTGTGAGAAACTACTGCTTACAGCAAATAATCGTTCTCAATCATTAACTTCCCCAAGCAAAGCAGTTAAATTTTTTGATGAAGTAGGTTTCAATAATATAACTTTGATTGAAAATAATAGTGACAATGTTATGTATACAATAAGGGCAAATAAGTAATACTATGTATTTCTAGATAAAGAAAAAGTGATTTCTTTTAACAAACTAATTATCTCTTCAAATTTTCTTATACCTAAGGGTTCCTTATCACTATTCGCTAATAATAATAAATATTTTTTAATTGTTTTTATTCTTTTAGAATACTTCTTTGATAACTCAACCAAACGTACCAACTCTTCTTCTTCCTGAAGTAATTTATAATTTCTAATTGTAATATTAGGTTTAGAATCTTTATCATAAAAATTTAATTCCCATTCTTCTTTTTCAATATTCCCTTCAATATTATAATCAACCTCTATATGATCTCTTATACGAGTTAGTGTTGAATTAATATCAAAACTTACGCCCTCTTCCCCATATAATTCATACGGTTTATTTTTTAACATTAATGCTACTGGCATAGCTTCAGTAATTATATTACTTGTAGTCCCATTTTCATTTCGGTTTCTTCTATCTGTAGTCCCAGAAGAACAAAGAATCATAGCAGCTTGATCACCCCATAATTGTATAGCAGGAAAAATATCTCTACGTTCAACGAAAGTTAGATAAATAACTATACTTTCATCAATAGTACAATTATTCTGGTCCCAATGTTTAAAAAGTTCTAAAAGAGTTTCTCCAGCCGAGACTCTTGAGGAAAAAGGATATAAAGCTCTCTTTTCAGAATTTTTATTACTTCTTGTTATAGAATTTTTTTGATAGCCTGGAGAACAAAAATAAGCTTTAGAAAAAGGTTTATGGTTATCATTTTCTTTACTTAATTTCACCATTTCTGAAGCCAATCCAGTTCCACTTTCTCCAAATGTACCTAGCATAGTACCTACTATATAAAGTTCAATATTTTTAGTATCTGTTAATTCTGCTGTTTTTATAAATTTTGCCTGCAATTCATGATATTTCCCTCCTAAAACTATTTTATCTATATTCTTTTCATTCTTTTTCTCTTTTAATAGATATTCGGCATCTTCTAGAATACCTTTAATTGGGATATCCCCTTTATTTCCTTTAGCAGTGCCTACTCCATAAAAAACATAATTCATCCTATTCACAGCTTTATTTATATCGCGTGCAGAAACTTTTAATAAGCTATCAATTGGTTTTTTAACAGTATAACTAAATAAAATTGATATAAAAATAAAACAAACACCAAAGCAAATGCCTCCTCCCAAATAATGTAGGTAGTCATTAACTTTCCATAACTTTATTATTGAAGAAACATAGTTTGTAAGAGCAAAAGAACCAGTCGTTAAAAAAATAAGACCTACAACACCTATTACATTAATAGCAACAACTTTATAAAGCGGTGCATTGGTTTTCACTACTTTCTTTTTCATAACTATTTGTTTTTAAAATTCTCATATAGAATTTTTTCTATTTTTTCTTTTGTATTATTTGATGACGTATCGACTTTAAAATGTAAAACGTCATTTACTGGATTTCCAACTAAAACCTTAACATATTTAGATACTTTAAGAGCTTCATCAATATCATGCGTAATGATAATTGTCGTTGGCTTTTGTTGGTTTTGAAAATTCAAAAACACTTCTTGCAAATGTTTTCGATATTGCATGTCTAAACTACCAAATGGCTCATCCATAAATAATAATTTAGGGTTTCGTGCAATTATCTTTCCAAATTCAGCACGCTGCTTCATACCGCCAGATAATTCATCTGGGTAAAGCTTTAAAGCATTATTTAAACCTACAGTATTAGATATTTCATCAATATTAATATCTTCAGGGCTCGATAATTCTAAATTCTCTTTCACAGTCTTCCACGGAAACAAAGTACTATCCTGAAAGACAATTGCCATATCTTCAAAATTTACATAATCATCTTTATCATCACCATATAAAACTGCCCCTTCATCAGCTTTTTTAAGTCCAGAAAGTAATTTTATTAAAGTTGATTTACCACACCCAGATACTCCGATAATTGAGGTAACTTCTGAGGATTCTATAGAGAAGCTTATATCGTCAAATACCTTTCTATCACCAAAACTAAAATGTAAATGTTCAACTTTAATTTTCATGTTTTTCATATTTAAGCCATGGGGCTAATTGAGTAGATACATATACAAATAACCTATCTGATATTAATCCTAGTAATCCAAATAGTAGTAAGGCTGCCATCATTCTTTCTAGGTCTAAAGTATCGAAAGCAAGTTTCAACCTATATCCTATTCCATAATTAGCTCCTAACATTTCGCTGATGTAGACCAGTATGTAAGAAATCCCAATAGCAATACGAGCTCCTGGGTAAGCTCCTCCGATAGTAGCTGGCAGGTAAAAATGACGGAGTAAACCAAAACGAGAAAGTCCTTGCAGTTTTGCACTCGCTTTCATCTCTTCTGATAATTCTTTGTTTGCTAAATGAGCATTAATCCAAATAGGGAAAAATGCGCCCCAAGCGACCAATAAAACTTTAGATGTTTCTGAAATACCAAAAAGAACCAAAAAGAACGGAGCTAAAGCTACAGGAGTGATAGCTCTTAAATAATTTAAAATATGAACTAAGCCTCCCAGTAACGGTGTATATCTACCAGTATAAAGACCTATTGCAATACCAAATACAGAAGCTATCATAAATCCTATTACCACCCGAGATATTGTAAACAAGGTATCTTTTATAAGGCTCTCATTTATCCATTTCGTATAGCTTTCAACAATAGAAATTAACCCTTTACCAGAGGTAAATGTGCCGTTCATAAACCAATCTATGGCTATTAAAAATAGAACCACAAACAAAGAGTTTAAGATGAACTTATAAGTTTTAGAATTTAACATTTTGTGGAGCTAGTTTCTCTAAAATATCAGCATGAATAAAATTACGCCAGTTTTGCTCTAGTACTTTTTTATCGGCTATCCCAGTAGATTCTGCCCAAATAGAAAGTCTCTCTAACGTTTTTATAATAGTGTTATCAAGTTTTACGTCATACTCAAATAATGGGAGTAGTTTATCTAAAGAAGCTTTACTTAAATTTGTTTTTTTACTGAGTAGCTCAAGTGTTGCTGAGTCTTTAGTATCCAGCCTTTTTTCAGCCTCCAATAATACTTCCAAAACTTTACGAATTCCTTTAGGGTTTTCTTTTATATATTTCTCTGTTGTAACAACCAAGTAAACTACCCTCAAAGCTTCTTCTGATCCAGATATAAAAGTATATTTTTCTGGATTTTCTTGAATTGCTTTTTCTAAAAAAGGTTGCCATACCACCATAGCATCAATATCACCTCTAATTAGACTTGGTTGTAAATTTGGTGGAGCTAAGCTGATAGCTTGCACTTCATTTTTAATACCTGCTTTATCTATTAATGTTTCATATACAAATTGAGCACTTGTACCTTGAGGAAAGCCTACTTTTTTCCCTACAAGATCTTTAACCGTATTAATACCTTGATCTTTGTTAGCAACCATACCCATACTTTTAGCCGTACTTATTACAGCAACAATTCTTAAATCATCTCTTTTTAAAGAAGACAACAAAAATGGCCACTCTGCTAATGTTGCAATATCCGTTGCATCACCAATCAATGCCTGAATCGTTTCTATACCTGTAGAGAAAGGCTTCCCGTTAATACTGTTTTCTTCAAAATTATTTTCAGATATTGCACTTGGAGCATCAATGAGTGCTGTAGGAATATAGGCATAATTAATACCTTCATCTTCATTAAAGAGTATTAATCCAGAAACTAGCCCTAAAATGATAAGTACAGTAAATATTTTAATCTTTTTATTCATAGTCGTTATATTTTATATCAAAGGTAATTTATAAATATAAAAAATAATTAGCTCAAACGTACAATATCTTCGAATGAAGTTTTATTCTCATTTTTTATCAATTAAATATTAGTATATTTTTTGACTCTTAACAAGAGGGATTTAATACTCTTAAATGTATACGGTTTCAAATAACACATACAAGCTGTAGCCTATTCAAATAATTTATCTTAAAAAGCTTATTGAATAAACAGCCTAATTAAAACAGTGTTTACACTAATGATAATCAGGTGATTAACCTGATATTACACGTCTAAAATACTGTAATTTTCGATTTAAACTAATTTAAATATTAAATGTTATGTTGTTAAAGAAAGAACTAGGCTTAGTTATTATAACTTTTTTAATGTGTACTTTTTGTTATAGCCAAGAAAAAAAGGTCAATCAAAAACTTATGGTAAAAATAGATGAAAAGGCAGTAGAAAAAAACGAAGACATAGACGAAATTAAAGCTGAAGATATATTGAACTTTAAAAAACCTTTTAATATATTTTTAGCGGCTGGGGTAGGTTATACTATAGGAACTAACTATGGCGTAGCTATTTCTCCTATAGATAATACAGTACAATTTCAAGAAGTCCCTGACCTTCATTCTGGTATTTCTACAGGTCTTGTATGGACTCCTTGGAGTTTTATTTATAACGTATATAATAAAGAAACAAAAGAATGGGAATACCAAGAAAAAAGTAATGGGGTTTCGATAGCTCTTTCCATTAATGTTTTTAAGTTATCTTTTAATGGGGATGACTTAAATTCTACCTCTTCTATAGATGTAGGCTTCGGTATTGGTTATAAAAAAAATGACTTTTTAATACTTCTTAGTTATGATTTCATACCAAGAAGACAACCGCGTCAATTTTTTATAGATGAATATAAAGGTCAAAACAAAACATTGATTTTATCAGGCACACAAGAACCTGTAAGGTCAATAGACACTAAAGATGATGCTTTGTTTTTTACGAAATTGTATCAATCCGTAGGTATCAAAATTGCTTACTCATTTGGTACAAAAGGGAAATAATTAAATAAGAAAATTTGTGCCAGAATATTCTTCTCAAAAGCCAAAAAAGTAAACTCAACTGCCTCTTCAAAGGTCTAGAAATTTGTCTAAAAATGGTTTGACAGGTATAAAAATCGGGATAGTATTTGGCATGCCTTGTGCACCTAAGAAATTGAATAAACCTATTGTTCAACGTCAAAGATAAAAACCTCGAAAAATATTATAGATAAGCGAAAAAAGACAAGAAAAATTCGGCGGGATTAGCTCAGCTGGTTAGAGCATCGGTTTGTGGTTCTGGCAGTAAGTGATTAGAAACGATGTAAAGCTTTAATAGCTAGTGGTAGCCAATAACAAAAGGATTTCAATAAGTTTGGTTCAGTTCTCAATGGTCACAAGGAATAACCTTTATTCCCTTGAGAATCATGAATTCTATCATTTCGTTACACCATCAGTACAGTAATTATTGCCTAACTTTTAAAGGACATTCCACTAATACAATTAGAGGAGAGTTTTATAATATCAAGCAATTTGTAGAAACACTTCAATTAGATAATATCCACCAAATTAATAAGTCATTGGTTGAAAATTATATTATGGAAAAGAGAGCGAAAAAGAATTGGAAACCCACTACCACAAGAAACAATATACAGGCTTTACAAAGCTTTTTAGAATATTGTGTCAAAGAAGGGTATATCAATCAGAATCCAATTAGGCAAATCCCTATGCCTAAGTTGCACAAAAAATTACCTAAAGCATTGGAAAGAGAAGATGCTATGCGTCTTATAGATTGGACGTATGTTGCTTATTTTCGATATGAATTTAATAGAATTCGTTGTCGAGCCATAATTGCTACATTTCTATTTACTGGAGTCCGTAAATCTGAATTATTAGATTTAAAATTAACAGATGTAAGGATAAGAGATAAAGTCCTTCGGGTTGAATGTGGTAAAGGTTCTAAAGATCGATTAATTCCACTCAATGAAAACCTTATATCTATTTTGAAAGAATACTTACGAGCCAGGGAGAAGAATAAGAAGACAACGCCTTATTTTTTTGCTTCTCTTCGTAGAGACAACAGATTGGGTTATATGACTATTCGTAGAATCTTTGATCGTCTAAAATCTGAATTAAGTTTAAGTGTTTACCCTCATAAACTAAGACATACGTTTGCTACATTAATGCTTGAAGGGAATTGTGATTTATATGCGCTATCAAAAATGCTTGGTCATAGTGATTTAAAAACCACTACAATATATTTAGCAATAACTACAAGGCATTTAAAAAATCAAATAGATAAACATCCTCTAGGCTTTAAAGAAGTATTGCCTCATCAAAGGTTTCCTTCAGAGCCTGTTTTGAAACAGAAAGGTAACCAATGGTTGTGTTAATAGAATTGTGCCCTAAAAGTTCTTTCACCATAAATAAGTTTACACCTCCATTTATAGTATTTCTAGCAAAAGTATGCCTTAGCATGTGTGCCGAAAAGTAAACTGTTAGCTTACCTATTTTTCTACAAATCCCTTGTACTGTTTTCTTACTCATTCTGGCATTAAGCCTTAAACTTTGAAAAAACCAAGGTGAGAACAAATTTAGTCTTTCTCTATGGCTAAGATAATCCTGAAGAATTGGCATCAGTTTAGGGTAAATAGGAACAATACGTTCCTTTTTACCTTTTCCATGTTTGATGTGAATTTCACGAGTAGAAAAATTAACATCTTCGGTCTTTAAATTGATAAGTTCATTTAAACGCATACCAGTATATAAGAACATAGAAATAATGGCAATATTTCTGGTCTTTTCAATTTTGTACCTCCAATCATATTGTTTGGTTTGTGCGAGTATCAATCTAGCTTGTTCTTTTGTGAGAAAACGAGGCAAGGTTTTAGGCACTTTCGGAGTATGTACTTTTGAAACAGGGTTTAACTCTATAAATCCATTATCAACACAAAAAGCAAAGAAAGTTTTAAGATACTGTCTTTGATTTCTAAAAGTTCTTGCCGACCATAAACGCTCTTCTTTTCTGTTGTATAGAAAATTACGAATCATAGGAGTATTGATTTCTTTTAAATCACTCGCTTTAATAAACTCAAAAAGTTTCTTTGTGATATTAATAATATCTCTTGTGGTGTAAATATTTATCTCTCTTTCATAAAGAGCATAGCGTTTGAAATTATCTAGGTAACTTTCTAAATACATATAGTGAGAGCTAAGAAATAGAAACTCTTTATAACTCAACATTGTCAAATTCACCAAAAGAAAATAAATTCTTATGAGAGTTTATTACATGTTATAGATGATATATTATTTCTTAATTCATTAATAAATGAAAAAATATTGTGGAGGGGCTGATTTCAAAACTTTGTATCATAATTTCATTACCGATGATATGTCTGAAAAGGTATTTGTAATGTCTGATTACAAAACGGAATCAGTTGAGTTAGGAGCTGGAGCAACTGTTCATTTAAAAAAAGCAGACCCATTTTTACTTAATATCATTAAAGATTGGTTTTTGAAAAACCCACACGTACTGATTGGAGATATTCCTTCATTTTTAAAAACGATTGATAACTATGAAAAAAAGTATATAAAAGATAGAATCAAAAAAGGAAAAGAAAAGTTTGAAAGAACACCTAAAGTAGCTCTTCAACTTCATAATATTTTACGGAAACAACAAGAAATTAAGAGATAATAGTTTTAAACTACTTTAAATAAAGAGCTAGGAATGATTTCTTGGCTCTTTATTTCTATAACTCGCCATTATCAGCGAAACTGTAATAACTATCTTCAGTAATAATTAAATGATCGATTACTTTTAAATCTAATGTTTCCGCCGAACAAATGATTTTTTGTGTAAGGGTCTTATCAGATAAAGAGGGTTGAAGGTTATTTGACGGATGGTTATGAAATAGAATCAATCCAATAGCGTTTGTGAGTAATGCTCCTTGCATCAAAACTCTAATATCTACTAAAGTTCCTGTAATTCCGCCAATGCTTAATAAATGATAACCGAGTATGTTATTAGAATTATCTAGATATAACGCATACATGTGCTCCCTATAGGAAATTTGGTCTATTGAAAAGACCTCACGTATACATTTATTGGCTGATCTTGAGCTTGTAATTTTTCCAAATGACAGCTCATGTTTACGTTTATAAGAGAGTTGAACTTCGTTAAGATGAAAGTAGTTTTGTAAAGATGGATTTTTCATTGTACCAAATATTTTATAATTATTTGGCAGTTTTCAATCGGAAAGAAAAACAAGTACAAAGAGGAATTGAAATAAGTTTTTATGTCGAGAAAATCTTTGGAATTGCTTTTTCTTGGAGATTAATTTTGGCTGATAATTATGAAATTTTCACAATACAATTACTATCCTTTTTTCACCTCTTTTAGTTTTTCTTCAGCAATTTCCATAGCAAAAGTGAAAAATAGTTTTATAGCTTTAGTAAACTTAAATTTATTACCATCTATTATAATTAAATTTTTACCACGCCAAGTCTTTATAAATTTGTCAAATTCTAAAACAGTTGTCTTTTCTAAAATTTCCCATTTACTCGATTGTCTTAAAAGTTCTTCTGTTTCATTTATATCGAAGAAACCTAACTCTATTTTATCTCTAAAGTTTTTGCCTGAATAATCTAACTCTCTTGATAAAATAGCTAAAAACAAGGTAAAATCCCTAGTTCTTTTTTCGTTTACCTCGCCTGAAGATAAATAGGTGAATTCAGCTTCAACATTAAGTTTATAGTTAAATGATTTCATAAAAAACTCTGTATAATCTTCTTCAAGTTCTTGAATTTTATAAAACAAAGGGCTTGGTGAAATAATGAATTTTCCATCAAGTAGTTCATTAACTATTTTGTTATGCTCAATTGGATATTCTCTCATAAACTTGCACTTTAGGTATTTTTATTGAAGCGTCTTTTAAAACTATAGTAATTCTTTCTTCTGTCTTGTATTCTGCTACCAAATCTTCTTCTAATAAAAGATTGGTTAATGAAAAATATTTTGATAATGTAATTTCATCAGTATGCTTTTTCAAAGCTTCAAAGCACCATTGATAAAAATTTTCAATTTTATCTTCTTTTAATAACTGTTCTTTAAAATACGCAGAATCAGGAAGCCATTCTAATTCTTCTACCTCTTCCTCATAATAGATATCAAAAGTCTTATAGCTAAATTGGTCAACAAAAAATTCTGCTTCACTATGAAATTCTTTAAAGATTACACTTCTTTTAGTTTTCTTTACTGGACTTGGAATAGGAACAATATAGTTTTCAGGATAATCTACATTTTCAACAAAATGATAAAATCCACTCAAAATGATAGAATCGCTCTTAATTCTATCTAATAGAGGTCTTAATTCTCTTGTTAGTTTTTGTAAATTCTGGTCTAATTCTATTCGAGCATAGACAACTGAACCGTATAATTTTTCATATTCCCTTTTTAGCTTAAAACTATCAGCTATATAACGTTTTTCGCTAGTATATTTTTGTATTTCAACTAAAGCAGAATAGAATGATTCTGGATGGCCCTTTTCAAGGATTTTATTTAGTGGCTCAATATATTCATCAATCCAAAAAACTGCTTTTTCTAATCTTTTTGACAAATCTGAATATTCATCTGCACTTACTTTTAACGATTCTGTATCGCTTAATAATCTTTGAGTTTGTCTGTGAATGTCATTTAGGAAAACATCTATGACATTTATAATATTTTGAATTAAAACAATTGTTTTACTTGTTTTAGACTCTGTTTTTAAAGCGGTAAATAATTCAAAAATTGTTTTGTATCTTTCTTTTAAGGTTTGTGGTAAATCAAGCGTGAAGTCGTCAAAAAGAAATTGCAAAAAATCTGCATAGCTTCTATTTATCTTAAAATCCTTAGTTGGCAATTGTCGACAAAACTTAACATCAATAAGTTTTGTCAATGTTATTTTTGGATCATTGCTAATATTGTATTCTTTAATTAATTTTTCTAGAATATCAATATCAATAATGAAATCAGGTTTGCTATAATTAAAAGCACCTTGTACAAATTCATAATGATTTTGTAAAAACTTAAGAATGTATTTTCCTGATAATTTAATCATTTTTAAATCTTACGAATAGTGCTTGTTGTTCTAAAAATCGCTTACTTTTATAAATATCTGTTCTGATTTTTACAACATTCTCATCAACTGATTCTTTAACTTCTTTACTTGGGTTTTGTTCCCTTCCTTGTTTTGTTTTAATGGTTCTTGAATACCGTTTAAAAAGATCCTCATAGTCTGCTGGAATGAATATTTTAGCATCAGGAAAGATCTTTTTCACCATTAGGTAATTTTGTAACCCTTTATAGTCGTAGTCAGGGAAAATTAAAATTTCATTTGCTTTAAACTTGTTCAAAATAGATTTCCCTAAACCACCATAAGTGTGAATGAAAATGAAATCTTCATCTATTACCTTTTCCGTTAATAGGAATGAATCTAGGTTTTCAACAATACAAATTTTGTCGGTTTCTAGTTTGTTTACCTGGGCTGAAAAAGTTCCAAATAGGTTAGTGAATTTTTCTAACTCTACAATCTCTGAATTTAAAATAATGTTTTTAAAACCTCTAACCAAAATCACATTTTGGCTAGTCCTTTTTCCAACTTTTGTGTTTCTGTATGTACTAATATTCCCAACAGCAGAATAACTATCTTGAAGTTCTTTAGGAAACTTCTTTTTAAAAAAAAGTTGCAAGTTTTCTTTATCATTCAACAAATAACTCCCACCTCCTGCAATAGCTTGTGAATAGGAAATAAACTGACCATTAACCAAGGTTTTAAAATCTCCACTTTTTTTTACAGAAGGGCTTATAGAAGATGCATTTATTTTTCCTTCTTTAAGTATTTTTAATATGAAGTTATAAAAAGTCTTATTCTGCATCTCTATAAATTACAGGGAACGACTGAAGTTCTCCAAATGAAATTTTTCTTCTTTGATTTTTAGAATCTTTTTGAGATTCTTTTATAAGATAATACTTCTCGATTCCTTCAACTTTTCTTGGTGCTGCAAAAATTGGCATAAAATGATTTATTTTGCAGAATTGAATTAAATGTTTTACATTTTTTTGTCCAATTGCATCAAGTTCATCCACGTAGATAATAACACGATTTTCAGAATTGTTGTGTACTAATTCTTTTAAAATGTTTAGAAATAAATATAGCTTTAAAACAATATTGGTACCTCTTGACTGGACTTGTTTAGATAGGTCAATAGTTTCAGTCTTACCTGTAACTTTTGTTATTTCTACGTTGATTTTAAATAAATCAACGATATTAATAGCTTTGCCATTATTACTTAACAATTGTCTTTCTAAAGCCTCTCTTGATTTTGCATAGGAATTATCAAAATCTAAACCATCTGAAAATTTCAATTTAGATATTTTATCTAAATCCCTAATTAAATCTGTATTATCATCAATCTTTACTTTAACACTCTGGATATTTGAAATAGGATACTCTGCTAATTTTTGATTATAACTTCTCGAAACAAAAGTTTTAAAATCATTAAACTGTGTTAGAAATGAGTGTGTAGGACTACCTATCTCATATGAGAGTGTATCTAACAGACTATTTATTACTTTTTGAGTATTAGGAATATTTATAATATCTTCATCAATCTCACGAATAAACATCTTAATATCTTGAATATCCATTTTCAAAATGTTGTTTAATTCATTCTTGAGATTGTTTCTGTTATCTTTTATTCGAAGGAATTTTTTATACATTAATTGAAAGTTGTCATAAATTTTTTCAAAAGCTGTATCTAAAATTTCTTCAATTTCATAAATATCATAAGCTTCTTCTATTTCTTGATATTGTTTCTTAAAACTATTTAAGTCTTCTATATACTTTTTTCTTTCCTTAATTTTTTGAGATAAAGCAGTTTTGGTTCTTTCAATTTCCAAATCCTTATCTGTGATTTTATTCGCTAGATCTTTCAGTTCTTTTTTGAGTACTTCTATTTCTGTAATATTACTTTCCACTTTTGCTCTTAATTCTGGTTTTTTCTCAATTCTTTTAATGAATTCAGAGTTAGTTTTAATCGTAATTTTTAATGTTTGTATTTCTTCCTCAACACCTTTTGTGTTCTGTACAATCTTTAATTGAGAGTTCTTTTCGTTTAGCTCCTTTTCTTTAGACAAAAGTTCATCTTGAAGGTTTTTAATAGTTGGAAGCTCTGTTTCAATGGTAATCTCTGAAACATCTATTAGACCATCAAAAAAATGTAATGGGAAATCAGATTTGGTTATCTCTTTTTTAATTTTTGATTTATCAAGTTCTGAAACATCTCGATTTAAAAAAGTATAAACCTTTTTAATTGTTGCCTCATCTTTTGAGATATTTTGATAAAGTAAATTATCAAATCGTTTGATAGCATTTTCCTTTTTCTTTATATGGTTTTTGAGGTTTTCAATTGAAAATAAAATTTCTTTTTCAGTAAACTGACTACGTTCTAATTGGCTTAATTTAGATACTAATTCTATGAGCCTATTTTCTTCTTCAATCAGATTATTCTTTAACCCTTGAAAGAGTAAATTGTCAGTAGTTGGTTCGTAGTCTTTAAGTTCTTCTAACTCATCAGAGAGTTTTCTGTTTTCTTTTTTAAGAGTTTCTAAATTATTTCCTTTCGTTGTTTTGAGGCTAATTAAATCATCTCTATCTTTTTTGAGAGTGGTCTCTATTTTAGACTGTAAGGTTCTAATAGATATAGATAGTTCGCTATTATTATCTGTTTTTCCAGATAGTTCTTGTTCAACTTTGTTGAATTTTTTTAAGAATGTATTTTTTAGTTTTCCTAAAATTGATTCGTGACTAATAAAATCATCATTTAGTAGTTTTAATTTTTCGAAATCGGGTTTAATCGAAATTAAATGTTGAAGATGTGTTTTCTTTTTTTCAAATTCGTCAATTTTCTCAAAACTATCACTTGAAAGTACATTCAGAGGGAAGTGTTGCTGTCCATCTGCAATTAAAAGTGCATTTTTAAATGATTTCTCATTTATATCGCTTGTTCTAATTAAATGCCTGTAAATATCTGTGAAACTGTTAGAAAATGACCTTCTTCCGTTTCTTTTTACGGACTTTTTAAGCCAAACTACCGGATTTTTATTCTTATCTGAATTATAAACTAAATTGTATAATTCTTCATTTGTTAATTTAACAGGAACATCAGTTGGGTTTTTTAATGTAAGCTGTTGCAAGGCATCACTCCATTTTCTTGCTTTAAACTTTCCATTGTTTGATTCTACAAAACAAGACTCATCATATTCTCCTGTTATTTTGTAATATTCGATTGTGTTTTCTGGTGTTGCTTTAACAAGAATAGAGAAGTAGCCATTTTTTAAGATTTCAAAAATGATAAAACTATGCAAACTTGTTCCATCAAAATAGTGCTTCATTGAATCAGACAGTTTTCTATCATCCTCGAAACGCATTTGGTCTTTGTCTGTAATGTATAGAAAATTCAATGCATTAATGAAAGAACTCTTTCCTACATTATTTTCTGCAGTAATTTGAATACTTGAACTTTCTCCAATATGAATACTTGCTTTTGCATAGAGCTCAGAGTTTATAATTATAATTTTGTTTAACATTCTATAATCAATTTTATAGCAATCAATTTAAGTCTACATTCTCTATGTTTTAAGAAAATAATTGCTGACTATTTTAATACTTTAAACCAATAACATTTCGTCATTTTTGTCTTTTTTTAATTTACCAAAAGATTCTAATTCTAAAAATTTAGATTTAAAAATATCTTTAGGAATTTTTCTCTTTAAGAGATTAAAGAAGTTCTCGTCATGCGTAGAAAGGACTATCTGTTTGTTTTCGTTAACTATAATGCTTCGAAATAAATCAATTGTAGACAGAACATTTATACTATCCATCGACTGAATAGGATCATCAATAAATATACAATCATACTCATTTGAATTTAAAGCAGATGCTAAAAAGATACTCAAGCTTAAAATGTTAATTTGTGCTGTACTAAAATATAAGTTAGGGATTAGAGTCTCTTCATTACTTAAATTTTCAACAAAAATATCCAACCTAGGATTATTGGAATCAAAATCTGCAACAAATTTAACTGACTTAAAATCTGGATGAGGATCAATTTTTCTATAAATTTCATTTATCAATTTTTCATAGAAAAAATCTCTTATTCGCCTATCTATTTCTTCTTTAGCTTTCTCTTTTTCATCCTCTAATAAGGGGGTTATTTCTTTTTTAATAAAATTTAGTTCTTCTTCCTTCTTCTTTAGATTTCTTTTTGCTTTTTCGGACTGTAAAAAAGGATATATATTTTCTGCATATTTTTCTAATTTAGCAAACCCTTCCTTTAAAAAGTTATACTTTTTTAATTTTAATTTTAATGTACTTTCTTCTTCTTCTAAAAATTTAGTCAAAGATTTCTTATCAAAATTATAAACATCTATATCAAACTTATCATTTACAAAATAGGTGTATTCTTCAATCTTTTGTTCAATTCCTACTTTACTCTTTTGCAAATCAGACTTGTTTTTTATTAGATTTTCCTTTGTCAGCTTGCTTAATTCTTTTCCATGTTTTTGAGTTAACTCCTCTCCTTCAATTATTTTTGTTTTTATATTTTTTAATTTACTAGATATTTGTTCTATTTTTTTCTCTAGTTCAATTTTGGTTTTATCACTTGAAAATAAATTATTGTTAAGCCAATTTGAAATAAGTAAATATTTTTCATCATTTTTAAGAAGTTGAATTTCTTTTCTTAATAACTCCAATTGAGATTTTGTGTTTTTATATTTCTCATTGACATTCGATAATTTTTTATTTATTTCAGACAGTTTGTTACTTATTTCATTTGAATCATTCGTGTTTTTTAATTTTAAAGTATCAAGTTGTTTCTTAAATTCTTCATAAGTCAAACCATTTAGTTTTACACTGATTTCTTTTAACTCGTTGTTTAATTTTTTTAATGTTTCAGCTTTTTCTTTTTGTACTTTATTTAAGTTAGCTTTTTGAGCTTCTAAAGTCCTTCTTTCTTTAACAAAACTGGAAACTTTTTCATTATAAAACACAATTAACTTACCATTACCATCATTAATTTCTGCAGTACTTTTTTTAATATCTTCGTTCAACTTATTTTTCAATGAAAGAAGTTCTTTTAATGCTAAGTTTAAAGCTTTGTTATTTGAAATATTTTCGGCTAATTCTTTATATGAATTATATTGGTACTCACATAATGGGCAAGTTGATTTTTGTAAATCGTTAGCTATTATAAGTCCTGATTTGATAAACTCTTCAATGGTTGAGTTTAACGATTTCTGCTGTTCTACCTTAGTGTTTAATTCTCCAATTTCAATATTTAGTTCTCGCTTTCTTTTATTTAATTTTTCAAGGGTTTCTGTTAGCTTGACTAGTTCTGAATTTTCATTAATATGCATTAAAGAATATTCAGAGTTATTTGTTTCATTTTTAACTTTCTCTAGTTCCTTAACACCTTCATCTATTGAATTTATTTTAGTCGTTTTTTTATTAAGTTCTAGATGTGTCTCTTTTACAGATCTGTCTAATTTTTCAATTTCATTTTCCAAAAAATCAATCCTTTTTTTTATGTTGGGAAGTTCTTTTTCCTGTTTTTCTAGATCATGTCTTTGCTTAATTATACCTTCATTTTGATTGGCAATAGTTGATTTTTGTCTTGTTAATGCTTCAGTCTGTTTATTAGTTTCTAGTTGCTCTTTTTCTAGAGAATTAATTTTTCTTGCCTTTTCTTGAAGCCCTTCTTTTTTAACTTTATAATAATCATATTCCTTTAGAATATCTTTATGCTCTGACTCTTGCTTATTTAACCCTAAAAGATTCTTTTTAAGATTCGTAACCTCTGTTTGATTTTTTTCTAATTCTTTAAACTTTTCGAGATTAGTGTTTATATCATCAAGCTTTGTTTTTATTTCCTTTAAATCTTTATTTAAGTTATAAAACTTGTCTATTCCTATAATAAGATTATCTCCAATTTTAGCTTTTTTAATTTGAGATAATTTTTCTTTAATAGATGATTCTTTACTATAAATAACTATTTTATCTGAAACAACATCTTTAAAGTCTTTTAGTTGCTCCTTAGTCATATTTGGAGTTATTAATTGAATTTGTACTTTTTCTAATTCTTTATTTATCTCATTTATCTGACTATTTATTTTTTCAAGAGGGTTAAAATCGTTTTCAGGTTGAATTTCTTGTTTAAGAAAGTTAATTTTATCATTAATAGACCCTATCATTCTTTGATTTTCTCTATACAGTGCTTTAACTGCTATATAATAATTATCAATTTCTGCTAAATCTGGATTCTGCATAAATAATTGATACCTTCTTTCTCCATCAACCTCCTTTAAAAAAGCAGAAATCCACTCTTGTGATAAGATGACTTGACGAAAACTTGGGTTTTCAATATCTTCACTCTTATTAATGTCTGATTTTTTGCCCCCATGTACTTTAAGAATTCGTGGTTCTAAAGCTTCCGAGTCTGTTGTTATCTTTACATAAGTTTCTAGATTAGCACCTGAACTATTATTTCTAAGTAGCTTAACTTGTTCATTTGTAGATGCCCTTAAAGCATCGATTGATTCTTGAGTGTTTTTGTTTTGCCAAAACCGCTGAACATTATTTGTAATACCCCATTCAATAGCGTCATAAAAAGACGTCTTCCCAAAGCCATTAGGTGCATAGAGCGAAACAAAATTTGCTACACTAGCATTCTCTATTGTGAAATCGAAGATTGCATCTTTAGGTTCATTATATATTCTAAAGGCTGAAACTTCTACTTTTTTAAACTTCATTTGTGTTCTTTTTTATTACCTCTAAAAGCTCTTTGTATACTTCATTTGCCGCTTTAGTGACATTTATTCTTTTTAATACTTTATTCTCTATTAGTGATTTTATTGTTCTATTAGGTTCGAATTTATTCTCAGTTATTTCATGACCATCAACAGTTGCAATTATGCCGTTTATAATATGAGTATTTACCATTGAGTCTTCATTTGTAGTATTTTCAATGATGATTTTTCTACTAGAAAACGTATCGTTCTCAATTTTATATTTCAATTCTTTCTTTATTGGAGCATCTATTATATAAAATAGATAAATATTCCATACACTAAACTCATCCAATAGTCTTGCTTGAAATTCTACTGCTATTGTATCAGCTATTTTAGTCCAATTGCCTTCCAAAGATTTTTCATTTTCAACATAGATAAAGAAAATAGGGATTGAACCACCAAATTCAACTTCTTTAAAATTAAATCGGAGATTACTAAACCTACTTTCTAAAATCTTAATTGGATCATTAACTAAATAACTCATCGTATTGCTGTTTTAAAATTTGTAATAGCTCATTTTGATCATTAATATTCTCATAACTATCAAGTCGTTGAATAATACATTCTTTTTTAAAAAACTCTAAATGGACGAAATTGAAAGAATTAAATGGATGGCTAATTCCATCATCTGTCCTTATGCCTCTTTTATCTGGAACTTTAACAATATTCACCAACCTCTCTTTAGGGATTCTAAAGGTATATTCTGGTGTTTTTTTTGTAGAAACAATTACTGTAGAATCTGGCTTAAGTCCTAAATAATCAGAATTTAACAAATCTGTTCTTATTAAATCTGTCCAATCATCTTTGTCTGAATATTTTAAACGTGCTGTATTAAAAATCTCTGAAAGAACATCATTGTTAATATCATAGTCTTTTACAATATTCATTATAGTTAAAAACTCTAGCCAAGCAATCCAAACATTCTTAAAAGATAAATGCTCGGGACATTTATCATCAAGAAGAATTCTCTCTTCAAATAATTGTTTAATCCCGTATGGAGTTATATCCGATTGAATAATCTCTAAGGCTTTATTCTTTAAAGTTATTCTTGTAGCTTCTATTCTTACCTCATTAAGTGCATCAACTTCTAACTTGAAAGCATCGTCATGTAAAAAAGAGAAGTTACTTAGGTAAATTGGATATACTCTCTTAAGTTGATCAATATTACTTTCTATAATCTCTTCAACAAAACAGATAGGGTAGATATTTATTCTACCTTCATCATCATTGTATGAATCCATTCTATACTCAATTCCTGATAAATAAATAATCTCATTTATTTCTTGATAAACTCCACATCCAGAAAACCCAACAACATCATCTTGTCCATCAAAACTATCAGAGGATAAAACAAAAAACGGGTCATTCTTCTCAATTAATTTTCCTATTACTTTTTTTGTTTTAACTTCATCTTGAGTTTTATTATCTGGATAACCAAAAAGATAAAGAACTGAGTAGTCTTTTATATTTGATTTTATATGCAGATTAATATCTATTTGGTAAACAACTTTTATGATTGCTAAATCATGGTCAGGGTGAGGGAAAATTTTAATTGCCTCAATTTGATTTTCATCTGAATTAAAAATCTTTGGTAATTGATTATTCTCTATGTCAGACTCTACATTATGCTTTACAGTAATAACATATGAATATTCATTAGTGCTAGGCTGAACTAAACAACCACTACCGCTATTTACTTTAACTGAGTACTTTTTATACTGATCGTCTATACTCATTAATCCAATATAATTGATTCTCGATTTAAATAAGCAGCTTCAAATTTGCCAAAATTTAAATCCTCCTCTGAAAATACTTTATTAACTATATCATAATTAAACAAAAGAGTAACCTCAGGATTATTCTTAACTATTCTTGCAAAAGTGACCTTATCAGGAAGCCCATGTTTAAGGCTATTAGTTAAGGTTACATAAGTATCGCAATCAATGAGCTCTAATAATTCCTTATTCGTATTTCCTTTACTTGCATGATGAGAAATCTTAAATAAATCAAGCTCTAATTTTTTAATATTTGAATACCCTAGTTCTCCTAGTGCCTCAGCTATTATATTTGGATGGGCGTCTCCAAGTAACAATAACCTTTTATCTTCTATTTCTAGTAAAAATGCAATAGAACTACCATTAGGAATTGATTTATCTTCTTTAAATATATCTTCACTTTCTATTAACTTCTGCATAGATAAATGATAATCTGTATCTCTAGCCGAAGTTTCTAAAGAATCTGGTTTCTCCCTCACCCATTTTCTATGTAGATTAATCAAACCAGTATCGTTAGGTGATAGAACCGTTATTTTACAATTATCAAATGTCTCAATTAATCCTTTTTTTATAATACGACGATCCCAACAACCTAAATCAATTAAAAAATCATCGAGTCTAACGCCTTGCCCAACACTAGTGTTTTTATCTTTATAGATACTTAATTTTATATCTCTTTCTTCAAATTTTCTCTTAGGTTCAAAATTTTCAGCAATCAATTTCCCTGAATTAAACCAAACTTTTTTTATCACCGATTTATCAAGTTTTTTGTCTTCAAACATTTTCAAAATCCCCCCTATATGATCGTCGTCAATATGAGTAATGATTAAAAGGTCTATTACCTGTTTCTTATCAATTAAAGTCAATATCTCTTTTTTTAAATCACCTGCTTTACGCTTTTTAGTATAAGTACTCCCTGTACCACCATCAATTAAAATGTTTTTTGTTGCATTTTTTTTATTCTTGAAAGAAATTAAAATACAGTCTCCATTGTATCCTTGAAGGAACTTTATATTTAAGCTCATTGTTCTGTTTGAAAATTAAGTTTATAAACTTAATTTTTTAAAATGAGATTTCATTGCGGAAAACCACATTTGAGACTGCGGAAAACCGCACTAATTAGAAATTAACAACACTATCCAAAGCTTCATCAAAATCTTTATGGATGAAATTAGCTTGATAATTAATAGTCGTAGTAATAGAAGAATGTCTATATAGTTTTTGTAGTGTTTGAATTGGAATCTTATCTCCAGAAATATTGCCAAAAGTGTGACGTGCAATATGCATCGTTAGTTTTTTATCAACTTTGGCTTTTTCAGTGATAATACCAAGGTATTTATTAAACTTCTTGTTAGCTGTTTTGGTTTTCGCCATTACATCTTTTGAATTCTTCAAATTTGCTTTCTTAAGCTCTGGAAATATAAAATCATCTTTGTCTCTTTTCCCTTCTTTATATACTTCAAGTATAGGCAATATCTTCTCTGGTAATTTCAATGAGAGAAGTTTATCATTTTTATTCATTCGATAATGTAATCGACCATCATAAATATCATTCCATCTTATTTTCAAAACATCTCCTACCCTCATTCCTGCTAGATAAAAACTAAAAAACCATACATTTCTTGCGTGAACTTCTTGTTTAGTAAGGTTTTCTAGTGATTCTATGCTTTGTACCTCTTCAACTGACAACCCTATCTTCTCTGTTTCAGGAAATTTTATGCGGATTTTATCTGCTCCAAATGGATATGACTTTTGGTCAATAATTCCCATTTTAATGGCTCTATTAAATAATGTTCTTACAACTATTAAAGAATTTATAATAGAACGTTGTGAGTTCTTTCTCTTTACTTTTAGATATGATATATACCTTCTTAAAAACTCTTCATCAATTTCTCGAAAATTCAAATGATCTGAATTAGCAAATTCAATTAGATGCTTAATTCTTGGCTTATCAGACGAAAGTCGACTTAGTTTGTTATTATCTTCCAACTCTTTGATATAGTCTTCAGACACTTCATTAAAGCTCTTATTCTTTAAAGGGTTTTTAATCTCTTTTTTAACCCGTTTTGATGAAGCTACTTTATTTTCCGATTCTAAACCGAGAAGCGTCTTGTTAGCTTCAGCTAATTTTACAATTAAAAAGTTATTTAGTCGAGTAGAATTAGGGTGTGACTTTCTAACCGTGCCATCTTTTTCATTCCAATCCTTTAATTCTATATATTGACCCGTATACAAAAAGCTAGTCTTACGGTTTTTTGTTATCCTAATTACAAGTGGATATAAGCCTTTTTTATTTTGTTTTTTCCGTAACTTTATCTGAACACTTGTTGCCATAGACTGCTTCTTTTACGCAAATATACAAAATACAGGTACAACATAGGTACAACAAAATATGAATTTATATGATTTTTTTCAAGATTATATGAATTTTGAAATAAGTCAAGATACTGATTATCAGAACACATTAGTTCACATAACATTATAATACGCTGGATTCAAAATCCAGTTCTTTCGGGAATGTGGGTTCGATTCCCACCTCGAGTACAAAAGGCTTCATAGAAATGTGAAGCCTTTTTTGTTTTTTTTACCTAAAACATACCTAAAACAAGTTGCTTTTTATTTTGAGTTTTTTCACCTCTATTTGGAATATAAATTGAGAAAATAAACACAAAAGAGTCACCTTAAATTCTCGATTACCCAAGACAGCTTTTTAGAAATTTAATACGGCACAACAATTTCAACCAATTTCGGAATAAAACTGTTTAAGGAATTATTTTCGGCGCCTATCACTTCATTCTCACCAGAAAAAGCTTTTATTTTATAATTGATATTATTAGTTTTTTCTATAATTTCTTTGATTACAATTTCACTCCACTCAATTGTAAGAGACTCTGATGAATAATTTTCCGCAATACTTTTTGCCAATAAATAGCGATATAGAAAAATCCGCATTTGTCTTGGAGTGCTAAGCTGGACGATATCAAGATGTTTCTTTAATTGTTCCAATTCATCAGCTGTAATTAAAAATATCGGAGTTTCCTTAAAATTTTCTTTTTTAGATATTTTTACATCCTCCTTTAGTATTTCATCAGAGATTTTAGGTTTCAATTTTTTTGATGCTTTTTGTGATTTCTCAACAATTTCATTTTCGGTTTTGATTTTTTCTAATATTTCTAAAGTTTCTTTTTGTTTAATCCCTAATTCATTTTTGGGAATTTCCATGATATTGGCACTCTGAACATAATTCTCAAGAATTTTTCTTTTTTCATTTATTTTGAGGGGAGCTAATTTTATTCCTCCTATAAAAAGTTTGTCCATGTATTCTTTTACCAAAATTTCAGAGGAATCTGTTTTTTTAGCTCGTTTTATTTCTTTATCGCTATTTGGGCTATTTCTAAAAATATCTTTGTATTTCCATTGAATTGCTCTTTCCAAAATAGTTTCATCAACTGCCGAAATAACTACTACTCTTTTAGCTATATCCTCATTTTCCAACATAACTCTTAACGAATCAA
The DNA here is from genome assembly GCA_049115595.1 of Flavobacteriaceae bacterium. Taxonomy (GTDB): domain Bacteria; phylum Bacteroidota; class Bacteroidia; order Flavobacteriales; family Flavobacteriaceae; genus Polaribacter. The sequence goes on from JAGDZS010000019.1 coordinate 26,152, forward strand.
TCACCTGAATCATTTTAGTTTCATGACATCGATCTATATCATCAACAAACAATAATAGGCGCTTATTTTTTGCTAAAACATCTTGATAAGCAACTTCCCCATCTTGATTTTCAATTTTTATAGTTTTACTTTTCATCCAAACTTTTAAGAGTAAAATAAGTTCTTTTTGAATTTCTGCTTGTATCCCCAACAATTTATTAAAATGTGTTTTTTGAGTATATTTTTTAACTACTCTATTTCCTTTTTTTCCCAAACTCCAAACACGAATCATTAAAACCAAAAGCCCTATAATTCCAAAAGAATAGAATAGTTTGTCTAAAATTTCTAATTGAAATTGCTTATACCAAGCTAAAGTTCCTAAATAGGTGAACACGCCTCCTAAGGCAATCCAAAAAAAGAACCATAAAAGGGATGAATAGCCATATTTAGCAAAACTTAACCTCAATAACAATAATTTTTCATTTCTCCACTTCAAGAAGGGTATTGTGATGTTTTTATACCAAAATTTAGATATTTTGTATTTGAAACCTGAAGGATGAGTCCAATGAACTTTGTTTAGATGTTCAAAATATTTATTAGCAATAGATTCATATAAATAAGCCCAGACAGCCTCAGTATCTTGGTACTTCCATGCGTGAAACTTAACAAAATAGAAATCACTTTCTTTAGTTTCTTTTTCTGTCCTGAAGTCAATTTGTAATTCCCTACAAACTTGTTCTACAAAGTATGTTTTCCCTCTTCCCCAACTCCCAAAAACTCCTAACATTTGCCCAGTATTACTATCAAGACTTGAAATGAGTTTAGCAAATTGTGAAGAAAGTATTTTAATATCTAATATAGGCTTAACATTACGATCAAGAGTAGGAACTACATCTCCATAAATTCTGCTTTTTTGATCACTTATTTTTTCTTTTAATTTGTTAGATGAATTTAGAATTTCTTCAATTTTCAAGCCAAAATAAGGCGTGACAAGCTCTTTATCAGCTATATAATATTCATTTTTGGGAATTATTATAAAAGTAGAATTATTGCTAGGCATCCACCATTTATTGGAATTTGTAACAGTCAATTCTTTTTTTACAGGTAAATGTAGTATTTCAAATTTCCTTTGAATATACCCAATAGCTCCCCATTTGTCAATTTCACATATTTTCCAGTTTTCTGTAAAACGACCAATTAAATACATTTTATCATTTCCCTTACAGAGATAAAAGATATCTCCATTTTTGGCATTTTTAAAACTGTCCGTTTGACTAACTTTAGATTGACCTTTTGATTTAGTATTTCCATGAATTACAACAATCTGTTTTGATAAAAATTCATCTATTTGATTTTCTGAAAAAAAACCTTGGGATAATTTGAAAAAGTCAGGAGAATGTATAGGTTCAATAGTTTTAAATTTAGGTGGCTGCTTACCTAATTCATGTGATTCTTTTTTCATATCATATGGTTCAGCTTTCACAAAAGAAAACCAGTCTGAATAACCTAAAAATTTTACAAAAGCATTCAATGTATATTCACTAGGTCTCCCTTTCCCATATCGGTTTTCTAATAATTTACGTATGGTGGAAGGTGAAATAGGGCCAAGTCCTTTAATAGAAATTTGTTCTGAGAGAATATCATAAATTTGACTATTAGAATAATAATCGATTTTGTCTCCTAGGCTTTTAATGAGACCATCCCTAACCTTGTTTAATTGATCTTCACTTATTCTTTTTCTATCCAAAACATTCTTATTAAAACGAATTAAGTAAATATAAAAAAACCTCCTCGGTTTCTCAAGATAACTTCATTAGGAGTTGAAAAATAAATTTTAAAAACCGCTTATTTTTTTGGATAATTCCTACTTTTTCATTGACAGTTACTTTGTTTTAATCGTTTATTATTTTTTTTAATAAAAGTCTTGCCTCTTCATACTCTTTACTTCTTATAAATATAAAAGCTCGTATTTTGTGAATAAGCTTTAGATTTTCTTTATCTTCTGTTTCTATATTATTTGCTCTATTTAATATTTCCAGGACTTCATCATAAGACCCAAACTCCCAATAAAAATGTACTAAATGAAGATAGTCGTTAATGTTAATGCTTCCCTTGTCAATTGCTTTGTAGTAATTTTTAGCAACATTCTCTTTATAGTTTTTATCATTGATAAACAAATTTTCTATTCCTGCTAGCATTGAGTAGAAAACAGGAACATCACTTTTAGTTTTCAGAGTTGCAAAAATTAATTGTTTTAAATATTTACGAATATTAAATCTGTTTTTATCTAGTTTAATATTCTTTGACTGATGTTTTAATGAATCAATTCCACTTTCAATATTTGAAATTAAATGAATGTAATTGTGTCTAAATACACCTATTCCATTTTCCATTTTCCTAATTTTGTCATAATTCTTGGTTAATTTGTATGTCTCATAAAGTAAAAGGTCATCATGATAATGTAATTTATAATCGTGATAATTTTTTATTTTATATTTATTAGATTCAAGTATTCTTATGGCTTCATTATAGTTTTTAAGCTCTAGCTGTATAAAAGCCTTAATAACATCTATATCATACCCTTTTGTTAATTCTTCTGATCTACCACTTTCTAAAAAATTACGAACTCTTAAATACATTCTCTTTTTAAGAGAATCCTTTTTCTTAGTGCTCATCATTTCTTCGTGAAATTCTCCAGCGAGCACCTTACTTTTTTCTCCCCCTATTAGTGTATTTAACTTATGAACTAGGGAATACAATTCTTGGTATACATTAATATAAGCGTTTCTTATTGAATTAGTGAGAGCGTTTTGAAAATTATCAAAATCAAATCTTTTTATTTTTTGATTACGTTCATACAGTTCGCTATTTAAATAATCATAAAACTTTTTTCTTAAATCCTCAGGAATTGCAACTGGTTTATTTCCTTTTATTTCTAAACCTTGTATTATGATAATTGTAGGGTTATCTGGGTCTATAGATATTTTCTCTCTGCAAAAATCTTCGTATGGATTTTTTTTTGAGATATCAAAGTCGTGCCTTTTAGCACAATGAAATCCGTTGAATCCATTAAGAATTGAATAATAGTCAAGTTTTCTTTCTTCAACACTCTTAAATGGTTTTTTACTAGCAAACCTCTTATCATCATTTGATAAAGTTCTTTCATTTGGTATTAGAGGTTTAATATTATTAAAAGGAAATTTAAAATCAGTCAGAAAAAAATTAATATAAATTTCTGATTTGAAATTTAACCTGATTTTTTTTTCAAAGTTGTGTAAAGCTTTATCCTTATTCTTGCTTGATGCTAACCATTTAGCTTTAAGGTCATCAAGACAATCTTTTAGTCTTAGGAGATAATTTTCAACATCATGAATATTTTCATTCTTATTTTTTGCTTGATAGTTGTATAAATCTAAAAGCTTATATAGATTATTGCTCTTATCTCTTGTTCTAGGATTCATATTGACAAGGTATAAAAATTCAGTATTAATACAATATGAGAATCAATTCTATTGAAAAACGGTTTTTGTATGTTCCTAGTAGAAGAGAAGGTATAGCAGATTTTCAGGGTGAATTTAAACAAACTGAAGAAGTTGCAGAACTGATTCGAAAAGAAGGGCTTGACTACATAAGAAATAAAATCCTTACCATAATTGAGCAAAGAAAAGAAATGCTGGGAAATCATACTGTTGAATATTATGGTATGCATCCTCAACAAAGATTTTATGATTTAAAGAATAGAATTATGATTGAGGTTCGAGATTTAATTCTTCCTGAAAATAATATTATACAGATGGAACTGATAGGAAGTAGTCATTTAATGAAAAAAGCTTCTAATATAAAAGCCTATACATTAGTAAAAAGTGGTAAGTATTACCAGCATGGTTTGAGATAGCCATTTTATTTTCCGTTTATTTTCCTAAAGGTTTCATTTTATCTACAATTTAAAACGGTTTTATACTCCCAACTTTGCCATAGCAATATAGGCTCAAATAAGCCTATTTCATTTTGCAAATACAAATTAGAATTCTGGTTTAATACAAACCGTTCTTGGTTCGAAACAAGACACAATCAGAAAAGCGTATGACAGAGTAATTAAAAGACACACATCGATATGACTTAAAAAGAAGTCATCAAAAATTAAGATTAATAAAAACCCTCTGAAGGTAAACGCAACCTTCAGAGGGTTTAAAAAAAAATAAACAATATGGCATTTTTAACAGATTTCTGGAATTGGAGAAAACCCAAGACAGGACAAGAAGTAAAGCAACTTTATGACACTAAACTTTCAGGTACTGTCGGAAGAGGAAAACGAGTTGCTAAAGATTTAAGAAAAACAGCAGGTATTACCTCTTTAAAAGTATCAACAGTTACGGATTTAACTGAAACAATGGAGATACTTAATCAAGGCTCATGCAGACTCGATGATGCTTTAGCAAAAAAGCACGCAGAATTTGACTTAGCGATTGTAGAATTTTTAGAAGCGGATAAAGATTATAACGATTACATCACCCTTCAAAAATCAAAAAAAACGAATAAAAATTTAAAAATTAATAACAATGAAACAAGATAATTTTAAAAATAGAGTAAGTCCATCTTCTATATCAGAAGATTCGGCAATAGATGTAAGACTCTCAGCGATGATAGAGCAAGAAGTACAAAAATTAACGGTTCAAAATGTAGAACCTCATTTAGACAATTTTGAATATACAGAAGCAGAGGAGCTTCCGCATTTTCAAGAACCGAAAATAAATAGTGAAAATAAGAATGGATTAACTGACGTAACACTTCTTGATACTCTTTTAATACTTGGAGCTGTATTTTTTGGAGTGTATGCAGAAGTGTTGTTATCTCAAACAATATTTGAAAAGGTTTTAAAAGTAGACCCTAAAAAATCTTTTTATATGTCTATTGGAATAACTGTTGTTTTGTTCACCTGTGCAAGACTTATAAAACGTTCAGTAAAGATCTATTTGCAAAGTAAATCCAAGATTCCTATTTTGTTTAAAATAGGTTTGATTACTTCTTGTATTATGCTTTTTGTTTTTGGAGGACTGAGCTATTACAACATTCAAAAAAATGAAACACGCAAGGACATTATTCTTTTAAGTCAGCAATTAGATAAAGAGAATGAAGCTTTGGAAGATGATGAAACGAATAAAGAATTTCAACAGAAAGTAGTACAATTAAAAGAGCAAATAGCTACAAAAATGAAGTTAGTAAACTCTACTCCAAGTTATGTAAAAGGAAGTTCATTTTTTGCTCTGTCTATTTTTAGTTTGGTCATGCTGTTTTCTAGCTCATTCTTAAAAGCAGTTTCAATGGTCTATTTGCAACTTTTGAAGTTGAAAGCAAAGCGTAAAATCAAGAGAGCAAAGATTTATAGAATACGGAAAAGCTATAAAGCCTTAAAGAATAGAGCTTTGAAAGTTTACAAAACATCAATTCTATATTTAAGCCTAGTTTCTCGCAAGTCTGCTATTGAGGAAGCTCTTGCACTTATACCTATTACTTCTGAATACAAAGAAGCTTTGCATAGAAAATCTAACACCATGAGAAATTTAGGAGTACTAATTTTTCTATTAGCTTTTTCATTCAAAACAGTAGCACAGCAAAGTAGTCATACGTTGATGTTTATTGATAAAAGTATTAGTATGAAATCTAGCCCAGAGCAAGATAAGTACATCAAAAAAATTATCAAAAAAGCATGTAAGAAAAAAAATGCTGTTATAGAGATTAGATTCCTGAATAGTAATACAGCCTCGGCAACAGGAAGTCAGATTTTCACATATCAAGAACCAAAATTTGATTCTTCTTTATACGGTACTGATGAAGTGGAGCTACAAAAAGAACTCTTTAAAAGTACCATTCGATATGCAAAGAAGCGATTTACAAAGAAGATTCTGACGTTTACAAATAGCTATTCTGCCTCAGCTAAATGGACAGAAATACTAGCTAGTATTGTACCTATAAGTCGTTTGAATAAAAAGAATGTAGATGTTTTTCTATTTACTGATGGCTTAGAGTCATCAAGAATTAGAGATATGACTAAGCAAGGCTTTTCTATCGAGAGAGTAGCTATTTCTGGAGCTTCACTCGATATTAGCAAGCTCCGTAAAAAATATCAGTTGCCCAAAGTGTTGAAAGGGATAAGGCAAATACAATTTGTATTCCCTCTTAATATGGAGTCCGAAAATAAAACTTTACAATTTCTAAAGGTTTATTGGATTCAAGCACTTAAAAAATTTCAGTATCACAATGTAAAATTCGAGACACTATGAAAACAGAAAATCTAATTATGATTTCAGAGGGGAACCTCTGGGAGTTAATAGAGAAAGTAATTGTCCAAATGGAAAAACTACAAGGAAAGGAACATAAAGAAGTTTGGATGGATTCAGATGAGACAAAAAAACTTCTAGGAATTAAGTCAGATACAACGCTTTTTAATCTGCGTTCACAGGGGCTTATAGAATATTCACAGCCTAGCAGGAAACTCATTTTATATAAGCGGGATTCAATTCTGGATTATCTTGAAAAACACAGTCGTAAAACTTTCTAGTTATGAAAACAAAAAATAAGATAAAAGCTTTCATAGAAAAGAAGTTAGGAATAGATAGACATAGTGTTTCGGCTAAGATTAAATCATTTCAGCTTGGATATAGATATTTTCTTGTTTCAGACCTTAACGATGATGTATTGGGGAATCTAGTAGAGGAAATTTTAATCCATTCTCAAAACCCAAAACTATTGAAAGCTTTTTTAGCAGGAAAAAAGAACGCTCAAAAAGATAAAGAGACGATAAAAAGAAACTTAGGGGATAAGTTTAAAAAACAAGTTAAAGAGGTAGAACCACTAGTTGAAGAGGAATTGACAGTTGAAGTCAATAAGCTTCAAAAAGTACGAGAGAAAAATCAAGATAAGTCGCTAGATAAATCTCGATAAGTTCTGAAAAGAGGGAGTAAAATCTTCTCCCTCTTTTTCCTAAAAACATACTGAAAATTACCCACT
>JAGDZS010000020.1:0-2415 GCA_049115595.1 Flavobacteriaceae bacterium
CCGAGATGCGGTAACATCCAAAAGTTGAGATAGCTCTAGCCCAAACAATATCGGTAGTAACCGTTCTATTTGTAAACACAAGAGCATCAGCAGCTGAAATAGCATTGGTATCACCTTGAGCATCTGCTAATGTTGGATAGAATACAAATGTTTCATTGAGATGATTTGTAGAAATGTCCGTGGCTGCTTCGTTTAAATTGAAAACACTAAATCCATCAGTATCATCATCACATTGTTTTAGTTCTACAGCAGCTGTAATAGTAGGTAATGGACTTACTATGATATTAAAAGACAGCGAAGTATCATTACAAGATACATTGTCTACATTTTCTACACGAATAAATATTTGCTGAGTATTCACAACGGTATTTGTGTATGGATTGTTTTTATCGATAGCATCAGTAGCATTACTTGTTTGTGCACCTATAAGTGAAGTATGATATGAAACACTGTACTGAGCAGGATCAAGTGTTCCTAAAATTTCAGCATCTTTAGTTGATAATAAAAAGCCATTTAAAAAACCATTGGTATCGTCTCCGTCTGTAGCATCATCGCAAATTTCATAATCTATCGGTTGTGTCGCAACAGGTAATCCTGTTACTTCAATTGTAAACGAACCATCTGCAAAACAGTTACGACTGTTTCTGTTCACGACCCTAGCATATATTGTCTCTGCAGGTGCGCCATTTGTATACGTTGCGGGATTAGGGATTAATGTTGTGTATGCTGCATCTGAAAAAAACTGGACATCAAAAGTTGCAGGATCTAAGCCGTTGAGTATTTCTGTGTTTTTTGAGGTTAGGTCAAAGACTTCAAGCAAATCAAGATCTGGATCACACTCTTGCAGGTTTGTGATAGTTGGATTTATAGATGCGGCATCTACAAATTCTAGAACAACAGAGTCGCTATCTGTACAACTAGCACTCAAAGAGATATCACAAGAATAGGTTCCATTTCCTAAATTGGCATTGTAGGTTTGGTTGGTAGCGCCTGGAATAGGAACACCATCTTTTGACCACTGGTAACTAGAAGCTGTAATGTTTGCTGTTAGAGGAATTGACCCTCCACAAACGGCTGTATCGTCAGCACTTACAAAATCATCTCCTAATTCTAATCCTAAATTAAAACTTCCCGCTTCTAAAAATACAGCAGAATCGAAAGCATTATCTCCTGCATCAGCAATAACAAGTTTGATATGGTATGTTGCATTTGGTACTACTGTAGCGGTGGCAGTTAAAACAACAGTTCTACCTCCATAATTTGTATCTCCAATATTGTATCCTTCAAAAAAAGTTTCATTCTGAGCAGCACACCCAGGTGTACCAGCTGAGGCAGGGATTTCATCATGCACATTGACAACACTTACTGGTGTTACGGGAGTTATCCCTGGAAGAACAGCAATGTTTTCATAAGCTGTTGTTCCATCTTGTCGTAGTAGGAAAGCAAAACTATCAGCAAAACTACAAGGAAATCCTTGAGCTTCATCGTATTCTTCAGAAGCCATTACATAGCGAAAACTAATGGTTGTTGATGTAGGGACAAAATCAAATTCAAAAACAGTTGCATTGAAAAAAGGCCCGCCACCAGGAATTGCATTTACTAAGTCTGCATCACTTCCTGTACCAGAATCGTCACTTAAGTTTGGAGTCGCAGGATTCGCCGCATTAAAAGCTCTACCGCTGGTTAGGACAAGTCCTTCAGAAAAAGGGAAACGACTACCAGGTCTTGCTTTAAAATAACCATAACTTTTCGTAGTTCTATCTCCTGGAGCTCCACCAACTAATGAGCTTATGTTGCTTACATTGGCACAGCTTCCATCGATTAATACATTCCGAATTAGGTCTTCAGGAGAGAAGGTTGATTGAGTATCAGCGGCATCGTTAACAATTAAGGTTTGTGATTTTACGGATACGGAGTAACCGAAAAATATAAATATGACGAGAACTGATATTTTTGAAAAATATCTATTGAGTGATTTCATTTAGGGTATTTCTGATAAGGTGAAACAAATATAACTTTTTCTTAGTTTCTTAAAAGAGACATATTCCCTTTTCTTTCCCTTACGTTTCCGTTACGATCAATGATTTTAATAGCAAACCAATAATCATCAGAAGGCAACACTTTGCCATTGAAGGTTCCGTTCCACCCTGGATTGTCAATATCAATCTTACCCATGACTTTCCCATATCTGTTAAAGATGTAGATATTCGAAGTAGGGAAGAAGGTTGAATTCGCACCTTTGATTGCCCAAGTATCGTTAATTCCGTCATTGTTTGGTGTAAAGAATTTTGGAAATTCTACGACCGATACTAAAAGCCTCGCCGTTCCACATCCGTTTTTGTCTCTCACTAAGATGATATAGAATCCACCTTCTAAGTTTTCAAAGGCAGGAGCATCTTGGTAGCTACGAATTAC
>JAGDZS010000021.1:0-2980 GCA_049115595.1 Flavobacteriaceae bacterium
CTATCTCACTAGCCTCCATCAAAGACTCTAAGGCCGATTCAAAATGACTACGAATCATCTCCACCACAGCATCCGACAAGATCTCATCATTGTATCCAAACTCTAATGTCAATGCTTGTGATGCCGCTGTTTGTACTGTTAATGACAATACATAATTGGTCTGTTCATCTCCATGGAAGTTCTCTATTCGAAGATCCGTCTCTAAATCTTTCACTGAATCTAAAGGGTAGTTCTCAAAGACCATCAAACTGTCAAACAACTCTCCTTCAATAGTACTTGTACTTTGTATCTCTGACAAAGAACAATACCCATGTTCTTCTCTTGAACTTGTATAAGAACTTTGGATACTTGTTAGCCAATCTGCAATAGACGCTTCTTTTCTAACTTCAACACACAATGGAATCGTATTGATATACAATCCTACTCGAGATTCTACATCTTCAAAAGAACCATCTCGCCCTGAGATTACCGTCCCATAAACAACATTCGAAGATCCTGTATAACGAGATAGTAAATAAGACCAAACTCCTTGTATGACTGTATTTACTGTGATATGATTCTGTTGACAAAATGCCTCCAATGAAACCATAAAGTCAGCTCCCTTCTCTAACTTGATTCTTCGGTTGCTAAATACCTTATTACGTTCCTTGGTAGCACTTACAAATGGCAATGCACTTGCTGATTCCAGCCCTGATAAATGATCGGACCAATAGGATAAAGATCCATGTCGATCTCTACTCTGTATCGATCTTATATAATCTCCATAATTATCTGTAGTATGACTTAGTGAGTCTCCATTTAATAACTGTTGATACGTTTTAATAAAACCTCCTAAAACAATAGGAGTAGACCAACCATCCAAGATTAAATGGTGATTTGTCAATACCAGCTTATAACGATCTTCTGCCAATCGCAACAAACTCAATCGAAACAGTGGTGCGGAATCTAAAACAAATCCTTTATTCTTATCTTTTTCTAAAAAGGTCTCCAATGCTTCTTGTGATTCTTCTCGGTAATCTAAAACCTCTAAAGGAACTGGTAATCCCTCTTGTACATACTGTACGGGAACCTCTAAACTATTATGATCAAATCCCGTGCGAAGAATACTGTGATTTGACATTAAATGAGCCCAACTATTACCAAAGTGATCTACATTCAAATCACCTACCAAATCAAAACTCATCTGCACTAAATAAGCGCTTGGGTTATTCTCATACAAACTATGAAACATCAAGCCTTGTTGCAGGGGACTTAATACATAGATGTCTGATAATTCATAACTCCGATCTATAGACTGAAACTCATCAAGGTCTTGATAACTAACCAAACCGCTCAATCCATAATCCCAAGGGGTTAAAACTTGGGTATCTATTGCTTTACATGACTTAACTATTTCTTCTAATGAGTTTTTATAACCCTCCGCTAGAGATACGATACTATCATGATCATATCGATGCCCATCATAACTAAAAGTAAAATGAAGACAATCTCCAGAGATCAAGCCATTGATTCCTATACTATTTGGATTTTTATTATCTAAACCAAAATCATATCCTCTGTCTTCTGAGCCTCCTGTAAAATGACCTTCTGAAGTTCCTTCTAGGTTACCACCACTACCAAACTGTCCTAGATAGTTGAAAACAACCTGATCGATCTCGATCGTATTATCTTCTAATAATTCCTGGTCTGCTAGGTATCGCAATACGCCATAACCAATTCCCTTATCAGGAATCGAACGCAAAGATTCCTTTACCGAGATAATCGTCCCTGTAAGATCCGACTTGTCATACTGTAATAAAACTGGGTACATCGATGTAAACCAACCAACGGTACGACTAATATCTACATCCTCAAAGAGCTCTTCTCTTCCATGTCCTTCTAAAGCTATCACAAACTCTGAAACTTCTTGCCAACTACACAAACTAACCGACAAGGCGGATAGTAACAAATCGTTGATCTCTGTTCCATAAGCGCCATGGCTATCATACAACAAAGAATCAGTCAATTCCTTACTAAAACTAATACTACAATGACCTGTATCTTTATAAAGGGTCTCTCCCGTATACTGATGATCATACTTAAGTGCTCTCTGGTTTGATAGTATGTGTTTCCAGTAAGAAACTTCTGATAACAAACGAGCACTGCCTGCGTATTCTGATAAACGTGCTTGCCATTGACGATAAGAAGTCCCTTTAGAGACCAATTCAACTTGGCCTTTGGATAAAAGAGTCTCTAGATAACTTGTAAGATCATCCATCAAGATTCGCCAAGAAACACCATCTACTGCTAGGTGATGAACAACGATAAACAAACGATCTAAATCTTCTGATTCTGTAACAATACGTACAAAACGTGCAATCGCTCCTTTGTTAAGATCTAAACTCTTTTGATACTCTTTACAAATCTCAGTAATTGAACTCGATCCTTGTGCTTGCGTGTTAATCTTTACGGTTTCTAAAACTGGGGCCTGTCCATCATAAGAACCTAGATAAACTCCTGACTCTTCAACATAACGTAATCGTAATGCATCATGCTGTACGACCAAATGATCAATAGACTTGCTTAAAACCTCACTGCTTAAATCCTTCGAAATACTAAAAAGCATCGACTGATTGTAATGATCTTGCGCTTGGTTCTCTTGCTGGAAAAAACTTGAATGAATCGGTAATAGACCCATAGAACCTTCTAAAACTCCTTGCTCTTCAATAATAACGCGTGCACTTCCCAGTACACTACATAAATCTGATATTGTTTGGTAGGTAAAAACATCACTGACCTTAAAATGTAAATCCTCATTCTTTGCACGACTCACCAATTGAATCGCTATAATAGAATCTCCTCCTAAGGAAAAGAAGTTATCGGTCACTCCAACTTGTTCTAAGCCCAACAGACCTTCCCAAACCTGAACCATCTTACGTTCTTCTTCACTGCTTGGTGCTACATACTCCGATACATTATAATCCTCCAACGCTGGCTCTGG
>JAGDZS010000022.1:0-17723 GCA_049115595.1 Flavobacteriaceae bacterium
ACAATCAACTTATGAAAACTACATGGTCTATGGAGTTTACAATCCGAATACTCTAAAAGTAGTATGGAAACAATCAACATATGAACACTATATGGTGCATGGAGTTTACAATCCAGATACATTAAAAATAGAATGGAAAGACTCAAAATATGAAAACTCTATGGTCAATGGAGTTTACAATCCAGATACATTAAAAGTAGAATGGAAAGACTCAACCTTTTAAAATCATCTAATTTCTAAAGTTTATTATTTCCCATTTTAAAAGGCCTTGTTCTAATAAATGAAGTTGAGTTACTCAACTTCTTTATTTTAGGAACCTTATTACGGCAAACCTCAATACATAATTTCTTTTTTTCGTATCTTCGAAACAGAAGTCAATACGTTACGTCCCCAAATGTGACAGACTTTGAAAAACCTGAATTTATTTCAGAGATAAATTGCTGTTACTATTGTATTGATTTTATATAAACGAGAACAAAAGTTCCTCATAACGGGAAAATAACATCCCATAAACAGGAACTTCATTCTCCATATAACTAGTTGGCAAGAATTAATACTTAAAAATGAAACATTTATACCCTTGGGAGAATTTGGAAGAGTTTATTAATCAAACATCCGATAAGACTCTAAAATTATTTGGTTACGGAAGCCTCATCAATTTATATTCCGCATCACTTACCCTTAAAGACAAGAATGAACATATTCCTGCTGTTGGATATGGATTTAAGAGGGTGTTTAATTACCCAATGAATGATTCCGCATTTTCTAGGTATGGGCAACCTCCTCATGAAGATGAAATTGCAGCTTTGAATGTAATCTCAACTACTGATCCAAATCAAAGCATCAATGGGATAATAAAGAGAATCACATTATCTGATATAGAAAACCTAAGAAAACGAGAAATAGATTATGATCTGCACGAGATTCGATGCATACATTGGGATACGAAAAAGCCGATTGAGGCTACTATATTTATTCTCGTATATCCAATAAAAACAATGAATATCAAACCTCACCCCAAATATGTTGATGTCTGCATTGAAGGTGCAAAGAGTATTTCTCAATCTTTTATGCAGGAGTTTCTTGATACAACATATCTAATTGATGAAAAAACAACATTAAACAATAGCAGATATGCCTGATTTTATTTTTTCTTTGGAATTTTGGGTCACACTTGCTCTAGGATTCCTACTTAGTATCATTGGAGGAATAATAGTAGTTTTAATATATAGAAAGCAAAATGATCCTAGAATAAGGATTAAGGAGTATTCAAAAAGCAATTCTAATGATCAAGAATTTTACACACAACTAAAAAAAGCAGTTAGGAATTGTAAGAAAGAAGTAGTTCAGTATGCAGAGGGTTTTGACACTAGACTTCCTGAAAGATATGATGTCGCAACTGACTACATTGAAGACTTGAAAAAAATATTTTACAAAAGAAAAGATTTACGATGGATAAGATATCAAACAGTTCTTCCAGAAGATAAAAAATGGGACAAGCTTCTAACTGAATTATCGAAAGAATTTCCTAGACAATTTAAAGTACTTCCAGTCAACAATAAATTTGGAGATCACATTATGTCAATTGTCTTAGTTGATCCAGGGACTAAATTCAGTAAGTCTTTTTTTCTAGTTTCAAATCCAGTTAATATTGATGGATCTGAAAAAGTAAGTATCGCAAATGCAAGTTTAATAATTTCAGGATCTAAAGCTTATAGCAATGCACTTAGAAATCAAATTGAATTAATGTATGACCGACTTCAATAAAACTCTTGCCAACAATAGCTATAATTCATTGCTAGTGAAAGATTAAAAACGAAAAGAATTGCTAACTTTAAAAACAGAAATACAAAACAAACGGCTGATTTCTACTGTGCCTTTTTCAGCGCGACTTGCCACAAGTTCGTCGCAGTCTGAGGTCGCAACGAAATCATAGCCGAGACCGTTACAATCAATTGAAAAGCAATGAGGTTAATTAAAATTATATTCTTATTTTCAACTATCTTATTAATAAGTTGTAGTACTAGGACTGAAATAATTGAAAGTGATCTTAAACCATTTATAGAAAAGCATTTCCCAGAAAGTAACTATTCAGTTAAAAATATGAATAATAATATCCATCTAACAATCAACTCTCAACAAAATTTTTTAGATGAATCTGTGGAAGAAAAATTTTCAATAATTCTTGGTACACTTTATAGAAGTTATTATTACAGTTCGTCCGTTTCAGCAACTGGTACAGAAATCTCAATTACTTTAAAAACGAGCATTTCAAAATGGGATTCTAAGAAGTATAATTTGAATGAATTAGCAGAAATGTTTGAATTAAAATAAAAATGGCTACAACACTATATATAGCAAATACAAACCGTCAAAAGTAAGTTCGATAAGTTTCCCCGACCAACTCCGCATGCAACAACTCCTAACCGACATTAAAAACTGTACTACTTGCGTTGAGCATTTAGCCTTAGGTCCAAGACCTGTGGTTTCAGCACATAAAAATTCTAGAATTGTAATTATTGGTCAGGCTCCAGGAACCAAAGTACATGCTTCAGGAATTCCGTGGGATGATGCTAGCGGAAAGCAGTTACGGAAATGGCTGGATGTTTCCAACGAAGATTTTTACAACAAAGAACTTTTTGCCATCGTTCCGATGGGTTTTTGCTACCCTGGAAAAGGCGCTAGTGGTGATTTACCTCCGCGTAAAGAATGTGCTCCGCAATGGCATCAATTGCTATTTAATGAAATGCCCAATCTAGAACTCATCATCTTAATTGGCATGTATGCACAGAAATACTACTTAAAAGATAGTGCAAAACGAACGCTCACCGAAACGGTAGACAACTACCCTGAATACCTACCTAAATACTTTGTGTTACCGCATCCATCGCCTAGAAATCGTTTTTGGCTGACGAAAAACCCATGGTTTGAAAGGAATGTGATTCCTGAACTTCAAAAAAGAGTTGCTAGCATCATCGCTTAAAAAATTGTACTATTACAGTCTTAAATAGTAACCACCATGTTTAAAAAGATTCTATTTTGGTGAAACCAATTGTTGATAAAAGCAAGAGTATTATAAAAAACAAGGCTCTACAAATTACAGCTGAACTCCAGAAAAAATAAAGTGTCTCATCGAGTGCAGTCGAGATGTTTTAAATCCGATCTCTTATGAGTTCTCGACTGCGCTCGAATAGACAATACAATGTGTTTTGAATTCCTTTCTTCCTATCTTTGTGACAAACGTAGCTTAGGTTATTTTCTTTATCTTAGAAACTAAAATCAACATCATCATCCGTGATTCTAACTATTTTTAAAATTCTTTTAGTTGTTATCAGCTTTCAGTTGTTATTTATTTCATTTTTTCTTTTTCAAAACAAGAAAGGAAAGCGATATAGCAATCATTTCTTAGCTGTTGTTTTTTTAATGCTAGGGCTTTCTTTAATAACCTTAGGACTTTCTGCTTCTGGAGTTTTTATAGACAATCCAATATTGGTATCAATAGATGATTCTTTTATGTTGGCTTATGGTCCGTTATTATTCCTTTTCACTAGATCTGTTCTCATCAAAGATTTCAAACTTCAAAAAAAACAGTTAGTCCATTTCATTCCTTTTTTAGCGCTAACCTTATTAATCATTACAGTAATTTCAATTTCTGAAGTTTTAGAAGGTAACTTTAATATTATGTATGTTGCTGTGTTTGAAACCATATTAATGCTACATATTGCTACGTATGTTATTAAATGTCGATTAGAAATTAAAAACGCCTTATCAACTGCAACGGCAAATTATTCTAATATTCCAATAGAGCATATTAGTTGGTTGAAGCTCATTATTAACTCCTTCGTTATCATTCTAATTACAACAATCATTCATGCAACAATTCCTTTCTTACAATTTAAATATGGATTGCTTATTTCTTTAGCGCTATTTATTATCTATCTCTTTTATTTTGTCAACAAGGTCATTTTAAGAATGCTGAATAATGCAACCAAGGATAGTGGAATTATTATGCTTGTAGAGCAAGGAAATCAAGATAAATACAAAGGTTCTAATTTAACAGATGTTCAATTAAAAAGTTACGTGTCAAAAATTTCAGCATATTTTGATAAGCATCAACCTTTTTTAGAAAGTAATATTACACTTCAGCATTTAGCAGAGATTATAGAGATTAGTCCAAAGGCACTATCGCAAGTTATTAATGCAGGTTTTTCATTAAGCTTTTTTGATTTCATTAATACATATAGAATTGAGCATGCCATAAAATTACTGAATCAAAATACGGCTAAAACCACAATTCAAGAAGTGATGTATGACAGTGGCTTTAGTAGCAAATCTTCCTTCAATACTGCTTTTAAAAAATTCACAGGACTAACACCAACAAACTACAAATTGCAACAAAAAAAGGGTTCGACTTCATGATGTAATACCATACCCTTAGGATAAGACGATAGTTTTGGAGCATAATTAAAAATCAAAATTATGCAAAACAAACAATCACAGTTTACACTTCTTTGGATGAAGATTCCATTGGTTATTAGAGCTATCATTTTAGGGTTTTCAATAAGCACCTTGGGTGTTACTATTTGGGCGATCGCTCCCGCATTTATTCCAGGAATTTGGTCGGTCGTTTTTATGGCCATCATCTTAATTCTCTTCATCCGTTTTTTTAGTGGGAAATGGATTAAAAACACAACGCAACAATTCAGAAAAGACAATTTCAAAAGCACTAAGCTATCTTCCTATAAATTAAAATGGGGTGTTCTTGCTGCACTGCTCATGGCATTCATCGTACAGGCAAGCTTAACATTTATTTTTAGACTTATGGAATATCCTGAAGCAATGTTTAAAGCAGAATATGAAATCATAGGGAAGCTACCAGTAGCCTCCGCTTGGATTTTTATTATCATGGCTTCACTAGTAGCTGGAATTTGCGAAGAGGTTGGATACAGAGGGTATTTACAAACTCCTTTAGAGAAGAAATACGGTGCTAAAATAGCCATTGGTATTACCTCTGCAGTATTTGTTGTAATTCATTTACATCAAGCATGGGCTCCTTCAATTATTCCATTAATTTTTATGGCTAGTGCTCTTTTAGGATATATGTCGTACTGTTTTAAGTCGATCATCCCTGGAATTATAGCCCATGTTACTTTTGACATTTTTAACTTCTCTTACTGGTGGTCTGATTTACTTGGAAAGTTTACGTTACAGCCCATCAGTAAAACGGGTGTCGATCAACATTTTGTTCTTACTTGTCTTGTTTTATTAACCTCTATCGCTGCTTTTATTTTCATAAATCGAATGGTTAAAAATAAAGAAACTCTTCAAACTGCTCATTAAAAAATTGATTATGAAAATTAAACTAAAGTCCATTCTCAAGGTTCTAGGTTTTGTCATATTGCTCCTCTACTCTTTGCTATTCATTTTGCAAGCCACTAGATACTATACTTTTCAAGATGAAATACTAGGGCGCTTTTTAAATGTAAAATGGTGGCTAATTGGTCATATTAGCGGCGGTATTTTAGCATTGCTCATTGGACCTTTTCAGTTTATTTCCAAGTTTAAAAACAAATACAACAAACTGCACAAAAAACTTGGGAAAACGTATTTGATCGCTATACTAATATCTGGAATCAGTTCAACTGTTTTAGCTTGGACAGCTGCTTTAGATATCCATTGGACATGGGGTTTTAGCTTGCAAATTCTAGCGGTGGTCTGGGTCATCAGTTCATATATGGCGTATATCTCAATTCGTAAAAAAAGAATACAACAACATAAAGAATGGATGATCCGAAGTTACATTATAACCTTAGCTTTTGTTTTGTTTAGAATGTTTAACGACATCACTCTGATGGCTGGATTAGGTACATTTATAGAACGAGCACCTACAATAGTTTGGGCTTCATGGTCTATTCCTTTGTTCTTTACTGAAATAGTGTTTCAGTTAAAAAAATCAATAGACTATTGAATATATGCTATTACTTAATGTGCTCAATACAAATAAAAAACCTCGCTAGATACTGAATCACACTTCGACAAGCTCAGTGTAAAAATTCAGCATATGGCGAGGTTTTTATTTATTCTATAGTTTACACGTGCTTTCCTTTTTCCCAGCCGTGTTTTCCTAAGTATTGATCGCCAGATTCTACCGCTCCACCTTCAATAGAGGTTCCCATAGAATCGTTCCATCGATTTAAATACCCAAACAAAGAAATTACACCTAGCATTTCAACAATCTCTCCTTCATTCCAATGCTCGTATAATCGCCCTTTAATTTCTTCATCAACTCCATTCGGAACTTGACTGGCTACCAAAGAGAAATCTAAAGCTGCTCTTTCAGCTTCAGAAAACGCTGGATGGGTTCTGTATTCCCAAATGTTGTCTAGTTGTTCTTGCTCTGCTCCGTAACGTTCAGCAGCTCTAATAGCGTGTGCCTGACAGTATCTACATCCAGTTGAATTACTAGAGACCCAAGCAATCATTCTCTTTAAGGCAGAAGTTACTCGACCTTCATTAGCCATCACTGCTTTGTTTAAATTGATGAACGCTTTTGAAATGGCTGGTCTGCGTTGCATGGTTAATACTGAGTTTGGACAAAACCCCAATGTTTCATTAAAAAATTCTGCTAATTCTTTAGTTTCTAAATCGTGATCTGCTGATAAGGGTGTTACTAATGGCATAAGTTATTTGTTTGTTTTTATTTTAGGAAAGTAAAAATACAAGATTTATTTTTATCTCCTCAGTAAACTAAAATGCCCGTGCCTTTCAATTGTTTTGCCGTTTATATCTGTTAATTTTACTGTAAACCAATAATCGGAAGAAGGTAGTTTTCTCCCTTGATAACTACCGTCCCATCCATTATTAGAAGCATCAATTCTTGCCACTAAAACTCCAAACCTATTGAATACACTTATATTAGAAACGGTATAAAAAGATCTATTAATTCCTGTTAGCTGCCACACATCATTTAGCCCATCATTATTAGGGGTGAAGAAATTTGGATAATCTAATACTGAAAATTGATAGCTTAATGCTCCACACCCTTGTGTATTTCTAATATACAAAGTATGCAATCCAGGAGGAATATTTTGAAAAGTAGTTTCTGTTTGATATACTCCATTAATAGCATCAATAGCAAATTCAAAAGGCCCAGTTCCTAAATTTTCTAATTTAATCTTTATTGAATTATTCTCTGAAACATCATCAATTTCAAGATTGTCTGATGTGAAGTTTACTCTTTCAGATTCTTCTACTACAATCGTTCTTGGAGTAGAAACACAACCTCCTATGCTGGTTGCTAATACTGTATAAATTCCAGCTGCTGGAAGCTCAACAGATGTACCTTCCCCCACTAAATTACTGAGTTCGTCTCTCCATTGGTAAGTAAACGTTCCGTTGGGATTTGTAATGTCCACCATCACTCCTTCAGAACCTAAACAAATGGTGGCCTCTTGAGGCAAATCAAAAGTTGGTACTAAAGGGTCTACAGTAACAGTAACTGGTTCTCTTACACTAGAACCGCATGCATTCACAAAAGCTTCAACATAATAAATAGTTGTAGAAAAAAGCGGCGGAGTTATTAAAGTCCCTCCAGTAGTAATAGGATTTGTACTCGTTGGCGAATCGAACCAAACTATTTCTCCTGCCGATACATTTGCAGAAATAATGCCGCTTCCCCCATAGCAAACCAAGTCGTCAATAACATCGGTAACCTCTCCAGATTGATTTACATTTACTGTTACTGGTGTTCTTTGAATATTTATACAACCATTCACCGAAACCGTAGCATAGTATACTGTGCTTTGATTCAATACTGGTGTTGTAAAACTATTTCCTGTAGCTAATAAGTTCCCTCCAGTTATAGCATCGTACCATAATACATCTCCTTCACTTGGAGTAGCATTTAAAACTGCGCTTCCCATCAGACATATGTCAGCTTCTGTAGTATTAATAATTTCAGGAACGTAAACACTTGTACTTGCAGAGATATTAACCGTTGGGTCTCCTGGCATTCCACCATACTCAACCATATACCCTTTGGGTTGAAAAGCCCCATTTGAATCTCCGTTTAATTGTAAATCATTCCATGATCCTGGATTCCCTATAGTAGGATCAGTAACGTGAGCATAATCTTCATTATTTAAGTTATTTGGTTCTCCAGAATTCCAAAATGCAAAATTGGGGCTAGCTCCAGCAATCCCACCAATCCAAAAAATTGTTCCCGCTTCTGGACCTGTCATCCATCGCCAAGTACCTTCCTCATCAGCATCACTTCCTCCTATCCACCCTGCTCCAGCAGCTTGTTCTCCTGTTATCTGAGCTTCTTCAGAACTACCAATTGTAGCTAAATATCCTTGAAGTCCAAAATAAGTCCTATTAGCTGCTGCCTGTCTCGCAGATTCCCAATCAATTCCAACATCAGATACATATTCATAAAAATGATTGGTAGAGGGTAAAAAATTAGCATCTCCAATATTGAAAGAGAAAAACTTTTCTCCTAAAACGTTAGCATCAGAGCTTTCATAAACAATATCTCTAACAGCCAGTTCTAGATCGGTATATAAAATTTCACTTCCACTCGAAGGAGTTAAAGACATTTTTCCTTCTATAGAATTCCAAGAAACATTTATACTTGGGTGATTACCATTAAGAATTAATCGGTCTACATTAGGAATATACCCTGAAGAAATTTGAATAAAGAAAGCTGCAATCCCTGAATCGTCTGCATCGGATATTGTAAAGTTTGGAGCTATGTTTATTTGATCTAATGGACAGTACGCTTGTCTGGCAGTTACCGAAATAACTGGCAGCGCATTGTTCTGGGCTAACAAAGTGCTTCCAAATAGTAGAAAAAATAAAACAATCGGTACTTTCAGCAATTTCATTTGAGTAAATAAAGCTAAATATAAATCTTTGTCATTATTTTTGTAAAGATACGACTTAGGTATTTTAAAAAAATCTTAATTATGGTAACCAATACAGTAACAACAGTCTGGAAAGAGAATATGATTTTTGAATCTGATAACCCAAGAGGTCATTCGGTTTTAATGGATACTTCTCCTGAGCATGGTGGAGAAAATAAAGGGTTAGGACCGAAAGCAATGATGCTATCTTCTTTAGCTGGATGCTCTGGTTTAGATGTGGTTTCTCTTTTGAAAAAAATGAGAGCAGAAGTTGATGATTTTAAAATAATCATCCATGCAGAGTTAACAGATGTACACCCTAAATACTACAACAAAGTACAAGTGGAGTATCATTTTTATGGATCGGATTTAAAGGAAGATAAGATCAACAAAGCTGTGAAATTGTCGGTTGATCAATATTGTGGTGTGATGGAAATGTTTCGTCAGTTTGCAGAAGTAAAAACAGAAGTGTATCTTCATGAAAAATAGATATTGAAATTAATTCAATACAAGTTGCTATGCGTTGGACTTTAAACTCAGATCCCAATCCTACGATTGTACATGAACTTTCCGAAAAGCTTTCCATAGGGAAAACGCTTTCTAAATTGTTGGTGCAACGTGGTATTACAAGCTTCGAAGAAGCGAAAAAATTTTTCCGCCCTTCTTTGGATGAATTGCACGACCCTTTTCTACTAAAAGATATGGATCTTGCGGTTTCTAGAATTGAATCTGCCATTGCCAACGATGAAAACATTTTAATCTATGGAGATTATGATGTGGATGGAACAACGTCTGTTTCGTTGGTTTCTTCGTATTTAAGGACTATCACTACAAACATTGCAACCTACATTCCTGATCGATATGATGAAGGATATGGAGTTTCATTCCAAGGAATTGATTTTGCTGCCGACAACAATTTCTCATTAATTATTGCCTTAGACTGTGGTATTAAAGCCATTGATAAGGTAGCATATGCCACAGAAAAGAACGTCGATTTTATCATTTGTGATCACCACAAACCCGGGGTGAAAATTCCTGATGCAAAAGCAATACTTAACCCAAAAAGAAACGACTGTTCGTATCCTTATGATGAGTTATGCGGATGTGGAGTTGGTTTTAAACTGGTACAAGCGTTGGCTTCCAAGAGAGGTCAGACTATTGATGATCTTACACAGTATTTAGATTTAGTCGCTACCGCCATCGCAGCAGATATTGTTCCAATGACTGGTGAAAACAGAATCCTTGCCTATTATGGTTTACAGGTCATTAATTCCAATCCAAGAAATGGAATCAAAGCCATTATTCATCAAACCAATAAAAAAATATTGACCATTACTGATGTTGTGTTCATCATTTCTCCAAGAATCAACGCCGCAGGTAGAATCAAACATGGAAATGCCGCTGTAGAGCTTTTAACGGAAACTAATTTTGATGCTGCTGTTGAGTTTGCAAAGAAAATTAATGAATACAATTTAGACAGAAGAACGCTAGATACTCAAATTACCAAAGAGGCATTGGCACAAGTCAAAGAATTAAAAGAAGAAGAGCGATATACTTCTGTTGTATATGATGAAAATTGGCACAAAGGAGTGATCGGAATCGTTGCTTCTCGGTTGATTGAAAAATACTACCGTCCTACTTTAGTTTTTACAAAAAGTGGTGATAAACTAGCGGCATCTGCAAGATCGGTAAAAGGGTTTGACGTTTACAATGCCTTGGAGCAATGTTCGGAATATATCGAACAGTTCGGTGGACATAAATATGCAGCGGGACTTACCTTACTTCCAGAAAATTACGAGAAATTCAAACAAAAATTTGAAGAAGTCGTTGCCGCAACGATTGATCCTGAATTATTGATTCCTGAAGTAACCATCGATGCTGAATTGGAGCTATCGGATGTGACACCCAAGTTCTTTAGAATCTTACAACAAATGGCTCCTTTTGGACCGCAAAATATGAAGCCCGTTTTTAAAACGGATTGCGTACGAGACAATGGTTACGGAAAACTAGTTGGCGCAGATCAAACACACCTCAAATTGAATATCGTTTACGGAGCAGATCGCAAAACCTATAATGCGATTGGGTTTGGATTGGGTGAGAAAATCTCACTCGTTCAAAACGATTTTGACATCGCCTATTCTTTGGATGAAAACGAATGGAATGGTGTCACGTCTATTCAATTGCTGCTAAAAGATTTGAAATAGTATTAATGCTCTTTAATCAAATAAAGGTAGACAGGATAATGATCGCTATACCCTCCTGTATATCTGCTGTATGAAAAACTACGAAACGGATATCCTTTAAATCGCCCTTTTTTGGTCGTTAAAAAGCGTTTGTTAAAGATGGCTGCTTTAAACATTTTATAAGACGAATACTCTTTTTCTCCTTTATCTAATATTGGAGAACTAATAACAATTTGATCAAATAAATTCAAGTTGTCACCGTACCCCAATGTATTGAATCCTTTTTTAAACATGTTCTCGTAAGGGTTGTACAAATCTCCTTCTTCCACATCTTTTTGATCAGCTTTTGTTTGTAGTACAGTTTTGAAACTACTATTAATTGGGTCGTCATTAAAATCGCCCATAATAAAAACCTTTGGATCTTTTTCGTGTTCTTTTAATTGTTCAATGATCTTTAAATTTTGATATGCAGCTTTTTCCCGTAAAGGTCTGCTTTTCTGTTCTCCTCCTCTTCTAGAAGGCCAGTGATTTACAATCACATGAATGAGTTCATTATCTAAATAACCAGAAACCAGCAACTGATTTCTTGTTTTAACTTTGTATTTGCCATCATAAATATTGGGATTAAAAGATTCGTGATGAATAGGCGTGAAATATCGTGGTTGGTACAATAATGCAACATCGATTCCTCTTTTATCTGGAGATTCGTAGTGAATGATTTCGTAGCTTCTACTCTTCAGTTTTTCTGATTTCACAAGGTCTTCCAAAACAGCTCTATTTTCAACTTCTGCTACTCCAATGATTGCTGGACTCGTTTTCGTTTTATCTTCTCCAATTTGGGAGATGACTTCAGCTAAGTTTTCAATTTTATCCCAATAAACTTTGGAACGATTTCCTTGCATTTCCATCATTGGACTTGCTTCGTCATTCTTAAGAGGATCGTTAATTGTGTCAAAAAGATTTTCAAGATTGTAGAACGCAATCGTTCTAATTTTATACTGCTTCTTTGGAGCATGAATAAAGGGTACAGAGACCGTAATAACAAGCCCTAAAAGAACCGAAATTTTTTTCATCATAGCAATTGATTTTTCACTACAAACTTAAAAAACTATTTGAATAATAAGGACTTAGATAAAAAATAAGTTTTACCTTTATCATGCTATGAAAAAAATTTACCATGAAAAAGATACTTGCTTTGGCTGTATTTTGTGTGTTGTTCTATGCTGGAACAAATGCTCAAAACACCGTCACAGGCATCGTTATAGACAACGATTCCGAAGAACCATTACAGAAGGTACTAGTTACCGCAACACCAACAAAATTTAAGGCACTTACAAATACCTACGGAGTCTTTTTACTTCAGGATATTCCGAAAGGATCATTTATTATTGAAGTGAAGTTCAAAGGATATTTAACTCAAAGGTTTCCTGTTGAAATTATTGACAAGAATATACATCTTGGGACGATTCATTTATTTAAGAATGTAAAAGCGGAACAAGACCTTAGTGTTATCACGCTTACCGAAGATGAGCTCAATTCTGAAGATGGATTTACGGATAACATTACTGGGTTGCTTCAAGCATCTAGGGATGTTTTCCACAGAGCAGCAGCCTTCGATTTTGGAGTTACTTTTTTTAAACCTAGAGGCTTAAACAGTGAGTATGGGAAAATTCTCATCAATGGAATAGAGATGAATAAACTCTTCAACGGAAGGCCACAATGGGCAAACTGGGGAGGGCTAAATGATGTTCAAAGAAATCAAGTTCTTACTCCTGGAATAAGCCCTAATGATTATTCATTTGGAGGTTTAGCGGGGGTAAGCAATATAACCATGAGGGCATCATCATATCCTAAAGGGGGAGGAATTTCTTATGCTTCATCGAACAAAAGTTATCAGAATAGGATAATGGCAACCTACAGTTCTGGTGTTCAAAAAAGTGGCTGGTCCTATACATTCTCTACATCTAGAAGGTTTGGAAATCAAGGCTACATTGAGGGAACTTTATACGATGCTAACTCATTCTTTTTTTCAGTAGAAAAACAACTGAACTATAATCATAGTGTTAATTTTTCTGCTATTTACGCTCAAAATCGAAGAGGCCGTTCTTCTCCATTAACAGATGAAATTCATCAATTGAAAGGCAGAAGTTACAATCCCTCTTGGGGTACCGTTGATGGTCGTATTAAAAGTTCAAAGATTCGGAAAATTATAGAGCCTATTCTATTCTTTGATCATTATTGGGTTCTCTCTAAAAAGACAACACTAAACACCAATTTAGGGTATCAATTCGGTTTTCAAGGAAATACTCGAATTGACAATGGAGGGACTCGTCTCATTAGTTTTCAAGGACAAAACTACTATATAGGAGGCGCAAGAAATCCCAGTCCCGATTACTACCAAAACCTACCAAGTTTCTTTTTACAAGATCCAAGCCCTAGTACATTTGAATATGAACAAGCTTATTTAGCTCGACAAGAACTTGTACTAAATGGACAGTTGAATTGGAACAATTTATTTAAAGCCAATCGTATTCAAACTTCTCTCGGTTACAATTCTATTTATGCAATTCAAGAAGATCGAATTGATGGTCAACAATTTTCTTTCAATTCAACTCTTTATACCGAATTAACAAAGAACATTCAGTTAAACGCTGTACTCAATTATAGAAAATTACACAATGAATCTTATGCAATCATAAAAGACTTGCTAGGCGGAACAGGGTTTCTAGACATCGATGTTTTTGCTGACCAATATGAAGCTTCTTTAGATGGTGAAATTTTAAATAACCCTGCACAAAGCGATCTTCAAAACCCTAATAGAGTTGTGCAAACTGGAGAACGTTACAAATACAATTACAAGATCGATGCATCAGTAACTGATGCTTTTGTTCAAGCACAATTTGATTACAACACTTTTGACTTTTATCTAGCTGCTAGTTTTGGAGTGACCAAATACCAACGAAATGGTCTCTATGAAAATGGCTATTACCCTAGAGAAAATTCTCTTGGTAAGAGTGAAAAAGTGAATTTTAGTAATTATGGCGTTAAAGGAGGAATTACCTATAAACTTACTGGTCAACATTTACTAAATTTTAATACTGCTTATTTAAATAAAGCCCCAACGATTCGAAACTCTTTTGAAAACCCTAGACAGAATAATAACATCGTTCGTGGGTTAACGAATGAATCTATTTTTAGTCTAGATCTAAGTTATATTTTAAGAACACCCATTTTAAAAGCCAAAATAACTGGGTATCAACTCTCCTTTAGTAATGGAACTGACATTGGTTTTTTCTTTACTGAAAGTGGGGCAACCTTTGTTCAAGAGATCATTACCAATATTCAAAGAAAGAACGTCGGTGGAGAACTCGGAATTGAAGCCAAAGTAACACCTACGATTACATTGAAAGGGGTAGCCTCTGTTGGGCAGTTTACTTATAGCAACAACCCAAATGTTTATTATAGCAGTAGCAATTTTGCAGTTCCTGTTACCTACGGGAATGGGACCTCTCAATTGAAAAATTTACACGTTGCAGGCGGACCTGAAAGAGCATTTCAATTTGGATTTGAATACAGAGATCCAGATTATTGGTGGCTTGGAGCCTCCATCAATCATTTCTCAAGAGCTTTTGTAGATGCAAGTGTTTTAAAAAGGTCGGATGCTTTTGCCAACGATTTTGATTTAATTCCAGATGATGTAGTATCTCAAGGAGGAAACATTAGCGGATATGCATACAATGATTATGATGAGAATATTGCCAATGATTTACTGAAACAAGAACAATTTGATAGCTATCCTCTTATTAATATTATAGGAGGAAAATCATGGAAGGTAAGCGATTACTATATCGGTTGCTTTGCTACGATTAACAATGTGCTGAATCAACACTACAAAACTGGTGGTTTCGAACAATCTAGACGAATTGGGTATAGGGCTCAAATTAAAGAACAGAATCAAGAAAACGGACCATTATTTGGGAATCGCTATTTCTTCGGAAATGGCACTACTTATTATATCAACTTTTATTTACGATTTTAATCAAATTATACGCTATGAAACTATCAAAAAAACAATTGCTTATTTTACTTCTACTACAGCTAACTCTATTTTATAATTGTGTAGAGAACGATTCTTTTAATATTCCAACTACAGAAGATACTCCTTTCACTCCCAAAGCAGGAGATATTGTAATGGATATTAGTGCTGTTATTGGCGAATACATTCAGCAAGGTGAAATCTTCACATTTGACGCACTTTCAAACTCAGAAAACAGTCGTTATATGACTGGTTATGTAATTTCTACAGACGAAGGAGGTAATTTCTTTAAAAAAATCATTTTACAAGATAGACCTTCAGATCCTACTTCGGGAATTGCTGTTAAGATTGATGCCAATCCCTTATATACTTTTTATGAATTTGGAAGAAAGATATATGTCAAATTAGATGGACTATCCGTTGGAGAAGAAAATGGAGTTCTTCAAATTGGAAAAAGAGAAGGAAATCATTTAGAAAATATTCCTGCTTCACATAGAAATAAACACATTATAAGAGATGCTGAAGTTGCTACTATTGTTCCTTTAGAATTAGATCTTGACGATTTAGCAAATGACAAAGAAAATCTTTTCATTCGATTCACTAATGTACAGTTTCATAGAGATGATGTTCTTGGAAACAGACCTCTAACCTTTGCCAGTGAACTAGCTGATGAATTTAATGGGGAGAGAACTTTAGAAAGTTGCACTAGTAATAATAACATCATTTTAAGCACAAGTACATTCTCTGATTTTAAAGCACTTTCATTACCAAAAAATCAAGGAACTATTGATGGAATTATCAGTAGAAACTTCTTCGATAGTTTTTACACCTTAGTTCTCAACTCTCCAGAGAGTATCAATTTCATAAATGACGTAAGATGTGACCCAGTAGCTTTAGAGTGTGGTTTAGCAGCAAGTGAAGGATCAATTGTATTATTTGAAGATGATTTTGAAACTCAAACTTCTTCTCTAGTTTCGGGGAATGGTTGGACAAACTTTATTCAAGAAGGGTCGGAAGGTTTTGAAACCTTTACATCCAATGGCACAAATGCTTCTTTAGGAGTTTCAGTGAGAATTGGCTCATATAATTCTGGAGATCCCAGATCAATTGCTTGGTTAATTACACCTCAAATTGATTTAGATACAAATGTGGGAGTCACTTTATCCTTTCAATCATCCAATAGTTTTTCTGACAATAGTAGACTAGAAGTGCTTTTCTCTCACGATTGGAATGGAGATATTGCTACCATTACAAATGCTACTTGGGGATTAATTTCTGATGCTTATGTTGTAGAAGATTCTGATTCTTTCTCTTCTTGGTTTGATTCGGGGATTGTAAATCTGTCTTGTACAAGTGGAACTATTTACATTGCATTTAGGTACTTAGGAAGTGGAGCAACAGATTCGGATGGTACTTTTGAATTAGACAATGTAAAAATTAGAACTAACTAATCTTCAATAAAAACCAATATTTACAAGTTATCTTTTAAAAAAAAGCTAAAAAACTATTAAAATTTACAAGGTTTAATAAAAAAAGCTATTTTTACCAATGTATATAACTTATAAACTTATAATAATGAAAAAATTAAAATTAGCTGTGGTAGCTATATTTACGTTAGCCATAGTTGGTAATGTAAATGCTCAAGACTCTGAAAACCCATGGGCTTTTAGTCTTGGTGTAAATGCCATCGATTTTAAAATTGGTAGTATTGCAGAAGATTTCTTAGGGAATGGAGACTGGAATGTTGCTAAAAATATTTCTAGATTCTCTGTAGAAAAGTANNATTTACTTTACAAGGAGCATTTTCTTTAAATGAATTGTCTCACTACAATGCTAAAAATGATATTGATGGAAAATACTATTCTTTCGATCTTAATGCAAAGTATGATTTAAATGAACTATTTGGAGACACTTCATGGTTTGATCCATATCTATTACTAGGTACTTCATATACTGTTATCGATTTTCAAGCTGAAGACTTTAAAGAAGTTATGATAAATGTGGGTTATGGTTTTAACTTCTGGGTAGGAGAAAATATTGGTATTAACTACCAAGCTACATTTAAAAACAATCTAGCTGACAAAGTGGAGAATCACTTCCAGCATGCTTTAGGAGTTGTTTTTAAATTTGGTGGAAGCAGTGACGATACAGAATAAGCATAAATAGAACTTAAGTTCTTAAACAAAAAAGCCCAACCGAATGGTTGGGCTTTTTTATTGTATTAAAGTTCTCTTAGTTTAATCAACTAAAATAATTGCTTTATTGTCTTTTAACTCTATCGTTCCAGATTGGATCGATATTGTTAATATTTTATCATCATCTGCATGACGAACAAGCTTACCATGCAAATCATCTAACTCAAGATGTTCCTGAGTATGGATATGAATATGGATAGTTCCTTCTTTTAATGTAGAAACTATAGGAGCGTGATCATTTAACATTTGAAATTCTCCTTCAGTACCAGGTACTGTAATTGAATCTACTTCTGATGAAAATAAAACAGCTTCGGGTGATACTACTTCTAAATGCATACTATCTTTTTTAATTATGCTTCAGCTAACATTTTCTCTCCAGCCTCAATTGCTTCTTCAATTGTTCCTT
>JAGDZS010000023.1:0-386 GCA_049115595.1 Flavobacteriaceae bacterium
CTAATAAAGTAGACGCCTTACAGTCTTCAAGCATGCTCTCTATTCGAGAAATAGGTAGCGTAGGATTTAATGGTAAATAAACTCCCCCACTCTTTAAAATACCGATTATCGCTACAATCATATCTAACGAACGATCCAATGCAAAACCTACAACATCTCCCTTCTTTACTCCTTTACCTATTAACTCTTTTGCTAGTACACTTGATCGATGGTCTAAATCTCCATAACTCAGACTAAGATCCCCATAAACCAAAGCAATACTCTCTGGGTTTGAAGCAACTTGTGTTTTGAACAAATCTAAAACTGTGACATCCTTTGGATAGTCTACTACTGTATTATTTAGTGTTACTAGTAATTCCTCTTTCTCTTGTTTAGAAAGATAATCG
>JAGDZS010000024.1:0-360 GCA_049115595.1 Flavobacteriaceae bacterium
CTAATAAAGTAGACGCCTTACAGTCCTCAAGCATGTTCTCTATTCGAGAAATAGGTAGCGTAGGATTTAATGGTAAATAAACTCCCCCACTCTTTAAAATACCGATTATCGCTACAATCATATCTAACGAACGATCCAATGCAAATCCTACAACATCTCCCTTCTTTACTCCTTTACCTATTAACTCTTTTGCTAGTACATTTGAACGATGGTCTAAATCTCCATAACTCAGACTATCATCCCCATAAACCAAGGCAATACTCTCTGGATTTGAAGCAACTTGTGTTTTGAATACATCTAAAACTGTGACATCCTTCGGGTAATCTACTGATGTGTCGTTTAGTGTTACTAGTAATTCTT
>JAGDZS010000025.1:0-2389 GCA_049115595.1 Flavobacteriaceae bacterium
ATAGGAACATAGGCTCCTCCGCTCTTTAAAATGCCAAGAATTCCTACAATCATCTCCATAGAACGATTCATACTAATCGCTACCAAATCGCCTTTCTTTACTCCTTTACTTGTTAATTCTTTTGCTAGTACACTTGAGCGATGGTCTAAATCTCCATAACTCAGACTATCATTCCCATAAACCAAAGCAATGCTCTCTGGGTTTGAAGCAACCTGGCTTTTGAATAAATCTAAAACTGTAACATCCTTCGGGTAATCTACTGCTGTATTATTAAAACCTTCTAATAACTCCAACTGTTCTGATGAAGTTAGCATTTGGTATGAACCTATAACTTTATTAGGAGCACTTACTATTTCTTTTGTCAAATTAACAAAATGACTCGCCATACGCTCTATTGTACTACGATCAAATAAATCTATACAATAT
This sequence comes from Flavobacteriaceae bacterium, assembly GCA_049115595.1. Classification (GTDB taxonomy): domain Bacteria; phylum Bacteroidota; class Bacteroidia; order Flavobacteriales; family Flavobacteriaceae; genus Polaribacter. The sequence goes on from JAGDZS010000025.1 coordinate 427, forward strand.
TCAAACGATAACGATATCAAACCGTTTCCTTCAATAATATTTAATGAAAAATCATACTTAGAAACCTCATAATCGAAAGGTTGTCCTTCCAGCTCAAGATCCCCTAACTTAAAACTACGAGATACTCCTTGATTGTTCTGCAAGGATAGCATTACCTGAAACAAAGGTGTACGACTAGAATCTCGATCTAAATCTAAAGAATTAACCACCTTTTCAAAAGGTACATCCTGATGGTCATAAGCTTCCAACGTTTTATCCTTAATTCGGGTTAAAAAATCTATGAATCGCTCTTCTAAATCTAATTCATTACGAAGCGCCAATGTATTTACAAAAAATCCAATTAGTGATTCAACCTCTTTCTGTCCTCTATTCGCTACTGGAGTTCCTATACAAATATCTCGCTGATCGCTATATCGATTTAAAAAAACATTAAAGATTCCTAATAAGGTTATAAACAAACTAGAACCAGTAGCAGTAGTCAACTCTTGAAGACCTAATGCAACTTCTTTATCTAAGAGAAAATCATATGATGACCCATTAGAACTCTGTATCGATGGTCGAACATAATCTGTAGGCATCATCAAAACTCCTGTGTCTTCCAAAGAATTCTTCCAATACGCTAACTTCTTTTCCAAAACAGCATCCTTTAAATAGTCGCGTTGCCAGATAGAATAATCTGCATACTGAATAGGTCTAGAAGTAGCTTCAGACGAAAGCCCTTGACTCAATCGGGTATAATGAGCAGAAAACTCTTGAAAAAATATAGGTATCGACCAACCATCAGAAGCAATATGATGCATTACACAGACCAAAACATGTTCATTATCTGAGATACTTACCAAATCTGCTCGTAACATATAACTTGAAGACAGATCAAATGAAACTTCTACTAAGTTCGTTATATAACTAGATAACGTTTCCTCTTTAACGCCTTTATGATGAGAAACAACAAAATCATCTACTTCCAAAATATGTTGATATCCAACTCCTTCTTCTTCTAAAATAACGGTACGCAATGCCTCATGGGAAATCAAAATATTACGCAATGAACTTTCTAAAGCAATACTATCGACCTCTCCTTTTAACTTTAAAACAATAGGAATATGATAATTAGAACTACCACCCAATTCATCTAAAAACCATAATCGTTCTTGTGCAAATGATAAGGGAATCTTTTCTGGACGAGGCTGAGGAATTATTTGCTCTTCGCGCGTAATAACATTTGATTTAATTCCATTTAAGTCATTCACTAGAAAATCTATAACTTCCTCTTTGTTCTCTTTAATTAATTGTAATAATTCAGAAGGCAAATCAACAGCCTTCTTTTTCTTCATCCCCAATTTACCATCCTCCACAAACAACTCAATTCCACTAACTTTTGTTCGTTGAATTATATTTAAAATATTGTTAGTCTTCTTCATTTTATGAAATTTATTTTGTTTCCGGACATCTAATTAAACATCCTGTTTTATGCTTATAATTAAAAAAAAGTTGTTTCAAAACTTTCTTCATTCTCATCTGTATCTTCCTCACTTACTGAAAAAATCTCAATGAATTTTGACAATTCACTAATCGTTGGGTATTTAAAAATCGTTTTTACCGGGAACTCTACTCCAAAAACAGTACGGATACTAGAAGCCAAACGTATTGCTAATAATGAATGACCTCCCAAGGCAAAGAAGTTATCCGTCACTCCGATTCTTTCTAAACCTAATAACTCCATCCAAATAGCAACCAACTCATGTTCCAAATCCGTCTCAGGCGCAACATATTCTGCCACACTATAATCTTCCAACGCAGGCTCTGGCAATGACTTCTTATCAATCTTACCATTGCTGGTCAATTTAAAACCGTCTACAAATACATAGATCCGAGGAACCATATAATCTGGGAGTAATGACTTTAAACCTTCTTCCAATGATGCCTTATCTAATGATATTGAACCATCTACATAGGCAACCAA
>JAGDZS010000026.1:0-1641 GCA_049115595.1 Flavobacteriaceae bacterium
CCAGAGCCAGCGTTGGAGGATTATAGTGTGACGGAATATGTTGCACCTGAGACGGATTTGGAGCATGAGTTGGTTGCTATTTGGATGGAGTTATTAGGTTTAGAGCAAGTTGGAGTTACCGATAATTTCTTTGCCTTGGGCGGCCATTCATTATTGGCGATACGATTGACCTCTAGTATACGTAGCGCTTTTGGAGTAGAGTTTCCAATAAAAATGATTTTCACTCATCCTACAATCTCATTGATGAGTCAGGAATTTTCAAACCTAGAGAGAACATCAATTCCTTTATTGACAGTACAGTCAAGACCAGAAAGGATTCCATTATCTTTTGCACAGGAGCGATTATGGTTTTTAGATCGCTTAGATGGTAGTTCTAACTATCACATTCCAATTGTATTAAAATTAAAAGGAGTTGTAGATATCGATTCTTTAGAGAGTTCATTGCGTAATGTTTTGATTTCGCATGAAGTATTACGTACTGTTATTTTAGAAGAAGAAGGAGTAGGACATCAACATGTATTGGAAGCGGCTGATTTTGTTGTTACTGGTCATGATGGAGTTACAGAACAAGCGTTATCTAGTTATATAACAGACTTGGTAGAAGTTTCGTTTGATCTGTCTTCAGATTATATGGTACGAGCAGATTTGGTAAGTGTCTCAAAGACAGAACATATTTTGGTTTGTGTGATGCATCATATTGCTTCCGATGGATGGTCGACCCCTATATTTCTGCAAGAGTTTTCTAGTCATTATACCCGATTGAGTCAAGGACTTCCATCAGAGGTTATTCCCGGCAGTATTCAATATGCAGATTATTCTATCTGGCAGCGTGGATATTTAAGTGGTTCTATTTTAGAGAATAAGTTAAGCTACTGGAAGAACTCCTTGGAAGGAGTTGGAGTTTTGTCATTACCTACAGATTATGCACGTCCATCGATACAGAGTTTTAAAGGATCATCATATGATTTTGCCTTAGATAAAGAAGTAGCATTGGGTTTACAAGAGTTAACTACAGCTACAGGATCTAGTTTGTTTATGACTATGTTGGGAATCTTCAATGTTTTTCTAAGCAAGTATAGTGGTCAGCAAGACATTTGTGTTGGGACTCCAGTAGCGAATCGAGGACAGCAAGAAATTGAGTCATTGATCGGATTCTTTGTAAACACATTGGCGCTTCGTAATGAATTGGATTTAGAAGAAAGTTTTATTGATTTTATCTCCCGTGTTAAGGATAAGACCTTAGAGGCATATGATCACCAAGATGTACCTTTTGAGAAGGTAGTTGACTCATTGAGTTTAGATCGAGACTTTAGTCGTACTCCATTGTTTCAGGTGATGCTATCCTTACAGAACAATCAGAATCAAACAGGATCTGATAGTTTTGAGTTAGGAGATCTTGAATTGGAAGGACAATCTTTCGATTATGAAGTTTCTAAATACGATCTTATTCTTCGTATTGTAGAGCACAATGATTTGATATTTTTAAGCTTTTCTTATTGTACAGATTTATTTGCGAGCAGTACCATAGAGCGAATGGCAGAACACTTTGTTCATTTAACAAAGGAAATTGTTAGTTCACCAGATAAGACAATAGGATCTTATCAGATGTTAACTTCACAAGAGAAACAAGAATTACTAGTA
>JAGDZS010000027.1:0-370 GCA_049115595.1 Flavobacteriaceae bacterium
TCTTTGATGGAGGCTAGTGAGATAGGAGAGATCGATTATCTTTCTAAACAAGAGAAACAAGAATTACTAGTAACACTAAACAATACAGGGGTAGATTATCCGAAGGATGTTACAGTTTTAGATGTATTCAAAACACAAGTGGCTTCAAATCCAGAGAACATTGCTTTGGTTTATGAAGATCATAGTTTGAGTTATGGCGATTTAGATCATCGATCTAGTGTACTAGCAAAAGAATTAATAAACAGAGGAGTAAAGAAGGGCGATTTAGTACCGATCTGTATGGATCGTTCTATGGACATGATTGTAGGAATCCTTGGTATTTTAAAGAGTGGTGGAGCCTATGTGCCTATTGATCCTATGTTTCCAGAGG
>JAGDZS010000028.1:0-1726 GCA_049115595.1 Flavobacteriaceae bacterium
ACTTTTGGATGTTACCGCATCTCGGAAGTAACATTAACCGTTTCTACCACAGGAATTCCTCCAACATTCCAAAGAGTTTTTACTCAATGTGACGATTTCTTAGATATTAATGGAGTTGATAATGCTGCGAATAACGATACCGATGGAGTGAGTACTTTCGATTTTAGTTCTGTAACTGCTGAAATTCGTGCGCTCTTCCCTGTTTCTCAACAACTAACAATTACTTACTATAGAAATCAAGCCGATGCGCTTGCAGAATTGAATGCTATTGCAGATCCTGCAAACTATCGTAACATTGGATATCCGAACTCTCAAGGTATTTATGTTCGTGTGGACAGTAACTTAGACAATGATTGTCTTGGTTTTGGAGTACACATCACTTTGAATGTCGACCCTGTTCCTTCAGCTGCGGCTGTTAGTAATTTAGAACTTTGTGATGATGCTACCGATGGTGATGGAACCAATGGAATTGTACAAACTTTTAATCTCGATAGTCAAACTGCCACAATTCTTGGAACTCAGAATCCTGCTGACTATATAGTAAGTTATCACCTATCGGCTGCTGATGCTAATTCTGGAGCAAATGCAATTACCACTACAGCTGCTTATACCAACGTTACTCCAAACACACAAAGAATCTTTGTTAGAGTCACTAACAATGCTGCTGGATGTTTTACAGATCATACTTTCTTTGATTTGATTGTAAACCCATTGCCGATTGCCAACTTTGTTGCGGATCTTGAAATCTGTGATGATGATTCAGATGGATCGGCTCAAAACGGATTCTCTCAAAGCTTTGACCTTGAATCGCAAACAGCAACCATCTTAGGAACTCAAGACCCTGCAATATTCTCTGTGACCTATCATGCTTCTCTTGCCAATGCGCAAGCTGGGATTAATCCTTTAGGAAGCCCATTCTCGAATACAGTCCCATTCTCTCAGGTTATTTATGTACGTGTCTTTGATTCATCGACCAACTGTGCCAATGGAATTTCTAATTTTAATGCAATTGTAAATCCTGAACCAACTACTGAGAACGTTTCTAACTTGTCTTATTGTGATGACGATGCCGATGGAGATGATGCCAATGGTTTTGTACAAAACATTGATTTGAATAGTTTGATTCAACCGATTCTAGGAGATCCTGCTATTCAGGATGAAGATGACTTTACAGTGACCTTTCATGAATCACAAGCAGAAGCGACATCGGGTGCGAATCCACTTTCTAGTCCATATGCAAATACAACAGCAAATCAACAAACTATCTATGTACGCGTGATGAATGACGATACGGGATGTGTTAATGATGATTACACCTTTGATATCATTGTTCATCCACTACCAGATTTTGAGGTTACCACACCTCAGATTGTTTGTCTCAACGGACCTGAACTCACCATTGCAGTAGAGAACCCTGCGGCTATCTATGACTATGTATGGACAGATCCTCAAGGAAATATGATTATTGGTTCTCAGATTACCATTAGCTCTGGTGGACTATATAGCGTAACGGCGACCACCACCAACGGAACAGGATGTACAAGAACTCGTGAGATACAAGTCAACGAATCAATCATTGCAACTATTACCGATAATGATGTAACCATTGTAGATGATTCTGAAAACAATTCAATTACCATCGATCCAACCAATCTTGGAATTGGTGATTATGAATATGCACTAACTGATGAGAACAATAATGTAATTCGTAGCTACCAAGATGCTC
>JAGDZS010000029.1:0-2122 GCA_049115595.1 Flavobacteriaceae bacterium
ATGCCGTAGATGGTGGGTTTGATGTCGATGTAAGTACAGCCGATGGCACAGCAACCACAGCAGATGGAGATTATACAGCCGTAACCAGTGCGACCGAAACTTTTGCAGGAACGGCAAGTGAAACAGAAACCTTTACCATTACCTTAGGTGGAGATACCAAAGTAGAGGCCAATGAGACACTCACGATTTCTATGAGTGGACTCTCACCAGCGACAGTAGCCGGAGGAGACATTAATATTACCGATGGAGCTACCTTAACCTTAAATAACGACGATAGTGCAACGGTAACGATCGCCAATGTAAGTGGCAATGAAGATGACGGAGCGATTACAGTTACAGTTACTCTAGACAATGCAGTAGATGACGGATTTGATGTAGATGTGAGTACAGCAGACGGAACAGCGACCACAGCAGATTCGGATTATACATCAGTAACAAATCAAACTTTAACCTTTGCAGGAACTGCAGGAGAGTCGGAAACCTTTACGGTAACACCAACTGCTGACGTAAATTCAGAACCGAATGAGACTGTAAGTATCAGTATGAGTAATAAATCACCAGCGACTGTAGCTTCGGCAAACATTGATATTACTGATGGAGCGACAGTGACAATTTTAAATGATGACAGTATCTCAGCAAGCATCAATGACCCAAGTATTGCAGAGGGAGCTTCGGGAAGTACAACATTAACCTTTACAGTTACGTTAGATTCTGGCGCACCCGCAGGAGGAGCTACAGTAGACTTTGCGACTAGTGATGGAACGGCGGTAGCGGGATCGGATTACACGGCCACAACAGGAACCGTAAGCTTTTCAGTAGGAGAAACTTCTAAAACGATAGATGTCACCCTAAGTGGAGATAGTGCTGTAGAAGCAGACGAAACGATTACCATGACGCTATCCAATCCAACAGGAACAAGTGTTGTGATTGGCGACCCTACAGGATCAGGAACAATCACCAACGATGATAGTGCCACGGTAACTGTTGCCAATGTAGCGGTGAATGAAAATGATGGTACAGCCACGGTAACTTTAACCTTAGACAATGCAGTAGACGGAGGATTCTCTGTAGATGTAAGTACAGCAGACAATACAGCCACGACAGCAGATTCAGATTACACAGCTGTAACCAGTGCGACCGAAACTTTTGCAGGAACAGCAAGTGAAACAGAAACCTTTACCATTACCTTAGGAGGCGATACCAAAGTAGAAGCAGATGAGCTTGTAGATATTGCGATGAGCAACTTGGTGCCTACCACGGTAGATGCATCAGATATCGATATTACCGATGCGGCTCAATTAACCATTACTAATGATGATAGTGCTACGGTAACGATTGCCAATGTAGCAGTGAATGAAAATGATGGTACAGCCACAGTAACACTTACCTTAGACAATGCAGTAGATGGCGGATTTGATGTAGATGTAAGCACAGCGGACAATACAGCCACGACAGCCGATGGAGATTATACACCCGTAACATCAGCGACCGAAACTTTTGCAGGAACAGCAAGTGAAACAGAAACTTTTACCATTACTATTGGAGGCGATACCAAAGTAGAGGCCGATGAGATCATCGATATAGCGATGAGCAACTTGGTGCCTGCTACAGTAGATTCAGGTGATATTACCATTACAGATACAGCCACAGTAACCATTACTAATGATGATAGTGCCACAGTAACGATTGCCAATGTAGCAGTCAATGAAAATGATGGTACAGCAACGATTACCTTAACCTTAGACAATGCAGTAGATGGAGGATTTGACGTAGATGTAAGTACAGCAGACAATACAGCTACGACAGCCGATGGAGATTATACAGCCGTAACCAGTGCGACCGAAACTTTTGCAGGAACAGCAAGTGAGACAGAAACCTTTACCATTACCATTGGAGGCGATACCAAAGTAGAAGCCGATGAGCTTGTAGATATTGCGATGAGCAACTTGGTACCTACCACGGTAGATTCAAGCGATATCGACATTACCGATGCAGCTCAATTAACCATTACCAATGATGATAGTGCATCCGTAACCATTGCCGATGTTGCTGTGAACGAGAATGATGGAACAGCTACCATTACCTTAACTTTAGACAATGCCGTAGATGGTGGGTTTGATGT
>JAGDZS010000030.1:0-2853 GCA_049115595.1 Flavobacteriaceae bacterium
AATAAAGGATAACTAAATATTATCTCTGATTATAATTTGAAAATTTTTATGAGTCTTATCATTTTTTGCTAATAAAAATGATAAGACTCATACTGAGAAATTCTTTATATATCAGAGATGTAAAATCTGACATATTATGGAAAAATTATTGAATCAGATCAAGTCTAAAAGTATTGCTGTTGTTTATGCCTTTCAGAAAGAGCCAGCAAAAGGCTCTAAACACTACGATTTTTGGTCAATGGATGTACTTGGAGATTGGGTGAAGGCAATTGAGGAAGTTTCATGTATTCCTTATATTCTGGATGTTAGGACTTTTGGCTATAAAGCATTAAACAACACCCTGCCTCCAATTGACTTTGTTTTGAACTTGAACGCAGGGACTTTTGATTTATCGACTTTAGGACTCGTACCAAGTATTTGTGGATTCCTGTCGATACCATGCATTCCTTGTGAGACGATACAAGCTGTTGCTGGAGAACATAAAGAGTTATCGACTTTGGTGGCCGATGCCATGAAAATAAACACTCCTAAAAAAATCAACAGCGATGATCCATCAGGAATATTTAGACCATTGAATTTAGGGAGTAGTATTGGGGTCTCAAGAGGGTTTAACGTTAAAAAAGAAGGAATTTATCAAGAGTTTATCAAAGGATTTGATATGACTACTCCTATTCTTTACAATCCTATTTCAAAAAGACTTGAGGTATTACCATCTATATCTTATGTTTCCGCTGACGACTCTATTGAATGGTTTCTGGGAGAAAAGGAGAAAGAGCTTCATAAAGGCTACAAGAAAACACCTGTAAGAATTGATAGCGCTACGGAGAAATTATACCTAGAGCTTGTCAAGACATATGGGGTGAAAACATTTTGTAGAATTGATGCAAGAGTTAAATGTGAGAGTATAGACGAACGAAATGAGATCATCAATAATGGTGAGATCCCACATGAAAGAGTTTTCTTTTTGGAAATAAATGCGATGCCTACAATAGTTGAAAAAATTAATTTTTGTAATTCAATAGAGAGTGTTACTATGGGTACAAATTTCTATGAATGCTTTTCGCAGTACAACCGACTAATAAGAAACTCATCAACAGTTGGGTTCATATTGTTTTGTTCAATGATGTCTTTAAAACCTTACAGCCATGCATTATAAATTGCAGGATTAAAACTCGTAAGCTCTAAATTCAACCCCCTTCTTCCTTGCGTTGTTTTCACTTTTTTAGGCAATTTTAATTGAAAATCAAATTCTTTATTTTTATGAGATAAAGTTGTCAATTGAAAACTGAGACTTCCGCTTCCAAGATATTTTGGGTTAATTGCAATTTTTAAATATCTCAAAATTCTGGGGTAGTCCTCAATTAATCCTTTGACCAAACCTTTAGTTTTACTTGCAACCACCAAAATATTTGTCAAATAGCTTGCGGCTAAAAATGACTCTCTGTCTACAAACCAACTTATATTTTCAATAATTAGTGATCTTATTTCCATTTCATTAATTGGGATTCCTAGCATAGATTTAGCTATGAGTATATTTGTTTTCAGTCCTATTTGTTGTGTGGTTCTATCTTTATCATAAGCTATTCCTTTAGTAAACCATTCAATTGCTTCTTCTAATCTGTGATTATAGAAATAGGCTACACCAACATTATTAAGTATTGAACTCATACCGACTAAACCAGGGACATTTTGCAAAGCTCTGTCTCTTAATTCTTCAAAATCAGAGACATATATTTTTTCTTGATAAAAATTATTCATAAGACTGTTGTTCTTACAATAAACACCATAGTCTTCCATTCTATTTTTTGAAAATATTTTTTGTGCTTTTTCAAGAGCTTCCTTTTGCTGAAGTTTGGTAGTGTTTGGAAGAAAATGAGAAAATCGCAACACATGTGCTGTCAATATTTCGTTATCAATTTCCTTTGAAATATGATAAGCATCATCAAAATCTTTGCCGCCTTGATCGTGGCAATACATTCGGAACAACCTTGCCATACACTCTATACTCGCTGAAACCAACTGATCATTTCTTTTGTATATATTTTTATTAGATTGAATGGATGATATAATGTAATTTACATCATCTATAGACTCATCTTTTTTGTCATACAACAAGTTTGATCTAATTTTCATCATGCCTGGTGTCCATTTCCTGATTAATGAGTCACGTTCCCATTCTTCATTGTTGAAAAGCACATTTCTTTGTGTATATGAGCAAGCATTAAAGCACTGTCTAGAATATAAGTCTATAAAATCTGTAATATCATCTGCACCTTTATTGACGACTTTTACAATTTCAGAGTTACCTGTATTATCAATTAATTTTAGAGTAGTTCCATTGGGGCATTTTGATAATAGTTCTCTTACTCTAATCATATCATCATCACCCATTATAATGATAATAGTAGGGCTCAAAAATTTCTTTTCAAATAAACTTACAATTTCTATAACCTGTTTTCTACTGATTTTTTCCTCTAAAATAATAATGGGATCAATGATGTCTGGACCTACAGCTTGATGCTGACTTGCAGACATTAATTTTGTAAAAAAGCTGACTACATTTCCAATACTTGGAGTAACTATAGAGCCAAAACCCTCTTTGATAAGTTCTGAATTTCTTGGAACTTTCTTCAAGATCCAATTGTAAATTTTTGAAATGAAAGTCTTTGCTTCTAATTTAGACTTAATGTAATTGTCTTCGCCTTTATAGTATTTAAAAAACTGAGAACCTCTATAAATAGAAAAACTTTTAGATACTACATATATGATAAACTCTTCAGTTCGTTCGTCAAAAAACTGTTTTGATATCTCAAGAGTTTCCTTCTCATCCATAATATTTAGTTATCCTTTATT
>JAGDZS010000031.1:0-4299 GCA_049115595.1 Flavobacteriaceae bacterium
TATAATCCTCCAACGCTGGCTCTGGTAATGACTTCTTATCAATCTTCCCATTGCTGGTTAATTTAAAACCATCGACAATCACATAGATTCTAGGAATCATATAATCTGGAAGTACTGTCTTTAAACTTTCTTCTAAGAGTGTCTTATCTAATGATGTTAAGCCATCGATATAAGCAACCAAGTGCTTACTATCTCCATGTTCTTTTACTAAGACCACACTCTGGTTAACACCTTCTAAGCTTGATAAACAACTCTCTATCTCTCCTAACTCTATTCGATATCCACGGATCTTAACCTGGTCGTCTATACGTCCAACAAACTCTATTGTACCATCTGAAAGCCAACGACATAAATCGCCAGTACGATAAAATCTTTTGATATTTTCTGAAGCCCAAGAAATATCTTTGCCTTTAATAAATTTTTCGTTGGTTAGTTCTTCATTATTTAAATAACCTTGAGATAAACAATCTCCTGATATCCATAACTCACCTTCTATTCCTGCAGGTTGAAGTTGAAAACAACTATTTACAATAAATGCTGATGTATTTGTTATAGGCTTCCCAATTGGAATCGTTTCACGATTCTTATCTAAAATATTAACTGGATGAAAAGTAGAGAAAACAGTACTTTCAGTTGGTCCATAAACATGAACTAACTTATTTGGACCTAGAAATTCAAACGCTTTTTCTATATGATTAAATGAAACCTTCTCTCCTCCAAAAAGAATTTTTTTACAACTAGATAAACAACTCAAATCCACATCGATGATCGCATTTAATAAAGCTGTTGTAACAAAGAAAACAGAAACTTTGCTCTCTTGAATCATCTTTGACAAAACATTAATATCCAGTAATTTATCTCTATCGATTAATATAAGTTTGGCGCCATTGAGTAAGGCTCCAAAAATATCAAATACTGATCCATCAAAAGCGTAATTGGATAATTGTAAAATAATATCTTCAGGGATTATTGAAATATAATTCGTTGAATCAACAAGGCGTATAATATTCCTATGAGAAGTAAGGACTCCTTTTGGCTTTCCTGTAGATCCTGAAGTATAGATAATATAACAAATATCATCAAGTTGAATATCTTGTTTAGGCTTTGAAACTGGGTAGCGTGAAAAATCGATCAGATCAAAATCTACTCTTTGTCCTAAAAAAGAAATCGTATCTAAATCTTTAGTATTGTATATTAAAATGGAAGCTTCACTGTCTTCCAACATATAATCTATCCGACTAATTGGGAACTCCTTATCTATGGGGAGATACGTTCCTCTGGCTCTTATTACCCCTAGAATTGAAACAATCATTTCAACAGACCTATCCATTATTAATCCAACAACATCTCCTTTATTTAGCCCTGATTCTAGAAGGTAATGTGCAAACTTATTTACTTTCTCGCTTAGGTCTTTATAGGTTATACTTGAATTATCATGAACTAAAGCTATATTGTCTGGAAATTCACTTACGCTGTTTTCAAATAGATCTATTAGTGTCTGTTTTTCGTCGTAAATGAATTCTGTCTCATTAAACCCTTTTAATAAATTCTCCTGTTCCGACGAAGTCATTATCTCATAATCCTGTATACTTCTATCAGGAGTATCTAACATACTTTTTGTTAAACCAATAAAATGAGAAACCATTCGTTCAATAGTGGAACGCTTGAATAAATCTGTACAATATTCAAAATCTAATAAAAATGCTCCGTTCTCTTTGGTAACATTAAGTGTAAGGTCATATTTAGAAATATGATAATCAAAAGGCTGTTCAAAGAACTCATTTTCTCCAAATTTTACACTCGCAGATTTTTCATTTTCTTGTAAAGAAAACATTACCTGAAATAAGATGCTTCTACTAGGATCTCTATCTAGATCCAAGGAATTAACAACCTTATCAAAAGGAACATCTTGATAATTATATGCCTCTAAAGTGTTTTTCTTTAATTCGATAAGGTAATCCTTAAAGCTTTTCTTCTTATCTATTCCACTTCTTATTGCTAGTGTATTGGTAAAGAAACCTATTAAATCTTGGGTTTCTTTTTCACTTCTATTTGCAACAGGAATTCCAACGCAAATATCATTTTGACCGCTATATTTTGATAAAAAGATATTATAGACTGCTAACACGATTGTGAAAAGACTCGTCTCCATCTCTTTTCCTAACTCAATCAGTATCTCACTAGTCTTTTTATCTAGAGTTTGAGAAACTGTTGACCCTTTAAAACTTTGTACTCCAGAACGAGTAAAATCAATAGGCAAGTTTAAAGGACTAACTCCCTTTAGTTGTTTTTTCCAATAATTTACTTTATTTGAAAGAACATCACCTTGTAGGTATTCTCTTTGCCATATGCTGTAATCCGAATACTGAACAGGCAGAGTGTTTATTGTTAAATCCTTACCTTCATTTAGTAATGAATAATTCTCTCTAAACTCTTCAAAGAATATAGGGATAGACCATCCATCTGCAGCAATATGATGCATTACCAATAATAATATACACTCACCACCTTCTAAATCGATAACATCAGCACGTAGCATATAATCAGAAGTAAGGTCAAACGGTAGAATTACTATTTCTTCAATGACATTAGAAAGTTCTTTTTCTGCTATATTTTCATGAAAATTAAGTTTAAAATTTTCGCTTTTAATAACATGTTGATAGCCTATTCCTTCTTCTTCTTTTATTACCGTCCTAAGGACTTCATGTCTTCGTAATATTAACTCTAAAGATTGTTCTGCTAATTTAAGTTTGAAGTCACCCTTTACTCTAAAAACAATAGGGATATGATAATTTTCGCTTCCTTGTAATTGATCTAAAAACCATAGCCTTTCTTGAGAGAATGACAAGGGAATCAATTCTTGACTAGCTCTCCTTCTTGTGATATTACCCGTTTGAGCTAAATTAAGTTCAGATTGACTCTCAAAAAACCGAATTAACTCTTCCTTATGAGTTTTTAGTAATCCTAAAAATTCCTTAGAGATAATTGTATCCTTGCTTTTCTTTAGTTTTAGGTTACCACTTTCAACAAAGAGTGCTACTTTTTTCTCTTTTGCCAGCTCGATAATATCTAATACTTTATAATCTTTCATTAATAGCACACTTTTTTTTTTATAATTAAATCTAACTGAACAATCAGTCAAAGTCTTTAAGCAAATTAAATTTCAATAATTTCAGTTTGTCCATCATCCTCAACACCTTCATCTTCAAAAAGCTTCATATATCTAATCAATTCCGAAATCGTTGGATATGAATATATGGTTGCAAAAAGAATTTTTAATCTAAAGATGGGTTGCATTTTTGATGACAAATTAAACACCATAAGAGAATTCCCTCCTAAGGCAAAGAAATTATCTGTAATTCCTACTCTTTCCACACCTAAAACATTCATCCAAATCTCAGCTAAATCTTTTTCTAAGTCTGTTTCGGGTGCCACATACTCCAATTCATTTAAATCTTCCAACTCTGGAGTTGGTAAATTCACTTTATCTATTTTACCATTGTTGGTCAACTTAAAACCGTCTACAAATACATAGATCCGAGGAACCATATAATCTGGAAGTAGTGCCTTTAAACTTTCTTCTAGTAATCCCTTATCTAAAGCATCTGAGCAGGACACATAAGCCACCAAATATTTATTATTTTCTTTTTCCTTTACCAAGACTACACTTTGACGAACACCCTCTAATCCGGATAAACAACTTTCGATCTCACCTAGCTCTATTCGATAACCTCTTATCTTAACCTGATCGTCAACACGTCCTATAAATTCTATAGCACCATCCGATGACCAGCGGCCTAAATCTCCAGTTCTGTACAAACGTTGTCCGTTATTAAATGGATGTGGAACAAACTTCTCTTTGGTTAAGGTTTCATTGTTTAAATAACCGCGAGACAACCCTTTTCCTGATACACAAATTTCTCCTACAACACCAAATGGCAATAAATTCAATTCTGAATCTAAAATGTACAATTGAACATTATCTATAGGCTTCCCTATTGAGATAAGGCCTGAATCTTCTTTGGATACATAAGTATAACTACTAACTACGCTACTCTCACTTGGTCCATAGTTATTGTATAATGAGACTTTATCTAAGTGTTTATCAACATTTAACGCCTCACCTCCTACTAGAAATTTGATTTCAGTCTCTATAGTCGCTTCTTCAAAATGTGTTATTGAATTATATAAAACTGGAGGCAAGTAACTGTGTGTGATATTTTGTGTATTGATATAATTGATCAAATATTCAATATCTAATCGTTGATCATTATTAATAACATGAAGGCTTGAACCTGA
>JAGDZS010000031.1:4314-4453 GCA_049115595.1 Flavobacteriaceae bacterium
CAAACCCTTCTCCTGAAATAAGAAGGCTTCTACTTGAAGATTCCATCTCATAAACTCTTTGATGCCAAAAACATAAATTAATCAATCCATCATGTCCTGTAAGGACTCCTTTTGGACGCCCTGTACTACCTGAGGTATA
>JAGDZS010000032.1:0-766 GCA_049115595.1 Flavobacteriaceae bacterium
CTTTTAAGGAGTCTATAGATCTCTCAGTAGAGATCAGTAGTGATGACTTAATGTATGTTATCTATACCTCAGGAACAACAGGTCGTCCTAAGGGAGTCTTGTTGGAACATAGAAATGCAGTTCGTTTGTTTTTTAATGATGAAGATTTATTCGATTTTACTTCTTCCGATGTTTGGTGTATGTTCCATTCATTCAGTTTCGATTTTTCGATATGGGAGATGTATGGAGCTTTGCTGTTTGGAGGTAAATTAGTAGTAGTCCCTCAAAGTTATACGAAGGATCCTTATTTATTTTCAGGATTATTAAGAGACAACGGTGTCACGATTTTAAATCAGACCCCTTCGGCATTTAATGTCTTGCAGGAGATTGTTTTAGAACAGGACAAATCATTAGAGGTTCGCTATGTTATTTTTGGAGGAGAGGCGTTGAGTCCATCGATGTTAAAGGGATGGAAGGAGCGTTATGATCAGACTCGATTTATCAATATGTATGGAATTACAGAGACCACAGTTCATGTTACTTATAAAGAAATAGGAGCAGAAGAGATCTTAAGTAATGTTAGTAATATTGGAGTTCCTATACCTACTTTGGGTTGTTTTATTTTGGACGACTCGATGAACTTATTACCTAGAGGAATAAAGGGAGAGTTGTATGTGATTGGTTCTGGTTTGGCTCGAGGATATTTGAATTTACCAGAGTTAACAGAAGCTCGTTTTCCAAAGAATCCTTATTCACTTGGCGATCATGATTCACATATGTATCGTAC
>JAGDZS010000033.1:0-3334 GCA_049115595.1 Flavobacteriaceae bacterium
CTTAAAAGGATGTGAAACAAACTTCTCTTTGGTTAACTCTTCATTATTCAAATAACCACGAGATAAACCAATACCAGATACACAAATCTCTCCAACAACGCCTACTGGTAATAAATTCAATCCAGCATCTAAAATATAAACACTCTTATTGCTTATCGGTTTTCCTACTATATTTCTCGTTAGTTCTTTTATATTTCTATGAACTAAAGCATCAATTGTAATTTCCGTAGGACCATAATGATTATTAATAGACGCATTGGGAAACATTTTTTTCAATCTTGAGAAGGTAGTACTCGTCAAAGAGTCTCCTCCAACACATATCTGTTCAACCCAAGAGAGTTGTTCCTTATCACTATATAAAACACCATCTAAAAATGAAGGAGTTCCTTGAAGTATATTTACTTTTTGACTGTCAAATAAGTTCAGTATCTTTTTCTTATCCAATAACGAATCTTGATTAGGAATTACTATTGTTCCCCCATAACACAGAGCAAGGTTTATTTCTAAAACAGACACGTCAAAAACAAAATTTGTTAACAAACATGTACGGATATCTCCTTTAATTTCAAGTATAGAATATTCTTCTTCAAGCGTTTCATATAAAGAGTTATGCTCTATCATCACTCCTTTAGGAAAACCTGTACTCCCTGAGGTATAGATCACATAAGCAAGATCTTCTCCTTTTAATTCCAGTACATTATAATTTTCCAAACCAACAGATAAATCCATAAGATCTATCGTTAATACTTCTAAGGAATCTTTTAAATCTAATGATTCAATAGTTGAAGAATTAGTAATTAATATCGATGTAGAAGTATCTTCTAGAATGTATGAAATCCGATCTTTTGGATAAGATGGATCAATAGGAACATAAGCTCCTCCACTTTTTAAAATCGAAAGTATTCCTACAATCATCTCCATAGAACGATCCATACAAATCGCTACCAAATCGCCTTTCTTTACTCCTTTGTCTATTAATTCTTTTGCCAATACACTAGAGCGATGATCTAAATCCCCATAACTCAGACTATGATCTTCATAAACCAAAGCAATGTTCTCTGGGTTTGAAGCAACTTGACTTTTAAATAAATCTAAAACCGTAACATCTTTCGGGTAGTTTACTTCTGGAGCATTAAATTCTTCTAATAATTCTAACCGTTCCGTAGAAGTTAGCATTTGGTATGAACCTATAACTTTATTGGGAGCATTTACTATTTCTTTAGTCAAATGAACAAGATGACCTGCCATTTGCTTTATGGTACTTTTCAAAAATAAATCTGTACAATATTCAAACGATAAGGATATTAAACCTTCTCCTTCAGATACATTAAGTGTCAAATCGTACTTAGAAACTCCATATTCGAAAGATTGACCAGCCAATTCAAGGCCTCCTAATTCAATACTGCCAGATATTCCTTGGTTGTTTTGTAACGACAACATCACCTGAAACAATGGTGTACGACTAGAATCTCGATCTAAACTCAAAGAATTAACCACCTTCTCAAAAGGTACATCTTGGTGATCATAAGCTTCCAATGTCTTATCCTTAACACGTGAAATAAAGTCAATAAAACTTTCTTGATAATCTAACTCATTACGAAGTGCCAATGTGTTTACAAAAAATCCAATCAATGATTCAACCTCTTGCTGTCCTCGATTAGCAACAGGTGTACCTATACAAATATCTTGCTGACCACTATACCTGCTTAGAAAAACATTGAAGATTCCCAACACAGTTATAAACAAGCTAGAACCTGTAGAAGAAGTCAACTCTTGTAGGCTCGATGCAACTTCTTGTTCTAATATAAAATCATATGATGATCCCTTAAAACTCTGTACCGGTGGGCGTATATAATCCGTAGGAAGTGTCAAAGCTCCTGTACCTTCCAAAGAATTCTTCCAATACGCTAATTTCTTTTCTAAAACAGCATCCTTTAAATATCCGCGTTGCCAAATAGAATAATCTGCATATTGAATAGGATTTGTGACTGCTTCTGATGAAAACCCTTGACTCAACCGTGTGTAATGGGTCGAAAATTCTTGAAAAAATAGAGGTATAGACCATCCGTCGGAAGCAATATGATGCATCACACAGACCAGAACATGTTCATTATCTGAAATACTTACCAAATCTGCTCGTAACATATAATCTGAAGACAAATCAAATGAAACTTCGACTAAATCGGTTATATAATTAGATAACACATCCTTTTTAATCCCATCATGACGAGAAATAACAAAATCATCTACTTCTAAAACATGTTGATAACCAACACCTGACTCTTCTAAAATAACAGTTCGCAATACTTCATGAGAAATCAAAATATTACGCAATGAGCTATCTAATGAAACGATATCTACATTCCCTTTTAATTTTAAAACAATAGGAATATGATAATTAGAACTTCCTACTAATTTATCTAAAAACCATAACCCCTCTTGAGCAAAGGATAAGGGAATTCTATTGGGACGCGATTGAGGAATTATTTGCTCTTCACTTAAGGCAAAATTTGACTTGATATCGTTTAACTCATTCTCTAGAAAATCTATAATATCCTTTTTGTTATCTTTAATTAATTGTAGAAAATTAGGAGATAGGTTCAATGTATTCTTATCCTTAATACCCAACCTGCCATCTTTCAAAAAAAAGCGAACTCCTTTTTCTTTACACAAATTAATTATATCAACTATCTTCATTCTTATGATCTTTAATCTATTCGAATTATTTAAATAAAATCTTCCTCGTTAATATCTTCACTTGATGTTAAATCAATAATACTATCAACTTGAGTTTGCAGAATTTCTGATAACTCTTTTATTGTTGGGTATAGATAAATTGTTTTTATTTTTAATTTCATATTTATCTCAGATTCAATTTTAGTAACAAGCTTCATTGCTAATAAAGAATGTCCTCCTAAGGCAAAGAAATTATCTGTAGTTCCGACTCTTTCCAAACCTAAAACATCCATCCATACCTTCGTTAAATCTTTTTCTAAGTCTGTTTCTGGTGCTACATATTCTGTCACACTATAATCTTCCAACCCAGGAGTTGGTAAATTTATCTTATCGATTTTACCACTGCTGTTCAATTTAAAACCGTCTACAAATACATAGATCCGAGGAACCATATAATCTGGAAGTAGTGCCTTTAAACTTTCTTCTAAGGAATCTTTATCAATAAGGTCTGAACAAGAAACATAGGCTATTAAGTGTTTACTATCTCTCTTTCCTTTTACTATAACAGCACTCTGTTGAACTCCTTCCAAACCAGATAAACAACTCTCAATCTCACCTAACTCTATTCGATATCCTCGTATCTTCACCTGATCATCCT
>JAGDZS010000034.1:0-447 GCA_049115595.1 Flavobacteriaceae bacterium
AGGATGATCAGGTGAAGATACGAGGTTATCGAATAGAGTTAGGAGAGATAGAGAGTTGTTTATCAACACTAGAAGGTGTTAACCAAAGCGTGGTCTTGGTAAAAGAAAAAGGATCGAGTAAGCATTTGGTTGCCTACATAGATGGTTCAACATCATTAGATAAGGCATCATTGGAAGAAGATTTGAAGACATTACTTCCAGAGTATATGGTTCCTAGAATTTATGTCATTGTCGATGGCTTTAAGTTAACGAGCAATGGAAAGATTGATAAGAAGTCATTGCCAGAGCCAGCGATGGAAGATTATAGTGTGACAGAATATGTAGCACCTGAGACAGAATTAGAGCAAGAGTTGGCTGCTATTTGGATGGAGCTATTAGGCTTGGAACGTGTGGGAGTGAAGGATAATTTCTTTGCCTTGGGAGGTCATTCATTATTGGCCATACGAT
>JAGDZS010000035.1:0-2057 GCA_049115595.1 Flavobacteriaceae bacterium
CCTCTGGAAACATAGGATCAATAGGAACATAGGCCCCACCACTCTTTAAAACACCAAGGATTCCTACAATCATCTCCATAGAACGATCCATACAGATCGGTACTAAATCGCCTTTCTTTACTCCTTTGTCTATTAACTCTTTTGCTAGTACACTTGATCGATGGTCTAAGTCACCATAACTCAAACTATGATCTTCATAAACCAAGGCAATACTCTCTGGGTTTGAAGTAACTTGTGTTTTGAACAAATCCAAAATCGTTACATCCTTCGGATAATCTACCCCTGTATTGTTTAATGTTACTAGTAACTCATCTTTCTCTTCTTCTGATATCAGTTTGTAATCATTAATTGCTAGTAAAGGGTTTGTAAGTATTGTATTTACTAATGATCTAAAATGCTTCGAAATAGTTATAATAGTTTCTTCCTTAAATAGATCAGTACAATACTCTAAGTATACTTCATATTTATTAGCTTTTCCAGTGATGCTGAAAGTAAAATCGTACTTCGAAGTATTATAATCTAGGGCATCCATATCCAAGATTGTATCTCCTAATTCAATTGAAGAAATCCCTACATTTGTTTGCATTGCAAACATAATTTGAAATAATGCAGAACGACTATTATCTAAAGGCGTATTCAATTTTCGCACAACAGAATCAAAAGGGACCTCCTGATGTCTGTACGCATCTAAAACAGTTTTCTTAACACTATTAAGCAATTCTATGAAAGGTAACGTCTTCGATAAATCATTTCTAATTACTAAAGAGTTTACAAAAAAGCCAATAATCTCTTGCTCATTTACACTATTCCTATTGGCAACAGGTGTGCCTATAGCAATATCTTCCTGGCCAGTATATTTGTAAAGGAATACATTAAAAATACTTAAAAGCACCATATACGGTGTAACTTTATGTTCCTTGGCTAATACCTTAATACGGTTGGTATCTATAGGGTCTATTTCAAACACATAATTGTTTCCCTTATAGCTTTGAATAGATGGTCGCAAAAAATCAGTTGGAAAGTCCAATGTTGACAGTCCATCTAGTTTCTTCTCCCAGTATCCTATTTTATCAGCTACTTTTTTTTGGAAAGGATCTTGCCTTTGAGAAATAGCATAATCGGAATAACTATACTTTAATTCTTTTAATGGGGCGGGAATAGTTCTTAATCTTGAATTGTAAAACGCCTTCAATTCATGAGAAAATATGTGAGCAGACCAACCATCAAAAGCAATATGATGCATTATAAAAACCAACTTAAAAGAGTTTGACCCCGTCTTAAGAACCCAAGAACGCAGTAAAAAATCTTCTTCAAGATTAAAAGGCTTCAATTTTAAAACATCAATATAGTCTTGTATGTCTTTTTCTTCTTTCCCTATTAATTCTTCAGAATAATTTAATCTCCAAGAATTTGAGTCAAGAGTTTCCTGAAATACTTGCCCATCAATATCTTGTTTAAAAGTAGTTCTAAGTGATATATGCCTAGCTAAAATTGATTGGCAGGCATGTTCTAATACCTCCAAATCTAATACTCCATTTACAGAAAATATTAAAGGAATATGATAATGCAAACTTCCAAAAACTTTTTCGACTACCCATAATCCTTCTTGGGCAAAAGATAAAGGAATTCTAGACTCTCCAATGTTTTCTTTTGAGTTCAATCTTCTGTGTTTTAAATTACTTTAAAATTTTTCTATTTTCAATAAATCCAACCAATTTTCGCACAGAACTCTCGCTAAAGAGATCCCCTAAATTCAATTCAATTCCAAGGGATTTCTTTACATCATTGATTATGTGTGTTCCTAATAAAGAATGACCGCNNTTCTATGGAAACCTCTTCTTCTGCATTAGAAAGTTGTTGAGTGACAAAACTTGTAAGTTTGCTAACTGAACTCTCACTAAAAAGATCGCCCAAAGTCAATTCTACTCCAAAAGATTCCTTTACATCATTAATGATATGTGTTCCTAATAAAGAATGACCGCCTAGTTCGAAGAAATCATCATCTGGTTTAATATCTTCAACCTCTAATACACCTTGCCAAATGCTTAGCATTTTAG
>JAGDZS010000036.1:0-1634 GCA_049115595.1 Flavobacteriaceae bacterium
AGGGATATTAAACCTTCTCCTTCAGATACATTAAGTGTCAAATCGTACTTAGAAGATTCATATTCGAAAGATTGTCCAGCCAACTCAAGATCTCCTAGCTCAAAACTGCCAGATATTCCTTGATTGTTCTGTAAGGATAACATCACCTGAAATAATGGTGTACGACTAGAGTCTCGATCTAAATCTAAGGTGTTAACCACCTTCTCAAAAGGGACATCTTGATGGTCATATGCTTCTAAGGTATTATCCTTAACACGAGATAAGAAATCTATGAATTGCTCTTCAAAATCCAATTCATTACGAAGCGCCAATGTGTTTACAAAAAATCCAATCAATGACTCAATCTCTTGCTGTCCTCGATTAGCAACAGGTGTACCTATACAAATATCTCGCTGACTACTATACTTACTTAGAAAAACATTGAAGATTCCCAACACAGTTATAAACAAGCTAGAACCTGTAGAAGAAGTCAATTCTTGTAGTCCTAACGCAATTTCCTCTTCTAATATCAAGTCATAAGATGACCCTTTAAAGCTTTGTACGGATGGTCGTGCATAATCTGTAGGTAATGACAAAACTCCTGTATCTTCCAAAGAATCTTTCCAATATGCTAACTTCTTTTCCAAAACAGCATCCTTTAAATATCCACGCTGCCAGATAGAATAATCTGCATATTGAATACTGCTAGGAATAACCTCTGATAAAAGTCCTTGACTCAATCGGGTATAATGAGTAGAAAATTCTTTTAGAAATATAGGTGCCGACCAACCATCGGAAGCAATGTGATGCATCACACAGACCAAAACATGTTCTGTCTCTGAGACACTCACCAAATCTGCTCTCAACATATAATCTGAAGACAGATCAAACGAAACTTCTACCAAGTCTGTTATATAACTAGATAACGCTTGCTCTGTAACTTCTTTATAGTGGGAGACAACAAAATCATCTACTTCCAATACACGCTGATATCCAACTCCTTCTTCTTCTAAAATAACGGTACGTAATGCCTCATGAGAAATTAAAATATTACGCAATGAATTCTCTAAAACAATACTATCTACCTCTCCCTTTAACTTTAAAACAATAGGAATATGGTAGTTAGAACTACCTCCCAATTCATCTAAAAACCATAATCGTTCTTGTGCAAAGGATAATGGAATTCTTTCTGGACGTACCTGCGCCGTCAATAAAGGAATAGATGTTCTCTCTAGATTAGAAAACTCCTGACTCATCAATGATATTGTTGGATGAGTGAAAATCATTTTTACTGAAAACTCTACTCCAAAAACACTACGGATACTAGAAGCCAAACGTATTGCTAATAATGAATGACCTCCCAAGGCAAAGAAATTATCGGTAACTCCAACACGTTCCAATCCTAAAATTTCTACCCAAATAGCAACCAATTCTCGCTCTAAATTTGTCTCAGGCGCGATATACTCCGATACATTATAGTCTTCTAACTTTGGCTCTGGTAATGCCTTTTTATCTATCTTCCCATTGCTCGTTAACTTAAAACCTTCTACAAATACATAAATCCTAGGAACCATATAATCAGGTAATAAGGATTTTAAGCCTGGCTCCAATGATGCCTTATCTAATGATGTTGAACCATCTACATAGGCAACCAA
>JAGDZS010000037.1:0-1020 GCA_049115595.1 Flavobacteriaceae bacterium
TTGAACCATCTACATAGGCAACCAAATGCTTACTAGCTCCTTTTTCTTTTACCAAGACAACACTCTGGCTAACGCCTTCTTGTGCTGATAAACAACTCTCGATCTCGCCCAACTCAATACGATAACCTCGTATCTTTATCTGATCATCCTTCCTTCCAACAAACTCTATAGTACCATCTGATAGCCAACGCACCAAATCTCCTGTACCATATAGTAACTCTCCTGGCTTATAAGGATGATCAATTAATTTCTCTTTCGTTAATGCTTCATTATTCAAATAACCTTTAAATAATCCCAATCCACTCGTGTACAATTCTCCTATAGCATTAATAGGAACAAGATTTAATTCTTTATTAAGTACATAAACCTCGGTACCATTGATAGGTTTTCCGATAGGAATCGATCTTCTAGTATCAAAATCTGATGATGGAATCTCATAACAACATGTAAATGTTGTGTTCTCTGTAGGTCCATATCCATTGAAAATACGCACACCAGGAAGCTGAGAATAAACAGTAGAAACTGTCTTGAAACTAACAACATCTCCTCCTGAAAGTATATAACGAAGAGAGAGTCCTTTTAAATCTTCATTTGACCATTGATCAAATAACGCTGAGGTAAACCAAACTGTATCTATTGATTCTTTCTTGATCAGAGAATTTACAGCTGTTAAGTCCAATTCACCATCAGGATATAAAACTAATTCTCCTCCACTTAATAGTGGGCACCAAATTTCAAATGTTGCTGCATCAAAAGAAATTGATGATAGCTGTAAAAATTTATGTGAATCTGAAAGGGTTGAACTAGACCAATCATGAAGTCTCACAATCCCTTTATGAGGAATTAAAGTACCTTTTGACAAACCTGTACTACCTGAGGTATAAATCACATAGGCTAAATCTTCTCCCGTTAATTCTAAGGTTTGATAATCTTCCAAAGCAACAGATAAATCCATAAGATCTAACGTGAATACTTCTAAGGAATCTTTTAAATCTAATGATTCAATAGTTGAAGAGTTAG
>JAGDZS010000038.1:0-402 GCA_049115595.1 Flavobacteriaceae bacterium
TCCTCCAACGCTGGCTCTGGTAATGCCTTCTTATCAATCTTACCATTGCTGGTTAATTTAAAACCATCGACAATGACATAAATCCTAGGAACCATATAATCTGGAAGTAATGCCTTTAAACTTTCTTCTAATAAGGTTTTATCTAAAGTCGCTAGTCCATCGATATAGGCAACTAAATGCTTACTCGCTCCCTTCTCTTTTACTAAAACTACACTCTGATTAACACCTTCCAATTCAGACAAACAGCTCTCTATCTCACCTAACTCTATTCGATGTCCACGGATCTTAACCTGGTCATCCTTCCTTCCGATAAACTCTATAGTACCATCTGATGACCAACGTCCTAAATCGCCCGTGCGGTACATTCGCTCCCCTACCTTAAAAGGATGTGAAACAAACTTC
>JAGDZS010000039.1:0-899 GCA_049115595.1 Flavobacteriaceae bacterium
GACTGTAAGGCGTCTACTTTATTAGTATCTGGATCGGAATCTATTGAAAGCCAAAAGACATCTACTTTAAACATGGATGTTTTAGATTATAGAGATTCTGTTGTTATAGATGATGTTGTTTTTAGTCCAGATGATTTAATTTATATCATTTACACTTCAGGGAGTACTGGAGTTCCAAAGGGAGTTATGGTTACTCACGATTCTGTATTTAATTATATTTCCCATCAGCAGAGTTTTATAGGAGTCGATGCTACGGATCGTATTCTACAGTTTTCTCCTATTTATTTTGATGCCTCGATGGAACAAGTTTGGTTGTCTTTATCCAGTGGATCTAGATTAGTTTTAGCAGGGATGGATACGATTTTAGATCCCCAGAGCTTTAATGATTACATAGAAGAACATCAGGTAACACATTTACATGCGACACCATCATTTTTATCGAGTTTAGAATTGGAATCGAATCCATTTTTAAGACGTATTGTAAGTGGAGGAGAGCAGTGTACTGTTTCTTTGGCTCAAAAATATGTAGGGACATATGATTTTTATAATAAGTATGGACCAACAGAGACAACGATTACTTCGATAGAGAAGCAGGTAGTTGAAGGAGACTTATCAGGAGATGTTGTTTCTATAGGAAGGCCAATTTCTAATACTACTATATATGTTCTAAATGACCAAATGCAATTATTACCAAAGGGAGTTTTAGGAGAGTTGTATATAGGAGGTCGAGGAGTTAGTAAAGGGTATATCAATTTACCCGATCAAACCGAAGATCGATTTATAGAGAACCCTTATAAGGAAGGAGAGTTACTGTACCGTACAGGCGATTTGGTACGTTGGTTATCAGATGGTACTATAGAGTTTGTTGGCAGGAAGGATGATCAGGTGAAGATACGAGG
>JAGDZS010000040.1:0-444 GCA_049115595.1 Flavobacteriaceae bacterium
AAACACTCTTATTGCTTATCGGTTTCCCAATAGGTATTGAATTTGTCAACTCTTCAACCTTATGATAGGTAATACATACTGTACTCTCGGTAGGTCCATATGTATTATAAATGTCATACTCCTTGTCTAAAAGTTGATTGATTTGTTCCTTTTTTAAAACATCTCCTCCACTTATTAATTTCCTAATTGATAAATTATAATTATTCGAAAATTCATTCAAATAACCGACAACATAAGGGTTCGTACTTAAAAGACTAACATTATGCTTTTCACAATCTCTTAGTAATAAATCAAAATCTTTGTTTTCTTTAGACACCAAAAGAATACCTCCAGATGCTATTATTGGAAATATTTCCTCGATTGAAGTATCAAAGGAAATACTAGCTTGTTGTAATACAGTATCTTCTTTTGTTATTTCGAAATAATCATTAAAAACTTGAATAT
>JAGDZS010000041.1:0-441 GCA_049115595.1 Flavobacteriaceae bacterium
CACTCTTATTGCTTATCGGTTTTCCAATAGGTATTGAATTTGTCAACTCTTCAACCTTATGATAGGTAATACATACTGTACTCTCGGTAGGTCCATATGTATTATAAATGTCATACTCCTTGTCTAAAAGTTGATTGATTTGTTCCTTTTTTAAAATATCTCCTCCACTTATTAATTTCCTAATTGATAAATTATAATTATTCGAAAACTCATTCAAATAACCAACAACATAAGGGTTCGTACTTAAAAGACTAACATTATGCTTTTCACAATCTCTTAGTAATAAATCAAAATCTTTGTTTTCTTTAGACACCAAAAGAATACCTCCAGATGCTATTATTGGAAATATTTCTTCGATTGAAGTATCAAAAGAAATACTAGCTTGTTGTAATACAGTATCTTCTTTTGTTATTTCAAAATAATCATTAAAAACTTGAATAT
>JAGDZS010000042.1:0-715 GCA_049115595.1 Flavobacteriaceae bacterium
TAATCGTATAAACTTTGATGCTCTATCATTACACCTTTAGGAAGTCCTGTACTCCCTGAAGTATAAATAATATAAGCAAGATCTTCTCCTCTTATTTTTAGTGCTTGATAAGCACCCAACTCTCCTGATAAATCCAGAAGATCTAGCGTGACCACTTCTAAGGAATCTTCAACATCTAATAATTCAATAGTTGAACTATTTGTAATCAATACTGATGTAGAAGTATCTTCTAAAATGTATGAAATCCGATCTTTTGGATAAGATGGATCAATTGGCACATAGGCTCCTCCGCTCTTTAAAATACCGAATATTCCTACAATCATATCCATAGAACGATCCATACAAATCGCTACCAAATCTCCCTTCTTTACTCCTTTGTCTATTAATTCTTTTGCCAATACACTAGAGCGATGATCTAAATCGCCATAACTCAAACTAATATCTTCATAAACCAAAGCTGTTCGATCTGGATGAGATTCAACTTGTGTTTTAAATACATCCAAAACTGTAACATCCTTCGGGTAGTTTACTTCTGGAGCATTAAATCCTTCTAATAACTCCAAACGTTCTGCTGAAGTTAGCATCTCATAGGAACCTATAACTTTATTAGGAGCACTTACTATTTCTTTTGTCAAATGAACAAAATGACCTGCCATTCGCTCTATGGTACTTCTTGAAAATAAATCTGTACAATATTCAAACGATAAGGATATTA
>JAGDZS010000043.1:0-343 GCA_049115595.1 Flavobacteriaceae bacterium
GTTGAAGAGTTAGTAATCAATATTGGTGTAGAAGTATCTTCTAATATATATGAAATTCGATCCTTTGGATATGATGGATCGATAGGAACATAGGCTCCTCCGCTCTTTAAAATACCAAGAATTCCTACAATCATCTCCATAGAACGATTCATACTAATCGCTACCAAATCGCCTTTCTTTACTCCTTTACTTGTTAATTCTTTTGCTAGTACACTTGAGCGATGGTCTAAGTCACCATAACTCAAACTATGATTTTCATAAACCAAGGCAATGTTATTCGGATTTGAAGCAACCTGGCTTTTGAATAAATCTAAAACTGTAACATCCTTCGGGTAATCTACTG
>JAGDZS010000044.1:0-1162 GCA_049115595.1 Flavobacteriaceae bacterium
AAACCGTTGGCAAACATTAGAAAATGCTATTTAGGAAATCAAAAGATAGTCCATTTGACCATTTAGAAGAACCTCAAGAACCTTGGGGAAATAGAATTGTGATTTCTGCTGCGGGAATCATAGCAAATGGGTGGACAAATGACAACAAGGTTTTTCTTCTATCCGCTGATGGTTACTCAATTTCTAACCCAACAACTAGAGAGATAGAAATAAAAAATAGAGATGAAGATAATTTTGCAATGTCAAAGTTCTCTGATGATAATTTGGAGTTTAAGATTTATGAATTAAATCAAAATATAAAGGTATTTGGACTCAGAGGTAGAAATGGGAATCATTTAACTTCTGATGACTGGAGTTTAGATTCGTTTCACTTCGGACTTGGACAACAGATTGTTTGACTTAGGAACTTTAAACATCGTAATGACCAACCTGAATATTGGAAAAACTTCAAGCTAACCCGTTTAGAGCGACTTGAGAATTTCACTTTGACATATGGATTTTCACCTAACCAAAAACACTTTGGAATTTTCGGTTCAGGTGAAGCCGAAGTATTTCGTAGAGTCTAAAAACAATCGACACAAAATGTTCAAACTTATTAAAGCGTATTTAAGGCTGAGAAAAGCAAGGAAGGAATTTGAAAAAGTTAAGCAAGACCCTAAAAAGCCTTATGAATTCGTTGACATAAATTTTAATAAGGATTCAGACCTCCGTAAACTTCAACTAGAAGATTTAAATGAAAATCTTGTCGGCATTAAAGGAACTATTCAGCTATTTGGCAAGCCAATGACGGATTTTGCTACCGAAAGTGAAATAACCGAAATCTATTTCGACAAGGACAAAAGATCCGCTTTTATCGGAATAGATAATTCCTTTTATTTAGAAATCAATGAGCCAAGAAACATATTTCTGAATGATTCTTTTTTTAACATGTTGCATTGTAATTGGATCAAAATTAGAAGGCCAAACAAAATTGAAGAAGCTGACTTCGATAGCAATTATTTGTGTTTTGGAATGAATATAAAATAAAAACGTTTGCCAACATTTGGTATAAAATATATGGCAGTCAATGGGTTAAGCAAATTTTGGAGTTCGCCTCTAATTTTGGCATCGGCGGAAAGTGACTCGCTCTGAAGTGCCATACATTTCATACCAAAAAACCGTT
>JAGDZS010000045.1:0-694 GCA_049115595.1 Flavobacteriaceae bacterium
CGTTAGGCTTTATTTTAAAAATTGCTCAGAATCGAAAATTCGAAACCAACGACAATCAGATAATTAATAATGAAAAAGCTTGAAGCGACGATTATTTCACCCTATACAAAAGCCCAGATTATCGAAACGATAAATGGACAAATAACAAAAAAACCTAAACTGAAACATTTAAACAACTATGATGTATTTCATGGATCTGTAAGTGACGAGAAAATAGAATTGAAAACCGTTACAAGCCCTCCAATTGAAATTAATGGAGATTTGGTAACTGGAAATTCTGGATCGACCACGTTGAACATTATAATCAAAACGGACTCTATGAAAAAAGCTCTTATAGGAATGAGTTTAGCTCTTTTATTTCCAGTAGTGTTCGTTGTTGGACTACTTGTAATTATTGATGACCCAAAAAACATTTTGAATTATATAGTGACAATTGCTTGCTTCCCTATTATATACTTTATGACCAAATTCGCCATAGCTTTTATGTATAATGAACCCGACCCAAACATTTCTCTTAGAAAACTGGTGAAATTAGTTGATGGAAAACTCGTAGAAAAGAACAAAGCCTAACATTTGGTATAAAAATATATGGCAGTCAGTAGGTTAAGCAAAGTTTGTAGCTCGCATTTATCTTTGGCATCGGTGGAATGTGACTCGCTCCGATTTGCCATACATTTCATACCAAAAAACCGTT
>JAGDZS010000046.1:0-509 GCA_049115595.1 Flavobacteriaceae bacterium
AGAAAAGTAATTTTCTTCATAATAGCTTTGTTTGATAATAAGGTTTTACACTTATATTAATTTCATATTAACGGGCACTAATATAGATTCCAATTGAATATGCAATGGGGGTTGCAGTTTTTTTAAAAATAAATTGAGAAAAGTAAATCGTTACCCTTTAAGTATACGACAACAACTATTTCTCAATCATATAGTTTTTTGTAAAAATATTAAAAAAAAGCATCTAAACAAAGAGACCAAATCCATTTACATCAATACTTTTTTTTGTCTAGCTCTTTTATAATGGCCTTGGTTTATGAACTATTTAAATAATTAACAAACAAAAATGCCTCAGTAAACTGAGGCATTTTATAAAAGATATTCTTTTCTATTAGAACTGATATTTAAGTATCACCTCTAACGAACCATTGTCATTTACAGTGGTAATGTCTGTTGTTGTGATGTCATAAGCGAAACCTAACTTTAACTTGTCAATCACTCTAACTAGTGCATAGATAGATGCCGTCTCA
>JAGDZS010000047.1:0-1204 GCA_049115595.1 Flavobacteriaceae bacterium
CAATATTCAAACGATAAGGATATTACATTCTCTTGTTCTATAATATTTAACTCAAAATCATACTTAGAAGATTCATAATCGAAAGATTGTCCTTCCAACTCAAGATCTCCTAACTCAGCATCACTAGATGCTCCCTGATTGTTCTGTAAGGATAACATCACCTGAAACAATGGTGTACGGCTAGAATCTCGATCTAACTCCAATGCGTCAACTACCTTCTCAAAAGGAACATCCTGGTGATCATATGCATTCAATGTGTTGTCCTTAACACGAGATAAAAAGTCGATAAAACTCTCTTCTAAATCCAATTCATTACGAAGTGCCAATGTGTTTACAAAAAATCCAATCAATGACTCAATCTCTTGCTGTCCTCGATTAGCAACAGGTGTACCTATACAAATATCCCGCTGACTACTATACTTACTTAGAAAAACATTGAAGATTCCCAACACAGTTATAAACAAGCTAGAACCTGTAGAAGAAGTCAATTCTTGTAAACCCAATACAACTTCTTTATCTAAGGCAAAACCATAGGATGATCCTTTAAAACTCTGTACCGCTGGACGTGCATAATCTGTAGGAAGTGTCAAAACTCCTGTATCTTCCAAAGAATCTTTCCAATATGCTAACTTCTTTTCCAAAACAGCATCCTTTAAATATCCACGCTGCCAGATAGAATAATCTGCATATTGAATACTGCCGGGAATAACCTCTGATGGAAGTCCTTGACTCAATCGAGTATAATGAGTGAAAAACTCTTGAAAAAATATTGGGGTAGACCAACCATCTGAAGCAATGTGATGCATCACACAGACCAAAACATGTTCTGTCTCTGAGACACTCACCAAATCTGCTCGCAACATATAATCTGAAGACAGATCAAACGAGGATTCAACCAAATCAGTTATGTAATCAGATAATTCCTCTGGTTGAACTCCATCATGACCCGTAACAACAAAATCAGCCGCTTCCAATACATGTTGATATCCTACTCCTTCTTCTTCTAAAATAACAGTACGCAGTACTTCATGCGAAATCAAAATATTACGCAATGAACTCTCTAAAGCAATACTATCTACCTCACCCTTTAACTTTAAAACTATAGGAATATGGTAATTAGAACTACCATCTAAACGATCTAAAAACCATAATCGCTCCTGTGCAAAGGATAATGGAATTCTATCAGGACGTGACTGTACTGTTA
>JAGDZS010000048.1:0-3235 GCA_049115595.1 Flavobacteriaceae bacterium
TTTTCTTTTTTGTGGAAAACTATTTACTACGAATCGTTTGGATTGGTAAGTAATTCAAATAGTTTTCTCATAATTTCTATAAGGAAATACCATAGCTGTTCTAAAGCGAATAAAATCCATTTTAAAAGTACTTTAGAAAGATATAGAAGTCCTTTGCCTAATAAGATAAACAGAGGCTTAAATATCTTCGTTATCGCTATTTCAATCCATCCAAATGGAAGGTATCTATTCGATTTAATTTTGAATACTGCAAATATAATTGCTATCCAAATACACAGTACTGCTGTGTAGATGAAAAAATTTATTAAAAAGGTTAATATTGAATGTAACATATCTTTAAAATTTTACGGTTTATAATTGTGTTTTTTTCTTTAATCTCCATTGTTTATACCACGGACGAAGTTTTAAAATCGTTGCCTTGTTTTTATGAATAAAAAGCATTTCATTTTTAGGAAGGTCTCTTATTTCTTGAGTGGAAATAAGCGGTAATCCAACAGGTCGATTACAAACTTCCTTAGTTACATCTCCAATTAAAGAAGATGCTAATGAAGCATTCTCAATAGATACAGAACCAAAGAAAATCTTATTAGTACAGTTACTAATCAGAACCTTTGATTGAGAAGCTCCATAGATATTTAATTGCTGTATATCTTGGACGAATAGTTGAATTGAAATTTTATGCTTTCTAACTTGTGAAACAAGGACATCCAAGCCTTTACAGATATAAGCACCTCCTTCATCTATATAACAATGGATATCGAGTTGATTTCCTCCATCTTTGGGTGAATCCAATATACATTGAGCAAAAAGAAAAGTATTTAAAATACTCAACATTGCTTTGACACCAGAATTACTTAAACGTGTTTCCGACACCTGAATCCAAATTGCTTGTGGAATTTGTCTTAACGTATGCAGTTCAAAATTATCACTACTAGTAATCTCACATAGAGTCTTGTTATTTACTATTTTTGATAATGCAGATTTTGCTGTACTAACAACTGAAAGTAGCATTTTACTATTTCCGTCACCATTCGCTATCAAGCTTTTATACTCGTCTTTGGCTTTTTCATCCCCTCTAAGGTGGGTCAAAATGAACTTATCGAGCCTTTCGTTCTGAGCTCCTACCCAATTCAACATTGAATATGCTGATTCTAGTGTTTGTGGAAGCTCAGTTTGCCCTTCAGCTGTAATTGCTCTAAAAAAAAGCATTAGAATATTCTCTCCTGCATCTTTCCAAAAAGGGTCTCCTCCAGATGCTCCTTCATATTGAACTTGAATTAACAAACTTGCTAAATCTTCAATTCCATTGGGAGTATTTTTTGCCACTAAAAGCGGGTTAAAACGGAGTGATTTTGAAGCATCATCTAAGTTAATGACCTTGTTAATCATTCCTTGTTTTTCTATCCACTTATGGCAGTCTCTATACAATTCAGATGCTAAATCCACAGCCCAAAATGTATGCGGATATTTTGCTGATTTTTGTAAAATGTTACCCTTTAACATGGTAGTTTTTCCATCACCAGTTCTAGCCACAACCAATGAATTTAGGGTAGTAAATTCTGGCTTTAAATGCTTTATGCTATCAAATGAAATACCAAGTGGTTTTCTATGAAAATATCTACGAAGTTCTCTATCGCTCATGTAGGAAGCTGAACCATACAGCCCCTGTTTTTTCTTTGGTTGAAATAATCTTTCATATAATGTCATAATGTTTATTTTTAAAATGTGAATACTAGCGAGTTCTACCTCGCTCTTTTTGTTGTTTTTCTCTGATGTTTTTAAGCTGTTCTAAGTCCTGTAACATCTGATACCTTTCCTTATCCATGTGAGTACTAGCTCTCCACTTCAAGGATTTGTATTTGCACCCATTAATAACCCCTCGTTTCGTTTCATAAGGGGTAAATTCTGGGTGTTCTTTCTCGATACGTTTATAGAAATCCGAAAGGCTAGAACTCTTATCTGCAACCTCGTTGTAAATTTGAATAACAAAATCTCTATTATCGGTTCTAGGAGTTCTTTTACGCTTTTTATCCTGCGGTCTGTCTTTATCTATATAGGCTATAGATTTTTGTAAAACATGACCCCATTTCTCTTGCTGATAATGCTCCAAATCCTTGTTCTGCTGAACAAAATCAGACAGTTCGTTTCTTAAACTTTTGGACGAATGGTATTCATGTGTCGAGACTAAGCCATGCCAATGAATTGCTTTGCTAGGCGGTCTATGCAAAGTAAAAAATCCCATTCCCAAATGGTAGCCACGTAACTTCACATAACGGTCTAAAATGTCCGTTAATAGTTCAGGGTTTTCATTTATAGCTTTCTCATCAGAGGGCGAAAATGAAATGATAATATGCTTATGGTTCTTAGATTTGGCATTTTTATACTGGCTATTCTCGATAAACGCTCTTGTGAGCTGTTCTTTCGTTTCAGCTAGTCCAGTATTGTAAAATACTTGCATATCGTTCTTTTCAGAACCGTCAAGAAAATATTGAATCATATCCTTGAAAGGCTTGTTACTGCTTTTTAATTCTTTAATCAGTGGCATAACTTTCAGGATTAGAAGTTTCTCTACGAATTGCAGAAATCATCATTTCTACATGATTTAAAAACTCAGGGTTTTTAGTATGCTCACGTCTTAACAGCGATTCAAAATCTATAGGTGTACAATAGGACAAATAGTAATTTTCTAGGCGTAAGAAATCTTTCTTTATTGCCTCAATATCTGATCTATAAACCTCATTTTTTTTACGGGTTTGAATAGCTCTAGAGGTCATGTTTATATTTGTACCTATCTTATTAATTTGCCAACGAATCTGCTTTGATAGGCTATGAGAAATAAAAATGTAAACTCTGGTATCGTAGATGCTTTCTACAAGTTTTAGCATAAGTTTTTGTGTGCTTATTTTGAGTTCCTCTGCATCGTTTTTTATTCTTTGAAAGAATCCCATAGGTACTCTCAATTCAAAACGCTTTATCTTCAATCTAACAGCATTTTGATGTTCCTTTTTAATAGCCTTCTGTACTCGGGATAAAGCTCTCCACGTCTTTGTTTTGAGCAATCTTGCTCCCCAATACTGGCTAGGTATGTATTAAAATCTATCATTGTAAAATATCTTAGATTTGATGTTATATCATGGTGTTATAAAACCGCCCAAATCTTTTTCGATTTGGCGTAAGACATCCTTATCAGGAGATTTTAAATCTCCTAACAGTGGGTAATTTTCAGTATGTTTTT
>JAGDZS010000049.1:0-383 GCA_049115595.1 Flavobacteriaceae bacterium
TCATTCCCGAGAAATCGGGAATCCAGAAATTATTTGTTATGAAAACGAGACATCAATACTATGTTTATATTCTTGCAAGTCAAAAGAACGGGACTCTGTATATAGGAATGACGAATGATTTACATAGAAGAGTTTATGAACACAAAACGGGACTCAAAAAAGGATTTGCTAAAAGATATGGTGTAAATATGTTAGTATATTTTGAAACCTTTCAAGATGTAAATGAGGCTATCCAAAGAGAGAAGCAATTAAAGAAATGGAACAGGTTATGGAAAATTGAACTGATTGAAAAAGAGAATAGAATTTGGAATGACCTTGCTTTGGATTGGTATGATGATATATTAATCGATTAAAAATGGATTCCCGATTTCTCGGGAATGACA
>JAGDZS010000050.1:0-967 GCA_049115595.1 Flavobacteriaceae bacterium
CACGGAGTTAGCCGGTGCTTATTCTTACAGTACCGTCAGCTTTCCACACGTGGAAAGGTTTCTTCCTGTATAAAAGAAGTTTACAACCCATAGGGCCGTCTTCCTTCACGCGGCATGGCTGGGTCAGAGTTGCCTCCATTGCCCAATATTCCTCACTGCTGCCTCCCGTAGGAGTCTGGTCCGTGTCTCAGTACCAGTGTGGGGGATCCCCCTCTCAGGGCCCCTACCTATCGTTGCCATGGTAAGCCGTTACCTTACCATCTAGCTAATAGGACGCATAGCCATCTTTTACCGATAAATCTTTAATTTTTAATTGATGCCAATTTAAAATACTATGAGGTATTAATCTTCATTTCTAAAGGCTATCCCTCTGTAAAAGGTAGGTTCTATACGCGTTACGCACCCGTGCGCCGGTCGTCAGCGGAAGCAAGCTTCCCTGTTACCCCTCGACTTGCATGTGTTAAGCCTGCCGCNNTCATCCTGAGCCAGGATCAAACTCTTCATTGTATATTTTAATAATATGTATGAATAAGTTTCAAAAGAATTTTGTTTAACGAAGTTAAACATGGTTATTCTACTCTTTGTTTACGCTGTCAATTTCAATATTTTCAATGAACTCTTTGATTCTTCTTTAATCAGTCTTACCAACCAAAAATCTAAACCAAAATCTTGTAGAAATGCTAGAATCGAACTAGCTAATCTTTAGTGTTGAACTTAATTCAACATCCCTCTAAATTATTCCAAAATCTCTAATGAACTACACTTGTTTCTCAAAGCGGGTGCAAATGTAAAAACTATTTTTAAATACACAATGAAAAAATAATTTTTTTTTAATCTTTTTTTTACCCTCTCCTAAAACTCAATGAACTATCGCTAACTCCGCATATATGCTTCCTCGCTAACGGGTCGCAAAGATACTACTTTATATAATTCTTAAACAAACTTTTTTCCAAAAAAATTGAAGAAA
>JAGDZS010000051.1:0-516 GCA_049115595.1 Flavobacteriaceae bacterium
AAGTAGGTTCAGGTATTGTTGGAGAGGCTATAGTTGATTTTTTGAGTTTATCGGTAAGCATTAGTGGAGATGCCAGTACTGTTGTCATTGGAGCTCCTCTGAATGACACCAACGGAACCGACGCAGGACAAGTAAAAATCTATACCTTCCCTAAAAAGCCCATGGTAAACACTCTTGCTGCCAATTCTTTTACAGCATCTACAGCAAACATAGGAGGAGAAGTAACAAACCAAGGAGCTTTTAATGTAACAGAAAGAGGCGTGGTTTATTCTTTTACCAACACAACTCCCGCCATAGGAGCTAATGATGTAACCAAAGATACCAATGGCAGTGGTATAGGAATCTTTAGCAAGACCATAACAGGTCTTAATCAGGAAACCACCTATTACTATAGAGCCTATGCAACCAATAGTGAAGGAACAAGTTATGGAGCTGTAATGACGGTCACTACAGCATCATATCCTAGTGATGATTTATTAGGAGAGGCCAATGGAGATCAGTTTGGCTATTCTGTGG